>CAXSBF010000060.1:0-2735 GCA_964235785.1 uncultured Pyrinomonadaceae bacterium | reverse complement strand
ATGGCGCGACCTTCTTCGCCGTTTGTCGCTTCGGTTTCATCAGCCGTTTCATCTTTCAGCTCATTCTTCGGCTTGGCAACTTCCACCTCTAAGCCGATTATTAATGCGGCGGCAAGCTCCGCCGCCGCTGCCACCGCTCTGTCGGCTTCGGCAAACGCCTCGTCCTTGCAGGGGGCAGCCAGCGTTTCGTTCGATTTCGACGGCGACCATCTTGCCGATATTGCCGTCTGGAATTCTTCAAACAATGAATGGCAAATCAAAAGAAGCACCGATGGCGAAGTTGTCACCGAAACCATCAGCAATATATTCGGCTCGTTTGTCCCGACTATCGTTCCGGGTGACTACGACGGCGATGGAATTACCGACCCTGCCATCTTTTATAGCGGAGATTGGAAAATCAAAAACAGTTCAACCGGCGCGACCACACTCGTTTCATTCGGACAATCGGGCGACCAGCCCGTCCCCGGCGATTATGACGGCGACGGCACAATTGACCTTGCCGTGTTTCGACCTTCGACTTTCAGCTGGTGGATTCAAAATAGCAGCAATAACACGATCACTATGACGCAGTTCGGACAGGCGGGCGACCTGACCGTTCAGGGCGATTACGAAGGCACCGGTAAAACCGACATCGCGGTCTGGCGCCCCTCGACCGGCGTTTGGCATATTCAAGGCGCGTACGGCTATTATACCTTTCAACACGGAGCGGTGGGCGACGTTCCCGTGCCGGCAGATTACGACGGCGACGGACTTACCGATTTCGCGGTCTTCCGACCGTCAGCCGGATTGTGGTATATCAGAAAAAGCTACGATGGGACTATAGTGGTTCCCGGTTGGGGCAATTACGGCGACCAACCCGCTCCGGCGGATTACACCGGCGACGGCAAAGCCGACATCGCGGTCTGGCGACCGACGACCGGCATGTGGTACGTTTACAATCTCGTGACGGGAACTTACCAGTCCACATCGCTCGGGGTCGCGGGCAATATGGCTGTCGAGTCGGCTTATCTGAAACAAACCGGCGCTCAGATTCACACTTATGAATTTGCCCAGACCAGGCTCTCGCCGAAGAACGCGACGGGCGAGACCGACCTTTATTCGCAGAACTTCTCGTGGGGAACGAATCTGGTTAATCTTCCAGGACGCGCCGGACTCGACGCCGGGCTGGGTATTTCCTACAACTCGCTGGTCTGGGCAAAAGAAGGCTCGACAATGGTTTTTGACGTCGACCAAAGCAATGTCAGCCCCGGCTTCCGCTTCGGCTTACCGGTTATAGAGCCGATTTATATGGTCAGCGGGACAAAAAAATTCACCTACCTGATGGTCAGCCCGTCGGGAGCCAAGACCGAGTTCCGGCAGGCAGCGGCAAGCAACACTTACGAGGCGGCGGACTCCGGCTACGCGCAATTGAAAGTCACCGGCGCCAGCCGTCCGAGCGATCCGCCGGCGAATCTGACGATTACCGTCACCACTACCGACGGCACGCAGATGTCCTATGCCTGGATAGCGGGCGCTTATCGCTGCACGAAAATCAAAGACCGCAACGGCAACTTTATCACCACCGAATACGACATACACGGATTACTGCTATCAATCACCGATACATTGGGCAGAACCTTATACCTCGTCTACGACGACATCAACGGTATTAATCTGGCAGCGATTTACCAGGAACGAAAGACCGCAAACGGCTCGGGCGCAAACGAGTTTCATGTTTACGCGACGTTTTATTACACTTCGATTCCAATCAACGCAACTTTCGACGGCACCATTACGAGCATCAACGGACCGGCAAGCGGCAGCATCAAAGCCCTGCAAAGCATCACTTACGACGACGGCAGCTCGACTCGCTTTGACTACAACGGCTACGGGCAAGTCTATAAGGTCAGTAAGATTGCCGCCGATTCCCCGACGCACGTTTTGAACTATGTTCAAACCAATCTCGACACTCCGGGGACAAATCTCGGCGATTGTCCGCGCTTTACGCAAACCAGAAGTTGGGCGGAGAACTTTAACCTGGCTCAAAACGGCACTCCGCAGGAAGTCGTCGTCAACAATACAATCACGGAAAACGCCGGCTATACCTTACCTGACAATGTAAGCAGAACCGGCACTAAGATTGAAGTCTCGATGGTCGGTCATCCGAACAGCGCGATCTCAAAAACATACGTCGGCGCGACGGGCTGGCAGGAAGGCTTGCCGCAGGCGACAGAAGACTATGCGGACGGGGCGAGAAAGCGGTGGACGCAAACCGTCTGGACGCAGGATGACACGACAAAGACATACATCATTAATCCGCGCGTCACGGATACGAAGGTTGGTGATACGACCAACACGAAACGAACGCATATTGATTACATAACGCAATCGGGAATCACACTGCCCAACCTGGTGACGGTCTATGATACAAATCAAACAACCGAGTTGAAGAGCAGCTTTACCGAATACAACTGGAGCAGCGCATATATATCGAGAAGGATTATCGGCTTGCCATTGGAAACCAGGCAGTCGGGCTTGAACAAGGCAACTAACGTATTCGGTTTAGTTTCCAAGATGACATACGGTTATGACGGCGGAGATTTTACTACTGACACGGATGTCAATCAGAACATCACATCGGTTATCAAGCACGATACTACCAATTACGGATCAGGTTTTATTACGGGCAGAGGCAACCGGACTTCGATGACGCGCTGGAATGTAGAGACAAATGAAACCGTAGCATCGAGCGTTGA
>CAXSBF010000059.1:0-3429 GCA_964235785.1 uncultured Pyrinomonadaceae bacterium | reverse complement strand
TAATACTTCGGTTTCATTTCTTCAAGCCGCCGATCCATATCGCGGAAAAAGCCGGTAACGACCGTCGCCGCCATTCGCAAATGCGCCGATTCTTCGGCAGAATTTTTGTTAATTAGTGCGGCTTCGTTGCGTCCGGCAAAAGTCACGTCATTGGCTTTTATCTCCAAGCCGTAAGACTGATTGATTCCCGCCGTTTGAATCCCTGCGCCCTGCTTCGCCGCGCCCGCACTGATGCTCGCTCCCTTCTGAATCGCGCCGAGGCTCCGGTCGGCGTTTTGGTTGATGCTCGCATTTAAATTTTCTTGATAGTTTTCGCTCGTTTCTCTTTGCGAAGTGAGCGTTCTGGTGTTTTGACCCAAGTTCAGCTTATATTGCTCGTCGGTTATTTGATTGCCGTAAGTCTGTCGAACCTGCGACGGATCAAGCGGAATGCCCGTGGTACTGCCCGCGCCGTTCGCAATAACGCCCGCAAGCCCTCGCGTGCCGACGACTCCGCTGCCGGGAGCCATATTCAGAATGTTGTCGTTGACCTGCGCTTCGTTTTCAACCCAACGGCTACCTTTTTCCCGATTCGCTTCAAAACCCAAACGATTCGTGCGGTCGGTATATTCGACGCGCTGCGACTGGATTTCGCGCTGCGTCGCGGCGTTCGTTTGCTGCAACTGCATCGTCCGATTCGAGTTGGTAATCAGCATATTCGTCGTCTGATTGCCGTAAATTTGTCCGAGCGTGGTTTGCAGGCTGCCCTGCACGCCCGATAGAGCCTGAATTCGGCGCGCGTCGGTTTGCATTTTTCCGGCTTCGAGCGCGGCTTTGGCGTTCGTTTTTTCCGAATTATAAATTCCCTGAATTTGCGTGTTTTCGGCTTGACGGTTGATTGCCGCGCCAGCGACAAGTCCGTAGGTTTCAAGTGCCGTGCCGACCGCCGAGAGCATCCAGCCCATCGAAACCTGATTGACCGATTCGTAAACCTGACCGCGCAAAACTTTATAAGCCAGTGTGGGTGTCAAAATGTATGAAAGCGCGGCGATGAAAAATAAAAACGTGACGATTGCCGCGCTTGAACCGGGGTCGTAATTGCCGGAGGAGATGATTTTCGCCGTCTGTGGATCGAGCGTGTAAAGCGGCTCGCTGTTGTAAATCGAAAGCGCGATAATTCCTATGCTGTAAGCGATATACATCGCTACTTCTTTAACAATCGGATAAGACAAACAGAATGTCGCCACGCCCCAGCAGAACGGGTAAAAAGTCTGCGCGGCGAATTTATCGTCAAAGCCCAATGCCGCCATAATCGGCGATGCCAGCTTCAAGCCGATAAGAATAAAAAGACCGGCGAGCGCGAGCAGAATACCGCCGAATTTTATGATGTTCTGACTGACAACCATCAGCGTGAACATTCTGGGCATATTCCAGTTCAAGAAATTTAAATCCGCCGTTACGTCCGCAACACTTGATTCTTTATTGTTAATCACGCCCAAAATGCCCGGCTCGCCGTTCGGCAGACGCTCGGCGATGATGGCGTTCGGGTCTTCGACGCTGAAATTCGCTTTGACGTAGGATTTCATTTTCTCGTCAAAATCTTTGACTAACCAGTAATTTGCGCTTTTTAGCGGATTGGCGATTTGTTTTCCGACGAGCGTGAAAACGTCCAGCAAATAAGGCGCGCTGCCAATTATGAGCATAAACAGAAGCGTGCGAATGCCCCAGCGAAAGAGCAGCTCGATTGAATAGCCGCGCTCGTCCGAGAATTTTCGCAGGAAAGAGATGATGAGAACGAAGCTGGCGATAATCCACGCGAAGAACGTCAAATAGGGCAGCATCGGTTTGACGACCGTGTTCAAAATCGAGGCGAAAAGCCAGTCCTTCGCCGTCTTCATCATATTGTCAATTTGTTTATCAAACGACGCGGCTGCCGGACGCGGAACAGGCGTTGGCACGGGAGTGGCGTTAGGCGCGGGCGTTGCCGTCGGGTCGCTCGTCAACTTATCGTCTTCGAGCGCGGGCATAAACGGGCTGTCATTGTTGATTTGGTTAATCACGTCATCAGCATAAATCGTTTTACCGTTCAACTCGCCGATAGGCGTTTGCGGCGGCTGGCGTTGAGCGAATGATTCCGTAGCGAAAGCCGAAAGCGTGAGCAGCAACAATCCTAGAAGGACGATAAATTTTGGATGTTTTTTGATTTTTACTTTTTCTGTTATTTGCGACATTTTTTTGCTCCGATTTTTTGTTTCTCGTTCTACCAGGGAAATTGATTGTCGAGCGGATCGTTTTTCCAGACTTCGTATTTTTCAAGCTCGGAATAAAATTCCTGACTGCCCGTTGTGATGGTCGTCATCATTTCTTCGGTCTGGCGGATTTGTTTGCCGAATTCTTCCATCTGCTCGATTTTCAAGCCGTATTGTTTGCACTTTTCCTCGATCTGCTTTTTCAGCTCATCGAGCCTTAATTCAAGGGTGGCGATGCGCGAGCCGATTTCACGAAGCTGAGCGAGCATTCCTTCGATTTTGTCCTGTTGGCTGCTGGCTATATTCCTGAGTTCGGTTACGCGGTCTTGCAGTTCCGCCTGCTCTTTGTAAGCAAGCGCGAGTTCCGCCAGAATCATCTCGCGGTCGTAAAGCATTCGCTCGAATGACGAGTCGAGTCGGGCGAGCCGCTCCAAATTTCTAAGGCTGGCATCCGCATTCCTGCCGATGGCGTGTTTGAGATAATCGTCCAGATCGCGCTTATTCGCCTCCATATCGAAAATGCCGTTGCGGTAGCGACGCGAAATGCTGACGACGGCTTGGATCTCGCTCCTGATGGAATTTTCGATTTGTCGTTTCAGATCGTAAACGCCTTTGACGATGCGCCCGACCGCCGCCCAGCCTTCGACCATTTGTTTGTTTTTTGTGATTTGCTCGTCAACAATTGAAAGGATTCCGCGCAAGGAACTGACCTGTTCAATCGCTTTTTGATACATCTGCGTATATTGCTCGACCATTCTAATCCAGCGGCTGGCTTCTTCGATTTTCTTAGCGACTTGCAGCGCGTAGTTCGTCGCGTCGAACGTGGCAAACTGCGCCCTCGTTGGCTGCGCAGCCGGAAACATCAGAAACGAAAAAAGAACAAGGGCGAGGGCGAATTGATGAATAAATTTCAGGTTTTTCTCGGTTTTCATAATTTTTAATTCATTTTCTAAATTGTGTTTTCGGCAGCAAAGACGCGAAGTTCCTCCATATGTTCCGCGCTGATTTCCGTCAGTCCTACGGCAGTTAAACCGAGAGGATATTTACTCGCCAGCCACGCCAGCACAAACGCGAAAGGTTGATTCGGCATTAACGCTTCGGCGGTAGCGCGAGTGTTTCTTTCGTTAGCATCGGTCGTCGAATTCCAACGCTCAATCGGCGATTGGCTGACCACTCCCATTTCGACGATTTTGTCGTCGCC
>CAXSBF010000058.1:0-3460 GCA_964235785.1 uncultured Pyrinomonadaceae bacterium | reverse complement strand
TTAGACTTTATATTCATCAGCTTAATTCTTCCAGCATCTCTTTTGTTACATGACCCATGACCGAAAAAGGAAGATGAATAAAAATTTTTACGCCAGTGTGAAGAATGTTGTTTGTGTAAATGTCTGCAAACGAATTGCTCTCGTCTTTATATTAAGCATCGCCGGTATTGCACAAGCCGCGCCGGGCGATTTGGATACGACGTTTGCCGGGACGGGCAAAATGCGCGTCGCCGCGGGCGGCGGTGAGGATCGAGGCAACGCCGTCGCCAGACAGTCGGACGGAAAGTTGGTTGTCGCGGGGACGAGCGTGGATGATTTTGTGAGTAAGTTATCGCTCGTTCGCTTTAACGCGAACGGCACCCTCGATGCGTCGTTCGGCACGGGCGGCAAAATCATAACTCCGATTGGCGTGGGCGACGACATTGGCAATGCGGTAGCGGTTCAGCCGGACGGCAAAATTCTCGTGGCGGGGACTGTTTATTCTGCAAGCGGTTCAACTACGACCAAAGATTTTGCCGTCGCGCGTTACGTCCCCGGCGGTTCGTTCGACTCTTCTTACGGCGCATCTCGACCGACAAAATCGTCGTCGGCGATTATGACGGCGATGGCAAAGCCGATGAAGCTGTTTACCGTCAATCAGTCGGCACCTGGTATATGTTGAGAAGCCGCGACGGATTCCTCGGCACACAATTCGGTGAGCCGTCGGATTTGCCCGTCCCGGCTGATTACGACGGCGATGGGAAAACAGACATCGCGGTCTATCGCCCGTCGAGCGGAACGTGGTTTTTGCAGCAAAGCACGGCGGGTTTTACAGGTATACAATTTGGCTTGGCGGGCGACCGACCGGCACCGGCGGCGCAGCAACCCTAAGCCTGACGCTCGACAAAATGTTTTTACAGCGAAGCGTGAACAAACCGTCCGCGCTTCGCTGCGACAATTCACGGGACAACAACGAAATATTAAAAATTTTCGGAAATCAAGGTTAAATAAGAAATCTACATCTGTTTTTGTTTCAGTTCGATAATCCGTTTTTCCAATTCTCGAATCGTTCGCGCCATTTCGCCCAAACGACGAAACGCGGCAATCGAGCGCAGCCAATCGCGGTTGTCGAAAGCGGGAATGCCGGAAATGATTTTGCCGTTTTCGACATCGTGGCTGGTTGCCGATTTTGCGGTAATTACCGCATCGTCGCCAACTTTTAAATGTCCCGCGATGCCGACTTGTCCGGCTAAGATGACGCGCTTGCCGATAATCGAGCTTCCGGCGAGTCCGGTTTGCGAGCAAATCAACGCGTCTTCTTCGATTGTGCAGGAATGTCCTATTTGCACGAGATTGTCAATTTTCGCGCCGCGTTTGATTCTGGTTTCGCCGACCGACGCGCAGTCAATCGCCGTGTTTGCGCCGATTTCCACGTCGTCTTCGATAACGACTCGTCCGGTTTGCGGAATTTTCAGCCAATGCCTTTCTTCATCTTTTGCATAACCGAAACCGTCAGAGCCAATCGTCGAATTATTGTGAACGATGCAGTCATTTCCGATTTCGCAATTGTCGCGCACGGAAACGCCCGAATGAATCGTGCAGTTTGCGCCGATTTTCGCGTTGTCATAAATGGTAACGTTCGGAAAAATTTTCGTTTTTTCGCCGATGACACAATTTGCGCCGACGACGACGTTTGCCGAAATGTGAACGTTCTCTGCGATTTTTGCCGTTTCGTCAATGACCGCCGAAGGATGGACGAGCGAAACAAATTCGGGTTCGGGATTAAAAATTCTTAACGCTCGTGTGTAAGCCAAATACGCATCTTTAGCGCGAAGGACGGCAATGTCTTCACGTTCTATTTCGACGTTTTCATTCAAAAAAATCGCCGTTGCCCGGGTTGTTTTGATTTGCGGCGTATATTTCGCATTGGCTAAGAATGTTATCTGTCCGCTTTCGGCAATATCGAGTCCTGCCGCGCTTTCGGCTTCCAAATTTTCGTCGCCCTTTTCGACGACCGCGAATGTCTTTTCGGCTAATTCTGAAAGTTTCATAACTTTAGATTGTAAATCTCAAAGCCGATCGCCTGCAAAACGACTTTTGCCGATATTCGTGCGCAAAGTTCTTTTATGCCGCAAGCAAAACAACTGTTTTTAGTTGATTTGCCAACGATTGAAATTGAAGTTTTATAAGTTTGCCTATCGCCGCCGAACTTTGATAAACTTTTCCGCAATCGCAAGATTGTTTCCAAAGCCGGAAACAATAATTTGCCGTCCTAATATTTGGAACTTGCCCCGTCTTTCAAAAGGAGAAATTTATGAGTGAAAAAGCCACAACCCAACCCGATAAAACCAATTCGGCAGAAGAATCTCTGCGCTCCGAGCGCGACAGCTCGCGCAAACCGGATTATGCCGAAGGCGTAATTTTAAGCACCGACAGCTCGAACCGAATCAGCAATTTGATTGCGACTAATGCGGTTATCGCCGTCGGAAGTCGTCTTCAAGGACAAAAAAGCGAAATTTACGTCAACGATATGTGCGTCAAATTGAGCGACCGGCGTTATTCTTACCCGAATGTCGTGATTGTCAGCGGCGAGCCGTCCTTTATCGATAAAAAATCTAATGTTTTGCTAAATCCGGCGATTGTTTTGGAGATATTTTCCAAAGACACGAGTTCCAACGATAAAACGGAAAAACTCGAATGCTATCTAGCAATGGAGAGCATCCGCGAATACCTTCTCGTCAATGAAAACGAAATGCGCGTCGAGCATTATGCCAAGCAAAACGCCAAGCAATGGGTTTATCGCATCTATAATCAGCGCGACGACGTGATTTCAATCGAAGCGATAAACTGTAAAGTTTCGCTGGCAGAAATTTACGCTCAAGCAAAATTCGGACAGACGGATACGAAAACTCAAGCGGCAACTTAAATGTGAAAAGTGATAACTGACAAATGAGATTTTTATTTTAATACCTCGTCAGCTTGCTGCGGGGTATTTTATTAAATACTTTTAATTTCAACCTCCTGATTTTCTTCTTGCTCTATTCTCGCATCCTGCATCCATTGACGTGCTTCTATCAGACTCAAAACGCGGCTTTTAATGCCGCTTTCAAATATGCTCGACTTCGATCACGGAATGCTCCAGCTCAATGTCATCGCCGGTATATAAAAGCCAGCGAATAAAAAATGATTTGCGGGTTGTCATAACAAGTTTTCTTGTAGTTTTTTTATTGACAGGATGAGGATAGCAAAGAAAAAATTCCAAAAATAAAGGAGACCTAAGCAAAACTCAAAAGTCTCCTTTATTTTTGGAAGATGAATTTTCTTCTGAAAATTACCATCCAAATTTTGATTTGAATGTTTTTTGCCTTATGTAGAATTTTACTTCGCAATAAAAGAAAAACATCCTTTACCCTCGACAGTAAAAGTTACGACCGGATACTGTTGCCGAATTCAGCAAGCCAGTTTTGCAAACCTCGAAGTT
>CAXSBF010000057.1:0-3850 GCA_964235785.1 uncultured Pyrinomonadaceae bacterium | reverse complement strand
AACGCTCAATCGGCGATTGGCTGACCACTCCCATTTCGACGATTTTGTCGTCGCCTGAACCGATGACCATCACCCACTGCGTATAAATTCCGTAAGGATTGCGAATGCTTCTGACGGCGGTTTGCGTCTCTTTCGAGAGGTCGCAATCTCGCACCAATCGGTCGAAATTGCCGATCTGCTTGCCGATGATTTTCACGCCGGAATTTTTCACGAGGTCAATGCCGATTGGATTCGGCGCGTCGTCAGTTCCGCTGAAATGCTCGTAGGCTTGTCCCATTAAAAGCGTCACAACGCCTTCCTTGCGCCCCGTCAAACTTGTATTGCCGATTAAATCCAGAATCGCCGGAAAATGTTTCGTGATTTCCTTCATCTCGTCGCAAACGAAAAGAAACGGCGTGATTTGTCCCTGTTTATTTTCTTCGCCGATTTCCTGCATAATCGAAGCGGCAATGCGGAAGCCCATACTTTCGCGGACAGGTTCGTCTAAACACGAAAGGGAAGTGAGTTCGTAAACGTCAAACGGCGAATCCGAATCGAAATCGGGATGTGTCGGCGCGTCGAGCCAAACGTCGTTGCGATAAATATTGAGTTTCAAAAAAAGCTCGTTTGCGGGTCTGCGCTCTGTTTCATTCCAACTGTAACTGCCCAAAAGATCGAGGAAATGGCTCAGAGTCGGTTGAAACTTGGGTCGCCCCTCGCCGTTTCTGGTCTGGGATATTTTATAAACTTCCGTGACGATGAGTTTGGCAATCGAATAGGTAATCGTGTCTTCTTTCGGCGTTTTGCTGAGATTAAGCAAATCCGTCAGAACGAAAGTGCTTTGCCGCTTTGTTGCGGGCGTGCCGTTTTCAATTCCGGGATAATTCCAGACGTTCAAAGGCTTCGGATCGGTTTCGGCAAAGTTGATGTGCCGCCCGCCGAACAATTTGCACATCGGCTTCAGCGAATTTTTATAATCAATCGCCCGCACCTTAACGCGCCCGACGTGCGCGAGGATGTCGGTAATGATTCGCATTCCCAAAACCGATTTGCCTTCGCCGGAAGCAGCGGTAACGATAACCGTGGGAGATTTAATCAAGTTGCGGTCGAACAAATCCAAGCCGAACATCTGACCGTCGGGCGTAAGAAACAGGCTGTGCGGTCGCGGGCTGCCTTTCCACGCGCCTTCGGTCGGAACGAATGCCGCCAGGCTGCTCGCCGCCTCGCCGAATTCCTGCCCAGTTTCTGTCGCAGAAAGTTCTCCGGCGAGCAGTCGCGGATAAATCGCGCGTTGTCTGGCTGGTTCTTCGCGCACGGCATCCGCGCCGGGAATTTTTCGCACTGCGGACATCATCTGCTCGCATCGCTCAGACAAAGTTTCGACTTTTTCTTTTAACTCGGCGCGACTGCTGATGCGCCCGCCGAAAACAATAAAATTGATTCGCGCTTTGCAGATTTTCTCCCGTCCTTTTTCGACTTGCCGTAAAAGCTCGGTCAATTCTTCACGGACGACTTTCGCGTCTTCGCCCAAAGGCTTCAGACCGAAAAAAGTGTTGCTGCTGCCTTCGATGCGCCCTATTTTTTTCTTCAGTTCCTTTTTGCTGGCTTCCACATCGAGCGCGACGAAATCCAGCACAATCGTATGCGGAAAATTCAAATCGCCGCGGCAAGTCAGATAACGCATCGTGTCGGCGGTGACGAAATTCTGCGGCGGTGTTTTTAAGCTGACGACGCTCGCCAGAGATTGCTCGTGAATAACAAAATCGGTTTCATCGGCTTTGATATTGCTCGCCGTCAAATACCGCCTGATGTCAACGCATTTAACCGCTTCGGGCAGAACGGGCGCACTTTGCTGGTCGCGCCGGTGCGAGACGAAAAGCGTTTCAAAAGTTTTCTGTCGCGGCATTTGTTCGAGCCGCATTTCTTTCGGGAAGTTTTCCTCAAAGGCGCGAAAAACTTTCTCGGCTGCTTGCCGACATTTTTCTTCGCGGTTGCGCTCACGCTTAACAAAATTTTGTGAAAAGGCGTTTTTGCCGTTCACCATCGGCGCGGTTATGAATTGAACGAATCCGCCGCGCTCGATTTCACGGACTAGCCCTGGCAGAAATTGGAGAATTGGTTTGTGGTCGTGGGCATCCTGCGCCGGAACGCGAATCCAAACGGTCGCCGATTGCTCTTTGAGGAGCTCATCGCCGATTGCGTCTTCGTAAATTTTGAGATTTGTCGCGTGCAGCAGCGCGGCGTGCGAGTGGCTCTCTTCTTTATTCCGACATTGCAAATGATTTCTCAAAACCGTGCCTCCGTCGGGCAGGGAATCGAAACGAATTTGAATGATTGTTCCCGCGGGTTTGTCGAAATTGAGCAGGCTGGCGATTTCGTCAACGCGGTTTTCGGTGAACTCTTCCGATTGATAAATCGTGTTGGCGAGCGTGATGCGATAAGCGCGACCGTAGCTTCCGTCCCGGTAGCGGAGCAAATCGCCGTCAAAGCCGATTATTTCGCTTTTTCGTAATCGTCCCTGCCCGTGCATCAGTTTCTTATCATCAGCGGCGGGGAGAGCGTTTATTGCCTGCGCGGTATGATTATTAATTTTAAGTCCAACGTTTTTTCGATAAATGGGCAGAAGCCGAAACGCCGTTACGAGTCCGATGCCCAAAGCCGCGCCGCTGGCGATGAAGCTCGCCAGCAAAAAGTGCGGCGATAAATTCGTGTAATTTTCGAGCATAAAATTTCTTTTGTTTTTGTTTAGGTGTTGTAGTGCTTTATCCAAAGCTCGCTCTCGTATTCATCTGCTATTGGTCGGCGTAATTTGCTCCAGCCGTCTGTTCCCGCGTCCAGTTTATGAAAGAGCCAGCCTTTCGGTTTGCTGGCTCTTAAAAACGTGAACAGCGAAAGCGTAACGACGAAGGTAATCGCGCCCAAGGGAACGCCAAGCGGAACGTAATAAATCCACCAGCCGAAAATGAACGGCATAATGTAGGCGGCGGCGGTCGGAATCAGGATGTATTTCCAATCGCCCTGATAAACGCCGCAGCGTTTTATTTCGTGATAGACGTTCGGTCTAATCGGTCTCGGTCGCATAAATCACCGCCTTAAAAATTCGTGTCAACCGAAACATTCTGCCCCTGCGAGATGGAATAAATCACCGCGACGATGGTGCCGAAAGCGAACGCCGCTCCGCCGCCGATGGCGTAGTTGCCCCATTCCTTGCCCCACATTTTGTTCCAGATTGCCGCTCCGATTCCCAATGCGCCGCCGCAGAACAATAAAATGGCGAACAGTTTTAGACCTTCGCGGATGATGTTGGCGAGATTGCCGGAATTGCCCGAAAAAATCGGACCGCCGCCCTGCGCGTGCGCGGCTTCGTGAAGCAGAAGATTGAATAAAATCCCTGTTAAAATTGGCGCGGCGGCTCTTACCGCAAGGCGCGTTTTGTTTTTTAAGTTCGTTAAAGTTTCATTGCGGGAGCAGTTTTTAATTTTTCGAGTTGCTGCGTTTCGCACGAGTTCAGCCGCAGAATTTAATCCGTTTTTCATTACATTTTCCTCTTCAATTTTTTGGTTTTCTTATCAACGCATTAATTCGGTTGACGGTTTTAGACAAGAGCAAAGTTTGTGCCTTACTGCAAACCATTGAAAACTAAGGTTTTATTTTTGGGCATATCTCTTGCGATTTGGGAGGCGCGAGACGAATAGGTTTACTCGCAAAAAAGTTAATTCCAAATTTCGCCCTAAATTATGAAAAACAAATTTTTGACTGATTTTCGCATGCGCTGTTTTGCGCTACACCGCGCCAACGCATTTTTTCTGATTATTATGTGTGCCATCATTGACATAGCGCGACAGCATTTCGCGGACTGTTTTAGTTGCCG
>CAXSBF010000056.1:0-4607 GCA_964235785.1 uncultured Pyrinomonadaceae bacterium | reverse complement strand
TGTGTGCCATCATTGACATAGCGCGACAGCATTTCGCGGACTGTTTTAGTTGCCGGAAAAGCGATTTTCTATCCTTCCTATTTCTTCTTTTCCGTTGGACATTACAACCGGAAACTCTGCCCGCCGCGACCAGTAAATTCGCGTGAAATAATAAACTCTGGTCTTGTCATCCATCTGCCATAACGGTGGACAGATTTCTTTTCGGTAATTTTTCAGCAGGTAAAATCGTCCTGCCGAGTCTTCGGTTTCCAATCCTTCCAAAGTTTCATAAAGCCGGATTTTTTGTCCGCTCAACCGAGGATGAATGTAAACCATCCGGCTGTTGATACTCAGCACTCCGTTGCTACCGACAGTTCTTTGCCCGCGATGGCACCACGCATAGCTTTCCAAATTCTTTAACACCTGTGGCAAGGCAAAGAAGTCTTGCTCTTTCAATCTGGTGACCGCAGGATTTCCCTGCAAAGCGTAGTGACCTCGTATCTGATTCCGATATTCGACATAAGCTGGCAATTTTTGCCGCAGATCATAAAATTTCCACTTATCAAAACGTCGGTAGAACTCGTTCATATCATCTCGGAAAGCACGTTCGAGTTTGCCGTTGGTCTGCGGATGATTGACCGACGAGTGAATCAATCTGGTGCCTAACCGCCGACAGAAAGCTGTGAGCATCTCGCCTTTGAAACAAGAACAGTTGTCGAAAACCAGAGCTTTCGGAATTGTCTGGTGAAAACGCATCGCGGCGATCAGCGCACGAATTGTCATGTTAGCACCAACCTCGCGGAACAGATCGCAGAAGACATAAGCTCGTGAGTAATCATCGAGCAAGGTTAATTGGTAAGCCGTGCGATTTTCAAAAGTGAGCGTGACTTTTTCCAGCATATCGCCGTGCCAGAGACTATGCGGATGTCGCCGCTCGTAACGCCGCCAAACTGTCAGCGCAGGTTTCGGATTGATTTCCGCCAAAATGCTTTGTTTGAGACGACCGACGGTTGACGCGCTGATTTCTATGCTGTGTTGATTTTTCAAATCCCAACTCAGCCGCAAAGCACCGAGATAAAGTTTTTCACCGACAAATTTTCTGATAAATTTCTTTTCTTCCTCGGAGAATCGCTTGCGCCGCCGGCGCGGGGCATCGCGCTTTGGCAGACGCGGCAAACGAAGCCTTCGCCGAATCCGCTGAACCGTGCGCGGCGTGGTCAAGCCTTGCGGCAGCAACCGGCAGATTTGATACGAACTCAAAGTCGGCTGGCGGTTGCAGACGGCTTTTATCTGATCTTCTTTTTCCGCGCAAGTTTTATTGGCTGGTGTGCGCGGACCTCGCTTTTGGTCGGCGACCGCTTCTTTCATCGCCAGCAGCGCACGTCGCTTGAATTTGTAAAGGTCGCTTCGAGAAATGTTATACTGGCGGCAGACCTCCGTCGCCTTTCGCCCGCGAAGGACAGCTAAGACGGCTTGCAGTCTTTGCTCTTCCTTAGTGCTTTGGTTTTTGGTAAACGGGCGGTCTTCCTCATTGATACTCATCTTTATCATTCAATCATCATAAATCCTCAGAAAAATAATTTCGCAGAATACCTAGAGAGCGAAGTTTTCTCCCGTTTTTCTATTTGTTTAATTTCATTTTTAACCACTATAATACAAGTTATGCGGACTCCATCCGAAAAAGCGAAACCAACTAAGACGCTCAAAGAAGTTATTGAGGCAACGACCAAACTTTGGCGCAGGCATCATTTAAGTTATGACCAAGTGCGTTATGTTGCCAAGGAAGTGCGAGCGGCGTTGGGCATCAAACGAACAAAAACTAGAAAGCGGGTGGTCGTGAGGCTTTCCCGCGAAGAAGAAAAGCGATTGATCGGTCAAGCCTACCGCGATAATAGCGAACACGGACTTCTGATAAAAACTCTGTTTCAAACCGGGGCGCGGGTTTCCGAATTTGTTTCCATCAAAGTCGAAGATTTCTTTTTCGACGAGTTGATGATTTTGATCGAAAAAGGCAAAGGCGGAAAAAGTCGGTATGTGCCGATTCTGCCCGCGTTGGCGCAGGAATTGAAGACTCATTTGAATAATCGCAAGACCGGCTTTATATTTGAAAGCAATCGTAATCTCCCGTTCTCGACACGCCGAATTCAGCAGATCGTCAAAACAACCGCCGAGAAAGCCGTGATTACCAAAAAGGTTCACCCGCATCTGTTGCGGCATACAGTGGCAACATTCCTATTGGAAAAAGGAATGCCGCTCGAACAGATTCAAAAATTTCTGGGGCATTCAAAACTGGAAACGACGCAGATTTACGCCGAGTCAACGACCGAGATGATCAAGGACAGTTACCAGCAGGCATTTTCTGGTTAAAGGCACGATAACCAAAATAAAAAAAACCGCCGCGAAAGCAGTATTTTTTTTGGCGCAATTGGCTATTGCACGATGACGCTAAACAGTCTTAATGATAAAATTTGTCGGCTAACTTAAACCGAACCCGTCGCGTTAGTCGTTAAAATTCGGCTTTTGTCTGACGAACTTACCGGAAACTGTTGAGAAAAGACTGTTTAGGAATTCTGTATAAATTATTAAATGGAATTTAAATCGGTATAAATCAAAGTTAGATTTCAGAAGCGCGGCTTTACCGAAGCATACTTGACTACTATACCGATGAAGCGAGGAGATATGGAGAAACATCTACGATTGGTCTCGTTAATTTTCGTTTTTGTAGCGTTCGTGCTGTTTCATGTGACTGTCGGGCAGCAGATTAATCCCCCCCCCGCGCTCGTGCCCGCCGAAATTAAATCCGCACTGGACAACATTTCGGGTGACGGGATGCTCAATCACGTCAAGGTGCTGGCATCCGACGAGTATGAAGGACGCGCTCCCGGAACACGCGGAGAGACGTTGACTATCGATTATCTTGTCGAGCAGTTTAAGCGGTATGGACTGATGCCCGGCAATCCAAACGGGACTTATTTACAGAAAGTCCCGCTCGTGGAAATCTCATCGCGCCCAAGTCTTTCTTTCAGTGTCAAAGGCAAGCGAATAACTCTCAACTTCACCGTCGACGATTACGCTGCCTACTCGCGCCGTGTGCAGTCGGAGATTAAGGTCGAGAACTCAGAAATAGTCTTCGCCGGTTACGGCGTAGTCGCGCCCGATTACGGCTGGGACGATTATAAAGGCGTGGACTTGCGCGGAAAGACGGTCATAGTTCTCGATAACGACCCGCAGATTCCCAACCCGCGCGATCCGTCCAAACTGGACGATGCGATGTTTAAAGGGCGCACGCAAACATACTACGGGTTGTTCGACTACAAGACCGAAGCAGCCGCACAGAAGGGTGCGGCTGCCGTGCTGATTGTGAATGAGCCTTCACCGTCACAGCCTCCGTTTTCCTTACTGCAGACCTATTTCTCCCAACGCTCTGAGCTTAAATCGTCCGTGTCAAGTCCGAAAAAGGTAGCGGGTGAAGGAGTGATTACGCTCGACGTTATGCGGCGGCTGTGTGCGGCGGCGAATCAGGATTTTGACGCGCTCAAACGGGCGGCGTTGAGCAAGAATTTCAAACCCGTGTCGCTCGGAGCGACCGCCGACTTCGACATTAAAGCCACGTTGCGCGAAATTGAGTCTCACAACGTCGTGGCGAAAATCGAAGGCTCGGACAAGCGACTGAAAGACGAGTATGTTATTTACACCGCTCACTGGGATCATCTCGGTCGTGATGAGAAACTGAAGGGCGACCAGATTTACAACGGCGCGATGGATAATGCGGGTGGAGTGGCGCAACTGTTGGAGATCGCCAAAGGCTTCGCTAAATTGAAGAAGCCTCCAAAACGCTCGATTTTGTTCATTGCGACAACGGCTGAGGAAAAAGGCTTGCTCGGCGCGGAATACTACTGCGAAAACCCGCTCTATCCGCTTGCACGGACGCTCGCGGATATTAACTTGGACTGGTTCAATCCGTTCGGGCGCACACGCGACGTTATCAACATCGGCTCCGGGCTGACGACGCTCGACGAAGTATTGGTCAATTCGGCGGCGACACAAAACCGGGTCCTGGTGCCTGATCCTTTTCCTGAACAAGGCTATTTCTTTCGTAGCGACCAATTTCCGTTTGCGCGGGCAGGCATCCCCGCGGTTTTTCCCGGAGCCGGGATAGATTACATCAGCAAACCTGCGGGCTACGGCAAGCAAAAGCAAGACGAATACAACGCTCACGATTATCATCAAGTTTCCGACGAAGTGAAACCGGACTGGGATATGTCGGGTGCAGTTGAGGACACGCAATGGCTACTACAAATCGGCTATTGGGTGGCTCAAGCCGAAAGATTTCCCGAATGGAAGCCGGGCGCGGAGTTCAAAGCCCGTCGCGAAGCAATGCTCAAGCGCGCTGGGAGGTAGGAGTCTTTCAAATCTCTAGTGGTTGAATGATAGTAATAACCGCAAATCAATATTGTGTGGTGAGACTGAAATCTAACATTTGTTGAACTGGAGCCGCGCCAACGAATGTTTCGATTACTCCCAGCAACTCAGACGCGGCGGTGAACGCGATGTTAGATCTCTTCGAGGAATATGGCGAGTGTCATTGTCCGCGAATTGCTGTCGCATAATGACAACGACCCTGCACA
>CAXSBF010000055.1:0-5184 GCA_964235785.1 uncultured Pyrinomonadaceae bacterium | reverse complement strand
AAGATGAAACGGCTGATGAAACCGAAGCGACAAACGGCGAAGAAGGTCGCGCCATAGCAAAACCCTCGGGCAAGGTCGGCGGCGTAAAGTAACCGACCATCGAAGAATAGCTGTTTGAGACAAAAGTATTGAGCGCGATAATCGGCGCGGGTGTGTTATCGGCTATCAAGCCTGACAAGAAACCTGGAGAAGATAAAACAAAAGGTGCGGGCGGCGCGGCGACGGCGGGCGCGGGCATTTGCTGGTTCGGAGAACTTGCAGCGGCGGAAACCGTTCGGGTTGAGGTCAGTAAAAAAAGCGGACTGACGAGAGCCGTTATCAGCAGCAATGCCGCAGTGCGGCTAATCAGTTTATACTCAACCATTGATTGCAACAGTCTTGAATCGAATCTGCCAATCAAACTTTTACCGATTTTCAAATCGCCAATACGCACTCTCATCTATATAGGTCTCCTCTCAAACTATTTCTAGGTTGTCTAAGTTGTTTTAGGACAGGAGATGCGTTAGGATGCCGGTTGCTTGTTAGGCATCCTTCGGCGCATCTCGAATGTGCTAAAGATTTCTATCAAAGAATGTCCGGTCGGTAGTTGCTAGCTACGGGTCGGACTTTTTATTTTCTAATTTTCAATTTACTAAAATTCGGGAAGTTAGTTTTTGCCGGATAACTCTTGAAGTATGCAGTCGGGAGCTTCAAGACTGTTTTTCGCACTTTTTTACAAGTCGAATTGTTTATTCAATTTTCCAAACACAGAATTAAAATGTTCAAGATTATTCCTGAGATTTTGACTATTGTGAGATTTATAAAACAGATCAAACCTTATTGGGGAATTGGTAAGTTTTTATTGAACATTGAAATAGTAACTCAGTTTTTTAAATAAGCAAGAGCTCGTTGCTGTCCGTTTCTGCTGCATACTGTCCATTTCTGCTATCTACTGTCCATTTCTGCTATTTTGAAAAATATTTCGATAATTATTTGGAGTTCTCCCGAATTTTTGTTTGAAATCACTCTGAAAATGAGACTCGTTTTTGATGCCGACGCGCATCCTGATGTCTTTGACGTGCAGGTGAGATGTTTCCAGAAGCCGGCAAGCCTTTTCCAGTCTCAGGTTATTGATATATTTTATCAGGCTCACCCCGACTTCTTTTTTGAAAAGATGCCGGAGACGCGAAACCGACAAATTGACCGATGACGCTAAATCACCGATCACCAACTGTTGGGTAATATCGCTTTGGATTTTTTTGAGTATTTGTTGTATTCGATAATCCATCCGTTTCGAGCAGAGGAGAGCAAAAGAACCGCCAAAATCGCAAAAGCTGCAACAGGTCATTTCCTCTTTTCAATAGGTAATGGCATTTTTAGTTAAAACCTTACAAAAATATTTTTTGAAAAAGATCGATGCGATTATTTATCGGAGAATTTGAGGCAAGCTATAGATTCAGGATGTTCTGTAAATTTTCCTCTACGCTCTAATTCGCCTCTTTTAATTAAACGCACCGCCGGAGCCGGAAAACTATCAATGAAATTATTTATTTTGTGAAAGAATTGAGAGCCTGTGAAAAGATGAAAAATTTAAGCCCTAATTTGTGCTTTTGGCAGGTGTCAAAAAACCCTCTGAAAAACAGGCGTTGGAAAGCCTTATATTCAGAGATATTTGGAAGGCAAAAAGGAGGTGTCAGAAAACAGTAGTTTTTTGATTTTTAACCTGAGACAATATATAAATTATCGGGTCAACGAAAAAGCCTCATCTTGGTTTTTCAAATCTCGCAAAGTTCTGTTTCAGTTTATAAAACGTGGTTATCCGGTGACACTTTTCGCAGTAAAGCGGGTTGAAACTTTTCTTTACCTGCGAAAGTTTTTTGGAGAAAACTACTGGATGCGGACCAATGAGCCGGAAGCATTGCTGATTTAGAAAAAAAAGAAAAAAAACTGTTCAAACCGTAGTTTCGCCAAACCAATAAATCCTTTTACTTTTCCGCCGCTTTAACCTAAAATAAATTCCAATCAAGTTTGCGACCGATTAACTTCGGAACGCACAAGCAAGAATTAACGCCTTGCAACACAGATGAGTTCTGTGTTGCAAGGCGTTTTTAATTTTCCGCCTTTAATGAGACAAGCTCAAACCATAATTGTTCCGCTAAGAGCCACAGCCAATACGGATGCGGTCAATTTTGATTATTACGGTTATTACGGTTGAAATTACCAACCCGTTTACTTATCTTTAAGCTTAGCGGCGCCATCAGGCTGAAGAGCGGGACAGGGATAGAAAAAACCAATTGAATCTACATACTGTCCTGCATGTCCGTAAAAGCCGCCAATATTGTCGTTAGGGATACTCCAAGGACTTCCTCCCGTCGCGCCGTATGGTCCATAGGTAGCTATGTTAGTCTGGATGGTAATTTGGTCTACATACTGCCCCGCTCGACCTGTAATATTAGTAATGTATTCACCGGCGGCAAAATCCACCCGTTCTTGCGTTCCGCCCTGACCGCCATTCCAAGCGCCTGCGTATAATTTCCCATTGCAGCGTTGATAGATTCCCTGAATTCCGTCAATGTACAGTCCGTGATTGATTATAAATCCAGCCAACCTTGTTGATAGAGTAAGGTCGTCAGAGAAATAATTGCCTCCGCCCCCGCCGTTGGGGCTAGTCTGTTGCCAAGCCATATGTTTTCTCCTCCTGAATCAATTGATGTATCGAGATAATCCGTTGTGGTGTATTTGCCATCTTTCACTCCTTAACACTTCTTTATTATCTTGGGAAGTGAGCTTTGTATAGGCGTTGTTTCCTTCGGATAAAGGTTTGACCTACGAACTGAATGAAACATACTATTGAGCTTTTGCCTTGATAGCGGGCTTCAGATTTCTTTTTTACGCCGAATTACGTCAGTGTTCTAAATCTATATGGCAAAAAACCTCAAAACCTTGCACATTTTTTTGAAAATAATTTTTATGAGGCAAAACAGCATTTAAAGATTGATTCTGTAAAAAATTTTAGCCGAACAAAAAGAACAACCATTTCGAGCTGTACTTTATTTGTTTAATTTTCAAATCTTTCTACCCAAAGCTCGCCGGATTCCATCAACAAGCCAAATTCAATCATCCAGGGGCGGCTCGTATCCTCGGAATATATCGGTCGGTTAAAGCAAAATATTCCCGCGCGCCGGGCGCAATACTTTTCCATTTCTCTGAATACCTTTCCTCTTTCCGACCAACCCCGGTTAATATCTCTTCTTTGAGCAAATATATTGACTTCCAGTCCTCCGCCGATGGTGTGAGCGATAAAGTGTCCCTTATCGGTATTTTCTCCGAGATATTCTTCCGTTGCGCCGACCCATCCTCTCAGCCTCGATGCATCGCGCCGCTCTGAAGTCGGATTTGAAAGACCTAAAACACCTACGACGCGGCTTTCTATCGTCGGACTGAGAGGAACGACGCCGGTCGTTTCAAGCGTCGCGTAATCATCATAAATATATTCAAAATCCTTAAAGTAATACCGGCATAGATTAGTTATGCGAGGAGTCATCAACAAATATTTTTCGTGAAATTGGTGAGGCAGTTCTTCAGATAAAAAGGCAATTTTGCTTTTCATATCAGCCGCTGATATTTGCGAGAATAAGCCGTTATAATCTATTTCGTGATCCTGCATAGATTTTCAAATTAAGCCGAGAAATAATTTCAGTTTTCTTTTAGCAGTCATTCTCGAAGTCGAAAGTTGATTTTAATTCACGCCGTCGGATTCGATTATGACAGCCGATTCGTTTTGCTTGTTTATAGCATCATTAGCCAAATACACGGCTTGTAAATCAGATTGTAAATAGTCAAAAGTCGTATCTAAATTTTCGTGTCCCATCATCTTTTGAACCAAAGAATCATTCATTCCCGCTCTTGATAATTTTGTGCGGAAATTTCGCCTCAAATCTCGCAGCCGAACATCTAAATCGAGTTTTGAACCTTTCATTTCATTTTCCAATTCTTTAATCTGCTCATCGGAAATTGTGCCGTCGAAAAACGCTGCGGCGGGAAGTTTTAATTTTTTCGTGATTTTTAATGCCAAATCCGCTTTGAGTCTGGCTTTTCCCCAAGCTGTTTTAAATGAGGCGATAGGGAAGATTTGAGCCTTTGCGTCTCGTGTCTCTTCTTCGATTGAATTCCAGAGCGACATCATCGCCTGTTCAAGTCTTTTGCTCACGGGCGCGAATCTAATTAATTTTTTTCTTCCTTTGTAGGAAGTTAATTTGACGGCTTTGAAGTCGCAATCAAAAAAATCGCTCCACACTATTGGCTCGGCTTTGACGGTCGAAGCGTCGTAAATTTCACTTGGGCGCGCTCCGGTGTCGAGCAGACAAAGAATCACGTAATAAAGCAGAGTTTTTTCCGATTGTTTAGCAGCCAGCAAAATAGCCGTTTCCTCTTCGTCGGTTAAAATACGCTCGCGGCGTTTTTCCAGTGCTTTTTCAATCAGTTTTTCGCCGAAATCGAAAGGCGATTCGCGCAGCCACCGGCGACGAATCGCTTTGCGAAACATCGCGCGAAGAATCTCGAAATCGCGGTTTATCGTCGCCGGTGATACTTTGTCTTTTTCACGTTTTATTTTGTAGCGCCGCAAAATTTCTTCGTCGATATTCTTGATTAAAACTTTGCCGAAAAATTCTTTGAGTTTGTCTATTCGGCGCTTTTCCGTTTCAAATGTGCGAATGCCGGCGACTTTTGAACCGTCATCGGAATAAACGGGCGGTATCGAATGCGTTTTTTTATACCAATCGGCAAGCTGCGAGAAAGTCATTGCCTCGCCTTCGATGAAACCGGTTTTGCGAACCGCGTAATCGTCGAGCATTTCTCCGGCAAGCTGGTCAGCATGTTTTAAATTTATCGCCGGTTTAAGATAAGCCTTCAGCGTGCCGTCAGCTTGGCGGATACGCACACGGGCATAAAGTTTTTTAGTCTTTGGATGAGTCCAGGCGTAAGATTTATATCTTCGACGATTCTGCATAACAGATGCAAGTTTCCATTTAAGTTTCCATTTACTTTCTTGATGAGTGAAAATTATATGCTGAAAATTAAGTCGAAACAAGCATTTTACTGTTATATCCAGCATAGACAATGAAGCCATACAGAATAAAAACCTACTTAAAACGGCTTTTAACCATTGGGTCGAAGGTTCGAGTCCTTCTCGGATCACCATTA
>CAXSBF010000054.1:0-5234 GCA_964235785.1 uncultured Pyrinomonadaceae bacterium | reverse complement strand
TGACGGCGGCGCGGGGCGGCTTGAATTTACATTTAATGGCGGGCGACGGGCGCGGCAATTTCAAATATCAGGAGCGCGTTGAATTGCCCGCGCCGGTCACCGCTCTGCTTGCCGAGGACGTCAATAATTACGACGGGATGGCGGACGCGATAGTCGGCGTCGGCGGAAACGGTTACGCGCCGAGAGCTTTGATTTACCACAATAAACTCGCAATGTTTTCCGAAGCGCCAGTCAAACTTGATTTGCCTGCGAAAGCGACCGCTTTCGCCGTCGGGCAGATGGACTCGGACGTTTTGAAGGATTTGGTCATTGCCGCGGGAAATGAAGTTTTGATTGCGCGCGGCTACGACCAGCTTGCGAGCAAAAAACCGAATATCACCATTGAACGCATTCCGCTCGCTTCTCCTGCTCTCTCGGTGGCGACCGGCGAATTTTTGTTTGACCGCGAAGCCAGAACCGAAATCGCGGTATTGACGAAAGACGGCGCGGTCAATCTGGCGACGCGGGGCAATGTCGACCGTCGCCCATATTCGGCAGAAGAGCAAAAAACGATTTTGGAGAAACGACGCAATCGGGATTATAAGGGTCTGGAAGCGTTCAAGAAATCAAGTCTGAAACGTGGTAGCAAAACTGCCTGGGCGATAGCGGAAAGTCCGATCACAACAAAAGGCGGGGTTGGGGAGCGGGCGAAACTGGTAACGGCGCAGCTAGCCGGATTGTCAACCGACGATTTGATGGTGGTTGACGCGGCGAGCAATAAAATGCGGCTTGTCCAAAACGGTAAAGGCGAAACGAAGGCGCAGCGCTCAATCGTGGAACTGGACGCCGAAAGCGAAGTGGTCGCGGCAGTGGCAATGCGACTGAACATTAACACGGCGCCGGACATTGTTATTTTGCGGAAAAACAGCAGCGTTCCGACAGTAATGCTGGCTCCAACGGCAACCATCAATGTCGACGCCGCGGCGACCGACGTAATTGCAGACAACGGGCAATGCTCTTTGCGCGAAGCTATTATCAACGCCAACAATGACGACCAATCCGGCTCGACCGACTGTGCGGCAGGTTCGGGCGCGGATACGATTATGATGCCGGCGATGACCTACACCCTGGCAATCGGACCGTTCGATCAAGAAGAATTTTTCGACGGTTATCATCCCGAAAGCGGCGACCTCGACATCGCGGACGGCACGGGCGCGGGTATTGGCGATTTAACGATTATGGGCGTTGCCGGTCAAACCATCGTTCAAGCCGGAACGACGACGACCAACGGCATTGACCGCGTGTTTGACGTAAACAATTTTTCCTTTTTTGGAACACCCGTCAATGCGACTTTTACTAATCTGATCATCAGGCACGGCGTAGGCGTAACCGGTGATTTCGGCTACCAGAATCCGGGCGGCGGTATTCAGTTTGACGGTTTTGACAACTCGACCGGCGGCGCGAGCAACAAAACGCTGACGCTCAACAACACGACCGTCACGCTCAACCGCGCAGCCGGACAAGGCGGCGGCATTTTCTCTACATCTGGCGCGGCTAATCTGGTCGGCAGCACGATTTCCAACAACCGCGTTACCAACACAGGCGTAATCGCTGACTGGACCAACGCGCCGGGCGGCGGAATGAGTTACGACGGAAGCGGCAATACCGATCCGCTTAGGACATTTCAAATGAGCGGCGGAACAACTTTTACCGGTAACGGGATTGACCCGTCCGATGATCCATCGATGAACTTTGGACAAGGCGGCGGCGCAAGACTCGCGGGCGGCGCGGGCGCGACCATCTCCGGCAACATTACCGGCAACGACGCGCAATCGTTCGGTGGCGGATTTTCTATTGACACGATTCCGGCGGTTGCGATTTCCAACTCGACCATAAGCGGCAATTCAGCCACAACCGGCGGCGGCATCTTTAATTCGGGCGGTGCTTTGTCAATCACCGACGGCGGAATCAGCAGCAATGTTGCCACTGCCGGCAAAGGCGGCGGCATCGAGCATAGCGGAGCGTCAGGAACCGTCACGGGCGTTCTTATTAGCAACAACACGGGTAGCGGAATTCTGATCACCGGCGCGGGCAGCCTCGATGCGACGAGCAACGCGATTACGGGCAATTCCGGCGACGGCATCGGTCAAATCGGAACCGGAGTCGGCAGCCATTTCAATTCAAACTCAATTCACTCGAACGGCGAGTTGGGCATTGATTTGAGCGACAACGGTGTCACGCCGAACGACGCGAACGACACAGACACCGGACCGAACAATCTGCAAAACTTCCCGGTTCTCAACTACGTCCGGCGCGGCGACGGAATCGCAAACGTGACGCTCAACTCGACGCCCGGCAAATACCGGGTTCAATACTACAAAAACGCTGCTTGCGATGCTTCGGGTTTCGGCGAAGGCGAAGCGCTGATGACATCAGAGGTCGTGACGGTTCCAGCCGGCGGCACGCTGACGTATTTCAGCGCGGCTCTCGCCTTCGACTCCGGCACTCGAGAACAAATCACGGCGACGGCGACGAGCGATCCGAACAACAATAATAATTTTGACGACGACGGCAGCACATCGGAATTTTCGGCGTGTCGCCAGGTCAACACTTTGCCGACGATTACGGCGCAAGCGGGTGTAACCAGACAGCAGGGCAGTCCGTCTGCAAACACGAAAATTGCAACGGTCAATGATACTGACCAAGCCGAAAACACATTAGTCGTTACGGTCAACGGCGGCGCGTCGGCGACCGTCAACGGCGTGACTGTTTCAAACATCCAAGTTGATGCCGGCGGCAATGTAACGGCGGATGTCTTTGCGGATTGTTCGGCATCAGACGCGACCTTCACGCTGACCGTCACTAATGCAGTCGGAGAATCGGCTAATGCGACTTTAACTGTCAATGTCATACCAAACCCGCCGCCGACGGTCGGGACTTATTCAACAACGAGCGTCAATGCCGGCAGCGGCACGACCGTCACGCCAAGCGCCGCGCCTGCCGACAACACCTCGATTACGAGCGCGACGGTTATGGCATCCGGCGCATTCACCGGCACATTATCCGTCAACTCGACGACGGGAGTCGTAACTGTCAGCAACGCCAATCCGGTCGGAAGCTATACTATTACGGTGACCTTTACCGACGATTGCGGCGCGACCACAATGCGGACATTTACCTTGAATGTAGTTGACACAACCGCGCCGGATACGACGATTACCGCCAATCCGGCGAATCCGTCAAATAGCAATTCAGCCAGTTTCAGCTTTACCGGAACCGATACGGGCGGCAGCGGCGTTGCTAGTTTTGAGTGCGATTTGGACGGCGGAGGATTTACTGCCTGCACGAGTCCGCAAACTTACAACAGTCTTTCGGATGGTAGTCATACCTTCCAGGTTAGAGCGATTGACAACGCAGGCAACACCGATGCAACTCCGGCATCTTTCACCTGGACGATTGACACGACTCCGCCTGATACGATGCTAAACAGCGGTCCGCCGAATCCGAGCGGCAGCAGTTCTGCCAGCTTCAGTTTTAGCGGCACGGACGGCGGCACGGGCGTGGCGAGTTTCGAGTGTAAACTCGACGGCGGCATCTTCGCTCCCTGCAACAGCCCGCAGAACTACAGCGGCTTGAGCAATGGCAGCCATACCTTTATGGTTCGCGCCGTTGACGGCGTCGGCAATGTCGACCCGACACCGGCGAGCTATACCTGGACGGTTGATACCGTCGCGCCGACGGTAACCATCAACCAAGCCGCCGGTCAAGCCGATCCGACCGGCAGCAGTCCGATTAACTTTACGGCGGTCTTCAACGAGCCGGTATCAGGCTTCGGCAATTCCGCAGGCGACGTAACCTTAAGCGGCACGGCGGGCGCGACTACCTTCGTCGTTACGCAAATCGCGCCGAACAACGGCACGACTTACAACGTGGCGGTCAGCGGAATGACCGCCGCCGGAACAGTCACCGCCAGCATTCCGGCAGGCGCGGCGAACGACGCGGCGGGCAACGGCAGCGCGGCTTCGACCAGCACCGATAACACCGTGACCTTCGTTCTGAATTTTCCGCCGACGGTTGTGGTTGCCGCGGGCGGCTCGTGCGCGAGCAGCGCGAGCGGCACGATAAATCTGACGGTCAGTGACGCGAATACGCCTCTGAGTAATGTTACCCTGAGCGCGAGTTCGTCAAATACCGCGGTCGTGCCGAACGCAAATATAGTTTTCGGCGGCAGCGGAGCTAATCGCACCATGACAATCAGCGGAGTGTCGCAGAGCAGTATTCAAAGCTCGATCATTACTATCACGGTCAATGACGGGCAGGGCGGCACGAGTACAGTTACAGTCAAAGTCATTGTCGGCACGAATCAGGGAGAGACGATGAACGGCACGAGCGGCGCCGATATGATCTTCGGATTAAACGGCATGGATACGATTAATGCCGGAGCAGGCAATGATCTGATGTGCGGCGGCAACGCCAAAGATACGCTGACCGGCGGCTCCGGCGCAGACTTTTTCGGCGGCGGCAACGGACCGGATTCGGCAACCGACTTTAATCCCGGTGAGGGCGACACCACCGATGGCAACGAATAAGAATTAAAATGATGGTAAAGTAGGCTGAGATGGGTTATTATCCTTTGTGTAATAAAAGACAGACTTGAAAACCTGCCCTCGGCTCAGGACTTGCCTTTTTGAAGACTTTAGTTATTGCGCCACGCATACACAACACCCGGCGCAATATTTAAAAACGAGCAGCGTAGCGGGCGGATATGTCAGCGGCAAATCAAACGTTTTAATGCGTCGATATTCTGCTGACTGTTCCATTGATATGATTTCAGGTCGTGTGTTCTCCGCATAGGGCAGAGAAATCTCAAATACGGTCGTAAGACTGATAGATTATGACGGCAATATAAAATATCAGTAACCAATCCTTTCGGGTATTTCCTTAAGGTAATTTTCCAGGAGTCCCAAAATGAATCGCAAAACCCTAAGATTCATATATCGCATTGCTGCCGCATTGCTATCATCTTATATTTTCACTTTCGCGTTTGGTTTGACCCGTTTAGCGTCGAGCGAGCAGGTTGAATTTGCATTGCCGAACTTTGAAGGTTCTGCGCCGACGCGCCAGGGCGTTTTTCCGCCGAGAAGCTGACACGCCATTTAATTTATTTTCCACTTAAAATCTTTCTTAGAAACCAGGAGTAAAAATGTTAAAAAGAACCGCCAAACATTCCGTCCGAACAAATCGTTTCAGTATTC
>CAXSBF010000053.1:0-7557 GCA_964235785.1 uncultured Pyrinomonadaceae bacterium | reverse complement strand
TCTTTGTCAGATTATCGAATTAAACTGAAATGTCAACAGAACCTAGTTATAGATAGGGTATAAGCGTCCTTCTCGCCGTCCGAGGAGCAGAGGAGCATCTCCAGTCAGAGCGTCGCCTTGAAGAATGTATAAATCGCCCGTGTAGCTACCTGGACCGCCGCTGAGGAAATTAAATTTTACCGCGTAAACTAGCTTTGAGAACTCTTCGATTGTTTCATCCTCTAAACCCCAAGCCTCGCGCACTTCGGGTATTTCCATTATTTCCTGCCACTCGTTGTCCGAGACGGCGAACGGTTGATTGGTTGTTTCAGTCATAGGAAAGTAAAACGTGGTTAATAACACCTTGAAGAATACCAGCCCGCCGGATTCTGTCAAGAGGTTAAATAATCCGATGTTTTCGGGGAGAACATTTGTCTACTATATTATTATTTAGCTGGACTGGGGCGTTTTCCGATAATCTTGCCAAGATATTTTAGAAGGTGAAATTATTTGCATCAAAAAGGGTCGGTTTTGAGATTGCATACCGTTGTTATTTTTAGTATTTTCCCTAGTCGCTCACTTGCCCACCTATGTGAACATTAGCAAGTGCGCTACTAGTCAGCAGGTAAATTAATCACAGTAACGTGATAAGAATCTGGTATGAGATTCAGAATACTTTGGGCGTGTTGTTCATTTCGATACTGAACTTTTTCAAACTTTGGATCCAAATGCTGAATTAATTTGAAGAACCAATATTGTACCGCTACTAATCGTATAATTCGGTATTCACCTCTTTCATCCAGAACCTGATTTATATTGGAAATATCAATACCTGACAAATCTTCAAAATAACTCATCAGATTGCGAAGCCAAAACCGAAATCGCTCATTTTTATTATCTGTATATTTATCCACAAATTCTCTAAACGATATACAATCCAATTCTTTATTTCTTTCGATGATCATTATCTCACCAATTGCCGATTGGATATGACGATATAAAGCAGTACAATCCTTCTTTTCCTTATTTGACTGCCATAATTCAGTGTACCGAAAAGCATTGTTTATTCGATGCAATACCCCATAAAAACCCATAGATTCCTTTTCACGAGGAAACTCAAGAAATCCTGCTTCACGCTTTAAAATCTCGACCCAAGCAAAATATCGCGCAAAAACATATACAGTGCTTAAGAAAAAATAACCGATCCCTTTACACGGATCCGCCAGAAAGCCCTCTCCTTTCTCGAGTTTTGTTATTACGTCAGATCTTAGCCAATTGGTTTGAACACCTTTATCTAATATATTCTGAATGCGAAGCTCGACATCACTGGCTGCCTGTAACAGCGGATAGGAATATCTACGGACTTTCTCTTCAATTCGCTGTCTCCTTTTCATAGATGCGGGGAGCCAGACTTCAAATAGATACTTTATTACAGCGCCAAATAACCCGCCTAATATCACGCTGAGCAAAAACCAGCTAAGCGTAAATTCACCTAAATTCTTATTAAGAAAGCCTTCCATGCTCATTCATCTCCTCATCAGAAAATTATTGAAATTCGCGCTGATACACAAACATTATAAATTCGGATTTTATACCCCGAGAGGCTGCAATTGAACGTGTATAAATCATATTATCACCGTCATAACGAATGGAATGTAAGAAAGACGATCCTTTGCCAAGTTTATTTTGCAGGTCTGATTCTAAAACGACAGGTCGGAATCCTAGACTCGTCAGCAGGTACCTCATTCTTAAATCTGAAGGACTGATTTCCGTAAATTGTTTATCGAACAATTTGATAGAGGCGCATAGCAATTGCCGTCCAATACCTTGACCTTGATAATCAGGCAGCACGGCTGTTGCTCCTCGCTTACCATCAGGACGTATATAAGAACAGCCTACTAGATTATTGTTTCTAACAACCTTGGAAAATGCCAAAAATACCCGGTGTGCTCCAAAAGAATGCCCCTTCCCATAAATGCGATTTAGCTGCAATTCCCGCCCGTGACTTTTATCACCATAAGCCGCGTCCAAAACATCAAGGAATCTATCCTCATAAGAATTAAATCGGTGAACGTCAGCAACCCGTGCAAGATTATAAACTTTAATTGTAATTTGTGATTTGACTGGATAAATCGTACAAAGGTCAAATGACATGGTCAATTTTTTCAGCACACAAAACTCTCTCTGCTCCTCATTTTATTTTTTAACTCCATCTGTTTTTCAAACTTCATCGGACTTTTGTAATCCACCCTCGAATGCAGTCTGTGATGGTCAAGCAAAAGAAGAGACAATAATTTCCCTGCTCCTCCTATGATGAATGTCTACTCAAAAGGCAAAGTTCGTGCGGATCACAAAGATTGTTTCAATTTTTGCCAGTATAAATCTTCGCGGTAATTTTGCAACCGCAGGTGTTCTTTTGAGTCGTCATAAATCGCTTCGACTTCATTGGTGTACAGCGTTTTGTTTGCCAATTCCAACCATTTTCCCAGGGCGTTTTGCCTTTCAAAGAGTCGTGCAGTCGAAATTAGTTATAGTAATCCTGCTATTTCGCCAGCATACTGGGCAGATCTGGGTCTTTGCTTTGATGTCAACCGTGGGTAAAACTTTTCCAGATCAATTCGCTGCGACCGCTCGACTTTGCCGTTCAAATGCGGCGAACGTGTTTTAATCGGACAGAGTTTGATAGCGTAGTCCTTCAATCTGTCTTGAAATTTGTAAACGAAAAACTCAAGCCCGCGGTCGGTTTAAATGCGTTGGATCGGAAACTGCATTTCTTCGATGACTTTTTCAAAAAACAGCAGCGAAATATACATTTTTCTATCTTTTAATATAATTTTTCAGAGTTATATCATTGTTTCTAAAAAGATTGCTGCTTAGATATTAGTAACTTAATATCATCATCAACCAGCATTTCCATTGTGATGTCTGCCAGCCTTGCATATTTAAGCAACACAATCAAAGAAGGTTCTCTTAGCCCGGATTCATACCGTGAAATATCAGATTTCCGTAAATGAAAGTTGGTAAAAGAAAGATCTTCAGCTAATTCTGTTTGGCTAAAACCCAAGTTTGTTCGGATAGTAAGCAGTTTTTGTGCTAAATATTTCGGTCTGATTCTACTCGCGCTTCCCATCAGAAGTTTCCTCCTGACAAAAAGTTTTGGCATTGCTTGACTATTCTGAGAAAGAGCAGTAATTTCTTCTCTATTGGGTTTCCAATCGGAAACCTAAATTTATTCAGAGATTTTAGAGCCGAATCTTTCCAAGATTGTTTGGCTCTCCAAATCATGAGCGGATATTCGCTCCTTGCGGTATGAGCAGTATTATCACTGAGTTATCAAAGATAGTTTGCGCTAAATAGTTTTTAGGATAGCAAAGAACCGTTTGCTGCGTCATTCCAACATCATTTTTAACGGTTGAATCAATCAGCTTTGATAGTTCAGGCGAAGAACAAATAATTAGAATACATACCTTGGTCAAAGCACTTTTCTTATTCGTTCCACTTGTGTAGCTGATTGCCGCACTCGCATCCTTTCGAGAGCTGAGGAACTTTCTTAATTTTTCAACAGTTCTCTAAATCTTTAGCTCTTATCAAAAAGGAGATTGTCGTGAAAAAATTACTCGCTCTGTTTTCGGTTTCAATTTGCCTTTACTCATCTCTGTGCCTATCCGTTTATTCACAACAACAGAAACCCGCGCCGTCAAAGCCGGTCGTTGTTATCACCGAGTCGAACCAAACTACCACCCGAACTACTCCTGAGACAAAGGAAGGGCGGCAGCAGCCGATTACAAACGCCGATATTATCCGTATGGTCAAAGCCGGATTCGGGGAAAGCATCATCATCAACCACATTCAGACCAACGAGAGCCGGTTCGATGTTTCAATAAATGCTCTGTTCGAGTTGAAAAACAACGGCGTCAGCCAGAAGCTAATCGAAACGATGCAGTTTGTCGCGGCGGCGACGGCAGCAGCGGGGGGAGTCAGGCAACCGGCACAAAAAGTTTCCAATCAACCATTGCCGCAGCAACAGCAGCAACCACCTCCACCAGATAATCGTTCGGCTAGTGCGACGGCAGTGACGGCGCCGCCTGTTCCAACTTCCGGTCTGCAATTCTACGCCCTCCTGGTTCAAGGCGGCGACAAACAGCTTTTGCTAACTGCACCGACACAACTTGTCCAAACTAAAGAAAAGACGGGCGATTTAGCTTCGATTGCAAAAGATGAAGCGGTAACGGCGGCTATCTCGGCAGCCACGACCGGAGCGGCGACAGCGGCGGGTGCGGCGACTATCGGCTCTTCGATACCTGTGGTCGGCGGGATTATCGCCGGAGGCGTGATGGCTGGCAACCTGTTCCGCAAGAAGCCGACCGCCACATATGTGCTGGCAATCGGCGGACAAAACTCTCGGGTCGTTCCACAAACCGACAGCCCGAAATTTGAAGTCGTTTTCGGAAACATTGCCGGAGTTGACCCGGACGAGTATGAACCGGCAATCGTCAAACTGATCCCGACCATGAACAACTGGCGGCTGGTTTATGCCAGAAAAGCCAAACAAGGCTATCCGGTGATGGAAGGAAAGTTTTATTCGGGTTTCACCGAAGAAAAGGTGGCGAGCCGGTCAGTCCGCTTAGGTCGCGGAGACATTCAAATCGAAGCGGAAAAGCCGCTCGAAGCGGGAGAATTTGCCGTCGTGCTGCGCCCCGTATCTCAAGCCAAAACATATTCGATGAAAAACATCGGCGATGTCGCGGCATTACCTCTGGTGCGGGCGGTCTGGGACTTTTCAATCAAAACTTTTTCAGGCAACGCTCAAAACCCTGGATCTTCTCAAAACCCAATAACCGCTCAAAATCAGGCATCCGTTCAAAAAACTACATCACCTCCAAGCTCGCAAATTGCCGACGTGACCGCCGCCAATATTCAAACTCGGTCGGCAAATCAGAATAGCCGGAAGACACAAGCGGAAAATATGCAAGCCTCGATTACCTCGCGCTCGTCAAGCGGAGTAACCATTAACCTCAGCGGCTCATACGACCGGGCATTTGAGACGGTGCTCAACTTTCTGAAAAAACAGGGAAACACAATTGACGCTGCCGCAAAAGAGACAGGACAAATCACAACCGCGATAACGATTTCAGGCGGCTATCGGCAAACGGGGAGCCGAGTACAAATCACGTTTATCAAAGAGGGCGAAAACTCTGTCACGATGCGAGTCGCGGTCGTCGAACAGAAGCGATACAAAGCACTAAAGACAGAGCCGTGGGGAGACCCGAAGGTCAGCCTGGAGAAATCAAACAAAGCGGCGGACGAGTTACTTGCGATGCTCGCGGTTCATTTCTAATTCAATAACTCTACCGCCTTTAAGGTATATCTTGAATTTTTTAGACCTAATTTTAACTAAAACAAATTGGTTGAATAGATGTCACCATATTACATCAAAATTTGCGAAAAATTTTTTGATAATAAAAAAGAGGAGCGTTTGAAGCCTCGCAGGTGTGGATTTGAATTGATCGGTTATCTCATAAATTTACGGCGGAGCGCTAGTGCTAAAAGCGCGGCTTGAAGCGGAGCAAAGATTTTTTCAAAAATTATCCAAGTTTCGCTCCAACCCGTCATAGGCTTGAGATATTCTACCGTTTGAAAAGTGGCGGTTGCCAAACTATACCTGACTGCTTCCCAAAAGTGGAGACCATCCGCTATACATAAGCCATTTAGCATGCTGTCTGAAACACTATACTTTGCCGGACAGATTTGAAAATCCACAAGGGTGTAAACAAAGGGAAAGATAGTGAATACCATAATAAATAAAACCATAGCCGACCAAAGCCAACTTTCTCCATAATTACTTGTCCAGCGATAAATGCGATGTGTAACGTCTGGATATAAAGAAGTGGAATTTTTCGTTATCTGTTTTACTAACTTCCAACTTCGCGGGAAGAAATCTAATGAATTAAACGGGCAATCTAACTCGGTCTTAAATAGCTTACCCATATTGTTAAATTCCTTTTTCAACTTCTCATTTTTCTCTAGTCTTTCACATTCAAAAGACATGCGTCTAAATTTAGAGGCTTCTTCAAAACGGTTGTTTTCTTCATAATTTGTGGCTAGTTGGCGGCATGCAATCTTTAGAATGTGTCTGGCGTTTGGAACTTTATTATCTTCAATATTTTTAAGTTCCGTTTCGATATGCTTATTACGCCAACTGCCGTCAAGATTTTTCCATTCGATGCGAGTAAAAACGAACTTTCGCGGGTCTATATTTACAAACCAGCTCGGGTTTAGACGGACTGTGTGAAAATAAATATTCTCGGAAGCTATTATGTTAAGATTCTGTAATTCTAAAGACCCATAAAAGATTTCGTTATCCAGATCTCCTTCAAATCTTATATAATCGTTGAATGCGGCTCTGTTGAATGAAACTTTTCCTTGAAATCGCGTTTTTTTGAAACTAGCGTTTTTTATAAAATTTACATACTCGAAACTTGCTTTTTCGGCAAATTCGGCTTCGTCGAATACGCATTCTTTCTCAAATTCTGAATTTTCAAAACTACCGAACTTAAATTTTGATTGCGGGAAATTTGCAAGACTTTTAAATTTGCACACCCGAAAATACGCGCCAATCTCCCTTTCGTGCGACGGACTGTCAAAGGCGAACTTCGTTCTCGCAAACTGGGCTGTCTTATCAAAATCAACCCTATAAAAATCCGCAACATCAAAAAAATTGCAATCATCGAAAACACAAATATCGGAGAATTTTGCTTGCCTGAATCCCGTATATCGAGCGAATTTAGCCTTATCAAATCTTACTTCCGATTCAAAAAATGTCTCATTAAAAGATGCTTCGGCAGAAAACCGCGCGAAATTAAACGTAGTCTTTCCCTTAAATTTGGATTTATTAAAACTTACAGATTTTCTGAAATTAGATTGACTGAAACTTGCTTCCTTATTAAACCAATTCTCGGCGATAAATAAATCGCTGTATGAATGAAGATCTGCGAAATTGGCTACACCGTCAAAAGTTGTATTTTTTATCGAAGATTCTATCTTTATTTGGCAACCCTGAAAACTTGCATCGGAGGAAAAAGTCGCGTCGTGTATTTTCAAATCGGAATCAATATGTGTTTCTGCAAAAGATACTCTATCTTTGAATTTAGTAGAAATTAAATAAACTCCACCGGCAAAACGAGCATTTGAAAAATCCATATCGACTTCAATTGTTTTATCTGCAATAAACAAATTATCGGGAAAATAAGTCCATTGGAAATTGAAGTCTTTTTTATTTTTCTTTTCGGTATAGGCGGTAGTGAATTCCGTTCTCTTATTTATATCGGGGTAATGCAATACGCAATAAAAATTGTCGTTATGCTGATAATCGGCAGGGAGATGTTCACATACGATCTTCCGAATATTTGCTCTTAAACGTTGGGCAAGAGTTAAATCTCCTGTTATGCGTTCACTTACAAAACATTCATTTATTTGTTTAAAGGTTTCTGGCGACATTGAATTTTAACCCCTTATCAAACTAATTAACCTAAGTTGCTAGTTATAGATATTTGAAAAAATAGAGTCTTCTCCTAAAAT
>CAXSBF010000052.1:0-7872 GCA_964235785.1 uncultured Pyrinomonadaceae bacterium | reverse complement strand
CTTTCATTTCTTTGTCAGATTATCGAATTAAACTGAAATGTCAACAGAACCTAGTCATAGATGCCTCAAATTACTTTAAATTTTGCAGAAAAGAGAAGCAAAGGGAAGAAATTTACGCTGCATGATACACGGTATTAGTCCGTTTAACGGATAAATAGATTACAAAAAATGACTGATAAAATCACTTCAAAGCAATTAACCCTTACGACTCAATAAAATCTTTACGAGAAATTTAAAACATTTAATTAGTTAAATCAAATTTTTTAAAGATTGGGAAAGTTTGGTGATAGACTGATGAAATGAGGATTGGTATTAAATGTGTCCTAATATAGGTGAAAACTCGGCAAAGACATTGAGTCGCTTTTGCTGAGAATTAGACAAAATAACTCAAGAGTCTAATAACAAACGGAATTAATAATAAAAATCTATTTCTTTTTAGTCGATAAGAAAAGCTACAATTTAACTGTAATGTCTAATTGCATCGTCCTAACCTATTACTTCTTGAAGGCATACCCCAGAGGTGAATCGAACTGCTATTTAACTCTTGAATATAAGATATTTTGTTTTTAGCTATTAATTAGTAACTTTTTTGACATTATTTCTCGAACTCTAAATTTCATCAAAATTCCCCATATTTACAATAAAAAAAAGGCTCTTCGCGCAAAATTAAAAAGAGCTGCCTCTATGGTAGCCCGAAGCGTGAAGCGGCTCGAACTTTATCGTTACTTTTCAAAAAACTATTCCAATATTTTCAGAAGTTAGACACTTCTAAAAGCGATAATAATTTTACAAATTACATTGCTTCTAAACCTGAGAAAAAGAACGCAAACAATTTCTTAGGTTAAATTATTAAATTGTAATTTTGTTTTAGTAACGCATTTTTAACCATAATCACAATAGCAGAAGGCGAAAAAGTATAATAGCGGGGAAGAGTTGCCAAATTTGGCAATCGAATAAATTTCTTTGATTTATTGAAATAAGCTAAAATATAAACACAGAAAGATTTAACCTAATGTCTAACAATAAGAAAAACAATAAATTAGGCAAAATAGCTAAAGCTGAACTTCCAACTTTAGATTACAATTCCGCTTTGTCGGAAATGATAGAAATACTCGAACAAGCGCGCCGAACTGCTGCCCGCGCCGTTAATGCCGTTATAACTGCAACTTACTGGGAAATCGGCAGGAGAATTGTCGAACTTGAGCAAGGCGGCAAAAAACGCGCTGATTACGGAAGTTTACTTTTGAAACGGCTGGCAACCGACTTAAAGGCTAAATTCGGTCAGGGATTTTCTGTAAGAAATCTTGAGCAAATGCGCTTGTTTTATACAAATTATAAGATTTCGCAGACAGCGTCTGCGAAATTCGATTTTATTGAACTTGCCCGTAATTTTCCGCTCACCTGGTCGCATTATGTTTTGCTTTTGTCCTGTAAAACTAAAGATGAAAGAGAGTTTTATGAAACTGAAAGTTTGCGCGGCGGTTGGACGGTCAGGCAACTGAAAAGACAAATGAACTCTGCTTTTTTCACCAGAATTTTGCTTTCCAAAAATAAAGCCTCAATGCTCAAAAAAGGTGAGAAAGCCAAACCCGAAGATTTTGTTCTGCCCGAAGAAGAAATTAAAGACCCGTTTGTTTTGGAGTTTCTCGACCTCAGGGACGAGTATTCGGAAAGTCAACTTGAGGACGCTTTAATTAGGCATTTGGAAACCTTCTTACTTGAACTAGGTGATGATTTCGCTTTTATCGGCAGACAAAGACGGCTTCGGATCGGCAACCAGTGGTTTAGAATTGACTTATTGTTTTTCCACCGGCGACTGAAGTGTTTGGTAGTTATTGACTTAAAAACAGGGGAATTTACTTACGCCGATGCGGGGCAAATGCACCTGTATCTCAATTATGCCAAAGAAAATTGGATGAAACCGGACGAGAATCCGCCGGTCGGTTTGATTCTCTGCGCGTCCAAAAATGAAGACGTTGTTCGATATACGCTTGATAATTTACCCAACAAAATTCTTGCCTCAGAATACAAAACCGTTCTGCCGGATGAGAAACTTCTGATTGAAGAGATAACCAAGACACGCCGGATGTATGAATTGTATTTGAAAGATAAAACGAAGAAATGATGTAAGATAAATGCCTTACGAGAAGAGATTCTGTGAATAAAGACCGAGTTATCCACACTAAACAAATTTTGTCTTTTAGACAGTCAAAAATGTCGTAGTAGATACGACATTTTTTGTTTTTAGCAAGATGCCAAAATAGTCATTTTACGCAAGAATAAAACCTAATTCATAAAGACTCAATTTCTAAATAAAGTATTTAAATAAAGTAATCAAATAAATACCATCTTATTTGTGGATAAGTCGCCGGGGATGGCAGAGTTGCCGAATTTGGCAACTTTTTCCCGCTATTTTTGATTTGAGCGAAATGTTACGGTGAAATCAATCACTATAATTTTTAATTCGCAAAGATGACCTTCAAAACAAACTTCAATTACCAAAAAACTCTTTCCGACGATTCAAAACACAAAGCCGGTTTTATTTCAAAAGCAAATTGGTGGACACCGCTTTGGAGAGGGCTGCCGGTCGAGCCGACCGCCAAACATTATAAGGCAATGGGCAGCGCCCTCTGGCTTTACATCTATTTGCTCGTTTTTGCCAACCGCTCGACGGGCGCGCTTTTTCGCCGGAACTCAACCATTGCCAAAGATATGGGACTTAGTTCCCGAACCGTCAGCCGCTGGCTGCATACTCTAAAAACCGGGGGGTACATCGAAGCTCGCCGGACAGGTCACTCCTTGCAAATCTTGATCACCAAATGGAAACCAATAAAGAAATTTTAAATTAAATGTCTAAATTAAAACAAAACCTTCAAAAAACAATCGAATCCTTCACAAACAAAATCATTTGCGGAGATTCTTTGAAAGTTCTCAAGACATTTCCCGATGAAAGCTTTGATTGTGTTGTAACCAGCCCGCCGTATTGGGCTTTGCGCGATTATCAGGTCAAAGGGCAAATCGGCTTGGAATCAAGTATCGAAGAATACCTCGAAAAGTTAATTGCCGTGTTTGACGAAATCGAGCGTGTCTTGAAACCTGCGGGAACAGTCTGGGTCAACTTCGGTGATACTTACGCCAATAAAACCAAAGGCGGACACCGGAATAAACTGCAAAACAATATTTATGATTCCTTGACCAGAAGGGCAACCATTCCGAAGTTGAAAGTTGAACTCACCGTTCCCGCAAAATCACTTTGTCTGATTCCCTCAAGGTTTGCGCTCAGGATGATTGAAAGGGGCTGGATTCTGCGAAACGAAATCATCTGGCATAAACCGAATGCGATGCCGCAGAGCATCCGTGACAGGTTTTCGGTTGATTTTGAGAAAGTGTTCTTCTTCGTCAAAAATGAGAAATATTATTTCCGGCAGCAATACGAACCGCTGAAAAACCCGAAAGAACTTGAGCGCAGATTCTCTAATCCGTTTGCTAATCACAAATACCGGAAGCCCGACAGACATTTCAATGAAGACGTTGAAGCGATAAAACAAAGACAGCAGGAGATCATAAAAAAAGGCAGAACTAAACGCTCTGTCTGGACAATCGGCACGGGAGTGGCAAACGGCAATCACTTTGCCGTCTATCCGCCGCGGCTGGTTGAAACGCCCATCTTAGCGGGTTGTCCTGAAGGCGGTATTGTGCTTGACCCTTTTATGGGCAGCGGAACGACCGCCATTGTCGCCAAAAGGCTAAAACGACAGTTTACCGGAATCGAACTGAAGTCCGAATATGTCAAACTCGCACGGAATCGCTTTCAAGATGCCAAATAAATTTTAACTCTTATCTTCAATTCTTCTTATGACTTCATCTTTAATGACTTCACCTGACAATCAAAATTCGGGCGACTCAAAGAATTCTGAAAACTCAAATGATTCGGAAATCACAGCTTTCGCAAATACCAATTTTCGCAACCGGTCGGTAATCTTCGGTATCAAGCGAGCCGACCGCCGCGCTCATCTGTATCTTTTGGGCAAAACCGGAACGGGCAAATCTACACTGCTCGAATCTTTAATGCTCGATGATTTACGAAAAGGATACGGCTTTGCCCTGCTCGACCCGCACGGCGATCTGGTCAAAAAGATAAAAGCTATAGTTCCGTGGTCGCGTAGGGATGACGTAATTGATTTCGACGCGGCGGACTCAGATCAGCCTTACGGCTTTAATCCGCTCGCCAATGTCCCAATCGAAAAACGTCCTTTGGCAGCCTCTGGTTTGATTCAGGTGTTTAAACATTTATGGAATGATTCGTGGGGACCGCGCCTCGAATATATTCTCAGAAATTGCCTGTTGTCTTTGCTTGATTACCCTGGCGCTAATTTGTCCGACATCTTAAAACTCCTGTCGGATAAGGATTTCAGAAGTAGAGTCGTTTCCTTTGTTTCAAACGAGCAAATCAAAGAGTTCTGGACAAAAGAGTTTGACCGGTATCCTGAACGGCTCCGCGCCGAAGCCATCTCTCCGATTCAAAACAAAGTCGGCGCGTTTCTTGTCCATCCCTTGCTGCAAAGGATACTGACTAATCCTGAAAAGCCTCTGAACTTAAGAAGAATAATGGATGAAGGAAAGATTCTGCTCGTTAATCTGGCAAAGGGCAGTATCGGCGAAGACACTTCCAACCTGCTCGGCTCCTTGCTGATTTCACGCTTCGACCTTGCCGCTTTAAGCCGCGCCAATGTGCCTGAACCGGACAGACGCGATTACACGCTTTATCTCGATGAGTTTCATAACTTCACCACTCAAAATCTGGTGCTGATGCTTTCGGAGCTGAGGAAATACCGGCTTTCCTTAGTCCTTGCCCACCAATATCTGACGCAGCTAGACCCGTCGGTCAAAGACGCCGTTTTAGGCAACGTCGGAACGATTATCGTCTTTCGGATCGGAGCAACCGATGCCGAAATCTTTGCCCAAGAGTTCGCGCCGGAATTCAAAATCACGGACTTTACGAATCTGCCAAACTATCACATTTACTTGAAGCTGATGATTGACGGGCGAATCTCGCGTCCCTTTAGCGCCACTACCTTGCCGCCCGACTCTCTGCCGCCTGAGATGCCGCCAATAGAATCCTCATAAATAGATTTGTATTCCAAATTGTTTGTCTTTCTCTGCCGGCAAAATCGTTTCAATCGCTTTGCCCGTGGAAATCTGCAAATAATTCGTGCGGAACAATTAGAACTTTAACAAACCAAAATGGAGGAAAATTATTATGAAGTGGAAAAGTCCGCCCGTCTGCGAGCTGTGTCAAAGCAATCTCGTCGGCACGGCGGAAATCAATTCAAGCGTTGAAGGCGATTCGGTGGTATTAACCGTCAGGGAAAGCCTGCTGGTCAACTGGTCGTGCTGCCCGGTGTGCAAAGCAATCGTCTGCAAGGCGAATTGTCTCGACTGGAGAAGCGGCTTCTGCCTGCCGTGTGCAAATGAGGCTGAAATGAAGCCGTTTGATTTCACTGAAAGAAATCTTATCTCAGGCTCTGACAACGATATTCTTTCGGCGGAAACAATCTTTTAAGGAGGAGATTAATTATGTCAAATATATCAGTGCCGGATACATCGAACGTGCCGATTGAGGCGTGTCCGAAATGCGCGCGTGAACTTGTCGGCGTAATCGAAGTCTCGAAGGGCAGCTTATTAGGTCTCACTATTGTCGTGATGCGGGAAACTGCAGACCGCAACTGGATAACGTGCGACGGATGCAACCAAACAATCTGTAAGAGCTGCTGCGTTGTGCCTGATTCGGGTTACTGCGATTCGTGTTTTGTCAAATATAAGATTGAGCCGTATCTGCCGGTAGCCTGACTTAAAGACGACAGTATTTCACGGCTCACGAAATCCGATTCATTTCTTAAAGCCTATTTCTCTGTATCTCATCACCCTTCCTGATACTCCCAAAAACCAAAACTACAACTTAACTTTAATTATTACCCGTTTCCCGAAATTCGAGCCTGAAACTTATTTCAAACCGAATCGGGGACAGGTCTAACTTTGCTCGTTATCGAACGAGACAATCCCGGTCAAAGCTAACCAAACTAAAGACCGACCAAACCAAAAACTACAAACCAAACAAAAATCAAAAAACAAAAGGAGTGATAAATCTATGAATACCGACGCAATCGGTTCGACACTGGTCGCCCATTCGGGCGCGCGGAAAATTACGCGCGAAGAGTTGATGGAGATTCCCGTTCCCGAAGGAACCAGAACGCATCAGCCGCTCTCGCATTACCAAATTATTGAAGTCTTAGAGGAAGCATTGTCTTTCAGATATTTGAAAGTCATTCGTGACGAGTATGCCGTATCTGTGGACGGAATGAAAATGTTCGGCGTGATGGACTTGAACCTCGAATTCACCGGCTGCCGCTTTTCAATCGGACTCAGAAACAGTAATGACAAATCAATGCGACTGGCACTGACTGCCGGATACCGAGTCTTTGTCTGCGACAATATGGCATTCTCAGGTGATTTTAGTCCCTTGCTGCACAAGCATACGAGGAAACTCGAACTCTACGATGCCATCTCGGTTGCCGTCGATAGAATCCATCGCGCGTTCGAGCCAATGAAACAACAGGTGCAGGCAATGCGCGAATCCGTTCTAACCGAAGAGGAAGTCAAACTGCTCATCTACCGCGCCTTCTTAGACAGAAACATCAGAGGTGTTCCGCGTCATTTGATGCCGGTCGTTCACGACTTGTATTTCAAGCCGCAGCACGAAGCCTTCGTCCCGCGCAATTTATGGTCGCTCTCAAACGCTTTTACTTCAGCCTTCAAAAAGCTGGCACCGACCAAGCAGTTTGAAGCGACGGCGCGATTAGGCGAGTATCTGGCGCAAGCTCAAGCTGAACTTGGAAGCCGCCGCGAACTCGTGTTATCGCTTCCGGGCGAGGAAAGAGTCTGGTCTATCGGAGAAGGAAAGCGACGGGATGTCGGCTTTGAAGACTTTGACGAGGACGACATTCCCGATGACCCGTTAGAAGAAGACTTCGATAGGTATTTCGATGAAGAGCCTGCAATCGAAGCAATTGACGAGGCGACTGACGAGATGGCAAGACAGCCTCTCAAACAAGCCGCATAAACAGCATCAGCAAAGCATAAACGAAGGAGGACAAATCGATGAGCATAATCAAACTCGGCAATCCCGCCGTTCCTGTCAAAATCACGGAATACGGAACTTGCCTGGCAAAACTCGAACACATCTGGCAAGCCGCTCGGCGATATGCAAAGAGACGCGGCTACAAGGTCGTAGAAACCTACGGCGTAATGGGTGTTGCTCCGTTTTGAGGATACGCGACAAGTGCGTGGTTCACGTATCTCAACATTCCGTATAAGCAGCCGATTGAACTCTACCAGCTTGATGACCGAAGAGCATCATGGGTGGCGGAATGGACAATCGGTTAAATAATGAACAAATCAAAATTAGCAAAGGAAGTGTCACCACGATACTTCCTTTTTTCCTAAAGACAAAAAACTCTATTGCTAATAGGGAAAGACAATCAAATTGGAGGAAAACAAAAATTATGATGAATGATTCGATAAAGCTCGGGCAGTTGTGGAACAAATTAAAAGAGGTCAAAGACCGGCTCGACAACGAAATAATTCCGGTCGGCGGTCATCTCGGCATCGAAGACCCGGAATTGATGATTGCTTTAGAAGAGCTTTCAGCAAAAATTCAAAATCACTTCGACCGGTTTAATTTAGTCGCCGTGAAAGCGAATAAACAGTAAAACTTTTTCCTTAACAGGCAAAATCACTAACCGAGTAGAATAACCATAAATGCGAATCAGTAGTTGAAAAGACAGACAAACAGTTGAATTGGTAGAATTTTCT
>CAXSBF010000051.1:0-9415 GCA_964235785.1 uncultured Pyrinomonadaceae bacterium | reverse complement strand
TCGCTTATCAAGTTGATAAGGCTATCGTTTAATAACCAGCAACTTGGGTTAACTAACTAACAAGCACCCCCAACCAGGAAAATAATACCAAAACAGCTTATTGATATGCAAGCATAAATTTTAAATTTTCAATCGACTGCGCCACCTTTTTATCAGGGCAAAATAAGCGAAAGCATTCAGACCTTGTGGCTCGGAAAATAACTTACATTTGTCCTGCTTTTTAATTCACCTTCAATTTTAACTTTATTTCCAACCGCTTTCCAAAACCCGGTTGTTTGATGTGTTATCTGTTATACAGAATATTTTTCTATATCCGGTTACGCTCTTCAGTATGAAACAATGCGATAACTGCGGTAAAACAGAAAACAGTCAAAACTTGTTAAATTTTAATCCGGAAGGTGAAGAATTTATTAATTGGGAAACCGGCGAGCCGACTCAAATCTTAATTTGCCGGGACTGTACGGAAGAATTAGGCGGAGAGCTGGAAACACAGTATTGGGTAAGGGACGTATTTATAAAGAAATCAAAGAAGGCAAGGATTGAAAATAACCTCAATCTCTTAACTGAACAATAAAACGACTTAAATAATCTATAACATGGAATTTTGGGAGTTAGATTTGTTGGTTTGACGGCGGAGAATAGAAAGAAATTACTTCTAACCATCGGATTTATTCTCTTCCTTTTGTCTCTAAATTATATTTTGCAATGGCTTGCCAAACTGGTTTTTCAAAGCAAACAATACGAGCGGGCGCTTTGTTGTATTTGCTGAATCACTGTCAGAAACTTCTTATTCTTTTTTCCGGATTAGCAATGAAGTTTACTTCATTTGTTTCCTCCTTAACATTCAGTACTTGTAAGCACTCAACTCTCATTTGGTAGAGAGAAGCCATCATCAATAGAGTCTCGCAGAGTATACTTTCTGATACTCTATCAAAACTATGTCTCAAATAATGTCTCAACTTATAATTCTCGAAACGTCTTAGATTTATTGATACATTTATTGTACATTTTTGTTCATTATGGCACTTGTCGGTTACGCTCGCGTCAGTTCGGTCGGTCAAAGTCTCGACGTGCAGCTTGAGAAATTAAAACGCTGCCAGAAAATCTTTCAGGAAAAAAAGAGCGGATCGTCCGATAAACGTTCTCAACTTACCGCTTGTCTGGAATACGTTCGAGAAGAAGATACTTTGGTTGTGACCCGCCTTGACCGCCTTGCTCGTTCGACTTTGCATCTATGTCAGATCGCTGATGAGCTAAAACGAAAAGGCGTTGAGCTCCAAGTAATTGATCAGAATATTAACACGGCTGATGCGACCGGCAGATTACTGTTTAATATGCTCGGAGCAATTGCTCAGTTTGAAACCGAGATTCGAGCTGAAAGACAAATTGACGGTATCAGCAAAGCAAGGCGAAAAGGTGTGAAGTTTGGAGCACAAAAGAAACTCTCCGATGAACAAATCAAGCAACTAAGGACAAAGCGCAGTGAAGGAGTTTTAATAAAAACTTTGATGCAGGAATACAAATTATCAAAGGCAAGTATTTATCGTTATTTGGCAGAAACAACAAACGCGTTAGATTCGGTTTTGACGTCAAAACCGGTTGTAATCAAGCGTTGATTCAGAGGTTGATCCGAGTCGTTTTGCCTATGGCTCTTAAACCGCCGGTGTCTTTGTCTCGGTCTTTCAAGAAAGGTTCGTAACTAAATGAAGACACATAGGTTTTACTGTCATTATTCTGGCTGTATGTCTTTCGTAATTAGCTGAAAATGGAACAGTAGAATGACTGATACTTAGTAGAACGTCTAGATGCTGATGTCATACAAAGCTTATAATGCGAGATTAATTAATTCTTGTTATTCAATTTGGTTCGCCCGGTTTTAGCCGGAGCAATATCGACAGCCGCTCAATAAAGGCGTCTGATAAAAAATAAATCAAATCATTTCAATTCTTGTGATGGCAGAAATCACTAAAACCATAATTCTTATCAGACCCAAGTTCTTTCTATTTCAATAAACAGTTGAATAAAGAATTAATCCATCCAGATATGAGGGTTCTGTTTTCTCAATTCATGATAATCAGAAACCTCTTCTAATGCTTCGTCTATCCAATCTTTTTCATCCCACACTTTCGACGGTCGAAGAATTACTTTGGCAACCACTCTAAACAATGCACAAATTGAAACAATACCAAGCAAATCAGTAAAAATATCAATCACTAGTCTTTCTCCAACTGTTTCGTCAACCAATCCCAATCATCGGTTGTATAAGTATCTTTCAAACTCATCACAAATTCCTTTTGTCCTTTATCAATATACCCGCTCATTGTTTTCAGAACAGTCTCCCTTCCCTGTTCGGTTAAAGGTTCTGCTTGATACTCTTGGTTTGTCTCGGGTCCATTCGCCTTTCCAATTTTAAGAGACTTGCTTGTTTTGGATTTCCCTTCTGTAGAATTTCCCGTAGCAGATTTACCAATCAGTCTGCGCCGAAGATGTTCAGCCAAAAATGCCGGAACATTTGAAATTGATTTTGTTCTTGCGGCGGCAATTTCAAGTTCCATGGCGAGCAGTTCTGCTAATTCTTCCCATTTTGCTCTGTCAGATTTTTGCGGCGATTTGCCGGAGACTTTTTCGCTGACATTTTTCAAAACATCGAGCATCGCGCCGAAAGGCTCATCATCATTCTTCTCAATGTCTTTAAAAGAAGTCTTAGCAGTCTCTGAAGCCCTTATATTTGTTGGGTTTGAACCTAGCGCAGTCAGTGCAGAAACTGCACTGACTGCCACTGGCAGTTTCTGCACTGACTGCGCTAACTGCGCTAACTGCTCTAGGTCAGCATTTATTTCTTCCGGAAGAAACACTTCGTAGGAATTACCACCCTTTTCGCCATCAATTCTTGTGATAACAATTAGTCTGATTGCTTCCAAATGACGCATATTATTGTAAAAGGTATGAGTTGATTTTATTCCCGATCCCCGCATTAAAGCTAATTTAGAAATTCGGATAGATCGAGTCGGTTTTATGGCTCCTCTTGTTAATGAATACAAGTAGTCATACATTTGCTTTGATTTGCCAATGAATGCGCCGCTTGGTATCTGACGCACAATAGAATTAGCAACTTTTGTAAAATCTCTTTCCGGTGAAGTAGGAAGTTTTGATATGGCTGCATTAGGTGCGCTAACTAATCTAACTGCGCTAACTGCGCTAGGTTGATTTGCCGACTGTGGCTGAACAACCTCAAGTTGGGGCTTGTCTCGTTTTTCTTTAAGCCGCTTTTCGTCAGCTAATTTTTGTAGTCTTTCAAAAGCTGAACTCATATTGCAACCTCATCTTGAATTAATTCAATTTCATCTATTGGAATTTCGTCCAAATCATTTACCGCTTTCAACAAATACAAATAAGCACACATTTTTAATACTGAACGGGGAACACCGGCAGTTTGTTGATATATTCCTTCTATCGCTTCATCAGTAAATGGGTTTTCAATCTCGTCGTAAGCGCATTTGGTAGAAATCATTTCTTTTGTTTCACTTAAAGTTAAAGCGTTTAGAGTCGAGTACATTACAATTCTGCTTTTCAGATATTTATTCTTTTTGTTATCGAGTTTGGCTTTTAGCTCAAGTTGACCTGCAAGAATAATTTGTACAAGCTTTTCTTCATTAGTTTCAAAGTTTAAAATTGCGCGAATAAGTTCAAGCTGCTTGTTATCGAGATTTTGGGCTTCGTCAATAAAAAGAATAATGTTTTTGTCTTCGGCAAATTCATTTACCAAGAAATCATTAAATAGTCTTTCTTGAGCATTGCGCGATGATTTTGGCTCTAGTCCAAATCCGAGACAAATATCCTTGAGCATTGCAAACGGAGAAGGGAAGTTTGGCGTCGGTATCAAAAATGTCCTGCAATCCTCTCTTGCTCCATACTCGCTGGAAAGATAACGAAGCATGGTTGATTTGCCTAAACCTACGTCTCCAAGTATGCAACTTAAACCTTGCCGATGATTAATAACGTAACGAGTTTTATGTAGGACGGCACGAAGGGAATCGGTTAAATGTAGTGCTAATGGGTTTGGAGATATTGAAAAAGGTGTTAGTTCTTTTGCCATAACGAAGGCATTATAACAAAGAAAGGTAAAAATGAAAGCTGATTTTTCAATAAAGTATAAAAATGAGCCTTGATTAAGTATTAATACAAAAAATGGATGAATTAATAGGTTGCTTTTCCGGTTAGCGCAAAGCAGAGATATAGTGATTCATAATTTCGACGTCGGCGCCAATGAACTTATGTTCAGCGGCTAGCCCGACGAGCGCGAGGCTTTCAGTCGCTAATTTTCTCAAAATCAATAAGCAAAGGCTTGGTAAACTTCCGTCGAATCAACCTGGTCGAGCGATTCGACGCGCGGGTTGAACCGCAAAAGATGTTTTGCTTGCGCCGACAAATTCTCCCAGGCAACGCGCGGAATTCTCACGGAAACTTCCGGTCGAAATAGCCACCGACGGCTGTAGCCGAAGACACACATCGGGCGCGGTTCGTCCGTTTTATTCGGCGTCCCGCGATGAATCGCGCGCACATCCCGAATCATCAAATCGCCGAGTTTCATCTTCAATTTTTCGAGTTTGATTTCACCCGCTTTAATCTTTTTAAGAGCTTCTTCCTTTGGCATTAAATGTGTCCCGTAGGTCGTCTCGAACGGTCCGTTTTCTTCGGTTACATCGACAAGCGGAAAATTAACGGCAAGTTGAAACGCCGGTGTTTCCGCCCTCAATTCGGGAAAAAGCGGTGGCGTATCGCGGTGCAAATCCTGATAATCCGAACCGTTGAGCGGCGTGTCGGTCGCCAGTTGACACATCATGAAATCTTTCCCGACAAGATTTTCGACAATCGCCAGAACGTCCGCATCGCAGAAAAGTTCTTCGTCGGCAAACGGTTCTGTGAAGGGCAAAGTAACGTAATAACGATTCGAGCCGCGATTTTCGTTGCCGCGCTCGCGCTCGACATGCGCTTCTAATAACGGCTGAAACGCTTCATTCCAGACGCGCAGTTTTTCCGCCGAAAAATGCCCGCGCAAAACGCATTGCCCATTCGTAATTGCTTCGTGCGTAAATTGTTCGATTTCGGATTTGGTATAACGCATAAGTCTAGTTGAGAACTGGTAACTGATAATTGAAAACCAATTACTAAAACTATCAGTTATCAACTATCAGTTATCAGTTATTTAAGTTTCGTCAAACGATTTTGCGCGACAACGACGAAAAGCAAAATCACGCCTCGCAAAACGAGTTGATACCAGGGGCTGATTGTGCCTTCTAAATTAAATAAATTGAAAATTACGCCGAGTAATAGGACGCCGACAAGCGTCGATAACACGCTGCCCTGCCCGCCCGTTAAAAGCGTTCCGCCAATGACAACCGCCGCAATCGCGTCGAGTTCGTAACCGGTTCCGGCGACCGGCTGACCTGCGCCCAAACGCGAGGCAAGCATCACGCCCGCAAGACCGGCGAGCGCGCCGCTAATGGCATAGACCGCAATCGTTATGCGGCTCGTATTTAATCCCATCAGACGCGCCGCTTCGTCGTTATCGCCAATCGCAAAAACATTGCGTCCGAAGCGAGTTTGATTAAGGACGAGCCAGCCGACGGCGAAAGCGACAATCAAAATCAGAATCGGAACCGGCAGAAAATCGCCGATTAAACCGCGTCCGAGCCATGTAAAATCTTCGCTCGAAATTCTAATTGATTGCTCGCCCGTCGCGGCAAGCGCCAAACCGCGAGCCGCAATCATCATCGCCAAAGTTACGATAAACGGCTGAATTCGAGCCTTGGCAATCACAAGACCGTTTATTAAGCCTAAAACGGTCGTTGCCGCCACCGCAGCAGCCAAAGCGATTACTATTCCGCGTTCTGCCAAATTAGCGGCGATAACGCCCGCTACGGCGAGTAACGCGCCGACTGACAAGTCAATGCCGCCCGTCAAAATCACAAACGTCATACCGAGCGCGATAAGTCCGAGCATCGAATTTTGACGTACGACATTCAATAAATTCTCCGGCGTCAGAAACGCTTCGTAACGGATAAAGCCGAGAATGCAGACAACAAGAAGCATTATCAACGCGCCCTGTTGCTGCAAAAACGAACCGATTTTCGCCCGCGTCGCGCGAGTCGCGTCGGTATTAACTTCATTCAAGGTTTCGGGTTGGCTCATATAAAATGTTTGTAAGTTTATTTAACTTATTGTTTGTCTGCGTTTGCAGCCGGTTTCACACGGTTAATCTGCGTAATTTTCAGCCAATCGAAGCGTGCCGTCTGCGCTTTGCCGACGTGCGTTAAGGCGACGCGCGCGCCTTCGACCTGACTGCCGATAACCGGCTCGCCTAAATTCGTCCAATTTTCTCCGTCGAAACTATAAGCAAATTGATAAAGCTCGCCTTCTTTTGTAATCATTCGCAAATAAATATTCTGAGACGGTTTTACTTCCGCGCTCGCGGCAATAACCTGTTTTCCGCCTTCGCGCCGCCACGCGGAGATTTTTCCCGCGCCGACGCCGATGCCGACGGCATTTCCGCGCCAACTGTAAGCCGAAAGTCCGACGATCTCATCTGCCGTCATATTCGCGGCTTTTATCAAGGTCGTCGCCAGGTAATTTCCCGAAACAGTGCGCGTCGCAATGACGGCTTCGCTTCCGTCGTTTGTCGCAAAAGCGAGCGTTCCCGTTTTCAAATCAATCGTTTCGGTCGGGAACAAAGGCAGCTGCCAGTTATGACTTAAAATCGAAGCGTCGAATTCATCTGTAAACGTCGAATTTCTCTGCTGTTTTGACGAAGCAACGGGAAGATTGGCGCTGTTTGAAGGACCTTTGCCGCCGTTGATTGTCGCCCAGCCGTCTTTCGTCCATTCGACTTTATCGAGCAGAGCTTCGCGCCCGATATTAAAAGCGTCGGCGCGTTTTCGGTATGCGTGATAAAGGAGAAAATCGTTTCCGTCCGGCGTTTTGACAATCGTGCCGTGTCCCGGACATTGCCAAACGTCGTTGGCTGGCAGTATCGGATTCGCCGGATTTTTTTCCCAATTTCCAAGAAGAGTTTTCGAGCGCGCCACGCCCAGAGCATAATTGCATGAACGACCGCAGCAAGCGTTCCCTGAATAAAATAAATAATAATAATCGCCGTGCCGAATAATGTCCGCCCCTTCGATGACATGATTTTCCCAGCCCGAACCTTCGTTGCGGAAAAGTTTTTTAGGGTTACCGACGAGCTTTGTCAAACTCTCGTCCAAACCTTGCGCGTAAAGCCAGGTCGGTTGTTGCCGGTCGTTGCCGTCTTCTTTCCAAATCAAAAACGGTTTGCCCGTTTCATCTCGAATAAAAAATGGGTCGAGCGAACCGATTTCCTGACAAACCAGCGCGCCTTTATCCTTGTAATTTCCGTCAGGTTTGTCAGACACGGCGACCGCGACGCACAAAGTTCCTTTTTTGCCTTTGCCCTCGTCGCGCCGACCGGTGTAGAAAACGTAAAATTTCCCTTTGTCTTCCGTGATTTCAGGCGCCCAAAAATCCCCTTTCGCCCACGTCGGTTTCGTCTGGAATACCGAACCGACTGTTTGCCAGTTCACCAAATCATTAGAATGCAGAATCGAAAATACCGGCGACCAGCCGCCCGCCGTCGCCGTCGCGTAATAATCGTTTGCGCCGACGCGAATTACCGACGGGTCTGGGAAATCTCCGGCGATAACCGGGTTTGTATAAGTCTGCGCGAATGAATTTGAAATGAAGAAAATTAACCACAGATTTACACAGATAAACACGGATTTTTTTGATGAAAAACGAACGACGAAAAACCGAAAGTTTTTATCGCTTACTTTCTCTTCTCTTTCTTGATTTAATCTGTGTCTATCTGTGTCTATCTGTGGTTTCATTTCTTTTTTACTTCGCTGAAGCGGTTTGCGCTTTTATTTTGCCCGTTATTCGTTTTATCAAATCGGTTTCCTCGCGCAAATATGGCGTGCCGTCGGTTCGGAACACGTCGTGAAACCAAATCCAGGGCTCGTATTCGATATAGGGTTTTTCCCAAGAATCCCAGGGATAATTTGTTTGGGATTTACCTTGCACGAAACCCCAATTTATCATTCCGACATTGTATTTTTTACCGACTGGCAAAACGGCGACAAACGTCGAACCGCGCGGACGCGCCATATATTCGGTGCATATTATCGGGCGATTGAGTTTTTGGAGAAACAATATTCTTTTCGCAAATTCCTCTGCCGCGTCGTAACTGTGAAAAGTGATAACGTCAGAATTATCAATTTGAATTTGTTCGGTCGAATCAAACTTTTCGGTATTCGGATAATCACCTTTCCAAACGCCCGAAGTTAGAGGCTGCGTCGCGTTTGCCGTGCGCGCCCAATCAAAAACCTGCGGCAGAAGTTTATTGATTAATTCAACTTTGTTCGGCGGATCTTGCCTGGCATAATCGTTGCCGTTGCGGTTGTCCGGCTCGTTCCAGATGTCCCAGGAGTTAATGCGTTTATCTTTTGCAAATGTGCCGACGACATCTTTGACGTATTTTTCCAGCCTCGCGTATTCCGCCGGATTTGCTAAAGCCTTCGCGCCCGGCGATTGCACCCAGCCGGAATTATGCACGCCCGGACGCGGCACGCGTTGGCGTCCAATCTGCGGATTCGGGTCCCAAACCGAATCGAACAAAACCAGCATCGGTTTGATTTTGTGTTTTTGGCATATTGATAAAAATGTGCCGAGCCGTTTTTTGAATCCCGCTTTGTCCTGCTCGTAAGCCAAATCGTGCAGAAAAACGCGCATCGTGTTCATTCCCAAACTTTCCGCCCAGCCGAGTTCCAAATCAATTCGTTTCGCGTCGAAAGTATCGGCTTGCCACATCTCAAGCTCGTTAATCGCGCTCGCCGGAACGTAATTCGAGCCGACCGGAAACGGCTGCGCCGCATACCAATCATTAGCCTGCTTTGCCGTCCATTTCGGGGCGGCGGAAACGGCGAAACAAAATAATAAAAGAAAGGCGAACGATTGCCGGATTTTTTGGGTTATAGACATAAGTTTTTGTAAATCAATCAACAACTAAGACTTTAAAAAATAAGTTATTGTGCGGTAAATAAGTTCGCGCGGTTTTACAACAAAGTTGCTTTCCTCGTCGCCTTCGGAAGTTAGTTTTTTCGTCCAATTTCCTTTTACGTCGAACTCCAAATACTCGTATGTTTCTTTCCCGTCAATTTTGTTTTTTCCGGTATCGTAAGAAAGCATCTCTATTTCATTTCCTTTGCCGTCGAGAGTATAAACATATTTTTGGTTCAGCAAATTTTTCTCGTCATAGACTAATTCTTCTCTCTGATTTCCTTTAAAGTTATATATGCGAATCAGTAATTGAAAACGAGCAAAAAGAAAGCGACTGCTAGTTTTC
>CAXSBF010000050.1:0-10186 GCA_964235785.1 uncultured Pyrinomonadaceae bacterium | reverse complement strand
TATTCGCTTATCAAGTTGATAAGGCTATCGTTTAATAACCAGCAACTTGGGTTAATTAACTTGCCGCTCGCGCTTGTACAAGCCAAAGTCTAAGATAAGAGTTTTTAAGGTAAAAAAGATTCCCGAATGACACAACAGTTTTTATTTTGTCTCATAAATACACGCCTTGCGTATATTTTGCTTCCTGATTCACCAAATAAATCGTCTCAAACATTTTCGGTCGCTGCTTCTCCGTGTTAAATTCCGTCGAAACTATATTCGGTCTTTATATGTCTATGGCAAAAAAACGCAAAACCTTACACATTTTTTTGAAATAATTTCGATTCTGTTTAATAACGCACCTAACGGCAGGCAAAACTATATCTGAAGATAAATTATTTTTGTTGAGCGCGTGAAAAGAGGCTTGTTTTAAGTCTTGCGCTAGTGAAGAAGTTCCAATGAGTTCGGAGGAGATATTTTATCTCAGACCATCTTGTCAAAGATGATTTTCGGTGATATAAATTTTACTAATCCTTGAGTGGGATTTAAGGTGAAAGGCGCGGGCGGTTCTCTGAGCTGCTGGCGCCTTTTGTTTCTAAATAATTAAAGTCAATTCCGGCAGATCAAAAAGTCAGACAGTTAAAGACAGGCTTAATAAATTACTTTTCAATTACCGAAAAACGACAAATTTAACAAAAAACATTATGAGCCTTAAATAATGCTTCAAGACGGCTATTTGATGCATATTTCACCTTTTTATTTATACCATTGCTTCGCTTTGTATCGAACGTATTGTTTGAAAATATTAGCTTAAACCAGTCGGGGACTCACTTCCCAAAATCTTCTCAAAAATAAAAGTAAAAATATTGTAAAAAAATGTGCAAGGTTTTGCACTTTTTTGCCATAGACATTTGGAAAAGGAAAATCAACGAATTCCGTTTCTGAAGTCTTTAATCAAAAAGGTTGTTTAATAAAAATTGCATGTAAGAGTTTTAAGAAAACTTTGCACAAATTATTTTTGATTTTATAAAAGATTTTAGACAACCTATTTCTCCCGTCCTGAAACTAAACGGCATTCTAAAAGCTTGATCAACTAAAGCGGTAAGTTTTAAGCGGAAGGGTAGTCTTCTTTTTTTACATCTTCCATGTCTTAGATAAAGAAAGAGATTAGCGATACTTTACAGTTCACCAAAAAATAAAAGTCTCACGAAATCAAACAAATTTCGAGAAACCTTGTTTTGCAATAAAGCAATCTGCATCGGCGGCGAAGTCTGTTCGTCGATGGAAGACTTGAGAAGCGAAAACTAAACACAAAATATGGCAAAGAAACGAAACACGAATGCGCTGAACGGAAACATCCTGTTTGGAACTGGAGGCGATACAACTGATAAGCCGGTAAGCAATCAGCCTGTCGAGGCAAGCGAATCTCAAAATGAAAAGAGCTTTTTGTCCGGCTTGGGACGCGGCGAGCGTATCGCCGCCTTCGCGGTCTGTTTCTTACTCGTCGTCGGTGCTTTGGGGGCAACAGGGTTTGGCAATAAAATCAGTTCGATTTTTACTTCCCGAAACTCCGGTCAACAGACGACCCAATCCGCTCGCACAACTAAAAACGCTTCAATGCCGGCAAGCCTCAGTTCGGTCATGTTTGATCCGACGCCGTTGCCGCTCTCCAAAGAGTATATTTATGCCGGCTCCAGGATGCTGGCGGTCGAAGACGCCAACGCTTCAGCCTTGCCGCCCGCCGACCTTGCAGTCTGGCGACCGTCTTCCGGTTACTGGTATGTCCTCGGCGGCACCGGCTCGCAGCAAACCTTCGCGCAGTGGGGACAAACAGGCGACGTTCCCGTGCCTGGCGATTACGACGGCGATGGGAAAACCGACTTTGCCGTGTTTCGTAATCCGAACTGGTATATCACGCTCACCAGCACTAATGCTTTTTCCGGTCTTGTCCTCGGCAATAGCGGAGACACGGCAGTTCCCGCCGATTACGACGGCGACGGACTGACCGACATCGCTACATTCCAGAACGGCGCGTGGGCGATTCGCTACAGCTCGACCGGCGGCGGCGTGACCGCCTCGTTCGGACAATCAGGTGATAAAGCAGTTCCGGCTGACTTTGACGGCGACGGCAAAGCCGATCTTGCGGTTTGGCGAGTCGTTAGCGGTCTCGGTTATTTCTATTACCTGAGAAGCTCGCAGCCGACGGTCACCACTCCTCTCTCGCAGCAACTTGGACAAAACCTTGACCAGCCGGTCGTCGGTGACTTTGACGGCGACGGTCAAACTGACATCGCGGTCTATCGTGAATCCTCCAGCAGTAGTTGGTATGTCTCCTTCAGCGCGAATGGTTATGCGACTTATACGTCGTTCGGGTTTGGACAGACGGGCGATATAGTCGTGCATAACGATTACGACGGAGACGGTAAAGTCGATATTGCCGTGTGGCGAAACTCGACCGGCACTTGGTATATCCGGCAGAGTTCGCTGATCGGACAAAGCAACGAAGTCAGAGTTGTGCAGTGGGGAGCATCGGGCGATACGCCCGTCCCGGCTTTTTATCGAAGATAACAATCTACGAATCAAACGCTTTTCAAGTTTTATAAAAAATCACTTTTTTGAAGGGCAACTGGAGAAAGGACATTGAAAGCCGGTAGACGAATTCTGATCTTCAAAGCAATCAAAAAGTTACTCGAATTTAACCTTAATACCGACAATACCGATAGCGGCAAGTGCTGTAAACATTAATGCGGAGTCCGAAAATACCCGAAACGGAATTTAATATGAAAAGATTTAATCAGTTATTACGAATTCTTCCTTTGCTGCTGGTGCTGGCGGCTTTGAGCGTTGCGGCGCAGGACATTCAATACTCGCAGTCCAAAAGCGATTACAATTCGCGCAGCTCGTTTACGGTCAATCCATTGACACTGGCTCTGGAGCTGAACCTGCCGCTCGGCAATTATCCGGGAAGAGCAGGAATGGGTTTGCCGATTTCGGTCAATTACTCATCGAAAGTCTGGCAGACCGAGTATGCGGGAAACGCCGGTATGAATGTTCATGGACAAGGTTGGGGAATGCCGACTTACGCCAAGAATTCGACGGCGGGTTGGAATATCAGCATCGCCGAACCCAGAATCGAGAATGCCGATTTGTCGCATACTTATACGACGCAGGGTTATCCAGGGGGATTTTTGAACGACTCGTATCCACCGGTGGATAGTATGTATATCGTCCAACGGCTTTATGTAAAACTGCCGGATGGTTCTTCAAGCGAGTTCAGAAAATCAGACACGCCCGCTTTAGCCAATGGTCAGGGCGGAACTCCTGATCCGAACGGAACGTATTACGCGGTTGACGGCTCGGGAATGAAGCTCGTCTATAATGGTATCTCCTCCTGGATGCTCTATTTGCCGGACGGCTCTAAATATACTCCGACCGAACACATCGACCGGAACGGAAACAAGCAAATTTTCTACTTTAATACATCAACCGGAGAAAAACAGTGGACGGATAATCTCGGAAGAGTCGTCTCGGCTGTTTTTACCACCGCGCCGGTCAGCTCTCCGAGCGCGGCGCTGCCTTCGCAAACCACAGGCGGCGATAAGACATACAGTTTGCCGGGCAAAGACGGCGTGAACCTGAACTATATTTTCAGGTGGAGACAACTCAAGAACGCGACGACCGGCGAAAGTGTTTTGAGCGACCCGAATCAAGCGTTGAAAAACCCGGCGGATTACACGCAGTGCGACGGTTCGGCTAGTCTTATTTCACCGAGCTTATTCACAAGTGTTACCAACAGCTTGGTTTGTAACGATGTATCGCATCCCGAACTTTTCAACCCGGTTGTTTTATCCGAACTGGAACTGCCGAACGGTCAAAAATACCGTTTCAAATACAACATTTACGGTGAGGTTGAAACGGTTTATTACCCGACCGGCGGTTACGAGAAATTCACCTACGGTCAAATTCAAGCGGCGAGTTACTTGCGAAAGTCTTACGCGCTTACCAATCGCGGCGTTACCGAGCAACGCATCAGCTCCGATGGTGTAACAGAGCAGGCTGTTTGGCAATACTCAGCCGGATACAGCATTCCGAGTTCTTATACGCCGCCGTATAAAGTAACGGTCACCGCGCCCGATGGAACTCTAACTGAGCGGTATCTTCATTCCTCGTCGGCGCAGCAGCCGTTCGATATGGGCGACGGGCGAGATGGGATGGCATATGACGAACGCACTTACGCATCGGCATCATCGGGCGGCGGTTTGCTGCGCCGGACTTTAACCGACTGGCTGCCGGTCGGCACTTTCAACAATCTTCCGCGCGGTCCGAAAGTGGTAAAGCGGGTTGAAATAGCACTTGAAGCGGGAAGCACGTCGGCACTGACAAAAACGACCGCTTACACATATGACAATTACTTAAACGGCGTCTCGGCGACCGCTTATGATTTTGCGACCGTCGGCAACAGCTCGGCAGAGACGAGCGCGATTACGGCGATGCCGCAGGGTGCGGCACTACAAACCAGCGAGACGGATTACTCGACCGACGCGGGCTATATCGGTCGCTGGATGACCGGACTGCCGACGGCGACGAGACTTAAAAACGCCGCCGGAAGCGTTGTCGCCAAGAGCGAGATTACTTATGACGAAATCGGAAGCTATCCGCTAATTGCGACGGGAACAAACGCCCAATGGCAAGACCCGCTGACCAATTACAGGGGAAATGTCACGACAACAAAAAACTGGTCTGACATTACAAACAATCAGTTTGTGCAAACGCACACTCAATACGACAACTTCGGCAACTTAAGAAAAAGTTGGGACGCTAAAGGAAATGTTTCAACGACCGATTATTCTTCGACCTATCAATACGCCTATCCAACCACTGCTACCAGCCCGATTCCCGATTCTACTGGGCAGAATGGCTCAACCACGGCGCTTACGACTTCAACCGTTTATGATTTCACAACCGGCATACCGACATCTGTAACAGATGCCAATGGGCAGACCAGCAACATTGAGTATAACGATATATTGCTTCGTCCGACAAAAACTATTGCTCCGAACGGACATCAAACCATTACCGAATACGGCGCGGGAACGACCGCCGCAACCCGTTATGTCAAGGTCAGAACGCAGATTGACGGAACCAATTGGAAGGAAGGCTACAATTGGTATGACGGTTTGGGCAGAACCGTTAAATCGCAATCGATTGAATCAACCAGCGGCGATGTTTTTACCGAGACCCAATACGACAATATGGGACGAGTCAAGAAAGTGAGCAATCCGCATCGAACCAGCGAAACGGTTTATTGGACTGAAAGCTTTTATGATGATTTGAGCAGAGTAACAAAGGTGAAAACGCCTGACCTTGCGGATGTCAACACGGCTTATTCGATGGGGACGGGAACAACCATGGGGACAGTCGTCACAGTCACAGACCAAGCATTAAGGCAAAGAAGAAGCGTCACAAACGCGCTTGGACAAGTGAAAAGAGTTGACGAGCCAGACGCTAATAATAGTTTGGGAACGATTGACGCGCCGGTTCAGGCGACCACTTACAGCTATAACACGCTCAACAATCTAACGACCGTCAATCAAGGCTCGCAGACCAGAAGTTTTGTTTATGACAGCTTGTCGAGATTGAAAAGCGCGACGAATCCCGAATTGGGGACAACGCCGACAAATGGAACAATCAATTACAGCTATGATGCGAATGGCAATTTAATAACAAAAATAGATGCGCGAAATATTACGACGACTTTTGGCTATGATAATCTCAACCGTGTTTTATCAAGAAGCTATAATGACGGCGTAACACCTGCAGTTTCCTATTTCTACGACAACGTTCAAAATGCCAAAGGCAAGCTGATCAAGGTTTCATCAAGCGTCTCAACGACTGAATACACTTCCTTTGACACGACGGGCAGAGTACTGTCGCACAAGCAAACGACCGACGGCACGCCTTACACGACCTTTTACAGCTACAACTTATCTGGTGCATTACTGATGGAAACTTACCCGTCAACCAGGGTGGTCAGGAACGTGCTTGATTCGGGCGGCGATCTGGAAATCGTGCAAAGTAAGAAGAAATCGACCACTGGCTTTTGGAATTACGCCGACCATTTCTCATACACGGCGGCAGGGGCGGTTAGTTCGATGCAGCTCGGCAACAATAAGTGGGAATCAACGCAGTTTAATTCCAGACTTCAGCCAACGCAGATTGCATTAGGAACCGTTCAGAACGGTTCTGACAATCTGAAACTAGACTTCGATTACGGAACGACCGCTAATAACGGCAATGTGCTTTCACAAACGATTACCGTTCCGACTGTCGGCAACGTGGCGGGCTTTACGGCGACTCAGAATTATACTTACGATAGCCTGAGCCGGTTGAAATCCGCTCAAGAGACAATGGGCGGCTCGCAAAACTGGAAGCAGACATTTACTTTCGACCGCTACGGCAACCGTAATTTCGATACCAACAACACGACAACTCTGGGAACTTGTTCGCAAGAACAGTGTAATCCAAGTATAGATACAGCAAACAACCGCTTCACCACAGGTCAAGGTTATACATACGACAATGCAGGTAACACGATCACCGATGCAAGCAGTAAAACATTTACTTACGACGGCGAGAACAAGCAAACCAAAGTTCAAAGCGGCTCAACAGTAATTGGCGAGTATTTCTATGACGGCGACGGCAAGCGTGTTAAAAAATACGTTCCGTCAACCGGAGAAATAACCGTTTTTGTTTACGACGCGAGTAGTAAAATGGTAGCAGAGTATTCGACTGTTGTTGCATCTTCAGCAGATGCAAAGGTCAATTATTTGACAAACGATAATTTAGGAAGCTCGCGTATCACGACGGACGCGAACGGCGTTGTAATTTCCAGACGAGATTTTATGCCGTTTGGCGAAGAAGTCGCGCGAATAGGTTATGGAAGCGATTCGGTCAGACAAAAATTCACCTCGTATGAAAGAGACAATGAAACCGACCTTGATTTTGCAGAGGCGCGTTACTATAACAAACAGCACGGACGATTTAATTCTGCTGATGAGCCTTTTATAGGTCAAGACTTTGTATATCCGCAAACCCTAAATCTTTTCAGTTACACATCAAACAATCCGTTGAGTAGAGTTGACCCGGACGGACATCGTTGGTATACCCGAGATATTGTAATAGATGGGAAAATGACCCGACAGTTAAATTGGGTAAATCCAAACGATGATGGTTCTTATACTGCGCCGGAAGGCGAAGGTTGGGAGGCGTTTATTCCAACTGATGATAATAGAACTTTTGCGGTTGGTGTTGAGCAAAATAGAGTTATTTATTTAGGTGAGAATGCAGATGGCAGTCCTATTATCGGCAGGGTATTATGGACAGGAGCAACCGAGCACGCAGACGAAGATATAATAACAGCTGTTTCATTAATCAGCGGGTCTTGGTCAATTGCGAAAGGTATCTTCGGCAGAGCTTTTATGAGTTGGGCTGTAAAGCAGACTGTTAAAACCTTAACCTCAAATGAAATAGGAGCTATTGGAGAAAAGGCTTTAGCTGAGTTTCTTAAAAATGAAGGAAAGGCAACTTTTGAAACATCTCTCGGAAAAAGAATAGTAGATAACTTGGTTAGAACTTCGGACGAAATTATAGCAAACGAGTCTAAAGTTGGCAGAGTTGGAATGAAAGCGTTTATAAGAAATCAGATTCTTAAAGATGCGGAATTGGTAGAAAGAGGAGAAATTGACGCGGCGGCTTGGCATTTCTTTAAGAGTCCGAAAACAGGTAAAATAGGACCAACGCCCGCTGTTAGAAAAATGCTGGAGAGTAACGGCATTAAAATTGTCATCCATCAATAAACCCCAAATAACCTATATGTATAATTATGAAAAAATCAGATTGCCAGTAAAGTCGCATCTACGTGAGATGAGCAATGAAGAATCAAAGCTTTTCTTAGATTGGATGTTAGGTAACCAATATAAAAGAATCGAAATACTTGTTTCATACATAAACGCAACTTCTGATAAATACTTTGGAGCAAATTTTTCGCCAGAATCGCTTAAACCTTTGGGCGAATGGTTTGTAAAAATGATTGAAGTTCGACCTAAAACGGAAGAAGAAATAAAAGGCGAAAAGGTGAAAAAACCTGAATGGCTTCAATATCAAATAGGAGATAAGGAACTGACCGAAAAAACCTATTCATTAATTTTTGACATCGCTTTTTATTTCAGTCAAGTTTTTCTTCGGAATCATCCACAAATCGCTTGGAAGATTCATAATGGTGGTAAGACTGATATTGATTATAACCAGCCTGTTCTAGTTGGCTTTGATAAAACACATCTTAATCCGATTCGGATTATAGATGTAGCAACTCGTGGAATGCGTTCAGGCAAGCATAGTGGTAACAGACTTCATGAGTTATACGATGTTTGGAAAAAACACATAGTTGAAAAAGCTGAAAAGAGTTCTGTTTGAAATGGCTTTTCCATTGAAAATAAAATGTAAAAATCAAGATTTAACCGACAATTGTAGTAAGTCGGTTTAGTCAAGTTAAATCCGTTAATAAGGAAAAGAATTTTACCTTATTAACGGTCTTTATTAAAATTTATCGGACATTGAATTTTGTCTGATTACATCCTAACTTTTACATTTCAATTCACTAATTTGGAAACATTTGCAATAGCAATCTGCTTGCCTGTTAGATACTCATTCAGCCTTAATGCTACGCTGTTGGCTGTTTCGGAAGTTATATTTAGATACCTTAAAAAAGTCTTTAACTGCGAATGTCCGGTAATTTTCATTACTTCCGTGTGCGGCGAGCCTGACGCAATCATCCTGGTTGTTGCAGTATGGCGACAATCGTGAAAACGAAAATCTTTGATATTTGACAAGCTACAAGCGGTTTTCCAAGCCGTTTTGATGGAATTGCCAACGCCAAACACAGTGGAATCTAAATCTTTAGGTGAAACTTCCCAGAGTTGTTCTAACTCTTCCCTCAGGCGCGGGGTAATCCCGACCGTTCGGGCTTCCTCGGTTTTAGTATTAGTTTGCGGAATATAGATTTCGTTTGTCGAGAAATTAACATCTTTCCAACATACTTTAAACATTTCACCGCGCCGCATTGCCGTATCCAAGGCACAAATAAGCAGGGATTTGAGATGTTTTCTGGGTCCCGTGCAAGCTAAAAGCAAGCGATTCTCTTCTTCAAAACTTAATACTCTATCACGTTCAACTTCAGCCGAGATAGCAATTATTCCCTGACAGGAAACAAACGGATTCTTTAGGAGCCAATCATTCTGAACGGCATAATTTAATACTGTGCGTAAAATAGAAAGTTCACGATTGACACTCGCTATGCTTCTCACCCTGCCGTGCATGGTTATGGAATTGATTCGTTTCTGTTTGAATTTCTCAAGGTCATTAGATTTGATTGAACGAACAGATTTGTGACCAAAGTAGTCGTTCAAAGTCGGTAAAATGTAGCCAAAATATTCCAGCGAACGTTTACCCGAGATTTTTACACCGTTTCGGTAAGAAGCAGGAACGACTTTCACTTCGCGGTATTTTTGAACAAGTTCTGTAAAAGTCATTTTATCCGAAACCAGGGTTTCTTCACCGTGAATTTCGAGTTCCTGACGCATTTCGTCAACCGCCCGTTTAGCCGTGCGCTTGTCCGTGATTGGTTTATACTTAACCTGGTATTTACCGTTCTCGGCTTTGTATTGGAGCCGGGCATAAAGCTTCCCCTTGATTTCTATCCAATAGCGGGGAGCAGAGCGTTTCTTCTTTGGTGGAATCGCTGTAGTCAATACCTGTTCATTCATATATAGACTCCTGAGTTATCTATAGAGTTATCTAAGACCGGATGATAATATATGTTACTCGGTGAAAACAAATAAAAAAAGACAAAAGTAGAAACTATACTATTTCCAATGAATTACAAGGGTTTTGAGGTTGATTTGAAAACGCAAGAAGCACTATTTCATAAAACGCAATTGACTGGCAGTCATGAGGTCAGGGGTTCGATCCCCCTCGACTCCACCAATAGATTCAATAACTTAGAGACTTTTTAGCTTACGGTAAATATTGGGTGTAGTATAAATTGTAGTAACTAGAACAACTTATATTTTTAGTTTTAAGGAGAAAAGGAAAACCTATTTAACCCAAGTTGCTGGTTATTAAACGATAGCCTTATCAACTTGATAAGCGA
>CAXSBF010000049.1:0-12298 GCA_964235785.1 uncultured Pyrinomonadaceae bacterium | reverse complement strand
TTATTCGCTTATCAAGTTGATAAGGCTATCGTTTAATAACCAGCAACTTGGGTTATATAATTAGTCGCACATTTCAAAAATGTCTCTTTGCCAGAAATTAAACCTATTTAAAGTCTAAGATTAGGAATCCGTTTTGGAAACATTCATTTTCGAAATTGCCGCTTTTCCATTTCCCTAAAGCTGTCCCAATGCAAAATTTTCAGAGCTTTTTGGCTTCATATTTATAGTGTCGTTTCATATCGGATATTGGGTTTTAAGTGCAGAAAATACCCCTGACTTTTAAACCAAATTCCTGTGTTGTTTGATTTTTTATATAAACAAAGAAAAGGATTGATCTGCACATTTATTCAGTTATTTGCCCCAGGATTGAAGAAAACTCTTGCAATATATTACTTCTGTCTTATAAATGACCTTAATGCAAAAAAAATGACAACATGCCTGAAAGCCTTTTAAGGATAAAGAGACCGGTTTCTGAGAGATACTATGAACCCTAGGTTGACACTTTATTTAAATCATCAGTAAAGAATTAGATAATATCGCTTTTAAATGAATGGAATAAATCAAAAAATAATTAGAATTAGCTATAAGATAAATTGACTTTAAAGGTACACTTTTCTATGCCAATTCTGAATTTGCTTACATAAGGCTTATTATCAGAATCCAACATCGAAAGACGTTACTTAATGTGTTATAAGCTGTCTTATAAACGACCCTTTTTGAGACGTTTTAATTTCAACTGCAAATACTCAATCTCATAATTAACACTGATTTTCCCGTTTGATGGTAGTGTAAGCGTGTATGTGCAAAAGACTGGTTTTTACTTCTATCTTTTTAGTGTTGTTCTATTCATCAAATTTGTATGGACAATACAGTAACATCGGCACTTTTCGATTTCAGGTCAAACAAGGTTCACACAATGCTTCAATCGTTATAAATACTATTTCCTTCAATCGTAATAAACATAAAGTTTTTATTAAAAATGGAAACGAAACAATAATAGACGGACACCAAGCATTTGGAACTGATGGAAATATTCCAATAGTGGAAATCGCTTCAATAAAACTGCTAATTGATGTGAAAAACATTCCAATACAAAGGCGATTGTATGCAGACTGTTATGAACCAAGGTTCGATGCTCAATCTTTTAAGGTTAGTTTCAATCAGAAAACACAGAATGTGATTATTGAAATGCACGGCTCAGATGGTGCCGCTTCTTACAGTGTAACTTGGCATTTGAGAAAAAACGGGCGACATAAAAAGTTTGCTTCGTTTAATTTATCCCCAGAAGAATAAAGCAACTTATAATGAGTGTCATAAACGCCCATTTTTGAATTGATTGAAAATGACGTTTTTGGACAGTGTTTCAAAACTCAGGCGAGACACTTTATTTTGAGATTTTGATTTTAAGACAAGTTTTGAAATATCACTTTATTGAGCTTTGGAATAATTTAGAAAGATTGTTTAGATGTCTTATAAACGGGCGGATACTGTTGTCGAATTCATTTCGACAGAATTTTATCTGATTAAATCACCGTAAATTCATAAATTCAATTTTCGTTTTTATTGGTTTTTTTGAATTCGACAACAGTATCCGGGCGTTTTTGATACACAGATAATAATGAAGGGAGTTAGCACGGATGGTTTGATTGATGATGATTTAGATTTACACAATGTTAAAGATTTATGAATTATCAAGTCTTTGATTCAAGATTCGGGCTCGTAAGAAATCTACCAAGTGGTGTGTTATATTTAGGTATGGAAATCTAGCTTATTGATTTTCCTTTTTAGCAGAATTTATCTTGATGAATCCTTTAGTGCGGACAACAACATCCTTCAAATCAACTTCAACCACTATTTTGTGATTTTTTCCATCATCCGCATTTTGCGGGTAAAAGCCAACTAAATATTGCTTTTTTAGTTCATCCGCAATGCTTTGAAATGATTTCTTGAAATCGTTTGAGTTAAACAGTCTGCCTCCTGTCACTGTTCCCAGCGAATTGAGAAATTGGTTGTGCCGATTTATGCCATCTTGCCTTCTCCTGAGAAATTCTTCTCGACTTATAGTTTCTCCGTTTACTAATTTTACTTTTTTGGGAATGTTAATACTGCCAATAAAATCCTCAAGTTCAAATATAACTGGATAAACAAGTGTGTCAGCTTCGGCAAGCGTGTTTAATAATTTCTCATTGGAAATAAGTCTTCCTCCTACTGCTCCATCAGTCAATACAATAATTGCTTTTCTGCCTTTTACGGAAGCGAATTCTTTAGTCACAATTGAATAGATTGCATCCTGCATATTTGAACCTCCGCGATGGTCTATGTCAACTTTATTTATAGCTTTAGACAGATTCTTTTGGTCAGAGGTAAATTCACATAAAATCTTTGTATCAGCATTAAAAGTAGCAATCATTGCTTTATCTTCGGGACGGAAAATCTTCACAAAATTACGTGCGGCATTGATTATATTACCTAAAACAGTCGTTGTGCTTGGACTGTTATCAATCAAGATGAGCACATTCATCGGCGCTTCTTCATCGGCAAAGAATTCTACTTTTTGTTCTACCTCATCCTGAATGATGAAAAAGTTTTCTTTTTTCAATCCTGAAATATAGCGCCCACCTCTATCACTGACAATAACAGGAACATTAACTAGAAGAGTATTGACTTTGATTGGTATGTCATCCTTATCCTGGGCTTTGGTATCAAGATTAAAGAAAGAAAGCAGGAAAATTAATAAGATACCAATCTTAAAATTTAAAGGTTTCATATTAATAATTTAAAGAAGTTAAAATCTTGTTCATATTATTTATTAAATGATGTGAACATTGTGAACAATTTGAATAGATAAATCCCAATCTGGAAAATTGTATTTTCAAACTTCATAAAAATCTGAAACATATTTTCTCGAATTTTATAGTTAAAGAATTCGCTTGTTTTTATTCAAATCTTTTAGCCTTTTTTCTTCAGCTTCTTTACCTTTTTTAGTATTTATTTCAGCACGTCCATAATGAGTTATCTCACAAATCTTTGTATACATCTTCAGCACAGCTTATTGCGTAATCTGTAGTTGTTGCTAACCCTATATAAATTTTCTGGTGGTTTTTTCTAAACCACAAATCCCCGCCATTGCTGCCATTATCATTTGTCCAACCATTAGCATTAAACCATTCCAGATAAAACGCTTGTATTTCCTTATAGGAAAGGTCAGTATTAAAATAAAAACTAAGTGCTGCTTCCAGAGAATTCCCTGTAATTTGTTTATTCACAAATTGAAAGTCTTTCGGTTTCGGCAAATCCCTACAAAGTTGGTCAACACGGCTGAGCATTTCAGATTTTCTAATAGATTTCTCAACCGCTTCATGTGACCTATCTCTACCAGTAAATTGAATAAGCAAGACAAAGGAAATCAAACCCAAAACTACCAATCCTGCATATATCCATTGGCGGCGATTTACTCTGTCTGAAAAATCACTGAGTAGCATTTTCTTAATCTAGTAATTTTCTTAACTCTTCACTAAAAGCTGTCTCAAAAAGGGTCGTTTATGACGCATTTGATTGTTTTACAAATCGGTATTTTCGAGACTGTTATTGATAAAAGATCAAGATAATTGTGAACTCTCCCAAATAGATACCTTCTGCTCGCGCCCACAAATGGCGATGCTTTTTATGTAGATCATCTATTTACTTTCCCATTTATTGTTGGCGTCATCAGCGTCCATAAAAATTCCGCCGTCCAGCATTAGAGATTTTACCTTCTTTTTCGCTGCGATATTTATCACTGCCTGTTTCTGGTTTTTACTCCATATTTCCGGTGTCTGATGCAGCGACTCCGCGGTTCCGTCATCATAATTGACGAGAATATTGACGGGCGCGGCGAAGCCTCCGATATTCTTTATAGTTACCGCGTAACCCGTGTCTGAAGGCACTACGCTGTCAAGCGCCAGATCGATATACCCGTTGCTAAAATACCAATTATTGAAAAACCAGTTCAAATCTCTGCCCGATGCGCTGTTAAAAGTATTAAACATATCCCACGGCAACGGGTGTTTTCCGTTCCACCGATTGATAAATTCGTGGAGACTTTTCTTAAACACCGCATCGCCCAATAAATCTTTTGTTGCCAGGTAACCGAGCGCGGCTTTCCCGTATTCGTTATCGCCGAATCCGCGTCCGGTCATCGCATCACCGGGCGTAATAATCGGCAAGTCGGCATCGGCAGATGCGTTTCTTATCCAGCCCGTAACACGAAACCGTTTAAAGAACTGGTCGGCTACTTGCTCACCTGAGTCGGCTTTGGCAATCAGGTTTTCAAAAGCCGTCGTCCAGCCTTCGTCCATAAAGCCGTAACGCCGCTCGTTGATACCCATATAAAACGGAAACCAGGTGTGAAGAATTTCATGCTCGACGACGAACCGGGCGAAATTCGGATCTTTCTGCGAATTGTCGTTGACCATCATCGGATATTCCATATCAGCGACGCCGCGAACGACGGTCATCTTGTTATACGGATAAGGCGTTCCGGGATAATTGTTCGATGCCCAGTCCAGTGTGTGTTTCCCGTACTCGACCATTTTCTCAAAATCTTTGGCTTCGATGTTATAGGCAGCCTGCACGCTTGCCCGGCGTTTTGTCGCGTTATCAACAACGACGCTTCCGGCATCCCAGATATAATGATTGCTTACGGCAATTGCCACATCCGGCACATTGTCGGCTTTCCATTTCCAGGTGACAGCATCCTTTTGCGCCGTTACCGCATTGTTAGCTAATTCGGCAGCCGTTGCAATATGAATAACTTCATCAGATGTGTAGGAATCCTTTAATCGCCCGGCAAAAGTGGGCTGCAAAGCCTCGTCCGAATTTAATAAATCACCCGTCGCCCAGACGACGTAATTCTTGGGAACATTGACCTCAAAAATATAATCATTAAAATCATTATAGAATTCATGCCCTTCGGTAAAATTCGCTCTGTCCCAGCCGTCTACATCATCAAGCACCGAAATACGCGGGTAAAAATAAGCGAGAAAAAAGGATGTCGCGTCAATCGCACCTTCGCGCCCGCTTTCGACAGAAACATCGTAATGCCACTTAAAAGAAATTTTTATCGAACCGCCGCGCGGTGCTAACTCCTGATCGAGCTTAACTGTTTGCCAAGTGTTGCCTTTTCCCTGCTTCCAGGCTTTAACCTTGCCGTTTTCTTGATACTCGTCAATAACAACGCCTGCCGTGAGATATTCGGTCGATACCTGTTGCTCTCTAGGCGCTTCGGGAGCGTGCGAATTCAGTGTGAGCAGAAAAACAATATTTCCAACCGGATTAGGACTATTGTTGGTATATGTAATTTCCTCAGTGCCGGTTACCGTTCTCGTCGTCGGCGCGAGGCTGATGCTGATATTATAACGGGCTGTATTTTGCCAGTAATTTTTACCCGGGTGACCGTCGGTGGCTCTTGATTCATTATTAAAAGCTCGCTGCACATTACGCGGCATATACAGTTGTTGAGCAAAAGTATTGACAAAGGTAAATATTACAAAAGCGATTAAAAATATATTTTTCTTCATTTCTCTTATCTCTTAAAATTTAACAAATCGAATATCCTAATATCTAAATATTTAGTTGGTTTTTTGCTTGGAAATATATGTAAAGTGATTTTTGGCATAGATATATTTAATTTACCTGTGACGGTGTCGAGTTTTAACGCAATTCTAGCTCTAGCGATCAACTCTCAGGATGGCGACGTTCATATTGCGTCCGATAACAAATATTTTTAAATTACTTTCCGTTCAGAACCGCTGAATGGAATTATAAGGGACAAAAAAAGCAACACAAAACCAGTAGATCCCAAATTAAATTTCAAACATCCAGTCGAAAATGAACAACCAAAATTTTCAACTCATTATTTCTAAAAACAAGGAATCACACTTACAGATACTTGTATAAACGTTCTTCGAGAAATATCTTCAAGTCATCAATGCTTTTCACTGTATCGTTAAAAACTACCTCTCCATTTTGTTCAATAGAAATTCGCGGTAAATCTTCGACGACCAGAATTTTTATCTTGTAAGACTTCCCTTTTACCTGGCCGCCGAATTCAAGCTGCGCCGTGTCCGAATCGCTTAAGATAAAACGATTCATTTTCATAATATGGATAATATCGGAACGCTCATATGCAGTCATCATATTCGGTAAATCTTAACATAAATAACCGCTTACTTCCCTACTACTACTTTCGTAATTAGTGCTGGAATCGAGAAGTTGGCAGCGAGTGAAATATAAGTCTCAAACGCTTCAAATCCTCAGTTTAATGGTTGAAAGAAAATGCGCGGTTTTTAAGTTAATTTCAGTAAAATACGGGAGATAATTAAAGCTATCATTATCGGACGCGGCAACTCTATTATTCGTTCATAGTCTAACAAATTAGGTAGTTCTGAGTATAGGTAGTTCTGAGTAATTGCAGGTTGATAACAGTGTAAATTCCTTGTTCTCCAATAATCCAAAATCATTAGAGCTTTGACCGACTGATTTATTAAAGACAAAATGCCGAAATTTCAGAATAATCGTTTGACTAACTGCTTTTAATTTAATTGCATCCACCAAAAAATGAATTTTGCTCACGTTCAGTTAGAGCCGTTAGCAAGCCGACAAATTCCCTTCCACCCGACAGTTTTAAGTTGTAGCTTCTCAGATTATACTTTCTGTAAAAACAAATACCTGATCTTTCTAGAATTACTTTAAATACTGATTTTAACTTTTACTCATTGAGCCTTGTTAATTCAGTCGGCTAAAACTCGACTTATTGAAACTTGTCCTATTCTAATCAGGAAAATTGCTCTTAAATTCATGCAAAGCAGCGATTTCGAGTTCTGACCGACCGATTATCGAGTTTTAGCCGACCGATTATTGAGTTCTGACCGACCGATTATCGAGTTTTAGCCGACTTTGGACAAATTGAAAAGTTTTTTGGCATAAAGTTTAACCTTTAGAAAGGAGAAATTAGCTTTGCTGAGAGATTATTTCGAGTTTTGACCGACCGATTTATCATTTGAGTCGAGTTTTGACCGACCGATTTATCATTTGAGTCGAGTTTTGACCGACTGATATTTTTCCACTTCTGGTTTCGGGCGACCGATTTTCGAGTTTTGACCGACCGACAGTCCAATGTATTTATTGTGAAGATTGAGTTTAACTACGATTTGTGCCGCCCTAACCGTTTTAACCTTCTTCTAACCTAATATTAACCTTCTTTCCTAACCCAACTGAAGAATACGCGATTATTTCTTCGGCAGATTGTCACGCAATTCCGCCGGCAAATATTTCTCGATGCTCATCTCGCCGTTTCGCCGCTTCACATCCTTGTTAGCTTTAATCACGTCCTTGATAAAATCTTCGTGCGGAGTGATATCGAAAATTTGATCCATTAATTTATTCTTCCGAGAAGCGTCATAAACCGGATTAATTTTATAATCGGCAACTACGTTTGAGGCGACTAGCTCCTGCACCGCGTCTTTAGTTTCAGCTACTTTATGCTTGAGCAAAGATTCCTGATTTAAACCAAAATCGCGGTAAATTGAATTAACCGAAAAATGATAAGTTTGTTCATCATCGGCATAAACGAAATTATGCGCCAATCGCTTATGCAGAAGGCGAGCAATAGTCGAAGTATAAGCCATCAATTTCCGATAGTTCACAAGTCGGAAGTTATTACTCTCAATCGATGCCGTCACCTGCGGCGAAAACTTCACGTAAGTATATTCTTCGTCATTGCGACCCCGGAATCCATATGCTTCGACCGGATGGAATTTATCGTAATCATTTTGCCCTTCCGCCTGCAGCTCAACCGAAGACTTGAACAGAATTTCGATTGATTCTTCAATCTGGGCATATGAATAAGTGTGTCCCTGAGCAGCGAGTTCCTGTTGAAGAGCGTTTCTCGTAAAAATGACCGTAAACTGGTTATCAAGATAAACCGCTTGAGCCCGCCGCCCATCCGCCGCCATTTTCAGCAAAGCGTCTTCAATCAACTCTTCACGCTTGCCCATGTAAGCATCACGGTCTTTACCTTCCGCATCCTGTATTCGTGCCGGAGTGACCTTTAATTTATAACCCTTTTTCTGGTAAACAAACACTCGTTCGAAACTCGGCAAATACTGTCCCTGAACCCGCTCGACTTTGTTGTAAACCTTTGTCGGGATAATGCCGTACAATTTCAAGGTCTGCGAATAATCTTCCCGGTCACCTGCAAACAACTCAAACAAACTCAATTGTTTGGGAACGGTCACTTGCTGCTCCGAAAACTTTTTCGGCTTTGTATTTCTAGTAACTTTATTTTTTGCCAATGCAGATCACCTCGGTCAATTAATATTAATATCGCATAGTAAACAGCAAAAAAGTAATACAATCTGTCTAGTTGTAAATAAATCCGACACCTTTATAGCCGATTGTAATGAAATTTTACTTGACAGGTTTAATTTAGTGGAACGCCCGGACGAACCGTATTTAACCGTTAAAGAATATCAGAACATTTTACTTGTCATTACCAAACTTTCAAGGGCGCTGATACTTTCAGCTAACAACAGTAGTCAGTCATCGAGCTTCCATACTCTGTTCTGCATACCATCGACTCCCTGTTTTTTGAGACTTTCAATAAAACGCAATCGAGCTGAGATTTTCATTCGAATAGGCACATCCCTTTTTTATTCCAAATTAAGAGGTATCCGCTGTTTTTTCCTTTGCACCAAATCCTAATACTCGCCACCGGCAATGCGCCCGAAGTATTCACCCAAAACGGTGTATCGAACATTTTCTTTGACCGCTTATGCTTCAACGACATTTCGACATTTCTCAGCCGCCGACTTAAGTTTCAACCGCAAAGATCTAAATATCAATGTTTAACAAACACTGATCTAGATTGGATAAAAGCCAGAAGCAACTATTTTAGTAAAAACAATAAAAGAAAATTAGGCAAAAATTTCACGCCTAGTGACTCAATGCGCATTATACCGCAATTCACCTCCTTACCCGCATAAAGGCACTTTTAGCCCGTAGTTTAATAAATCTTGATTCGATGCCGCAACAAACTTCTTTACGCCCAAAATACAAGAAATTCAGCTTTATCCTCAAGCAGCCAAATTTTGAATCTTCATAAATATAACGCCCTTTAGATGAATTGCCAGTAAATACTTCAGAACCTTCTGATGTCATCTTTCTACCTTCTAAAACCTCAACAAATACTATTGCCAGCATTTCGCGCACTGTAAATCGGTTTAATCTTTAATAATTCATATTTATCTTCCGGCAGAGCTATAGCTTAACTTTCCTTTTACTTTGACACTCAAATACAATTGTGTATATAAATGAAAGAATACACACACAAAAATATAGAAACACAAATACACACACAATCAAATGTTTGTATTTAAACAAGTATATAATACATATTTAACTATTATATGTGAATATAATTGTATAAGTTACAAAATTAATGTATATTCATTTGTGTTTAAATCTACAAAGTAAATAACAACAAAATGTTCATCTGCACCGTAACAGGCTACAAAGGCGGAATAGGAAAATCTACCACCGCAATTCACCTCAGCGCAATTTTCGCGCAGCATGGAAAAACACTCCTCGTAGACGGCGACCCGAATAGAACTTGTCTCGCATGGAGTCGTCGCGGGAAGCTGCCGTTTCAGGTTGAAGACGAGCGAAAATATCAAAAGTTAATAAGAGAAATGGACTATCTCGTCATAGATACACCGGCACGCCCGGAATCAGATGACCTGAAGACGCTGGCGGAAGGCTGCGATTTACTAATTTTGCCGACCACGCCGGACGTTGTGAGTCTTGAACCGACGCTTGAAATCACCGAAGCGGTCGAGTCGGCAAATTATAGACTTCTTATTACGCTCGTCCCGCCTCCGCCGAACAAGCAGGGCGAGGATTTACGGGAAACATTAAAGAAAAACGAAGTTCCGGTTTTTGAAACGCTGGTCAGAAGGACGGTCAGTTTTGCTCAAGCTGCCGAAAAAGGCGTTCTTGTTCATCAGACCGGCAAGAGAGATTCGACGAGTTTAGAAGCGTGGCGCGATTACGAAAAAGTCGGGCAGGAAATTTTAGAATTGTGGGAGGCAAACAAATGAGCAAATCAAATTTTAACGCACTGGTTGAAGCCAAAAAACGAAGAGACGCGATTGAAACAACAGAAACAATGCAAACCGATGAAGCAGTCGAAAACAAATCGCCGGAAAATGAAGCGATGCCGGAGAGCGAGCCAAAATCAGTCGAAGCTGAAATCGGCAACAGTCAAATAACAACTCCGAGACCGAACAAACGCGATACGGTGCGCCGAAGTTACCGCGTTGACGAGCCGCACGACAAAGCAATTAAAGTGATGAGCAAATTTATGGGGCAGGGAACTGAAGAAGAAATCGTTCTCAACATTTTCGCGTACTTCTTTAAAAACAACACAGACGGAAAAAAGGCTATGCAAATGGTCGGAATGCTGGAAAGCAATTAAAAAATGAAAGTATGCCAAAATCAAATCGCTCAAACGACGACTAATTTTCTGATGAATCAGTAGCCTCAATCGGACTAACGACCAGGAGAAAGAACCGTAAACTATTAAGTTTCTTTTGGCAACAGTTAATCAACTAATAGTTTTTCAACACTTGCTTATTACAAAACATAAATACTTGTAAATATCTATTGGTGTTTTGTAAAATAATCTTGACATGCGAGAAATTTCCGTAAAAGACAAACTGCTAACAAAGGTTAAAGAGAAAAGCCTGGTGCGACCGAAAGATTTTGAAAATATAAAAGGTGCGCGCGTTCATCTTTCGCAGCTAGTCGAAAGCGGGGAACTCATCAAGGTCAGACGTGGACTCTACACGCCCGCGGCAAGCGATTTCGACGAGCGGCAGAGTTTGCTTGAGACGGCTCGGCTCGTGCCGAAAGGCGTTGTTTGTTTGCTCTCAGCTCTGCGCTTTCACGAACTGACGACGCAGAATCCGTTTGAAATCTGGCTTGCCATCGAGGGAACTTCAAGGAAACCGCAAATCGAAACGCTTCCGCTGAATGTTTTCCGGTTTTCCGGCGCGGCGTTCGTCGAAGGTATTGAAACACACGAAATAAAGGGCATCGGGCTGCGCGTCTATAATCCGGCGAAAACAGTCGCGGATTGTTTTAAATACCGCAATAAAATCGGTCTCGATGTCGCCATCGAAGCGTTACGCGACGTTTGGCGGCAGAAAAAAGCAACCGCCGACGAACTTTGGCATTACGCCAAGGTTTGCCGGATGTCGAAGGTGATGCGCCCGTATCTCGAATCAATCGTTTAATGACCGAAAAGAAAAACATCCACGCTTCCGTCCATCAGCGTCTTTACAATCACGCCAAAAATTCGGGCGAAGATTTTAATCTGCTTTTGACGCGTTTTGCCAACGAGCGATTTCTTTATCGTTTGAGCATCTCCGGTTACAAGGATCGTTTTTTACTTAAAGGCGCTTCGTTGTTTACGTTCTGGTTTGAACACCCGCATCGCCCAACGCGCGACGTAGATTTGCTCGGCTTAGGTTCGAGTGAAATCGCCGACGTTGAACGAGTTTTCAGATTAATTTGTGCAACCAAAGCCGAAGACGGTTTAAGGTTTGACGCGGGAAATGTTAAAGGCGCGGAAATCAAAGAGGGTCAGGAATACCGCGGCGTAAGAATCACGCTCACGGCATTTTTGGGCAAGGCACGAATCAGTCTGCAAATCGATGTCGGCTTCGGCGACGCCGTTACGCCGCCCGCCGAAACAGTCAACTTTCCGACCGTGCTTAATTTTCCCGCGCCGCGCCTTCTGGTGTATCCGAAAGAAACGGTCGTTGCCGAAAAATTTGAAGCGATGGTCAAACTCGGAATGCTTAACAGCCGGATGAAGGATTTTTGGGATTTGCAAATTTTAACATGCGAGTTTGATTTCGACGGCGCGACTTTGCAGAAAGCGATACGAGCCACATTTGAGCGGCGGCAAACGAAGTTTCCCGAAGGACTTCCGCTAGCTTTGACCGAAGAATTTTCCGGCGATCAGGCTAAGCAAACGCAATGGAACGCTTTTCTACGAAAAAACAAACTGCTTGCGTCGTCTAACTTTAAAGATTTAATTGCCTCGCTCAGCGAATTTTTTACAAAAATAATCGAAGCGGAAAACGAAAAACAACCGCTCGTCCGACATTGGCAAAAGGGAACTTGGCGATAAAAAATCAAGGTGCTGTCCCAGATAATTAGCTTAAATCGTCTTTAACCCATTGTTTCAACTGCT
>CAXSBF010000048.1:0-17704 GCA_964235785.1 uncultured Pyrinomonadaceae bacterium | reverse complement strand
TTGAACTCTTGAAGTTATTAAGAGAAAATCCTCTCTAAACTTCCCTAGAGCCTATTTTTTTTGTTTCGATTGTTTCACAGTTGAAACAAAATGTTGCGCGTAGTAAAATAGTATTTCAATAAAATTAAAAAGAGGTTAGCAAGATGGCATTGGAATTGGTAGAAAGTTCTCCGGTCAGGCAAAACGGTTTAATCGTCGGTCAGGCGACGCTCGAAGACGCGCAGGCGGAACAGAGTTTGCGCCCGAAAAGGCTTGACGAATATATCGGTCAAACAAAAATCGTCAACAATTTGAAAATCTTTTTGAAAGCCGCGCTTCGACGAAGCGAAGCTCTCGACCACGTTTTGCTTTTCGGTCCTCCGGGACTCGGCAAAACGAGTTTGGCAATAATTCTGGCAAACGAACTCGGCGCGAATTTAAAATCCGTCAGCGCGCCGGCGATTGAAAAAGGCGGCGATTTAGCGGCGGTTTTAACGAATCTGGAAGAAGGCGACGTGCTTTTTATAGACGAGATACATCGCCTGAAACCGCAAATCGAGGAAGTTTTGTATCCGGCGATGGAGGATTTTCAGCTTGATTTGATGATCGGACAAGGCACGGCGGCGCGTTCGATAAAACTCGATTTGCCGAAATTTACTCTGGTCGGCGCGACGACTCGCGCGGGAATGATTTCCGCGCCGCTTCGCGGACGTTTCGGGATTGTCAATCATTTGGATTTTTATCCGAAAAAGGATTTGGAAATTATTATTCATCGCTCGGCTGAAATTTTGGGGGTCGAAATCGAAGCGACAGGCGCGGACGAGCTTGCCCGGCGTTCACGCGGAACTCCTCGTATTGCTAACCGTCTGCTTCGGCGTGTGCGTGATTACGCGGAAGTTTTGGGCGACGGACGAATCACGGGCAAAATTACGCAGCGCGGGCTGGACGAGATGGAAGTTGACCGTTTCGGCTTGGACGAAGTCGATAGAAAACTACTTTTAAGCATTATCGAAAAATTTGAAGGCGGTCCGGTCGGCGTCGGCACGATTAGCGCGTCAATCAGCGAAGACCGTGAATCAATCGAAGAAATGATTGAGCCGTATCTGATTCAAATCGGTTTTCTAAACCGCACGCCGCGCGGTCGAATCGTAACCGACGCGGGTTATAAACATTTCGGATTCGAGCCGCCGATTGCGGAACAGTCGCAAGCTCTGGCAAGTTAAAATAAATTTTAATTCAGCGAATAAAGGTTGATTGTTTTACGACAATCAACCTTTTCTATTTTCTCTTTCAGACTTTGTATCGAAGTTTGCCGGTTAAAAACAAAAGTATAAATTGGAACGTGCAATTTATTTGTCGTTTAAATTTATAATGGTTTATAATTACCCGGCGCGACAACCGAGGAACGCTCAAACCGAGCTTAAAGAAAATACATTATAAAAAGGAGTTTTTAATGGCAGACACCAAACAGGACGAAGCGAAAAAACAAAAGGAAGACAACGAAAAAGCCGGAAGTTTAGCCGGAGTCGCGGGCGGCGCGCTTGCCGGAGCGCAGGTCGGAACGGTTTTGATTCCGATTCCGGTCATCGGAACATTTACCGGCGCATTGGTCGGCGGCGCGCTCGGAAGCAAAGTCGGTAAAAAATACGGCGGCGCGTTGCTCGACAAGCTCAGTTCTAATAAATCGAATGAAGCCGCGCCCGAAGCGAAAAAAGACGTGATGGCTGAACTCGAACGGCTCGCTGAACTCCGCAAACAAGGCGTTTTGACCGACGAAGAATTTACGGCGGCAAAAGCGTCTCTGCTCGGTATCTAATTGAACCGATAAATTTCTACGGAAAACAAGAACTCAAAGTTTAGCGGCGAATTTATTTCGCCGTTTTTATTTTGTGTCGGAAGACTTTTTGCGAATCTTCACCGCTCTTTCGAGTCCGTCCGCGACTTCCAAAACTTTTAAGCGCAAATCTCTGTCAAGGTTTGGATTATCGGTTAAGAATTTGTTGACAATCTGCAAAGCCTGTTCGCTTTTCTGCCCGCCGATGAAAGCCGAAAGCCAGCCGTTGACGAAAAAGATTTTGCGGTTGCGTTTGAGATTCGGCAATTCTTTCAGCGCATTTTCTAAAAACGGCAGCGTCAAATCGGCGTGCTTCGGGGAATTAAACGCGACGAACGCCGACTCAATCCAACTTTCGGAGATTTCCTTATTTGCGACAAAATCGTTCCAGAATTTCGCTTTGTTTTCACCCGTCGCAATTCCGGCTTTTGCGGCATAAGCATATCTTTTTGCTTCGTCGGACGTTTCGGTTTTTTCGAGTTCGGAAAGCAGCGCGGGCGCGTTTTCGTCACTGAGAATCAAGAGTTTCGTCACGATGTCAAAATGGTCTTTCGTTCTGAGCGGCGGAACGTCAATCAGGTTTTTGTTTCTTTTCGCAGGCTCTAAATTCTGCTCCTTCATCTTTATCCGGCTGACTTCTAAAATGTTCTTTAGTAGCAAACGACTTTCGGCGGTCGAAGCCAGATTTAGAAGAGCGCGAAAGGTCGTAATTCTTTCCCCGACGGGCGTAAAAGAGGACATCATATTATCCCTCAAAGCCTTTTCGAGCTTCGGCGCGAGTTCTTTGCGCTGTTCGTCGCTCAGATAATAATTCATCGCCGTTCCGACGCGATTGAGCAAGGTGCTGATTGTGCTTTCGTCTTGTTCGGGAAAAATCGGCGGTTTGCCGTCAGGCATCGGCTGCACGCCGATCGGTCGTCTCAATTTTTCAGACAACTCAAGATTTTTGATGACGAGTTCGACATAATCTTTCGGCGCAAGCTCGCCTTCCCTGACCGAATCCCACAACGCGCCCCACATCATCGCGCGCAGGAAGTCGTCTTTTTCCGTCTGGATATTTTCGAGAACGTAAGCGCGGCTTTTCTCGTCAAGCAGAAAGATGCCGTAGCCGTAATCTTGGTAGTTTGGGAAAATCGCTGATATTTCGTGCAATTTGTTTCCGCTCTTTTCATTCGTAGAGGTTGTTACTTTTCCATTACTATTTTCGTAGCTGTAAAACCTACTCGCAGATACGTCGCTGTAAATTGTCGCATCTACAATTTCAGGCGGTTCATTTTTGAAAACGATAAGCACTTTTACGTTTTCACTCCAATTTCCGTCAAAACCAAAATTGTTTGACTGTTCGAGAAAATATGTCTTACTTGAACTTGAATTATTAACTCCAGTAGAACTTATTTCTCTGGAACTAACTCTAATTATTGGCAAGCCGCGTTGTTTTACCCAAACATTTGACCAATCTTTCAAATCTTCCTTGCTTGCCGTTTCAAATTCCTTCACCAAATCCGTCCATTCGGCGTTTTTGAATTCGTGTTTCTTCAAAAATGCGCGGACTGCCGTTTGAAATTTATCTTCGCCCAGATAGAACTCGGCTTGGCGCAGAAACGACGGGGCTTTGCGATAGACGATGTTGCCGTAAGCGGATTTTGCCGCCGAGAGGTTCGGGATTTCCTGATAAATCGGCGTTGTCCCGCGCGTCGAATCGGTCAGATACGCGGCTTGCTTGTTGCGCTCGTAAAAGATTTTCCACGCATTGTATTCGGGCATCACTTTTTCCAAAGTTTTATACGCCATAAACTCGGCAAAGCCTTCTTTGAGCCACAAATCGTCAAACCAGCGCATCGTTACCGTGTCGCCGAACCATTGATGCGCGGCTTCGTGAAAGATGACGTTCGCGCGTGTGATGTAATCGTTCTTCGTCGGCTCGGTCGGGAAAATAACGCGGTCTTCGCGCAGAAAAGTCGCGCCCGCGTGTTCCATTCCACCGAACGGAAATTCGGGAATCAAAACAAGGTCGTATTTCGGAAACGGGAATTTGTAATCGAAATAAGATTCAAGAAACTTCACGCCTTCGCGGTTCAGCCGAAAAATTTCCGCCGCGTGCTGTTTGAATTTCTCGGCTTGCGATTTGCGGACGTAGATTCTAGATTTTTGGTGGTTATTATATTCATTTCGATTATTTTCCGTCCACCATTCTCTTGGCAATTTGCCGGTTGATTCGTTGTTTCCTTCAACAAATTCTTCAAATTCGCCTGCTGCAAATGCGAAAACATATGTGCTGATTGGTTTGGTTTCTTCAAAAGTGTATAAAGTACTCCAAGTCGAATTCATAATGAATTCAGATTTCGTATTGCTTACAACCAGCCAATTAGGTCGGCGCCGTCCGCCGCCGATATTTACAGATAATTTAAATCGAGCCTTCAAATCCGGCTGGTCAAACACGGGAAACGCCGTGCTTGCGTCCGACGGGACGAACAGCGAATAGACGTATTCCGCGCCGTCTTCCTTGTCAACGTAGCGCGTGGTTGCCGCGCCGCTCGTCGCAATCGGCGAGGTGAAATCTAATTTGATAACATTTTCGCCAGCCTTTATGCCTTTCGTAAAATTCAAATGCTCGTTTGTTTCTTCAAATTCGGCGGGTTCGCCGTTGAGCGAAACATTTGAAACGGTTGATAAATCTTCTTTGCCGCGAATCTTGCGCCAATCGAGAATGATTGAAATATATCCGCCGCGTGCAAATGACGGCAGGTTCGGCAGATTGACTCTGGTTTCAACCGTTCCTTTTAAAACAGGCGACATTTTTTCGAGTGTCAGATTCAATTTATAACGCACGTCGCTGTAATTCGCCGCCCGCCATTTTGCCAGCGTTTGCGAAACGCCCGCGTCTATTGTCGGAGTTTGTGCAAAGGTTGAAGCCGTCATCACGATAAAAGCGAAAATCAAAAGTCGTGAAATCATAATTTTTAAGAGTTTTTACCACAGAGGCACAGAGAACATAGAGATTTTTAGAACGATAAATGCAGTATTCATAATTCAGCAAAATCTTTGCTCTGTGTTCTCTGTGCCTCTGTGGTGCAAAGGATTTTACTTACACATTAGGCGGCGATTTTGCCGAAAAGGTTGCGCTGCATTTTTTACGGCGCGGCATTGTCGATTGTGTAAATCTCCTTTGCGTCCGGGTCCGCCAAATCCTTTCGCACGAGCAGCATCAAATCAACGCCCGGACGAAGCGGATATGTCCCGATGTATTTGTAATGCGCTCCGTAGCGTTTTGATAATTCGTTTTTTTGCGCGGTCGAGGCGACAATCATTTCCGATGTCGTCGCGTCGGCAAATCCGCCGTGAAAAATCGCGTGCGGATAATCGCGCATATACCAGGGCATCGACCAGTATTCGGGCGAGATGATTTCGATGCTCGCGTCTTTGCCTTTGCCGCCTTTGTCCGAGTAATACTCGATTTGATGAATCAGGTCGTGAAAACCGCGTCTGGTGTGAGCATAGACATAAGCCTGCGAATCGTCATCGTAGCGCACGAAATTCAAGTCGTAAGTTTGATAACCTAAAATTCCGGCTGCCAGAAACAAAACGAGTCCGCCCAGAGCTTTAATGATAATGTCTTTGTTGGTCAACAATTCATTGATTGCGTAACCGGCGACGATGCACATCGGCAAAATAAAGCTCAAAGCGAGCCACGGCGTTTTATACGGAATAATCGAGTAAGCCGCGAGCAGTCCGAACGCCCAAAATCCCGCGAACATTGCGAAACGATGCCTGGCTTTGAGCAGAGCAATCAAAGTTCCGGCGGCGGAAAGCAGAAAAATCGGCAGTTCAAGCTGTTTTCCCCATTTGAAATAAGCCCAAATTCCGTTTTGCGTGTGGTCTTTGCTGCCCGTTTTCGTCCAAATCGCGTAAGCCTTAAACGCGCCGACGATGCCTTCGGCGTAAGTAAAAAACGATGAGAAAAACAGCACGCCGACGTAAATAAAGACTATCGAAACGGCGGCGATTAAAAGCGTCAAATCGCTCCGGTCGCCGAGACGGGCGCGAAAGTTCGTCCAATTCAATGCGACGGGTTCGAGTTCGTTCGGCTTCGGTTCGCCGACTAACGCTTTGTAAAGTTTTTGCCAAATCCAAACACAGAGGACGGCAATCAGCATTGTTCCGATTGTGATAAACGCGGTTTCCTTTGTGGCGAAAAGCAAGACGGCGGAAGCCGACGCGAGCATCAAATAAATCGCTCTGCCTTCGTTCCAAGCCAGCAGCATCCGCATTATCAGAAAAACAAGAACCGCTTCGACTGCGAAAAGTCCGATGCGTGCAAACCAGGTCAAAACCACGTTGTCTTCGCCAAACGTATTCGCCAGACTGAGCGCGTTCGGCAAAAAGCTGATAATTAAAAGAAACGTCATCGCGGCAATCGCAAAGATGCCAGCCTTGCGCTTTTCGATGAAAAATAAAACGCCGAGCGCGATGCCGAAACTGAAAAATACGAACAGAAGTTCGTGAATAAAATAGCGCGAGATAAAAACCATTCCGGGCGAAAGCGCGAGAAACAGCGCGGCGGCGAGACTGCCGATTCGACCGATATAATTTTTGAGAAAAAACGCCAGAATAACCGTCAGAATGCCGAAGATTGCGACGCTCGCTCTGATGCTAATCGTGTTCAAGCCGAAAATTTTCGTGAACGCCAGCGCGACGTAATACAAAGTCGGACCGTGATAATTGCTCGGGTCGTATTTATAAATGCCGTCGCGGAAAAGCGAGATAAGAAAAAAACCGTTGACGCCTTCGTCGTGATGCAGAGGTTTTAGCTCGAGCATGAAAAAACGCGCGAACGTCGCCAGCGCGGTGATGGCAGCGCAGCCGGCAAGCCACGGAAAATCGAGAGTCGAGAGTCGAGAGTCGGGAATTTTTTCGGCTTTATTTTTGTTTTCTAAGTTCTGAATCTTCAATTCCGAATCTCGATTTTTGAATTCTGAATCCTGAAACTCGATTTCCGAATCTTGGATTTCATCTTCCGACTGTTGTGTTTTTTCTACTAAATTCTGATTTTCAATTTCTAACTGCTGACCGTCGACTCCAGACTGCCGACTGTTATCCGCTGTCTGCCGCGCCTCGTCTTTTAATTTCTGTTTATTCGTTTTCGACTTTGATTTCATTTTCTTATTTTCTTATTTTTTCACCTGATAAATTTTATGCTGTCCGATTTCCGCCACGACGGGAAATTTTTTGAAAAAGTCTTCGTTGACCTTTAAATTACTGCGCTCTTCGGGGCTGATGATAACGTATTCAATGTTATTTTTTTGCAAAAGTCCGTCTGCCAAAGGCGAGCCTTCGTAAATTTGTTTTACTTCGTTTTCGCGCGGTCCGTAGTCGATGCCGTATGAAGAAAGATGTCCGTTGTAGCGCATCAGGGAACGTCTGCCCGACAAAACCACGGCGGAATTATACGTCGGCGCGTTTAAAAATAAAGCGTTCGGCGCGGTTTTTTGTTTTATTTGCTCGGCAATCGCCACCGAATCTTTACTGAAAACATTGTAGTTAATTTGTTTCGACATCACGCGCCAAATGTCGAGCGCGCCCGAAGCCGTCAAAACAATCAGACAGGCGGCAGCAACCATTTTTAATACTAAATTCTTTTCCCAGAGTTTTGCCAGCACAAGCGCAACAAAAGGAATAGAACCGATAAACCAGTAAATCAAAACCTTGATATTGTCCCATTCCCAGGGCGCGAGTTTTAATACATTCGTGATGATGAAAAGAAATATGAAAGGCAAGTAAAACAATAAGTGCCGAGTGTTGAGTGTTGTGTGCTGAACTTCATCATCTTTAAAACTAACCTTTGGCTGCTCTGCGTTTTCATTTAATCCTTGTTCTTCTGCGCTCGCGCGTCGTTCGATTTCCTTTCTGCGATGCGCGAAAATCGGGTAAAGCCCGACGAGTAAAAGCGGTGCAAACAAACCGAGATTTTTCGCCCAAAAGATAAAAAAATCTTCGTCCCGCTTGTCCCAGCCGAAATTCCAGGCGACGAATTCCGTCAACCTGGTCGCGCTTCCGGTCATCGCCCACAAAAGTTCTGGAATTGCGATGACTGAAACGCCGAGTCCGAACATAATCCATTCGCGCCATTTGTTCATTCGGAAGAAAAACAAAAACGCCGTAATGACAAACAATGTCGCCAGACTATGCACGTGAATCAGCGGCAAAGTTCCGGCGAGAAGTCCGACGATAAAGAGTGAAAAGGGAAAACCAAAAACGTAAAATTCTCGCCTGGCTTGCAAATCGCGCTCATCGCCGAATATTTGCTCCGTGTCCGTCGTGGCGAAAACTTCCCAGAGTTTTTGCAAAACAAGCACCGTGAGCGGCATTCCGAGAAGAATACTTCGCTGCGTCAAAAAAAGCGTGGTCAGCGCGTTTCCCCAGCGAAGTCCTTTGTCGTTAATCGTGTAATCGGCGGGCAAATTAAAAATAAAGTCGAAAAAATCTTTTCCCTGATGCCAGTAATCGCTAAAGAAAATCATAAAGCCGAGTCCGCCGCTAAACATAAGGAGCAGCGGCGCGATTCGTCCCGCCAGCCGATTGGCGGTAAACCTAAACACGAATTTTTCGAGCAAAACAAACAGCGAAAAACCGAGACAAACGTCCTGCATATAAATCGCGCCGCGCGCGCTTGCGCCGAGCCGGACAAAAGTCGCCGCGACAAAATCCGTCATAAACGGATAAGTGAATTTGGCAAAAGCATACGAAGGATTTTCCGGCGGAAAGTTTTGCCCGTCGGTAAAGGAAAAAATCGCGCCCAGATGAAACGGCAAATCGCCGAGATTGTGCGAGCTGCCGGTGAAAATTCCCTCTTTTGTAACGAATATCGCGCGGTCAAAAAACCACCACAATACGGCGAGAATTGCCAGATAGTAAGCGACCGAGATAATTTTTTCGAGATTTACGCCGTCTAAATTCGCCTTCGCTTTTTGCCACATCGCCAATAAATTCGCGCGGTTTTGTGGTTGGATGAATAAAGCTAAAGGCGCGAGACTGACGACAATCGAAATTAAAACCGTCGGCACGCTAAAGCCGAAAAGACACGCCGCCAGAAAACACACGAGTCCGAAAATCACCGAACCGACGACATTTCCCGCGCACACGCGCCACAAAAGCGATTCATCTTCGGCGAACAGATAAGTCAAACCGAGTCCGCCGATTGTTATCAGAAAAATCAAAAACAGAGAAATAAGCATAATTCAAATGGTAAATGGTAAATGGTAAATGGTAAATGAAAAAAGCGGTAAATGGTAAATGGTAAATGGTAAATGAAAAAAGTGATAAACAATTGAAGGCGATTTATAAATAACAAATGAGTTTCTAGACTTATCATTCACTATTTATCATAAACATTTACCATTTACCATTTACCATTTACCATTAAAAACGTTTACCATTAAATAAATATGCCGCCGTATCCGAACTTGATTTCAGATTCTCTACTAATTAACGAAACGATTCAACTTCTGCAATCGGTCGGCGGGCGCGCTTCAGCCGTAAAGGTCGTCGATTTCGTGATGAAAATCTCCGCGCCCGAGCCGAATCTGGCGCGACTGCTCGTTTCCGATTTGGTTGAAATTGACCCGCGATTGCAGTTGGTTGACGATACTTTGGAACTTGTTCTGAACGAATTTGAAAATCGGATTTTGGCGGAAACAAATTTTGTGGTTTTCGATTTAGAGACGACCGGCGCGAAATCTCCGCCGTGCCGGATTACGGAAATCGGCGCGTATCGGGTGAAAAACGGTAGAATAATCGACGAATACCAAACGCTGGTCAATCCCGAAACCACAATTCCGCTTTTTATTTCGCAATTAACCGGAATTACCGATTCGATGGTCAGAAATGCGCCGAAATTCCATGAAGTCGCCGCCGATTTTTTAGGTTTTATCGGCGACTCGGTTCTGGTGGCGCATAACGCGCAGTTCGATATGCGTTTTTTGAATCACGAAATCGGTCGGATTCACGCCGATTACCGCGTGAGAAATCCGTCGCTCTGCACCGTCCGATTGTCGCGCAAATTGCTCCCGAATGTGGAAAATCATCGGCTCAACACGCTTGCCAATCATTATTCGGTCGCGCTGGTCAATCATCACCGCGCCGCCGATGATGCTCACGCCACCGCGCATATTTTTGTTAATTTATTGCAGGAACTTCACAAGCGCGGCGTGCGAGATTTGGCGACGGCGAAGAAGTTTAAATTTTGAATACAGCCGCTTTTGTTTGTCTGTGAGTGATTGTTATAAAATAATCGTTTGATTTTTAAAGCCTTGGAAATTTTATGTTAGACGAAGTAAATTTACCGCCGACCAACCGGCAAAACCTGGATATTCGCTCGACCGCCCGCGAAGAAATGAATCTTTTTCCGCTCGACACTTTCAGGTATGAATACGCGGGGCGCGAGATTTGGATAGATTTTGAAATTTCCGAATTTACGGCGATTTGCCCGTTTTCGGATTTCCCGGATTTTGCAATTATCAAACTTAAATACGTTCCGAACGAACGCTGTATCGAACTGAAAAGTCTCAAACTCTACATCAATTCGTTCCGCGAGATAAAGGTTTTTCACGAGCATGTGATAAATATAATTTTGGAAGATTTCGCCAGGGCTTGCGACCCTCTGCGCGTCGAAATTGAAGGCGATTTTCACGTTCGGGGAAATATCAAAACAATTGTGCGCGCGAAATATGAGAAGGCTAAAGGATAAGGGATAAAGGATAAAATTTGTGATTTATTTTTATCCTTTATCCCTTATCCTTTAGCCTTTTTTAATGTATCACCGTCAGTTGCGTGCCGAGGTGTTTGTGGCAAGCATTGCCGACGAGCTTGCTGATTTTGTTTTCGATTTTATTTTCCTGCGCGAGTCCGGCATTGATAACTTCGGAAATGATTAAAAATCTGGCTTTTTCCATCAAAGTCTGCTCGCGGAAAGAGAGCTTTTTTTCGTGGCTCAGAAACGTCAATTTTTTCAAAACGTCAACCGCTTTGAATACATCGCCGGATTGCAGTTTTTCGCCGTAGTCTTTGGAACGCACTTTCCAATCGTCGGAAACATTTTCAAAGTCCGCGCCGAGCTGATTTATCAAACTTTTATATTCCTTTGAGCAAATTATCGGACGAATGCCGACGGCTTCGGCGTTTGCGACGGGAACAAAAATCGTCGAATTATCGTTCACGACGCGCAGCGCGTAGAATCTCATCAAATGTTCGCCGATTTTTTTCTCGACAATGTTTTCAATCAGACAGACGCCTTGACTCGGGTAAGAAATCTTTTGTCCGACGCTGAGTTTCATAGTGATTTTCTCCCGGAAATCGTTGAGCAACGATTAAGCCGTAACCAATCCGCCAAACCAATCCGCGTTTGAACCGCGCTTTGCTGAAGTTTTTTGATTATAGCACAATGCCGCTTCTTTTGGAAGAAAATTTTGGGAAGAAATTTGAGCGCAAAGCACGAACCCTGAAACTCGATTTTATCAATACAATTTTTCGGCTGTCGGGCAAATATCAATTTTTACGAGGCAGTTCGACGGAAAAAATCGCGCCTTTGCCGAGCGCCGAAGCGACGGAAACTTCGCCGCCGTGAAGTCTCGCCAGATGTTTGACGATTGCCAATCCCAAACCCGTTCCGCCGATTTCGCGCGAGCGGGCGCGGTCTGTGCGGTAAAAGCGTTCAAAAATTCTTTGCAAATGCTCGCCTGAAATTCCTTCGCCCGTGTCGGAAACAGAGATTACATCTTTGTCATCCTTTTGCGAATAGCTGACGGTTATGCTTCCATTCTCAGAATTAAACTTGACGGCGTTGTCGATTAAATTCGTCAGCATTTGTTCGAGTCTGACGGCGTCGGCAAAAATAAATGTGTTTTCGGATATTTGATTTGTAAATTTAATTTGACGCTCTTGCGCTTTGGTTGAAAGGTTGGTAAAAACTTCTTCGACTAAGGCAAAAAGATTAACCTGTTTTAATTCCAGCGTTATTTTGCCCGATTCGATAAATGAAAGCTCCGAAATATCGTCTATCAGACGGTGCATTCTTTGAGCGTTTTTGCGAATAACAGCTAAAAAGCGTTGATTGTTTTCACGGTCGTCAATAGCGCCGTCTTCCAGGGTTTCGACAAAGGCTAAAATCGATGTTAGCGGCGTGCGAAGCTCGTGCGAGATATTTGAAAGAAATTCCTGCCGAATCGTTTCGAGGCGTCGGGTCTGCGTAACATCGTAAAAAACGCCGATTGCGCCCGCCTTTTCGTCAACCTGAATCGGCGCGATATGCACATCGAATTTGCGATTTTCAGCACTCGGGATTTCAAGCTCGATGTCGGAGGATTTGTTTTCGTCGAGCGCTTTGCGAAACGCTTCGTGCAAAGACAAATCGCGGATAACTTCGCTCAGACGTTTATTTTCGAGCGCATCGTTTTTGCGGGCAAAAACATTATAGGCAGCCTGGTTGGAAGACAAAATGCGCGTGTCCGCGCCGACGACAATGACGCTTTCACGCATCGTTTCGAGAATCTCTTTCAAAATCGGACGGGAAAGATTTTCGCCCGATTTTTTATCTGCAAACCAATTTTCCAGGAAACCCATAAAGCCAAAAAAGTTCAAAGTTCAAAGTTCAAAGTTCAAGGTTAAAATCAAAAACTTTGAACTTTGAACCTTGAACTTTGAACTTACTTTTGTTCGATAAAGCGATAACCGACGCCGACGACCGTTTCGATACAGTTTCCGCAGTCGCCTAATTTTTGGCGCAGGCGGCGAATGTGAACGTCGAGCGTGCGCGTGTCGCCGAAATAGCTGTAGCCCCAAACATTGTCGAGCAGATTTTGGCGTGTGGCGACTCGTCCCGCGCTTTTTATCAAATAGGTCAGCAAGGCAAATTCCTTGCGCGTCAACTTTACATCCGCGCCGCCGCATAAAACGCGCATATCGGCAAAGTCGATTGAAATTCTTCCGTCCTCGTATCGGTCAATCGTCGGTTTTTCGACACGCCGCAAAACCGCGCGGACACGCGCCACGACTTCCTTGACCGAAAACGGTTTGACGATATAATCGTCCGCTCCGAGTTCGAGTCCGGCGATTTTATCAATCTCGGCGGCTTTTGCCGTCAGCATAATAATCGGCGTTTTCGCCGTCAGCGGCTCGCGCCTGAGCCTGCGGCAAAGTTCCATACCGCTCATTCCGGGCAGCATTAAATCAAGAATAATCAAAGCCGGCGGATTTTTTTCGTCGAGCGCAAGTCGCAAACCCTTTTCGCCCGATTCGGCGAGCGACGAATGAAAGCCTTCGCGCTTAAAATTATATTGCAGGCTTTCGGCAATATCAGCGTCGTCTTCGATTATTAAAATTTCCGGCAACATAATTTGGTTCAAAGTTCAAGGTTCAAAGTTTAAAGTCAAAATCGCTGTTCAACTTTGAACTTTGAACCTTGAACTTTGAACTTCGAGTTTATTGGTGTTTGATAAAAACCGCTTCCTTCATATAAACGATAAGTTCGCAAATGTCTTTGACGTAATCGCCGATTCGCTCCAGGTTTTTCGCGGCAAACAGCAATCTTGCCAGACGAGTCGATTTTGCGGCGTCCTGCGACATTGTTTCCATCAGATTATTAACCAGCACGTCGTAGATTTTATCGACTTCCGCGTCCTTCCCAATTAGTTTTCTGGCTTTGTCGGCGTCGTTCGTCGTAAAAGCGTCGAGCGCCGATTCGAGCATTTCCAGAGCGCGTTCCGCCATTTCGTTAAGTTCGCCGTAACTTTTTAATTCCGGCTCGTCGTTCAGTTCGAGCGCGACTCGCGCAATGCTCGATGCGTGGTCGGCGATGCGTTCCAGAATCGGCGTGATTTTAGAAATCGTGATAACCATCCGCAGCTCGCGGGCAACCGGACGGCGCAAAGTTAAAACTTCAACGCTCGAGCGGTCAATCTCCAGCTCAAGCAGGTCAATCACGCGGTCGTTTTCAATCACTTGATTGGCAACGTCGCTGTCGCGCCTTTCGAGCGCGTGCATCGCCCGCCGCAAAGCGAGTTCGACTTCGCCGCCCATCAGCAGCAATCTGTCGCGCAGGATATTCAGTTCGCGCTCAAGCAGTATTCTTTGTTCCATCAGATAAAAATGTAGAACAAATCACCCGATTATAAAAGCGCGAAGCCGGAAAGTAATTGCCAGAATAAACGAAGGATTTTAACCGGATGTGAACGGAATGTTAAAAAGAAGTTAAATTAACTGATAACTTATAGTGGATAATTGATAGTGTAAAACCAACTCTTAAACTATCAGTTATCCACTATCAGCTATCACTTAACCGCTGTTCCATCTCGAATCGCGCTTCTTCGCGCACAGCTTCGTCGTCTTCGTCTTCAAAGACCTCGATGAGGGCGAACGGCGTTTGGCTCAAGCGGCGCAGTTCCCACGCTTCACGCCCGATTCCCGAAGGGCGTGAAAACCATATCGCATCGGTTTCAGAGGAAATAACCGAGGCGTCGCCAAATAAATTTTCGAGCGAATCCGCCAGATGTTCCCGCATCGTTTGGCAAAGCAAAACACGGCGTAAAGTCCAGCCGTGTTTTTTATATTGCGCTAAAATTTCCTGAATCTGCGACGTGCTAATCATTGTTTGTTCGCGTTTTCTTCAGGCGGAACTTCGACTATGCTGATTCTGTTCTTTTTAGATTTACTTATCGGCGGAACTTTGCCTTTCGTATTTGTTGCAGGTGTCGGCGTCGCAACGGTTTGGTTCATCGGATTATTCGCTTCCATTTCAAGCTGCGCCTGCCCTTTGCCCGGCGATTTATAATCTCCCTTAAAAGCGTCGCCGACGGCGAGTTTCCAACCGCCGTCTTCCAGAATGAACGGCAAATCTTCCCAGTGATTGTCCTTTTGATTCCAAACCTCGACCGCGCCGAAATTGCCGTTGACGCGAATATCGCGGCTCTCCGGCAAAGTGTCGGCAAAGGTCGTCGCCGTCAATCCGTTTTCAAACATTTTTTCGAGCGATTGTTTCTGCTGCTCGGCGGCAAATCCGGCGAAAGTCATCGTATTGTTCGACATCAACAGCTTGATTCCTTCCGTGTCTTTAGCTTTGACCGCTTCGTAAAGCAGACGATAGGCTTCTCTCGGCGTTGTCGCCTTAATATGTTCCCGATTAGCCGTTTCCGTTGATTGACACGAAAGACTCAAAAGCGCGAACCCCAAAACAAAACCGAACCCGATGATTTTTTGAAAAACTCTAGACTTCATAATTTTTTACCCGATATAATTTTTGAGTATAAATATTGTTTAGATAAAAGTAAATTTGGTTGGTGAAAAACGAAAGACATTATTTCCAGGACATAACAAAGGCGTAATTAATGTTTGACCGGGACTTGTCGCTCAGCCAGGGATATTCGCGCCGCAGAAAATCTCGAAGAACAGGCAGAGCCGAATCAATCGTCGCCGCGCGCCAATCAACCGGAACATTTATAGCTTCACGAAAAATCTTTTCAGCTCGAACAATCGCTTCCGAACTATATTCGGCGGTGATGTCTTCCAAATGTTCTTTCGAGAAATAAGAATTTTCAATCAGCGAAAACTGCTCGAAAATACGATTAATTTCACTTTGTTCATTGGTCACAACGGTTAAACGATTTTTCAAATGATAAAGTCTTGCTTCTTTTATTCATATTGCAGTTCGCCTTGTCGTTGTTTGAGTTTCAAAGTCTGAAAGCAGACGCGCCGCAATTTGTCGCGCCCCGTTATAATTAAAGTCAACCTTTGCTTCTTATCTCCGCCACCGCCGCGGCGATTGTGGTCGGGTCGACGGGTTTGGCGATGTGAATTTGAAAGCCGGATGAAAGTGATTTGAGGCGGTCTTTTTCGCTAACGTATGCAGTCAGCGCCGCTGCCGGAATGTTGCCGCCTTGTTCGGACGACAGGGCGCGGATTTTGCTGATGAGAGCGTAGCCGTCTTCGGCGGGCATTCCGAGGTCGGAGATTAAAACGTCGGGCTTCCATTCGTGAAAAACTTCGAGCGCGTCGGCGGTCGAGACGGCGATGCGGACTTGCGCGCCGTATTGTTTCAGCACAACGCGCAGAACTTCGAGCGTATCGGTATCGTCGTCAACGATTAGCACGCGCAAGCCTCTGATGTCCGGCGCGTCAATCAAAACTTCCTTCGAGACGGCGTTTTCGGCGGCAAAACTGCCGGTCGGTATGATTAAATCATCGCTCTTTTCCGAGAGCGGCAAGCACACGATGAATGTCGCGCCGCATCCCGCGCCCGCGCTTTGTGCCGAAACTGTTCCGCCGTGCAACTCGACCAGATGACGCACGATTGAGAGTCCGAGTCCAAGCCCGCCCTGCGCTCTGGTCGTTGACGAGTCGCTCTGCCGGAAGCGTTCAAAAGCGTGCGGCAAAAAAAGCTCGTCAATGCCCGCGCCGTTGTCGCTGACCTTTATTTCGGCGTGTGAATCAACCTGCTCGAGGCTAATTTCGACTCGACCGTTTTCGGGCGTGAACTTAATAGCGTTGGAAATCAGATTCCAGACGACCTGCCGCAGACGGTTTGTGTCGCCGACGATTGAGCCTTCGATGTCGTTGTCGAGCGCGACGCTCAAAGTGATGGATTTGGCAATCGCCGCCGGACGCAGAGTTTCGACGGCTTCGCCTATCAGCGCGTCAATTTCGACCGCGTGCGAGTTGATGTGCAGCTTGCCGGTGATAATGCGCGAAACGTCCAGAATATCGTTGATGATTCCGGCTTGCGCCTTGGCGTTGCGCTCGATTATGCCGAGCGCGTTGCGAACGGTCGCTTCTTCCAATTTGCCTTTATTGAGCATTGCCGACCAGCCGAGAATCGCGCTTAAAGGCGAGCGCAATTCGTGCGAAACGGTGGCGAGAAATTCATCCTTCAGACGGCTGGCAGTTTCGGCTTCCGCTCGCGCCGCCCGCTCGCTTTCGAGCAACTGCTCGCGCTCGCGTTCCGCCTGCCGCCGCCGGCTGACATCGTGAAAAACGATAACGACGCCGACAATCTCGCCGTTCGTATCTTTGATTGGCGCGCCGCTGTTTTCAATCGGAAATTTTCCGCCGTCTCTGGCGATTAAAGCGGTGTGATTGGCAAGTCCGACAGCGAGACCGTCGCGTTTGATTGAAGAAAACGGATTTTCAACCGTCTCGTTCGTTTCTTCGCCGACGATACAAAACACTTCGTCGAGCGGTTTGCCGACGGCTTCCGTTGCCGTCCAGCCGGTTAATGCTTCGGCGGTCGGGTTAATAAAATTGATTCGTCCGTCGGTGTCGGTGGCAATCACCGCGTCGCCGATGCTCGAAAGCGTAACCTGCAAAAGCTCGCCCTGCCGCCGCAGCCGATTTTCGGCATTGCGGCGCGAACTGGCGAATAACACGACGCTGACAAAAAGAACCATCCGGTTGAGAGTGATAAACGCGGATGTCGGCGAAGCTCCGTAATAAAGAATCATCGCTTCAAAAGCGACGGCGATTAACAATCCGGGACCTCTGCCCAAATACCACGCAGTCGCAATCATCAGCACGATGACCAGCGAAGTTAAATCCAAACTAAACGAGAGATATTGCTTTGCGGCAGTGGAAATCAGCAGAATCAGCGCAAACACAACGAGCGGCAGGATGTAACGCCAAACGATTGATATTATTTTTCTTGCCGTTGTCATCAAAAGATATACTACATCAATTTTCGGTCGGCAATCCAGAAAATAATTGAAATGCAATTTCTCAAAACAATTTGATTTAATCTAAGTAGCGATTGGCAAAATTACAAAACATTTCACTGCCAAGACGTAGAGAGAGAAATCGCAGGAGTCTCTAATAAATTTGTGTAAATGAACTGTTGGTGAAACTGCTGCTCGGCAG
>CAXSBF010000047.1:0-17766 GCA_964235785.1 uncultured Pyrinomonadaceae bacterium | reverse complement strand
CTCCATTAAAAATAAATGTTGATTAATGTATTTACACAAAATTATTTACAGCCTCGAATCGCATAATTTCGCTTTAAATTAATTTAAAGAATTCTGCTTTTTCTCATCATTTAAATTTATGGGAGCGTCAAGTTTCGGAGCGATCTCCTCCAGACTTTACTAGGTAACTGTGTAAGGTAGTATTTGAGAACAATTCTGAACGAGAAATTTACAATGTAAAATAAATTGCATTTTAGGAGTCTGGATGTATAAATACTAAATTTCCCTCTTCTTTGAGAGCGTTGAGAATTTCCTTTTCAACTGATTTTTCATTTCCATCTTCATCTAATTCAAATGCCTTAAAAGCAATATGTGAAAGACCGTCTGATGTAAAAATCTGTCCGTCTGTAATTTTCGTTCTTTGGTGTTCAAAATGATCTATTTTTCTTTTGACGGTATATATAAATTCTAGATTTTTACTGACGACCGTAATATAAACATCGTTTCTCCATTCACGTTCTTTTTTGACTTTGAAACAAATTATATTCTCTGGAATGGTTAACCTCCGCGGCATAATTATTTCACCCAAAAACAATTCACTTTGCTTCAAGAATTTTATTGTTTGTTCATTTACAAAATTTTTGAGTTCCTCATTGTCTCTCTCAGCAGTCAAATTAATACTGTTCCCGCTAACAAAATTAAATTGCTCCATATAAGCTAATTGAGGATAAGGAATTTTGTATTTGGAGAAAATACCTTTCAAGTCAGAATCTCTAAAGTGCGTTACAAATTTGGTGTCATTAGTGAGAATGTAAACATTATCAATCGTAATTTGAGGAAAGGGCAGAACTGACGAAACGAGAACTAAACTGTCTTGATTAGCTAGTTTTGAATTTAAACATACATCAAAAGTTGGATTCAGTTGGTCTTTGTGTAATACACTATATTCATAGTCAATAGAGAATTCTTCAAAAAGCCTTTCTATTTCATTATTTATGTTTTTTTGAATTTCTTCCGCTAAATCAGCAAAAGGTGCGTGAGGTGAATTGAATTCATCTACGTATTTGATTAGGGAACTGAAATTTATTTTTCCTTCTGGATTTTTTGGAGATTTCTCAGCCGCAATTCTAAGGTAATGTTCCCTTTTTCTAACTCCAACAAACTCGAAAATAACATATTTTGAACTGACAACTTGTATGAACGGAGAAGCAATTAAAAGTTGAATTAGTTTATTTAGACTTTCATAAGTGTGGTCAATAAGATAGACCAAAATGTTAGTATCACAGAAAATTTTTATGACAAAATTACCGTGTATGGGATTATCGCTCCAACTTTTCATAACTGAATTTTAGTTGTTTTGAGATGAGATTTCTTCGTTTGGAAAATGCTTTTCTACAAACCGCGGGTCAATTGATTCACCTGTTCCTGAAGCCTTTTCAATCATAAGAAAGCAATTTTTCAAGAAACGTCTGGTATTTCCGTCAGTTAAATTATTCAACTTTTTAATACCCTCTGACGTGAACGGTTTGAAATCCTCTGATTTTTTATCTTTGGCTAAATTGAGGTAGTTTTTTACTATCCTTTCAGCTTGTTTTGTGTTCAATTTTTGGAGAATAATCCGACTATTTGTTATTCTATCGGCAAGCGGCGGAGAAATTTTCCCCAACTGTTTCAGAGACTCCGAAGTCATAGAGAAAAAAAGCGACCATTCTCTATGTTCATCAAGAAGTGTTCGTAAATTATAAACATAGTTGTCAATTTGCGCCTTAGTTAAGCGTCCTCTTGTGACATCTTCAAACTCATCAACCAATATGAAAAAGTCAGTAAATCCTTGCTCTTTGATAAGTTGAACAATATAGCGAATTATTTCAGCTTCTTTCTTGTCAAGTTGTTTGATACTTCCCGTTGATAATGCTTCCCAAGTTTTATTAACTCCAAAATCGCTGGATATTAATTCATAAAAATACTCTGCTATTGTTGAATTGCCAGTGTCTTTTTCAAAAATTTCAAGGAGAATTTTTCTAAAAGTTTCATCAAAATCTTTTCTTTCGCTGGGCTTACTTATGTAATTTGTAAATGCGTCTAAAAACTTTTTATATGAAACTGTATTATTTTCTGAGTAAGGATTAGAATCCGTTCCAGAAAACGCAAGAGAGCCTTGCCGCTCAAATCTTTTAAGAGTGTTTCTATAACCCTCTTTATCTTTAATTCGATTAATTACTTTTCCCCAAATAAACTTTTTAAAGTTTTCTTCACCGATTTGTGTAATTATCGAACCTATGAATTCCGAAAGCTTCACTCCGGGATTATCAATATAAATGACATAGGGATTCTTTCCATTATTATGCTTAGTTGTCACTTGTCCCAAAAGCGATTTTACAAACATAAGAACTTGCGTTTTTCCTAAACCATAATCTCCCGTAATCGTTGCGCTAATAAACTTGTCTCTTGGGTCAAGAGGGTTTTCTAAAAAGGCGTGTTTTAGATAATCTTGAATTTTCTGTAAAACGGTTTCGTCCACAGGAAGTAAACTTTGATTCAGTAAATCGCTGCTGTTGATATTGGCTGTGCCGGATCTCGGAAAGGGATTAAATTTTAACCCTAATTTATCGTAGTTGTTATTGTTCGTGTCCGAACTAAATATATTGTCTAAAATTTCTGATTTACTGTTCATTTTCTTATAATTAGATGCGAGATATATGCGTCATTGTATATAGGAAACAAAATTTTATCGTTTTCACTTATCTTACCTTTTTTAATAAAAATTTCAGAAGTTCTTTCAAGACTAAAAACTTCTCTATATTTTTTATATTGCTCAATAATAAATTCTTGAACCCGTTCAACTCTAACTCGGTATTTGAGTGCAATATCCAAAACAAGAAAAGGCAAGTAGATATAAGAATGGTTGTAATTACTATTCAAATAATCTAAAAGGTCTAACTCAGGAAAAATTTCGTTTACTACATAGCAGCAGCCAATACTTTTATCTTTGTTGATTGAGGTTCTTATTAATGGAAATCTAAAACTAAATTTCTCGATTATATTCAGATTCTTACCCCAGGTAATAAACACATCCCAAAATCGAGATAATTTTCCGTCAGATTCGTCAATATAGTAAATGCGGCTATTTTCTTCTAATTCATAAATAAAGTTATCAGTGAAACGATTTTCTTTGCCAGACTTACTGGAAAAAAAATATATTGGTTTTGATTCTTTGTATATTCTTTCAGGCGTAAGCCCTACTACGAAACTCACATCTGGGTTAATAGGTGGTCTTATCAACCAAGAAAAAAATTCTTTAAATCTAAAATAGCCAAAGTAAATTTGTTTTAGAGTTTCAATGTCGCTTTGTGATAAAGGCTGACCTATTTCGCGTCCAACAAAAATTTCCTTTGTAACTTCGTATTTCTCATTTACCAGTGAGAGGTTTTTGAAAGCATTAAGGTATTCAAGAATACGCCTTTCTTTCCAAGGCGATTTAACAAAAGGTAAATTTACTGACAAGCAAAACTTTGTAAATTCTTTCTTGAAGTTTCTTGGAAACTTTCCAAATTTGAACTTACTCAATGCAAGATATACATCTCGAAATTCAGTAAAATAATATACGTTTGAAAAACTCCATTTTTTATCGCTATGTCTTATTTCACTAGCTGCCATTCCTTCATCTATAAATGCAATTTTAGAACGTGTTGAGTTTGTAAGATTTATGACATCTTTCATTTTAATACCAATACATTTTCTGAAAGCTCTATTGAATGACGATACCTAAGAGATTTCCATTTTGTGCCTCTTGTTCTTATTTTGTGAATTTCAAAGTTTTTGAACCCACAGTTTAATGAGATTTCACCTAGTATCTTGGTAGTGGGAATATAAATTCCATAAGGAGCAGAATCGCCTAAAATCAAAAAGGCTTTGCCAGTTTTCTTAACTACTCTTCTTATCTCTTGTAAGACATTATACATATCTCTGAAATAATACAGAGTTAAAATATGGAAGCTCTTTTTGCCCGCTCTCAATTTGCTAATTTCTTCTATTTTACTTGATGTGTGAATTAAGTTTTCAGCAATTTTTTTATTGTTGTTGTAAAATTGAGATTTTTTATAATCCGCCAGATCGAAACTTGATTCCGAGTAGTGAGTTGTAGCTCCCGTAACTAATTTGTGCCTGACTTTTTTAGTAATGTCATTCCAACTATCGGTATATTCAAAAAAATGAGTATGAACTTTTGATACCTCACCATAATCTAGATTATTTAAATACGGTGGTGAAGTAATACAAGTTGAACATTCACCATCATTAATTTCATTATTTTTTATTCTAGAGTCGTGCAGGAACACTTTGGAAATTTTTTTATAAGTGTAAAACTCTTCAGTATCTTTGAACATCTGTCTTGCAATACTCTCAAAAATTTCTAACGCTAAATCAGTTTTGAAAAGAGTTTTGCTTCGTGATATATAAGGCACAGCAATAGGATTGATTGATACTTTATGAAGCGTCTGGCTTAACGCAAGTTTAAAGAAAAGAGAATACTTATAGCTTGAAATTTGTGAAATCGAGTCCCGTATTAAATACAGCTTAGTTAAAGAATCTTTTTTATATAAGCCTTTCAGCAAAGAGTGAGTTCTCGACTGAAAATCAAAACTTAAATAGTTATCGTCTATATAATTCTTAATAAAATCTAAGTATTTCTCAAAATCTAACTTTTCTAGCTTCCAATTTAACTTAGCTCTTATGACATCATACATTAGTTTTTGCCCTTCATTTCCAATAGCAGAAACCCCAGCTTTTTGCGAAGAAACTAATGTCGTGCCGCAACCAGCAAACGGATCGAAAATTTTCGATATATTTTTATTAGATTTTAGATTTTCCTGATTAATAATTTCATCAACGAAAAGATGAGAAAAACCCGCCGTAAATTTATACCAATTATGAATAGGGCTTTTGGCATTGTCTTTTGCTGAACCTATTTGTGAATGCAAGAAATTCATAGCTATTATCAATCCGTGTGTTTTCAGAATTACCGCTAAAAATTCTCACGATGGTAAAATCAATAAAATATCAAGTGGAAATTTATATTAAAACATAGCTATTATCAAGTTTTACTTAAGATTGTTTGTTCTAAACCTTTTAAGATATTTTCCAAGAAATCAAATTTTAATTTATAAATTCCTGTTTTTTCTCTTCACCCAAATTTACGGGAGCCTCAAATTTGGGTGCGTCTTCTTCCAGACTCCAAACAGCGCGGGCAAGCATTCCATTCGGTTAATGAATTGGTAGCTTACATTCTTCTGTTTCTTCCCGGATCGTAACCGACCTACAGATTCGTGTCGGCGCATTTTTTGATGATAAAGTCTTTTCGATGATGCTGAACGATGCTATTTTGAAAACTTTACTTCCCGGTAAATTTCCTCAAGCGAAACTTCGCTGTTGATCGACTCTAAGACAAGTTTATCGGCTTTTTCCGTCAGCAGATACACTTTCCATTCTTTTTCGTTAATCTTTACAAAGTGTTCGATACGCATTGTGTCCTGTTCGATTAATACATAATCGGTTAAATCTTCGAGCGACATATACGAATCGAGTTTTTCGTTGCGGTCTTTGAGTTTGGTTGATTTGGAAAGCACTTCGATGATGACTTTCGGATTGAGCAAAACGTCCTTTTTATTGTCTTCAAACTTCCTTTCACCGCAAACGACGACTATATCAGGGTAATAATAATTACCTTTTTTTGCTTTGACACGCATATCGCTCGAAAACGGGCGACACTGTGAATTTTTAGTTCTCGTCCATATTTCGCCGAATACATTTGAAGAAATTACGTTGTGATTTTCGCTTGCGCCCGCCATCGCCACGACTCTGCCGTTGATAAACTCGCTTTTCTCAAACGCCTCGCGTTCAATACGAAGGTATTCCGCATCAGTTAGCGATTCTTTTTTATATGCGACATTGGTTTTACTCATAGTCAGCATTTTAACCGACTTTTTACGGGTGAACAATAAATTCGTCTTGAAAAAACTTGCGGCTAATTCAAAAACTCAACATCGTCTTTCGGCAAACTCAAAGACGCGTCAAATTTCGGCGCGTCTTCCTCCAAACTCCAAACCTCAAACAGCGCGGGCGGACATTCCATCACGAAACGCGAAGGTTTTTGCAGAACCGTCTGGCGGTTGTAGTCGGTAATCATCAGTGGATAGGTCAGATAGAGTTCGTCTTTCGCTCTGGTCAAAGCGACATACCACAAACGGCGTTCTTCCTCTTCGCTGTCGATTTCCTTTAGACTTCTAGGCGAAGGAAATTTGCCTTCCGCCGCCCAAATCAAAAACACGACTTTCCATTCCAAACCTTTCGCCTGATGAACCGAAGTTAAAGTCAAAAGCTCGTCTTCTTCGCCGCCTTCGACGACATCTTCGCCGACGATTGACTGCGGCGCGCCGAATCTTTCGGTGGAAATCAGTGCGAGTTCCGACAGAAAACTTTCGGTCGAATCGTATTTTGAAGCGTAAAGCGCAAGCTGTTTCAAGTCTTCGGTTCTGGCTTCGGCGTTTTCGTAAGTTTCCTGCAAATGCTGCTCGTAGCCGCTCGTTAAAATTAATTCGATTTGTTTTGAAGGATTATTTTTAGTTTCGTCGGTCGTTAAGTTTTCCAACAGATTAACAAAATCTTGCCAGCCGTTTGAACTGCGCGGTTTGAATTTGAAATCGTCTCGCTTGACAAGCGCGAATGGATTTTCCGCGTAAGCCAGCGATTCATAAATCTTGTTCGCCGTCGCGCTGCCGACGCTCGGAATCATTTTCAAAATTCGTTTCCAGGCGAGTTCGTCGCGCGGATTGACGATGATTCTCAAGTAGGAAATCACGTCTTTGACGTGCGCCTGTTCAAAAAATCGAACGCCGCTTTGAATGCGATACGGAATGTTTCTTCTCGTCAATTCGAGCTGCAATTCGAGCGAATGATAATGCGAGCGATAAAGGACGGCGATTTCTTCCAGAGACGTTCCTTCGTCGCGCAGTTCCAAAATCCGCGAAGCTATAAACGCCGATTGCTGTTCGACATCGCGGCACGGAACGAGCGCGGGCGCGAAACCTTTCGATTTTTTGACGGCTTCGAGAGTTTTCGGAAACTGCTTGCGATTGTTCGCAATCGAAACATTTGCCAACGCTAAAATTTCCGGCGTCGAACGATAATTCGTCTCCAATTTGTAAATTTCGCATTCGGGATAACGCTTCGGAAATTCGTAAATGTTGGTAAATTCCGCGCCGCGCCACGCAAAAATACTTTGCGCGTCGTCGCCGACGACCATCACGTTTTTGTGTTTGACGGCGAGAAGGTCAATCAATTCGGCTTGCAAACGGTTCGTGTCTTGATATTCGTCAACCAAAATGTGTTCAAATTGTTCCGCATAAACATTCGCAATTTCAGGTTTTTCAACGAGCAATCTTTTCCAATTAAGCAGCAAATCGTCGTAATCCATCACATTGCGCTCGCGTTTGCGCTCGATATAAATCATATCGACGCGCTTTATTTGCTGCGTTAAAGGCTCGAAATACGGATAGCGATTGATGACGACATCTTCGATTGGTTTGTCGGTGTTGTTGGCGTAAGAAATTATGTCCTGAACGACTTCGGGTTTCGGAAAACGCTTTGCTTTGGTGTCAATTCCGGCTTCGTCAACGCAGACGTTGATAAAATCACGAGAATCTTCCGCGTCGAGAATCGAATAATTTGAATCGAAACCGATTGAAATCGCGTGCCGCCGCAAAATCAAATTTGCGATGCGATGGAATGTTCCGCCCCAAATTTTATGGACGTTTTGCGAGCCGGTTAGATTTTCAACGCGCCGCAGCATTTCCCGCGCCGCGCGATTTGTAAAAGTTGCCAGCAAGATTCTCTGCGGCGAAACGCCTTGTTCAATCAGGTAAGAGACGCGATAAGTTATCGTGCGCGTCTTGCCCGTTCCCGCGCCCGCGACAACCAGCGACGCTTTCGGCTGCGCCGTCACGACGCGAAATTGTTCGTGGTTTAATTCTTCGCGGTAACGGGTTAGTTTTTCCGGCAAACCGCTCCGGTCTGGCTTGATAACGTATTTTTTCATCTGCTTTGAAACCACAGATTAGCACAGATGAACGCGGATAAAAATTCTCTGCCGGACAGACAAATTTTTGACGATAATCGAAAATAAATCAATCGCTTTCGGCTATCGAGTTTTCCTTATTCTCTTTCGTCCAGAGAGCAAAAAGTTTTTGTCTGGATTTGATTTTGTCTTCGATGTTCGGAGTTTTCATAACAAGTTCTTCGAGGTGCGAAAGATAATCCGGCTCGCGGAAAAGCTGGCGAATTTCCGCTAAGAAAGGCTGGATTTTGGCATAGACGAAAATATGCTCGCTCGTCGAGCCTTGAAACATTTTCTCGTCCATCGCGCCGTTGTTGACGAACGATGAAGCCATATCCCAAAACGAAGTTACCATCCGGTAATACGCGCTCGCCTGTTCCCCTTCACGGTAAAGAGCGATAATATCCATCGCGCTCGTCGGCGCGAAATCCGAAAAATACCAGGCACGCGCCGCCCGCATCTTTTCATCTCGCCGAAGTTCGTAAAGTTTCAAAATTGCCATCACGTCTGTTTGTTTGTCCATTTTTCTCCTTTAATTTTGTCCACAGATAAACACAGATGAACACAGATTTTTATTTATGATTTTATCTGTGTCTATCTGTGTTCATCTGTGGATAATTTTTGTTTTACTTTTCTAAAACTCGCTGAACTCCAATCTCGCCAGCAGATTTTGATTGGAATTTCGTTTGTATGATTTGCAGAATTGCAGATTGCTTCTCGCCAAGATCGATTTTCCGTTCGATACTTCCAGAGCCGTCTGAAATTCATTTTCGGCTGAATCGAATTCGTGACGAAGCGCGAAAATCACGCCGAGATTGTTGTGCGCGTCCGCCGCGCCGACGCTTTTATATTCGATTGATTTTTGAAACGCTTTTTCCGCCTGGTCAAAATTTTCCTCGCGTAATAAAACAAATGCCAAATCAAACCACGCTTCGCCGTCATCTGTTTTCAATTCGATTGCCCGGCGAAACGCCGTTTCCGCCTTTTGCCAATTCCTCAAATCTTTGCGCGCCATTCCGAGCGCGTAAAATGCTTTCTGATAACGTCTCTTGCTCAGTTTGATTGCTTCGGTGAATTCTTCGACCGCTTCGTCCGTTTGTTTTATTTTATAGAAGCAAACGCCGATATTGAAATGAATTTGAGCGAGATAATTATCGTTTTGTTTTTCAGTTTCCGAAAATAAAAGCGCGCGTCGATAATTGCTAATCGCCTTTTCGTATTCCTTTGCCTGCGCCGCGCGTGTTCCCGCGTCAAATGCTTGATTGGTCAAAGTGGTTTGCGCCGAAACGGAAATCGCCAAACTTAAAGCGGCGATGAAAATAAATATGAATGTTCGCATAATCGTAAATCTCCTTAGACTTTTTCGAGTCTGGAATGATTTTAGAAAATGCGCGTGCTGATTATCTTCTCGCAGGTTGCGGTTTGTATTCTGAAATTGCTCAAAGAAAAATTTACAGGGATGACAGGATAAACAGGGATGTTAAAATCTTTTTCAAATCTTCTTATCCTTGTCTATCCTGTCATCCGTGTAAATTTCTTTAAGCGAGTTTGAGTTCGCGCCAGAGTTTTGGGGTAAATTTTGTATATTTATGAAACAGCGTCGTGAAATGACTTTGATTTTTAAAACCTGTTCTTAAACTGATTTCGACAATCGGCAAATCGTTTTTAGCCAGTAATTCCTTCGCCCGTTCGATACGCTGCCGCATCAGAAATTGCTGCGGCGTCAAGCCGGTCGTCCGGCGAAAAGCGCGGGCGAAATGAAATTGGCTCAAATCGGCGACTTCGGCGAGCGCGGCAAGCGGCAAATCTTCTTCCAGATTTTCGTTGATAAATTCTTTAACACGGCGAAGTTTGTAGCCGGACAGCCCGCCGTTCGTGTTTTCCGTGACGGATTTTGCGTTGCTGTAATTTCTAAGCAAATGCAAGATCAAGGTTTGAATCAGCGATTCGGCGTAAAGTTTTCCTTCGCTTGCAGCGGCGTTTGATTCGGCGAGCAGCGCCAAACCGATGTGTTGAACGAGCGGATCTTTGTCAGTGAAATCGTCGTTAAAATCGAACGCGGGAGAAAAACGGTTTTCGAGCGCGATGTTTGAAACCAGTTCGGGCGCGAGGAAAATTCCCAGATGGTCGAGCGGCTTTTCCCAAAACGCGCCGACGTTTTGACCCGCCGGAGTGAGGCATAAACCGCCGTCGCCCGCGCTGATGCGTTTGCGTCTGCCGGTTGCCAAACTTCTCTCGGTCGTCAATTTACCGGAAATCGAGATATTAATTTCGTGAAATTCGGCGGCGTGTTCGAGCATTCTGCCCGGCATCACGCGGGCGCGATGGACTTGAACACCCGACCATTCGGCGCGTTGGCGAAATGAATACTGCGATTTTAGATTTTCGTTTTGCCAGATGATTTGCACAATTTAATTTGTAATGCAGACGAAAACAAAAAGCAAGTATAACATTCGCCACTTGTCAGAGACGGCAGGCAAATGTTCTTCTCAGGTCTTGCGCCCTGATACCTTCGTTTTCTAACTTTAGGGCATAGTTGTTGACACTATCTCTGATTAAAATTCCCATTGCCAGACGTGAATCAATCAAATTATTGTCTTCGGCTTCGGTTGCCGGTTTTCTGATTGCGGAAAGTTTTTGGTTAATTGCAGATGAGGCGGTCGGCAAATTTTGATACTCTGTGTTCGATTCATTTAGTGATAAATCAAAATTATGTCTAAAAACTCAACGACTTTTTTGATTTCGGTTTCAAGAACCTATTTTTTGTCTTGTATTTAGAATCCGCGTAGGATATTTTGTCAAAAACTTATCCAAAGTTTTTGTATTTGAAAATCTCAAAATGAACGAAAAAGTAGATAATCCCCGAGCTAAGATTGATGCCATTGATGACGAATTGCTTCGACTATTGAACAACCGCGCCGAAATTGCGCTCAAAGTCGGCGCGGTCAAGAGACGCGACGACGTATCGCTGTGCGACCATCGCCGCGAGCGCGAGGTGCTGGCGAGATTGTGCGGGCAGAACGACGGACCGCTGGACGAGCAGAATGTAACAAATATCTTTCAGCGTATAATTGACGAATGTTTGCAGGCGCAGCAGCGAGTTTTCCCTTCTGCAAATACCGATGGCGCGGAAGTAAATCCGGCGCTCTTTGCAGAAAAAGCGCGGGTGGCGTTTTTGGGAGAACGCGGTTCGTTTAGCGAAGAAGCGGCAGTCGGGCTTTTGGGCGAAACCTGTCAAACCGTGCCGCGTCCGACATTTGAAGAACTTTATACAGCTATCGACGAAAAAAGCGCGGATTATATTCTAGCACCGCTCGAAAACAGTCTTGTCGGTTCGGTTCATCGCAGCTATGATTTGCTGTTGGAAAGCTCTCTGAGTATTGCGGCGGAAATAATCTGTCCTATCTCGCACTTTCTAATCGGTTGCGAAGGAGCGTCTCTGGATTCCATCGAAACTGTGGAATCACATCCGGTAGCTCTTGCTCAATGCGAACGCTTTTTTGCCGCGCATCCGCATCTCAAGCGCGAGGCATCGAACGATACGGCGGGCAGCGTCAGGCGCGTCGTTGAAAACGAAAATCCGGCGCGAGCGGCGATTGGCGGACGACGCGCGGCAAATCTCTATGGCGGAAAGATACTGCAGGAACATCTCGAAGACCACGCGGAAAACTACACCCGTTTCGCGCTGCTCGCTTCAGAACCGGACGTTTCAAATCGAGGCGAAAAGATTTCACTGGTGATTAAGCTGGCGCATCGTCCCGGCGCGCTGCACGACGCGCTGCGACCTTTCGTGCGGCGCGGAATTGATTTATTGAAGATAGAAAGCCGTCCGATTAAAGGAAGTCCGTGGCAGTATAATTTTTACCTCGATTTGCAGGCACCGGCAAGCGAAAGCGAGCTGCGCGGCGCACTCGACGAGATACGCGAGCAAGCTGAAGAATTGCGTTATTTGGGACGCTATTCTTCGACGAACAATTCAATTAACAGCTAGACAGACAGCCCGAATTACTAAAACGAATATGATTTTGATTCTGAAACACGATATAGACACCGAAGCGTCGGAGTATAAACAGCTTGTCAGCCATCTGTCGGGGCTTCAAAATATCGAATTCCGTATTCACAAAGTGCAGGGCGTCGAACAAACTCTCACTGAAATATATCTAATCGGCAACACGGCGGCGCTTTCCATCCAGGAGATGCAGAGCTTGCCGGGCGTTGATCACGTTGTTCGAGTGTCCGAAGAATACCGCATTATCGGGCGGCATCAGAATGACGGGCGAGCAAATTATTTTGATTATCAAGGCGTGCGCTTCGGTCAGGATACGCTCAATGTATTTGCCGGTTTGTGCGCGGTCGATACGCCGGCGAGTGTCGAAGCAATGATGAAGGCTCTGCGCGATAACGGGCAAGTCTGCACTCGAATGGGAGCGTATAAACCGCGCACCAGCCCGTATTCCTTTCAGGGTCACGGGAAGAATTGCCTCCCTTATGTTTTTGAACTTGCCGGCAAATACGATATCAAAATCATCGCAATGGAAGTAACGCACGAAATGCACGTCCAAGAAATTGAAGAAGCCCTGGAAACGACGGGCAATCCGACCGGCGTAATGCTGCAAATCGGCACGCGCAATACTCAGAATTTCGAGCTGCTAAAAAGCATCGGGCGACAGCAGAGATTTCCGGTTCTGCTCAAACGCGGTTTCGGAATTACGCTCGATGAATCCTTGCACGCCGCCGAATACCTCGCCAGCGAAGGCAATCACAAAATCGTGTTCGGGCTGCGCGGAATGAAGACGAACATTGCCGACCCGCACCGAAATTTCGTGGACTTTGCACATATTCCGGTTGTCAAAAGATTGACCAGAATGCCCGTCTGTATTGACCCGTCGCATTCGGTCGGCTCGCGCAGTCGCGGACCCGAAGGCATTCTCGATATGATGCACGTGACGGCGCAAGGCGTGATTGCCGGAGCGAATATGATTCTTGTAGATTTCCATCCGAATCCGAGCAAAGCGCTCGTTGACGGTCCGCAAGCATTATTGCTCGATGAATTGCCGCTATTTCTGGAAGACGTGCAAATCGCTCGTGAAGCGTATGAACGCCGTATTTCACGATTTCAGAGTAGTTTGTAAAGTTAGAAGCTGTTTGGAAATTAAAAAATGATTGCTAATCGAAGAAAATTTAACCGCGAAAAACGCGAAAGACGCTAAAAAAGTCAAAAACAGCTTATTTTCAATTTGATTTTCCGCGTGTTTAGCGTGTTTCGCGGTTAAATTCTTAGTTTCCAAACAGCTTCTTAGAGTTTTTAGTCTTCGGACAGAAATGATAAAAAGCAAAGAAATCTTGAATTCTCAAAACGCTTTTAGTAGTAGATAATGCGCTGATTATTATTACCGCGTCGAACGATAAATTAAACCTGCCGCGCGTTTAATTTTCGTGTTATTCGTATCTTTCGCAGGCAATAAAATTGCTTTCCAAACAGCTTCTCAGATGACTTTGCTTTTTGTCAGATGCAATCCGGCTCTTTCCAATGCTTTCTCGACTTGCTGCGGCGCAGTTCCGCCAATCGTATTTTTCGTTTTCAAAGTCTGTTCCAAAGACAAAGCCTCATAGACATCGACTTCGATTTTCGGCGAGAATTTCTGCATCTCGTTCAAATCCAAATCGTTTAATTCGACTTTCGCTCCAATCGCGCGTAAGACGATTTTTCCGGCAACTTCGTGCGCGTCGCGGAAAGGCAAGCCTTTTTTTGATAAATAATCGGCAAGTTCGGTGGCATTTAAATAACCTTTGACAGCGGCGTTTTGCGTCGCGTCTTCGTGAACACGCACATTTTGCAGAACCGTTGCCGTGATTTGCAGACAATCGCGCGTCGTGTCAAAGAGGTCGAAAATCGCTTCCTTGTCTTCCTGCATATCCTTGTTATAAGCCGTCGGCAAACCTTTGAGCATTGTCAACAAACCCATCAAATGCCCGAAAACTCTGCCCGATTTGCCGCGCACGAGTTCCATCGAATCGGGATTTTTCTTTTGCGGCATCAAACTCGAACCCGTAGAAATCGCATCGCTTAATTCAAAAAAACCGAACTCGGCGGTCGCGTAAAGAATAATGTCTTCGGCAAGCCGCGAAAGGTGCGTCATAATCAAAGACGCGGCGGAAGCAAACTCGACGGTAAAATCGCGGTCGCTGACCGCATCGAGACTGTTTTCCGCAACCGATTCAAATCCTAAATCACGCGCCACGGCTTCACGGTCAATCGGATAAGCAGTTCCGGCAAGCGCCGCCGCGCCGAGCGGCGAAACATTGACGCGCCCGCGAACCTCGGCGAGCCGCGCCGCGTCTCGTTTGAACATCTCGAAAAAGGCGAGACACCAATGCGCGAACAAAATCGGCTGCGCTCGCTGCAAATGTGTATATCCGGGCAAAACCGCCGTTTGATGTTTTTTCGCTAAATCGAGTAATGCCTTTTGCGCGTTCCATACATCAGCCGTCAATTCGTCAATCTTTTCGCGCAGCCATAAACGCAAAGCCGTCGCCACCTGGTCGTTGCGGCTGCGTCCGGTGTGAAGTTTGCGCCCCGTGTCGCCGATGATTTCGACCAGACGCGATTCGATAAACGAATGAACGTCTTCGGCGGCGAAATCATTAAAAAACTCTTCGTTTTGCAAGCCTTTTTCTAAAATAATATGCAATCCGTCCCGAATTTCATCCGCTTCTTCGTTCGTCAAAACTTCTGCCCGACGCAAACCTTCGCAGTGCGCCAGACAACCGCGAACGTCTGCGGCAAACAGCCTGCGATCAAAATCGAATGAACGATTAAACCGAATAAATTTTTCATCCGCTTTGCCGGTAAATCTTCCGCCCCACAGATTATTTGTTTCACTCATTTGACAATTTCCAACCCAATTTCTAATCTATGCATCTATGCAGTAATTATGCAATTTTAATGCATAAGTTTTAATAAAAGCAAATGTTACCGACAAAGTTTTTGTATCGCGGCAAATGATTAAGAAAAAGAGACAGCAAACAATTCGAGATTTGATTCAAACGCGCAGTATCGGCACTCAGGAAGAACTCGGCGAGCTGTTGTCAAAAGCCCGATTCTCCGTTACGCAATCAAGCGTATCGCGCGACCTGGATGAACTCGGCATTATCAAAGCAAACGGATTTTATGCAATCCCGCAGAAAGAGAAAAGCGAAAATTTAGGATTGCGAACTCTGGAAATCGCCGGTGAAAACTTAATCATCGCCAAATGCGAATCCGGCTTGGCTTCGGCAATTTGCGTGAGAATCGACCGCGAGAAAATTGAAGAAATTGCCGGCACGATTGCGGGCGACGACACGATATTTATTGCCGTCCGCAATCACAAGGAACAAAAAGCGGTATTGAAAAAAGTTTGGGAAATATTTGAAAAATAGGTCTTCGGTCTTTGGTGTTTGCTTATATCAAAACAAAAACTAAAGACCAAAGACCAAAGACCAAAATGGAAAAGAAAATAAACAAAGTAGTTCTGGCATATTCCGGCGGGCTTGATACGTCGGCAATGTTGTTGTGGATTAAAGAAACCTACGGCGCGGAAGTCGTCTGTTTCTGCGCCGATGTCGGGCAAGGCGAAGAGCTTTCCGGTTTAGAAGAAAAAGCCTTAAAAACCGGCGCGTCGAAACTTTATGTCGAAGATTTGCGCGAGGAATTTGTCCGCGATTATGTTTGGACGGCAGTTAAAGCAAACGCGCTTTACGAAGGCGTTTATTTGCTTGGCACGAGTCTGGCGCGTCCGGTGATTGCGAAAAAGCAAATTGAGATTGCTATCAAGGAAGGCGCAGACGCGGTGGCGCACGGCGCGACGGGCAAAGGTAATGATCAAGTTAGATTTGAATTGACTTATTACGCTTTGAAACCGGACGTAAAAGTAATCGCCCCGTGGCGCGAGTGGGAATTTAAAGGTCGCGCCGATTTGATTGCGTATTGCGCCAAACACAATATCAACGTCACGGCGACCGCCGAAAAACCGTATTCGACCGACAGAAATTTGATGCACATTTCCTACGAAGGCGGAATCTTGGAAAATCCGTGGACTGCGCCGCCGGAAGATATTTTTCTGCTGACGAAATCGCTTGAGACGGCAAAAGACAAAGCCGAAGAAATCACGCTGACGTTTGAAAAAGGCGAGCCGGTGGCGATAAATGGCGAAACTTACGGCGCGGTTGATTTGCTTTCGACTTTGAATTTTCTTGGCGGTGAACACGGCATCGGGCGCGTTGATTTGGTAGAAAATCGTTTTGTCGGGATGAAATCGCGCGGAGTTTATGAAACGCCCGGCGTGACGATTTTGCAGGCGGCGCACCGCGCTCTGGAATCAATCACGCTCGACCGCGAAGTCGGGCGGCTGCGTGATTCGCTTTCGACAAAGTTCGCCGAATCGATTTATTACGGCTTCTGGTTCGCGCCCGAATTTGAAATTCTGCGCTCGATGATTGACCAGACGCAGGAAATGGTTTCGGGCGAAGTTCGCCTGAAATTGTATCGCGGAAACGTCACGATAACGGGCAGACGCTCGCCGTATTCGCTTTACAAAGAGCGCGTCGTAACCTTTGAAGACGACGCGGGCGCATACGACCAGCACGACGCGGAAGGATTTATTAAGTTGCAGGCGTTGCGCTTGCGCTTGAGGCAGATGGATTAGAAAGAGGAAAATGTAACCACAGATTTACACAGATAAACACAGATATTTAAAGCAGGCTAAAACAATGGAAGAAGATAAATCTGATTTATTGAAATCGCTTTTTGAAAAGGATGCGCCAACGGAAGAAATCAATAAGATTACTGAGAAGATTATTGGTTCGGCTTACAAAGTTGGAAATGCTTTGGGTTGCGGTTTCTTGGAAAAGGTTTATGAAAATGCGTTCGCTTACGAGATTCGCAAACACGGCTTGGAAGTTAAACAGCAAGAATCAATAAAGGTTTTCTACGATGGTGTTGAGGTCGGATTTTACGAAGCAGATTTGTGGGTTGAAAACAAAGTCTTGATTGAACTGAAGGCGGTGGAAAATTTGGATGATGTTCACAAAGCGCAATGTTTGAATTACTTAAAAGCGACAGCAGTAAAGATTTGTCTGTTAATAAATTTCGGTAATCCGCGAGTTGAGATAAAGCGAATCGCTTTGTAAGAAATTTTAACCGTCCCGCTTCGCGTTTGCACAGATATACACAGATGAAGAAATGATTTTTTAAAATCTTTATTAATCTCTTTTGAATTTATCTGTATCTGATTTATCTGCCTTTATCTGTGTCCATCTGTGTAAATCTGTGGTTTCAAAAAAGGGTTTAAAAATATGCAAGTTATAGAAGCAGACAAAATCGGTTCGGCAACTTCGCCGCTTAAATTGACGAAAAACGTTTCGGTGATTTCGGAAAACGACGTGCCGAAAGTCGGCGATGTCGTTGTTGTCCGCGCACTCGGCGAAAGCGTTACTTACGGCAATTTGGAACTGCCCTCAGGACGGCTTGCCAGGATAAATGCGGGCGACGTTTTACTCGGCGTTCTCGGCAAACGGCGGGCGCTCAAAGGTTTTGTCGGCGACGTTCCTGACGCGATAAAGGCGGGCGACAAACTTCATCTTTTGAATATGGGCGGCGTGATTGGAGTTTGTAAAGGTCATCATTCTTCGCTGTCGGA
>CAXSBF010000046.1:0-18886 GCA_964235785.1 uncultured Pyrinomonadaceae bacterium | reverse complement strand
AAAACGGCTTTTAACCATTGGGTCGAAGGTTCGAGTCCTTCTCGGATCACCATTAAAATCAATAAGTTAGGGCATATAGAAAAGATGCCCTTTACTTATTTGGACACTTTCTAAGGACACATTCAATAAACTCAGAGTTTGTTCTTTGAAATTCTTTTGGTTGTTAGCCGAAGGGTTGTAAGTTTGAATCTTACCTGCGAATCCAATATTTATAATAACCTACAGGTTTCATGTGTTGTTAATTAGTGTTATCCTACTTAAAAACACACTTGAGAAAGTAATGAAATAAAAAGGACATCATAAATAATGTCCTTTTTGCTCGTTGAACACATTTAATCTCCATTAAGTCTTTATTTCTCCTTAAGACCATTTTAAATCAATCAACCTCGTTTTTGAGATGGCTTTTGATACGGGAACTAGGCTCATTTTTTCGTAGTTTTGCGACCGTTTCAAAAAAGTCTCAAAAACGAGCGTTTATGGCGCTTTTTTTCTTTCAAAAAAATTGCTCGAAATCACTAAAATCAGTTCCGCGCAAGCGCGAAAATGATAAATAACCAATGCAGCATCTTAATCGGACAAAGCGAATTTGAGTTTATCCGTCAAACAGCTTTATGTTCGAGCAGTTGTTCCAGAATTTGAATTTGCCGTTCTTGAATTTCAAGCAGTTCAAGCCATTTTTTCTCGCGCAGCTCGTCAACTTTTTCGTGCAGGCGGCGGATTTCGAGTTCGGCTTTGAGATTTACTTCGTAATCGTGCGTCGCTTGCAGACGGTCTTTTACGGCTTGGCGATTTTGCGACATCATAATAATCGGAGCTTGAATCGCCGCCAGCATCGAAAGAAAGAGATTCAGTAAAATATACGGATACGGGTCGAATGTCTTGCCGCTTTTGCTCAAAACGAATGAATTCAAGATAATCCAAACTGCCAAAACCGCGCCGAAAATTATTATAAACGTCCACGAACCGCCGAAAACCGCAACTTTGTCCGCGATTTTCTCGCCGAATGTGCGGTCGTCGCAGAATTCCCGATGCGTGTTGCGGCTGATGACGCTGTGTTTCAGAATGCTTTCCAAAACGCGCTTTTCACGCCGCGTCAGATTTACTTCCGAACTTTTCAAATTTCTTCAACGGCTAATTCTGGATTTTCAGACATAGACTCATTCTCGACTTCAGGAACGGACAGCCTCGACCGAACAGTGCGCCCGAGCCGCGACCGCTGCCGAAACGCTGCCGAGTAGAAATTTTTCACGACGGCTGCCGTAACGGTTCGCACCGACAAAAATCGAATCGGCGTGCCACCTCAATGCTTCTTCGACGAGAACTTGTTTCGGGTTTCCCGCGACAATTTGCAGCGTCGCCTTTAAATGCGCGTCCTTTAAAGTCTGCAAGGCGGGCTGGGCGAGCTTTTCCAGCCACTCGCTTTCGATTTTCATTTTGTCTTCAACCCAACCGGTAACGGGCTGTACGAAACGACCTATTGACGTTGGGACGAGCGAATCAGTTGCGACAACGATTTTAAAATCGCTCTCGTCGCGCCAATTTCTCGCAACAACCGCTTCGACCGCCGCGCTTGCGCCAAGCGAGCCGTCATAGCCGATAATGACGCGCTGCGGGGGCGACGGATCGACTTCAACCCTTCCGCGAGCGATTCTGACCGAGCAATGCGCTTCCGACAAAACCTTATTTGAAATACTGCCGAGAAAAAAACGCCCGACCGCTGATCGCCCGTGCGAGCCGACGACGATTAAATCCGCTTTTATTTCATTGGCTTTTGTGATTATCTCCCAAGTCGGAGACCCGTAATTTGCCTCCGCAGTGACGCGCCACGCGGGAAACATTTTTTGCAGACGGCTTTGCGCGTGTTTGGCGAAAGTTTCGGCTTCGCCGGCTGTCTTCGCATTTGTCGCGTAAGCCTTGAACGAACGCGGGTGTGTTTGCAAATCCATCGCATACACGGTCAAATTTTCGTTTTCGGGCGGAGGCGAAAGCCAGACTTCGGACACTGACATCACAACGGCTTCGGCTTCTTCAGGCAAGCCAGCCGTCTCTAAATCATCAAGCGCGGCTTCCGAGCAAGCCGAACCGTCGTATCCGATTAAAATTTTCATTCTTTTTACCTCTCAAACTGCAATTGGCAAACCTTGTGCCAAATCGCAATTCACGATTTTAAGGGAAAAGCATCTTCATATAGCGCGAAAATCGGCGCGAAAATTCCAGCCAAGCGCGGAAAAATTCGCATTGATTCGATTAGCGGTATAATTTGGTTTAAAGTTAAGATTTCTTAACTCTTGAGAGATAAAATATTGAACATAAAAAAGAATAAAATTTTAATCGTTGATGACGATTCTTCGATTCGCTTTGCGCTCAAAGAAGCCCTGCGTTCGTGGAATTATGAATCGGCGCAAGCGGCAAATTTATCCGAAGCGCGGCGTTTGTTTCACGCGGAAGAGCCGAACGTCGCGCTGCTCGATATTGATTTGCCGGACGGTTCGGGAATTGATTTTTTAACGGAAATCAAAGCCGAGCAGCCTGACGCAATCGTCGTAATGATTACGGGAAATGTTGACGTGAAAAATACTGTCGCGGCGCTTCGCGGCGGAGCGCACGATTTTATCGGCAAACCCGTTCGCCTCGAAGAACTTCGCGTAACTCTGCAAAACGCGCTGGAGATTCACAGCCTGCGCCGCGAGGTCAAACAAGCCCGACGCGAGCGAAGCGAAAAATCCGGCTTCGAGCATATTGTCGGCGAATCCGCCGCGATAAAAAAAGCGATTGAACTCGCCAAAAGAGTCGCTGCGTCGGATGTGACGTCAATTCTCCTGCAAGGCGAAACCGGAACGGGCAAGGATTTATTTGCTCGCGCGATTCATTTCGCTTCAGAACGCCGCGACGCGCCTTATCTGGCGATAAACTGCGCCGCGCTTCCCGCAAATTTGATTGAATCCGAGCTTTTCGGCTACGAAAAAGGCGCGTTCACGGATGCGAAAGCGAGAAAGGAAGGTTTATTTGAACAGGCGCAGAGCGGTACGATTTTTCTCGATGAAATCGGTGAATTAGAATTAGCCTTGCAGGCAAAACTGCTTCGGGTTTTAGAAGAAAACACATTCCGGCGCGTCGGCGGCTTAAAGGATTTGCCGCTCGATGTGCGCGTCGTCGCCGCTTCGAACCGCGATTTGAAAACCGAATCGGAAGCAAACAGATTCAGGCTCGATTTGTATTTCCGCCTATCGGTCATTCGCATTGACATTCCGCCTTTAAGGGAAAGAGGCGAAGACGTTTTGCTGCTGGCAAAATTTTATATCGAAAAAAATAACTTAAAACGGCGCGATAAAAAACTGCTCGGTCTCTCGCCCGAAACCGAAAAGATTTTTACAAATTACGAATGGACGGGAAACGTGCGCGAGCTTCGCAACGTCATCGAACGCGCTTCGATTTTGGAAGACGGCGAAACGGTTACGACCGAGCATTTGCCATTTGATTTAGTGAGTAAAAATATCTCTGCCGCGTCCGGCGAAACATCTGCTTTTGTGCTTCCCGCCGACGGCATTTCGCTCGAATCGGTCGAGATGATTTTAGCCGGGCAGGCGATGGAAAGATGCGGCGGAAATTTAACCCGCGCGGCGCGCCTTTTGCATATTTCACGCGACCAGTTGCGCTACAAGTTGAAAAAGTCTGACTAACGAATGAAAGAAATTTCCGCAAAAGAAAATGCCGGGTTTGAGCAGGAATTGCAAAAAACGCTCAAAGAGCTGTCCGATATAAAATACGCGCTCGACGAAGCGGCAATTGTCGCCATCACCGACCAGCGCGGCATGATAACTTACGTCAACGATAAGTTCTGCGAAATATCGCGTTACGAGCGCGAAGAGCTTATTGGACAAGACCATCGCCTCATCAATTCCGCCTATCACCCGAAAGAATTTATTCGCAATATCTGGACGACCATCGTGGGCGGCAAAGTTTGGCGCGGCGAGCTTCGCAACCGGGCGAAAGACAATTCGATTTATTGGGTTGACACAACGATTGTTCCTTTTCTGGACGAACGCGGAAAACCGTATCAATACGTCGCCATCCGCTCCGACATCACCGAGCGCAAGCTCGCCGAAGAGAGAATCCGGCAGCAGGCATCTTTGCTCGACAAAGCGCAGGACGCGATTTTGGTTTGCGATTTGAATCACCGGATTTTGTATTGGAACAAAGGCGCGGAGCGGATTTACGGCTGGGCGGCGGAAGAAGTTCTCGGCAGGGAAGTTTGCGATGTCGTCTGCGGCGGCGACAACGCCGAATTGCTCAAAGCGCAGGAAGCGTTGAGCCGCGCGAACGAATGGAATACGGAAGCGCGGCATATTACAAAAAGCGGAAAACCTCTGATTGTCGAAAGCCGCTGGACGCTTGTTCGGAACGAGCAGGGTCAGCCCGATTACAATTTGATTCTCAATACCGACATCACCGAGCAGAAAAAAGTCGAAGAACAGTTTCTTCGCGCTCAACGAATGGAATCAATCGGAACGCTGGCGGGCGGCATCGCGCACGATTTGAACAATGTGCTGTCGCCGATTATGATGGCGATTGATATGCTCCAAATCAACGCGAGCGACGATGAAACAAGGCGTTGGCTTTCGCTTTTGCGGGAAAACGCCGAGCGCGGCGCGGCGATGGTCAAGCAGGTTTTATCGTTTGCGCGCGGCGTCGAAGGCGAAAGGGTTTCCGTCCAGATAAAACACATCATCAAGGATTTAATCAAAGTTTTGAACGAAACTCTGCCGAAATCAATTGTTGTGAAATACGACATCGAGCCGGAGCTTGAGCTTATTTCCGCCGACCCGACGCAGATTCACCAGGTTTTGATGAATCTTTCGATCAACGCCCGCGACGCGATGCCGTCGGGCGGCGAATTGACGATTACGGCAAACAATATTGTTTTAGATGAAATAGCGGCGCGAATATATATCGAAGCGAAAGCGGGCAGATACGTTTTGATAATCTTTAAAGATACGGGAAGCGGTATGACGCAGGAAATCAGAGCGCGCGTTTTCGACCCTTTTTTTACGACCAAGGAAATCGGCAAAGGCACCGGACTCGGACTTTCGACCGCGCTCACCATCGTTAAAAGTCACGGCGGATTCATCAGCGTTTACAGTGAAGCGGGCAAAGGAACGCAGTTTTCGATTTATCTTCCGGCGGCGGAAAGCGAAGAATCCGCCGTACAGGAAAGAAGGCGTGAATTGCCGTATCCGACGGGCAAGGGCGAACTCATTCTCGTTGTGGACGACGAGGAAAACATTCGCCAAATCACCAAAGCGACGCTCGAAAAATTCAGGTATAAAATTTTAACCGCTTCCGACGGCACGGAAGCTCTGGCGATTTACGCGCAAAACGCCGCTGACATCAAGGTTGTTTTAACCGATATGGCGATGCCTTTTATGGACGGCGCGGCGACGATTCGCGCTTTGCGGAAATTAAATCCGAATCTGCCGATTATCGCTGCGAGCGGGTTGCCGCCCGCCGAAATCAATGACCTAACCGTCAACGCTTTCTTAGCGAAACCTTATACGGCGGAAAAACTTTTAACCACGCTCGCCGAAATTTTAGCAAAGAATTAATTTACGAGTCATCCGCGTAAAATCTCACGGCGAACCGCGAAAATTTCCGCGTCCTTGTTGCTAAAAAACTTTTCTCTCGCCTGCAAAAATCAATCAAAACGAACAACACGGTCAATTATTGCGCCAGGCACACGCTTTGCGCTATGAAATTTCATCCTCGGAAATTGAGCGGCGATAATTTGCGGTCGAAAGGAGAATGAAAATACAGGCAGTTGAACAAATAGAGGCTCGATGCTTTGCGGGCAAACGGAAAAGCGTGCGTGCAAATCGAAAAAATCGGAAAAGGCTGCCGCTGGCACAGCGTGATTGCGTTTGGCGAGTTTCAGGAAATTAAAAGAACAAACCGGAAGATAGAAATTCTGCGCGAGTTTAACGATAAATTCGAGCATCTCACGCCGGTCGAGGCGATGATTAAAGAACAGTGGAACATTGGCGGAATCGTCGTTTTTCGCATCAATGTCAGGCGAATAACCGGCGTGGCGGAAAGTTAAAATAAAAAGTGAACGGGAGCGAAAATGCGATATGGAAAAGATGCGGGCAAATGTTTTCGCCGTTTGAGGAAAGCCGTCGGCATTGCCGCTTGGTCAAAAATTTATTATCCGACCGCGTGGCGAATCACGCGCGGTGTTCGGTTTTGATTGTGCGAGGAAAAATAACTCAAGCGTTTCGAGTTTCGCCGTCAGGCGGCTATTGCTAAACGTCAGACGCGCCGCCGACTTAAACTTGAAACGCTTGATTTAATTTTGTAAAACGGTTTGATCTCAATGTTTCGGCGGCGGCGCGGGATGCGTCACAGTTAAAGGAAGCACCGCGATCATTCCCATAAAAATCGCTCCGAAAGAAAGAAATCCGAAAAGGATATTCACATACGAATTGAAATTTCCCGTCAAATACATAACACCAGCCGCCAACGCGCCTACAGCCCAGATTAAAGCGTAAATTTTTACAATCATTTTATTTGCCTCCAAACTCGGAAAAGTTATTCGCGCGAAATTTTCACGCCTCTTGCGAAAATGTAATTCGCAAGGGGCGTGCCGATAAAGAGAAGCCGCATTTATTGAGTTTTACAAAATCGCGGCGTGAAAATTTCCGCAATTTTCTATATTCGGCTGCGAATTTTTTCGCGCTTCCTTTTCTTGCTTATAAATTATTAATCGGTAATACTCGATTAAAATTAGTTTCAATTGTTTGAAAACTTCCATATCGCAGGTCAACCGGCTTGAGGAACGGATTTTGCCGTTAAGGGGCAATTTATATTTGAAAAATATGATTTGAAGCATATTTTTCAGGCTAAGAACCCGGCAAACTGTAAGGATTTAGTTTTCGGTTCTCAAGCAAAATTTATATGGCGACAACAGCGGATAAAATCCATTCGCAAAAAGTAAATTACAAGAATCCGACGCTCATCGGTTTGGGCGCGTCCGCCGTTTTAACGCTGCTCGTTATCGTCGGGTCTCGCAAGCTGGAGCATTTCGATTCCGCCCTTTTCGGCTACACGATAGCGAGCGTCGTCGCCTTCGGCGCGATATTTTTCCGCTACGCCATTTGGCTTCAGCGTCCGGCAACCCGAACTTATTTCCGGCGCGGACTGCAATTGTTTTTCCAGCGCAAAAAATTCGCCGCCAATACCGTAACTGCTGCCGAAACCGTCGGCAAGAACTTGATTGCCCAAAATTTTATTTTCAAGCGCGGCACGATGCGCTGGCTGACGCACTTTCTGATTATGTGGGGCTGCGTCATCGCGGCAGCGATTACGTTTCCGCTCGTTTTCGGCTGGGTGCATTTCGAGCTTGAAGGCGATTTGGGTTATCGCGCATATCTTTTCGGCGTTCCGACACAGGTTTTGCAGGGGCGGGGCATCTGGGCGTGGATTGTTTTTCACGGGCTTGATTTCTCGGCGATTATGGTGATTGCCGGATGCGCGATTGCGATTCATCGAAGATTAAAAGACCGGGGCGCGATTGCTTCGCAGACGTTTCTGCTCGATTTTGTGCCGCATATGATGTTGATTGCGATTTCCGTTTCAGGCTTAATGCTGACGGCTTCGAGCCTCTGGTTTGAAGGCTATATGTATTCGTTCATCACGATGATTCATCAGGCGACTGTGATTATGACGCTTTTCTATTTGCCGTTTGGAAAGCTGTTTCACATCGTTCAGCGTCCCGCTTCAATCGGTGTCGAACTTTATCAGCGGCGTTCGCAGGAAATGCAGCAAGCCGTCTGTCCGCGCTGCGGGACGATGTTTGCCGGTCAGATGTGGATTGACGATTTGAAAAAAGTAGTCGGCGAACTCGGCTTTGATTACCGATTGGAAAACGGGAACACATTGCAGGATTACTGCCCGCGCTGCAAGCGGATTATGCGCGGGCTTTCCTACGCGGGTCTGCCCGCCGATACGAAGGAAAAAGTTTTTTTCGGCACGCGGGCTGATGAAGAGAAATAGATGATGTATCTCGCCCGCGCATTTTTGGTTTGGTTGGTGATTATATTTGCCGAGAGTGTTCACGGGACGCTCAGACAAATTTTTCTCGCGCCGCTCGTCGGCGATTTTCCGGCGCGGCGCATCGCGTTTTTTGTCGGTATCGGGTTGATTTTTCTAATTGCGTATTTTTTTATCCGGTGGATTGCCGCGCCGACCGCGAAATCGCTTTTTCTCGTCGGACTGCTTTGGGCAATTTTGACTTTAGTTTTTGAGTTCGCACTTGGTTTTTGGATTCTTGGTTTTTCGCGCGAACGAGTGTTTGAAGATTACGACGTCTCACGCGGCGGGTTGATGAGCTTCGGGCTTATTTTTATGATTTTCGCGCCGCTCGCCGCCGCAAAAATGCACGGATTAAATTTGCATCCGGCAGACAGATAGTTTTGGAATTTTAATATGTCAAAAGTAGAAAATTTAGACAGAATCATCGAACAATTTGGTCCTCACCTGCACGATGCGCCGGACGGCGGCTGGCTGGCTGACCGCACGATTGACAAAATTGTGCCGACGCATTGTCCGTATTGCGCCGTGCAGTGCGGAATGAACCTTTTGGTCGAGAAAAACAAAGTCGTCGGTTTCGAGCCGCGCTACGATTTTCCGGTCAACGAAGGACGGCTTTGCCCGAAAGGAGTTACCGCTTATCTGCAAACTCATCACCCGGATAGATTGCTGTATCCGTTGATTAAACGAAACGGAAATTTTGAACGCGCGTCTTGGGACGAAGCGCTCGATTTAATCGTTTCAAAATTTCAGGAAATTCAAGCCAAATACGGCAAAGACGCGATTGGAATTTATTCGGGTTCATCCTTGACGACCGAGAAAACTTATCTGATGGGCAAATTCGCCCGCGCCGGTTTGGGAACGCGCTACATTGACTACAACGGCAGACTTTGTATGGTTTCCGCTGCCGCAGGAAATAATAAAGCGTTCGGCATTGACCGCGCCGCAAATCCGTTCGCGGATATTCCGCTCGCCGAAGTTCTGATAATCGCGGGCGCGAACTGCGCCGAAACTTTTCCGGTTCTCAACAAATTTTTGTGGGAACAGCGCGACAACGGCGGACGCTGGATTGTTATTGACCCGCGCGAAACGGCAACCGCGAGACAAGGCGATTTGCATTTGCAATTGAAGCCCGGAACCGATGTTGCGGTAGCAAATGGAATGCTCAACGTCATCATTCGTGAAAATTTGATTGACGGAGATTTCATCAACAACAGTACGAACGATTGGGAAGCGACGAAAGCCGTTGTCGAAAAATACACGCCCGATGTCGCCGCCCGGATTTCCGGCGTTGCGGCGGAAAAAATCGTCCAAGCCGGACTTCTTTACGGACGCGCGAAAACCGGAATGATTATGCACGCTCGCGGCATTGAGCATCACACTAACGGCGTTAATAATGTCCTTTCATATATCAATATCGTTTTGGCAACGGGCAAAATCGGCGAGCCGGGCAAAGGCTACGGCACAATCACCGGACAGGGCAATGGGCAGGGCGGACGCGAACACGGACAAAAAGCCGACCAATTGCCCGGACAGCGTTCGATGAATAATCCCGAACACCGCAAATACGTCTGCGACGTTTGGGGCTTGCCCGAAGAAGAATTGCCGCAGGCGGGCGTTTCCGTCGTCGAGATGTTCGACAAAATGCGCGAAGGCGAAATCAAAGGTTTTTTGTCGCTTTGCAACAACGGCATGGTCAGCTTGCCGGACACAAACAAAATCCGGCATTCGCTCGAAGGATTGGAGTTTAACGTCAACATTGATTTCTTTATGTCGGAATCCTCGCGTTACGCCGACGTTGTTTTGCCCGGAACGACCTGGGCGGAAGACGAAGGCGTGACGGCGAACTCGGAAGCGCGAGTCGTGAAAATTAATAAAGCCGTTGACCCGCCGGGCGAAGCGAAAACCGATTGGTGGATTATCTGCGAACTCGGCAAAAGATTAGGACGCGGCAAATATTTTAATTTTAATTCTCCGCGCGAAATCTTCGACGAACTGCGCGTCGCTTCCAAAGGCGGAAACGCCGATTATTACGGCATCACCTACGAAAAAATCGAGGAAAACAACGGAATTTTCTGGATGTGTCCGACGCTCGACCATCCGGGAACGCCGCGTCTTTTTGAGGACAAGAAATTTTTTCACCCGGACAAAAAAGCCAAATTTCACGCAATTGAATTTAAGCCGCCGAACGAAGTGCCGGACAATGAATATCCATTGATTTTGACGAGCGGACGCGTCGTTTATCAATATCTTTCGGGCAATCAAACCCGGCGTATCGGCTTTCTCGTTCAGCAATGCCCGGAACCATACGTCGAGATTCATCCTGAAACCGCCGCGAAATTAAAAATCAATGACGGCGAGCGCGTCAAAGTCGTCTCGCGTCGCGGCGAAGGCGTTTTCCCTGCGCTCGTTGTCCGCACGATTCGACCGGACACGATTTTTATTCCGTATCATTGGGGCGAGCAATTAGCGGCAAATCAATTGACTAATCCGGCGCTCGACCCGACATCGAAAATTCCCGAATACAAGGCTTGCGCGGCGCGAATCGAAAAAATTCATTCAAGAGAATTGCCGATTTTAGGAAAAGGTCGCAAAGGCACATCTTTGAGCGAGGCGCAGAGAGGAAAATAAGACGAAAAAGGGGAAATATTATGGAAGAAACAATGTTCATAGACCCGCAGCGCTGCATCGGCTGCCGCTCGTGCGTCGCTGCGTGCCGCGAGTGTTCGACTCACAAAGGTTATTCGATGATTTTCGTGGATTACATTGACCGCGCGGAAACCACCGCGACGATGCCGACCGTTTGTATGCACTGCACCGAGCCGACATGCGCTTTGGTTTGTCCGGCTGATGCAATCAAGATGAACGAAGACGGCGTGGTGATGTCGGCTCTGAAACCGCGTTGCCTGGACTGCAGAAACTGCGTCAATGCTTGTCCGTTCGGCGTTCCGAAATACAACTCGGCAATGCATCTGCAAATGAAATGCGATATGTGTTATGACCGCACTTCGGAAGGTTTAAAACCAATGTGCGCGAGTGTTTGTCCGACGGGCGCGATATCGTTTGGGAAATACGAGCAAATAGTGCCTTTGCGCCGCACAAAGCCGGTCAATGCCCACGTTTTCGGCAATCAGCGCGTCGAAACGAAAGTTTATCTGATGCTGCCGACCGATGCGGACGAAGTGAAAGTTGACGGCTGCGGCGTTTTTGAAGGAAAAGTTCTGGTTGATGCTCAAGCAACGGCGACCGAAGAATCGTGGATTGATACACAGGTCGAAGAATCTGATAAAAGCAATGAATTCTAAATATTTGAATGAAAATACGGTGAAAAGCGTTTTGGCGGCTGACCGAAATGCGGCAAGCAATGAAATTTCCGACGAGCGCGACGTGCGCGAAGCCATTGCGCCGTATCAAAAGGAATTTCCATACGAGCGCGACGAAGAAGGACAGGTTACGCGTCGTGAGTTTTGCAACTTTTTGTTTTTGACTTCGAGCGCGTTGTTTTTGGGCGCAGTCGGATTCGCCGGAAAATCCGCGTATGACGCGCGAATCGAGTCGCAGTTTTCGCCGGTGCGAGTTGAAGGCGCGGGCGATTTGCAGCCGGGCGCATCCTTGAACTTTCGCTATCCGAAGGAAAATGACACGGCGATTTTGATTCGCGCGCAAGACGGAAATTTCTATGCTTACGGGCAGAAATGCACGCATTTGGCGTGTCCGGTTTATTACTCAAAAGACCATGACCGGCTCGAATGCCCGTGCCACGAAGGCGGTTTCGATGTCCACGACGGCAGAAATTTATACGGTCCGCCGCCGCGTCCGCTCGACCAAATTGCATTGGAAGTCCGAGGAAACGACGAAGTTTGGGCAGTCGGCAGAAAGGAGAGCAACGGTCAAAATGAACACGGAATTTAACCACGACACAAAATTCAACACGCTTGAGGACGCGCAGGCGCGCTACCTGGCAAACAAGACGCGCGGCGTTTATAAACCCGCCGATTACAAGGGTGGAAAACGACCGATGGAACGCGGGCGAACGGCGGTTTGGCAGGCGCGGCTGGTATTGCTCGTGATGATAAATCTCGCGCAACTCTGGATTTTATCGGCAACCGTCGAAGCGGCTTTAGCCCGTCAATACAAACAACTTACACCGCTCATCGTCGCCTCCGCCGTCTGCTGGCTCATCGCGCTTTCGATATTTTTCTGGTGGAAACCTGCTTCGCGCCGCCATACCAGCACCGGATACATACACGGAAAATGAACCGGAAAATCATTGGTTTCAGCAAAAACTTTTTTTCCAAACTCTAAGTCCCGCGGCACAAACCTTGCCCATAACAATTTTTCGGTAACCGATTGAAAATCTTATGAGCGAAAATACATTTAAGCCTGGCGCGGCGCGCGCCTTGTTTTTTTCCACCTCTGCCTTTGCCGTCTCATTTGCCGTTTGGGGATTGATCGCGGCGTTAGCTCCGCGTTTTACGGAAATTTACAAACTTTCCGCAACGGAAAAAAGTTTGCTGATCGCAATTCCGGTTCTCTTGGGATCAATCGGCAGAATTTTTGCGGGAATGGCGGCTGACCGTTTCGGCGGGCGCGTGGTTTTTGCCGCGCTGCTCATGTTTTCGGCGATTCCGGCAATCGCCGTCGGTTTTTCGACGAGCTACACGGAACTTTTAATTTTCGGATTACTTTTGGGTGTTGCGGGAACGACTTTTCCGGTCGGCGTCGGCTTCACGTCGAAATGGTTTTCCAGTGAAAAACAGGGAACTGCGCTCGGCATTTACGGCGCAGGCAATATCGGGCAGTCAATCGCCGTCTTTTTCGCGCCGGTTCTGGCGCTGCAATTCGGCGATTGGCGCGCGGTTTTCTTCGTTTTTGGCGCCCTTACTTTCGTTTGGGGAATCGTGTTTTACTTTTTCGCGCGTGACGCTGCCGTAACCGCGCAGCCGAAAACTCTGGCGGAAAATTTAAGCATTTTGAAGCGTTCAAAAATCGCCTGGGTTTTGGCGTTCTTTTATTTTCTGACCTTCGGCGGATTCGTCGCGCTCGGACTTTATCTGCCGACTTTCCTCAAAGAAATCTTTAATCTTTCGGCGACCGACGCGGGCGCGAGAACCGCCGGATTTGTCGTGCTGGCGACCTTGATGCGACCAATCGGCGGAATTTTAGCCGACAAGATTGGCGGCGCGAAAGTTTTGATTTTCGTCTTTGCGGGTATCGCTGCTATGTCGCTGCTTTTGAGTTTCGCCTCGATTGTGCCGTTTACAATCGGCGCGCTCGGCTGCGCCGCGTGTCTGGGATTGGGCAACGGCGCGGTCTTTAAATTAGTGCCGCAATATTTTGCCAAAGAAACCGGAACCGTTACGGGTTTGGTCGGCGCATTCGGCGGGCTTGGCGGATTTTTCCCGCCGCTCGAACTCGGAATTATTAAGGACGCGACCGGCAGTTACACCATCGGCTTTGTTCTGTTCGCGGCTTTCGCCGTAATTTGTCTGGCGGTAAATTACTTTACGTTTCTGCGTCGTGCCGAAACTGACGTTTCAGAAACATCAAACGCTCACGCCTAAAAGAGAAAAATTTTATAAGACTGCATATTTTTCTAATCGTGATTTTTCCGGCTTGCTTTGTTCCAATTTCGGCGGCTTCAAACTTTGTATTTGTTGAGTTGCTCCAAGCGGCAAATCACATCAACTTGAGCGCGGCGGATAGTTTTTAGAATTACGAATACGAAGGGCGACCGGGCTTGTGTTTTGGCTTGCGATTTGCCGTTTGCGTCGGGTGAATTATTTCTAAAACTCGCATCGTTTCGAGATGAAATTTCGGACGCTGTCGTGCCGCTGCAAAAAGATTCGAGACCACAGCCGCTCTGCGCTTTATATAGGCGCGAAGCTTGTTTGCCGGTCGTCGAAGCGATGCTCGAAGGCGACGACTGGAGTTTGCGAACTCTTTTAGGGCGAATCGAATCTCGCTTTATTGATTTCAACGAAATTTCCAGTTTGCCCAACTCCGGGATGTTTTTCTTCAACGTCAACACGCCCGAAGATTATGCTGCGGCGCAGGCAGCTTTGGCGAAAACTTTGTGATTCATCGGAAAATACGCCTCGGCTTTCGCCAATACCATCGGGCGATAAAAATAAATGAACCACTCGCCGGCTTTTCTTTCTTCCGCCCAACTCGAAAAATCTCGCCGGGCAAACATATCGCGCAGCGGAATCGGGTCAAACGGATGTTTTAGAAGAAGAATTTCCTCCGGTCTTTTCAAACTCACCAAACCTTTGGCAATCGCGGGCATTGGATCAAGCTTGTTATTCGCGTAAGACATCAAATCTACAAAAAAAATGTTCGGATTGTCGTCCCGGAGATTGATTAGCTCCATCGGCTTTATCGGCGGATTGGTTTCGCGGAACTCGAAATCCGTCCAATCTTTTTGGCGCAATTCTTCGGACAAAATTTCTTCCCGCTCGCCCGCCGCTAAATTCAAAACGTAAAGCATTTCAGTCAAAGGAATACGCGCGATGCGGGCAGCTTGCCCGACCGACACGCGCCCGCTCATCGCGCGGCGCAGTTTCTTAAAGCGCAGACGTTCAAATTCCGGCGCGAGCCACGTTAAAGTCGTCAACATCTTTTCTTCGTTGATTGCAAGGACTTCCTTGATTTTCATTTCGCTTGTGATTTTCATAGTATCGTCTCCTTAATCAAAACGTCCGCGCCACGACAGGCGGCTCGGATAAAATTGGCGGTTTCATCAAAAAAAATTAGTGCGGGGCTTCTTTCGGAAACGGCTGAAAAGACTTCCTTTGAGCGGCAAATTTCTTTTGCAAAGTTTTTATCATCCGCCGTATACAGCCCGAAATAACACCACACAAATTACGGATTTTCCATTGACTTCGTGTTTTCATAATTAACCTCAAAATTGTTTTGATTGCCTGATTGCCAAACTCGTTATGTTATTCCTCCGATTTTTATCGCAAACCGAATGCCACGCGGCGCGCGTTTACAAACCCCCGACGAAGATTAGTGAGTTGACGCTTCAAACGGAGAATTTAATTTTTAGAAATCTGAAAACCGCGAAATATTTCGCGGTGGAGAGAATTTTCTCGCAGTTGTTTCGTTAATTTTGCAAAACAAATCAGTAAATCGCCCGTTTTCAAGCGTGGAATAAGGCTTGCACCTTTATTTGTTTGGAGGAACAAAAAGCAATGAAAATTTTAATAGCAACCGACGGCTCGGACGCGAGCAAATTTGTCATCGAAGCGGCTTGTCAGGCAATCGTCAACCCGGAAAGCGCCGAAGTCAAAATAATTTCGGCGGTCGAGCCGATTGTGCCGATGGCGGCGGAGCCGTTTGCGATTTCGGCTGAGTATTACGGCGAAATCGCGGCGCAGATGGACACTCAAGCGAAAGCCGCAGTCGAGCAAGCCGCTGTAGATTTGAAAAAAAATTGTCCGAATCTGAATGATGTTTCAAGCGAAGTTAGGCGCGGCGGCGCGGCGCGGTCGATTGTCGAAGCGGCGCAAAATTGGGGCGCCGATTTAATTGTCGTCGGCTCGCACGGCTACGGCTTCTGGTCGCGCGCTCTGCTCGGCTCGGTTTCCAACGCGGTCGTTCATCACGCGCCGTGTTCGGTGTTGATTGTGCGGAGAAAGGAAGCGAAAAAATGAATATCGAAACGATTCGACAAGCGCTTTTGTGGTGCGCGGTAATCAATTACGGAATATTGCTGATTTGGTTTTTGGTTTTCATAGCGGCGCGCGATTTTATTTTTCGTCTGCACGGCAAATGGTTTCGCCTATCAATCGAACATTTCGACGCTGTGCATTACGTCGGAATGACAATCTTTAAAATAGGTGTTCTTTTATTCAACGTCGTTCCTTTAATCGCGTTGTCGATTGTCAGCTAAATCGTTCATTCAAATATGATATGGGTGCGTATAAAAAGTTCGGTTTCTTAAATTTTACAGTCAAACCGTCCGAAACGAGAAGAACAAAGAAAATTTATGATTAAAGTAACTGAGAAAAATAACGGTAATTTTAAAACGGCGCGTAAGTTGGAAGATTTTTCGAAGGTTCAAATTAACGATGTTGAAGAATTGCCAAGGCGCGAACTTTATCTGACATTGGAAGATTTGCTCACGGTACGCTCACAGACGGGTTTTGTAGAAAAACTCAAGGAAAGGAATATTGATGCAAAAAAAATTGCCGCGCTTTTGAAATACGAAAAAGAACTTGAAAAACTGCAAAACGCTTTCAATCACGTGAATTCAACCCGCTGAAACAGTGGAAACTTAGTCCTATTGATGCCGAAGCCCAGAAAATGTGGGATTCATACACTCGTTTTAAAGAATTGATGTTCAGCAAAACTCACACGAGTTTCAGCCCCTGGATAATCGTCAAGGCAAACAACAAACGTAAGGCGCGACTTGAAAGTATGCGTTATGTGCTTTCGACCATTGATTACGACGGCAAAGATGAAGCGGCAACATCACTTTATGCCGATCCGAATATCGTAATGCGGTTTCACCGTTCGGCAATAAACCTGGACTGAAATAAATATCCGTTTTTGACGAAAAGCCGCGGTAAATTTTGGTGAAATGATATACAAAATGGCGCTGTCTCGTGGTTATGCGGCACTAGCGCCGGTTTATAGGAAACGGGGTGTTTTTACGGTCAATCTAAAATGGCGGTAAGGATTTCGGCGATAGTTTTTTATGACTCAGGCGGAAATATTCAACCTTGATTGAGATTATTCAAACTTGACCGGGTGAAATAAAGGAGCGGTGAAAATGGCAAACATCTTAATTATAGGCGGCGGCTTCGGCGGGTTAACGACGGCTAATAGTTTGGCAAAATCGCTCGGCGGAGGAAGCAAACATCGAATTACGCTCGTCGCGCCGCGCGATGAATTTACGTTTTACCCAGCGTTCGTCCGTCTCGCTTTCGGAGACTGCGAGACGGACGATATCACGTTTGATTTAACCGAAAAGCTCGACGGTTCGGGCGTTCGATTCGTCCAAGGCGAAGCGGTGAAATTAAATACAAATCTCAAGCGCGCGCGCGTGGCGGGCGCGGATTTCGACGGCGACATCTCTTATGATTACCTCGTCATCGCGGCGGGTCGCAGGCTTGCGACGGAAAAAGTTCCAGGGTTTTTCGAGCATTCGCATCATCTGCTCGGCACCAAAGCCGCGCTTCGATTCGGCGAAGCGGTCAAGAATTTCGAGCGCGGTCACATCGTTTGCGGACTCGCTCCCGAAGCCTTTTTGCCCGTTCCGGTTTGCGAGACGGCGTTTTCGCTGGCACGCCGATTTGCCGACGAAATCGCGGAAAAGAAAATCTCGGTCAGCGTCGTTTTCCCCGAAACAATTAAACAAGCCTTTGGCGGCGCGGATTTGCACCGAAAGTTGGAAGAAGCTTTCGCCGCGCGGAGCATTAACGTCGTAACCGATTTTCCCGTCCGCGAAATAACCGAAAAATCAATCCTCGCCGGCAAACGAAAAATTGATTACGATTTGCTGATGCTCGTGCCGCCGTTTCGCGGGCGGGCGCTGCTCGGAAACGATGGTTTTACCGACGAGAATCATTTCGTCGAAACGGATAATTTTCTGCGCGTCAAAAATCTGGAAAAAACTTACGCGGTCGGCGACATCACCGCTTTTCCCGGACCGAAACTCGCGTTTATGGCAATTCGCCAAGCGCAGGTCGCCGCCGAGAATATCCGGTTCGAGCTACGCGGCGACGTGGCGCGCAAAATTTACAATCACGATTTAGCGGTTGTTATCGACGAGGCGGGCGAAAGCGCGCTTTTTCTCGATTATGGAATTTGGAACGGAACTCTTCGCAATTTAAAGGAAGGCAAGATGTGGAGCCGCATGAAAAAAACGCACGGTTATTTATGGGAAATGATGCGCGAAAGTTAAATTGAATAAGTTTAACTTTTAGAGTTGAATCAAATCGTAATTAAATCTTTAATCAAAATTTTCGATTTATATATATATTTTATTTTAACTAACGATTTATGGAACAGACGTTCAAATAAATCGAAGTAAAAAGCACTTGGAAAACTAAAGAAAACAGTTTGTTAAGACTTTTAATCATTGGGTCGAAGGTTCGGGTCCTTCTCGGATCACCATTTACATTAGTAGAAAAGCGAGGAAATTTCGTCGCTTTTTTTTCTTTTCCGCAGTTCAAGTCGTATTTTAAAAGTTGTTGATTTGCCTTTTACAAAATTGGTATAATTGAAACGTCAGTCATCCATAACCGGCTGATTCTCATTTCAAAAAAGGAAATTATTCTAATGCGAACAAAAAGTCTTTTTCTTCTCTTTATTTTCTTCTTGCTTTGGCTGAATTCATTTGCTCAATAATTTTTAAAGGGTTGGATAATTGGAATGGTTGATGTGTTTTAACCTTGCCGTTTGGGTTGGAGATTAAATTTTGCTGTGTGAAAGCTCGATTGAATTCGCCGGTTCACCAGATTTTAGCAGTTGATTTAAGGCTTTCAGCCTCCCACCGCTTAGCGCAAATTTTAACAAATTGAAGAATTTGATTGAAAGTTAATTCAATTAGATAAACTAGAGAACGTGTTATTCAAAAAGCGACCAAAGCTCGTTTAAGCAATGGATTATCAATCCAATGCCAGTGAAAATTTGTTTTTGCTTTCAGGCTACCCATTTTCCACTAACGATTCGCATTAATGTATTATTTCTAATTTTTCTTAGATTCAAATGAATAGCTGAAAAAGCGGTCGTTAAATCTACTTTAGAAAAGTGAAGAAGCAAATGCTCGAGTAGTTTTTGAATAACAAAAACA
>CAXSBF010000045.1:0-21257 GCA_964235785.1 uncultured Pyrinomonadaceae bacterium | reverse complement strand
AAAATTCTACCAATTCAACTGTTTGTCTGTCTTTTCAACTACTGATTCGCATATATTATTTAAGTTCAATAAACGAACAACTTGTTGCCGAGATACAGAAAATACAAGGCGGCATTTCATTAGAAAAACAAGATATAAATAGGGCGGTCAAACTATTCAAATGGTTTCCATCTGCTTTAGCGTGGATGCTTCATCCCCACGAAATGTTCATAAATATGAATAAGGGAAAAGAAGAATACGACAAGTCAAAATTTGATGTTGATAGTATTGTTCGTAACAAATTTTTCCAAGAAATTATTTCAATAGGTTTAAGAGATTTATCAGCTTATAAATTTCCAAGAATATATATAAAAACTACTCACAATATTGATACGGTTTCATCATCGAACAAAACAATATTCAAAAATGATTCAAAGATTGAAGAAACAATTCTTAATACTGAAACATTAAAAATAGGTGAATTAGCTGATGATTTGTATGGACCTGACGGCAGTAAATACATAATGATGTTAGGTCCTTATTCAGAAGATTAAAATAAAAACTAAAACCAACTGCCTTTTACATCTTTCAAAACGACCTGCACGGAATTATGTCCAAAAACGGCAGAAACATTTTTGCGACGCTGGCAAATAGGCAGTTAATTTCTGTCATAAAAAATCATTTTGCGGTGTTATATCTTTGACCGAAATTTACATCCAATCACCATTCGGAGAACTATATGATAAGCCAAATCCATCGAAGGATTTTATTCCTTTTTGCAATTGTTGTTTTATTTACCCCGGCGATTCCTGCTCAAGTCGGTAATATTTCTCAAACAATTGACCAATACTTAAACGTTCGTTCGGAAATGGGAAACTTCAGCGGCGCGGTTCTGGTTGCTAAGGACGGAAAAATTATTTTGCGAAAAGGCTACGGTTTTGCCGATGTCGAACGTAAAATTCCTTACACGCCTGAAACGCGGCACGAAGTTGCGTCTATCTCTAAAATGTTCACGGCGATGGCGGCGCTCAAACTGCGCGATGCGGGCAAATTGAAACTCGAAGATTCGATTTGCAAATATATTGACGGTTGCCCGACAATCTGGCAGCCGATTACCGTTCAGCAATTGATGCGGCATAATTCGGGCATTCCCGATTACGAAGAGCCGCTCGGACTCGGTTCGGAAAAATATCTGGCGTTTATGACGCAGCCAAACGCTTCGGCGCAGATTGTCGAGAATGCCAAAAAACTGCCACTCGATTTCAAACCGGGCGAGAAATTTTATTACAGCAATACGGCTTATATCGTTTTGAGCTACGTCGTGCAAAAAGCGGCAAATCAGCCGTTTGCCGAATTTGTGACAAAAAATCTTCTCAAGCCTGCGGGAATGAAAAGTTCGGGCGTGATTAATTCACAAAAACTGCCGGAAAATCTCGCTAAAGGTTATTCATATCAAGGAACTGATTGGGGGAAAACTCTGGCGGGCGTTTCGCTGACCGACGGGCATTTGCAAAAAGTTCCGACTATCTCGCTCACCTCGCCCGAAGGCGATGCGTGGCTGTATAGCACTGTTGACGACCTTTACCGATGGAGTCAAATAATGGACGGCGGCAAATTCGTTTCTGCCTCCGAAACCGCCGAAGTCTTTACGTCCGGCATTGACGGCTACGGTTACGGTTGGTTTATAGACAAGAATTATGAACACAAACGATTCGAGCATAGCGGCGGATTGCCCGGTTATATCTCGGATTTTATAAAATTTCCCGACGATAAAATCACGATTATCATCTTCTCGAACGTAGACCGCGCACGTTTGGGAAGCATCGTCCGCGCCGTTTCCGCCATTATGCTGGAAAAACCGTTCGATATGCCGGTGCGCGGTCAGGTCGTCAAACTAACCGCCGAACAAATCGCCGCTCTCGAAGGCGATTATAAAATGTCTGACGGAAAACTTTTAACGATTCGCAACCAACCGGATTTCTTGACCGCCAAACTGCAAGACCGCTACACCGGCGGTTTAATCCCGCTTTCGCCGACCGAATTTTATTTCCCGCTCGGCGACGGCAAAGCGATTTTCACGCTTGATAATAACGGCAAAGCCGTCAAGGTTAATATGCGCTACGGCGGCATAGACCGCATCGCAGAGCGCGTCAATCAGTAAATCCAGATTGCAACCAATCGCCTTTTAAGTCGCGCAAACCAACCTGCGCCGTGTTGTATCCCGACGCGGCAAATACAACCTGACACCTCGCAATTCAGGTCAGGTAGTTATTTTAAATCGGTACGGGATACTGATTCATTTCCGTTACGTGCGGAACAGAAATATTTGACCGAAATCAGTTTATCCATACATCATATTTTCGCGTGAAATCAGCTTTATTGACAGCTTGCACTAAATATTTTCCATTCTCTTAAATTTTTTTTGCAAGGTTTTGACTAAAAAAGTCATATACCGGTGAAGGCAAAATATATCGCTATATTGTGAGGTGTTGATTTGCCTTTACTGAAAATACTAAATTACAAGGAGACAAAATATATGATGGATTCTATCCTGTTTTGGAACGCGGTCGCGCTCGAAGCCAACCGCGTCAGTCACAGCGACCCTGGCAAAAGAGAGCAAACCGGTCCGACACTCTCTTCGCGGGCATTGGCAATTGTTCATCTGGCGATGTATGACGCTTATGCGGGAATCTCGGGCGCGGGTTTCCCGCGTTATTTACAGCCGCCGGATCAGCCTGCTCCGGTTGGCGCTTCGGCGCGTGATGCAGTTGCGGGTGCGGCTTTCACTACTTTGTCGGATTTGTTTAAAACACAAAGAGAGTATTTTGAAGCACAGCTAAGTGCGTTTGACAAAACCAATCCGAGTTTTCTGTTTGGAGTTAAGGTCGGCAAAACGCTTTTAATGTTGCGCGAGAACGACATGGATGCGAGAGACTGCGGTTATATGTTCTCGCGCAAGCGCGGCAGGCATCGGGTTGACCCTGATAATCCGGGACAGGGTTTTTACTCACCGTTTTACGGAGCGCAGACGAAAGGTTTTGCCATTTCCGTCCGCCACACTCTGCAAAAGCCGCCTTTCACGAACGGCACTAATCCAAAATACTTGCTGGCGCTAAATCAGGTGCGGGCAAAAGGAATCAGAACCGATTTGACGGCAACCTTGCCCACTCCTCTTTTCAATGACCGGAGAAGCGCAATGGAAACACTCATCGGCATTTATTGGGCGTATGAAGGCTCGAACGGAATAGGCACGCCGCCGCGTTTTTACAATCAGATAATTCGTCTTTTAGCGAAAAATAAGGGTAATAACGAAGGACAAAACGCACGGCTGTTTGCTTTTGTCAACGCGGCGATGGGCGATGCCGGAATTCTGGCGTGGGAACAGAAATACTGTCATGATTTCTGGCGACCCGTCGTCGGCATCCGCGAACACGACGAAACGCTCGGACCGCTTGCGCCATATTCCGGCGTGAATGTCAATTTTAATGACGGTGATCCGAATTGGCTGCCGTTTGCCGGACCCGCCACCAATATGCCGAATGCTAAAAATATGACCCCGAATTTTCCCGCCTACCCGTCGGGACACGCCACATTCGGAGCCGCCGCGCTGCACATTGCCAGAATGTTTTACGGTATTGCGCCGAATAACAAAGCAAATGACACTTTATTGACGAACGGAGTTATTTCCGACGAACTCAACGGTATCAACCGTGATAACTTCGGAACTGTGCGACCGCGCCACGTTCGGTCTTTTCCGGGCGGATTGTGGAATATGATTATTGAAAATGCCACGAGCCGGATTTTCCTGGGAGTTCACTGGATATTTGACGCCTTTGACTTTACCAAAAATAACCAAGGTAATTTGGTTCCCGATTTGAGTAACGAGAATATCGGCGGCGTCGGACTCGGTTTGAGAATCGCCAGAGATATTTTCGCTTCCGGCGGCGGAATAGCACCGAAGATTACTCCAACTGCGAGCGCATTACCGCCTATCAAGACACCGCCCGCTAACTCGCCAATGCCGACTATTCCAGAACAACCGGCATCGGTTGGAAACTGTGCCGACTCGCCCGTTCTCACGGCGAGGAAGAAAACAACGGCTAAAGCGAAAAATAAAAAAGCGGAGGAAGAAATTGATGAAAAACAAAAAGTCGAAACTCCGTTTCCGAGCGGCATTTCACCACGCTGAATAGTAGCTGTATTAACAAATTAAGCTGAAATCGGTTAGAGTCCCGCTTAATTTGTCAATACAATTAGCCTTTTTAACAAGTGATGCGGAAGAGCGTTTTCGCATCACTTATCCAAATTAATTTAACCGCAAAAAAACAATGAATGAAAAATCTATCGCAAAGCTAAAAATAATTGAGCCATAAACGAAAACTCGAACGCCGACTTACTATTAAACTCGGTTTGATTAAAATTCATAACTTTTTCGGTCGAAAGTGTTCTCTGATTTCAACCGCAGCTTAATATTGAGCATCGGCTTGAAATGACGCATTTAGTTTAGCTAAAACCATTTACCCTTGACATCCTTCAAAACTACCTGCGCCGTGTTGTGTCCTGATGCCGCAAACACACCGCCGCCTGGATGAGTTGACGCGCCGGTTAAATACAAATTTTTAATTGGCGTTTTATAATTTGATAATTCCGGCAATGGTCTAAATAAAAACATCTGGTCGAAATCCATTTCGACGCGCATTACGTTTCCCCGAAGCAGTCTAAATCGCTGTTCCAAATCTAAATGATATGGGATAAGTGATAGATTGATGCTCTAGTTTAGCGAGATGAAACTCTTGATTGAATCGCCTCTTGAACTATATCGGCGCATCCCGAAAGATTTTTCTTCAAATCTTTCGACCAAATTCTAATAACCGTCCAGCCGGATTCTTTCAGCATTTGATTTACCGCTTTGTCGCGGGCGATATTACGTTCCATTTTCTTAATCCAATAATCGTTGTTCTGTTTCGGAATGTTTCTGCCGTTCGGGTAATCTTTCCCGTGCCAAAATTCGCTGTCCACGAATACGGCGATTTTCTTGCCTTTGAAAACTACGTCTGGTTTGCCGAAAATCGTTTTGTCGTTGGTGCGGTAACGCAAACCGCGCCGCCAGAGTTCACGTCTCAGCATCATTTCAAAAGAGGTGTTTTTTGATTTCACCCGCGCCATTTGTTCGGAGCGCGTCAGCGGCGTTTTTGGCTTACTCATGGTTCTGTTATATTCTATAAATCAAACCGCAAAAATTAAACCTTTTATCACCAAAAATATGCTTAACGAATCCGTCATTCAGCAAAATCTTTCTCAAAGAAAGGCAACAACAAATATTACTGGGAAAAACTATTCGGTGGTTTCCTTGTTTTCCGGCTGCGGCGGAATGGATTTAGGATTTCGCGGCGGGTTTTCCGTCTTCGGGCGTAAATACGCTAAAAATCCCTTTAAAATAATATGGGCGAACGAACTCAATCAGGCGGCTTGTCGAACGTATCGCCGAAATCTTGACGAGAATATTCATTGCGGAGATATTTGGGATTTTGTAAAAGATTTGCCTTCAAGCGCGGACGTTTTAATTGGCGGCTTTCCGTGCCAAGACCTTTCGATTAACGGCAAAGGACTAGGCGTGAAAGGCAAGCGAAGCAGTCTTTACGCCGCGATGGTCGAGGCGATAAAAATTGTTAAGCCGAAGGTTTTTGTTGCTGAAAATGTCAAAGGTTTACTTTTGAAAACGCGGCTCGAATCGTTCCAGCAGATAATGAAGGATTTCAACTCGCTCGGTTATGATGTTTCGCACGAACTTTATCACGCGGCTGATTACGGAGTTCCGCAAAGCAGAGAGCGTGTTTTTATCGTTGGCACTTTAAGGACTGTTGGGAAATTCGCGCCGCCCGAACCGGAACTTGCGAAAGAAAACTGGCTCACCGCGTCGCAGGCTATCGGCGACCTTGAAACAAAGGAAATGGACGAATGCGTTAATCACGTTTGGAGCGCGGCGAACGTCAGCGGCGAACAGGGAAACCGTCGTCTTGTGGCGAATCGTCCCGGCTTTACGATTCGAGCCGAATGTCACGGCAATATTCAATTTCATTACTCGCTGCCGCGAAGAATTTCAATGCGCGAAGCGGCGCGTATTCAATCTTTTCCCGACGACTTTATCTTCGATTCAAAACTGCGCGAAACCGAACGCCAAGTTGGAAATGCTGTTCCGCCCGTTCTCGCGTGGCACATCGCCAAATCGGTTGCCGATTGTTTATCCGCCGAAATTGTATGACCAAAGAACAATTTGAAACGCTTCTCGATTCGGTCGTCGCTCAACTAACCGAAGAATCAAGACGTAATTTATTCGCGACTTCCAAAGCGTTTGAAAACCGCGTGCGTGAAGTTTTGGAACAACTTGGCGGCGAATACCAAATCGCTGTTGATTATAATCCGCATCCGTATATTTTCCCCGACATCGCCGTCGGCGAATTCGGCGTTGAAGTAAAATTTACCGCCAAAGACACTTGGCGCAGCGTGGCGAACAGCGTTTTTGAAACATTTCGTAATCAGGAAGTTAATTTCGTTTATGTAATTTTCGGAAAAATGGGCGGAACGCCGGAAGTTAAATGGGACAGTTACGACGACTGCGTTATTCACGTTCGCACTTCGCACGTTCCGCGTTTTGAATTGGAAATTGACGCTAATTCTTCGCTGTTTGAGAAAATGAAAATCTCTTACAATGAATTCAGCGCGCTTCCAATCGAAAAGAAAATGCATTACATCCGCGATTATGCGAAAAAGCGTTTGAAAGACGGCGAGCGTTTATGGTGGCTCGAAGAAAACCCCGAACCCGAACACACTTTACCGATTCAGGTCCGACTGTATATCGATTTGCCGCCCGAAGAAAAAACAAGATTCAGAGCCGAAGCGACGCTTTTATGTCCGAAAGTCGTCGCCGGTTCGCGCGTCAAAAATAAATATAACGACGTGGCGATGTATCTTCTGACTTATCACGGCGTTCTCGTCTCGCAAGCCCGTGATTTATTTTCCGCCGGAAGCGTCGCCCACGTTGATGACAAAACTCGGGGCGGTATTTATATTCAACGGGCGATTAAAGCGATTGAAAATGAAATGCTCGCCGCTTCTCTCAGAATGGAAGACGCGCTTTTCGTCGAATATTGGGGTGAATCCGTTCCGCCCGTTGACCGAATAATCAAATGGCTCGAAAAAGCTGATAAATTTGCTACTAACTGGATTCCTTCTGAAACATTGTTTTTGTCAAAACTAAAGTAATTTCAGTTTCTCAAAACCAGCCGCCTTTGACATCTTTCAAAACAACCTGCGCCGTGTTGTGTCCGCTTGCCGCGAATACGCCGCCGCCGGGATGAGTTGACGCGCCTGTGAGATAGAGATTTTTTATCGGCGTTTTATACTGCGACATTTCCGGCAGCGGGCGGAACAGAAACATCTGGTCGAAATCCATCTCGACGTGCATTACGTTGCCGCGAAGCAGTCCCAATCGTTGTTCCAAATCGAGCGGCGATTGGACGAAGCGTTCGATGACGGAGTTTTTTACATTCGGCGCGTAGGAATTGACGACATCAATTAATTTATCGGCTTCGCGGTATTGAACGTTTTCCCAATGCTCGCCGTTCGATAACTCGTAAGGATAATACTGTCCCCAAATGAAAAGCGTGTGTTTGCCCGCAGGCGCGAGCGTCGGATCAACGGACGAAAACGTCATCGCCAGCGCGGACGGATTTTTCGACGGAATGCCGTTTAGATAATCAGCGTAGCCGCGTTCGAGATATTCCATCGAAGGACAAAGAAGCTGCAAACCGTGATGACAATCGGCAGCGTTTCCGCCGTTTGGCGCGGCATTATAATCGGGTAATTCGGAAACGGCGCAGCGCACAATCATCCCAAAGCCGTTGCCGATACGGACGTTTTCGATTCTTTCCGCCAAACCTTCGGGTAGATTTTCCGCGCCGATGAGTTTTAGAAACGTCGTGTGAACGTGCGCGTTGGAAACGACTCGTTTCGCTTCGATTCGCTCGCCGTTCTGCAAAATGATTCCTTTGATTTCGTTGTTTTCAACTTCGATTTTCTCGACTTCCGCGTTTAATAAAATTTCGCCGCCGTGATGTTCCAGACATCGCGCCATCGCTTGCGTCAATGCGCCCGAACCGCCGCGCGGACGCTTCACGCCGCTTTTGTGAATCATCGAATGCCAGCCGAGAAAATCGCCGGTCGCGCTCATTGTCGGCGGCGGACCCGATTGCGCCGCCAGCCACGCCATCGCTGCACGCAAGCCTTCGTGCCGGAAGGTTTGTTTGACGAGTGCGCCGTAGCTTGTCATCAATTTGCGAACCATATCGGCAGGATTTTTCGACTTCGTGCCGAAAACCATATGCCGTCCGAGATTGAACATCGTCGGCGGTTTCAGAAACGCCTGGAAAACGCCTTCGTTTAATTTTTCCCATTCGAGAACGAATTTTTTATATCGGTCGGCATCTTCTGGCGAAACGGTGGCGATTGATTCGCAGGTTTTATCAACGTCGCGCCAAAAATAAATCGCGCCTTTACCGTCAGGCATCGGCGCAAACGCAAACGGGTCGCAGTCAATATATTCGAGTCCGAATTTTTCGAGTTCCAAATCCTTCACGACCGGCGTGAGATGAATCATAATATGCGCCGACGAGCCGACATCGATTTTGTAGCCTTCAATCAAATCATCCTCAGTGCAAACAGCGCCGCCGACGATATGGCGACGTTCGAGAACAATGACTTTCAAACCCGCTTTGGCGAGATAGCAGGCGCATGTCAAACCGTTGTGTCCGCCGCCGATGACCGCGACATCGTAAGTTTTTGTCATAAATTATTTTGCCACAGAAAAGATTTAGCCACGAACAAACAAGAAAAAGCGCGAAAAAGAAAATACAAAATGTAAATTTGATTTTTTGCTCGCGTTCTTTCGTGTCCTTTCGCGGCTAAAAATTTCACTGTGTTTTTAGAGTCAGATTATTTGTTGGTTGAAGCAATCAAAAAAGTTTTATAATCAAAGAACACAATTTTTATTTCTATGAAAAAACTTTCGCACTTTGACGAGCAGGGCAAAATCAAAATGGTTGACGTGAGCGAAAAGGAAGCGTCGGCGCGTCGGGCGATTGCGTCGGCAAAAGTTTTGCTTTCAAAAGAAACGCTCGAAGTTTTACAGTCGAACGTTAATCCGAAAGGCAATCCTTTGGAGATTGCCCGGATTGCGGGAATTATGGCGGCAAAACAAACAGCCAACCTGATTCCGCTGTGTCATCAAATAAATTTGTCGAAAGTTGACGTGAAGGCGGAAATAAAAGATTTCGGAGTTTATTTAGAGGCTGAAGTTAAAACCAATTCGCAAACCGGCGTCGAGATGGAAGCCCTTACCGCTGTCAGCGTCGCCGCTTTGACGATTTACGATATGTGCAAAGCCGTGCAGAAGGATATTCGGATAACGGAAGTTCAGCTTGAATTGAAAACCGGCGGAAAATCGGATTTAGTGAAAAACAAAAAGTGAAAAACTAATAGTGAAAAGTGAAAAATTAAAACCATTTCACCGTTTGCTATTCACTTTATAGAGAACAATGTCGTAAAATAGAACGTAAGACGTTCGAGAGTTTCCAAAAAAAGGAGTTTTCCGAAAATATGAAATACAAAGTTGCCGAAGATGCGAAACCGCAGATTTATCTTCTACTGATTGCAACCGTCGTTACGATTGCTTTGTGGTTCATACCGTATGCCGATTATCTGGTTTATCCCATTCGGCTTTTTGTAACTTTTATCCACGAAGGAAGCCACGTTTTAGCCGCGCTTTTGACCGGCGGCGCGGTCGAAAGTCTGACCGTTTCGCCCGATACGAGCGGCGTGGTGATGTTTAAATATAACAGCCAGATTTCGCAATTGATAACTTCGAGCGCGGGTTATCTCGGCTCGACGGCTTTCGGCGTTTTGCTGCTTGTTCTCATTCGTCGCGCTTATTCGGCGCGAATCGTCCTTGCGGCATCGGCAATTTTTGTCGGATTGATGACGCTTTTATTCGGTTTGTTTGCGCCGCTCTGGAATGTGTTTTCGGCAAACGTGAGTTTCGGAGGCGTTGTTTTTACAGTCGTTTCAGGAGCGATTTTAACCGTCGGGCTGTTGGCGATTGCGCGTTATGCGAGCGCGCGAGCGGCGCAATTTGCGATGAGTTTTCTGGCGGTGCAATGCGTTTTGAACGCGCTGTCTGATTTGAAAACCGTCTTTTTCGCATCGTCGCCGTTTGCCAGCCCGATGCAGACCGACGCTTTGAATATGGCAAACGCGACCGGAATTCCCTCAATCGCCTGGGTTTTTATCTGGATTGGGATTTCCGTCCTGATGATTTCCGTCGGCTTGCGTTTTTATGTCGCCAGCCAGAAAGGGAAGCAATACGATTTGCCGTTTGAAGATTAATTTTTAATTTTTACTTTCGAGGCAATTTATTTTTCGACGTTTAGAGTTCGGTTTTTATTCAAAAAGCTGAACTCTAAACTTTTTAATTTTGAACAACTCGTCCGAAAATCCAAAGACTTTAGGCGAATTCCCAATCGGCGCGCGGCTGCTGGTTCGTTCCAAGAAGGATTGGCGAACGGCGGTCGTATCTCAATTTGACGCGGAAAAGGCGACGCTTATCGTTTGCTCGCCCAACGGCAGGACGTATCGCCTGCGTCGCCTGCTTGAAATAGAAATAATTTTTGATGGAACGATACCGATGTTAAAATCGGATTTGGAAGAAGATTGGCGCGAAAACTTCAGCAAATACGATTTTCGCTGGTGAAGGCGGAAGCCTCGATAAAATCGACTCGCAAGATTTAGATTATTTTTCTTCTCTGATGATTGCTTTGCCGATTCCGAATACCTTTCGGCTTCCGTTTTCCTGAACAAAAACAATGATTTTCAGATTCTCTTTTTTCCAATTCGGCTGAATCTGCAAAACGGCTTCGCTTTGCAAATCCTTTTGCCCGGCGGGTAAAAATCCGAGCGATTTAAGCTCGCGCACCGCTGATGTATAAACACGCTTTGCAGCCGGATTTTCGCCGCGATTATTGTTTGAACCGAGATTATCTTCGGCGACGGCTAAGAAAACAGTAGAAACTTCGTGTTTCGGCAAATCCGATATTTTTGCACGGAGTTTTACGTCGCCGTTTGCGTCCCGGACGGCAGCGAGTTCGATTTTACCTTTCTCGTTTTTGGCGCTCTGAACGATTGCTTTTTGCGCTTTCGCCAAATCCGTTCCGGCAAATTGCATCTGACCGTCGACAATCATTTGCGGCGTGTAAATCGAGCCGAGACGAAAAATCTGTCCGTAAATATCCTGCCGTCGGGTGAACATTGGCGATGAAAGCTCGTCCCTGAACTCGCCCGAATTCCAATAATCGATATGCAGCGAAAGCGTAATGAGTTCGGCTTCGGCAAAAGGCTGCTCGGTTTCCAGAAAGGTCAGATTGCGGTCGGCTGGCGGACAAAGCGGACATCTCTCGGCAGTATATAGCTCGACTAAGACGGGTTGTTTGTTTTTCGCAAGACCGGTTTTATTTTCATCAACCGAATGAAACTGCGAAGCAATAACAGTCGTATCGCTTTGAAAGCCCGAAGCAAAAAAGCTGAAAAAACCGACAATAAATCCAATCAAAAAAAAGCGTTTCATAAAAAACTCCAAACCTATTATTAGCCGTTTTTTGTTTATTATTCAATTGTTTTTCCGAGGTTTTGAAGTTTATTGACAAGTAAAAAGACGCTCGTTGTAGTTTTTATTTTTTGGCAAAACTATAACAAGCGTCCTAAATCAGACATCGAGATGATTTTAGTCGGGAAAATTTATCCTAAAGGTTTTTTATTTATGCCGTAAACTTTCTTCGTGTCTTTGCCTTGCGCGAACACGACAAATTTCAGGTTTTTCTTATTCCAACCCGGCTGAAGCTCGTAAGCGGTTTCAACTTCAAAAGTTTTAGCGGTCGAATCGATTTCTCCGACAAGTTTCATCTCGCGGACGACCGAGGTGTGCGACAAGGTTTTATCGCGGTTTTCACCGCGCTCGACGGCTGTCTTCAAGTTATCTTCGGCAATTGCCAGCCAGACGTAAGAATTTTCGTGCGCGGGCAAATTGGAGATTTTTATTTTTACATTCGGATTCTGATTTTTCGAGTCTGTGCCGATCGCAAGTTCGACGATTGCTTTTTGATTTTTAGCCGCCTCGCTGATTGCGCTCTGCGCCGCGCCGAAATTACTGCCGACAAATTCCTTTTGCCCGTCGACAACCATTTGCGGCGTGTAAATCGAATCCAATTTAAATTTATCGGCATAACCGCTCTGCCGCTCGCTGTAAAGATTTGAAGAAAATGCGTCTTTCCAACCGAGTCTGTCCCAGTAATCGACGTGCAAAGCCAGCGTGATAATTTCAGCGTCAGCGTTCGGTTGTTGGTTTTCAAGCCGCGCCAAAACGCCGTCGGCAGGCGGGCAATCCGAACAGCCTTCCGATGTGAAAAGCTCGACCAGAACCGGCGGTTTATTTTTTGCCGCGTTGTTTTTCTCAAAAGTTTCAGCCGTCGCCTGCGGAATATCGGCGGCGACTGTTTTGTTTTGCATACTGCAAGCCAAAATTCCCGAAAAAATACTCAAAGCTGCGATTATTAAAAATAATTTCATAAAAACTCCTTTCAGGTATTATCGTTTATCTATCATAGAATATCCAAATTTCTCAAAGAATTATTCCCGCCTTTGGAGTCGGACGGCAATTTGTTAAAATAAAATTTTGCGAATACGGACAGATTTTTCACCTATGCAAGCAGCTAAAAAAGCAACAGATACAATCGAAGTGCGCGGTGCGCGAACGCACAACTTAAAAAACATTTCCTTTTCGCTTCCGGTCAACAAATTAACGGTCGTGACGGGCGTTTCCGGCTCGGGCAAATCGTCGCTCGCTTTCGATACGATTTATGCCGAAGGGCAACGCCGCTACGTCGAATCTTTGTCGGCGTATGCCAGACAATTTCTCGAACGAATGGACAAACCGGACGTTGACGAAATCGTCGGTATCGCGCCCGCAATCGCCGTCCGGCAAAAAAATTCGACGCGCAATCCGCGCTCGACCGTTGCCACGCAAACGGAAATTTACGACTACCTGCGCCTTCTTTTTGCCCGTATCGGTCAAACTTTTTGCCACGTCTGCGGGCGCGAAGTCAGAAAAGATTCGCCCGAATCAGCCGCCGATGAGGTTTTAGAAACTTTGGAAGCCGGAACGCGCTTTTACGTTTTGTTTCCGATAACGACATTTTTCAATTCGGCGGCGAAAAAACAAAACCCGACGGCGGTTTTGATGAGTCTGCTCGGACACGGTTTTTCGCGCCTTTTGCGCGACGGTGAAATGGTCGAACTCCAAAAACCGGAAGATTTTTCATTTAATGATTTTGAAAATACATTCGTTTTGGTTGACCGTCTGAAAGCTGATAAAGAAATCAAGCAGCGTCTGGTTGATTCGCTCGAAATTTGTTTTCGTGAAAGCGGCGCGGCAGTGGTTTCGACCGCCGGAGAAAATCCGCCGACCTTAAATTTTTCCGAAAAATTCATCTGCAAATACGACGGCACAATTTATGAAGAACCCGAACCGCGACTGTTTAGTTTTAATTCGCCGTTCGGCGCGTGTCCGGTTTGTCAGGGTTTCGGCAACTCGATTGATATTGATTTCGATTTGATTGTGCCGAATCAGATGCTTTCGCTCGCGGGCGGCGCAATCGCTCCGTTTCAAAGACCGCAATACGATTGGGCGCAAAAGGAATTAATGCGTTTTGCCGGAAACGGAGAAATTCCGATTGACGTTCCGTTCGCGGATTTATCAGATTGGCAGAAAAAAGCTGTTCTCGAAGGCGCGAGCGGCTGGCGCGGCGTGCGCGGATTTTTCAAATGGCTCGAAACAAAAAAATATAAACTGCACGTCCGCGTGTTTTTGTCGAAATATCGCGGCTACACGCTTTGTCCCGAATGTCACGGCGGAAGATTGCGGCAGGAAGCCAGAGACGTAAAAGTTGCAGGTAGAAATTTGCCTGAAATCGTCGCGCTGTCTATTAAAAACGCGGCGGAATTTTTCGAGACTCTGGAACTTTCCGAAGAGCGCGAACAAATCGCCGAAAAACTTTTATTGGAAATTCGCCGCCGCATCAAGTTCATGATTGATGTCGGGCTTGATTATTTATCCCTCGACCGTCTGGCTTCGACGCTTTCCGGCGGCGAGGCGCAGCGCATTCAACTTGCGACAAACTTAGGTTCGCTGCTCGTCGGCACGCTTTATGTTTTGGACGAACCATCAATCGGGCTTCACCCGCGCGACAACACGCGGCTGGTCAAAATTCTGGAAAACCTGCGCGACATCGGCAACACGGTTCTGGTCGTCGAACACGACGAAGAAATGATGCGCTCCGCCGACCATATTCTCGACATCGGTTTATACGCGGGCGAACTCGGCGGAAATCTTGTTTTCGCGGGCGATTTTCTCGGCTTGATTCAAGACGGAATGTCGCTGACGGCAAAATATCTGCGCGGCGATTTGGAAATCAAAATCCCGTCGAAAAGGCGCGAAGTCGACACAAAACGCCAGCTCGAAATCGTCGGCGCGCGCGAACACAATCTGAAAAACGTCGATGTCGAAATCCCGCTCGATATGCTGGTTTGCGTAACCGGCGTTTCGGGTTCGGGTAAATCGACTTTGATTCACGATGTTATTTATGCCGGACTCAAGAAAAAGCGCGGCGAGTGGAAAGATCAGGTTGGACTTGTCAGGGAAATCAAAGGCGCGGGGTTGATTGACGACGTGATTCTGGTTGACCAATCGCCAATCGGCAGAACGCCGCGCTCGAATCCGGTAACTTATATCAAGGCTTACGACGCGATTCGTGAAGTCTTCGCGGGAACAAACGCGGCAAAAGCAAAAGGTTTTACGGCGTCGCATTTTTCGTTTAATGTTCCCGGCGGACGCTGCGAGACTTGTCAGGGCAGCGGCACGGTCACGGTCGAAATGCAGTTTCTCGCCGATGTCGAATTAACCTGCGAAGATTGTCGCGGCACGCGCTTTCGAGCCGAAATTCTCGACGCGAAATATAAAGGCAAAAGCATCGCAGAAGTTTTGCAGTTGACCGTCAGAGAAGCGATTTTCTTTTTCAAGGACGTGAGCAAATTAGTTAATAAAATCAAAGTTCTCGAAGAAGTCGGACTCGGCTATCTGCGGCTCGGACAATCGGCGACGACTTTGAGCGGCGGCGAAGCGCAGCGCGTCAAACTCGCCGCGCATCTGGCGCAAAAAACCAAATCGAAAACGCTTTTCATCTTCGACGAACCGACGACCGGCTTGCACTTCGACGACATCAACAAACTGCTCGCGGCGTTTCGCGCTTTGATTGATAACGGCGGAAGCCTGCTCGTTATCGAACACAATCTGGACGTGATAAAAACGGCGGATTGGGTGATTGATTTAGGACCCGAAGGCGGCATCGGCGGCGGCGAAATCGTTGCGGTCGGAACGCCGGAGAAAATTGTGGCGAACGAGAAATCGCATACAGGGAAATACTTAATGGATTATCTTGCTTAAATAATTTTATGCGAATGGAAAATCTAAAAACCCCGTCGCTCGTTTTGGATGCGGAAAGAATGCGGCGCAACGCCGAGCGAATGACGGCTCGCGCCAAACGGTTGAACGTCAGTTTGCGACCGCACGTCAAAACGCACAAATGCGTCGAGGTTGCTAAAATTCAAACTGTGGGAAACGCGGGCGGAATTATGGTTTCGACGCTCGCCGAAGCGCATTATTTTCTGAAAAATAATTTTACGGATATAACTTACGGCGTTCCGATTGAAGCGGGAAAATTTGCCGAAGCGATTCGGCTTGCAAAAAATTGCGAGCGATTTTCCGTTTTGACGGACGACGCGGCGAGCGTTGAGTTATTAAATAAAATAGCTCGAAGCGAAAATATAAAACTCGACGTTTTCGTCAAAATCGACTGCGGCTATCATCGCTGCGGCGTCGAGCCGAACACGCCCGAAGCGTTTGCGATTCCGCGTTTGATTGCCGATTCTTCCAATTTAAATTTCGCGGGGATTTTAACGCACGCCGGACATTCCTATAACGTCCGTTCAGCCGAAGAATTACTTTCGATAGCCCGAACCGAACGCGATTCGATGCGCGATTTAGCGCAAAAATTAAACGACGAAGGTTTGATTGTGCCGACCGTCAGCATCGGTTCGACGCCGACCATAACTGCGATTGATAATCTCGAAGGCGTCACGGAAATACGACCGGGCAATTATATTTTTTTCGACGCTTTTCAGGCGACATTGGGAAGCTGTAGTTTTGTCGATTGCGCTTTGACGGTTCTGGCAGCGGTTATTCACAGCGACGCGCGGCGGCAAAAAATTGTCGTTGACGCGGGCGCAATCGCGCTTTCCAAAGACCGCGGCGCAGTCGAGTTGGACCTAAATTGCGGGTACGGGCGCGTGTTTGATTTGGCGGGAAACGATTTGGATTTGCGCGTCGAATCGCTGTCGCAGGAACACGGAATAATCTTCGTCAATGATGAAGCGAAATTCAAACGCTTACCGGTCGGTTCGCGCGTTCGCATTCTGGCAAATCATTCGTGCTTGACCGCCGCTCAGCATTCGCATTATCACGCTCTTGAAGGCGAGCGAATCGTTGACCGGTGGGAAATCAATCGCGGCTGGTAAAGTTTTTAAGAATTAAAATTGCCGCCACATTAAAAACGAAAGCGACGGCTAAATCTAAATCGGCTAAAATCCTTCAGCCTAAATTTTATCCCCACCAAAACGACGCGGCGATGATGCAGTAAAGCCCAATCAACGCCAAGCCTTCGAGCCAAATCGATTCGCCGTCATAGACGACAAACGCGCTGACGATTGCCGCCAGCGCGAGCGCGGCGACCAGCAGCGGCGGCAGAACGAGCGTTAAAACCGCGCCGCCCAAAACAAACGACAGCAGAACTAAAATCGGAATCAAACCGAGCGCGATTTGCAGCGAACTGTTCAAAATGATGCTCAGCGCATAATCTGATTGGTTGCGCCAGGCGAATTGGATGCCGACGAGATTTTCAATCGAATTTCCGGCAATCGCCACGATGACCAAACCCGTGAATGCTTGCGACAGACCGAAAGCATCCATCATCGGCTCAAGCGCGGCGACAAACCAATCGGAGACGAGCGCCGCGCCAAGACCCGCGCCTGCCAGCACGCCGATTGCCAGACCGAGCGACCATTCGGCGTGTCCGGCTTCCTTTTCCTGCGGCGCGACCGCCGGGTCGCCTTTGACCGAAAAATAAATGTTAGCGGCGAGCAGGACAAGCAGGACAATCGAACAGGCAATATCTAATTTGTTAATGTGCGGCTCGGCGGGCGTGTGCAGTTCTTTGGCGAGCGTCGGAATCATCAGCGCGGCGACGGCTAAAATCATCAAAGTCGCAATCATTCGCGGCGGCTCGGAATTAAATCGCTGCGTGCCGTTTTTTAAGCCGCCCAAAAATATACCGAGACCGAAAACGAGCAATAAATTTCCAAGAATCGAACCAATCAGCGCGGCTTGCACGACGTTTGCCAAACCTGCCCGCAGCGCAAAAATACAAACGAAAAGTTCGGGCAAATTCCCCAGACTCGCCTGCAAAATGCCGGTTGCGCCCGGACCGAGACGGCTGCCGAGCTGTTCGGTCGCGTCGCCGACAATTACTGCAAGAAGTGCCAGCGCGACTGCCGCAACGAAAAATGCAAAAATTTGATTGAAACCTGCGTAATGAAGAACTCCGGCAAAAATTGTAACAATCGCGCACAAGCCGATTATTACCTTTTCCTTCTTTTCCATATTTTTAGCGATTTTAGAAAACGAGATTTGAAACGCGATGCGTGAATTTTACAACAACTGTTGAGATAGTGAAAAACTAAAAGTGAAAAACAAAAGGCAAACGTTTTGATTTCAATCATAAACCTATGCCTTTTGTTTTTCACTTTTAGTTTTTCACTTTTAGTTTTTCACTTTTTTATCGCTCGCCAAGCCAAAATTCCGCCGATGATTCCGCCCGCGAGGAGCAAACCGTTTTTCGTCTGCGGATGCGTTTTAAGCCAGGTATAAGGGTCGGATTTGAATTGCTCGTCTGAAAATCTTCCCTCGACTGTATCGAAGCCGGAAACGGGAGCGAACAAACTGCCCGCGTAATTTCCGTCTGATTCCTCGTCCGACGTCTGCCCGACATAACCGATTGTGCCTGAGAAAAAATCGGCAAGCCGCGGAGAAAATTTCTCCGCCAATTCGACGCCCAAACCTGCCGCGCCGGCAACTATTTCGGCGATTGGGGTTTCGGCGGCAAAAAGAATCGCGTCCACGACGATTTGCGGATGATAAATCGGCGGTACGGGACGCGATTTGAACGGCATTTTGTTGCGCCCTTTATCGTAAATCGGCGTGTTTATCGCAGCGGGCAAAACTTCCGTCACCGAAACGGGAATTCGGTCGTGCGCGAGTTCGACGCGCAAAACTTGCAGAAAACCGTTGATGCCGTGTTTCGACGCGCCGTAAGCCGATTGAAAGGGCGCGGTGCGGTGTGCTTCGATCGATGAGAGATGAATCAACGCGCCGCCTTTTTCCTTCAAATGCGGCAGAGCGGCTTTCGCGCCGTAGATTTGTCCCAAAAGATTGACTTCGATAAGACGCTTGTATTCTTCGGGTTCGGTTCGTTCAACTGTCCCAAAAATAAAGGTCGCCGCTGAATGAATCCAAGTGTCAATTCTGCCGTATCGTTCAACCGTTTTTTCGGCAACCGATTTTACCTGGTTGAAATCAGCCGCGTCAGCGACAACGTAAAAGGCTTCGCCGCCTTGCTCTTCGATTTCTTCGACCAGCGATTTTAAGCCCGCTTCGCTTCTGGCTGTAACCGCTACTTTCGCGCCGCGTCTTGCAAATTCGAGTGCGGCGAGTCGTCCGATGCCGCTCGACGCGCCGAAGACGACAACGACTTGAACGCCGATTGGTTTGAGTTTGATTTTCATTTTCCTGCCCTTGTTTTTTCTGTAAAAGAATTTCGCCGTCAATCAATTGACGGACGTCGAAATTCAAGTTAAAAAGTTCGCTGATTACAGTCTAGCTTTTTTAATTTTCGGTTCGCAAGAGAAGCCCGGTGATTTGCTTCGAGCAATTAAGAAGTGCTGTTTGGGAAAAGAGAATTTACAAAAAGTAAAAATTCGGTCGAATCGTCTATTTCAGACCGTCGATCAGAACCGCGTCGTGCAGCCATTCGCCGCCGATGAAAGCAAAATTTTCGCCGTCGGGCGCGAGCGCGAAATCTTCAATTTGCTTGTCGCCCAAATCGGCGACGAAACGCGGCTTGCCTCCATCGAGCGATTGCTGCCAGAGATAATTTTTCGAGTTTTCGTCAGTAACGTAATTGATAGTTTTATTGTCATTCGACCAGCCGATTTTATGGACGTAAGATATTTCAGCGGCGGGGACGAAGGTTTTCAAGATTTTTGGATTTTCGAGGTTCATCACGTAGATTTTAACCCGACCGTCTTTCTCGCGGACAAAATGGGCGACAAAATTTCCGTCAGGCGAGAAGGCGGGCGAATAAATTTTGCCTTCTGAAACCCGGACTTCCTCGCCGCCGTCCGCGGCAATTTTCCAGAGCGTTTGATGCAAGCCGGATTCGTAATAAACCCAACGTCCGTCGGGTGAAACAAAGCGCGGATAGCCGCCTTCGGTCTTCGTCAATTGTGTTTGATAGCCGCCGTCGGCGTTCATCCGCCAGACTTGATTCGTACCGGAGCGGTTCGAGGCAAAATAAATGCCGCCGTCGGGCGCGACGCGCGGTGAAAAATCCTTGAACTCGCGGTTCGTTAATTGGCGCTGCTCGCCTCCGTCACGGTTAATCGTCCAAATATAGCCTTCATCGGTCGCATAGATGATTTTTCCGGTTGGCGCGAAGGTCGCTTCGCGGGCGGCGGTTAAAACTTTCGTCTCGCCGGCGGCGGAAAGATACAAACGAAAATCATTACCCAGTTGTGTCGCAATCATTCGGCTGGCATCGTTGCTCACGCTGATGCTCAAGTAACTCGTCGCGTCTTTTGTCAACGGCTGCGCTTCGCCCGTCGCGGTCGAAACTTGCCAGATTTTCGATTTTCCGTCGAGAGCTTCTTTCGCCGTCAAAAGCAATTCGTCACCGCCGGGCAGCCACTTCATATTTTCAATCTCGAAAAATGTTTGCGGAGAAATTTCACTTTCACTGCCGCTTTCCAGCCCGACTAGCGCCAGGTGAAAATCGCTCCCGCCGTCATAGGATTGTCCGAATGCAAAGGCAATTCGTTTTCCGTCGGGCGAAAATTGATTGTCGGTGATGCGAATCGGTCGCGGGCGCGTTAAAATTTTTCGCACGTTTCCTCCATCCACATCGGCAATCATCAAAGAGCAATAATCATCATTGTCTTTCCGTCCGAAATGAACAAAGGAAATTTGCCGGTCGTCGGGCGAGAGACTAATCCAACCTTCGGCATCTTCTATAATTTTTTCGGGAACGCCGCCTGAAATCGAGACGCGATAGATGGCAGATTGCACGCTCTCGCCCCGCCGCTTCTGCATAAAGAAAAGCGATTGCCCATCATGCGCGAAAGCGAGTCCGCCATAAAACTCAGGCGACGGTGAAACGATTTGGATATTTTCCGAAGATTCCAAACGTCTAAGCCAGATGCCGTATTTACCGGCGGTTTCGTCTGTAAAGGCGACGAGTTTTCCGTCCGGCGAGATGACGGCGTATTTGACTTTACCGGAAGCGGAAAACTTTTCGGAATGAAACGGCGCGGACAAAATCGGCGCGTTCAATCCGGCGGCGAAGAATTGTTTTCGCGCCAGCCAGGAACCGGCGGTAAGCGTCGAGAGCAGAAAAATTCCCAAAACCGCAAATAAGGCATAAGATTTTCGCGGCGGCGGCGGCGGCGGCGGCGGCGGCGAGATTTTGTCCGCTTGTGATTTTTCTCCGTTTTCGTGAAAAATCTCTTTTACTTCGGCAATGAAACGATAACCGCGACGCGGGACGGTTTCGATAAAGCGCGGATTTTGCGCGTTGTCGCCGAGCGCCCTGCGCAGCATTTTGACATTGAAAGTAAGATTATTTTCCTCGACAAAATGGTCTTGCCAGACGCGCCGCATCAATTCATCCTTTTCGATGGTCGTGTAACAGAAAAGATGTTTGAAAGAAAGGACAAGTTAGAATCTCAAATGT
>CAXSBF010000044.1:0-22982 GCA_964235785.1 uncultured Pyrinomonadaceae bacterium | reverse complement strand
AACGAGAACTTCGAGGTTTGCAAAACTGGCTTGCTGAATTCGGCAACAGTATCCGCCCCTTTTTAAGACATCTAAACAATCTTTCTGAAATCATCAAAAGCTCAATAAAGTGATATTTCAAAACTCGTCTGAAAAACAAAATCTCAAAATAAAATCTCTAAGCTGAGTTTTGAAACGTCTTCCAAAAACTCCATTTTCAATCACTTCAAAAACGGGCGTTTTTGAATTACCTTCTGTTAAGAGTTTAGCATTTGATTTTTTGATAGGTAAATCAATTTTGTGAGACGGAAAACCTTTTGACTTGAAATCTTAGTTCACGAACCAAGCAAGCAATAAAAACCATATTCATAAAGATATGGAATAACACCACGCTATTAAGACACTACCGAAGTTGGGTATTTTTACTTGTCTTTTTTCATAATTCATCGCATATTTACTTTACTTTCTGTCTAAAGTAAATAATCAGGAGAAAATATGAATAGAAAACACTTTGCCGCTTTCACCCTTTTAGCTGTGTTTCTGTGGAACGCGGCTATTTTTTTTACCGTCAGCTCACAAACTACTACTACCTTGAATGAAGGCTTTGAAGCGGGTGGTAAAACTGCTTACGCTGCTGCAAATATTACTTTAGGCTCAGGCAGTTGGTATCTCGATGATGCATTAACAGGTAATACTACTTCTGACCGTAAAACGGGTTCTTGGTCGGCGCGTGTTCGTAACGTCGGAAAGGTTTCGATGAACTTTAATGTTCCAAGCGCGGGAACGGTTTCGGTCGGTCACGCTGTTTATGGGACGGACGGCTCAAGCACCTGGGAGTTGTGGAAATCAACCAATAGCGGTTCAACTTGGACAAAGGTCGGCTCAACCGTAACGACAAGTTCAACCTCGCTCGCCACTGTTAATTTTACGGTCAATTCTTCGGCAGCGATTCGCTTTGAAGTTCGCAAAATATCAGGCGGAACGAATCGCATCAATCTCGATAACATCGTTGCAACCGCTTACAGCGCATCGACTCCAACACCAACGCCGACAGTTTCGCCGACACCACCTCCGTCATCAAGCGTTCATCTAACAATGGGCAACCCATCGAATGCCACAACAGATGTTAATCAGCCGTCGAATTATCTGATGGACAAGCCGCAGTATGCCGAATCCTACAACCGCGACAACGGCAGACCGAATTGGACGAGCTGGCATCTGGATTCAAGCTGGATAGGTTCAACTCCACGCCAAGATGATTTTCGTCCTGACAGCACACTGCCAGCCAGTTGGTATCACGTTACGGCAACCGATTATTCAGGCTCTGGATATGACAGAGGTCATATGTGTCCGTCAGGCGATAGAACAAACTCGGTGGCAAACAACTCTGCAACATTCTTGATGACGAATATGATTCCGCAAGCGCCGACTAACAATCAGGTTACTTGGGCGAACCTTGAAACTTATTCGCGCACCTTGGCGACATCGGGAAATGAGCTTTACATTATTTCAGGCGGTTATGGCACAAGCGGGTTTATAGCGAACGGTCACGTATCAGTGCCAACTTATACTTGGAAAGTGATTATGGTTTTGCCAAACGGAACGAATGACGTATCACGGGTAACAACATCAACTAGATTGATTGCCGTCTTTATGCCGAATAACAACAGTGTGGTTTCTGACTGGAAACAGTATCGAGTAAGTGTTGATTATGTCGAACAAATGACGGGATATAATTTCTTTTCAAATGTTCCTGTTTCGATACAAAACACGATTGAAGCGAATATTGACACGCAGTAAAGAAAAATAATGAAAAAACCTATTTCAATATTTATTTTAATGGCAGCGATGGCTTTTTCGGCTTTCGCTCAAAGTGGTGATCCGGAACTGCTGGGTTTTAACCTTTCGCGTCCCGTTGGTAGAGAGGTGACATTCAACACTATACTTTCCGGGGCAAGCGCAGAAACGAGAGTTTGGTTGCAGCTCCGACCTGCTCTGGATAAAACCGAAGGTTATTGGGGAATTGGGATTTTCTCAAGCGACGGCGGCACGGTTTTTTCCCGCAAAGTTTTTATTCCGAATAATTTCCCAGGCGAACGGTTGCGCATCATCGGGATTTTAATCGGCTCAAGCGGTAATCCTGAAGAAGCTAAACAGATTACCCAAATCAAACTCGCCGCTCGCGGTTTTCAGACCGAATTTGTTATCGGAAAATCTACAAAACGGTTTCGCGTTTTCTTGTAGAATTCTTGATTTCAAAACAAAAAGCCTAAGAGTTTTTACGCTTTTAGGCTTTTTTGTGCTTTTACCGACTCACTGATTTAGTCGCTAAGTTCAACGTATTTACTCAAAGGAATTGATTTGCCTTTCGCCGTCCAAAAACCGTTTACTCGCAAATAACAATTAGCTAGAACATCATACAAAACTGTTCTGGTAGCGACATTCTCGGTTTTCGAGAGCGGATGCCGAATATCGTCAATTAAGTTTGTGATGTTGTAACGCAACTGGCGCAAATTTTCTTCATTGAGCTTCAGCGGACGCGCTTCTATCACTGAAGCAGCGAGTTGTTTTAAGTTCTGCGAAAAATCGGAAGATTCTGGAACTTCGATGCCTTCGGAAACCATTTGTGCCATCACGCACACACCGGATTTCCACTCGCGTTCGGTAATAAAGTAGTTGAGCGTTTCGGGGTCGTAAACAAATGCTTCGACAGGAAAACCACTAAAATAAAATGACTCACGCCAAGCATTCGGCAAATTTTCAAAAACGACGACTAAATCTAAATCCGAATTGCGCATGTCTTCGCCTCTGACGATTGAACCAGCCAGAAAAATAACTTTCGCGTCCGGGTATTGGACACTACCCTTTTCCACATTTTGTAGAAAAAGATTCGCTGCTGTGATAAAGTTCATTTGATCCCTTAATTATTAGTTCCGTCCAAAAGTTTATATAAAAGATTTTGCAAGGTATTTTATGAAGTTAAATATACGACTAGTATATTTCCCAGTTTTAATGGTGGTACTGTTTTCGATTATTTTTGCCCAATTATTTTTTGGGAATGCAGTGCAACAGTTTGTCATCGCGGAAACAGCCGATTCCCAGCATATTGCTTCAATATCCTTGAACGGGATAAATAATCCGACGGTTTCATCCGGCATTGTCATCAGCCAAGTATACGGCGGCGGCGGCAATACCGGCGCGGTTTATAAAAACGATTATATCGAGCTTTTCAACCGCGGCACCTCGGCGGTTTCATTAAGCGGTTGGTCTGTTCAATACGCTTCAGCAACCGGGACGAGCTGGACTGTAACGAATCTAACCAATATTACCTTGCAGCCCGGACAATATTATTTGGTCTGGGAATCTGCAGGAACGAGCGGCACGTCTGATTTACCCGCCGCTGACGCAACCGGCGCAATCGCTCTGAGCAGTTCAGCGGGTAAAGTTCTTGTCGCAAGTACGACAACCGCCGCCAGCGCCGCCGACGGAAGCGGACTGGGCGCGAGCCGCATCGATGTTATCAGTTACGGGGCGACAGCCACGCCGACCGAAGGTACGCCGACTGCCGTTTTGACTAATACAACGGTGGCAATCAGGAATGGAAACGGCTGCACCGACACCGATAACAATGCTTCTGATTTTAATACCTCAGGCGCGCCAACGCCGCGCAACACGGCTTCCCTTTTGAACGTGTGCAGCGCGATCGGCAACACTAACCCGTCAGGTTCGGGCGCGGCAACACCATTAACGGTTACAGCTGGAGCAGGTACTACGCTTTTAACCGTGAATGTTACGTCTGGCACTAATCCGGCGAGTACTGGTTTGATGGTTGCAGCAAATCTTTCGGCAATCGGCGGCTCGGCAACCCAAGTCTTTTTCGATGACGGCACGAACGGCGATGCGACTGCGGGCGACAATATTTTTTCATATAACGCCGGTGTTTCCGCTGCTACGACTGCGGGAACCAAGACTCTGCCGGTTACTATTACCGACGCCCAGAGCCGTACGGGAAATACCCTTATCAGCTTATCGGTGACATCCAATGCAACCGCATTGGCGGCAACTGCAACCGCCAATCCGAATTCAGTTGCGCCCGGTGGCGCTACGCTTTTGACCGTCACTGTTACTCCGGCAACCAACCCGTCGAGCACTGGCATTACAGTTACGGGAAATTTGTCATCCATCGGCGGCACCTCAAGCCAGCCGTTTTTCGACAACGGTACGAATGGTGATGCGACTGCGGGCGACAACATTTTTTCGTACAGCACTATAATTGCAGCAAATCAAACAGGTGGCAACCGCAGTTTAAGCGTTACAGTAACCGACGCGCAAAGCCGCACGGCAAACACCTCTATTGCTTTGTTTGTAAACGCCCCGACGGATCCGAACGAGCATTTAACGCTTGGCAACCCATCGGGCGCGACCGCCGACATTAATAATCCTTCTAACTACTTAATGGTCAAACGCCAGTATGCGGAATCCTATAATCGTGATAACGGCAGACCAAACTGGGTTTCGTGGCACTTGGATTCGACTTGGCTCGGCTCGGCTGCGCGTCAGGACGATTTTCGACCCGACCCGGAACTGCCCGCGGACTGGTATCACGTTCAATCAACCGATTATTCGGGTTCGGGCTTCGACCGCGGGCATCATGCACCGTCAGCCGACCGAACATCGAGCGTGGCGGATAATTCGGCAACTTTTTTAATGACTAATATGATGCCGCAGGCACCGGATAACAATCAGGGTCCATGGGAACAGCTCGAATCATATAGTCGAACGCTTGTTTCGCAGGGTAATGAACTTTACATAATCGCGGGCGGTGCGGGAACTGGCGGCACCGGCTCAAACGGCGGGGTAACTACCACTATAGCGGGCGGGCGCGTGTCGGTGCCGGCTCAGACTTGGAAGGTTATTCTCGTTTTGCCAAATGGGTCGGATGATGTTGCCCGGGTAGGGAAAAACGTACGCGTCATTGCAGTTATTATGCCGAACACACAGGGCATCAGAACCACACCTTGGCAAAACTTCCGCGTCAGCGTACGGAAGGTTGAGGCACTTACCGGCTATAATTTCTTCTCGAATGTATACCCGGTCACGCGAAAACTGCTCAAACAAAAAATTGATATGCAGTAGCAGCAATTTTGGCAACTGCAACGGAAGAAACATAGAGAAAAATTAGAAAGTGAATTTACAGGCAGGCGTTGGGCAGAAGGAATACCTACACCAGTGGATAACTACATTAAAGATTTCTCATACCATATACTGGTAGTTTAGGCTGCTAGTTATAAATTAAAAAAATAAGCGAAACTTCAAATATCGAAGGATAATTCTGTGTCAAAAACGCTCGTTTGTGAGATCACCGTCCGAAAAAAGATCTTTTTTGAGACTGGGTTAAAAAGTTACTTATGGCTTGATAATTAGGTTAAAGCTAAAAATTGAGGTTCAATCACACAGCATTAAAGCCAACTGTTCGAAATCTTCGTTAAAACTCTGCTGGCGTCCAACGAGTTGGCGAGACATTCTTAATAAGAATGATTTGAAATTTGGTGTATAATTACCCGAAATTTAATGTCAGCTTGACGCAGGAATCGCGTTAAGAACACAACGAAGGAGAAAATTATGCGGACATTTTTGCTTACGTCAATTTTGATATTGCTAATTTCACCAAGTCTAAGTGCACAGTTCACGACTGAAAATTCCTCAGTTGTAGTACTTGGTTCTAAATGGTCAAAATTCCGCCGGAAGGTTGAGAATGGGGATAACAAAGTAAATACTACTCCCGCTCAATCGGTTATGCCTCGTTCTAATAGAAATTTCGAGCGGAACCAACGGGTCAACAATACGCCCGGGAATCCGGATCCGAACGAAAGAACGATAGATGCGCGCAGTGCGGCTCTTGAAAAGTCCGTGCAGGAATCACAATCTACTAAATTCAAAACCGTAGATGGTTTCATGTACCGAGCCAAAATCAGAAACGCAAATACGAAGATTATCGAAATCCTGTTCTGGGAATACCAATTCAAAGAGCGGGCAAATCCCGCAAATGTGTCATCTCGCCAGTTTCTCTGCGGCGTTAATATCAAGCCTGATAAAGAGCAGGAATTAAGTGTTTTCAGTACTTCGAGTCCCGGCGATCTGATAAGCGCAGAGAGTTTGGACAACAAATCCGAAAACCTTTTTGAAGAGCAGATTCTGATCAATCGTGTGGAATACGCGGACGGGACAATCTGGCAGCGCAAGGACTGGAAATACGCTGAAATCAAGAAATCGATAGAACATGTCCTTGAAACCCCTTGGGGACGGGAAATGTGCAGAAATCTTTAAAGACGATTCGATTGTTTGCCATCTAAAACTCATTCAACCGAAGCGCGAATTGATTGGCTCTCATCCTTAACAACTGCTATCGGTTTTTGATGACGCTACAAAACTCAGGCAAGAGTCTTTATTTTGACATTTTGTTTTTAAGATAAGTTTTAAATTATCACTTTATTAGACTTTGGAATAATCTGGAAATTAGAGCGAAACAGTATCGAAAACGAGCGTCTTCGAGACAAAAAGAAAAGCCGCAAGTTTTTACGCTAGCGGCTTTTTATTCTATTTGCTTTTTCCTGCTAGAAAATCATTCTCCTCTTTTCAGGATTAGCAATGAAATTTACTTCCGTTGTTTCCTCATTAACATTCAAAACTTGCGACGGTTGGCTGAACGTATAGCGTTTGCCCGTCGCCGACAGAATGTAAGTGCCGCCGACTTCGACATCATCGAAACGGTAATCACCGGATGCGGTCGTCGTTGCTGTTCTGACTTGTCCGCTCGAATCGGTCAGTGTCAGGTGCACGTTCATTATGCCGCCGCCGCTGATGGTTGTGACGCGACCGCCCACGCTGACCGTTGCCGCCGTCGGTCCGGTCACATTCACATTGACCGTTGAGACGGTGCATTTGGGGTCCGGCTGACCGTTGGTTGTGCCGTTATCGCACACCTGGTAATCAAATGCCGCCGCGCCGCTAAATCCGGCGTCAGGTTGGTAAGTTACTTGACCGTTACTGAGCGAGACTTGCCCGTGCGTCTGCGCCGTCGTGATGATCTGCGCGACCGTGAGCGTCTGCGTGTTTTCATTCAATGCGCCCGCATTGTCATTGACGGTCAAATCGGTTGCCGGAAAGCTCAGCGTCGCGTTCATCCCAATGTTTTTGCTGTCGGTGACGGCGATTGGCGCATCGTTAACTTGCGTCACGTTGATGCTGACCGTTGCTGTCGCCGATTCTGCCGTGCCGTCGCTCGCTTTATAGGTAAAGCTGTCAGCGCCGAAGTAATTGGCGTCCGGCGTATAAGTTAAATTCGCTCCCGTGCCGGACAAAGTGCCGTGCGCCGGATTGGTCGCGATGATGTAATTGATTTGATTATTGACGTTCGGATCGGTCGCGGTAAGTGTCACAACTTTCACCGTATCTTCGGCGGTCGAGGCGTTTTGCCCGCTGGCGGTCGGCGCGGTGTTGTTCTGGCTGTCGAGTTTCGATTCGATGACCGATTGAATACCGAGCGCTACGTTCGAGAAGAAATCATAACCGGTTAAGGCTTCTACCTGATCGACCGTCGCCAGATATTTCTGCCAGGCATCGGGTCGGATATTATCGGTATTCGGCATAATGACGGCGATGGTTCGGGTGTTGTTATCGACACGCGAAACGTCGTTGTCGCCGACCGGAAGAACGAGTATCACTTTGTAAGTATAGGACGGAACAGCAATCCGTCCGCCGTCGATGGTATTGGCGAAACCATTACTGCCCGTGCCGCCCGTGCCGCCTCCAGCAGCTACGATATAAAGCTCATTGCCTTGCGAGACCAATGTTCGACCGTAGCTTTCCAATTGTTCCCATGGTCCCTGATTGTTGCCCGGCGCTTGGGGCATCATATTGGTCATTAGAAAAGTGGCGGAGTTGTCGGCGATGGTCGAAGTGCGGTCGCCCGACGGCGTATGATGTCCCCGGTCAAAGCCCGAACCAGAATAACTCGTTCCCAGAACTTGATACCATCCGGCGGGAAGCTGGTCGTCAGGGCGGAAATTGTTTTGTCTGGGAGCCGAGCCGAGCCAAGTGCTATCCAGATGCCACGAAACCCAATTCGGAATGGCGCGGTCGCGGTGATACGACATCACGTATTGATCTTTGAGCAATAAATAGTTGAACGGATCGTTGACATCGGTCGTCGCATTTGACGGATTCCCCATTACCAGATGTTCCTGCGGATTGTGCGATGGATTGCCGCCGCCCGAAGTGGTAATCGTCAAAGAGATATTCGCATTGGTGCTGCGGCTTTGCGCGTCGGTGACGGTTGCCGGAAGACTCTTTGCCCCGCTCGTCGTTCCGGCGGCGACAGTCGCCTGATACGAGAAAACATTGTCGCCCGCGACTGCATCGCCGTTTGTTTGATCATCGTAAAAAGTTTGCGTCGCCGAACCGCCTATAGCGGATAAATCAACAACGACCGTGATGCCGGTGCTAGTTGGATTGACGCCCGGCGCGACTGTTACTTTCAGGAGAGTCGAAGCGCCCGCTTGCAGCGAAGCCGGACTCGCCGCGCCGCTTGCCGAGAGCGCGTTTGAGGTTACGGTCAAAGAAATCGAAGCGGTGCCGGAGCGCATTTCTCCATCAGTGATTGTTGCGGCAAGCGTTTTAACTCCGGCAGTGGTTCCATTCGTCACGGTTGCTTGATATGAAAAAACATTGTCGCCCGCCGCGAGGTCGCCGTTATTGCCGTCGTCATAAAAAGTTTGCGTTGTTGAGCCACCGATTGATGAAAGATTGACGTTCACGGTTAAGTTTGTGCTGGTCGGGTTGGTTCCCGGCGCGACGGTCACTTTCAGCAAAGTGCTTCCGCCGACGGCGACAGAGTTCGGTGTGGCGTTGCCTGCGCCCGAAGGATTGGTCGCACCGCCGGACGGAATGCCGTTCGGCGTGATCAAAAAATCGTCAATCGCCAAACCGTCATCGGAGCCGCTGGCGTTGAAATCCGTCCAGCGAATAAAAAAGGTCGCGTTTGCGGGGATATTCAAACCGCTGATCGTCGAGCTGACAGCAGTGCGATTCGCCGCCGCGTTGCCGTCGAGCGCGCCGACGGCGGAAGTAGTATTCGGGCTTGAAAAATCAAGCGTGTCAACATTCGTCCAGGTTCCGCTCGAAAGCGTCGTCGCGTCGGTGCTGTATTGAAAATCAAGCCGGTCGGCGCCGCGTCCTGTCATTCCGAGTCGCCATTGCTCGCCCGTGTAGCTGACGGCAAGCGAAGTAATCGTGCCGCCGGTGTTGTTTGTATAAGCCGCGCCGACGATTGGCACTAAATTACTGCTCAATAAACCGCCGAATGCTCGATCAGAACTACCCGCAGCGCCGAAACTGTAAGTATCGCCCGCGTTGCTACTGCCGGTTCCGGCAGTATATGTCGTGTTGGCATTCGTGCCGGTTTCAGCAAAACCCCAGCCCTGCGGAGTCGTGGCGGCAGTTCCGCTGATTGCCAAAGTGTCGAAGTTCTCGGTCAAAGCCGTTCCCAGCCCGGAAATGGAAACGGGCGTTGAAGTATCGGCTCGGACGGTCTTTTGCAAAACATCGGAATAGAAAAAAAAGAAAGTGAACAACAAACTGAAAATGCTGATTGTCGCTAAAGCTCTTTGAAACGGTCGATTCAAGCGGACGGACAAATATTTTTTCATATAATAATATTTCTGCTCAGTATAGATTTCGAGCAGACGAATAGTTTTTATAAAACTTAAAATGCAAAATTTTGATGATTAAATCTTAGGAACTTCAATCAGATTATAAAACCCTTTAAAGAGTTGCTAAATATAATCGTCAATCGCTTCGGCACAAACAATTTAACTTTAAAAAATCATTAAAACAATAATTCATCCGCAACATTCTCGATAAGCGAATTTACCTGCTGTTTGTAAAGCCGGATTACAAGAGTGTTGCGGACAATTGATTCGTAATTGACATTCAAAAATTTAATTTCTTATGATTCAAGCGCGTTAAAATCGGCTTTACACATCCGCTAATAAAGGGCAAAATAGACGGGAATTGAATTCTTAAACAATTTGCCGGAGAGACGATATTTCCCAAACTTTCCCAATGGCTGGATAGTAATTTCGAGATATACAAAATCCCGAACAGCCCAAAGTTTCAATCGTTTTTCGTGTCAAATGTTTAAGCCGCAAACTTTAGAATTACAAAAAATTGAAGGTAAGAATTATGAAAGATTTCAGTAAAAATGGTTTTTCCGGTTTAGCAAGAAAAATCGGTATCGTTTCGCTAATGGCGATTTGCTTTGGAATGTTTAGCACGATTACCAATGGTCAAAAGGACGCGACATCTAAAGTCAACCTCAACATAAACGCGGTAGCCATAGCTCCGAATGGAGTTTCAAACGGAATTCTCATTAGCCAGGTTTATGGCGGCGCGGGTTGCGGAACTGCCGGTTGTTCAACGTATCAAAACGACTTTATCGAGCTTTATAACCGCGCCAATACCCCAATTAGTGTTAACGGCTGGTCAGTTCAATACGCGGCTGCGACAGGAACTGCCTGGCAGGTTACTCCTTTACCGAACGTTACAATACAACCGGGCAAATATTTTCTTGTTGCAGAAAGTTTCGGCGCAAATGGAGTGAATCCGCTTCCCGCTCCTGATGTAGCCGGGACGATTGCTATGTCCGCAACTGCGGCAAAAGTCGCATTGGTAAATACTACAACGGCATTGAGCGGCGCGTGTCCGTCATCGGCTACAATTATAGATTTTGTTGGATACGGCGCTACGGCAAACTGTTTTGAAGGAACGGGAGCCGCGCCTGCTCCAAGCACGACGACTGCCGACATTCGCAATGCGTCAGGTTCGCAGGATACAGACCAAAACGCGACTGATTTTCAGGCACTCGCGCCGACGCCGAGAAATTCCTCATCGGCGGCTTCTAGCGCGTCAACCTTAACAAACGCAAATTCAAAGACATTTACAATCGGCTCGGCGAATACATTTTCCGTTACTACAACAGGCACTCCGACGGTTACAACTATTACCGAATCGGGAACGCTTCCGCCAAACGTAACATTTACCGACAACGGCAACGGAACAGGAACTCTTTCTGGAACAGCCGCCACAGCGACTCCCGGAACATTTACGATAACATTTACGGCATTTAACGGTGTCTATACGGTTCAAACATTTACGCTGACGGTTAGCAACGCCGTAACAGCCGCAATGGTTAATGTCGGCGGTCGCGTAACCGGCGCAAAAGGTCGCGGAATTTTCGGCGCAGTCGTTACGATGACTGACGGCAACGGCAATAGTTATTCTGCCGTTACCAATAGTTCCGGCGATTACCTGTTTGAAGATGTCGAAGTCGGACAAACCTTGATTTTTAACGCGCGTTCCAAGGGATATAACTTTACTCAGCCCACACAGGTTGTTTCTTTGACCGAAGAAACCATTACCGTTAATTTTACAGGTTACGAATCGAGACGAATTATTTTTTAGGCTGTAAAATAATTATGAAAAAAGCTGACTGAGAAAACTCTGTCAGCTTTTTTTATTTTGTTTGTGAAATCTTGGCGTTTCAGTTTTTCAAATCGCAACCTGTTCAAAAAATAAGTTATATTATGGATAAATTATGTCCATCTACAATTTTACAAATTTTGTGTCCAAAAAGTGTCCAATGTTTAATGCGCTAATACGTACTGTTTGCAATAACTTAGCTTTAACTCGTATAAATGGTATAAGTATCTCGCTCGAAAACGCGGATACGGAAACCCGTAAGTAAGGTGACATTCTTGGAATTGAACACAACGAAACAGCAAAAATGGGGAAAGCCGCTAGCTTTCCCCTCCATTTCATCTCATTTCCAAATAACGGGACTAACTATTAAAGCAAAGCCTAAAAATGGAACCTTGCCCCAAACTGAATCTGGCGAGGAGCCAGGGTGGTCGAGTTATTGATTGTCGTCTTCGATCCGAAGGTTGGATTATAAGTCAACACGCCGGTCGTGAAATCGATGCCGCCGTTGGCGATATAAGCATTATTCACACCGGTCACATTCGAACGATTAAAGATGTTGAATCCCTCGGCGAGCAATTCAAGGTTCATATGCTCGGTGAACCTGATCCTTTTCGAGAGACGCAAATCTGTTGTCGTGGTGTACGGACGATGATTGGCATTTCGCAGGAACGGGATACCAGCTACCCCGCCGGAACCAAATAGCGTATTTCCCACAGTGCTGAAGCTCGCCGGGAATGCGTTTGTTGGTATAGTTGCAGCTATTGCGTATCCTGAGGATACTACGAAGATAGGCGACACCTGAAAGTCTCCGAGGATCGCCCGACCCACACCGGTTTTTGCCATGTGGAAGAATTCGGCGGGTCTCCAGACAGCGCTTGCGACAAATTTGTGTGGAATATCGTTAGCCGAATAACCTTTGTCATATGACAGATCGAAAGGATCGCTGACAGTCATAAAGGTTGCCGCAAAAGTTGCGAACTGCTGTCCATAATCGATTGCCCTCGACCGGGTGTAGTTAGCCTGAAGGCTCCATCCGTTGGTCATCCGGCGCTGGATCTGCAAAACGAGAGCGTTGTATCTGGATTTCGAAACGCTTTCGATATCAATGATGGACGCGAAATTTGTGATCGGACGGACATTTGTACTGTTCCCCGCAACCCCTGGAGCGCTATAACTAAGAAAGAACGGGACCGTAAAAGTTCTGCCGTTATCAGGACCGCCGTTGATCGTATAAGTCTTGGTACCCGTCGGCGGCGGAAGATTGAGGTCGATGAACGCCGGCAGTTTGTTGGCTGCAGTGTATAGATACGAAGCGGAAAATACCGTATTCTTTGCGATCTGGCGTTCAAAAATCACATCGATCTCGTGGACCATCGGATTTTCGAAGTTCGGATCCATCGTCGTGATGCTCAACGCCGCGCTGGTTCTTGCCGGAGTCGCCGACAGAACGTTCGGGAAAGTGGGCGGCGCAATTGTATTGCCGTTGACATCCAGAAGTCCGCTTGTCGTAGGAGTGATTTGCGTCGCCACTAGTTGTGATCCCACTCCTCCCGTACTGGTAACCGCGCTCGATAGGAATGTATTCGGTACTCGACCGTAGTAGATTCCGTAGCCGCCGCGCAACACCGTCTTGCCGTTTCCAAAGATATCCCAGGCAGCTCCCATACGCGGTGCGAAATTATTTTTGTCGCTCGGGAAATTGCCGGTACGGGCGATAATCGCGTTGGCTTCAGCCTGAGAGTATCGCTGGGGTATCGTCGCGGTAAGCGTGTTCAGCGTTGGCACAACGGTGTTCGGGAAACGCGGATCGGGAAATTTCTGATAGTCATAGCGAAGACCGAGATTAAGGGTCAGCCGAGGATTTACACGCCAGTCATCCTGAACAAAGAACCCATAGTCCGGCGTCTTAAGAGTGTAATCCCGCAGACCGAACGTCTGCTGAAAGTTGGTATAACATGGAACGCTCCTCGCGGTGGCACCCGTACCCGTGACACACCGGGGTGTCAGACCGTTCACGGCTGACGTGTAATCGCTGATGAAATTCTCGACCGAGGAGTACGAGTAGGCGCCATACTCGCTGCGCAGATTGCTGATGAAATCGTTCGTCAGCTTGATGTCGAACCCTGTTTTCAGTGTATGTTTGCCGAAGACTGAAGTAATGGTATCGACGAACTGCGTGGTCCGCTCGTCAGGAAAAGCAGCACGCTGAAAATTAGTGCTCGTCCCGAACTGGAAAGTTCCCACGAGAGCGGAACTGAATGAAACCGCCGGTAGCAGACCGCCAATAGTTGTTCCGCGAGCCGCGAGCGCAACTTCTGCTGCGCTCGGGTTTTGCAGGATAGACCGGGCATTTTCGCGTCCTTTTTGAAAACGAAACTCATTGACCGTCGTAGCTGAAATGTTTGTCGTCAATCGGACATTAAATGTATCGATGCTGACGAGATCATCACCAAAATCTGCCGCTCCCACATTGACGACCGACGGTGTCTGAAATGCATTTAATCCACTGGTGCGGACGCGATTATACGAGAACGTCAATGTATTGCTGTTGTTTATATTCCAATCGATCTTCGGGAAAATGATTCTTTGATCCTGCCTTCTCGGCGCCTCTCCCGTAAGAGAGCGGAGGAAACCGAGAGCAGCGTCCGTTTGAGTCTGATTTATTCCTCTAGTACACAACGTATTACCGGCAGTATTGCTGTTGGTGCAGATCGGCGTAGTCGACGTATTTGTCGCAACCGTGATCGCGTTGAACGCGGTCGAGATCTGGGGCGTTGCCACCCCGGGGAAATTCCGCTTTTGCTGATCGTAGTTAAAGAAAAAGAACAGCTTGTTCTTGATGATCGGACCGCCGATGCCTGCACCGAACTGATAGCGAGTGTCCTTAGGCTTAACATTGATGAGACCTGTCGCTGTCGGAAGAACAGCCGAAGGGTTGCTCGCACCGAATCGATTATCGCGGTCGAAGAAAAAGAGCTCACCGCGAAGGTCATTTGTACCGCTCTTGGTAACAGTGTTGATGACGCCGCCGGCGGCACGTCCATACTCGGCTGAGAAGTTCGTGTTATTGACCTGAAACTCGCGTACCGCCGCCTGACTCACCGAGTACTGGATACGTGAGCGCCCGCGTTCCTCCGAGAAGAACGTGTTGTTGTTGTCGGTACCGTCGAGCGTGTGGTTGTTCAAGAGCGATGAGAGTCCGCGAAAGCTGTTAAGACCAAAATCGCCTTCAGAATTTACACCTGGAGTCAGACGAGCAAAATCGGATGCGCGCCGACCATTGATTGGCAGTTCGCTGATCTGTGTCTGGTCGATGTTAGTCGCATTCGCATTGTCATTTGTGTTAATGACCGGCGCCTCGGCAGTAACTTCCACCTGTGCGCTAGTGCCATTTACCGACAACGACAGATCAAGCGATGTCTCACGTCCAACCTCGACGATGACACGCTCAGCTTTTGCAGGTGCAAAACTGCCGGACGTGGCTTCAACAGAGTAGGTGCCTGGCTCTAGATTTGTAACACGGTATTCTCCATCTCCCGATGCGGTGACAGTCGCAACCTTATTGGTTCCAAGATTCGTTATCGTAACGGCTGCATTTGGAACTACCGCGCCCTGTGGGTCAGCGACCTTGCCGCCAATCGCACCGGTAGTTTGGTTCTGTGCGAATATACCGGCGTTAAGCGCGATGACTGTAATAACCATTGCTAACAATACTCGTATAAACATTTTTGCATTCATGATAATTTTCCTATAGGATTCGTATATTTTTATAAAATTTGACTTCGTTTAAAATTTAAGAAATCTGAAATAGATGGAATTTGTATATTTATTCCATTTTTTGAATTTTCTGCCGGCACAAGTGCGCTATACAACTTATGCAAAGACACATAACTTACCTGCCAAAAAACGTTTGTTTTTCAGCTATTTGATCGCATCATTTGAGATGTGCTCAGTTGCCTATTTAATTTCCCAAGTTTTTATCTCAGATTTGTGTTGATTAAAAAGCAATTCCAATGCCGAAACTTGTCATTCAAAGGCTTACATATCCAAGTAAAATCTATGTTAAGTAAATGTTCTCTAGCCGCGAAAAATGCAGTAGCAGATCAGCTCGATCTATAAACCCTTGCATTTGAGCGTTTTTCAAGCGTTTGGTAAGCGGGGACGCCGGCACCCCAGTCTTGTTTTTTTATCCAATACTCGCGTTAGTTAGCATCTCTGCTTTATACTTCTTTATACTTCCGAATTAAATTTCCAAAAATATCAGTCACTGAAGCTTCGACAAATAATTTGTTCAAATCATATTGCATAACATACTTCAGTGTCAAATTTCTATTTTTAGGCAAATTAAAAAGAAGCGGCGGATTTTCTAAACAGAATTTCCTCGATAAAAAGACGCTTTTTACCGACCTGAATAATTATTCTTAATGGCGAAGAATTTATTCAATCCTCTTGACTGCATACCGATTGCCGCCGCGTGACCGAATTGAGATTTTCATCCCGATTTGCTTTGCGGAGTGATGCAAGTGAAGATACCGCTCTTTATTATTCCATTCAAAGATGCGCGTTTCGCCGACGGCGAGATTTCTTAAAAAGTCAACTTTGTAGCCACCCTTTTTAATCGGTTGGCGTTCAGCTATCTCGTGAAACAGCAAAGCTTTTCTGATGACCGCCGGATCGGTCGAAAAGGCGGCAGCAATGTCAGCCAAAGACATCTGATCATGGTGAAATAACGTTTCCAGCCGCTCTCGATTAATCAATTGATATTTTCCTTTCCGAATAGCAATTTCTTCTCTAATAAACCGATCCCGTACTCCCTGTCTGGTCATACCGAATTGTTTGCCGATAGCCTCAAGCGTCAATCCTTCTTCATGATGTAGTTTCGCCATTTCGCTGGTTTCCGCCGAGGTTTTTTTGATTGTCATAGTCTGTATAATTAAGCGGCTCACCTTACTTTCTATTTTATGTAGTTGAGTTAAAGATAAGTCCCCGAATTTTGGTAGTTGCAGAAAATTCTTTTATGCTTGTAGGATATAATAACAAGAAGAATTAATAGGAACGAAAAGGCTTTTTATTTTTGAAATTAGCGGTCATGGATTTTGAGAAGTCACGAAAAGTAAGGCGAAAACTCTGTCATAGGTGGCTGAAAATAAACCGGATATTCAAATGAACGAATTTAATCCAATTTTCGGCTTTGTGTCAAAAACGTGTTTTGACTTAAAGGTTGTTTAAGGTTGTCTCACAAAGGGTCATTTTCGAGACGTACCCGTATGCGGAGACAATAAAAAGCCATAAGCAATTACGCTCACGGCTGTAATTGTTTTGTTTGGGGTTTTAGAGTTTTCTTGGTTTCTCCGTCTTATCTGAAATTGTTTTTCAGAAACCAGAAATTGGAGGAAGGCTTTTGTGTATTATGTGCTGGTATTTTCACTGAAGTTCCGCGGTCTGTTATTGTAAAATTAATTTTTGAAACAGAGTAGCTTAATTAATTTTAGTTATTCAAAGAAATGTTTGCCTAAGCCTTTTGTGTTTTGTTCGATAAGTGTAGATATTTATGGATAATTCTAGTTTTGACTCCTACCTGCAATTGATAAGATTCGTTAGTTGAACTATAAGTTCAGGCTAATTTGCTTAAACCTTTGTCTATGAAAGAGAAGTGTTTTCGCAGAAACTCGCTTGGTGTAGTGCAAAGGGCGAAGATGTGCCTGAAAGACGCGATTTTGTATACAGATTGTTGACGTATGCTTTGAGAGTTGCGTTGTAAATAGACATTTTTAGGCAATATTTGTCGGAACGTTTGGTGGCGGTTCGGGTTATTATCGGGTTATTAGAAGGATAATAAAGGGTTAAAAAAGGGTTAAGAGGGTTAAGGACAAAAAAAAGTTCTCAAACCGTTGCTTTTATTGTGCTTGCGTAATTGCTTGTAGGAGTCAGAACTAAATGTTAGGTGCGAAAATTAATGCTAAAACAGAGGTCTTCGGTGCAAATTGTGCTGAAAAACCACTACTAGGAGTCAGAACTAAGTATAGCGGGAGTCAGAACTAAGTAATTTATCGACTATTAGGAGTCAGAACTATATATTCTAGGAGTCAGAACTAAGTAATGTTTCCTGATTTGCCTGTGGAAAACTCAACTGAAAAGCCTGGTAGGAGTCAAAACTAAATATAGGCGGGAGTCAAAGCTATATACCGGTAGGAGTCAGAACTAGACATTTGTAGGAGTCAGAACTAAAGTTTGAATTCTTCTAATCAATCTGACCAATGAATCCGCCGGGTGCGTCTTCATCTTCGATCACCATTTTAATTTGCGACTCAATAATTGATTTCCGGTAATTTCCTTTTTTTACCTCAGCAATAAATTCAGGGTGCGGCATAATCGAGATTTTATAGTCGACGACTTTCACGCGCGGACGGTCTTGTTTGATTTCAGACGCGTGGAAAGTAAGAATTGTATTCGATTTTTTCAGTTCTTCTACGCCTTTTTCAAAGTCGCGCAGGTTTTTGCTCATTTGCTGATATCGGGTTAGCCCGAAATATTCAATTAAAGTGGAAAGCAGCGCCTCGTACTTGTCCGTGAAACTCGCTTGAGTATAAAAATGCGAAAGCCGCTTGTGGAGTTTGCGGGCGATAGCGGTACGGTAGCCCATCATTTTCTTATAATTGATGAGTCGAAACTTTCTCTCTTTGATTGAATTCGTAACGAGCGGCGAGAACCGTACAAATGTCTGGTTTTCGTCGCCGTCGCCGCGAATGCCGAGCGTTTCAATTGGGCTGAAAATCAATCGCACCTGATCGGCTTCGCATTCGAGTTCGATATTTGTTTTCGTTAGAATTTCGAGCGATTCCTTTATTTGCGTATAGGAGTAAGTATGACCGTTGTCTTTAAGTTCTTTTTGAAGTTGGTAAAGGGTGAAACGGACGCTCGCCAGATCATCGAGGAAAACGCCGCTGCCTTCGACCATTAGTTTCCGCAGGCAGTCTTCAATGACTTCTTCGCGTTGCGACGGGTAATACTCCCGCACGGTTCCATCCTTATCTTCGATTCTCGCCGGGTCAAGTTTCATCCGGTAACGTTTTCCCCGACAGTCGAACTCCCGTTCCAATCGAGGCAGGTAGGTATCGGCGACGCGACTTGCTTTTCCAAGATATTCTTTCGGCAGAAAGTCGTAAATTTCGACGGTATTCGAGTATTTTTGGTTTTCCGGTTCGAGAATTTGAAAGAGGCTTAGCTGAATCGGATGGTCTTGCTCATATCTTTCAAACGCCTTAGGTTTCTCGCGCCGCCTGTTCGGACGTGTTTCTGTTTTGCCCTTGGCTGGTTTGGCATTTTTTGAAGGTTGTTTGGTGTTTGCCATATAAAAACTATCTCCACGAATATGTGAAGACCACTATATCTGCTTTTTTGTTATTTCTGATATTTGGCTTATGAAAAGTTTGAATCATTTTTTAGGCAATGCCAGGGTTATCTGACCGCCTTATACTCATTCTTCTTAATCATTAAAGATTATCCGCGACTTTACTTCAAACTCAAAGCTACCAGCAGATTTTGAATAATTTCAAAGGGTGATAGCGATCAAAATGGCTTCAATTTTTTTTTAAATATGCAAAAGTAATTACTGATTTTAATTACTCAGAACTACCTATTTTATTAATTTGTAATGGAGTGTGTTATGTGGTTGCGTCCGATAATGGCGCTGTCTATCCCTCCCTTAATTTACTGCGATTAACCTAAAACCGCGTTTTTTCTTTTAACCATAAAACTGAGGCTGAATCTTATGTCAAAGCGTTTGAGAATTAACCTCTCGATAATTTCACTCGCTGCCAACTTCTCAATCCCAGCACTAATTACAGAAGTAGTAACAGGGAAGTGGCATGAGTTTATGTTAAGATTTATCGTATATGATGACTTCATACGAGCGTTCCGACATCATCCACATCATGAAAATGAATCGTTTCACTCTCAATGATTCGGACACAGCGCAGCTTGAGTTTGGCGGTCAGGTTAAAGATAAAGATTACCGGATAACGATTCTGGTTGTCGAAGATTTGCCGCAAATTTCTATTAAACAGAATGGCAATTTAGTTTTGAGTGATACGGTGAAAAGCATTGATGATTTGAAGATATTTCTTGAAGAGCGTTTGTATAAATATCTTGTGTGATTCCGGCATAGACATTACTTTTAAAGAGTTTTAATAGGGAAGTTGTTGACAACTTTGTTATCGGACGCAATCGGACTTTTAGCTTACACAAGTTTGCAAGTTCGTCAATATTTTTTTACTTTATTCGTCAGAATTTACGTCTTGTATTCATAATTATCGATTTGAGTTTTATTTATGCCGGCGACTCCTGATTGTTCAGACATAACTTAAATCAATGGAAAAGGCGAAAAATTATGGAAGAAAAATCAATTCCCGAAATAGCAGTTCCGAATCTCGCGCTTGAACCTTTCGGCGTTTTAATCGGCGAATGGAAAACAGTCGGGAATCATGGAGATTTACCGGATACCGAATTACACGGCAGGGCGACTTTCGGCTGGTTTGAAAACGGAGCTTTCCTCGTAATGCGTTTGGAAATTGATGATCCGCGATTTCCGACAGGCGTCGCAATTTTCGGGAGCGACAATGTTAATAATGAGTATTTTATGATCTATTTTGACGAGCGCGGCGTCTCGAGAAAATACGATGTTTCTTTCGAGGACAATGTTTTGAAATGGTGGAGACGCGGAACGGATTTTTCACAGCGTTATACCTTGACCGTAACGGACGGAGGGCGAACCGTCATCGGGAAGGGAGAGATGTCAAAAGACGGCTCGGTTTGGGAGAAAGACCTTGATTTGACCTATACGCGGGTTATTAGAGTCAAGTGAATTGGTTATGAATAACCATCAACCAACTTCAACACGATACCGGCTCCGCGTAGCGAGTTTTTGGCGACTTTCGGCATAGGCTTGCCTGGTTTGCTCATTAACTGTCAGGACAGCAATCAAAATGGAGAACAAATGAATTCAAAAGCGCAAACTAACGCGGCGACATCCGCCGATCAGCAAACGCCCGTCAAAGGCGAATACGCTTCGGTGAATGAGCTGAAAATGTATTACGAAATTCACGGCGCGGGACGACCTTTGCTTAACCTTCACGGCTCTTTTATGTCGGGAACCGTCTATCCGGCGCTCGCCGCCGAAGGAAGACAAGTGATTGCAGCTGATATGCAGGGACACGGGCGCACCGCCGACGTTGACCGTCCTTTTTCTTTCGAGCAGATGGCAGACGATGCGGCGGCTCTTTTGAGACAACTTAAGATCGAGCAGGTAGACGTTTTCGGCTACAGTATGGGCGGAACCGTCGGGCTTGCGCTGGCAATCAGCCATCCCGCGCTTGTTAGGCGGCTGGCTGTCTTCGGCTCGCCTTACAGACCTATTAAAGAAGTTTGGTCGCCCGATATGGTTAAAAATTGGAACGCGATTACGCCGGAAACTTTCGCTCCGAAGGAATTGAAGGACTCATACGAAAAACTCTCGCCCGCGCCGAATTGGAAAGGGCTGGTAACAAAGATTCTTCAGATGGAGAAAGACTTTAAAGGTTTCTCGAAGGAGCAGATGAAAGCGATCAAAGCGGAAGTCTGGCTCGGCGCGGGCGACCGCAACGACATCAATCTCGAACATATTGCCGAGATGCACCGCCTGATTCCGAAATCGCAGGCGGCGGTTTTCCCGAACACGGAACACATCGTTTTGATGACCGACCCTGACAGGATAATTGCTCAAATCAAGACTTTTCTAAACGAACGGGAGAAAAAATGATTGGCAGACAACTACTTGCGTAGATATTGGGATTAACCGATTCGCCTTTATTTTGGAAATCGCTCGAGTAAAATTCGTTCAAATGGCTTTTGACCAAACCGCAACGGCAGAACACAAAATTGATTCGGCAGAAACCGAATCTGCCGAAAAAAAATACGACCGTTCTCTTATCGAAGGCTCGCTAAAAAAAGCCGTCTGGAAAATCGCCGCCCCGACGATGCTGACCAACGCCGTCGCCGGTTTGCAGGGTTTAATTGACCACGTTCTGATCGGCAATTTGCTCGGTTACAAAGGCAACGCGGCGATGGGCGTCTCTTGGCAAATTTTTCTCGTCGTCGTCGTTTTTATTTCTTCGGTCGATATCGGAAAAAATATTCTCGTCGCCAGATTCGTCGGCGCGGACGAAACCGAAAAAGTAAACAGCACGGTTTATCAAGGCTTGCTGACGACCGCTTTTATTATTTTTGCGATTATCGCGCCCGTCGGATATTTCGCCGCGCCCGCGCTCCTTAATCTCGTCAACGCCGCACCCGAAGTTCAGGCGGAAGCGCTGCCATATCTCAGGATAATGTTTCTGTTCAGCTTCGGGATGATGATTTATTTTATGACGAGCGGCGCGCTTCGTGCGGCTGGGGATGCGAAAACGCCGATGGTTCTGGGGCTGGTGATGACCATATTAAATGTAATTCTCAACGTCATTTTCATCAGAGGTCTCGGACCGATTCCTTCGTACGGCGTGACGGGTTCGGCAATCGGTTTTTGTCTTTCGACAGGGTTGGTCGGGATATACTCGATTTACAAACTCTGGAGCGGTGATTGGGTCGTGACGATTCGCAGCAAAAGCGGTTACGCGCCCGACTGGAAAATTATTCGCAGACTTTTCAAATTCGGTCTGCCCGCTGGATTTCAGGGCATCGCGATGAACATCGGCGGCGTTCTCCTTCTGTCCTTCATCGGCTCGCTCAGAGAAAGCGCGGCGGCGCAGGCGGCTTATGCGGTCGCTTACTCACAGCTTTTTTCGCTGATAACTTGGACTTCGGTCGGTTTGATGGGCGCGTCTTCGGCGATTGCCGGACAAAACTTGGGCGCGCATCAACCAGAACGCGCCCGCGATGCCGTCAACATTGCCGCGAGATTCGCCTTTCTCGGCGCAGCGTTTCTCGGAATTTTTTATTTCTTTTTCCCGTATCAACTGCTCGGATTTTTCGGAATGAACGATCCGGTCGCGCTCGAAATCGGCGCGTCGCTTCTGCGGATTTTAAGTTTTTCGGGAATTTTAGTTTCCGTCGCGCTGACCTATACCGGCGGATTGCAAGGTTCGGGCGACACGAAAAGTCCGCTTTACATCTCGATTATCTCTCAAGTCGCGATTCCGCTCGGCATCTGCTTCGTTCTCAAAAACACAATCGGACTTGAACCCGTATACATCTGGCTCGCCATTCTCGCAGGACACTTTACCAGATGCTTCCTGAGCTTCGTTCGTTTCAGGCAGGGAAAATGGCGAAACATTGAAGTCGGGATGGAAACGACGCACGCCTAAATCGCGTCGGTTCAAAAACCGGCGTTTTTTAACGCCTTAGTTAAAAAAATCTGGTAAAATAAAGAATTTATAATGGTGCTGTCCCAGATAATTAGCTTAAATCGTCTTTAACCCATTGTTTCAACTGCT
>CAXSBF010000043.1:0-22987 GCA_964235785.1 uncultured Pyrinomonadaceae bacterium | reverse complement strand
GAAAATTCTACCAATTCAACTGTTTGTCTGTCTTTTCAACTACTGATTCGCATAACCATTAAATAAAGGCACTGTTTCCGCCGCGAGTTAATTTACTTGTCAGAGGATTGCTTCGTTTTTGAAATCTTACTTACAATTTGGAAACGTAGAAATTGAATTTGTTTCCAATAAGCATCTTCCAAAAATTTATGTGAGGAATGCAGCAATAATTCCCCGCTATTCGAGAAATCATATAGCCAAATTCGCAAAAACTACTTGACAATACTGTTGTTGAATATCATCTTCATCGACTTTGTAGGCACAAAATACTTAATCAGTTATTCCATTCCCAACGATACATCGTAAAACTCTATCTGTTTTGGCTCCAGTGTTAGCATCGCGGGCGTAAACTTTATTATCAGCTATGTAGTTCATTACAAAATTTGAGCGCACTCCACTTTGTTCATCTCTAGCGTAGACTTTACCGTCTGCAATGTAATACAGAACAAAATCTGAACGCGCTCCACTTTTCTCATCCCGCGCATACACCTTGTCGTCAACAATGTATCGCAAAATAAAATCTGAACGCGCTCCTGAATATGCGTCTGGAGCGTATACCTTACCGTCAATCACATAATACAAAACTGTATTTGAACAGCCTCCATTTATATCAACAGCATATACCCTTGTTTCCCCAAATGCGGGAGCCTCTACGTTAACTAAAACTCTTTCATCTTTGGGGTAAACAACCTTAAACTTGGGTATAGCTTCGCGCCAATCCTCTTCTGTTACTGTAACTTTAGGAGCAATCTTACCCAAATCTTCCTTTGTCACTGTTACCTCAGGGATAACCTTGTTCAAATCTTCCTTTGTTACCGTGACCGTAGGAATAGGCTTTTCCCAATCTTTTTTTGTTATTGTGATTCTAGGCTTCTTAATTTTAATTTTAATCTGAGCCATAGCTGAACCACTTAATAGCAACGCCAAAATACTCATCGTAAGTATTTTCATTATGTTCCATTTTTTCATCATTAACTCCTTAACATTTAAGTAGATTTCTTTTAAAACCGTTAGTAATTATATGGGAAGTCTTCGACTTTTTTGCAACCAAACTTTCTTAAATATAACCCGCGAAACTTATCTAATCCTTGTTCGTCCGTGTTCTATTTCTCAATGCGATTTCGGACGCTGCAAATAAACTACGAAAATGATAATCGCGGCTTTTATTACGAGCGAATAGGAAAACTTGATGCCGTTCATATTGAAGCTCGTCGTGATGATTTGCATAATCAACGCGCCGATGACCGTGCCGATGACGGTTGCGCGCCCGCCGGTCAGAGCCGTTCCGCCGACGACCGTCGCGGCGATGGCGTCGAGTTCGATGTTGACGCCGACTTGCGAAGCGTCCGACGCGCCCAACTTTGCCGTGTAAACGAGTCCGGCGATTCCTGCAAGCAATCCGCTCAAAGCGTAAACCATAATCTTCGTGCGACTTACAGAAATTCCCGACAGCCGCGCGGCGTTTTCGTTGCCGCCGACGGCGATGACGTGCCGCCCGAAAATCGTCGCCCGCAGCACGAAAATTGCCAGTGCGACAATCAAAACCATTATCAAAATTGGCATCGGTAGAACCCCGCCGAGCGAGCCTTTGCCGAAAAATTCAAAAGTTTCGTTTGAAAAGGGAATTAACTGCCCGCCGTTGCTGATAACCTGCGCGACGCCGCGCCCGACAATCAGCAATGCCAAAGTTACGATAATCGGCTGAATTTTAAAGGTCGAAATTAGCCAGCCGTTAAACGCGCCGATTAAAGTTACGACGACGAGCGCCGCCGCAATCGCCGGAAACGCCCCGTAATCAAGGGAAATCGCCGCCACCGCCGACGCAATCGCCATCAAAGAGCCGACCGACAAATCAATCCCGCCCGTCGCAATCACAAACGTCATCCCGATTGCCACCAGCATCGTCGGCGTAACCTGCACGAGAATATTGCTGAAATTATTTACGTCGGCAAAATTCGGCGTCAGGAAAACATTCGCCAGAATCAACAAAACAAGCGCCGCCGCCGCCCCGTAAGTCGGCGCGTAATCGGCAAAACCCAAACTCGCTTTCGCCTTTGTCGTCGGTTGCGTGATTGTTTCAGCCATAAGATAAGTTTGGAACAAAAATAATGGTTATGTTGCTCGTCCGAGTTTATTACTTGGTGCGACGATTTAAAAAGAAATAGACAACCAACAAAACAATAATAGAAAAGAACCACGGAACTATTCGCTCATACAAATAATTCCAAAAGGAATAATTATAATAGTCAACTAAACCGTGAGACGGCTGACGCTGCCAAATCCACAAAGAAGTCATCATCTCAGCCAAGAACGCAATCGTTAAAATTTTCAAGATTGAACTTTTCATTCAGACCTCATAAGTTGTTAATACTCACACAACTTTAAAGTGATAAAGACATTAAATATAAAGTTCGACAAATTAAGCTCGCGCTCGTGTTTTAGATTTCTTCGGCAACAGCGTAATCAAGCCGCGCAACGCTTTGTTGACCGTTTCCGAATCGGGAAAATACTCGCGCACGTCAGGCTCTAACATCACCGCGCCTTCTTCGAGTTTGAAATGCCGCACGCTCGTCGTGCCGTCGGTTTTGTGAACAGTTACCGAATGTCCGCGCCGGTAGTTTTCGGAATGTTTGCCGCGCGCGCCGCCGCGAAAATCGTATTCGGGCAGCATTTCATCCGCTTGTTCCTGCGATTTAGAATTCTTCTCTTTCTTCATATATTTTCCGCTCCGCTTTCGTTGATTTGCGGCAATTGATAATGCGAATTTTCTTTCCGCGCTGCGTATAAGACACGACTAAAATTTTCCCGTCAGCCAATGCGCCGATGTCAATAAAGCGATGTTCTTCAGCAGAATGTTTCGGGTCGTCAATAGTAATCGAAAAAGAATCTGCGAAAACAGTCTTCGCCGTTTCAAAACTGATTTTGTGCTTTTTCAAATTGGCTATGGCTTTTGTTTCGTCCCATTCAAAATCCAAGTCCGTTTCAAATGCCATACGCCGATTTTCGCCCCGTCCAATCCAAAATCCAAAATCTAAAATCCAAAATCATTTATCATTCAGTTGCCATCGCGTTGATAATTCCGTCCTGCGAAATCGCCGCGCCGCGCAGTTCCGCCGCCAGTTCGCCGTCGCGCATGACGACAATTCGAGAACTGCCTTCGACGAGTTCTTCGAGTTCGGAGGAAATCATCAAAACGCCCAAACCTTCGTCGGCGAGTTCGTTGATGAGCGATTGAATTTCGCCTTTCGCGCCGATGTCGATGCCGCGCGTCGGCTCGTCTAAAATTAAAAATTTCGGATTTTTGCAAAGCCATCGCGCAAGCAAAACTTTCTGCTGATTGCCGCCGGAAAGCTCGCGGATTTTCTGCTCGCCGCTCGATGCTTTGATACCGAGACGACGCATAAACTTTTCAACAATTTCGTTTTGTTTGGCACTCGAGACAACTCCCAAACTCGTCAGCGCCGGTAGCGCGGCGAGAGTCATATTTTCGCGCACCGACCATTCGGGAACGATGCCTTCGGCTTTGCGGTCTTCGCTCAAAAAGGCGATTCCGGCTCGTATCGCGTCGTTCGGCGAGCGCAATTTTAATTCTTTTCCTTCAAAAGTAATTTTGCCTTCGTCAACCGCGTCCGCGCCAAAAACCGCTCGCGCAACTTCGGTTCTGCCGCTTCCGAGCAAGCCAGCCATTCCTAAAATTTCACCGCGTCCGGCTGTCAGAGAAACATTTTTAAGCCGTCGCCCGCGCGTTAGGTTTTCCGTCTGCAAAAGCGGTTCGGCAGCTTGCGCTTCGTGATGCTCGCCGAAAGCGGTCGCGCCTTTTTTCTCCAAATCTTCGCGCTTTTTGCCAAGCATCAGACAAACAAGATCAATCCTTTCGAGTCCCGCAAGGTCGCGCGTCGCAATGAATTTTCCGTCGCGCAAAACCGTAACTTTGTCACACACGGCATAAAGCTCGTCAAAACGATGCGAGATATAAACGATGCCCGTTCCCTGCGCTTTCAAACGCCGAATTACGTCATATAAAAGCCCGACCTCGCGCTCGGTCAAAGAACTCGTCGGCTCATCGAGAACCAGAATTTTCGCGCCTAGAGAAACGCCCCGCGCAATCGCAATCATCTGCCGCGAAGCGATATTAAGACTTCCCAAAACGGCTTTCGGGTCAATCTGCAAACCCAGGTTTTGCAAAACCTCGCCTGCCTCACGATTCATCTTTGCCCAATCAATCAAACCAATGCGGCGCGGTTCGCGTCCGAGAAAAATGTTTTCGGCGACGGTGCGAAACATCAAAAGATTAACTTCCTGATAAACGGCGACGACTCCGGCGCGTTGGGCGTCCTGCGGCGTGCGGAAATTTACAGCCGCGCCTTCAAAAAACATTTCGCCGCCGTCGCGGTTATACGCGCCGGTCATCACTTTGATAAGCGTCGATTTGCCCGCGCCGTTTTCGCCGACCAGCGAGTGAACTTCGCCGCGCTCGAGCGTAAAATTCACATCGTCGAGCGCGACCACGCCGGAGAAAACCTTTCTGATATTTTGCATCCGCAAAAGCGGTTCGTTTTTCATAAAGTGGTAAATGGTAAGTAGTAAGTGGCAAATCGAAGAATTAAAAACTATTCACTCGCCGTTCACCACTTAGCACTATTTTAATCGCGTCCGACGCCCAGCGCGTCGGCAACACGATTGATGTAATTAAACCACGAAGCAATCAGTGTAATCTGCAAAATCGCCTTATCATCAAAACCAACGGATCGCATCTTTTCGTGATATTCCGGAGTAATCGCAGTCGCGTCTTTCGTCAATTGCACAACGTAATCAAGCATCGCGCGTTCGGCTTCGGTAATCGGCGCGGTTTTGTAATCGGCTTTGAGCGCCGCAATCAGTTCGTCATCCAAAGTTACCCGACGCAGAAACTCCGCGTGAGAAACCAGTCAGTAATGACAGCGATTGACGACCGAAACCATTGTCGCAATCATCTCGTGCTGCCGTCTTTCGAGCGGCAAGCCCGGCGAAAGCAACACACCGAAAGTCGAAAACGCGTGATAAAGCGCGTCGGGAATCAATGTGTGCGATTCGATAATCGATTCGTCGGTCGCGCTCGCTCCCGGCGCGGGCGTTGCGTATTCAACCGGATACATCGAACGCTGGCTTTCGAGCGCGTTTCTCAATTTCTCATCCGCTTCGGCAAGCCGAACTGTTTTTATCCAAGCCATTTCTTTTAACTGATAGTTGATAACTGACAACTGATAATTTAAGAATTGTTTTACACTATCAGTTATCAGTTATCAGTTATCAACTATTTTAGTATGCTTCGTTCACAAACTGCGCTGCGTTTGAAGCGTCAAAAAATCGGTCTTCGTTGATGATTTGCGCGGGCAGCTGTTCGCCTTTGAGATATTTTTCCAAAGTGTCGAAGGCAATCGGACCGAAGCGCGGATTGCATTCGACCGTCGCGTTCATCTCTCCGGCGATAATCGCCTGCAAAGCCGATTTTTGCCCGTCAACCGAAACGACTATCACGTCCTTGCCGGGATTCATATTGGCGGCTTTCAAGGCGGCAATCGCGCCCAGAGCCATTTCATCGTTGTGCGCGTAGACGGCGGTGATGGTTTTGCCTTTCGCCTGAATAATGTTTTCCATTACCTTTTGACCTTCGGCGCGGGTAAAGTTTCCATCCTGCGAAGCAATAATTTTCATCTCCGGGTTTTTCGCAATTTCGTCCATAAAACCTTTACTGCGGTCGTTGGCAACCGACGAGCCGGTCGTGCCTTTCAGTTCGACGATGCCGGCTTTGCCGTTCGTGTTTTTCGCCAGCCATTCGCCGGCGCGTTGTCCTTCTTTGACAAAATCGGATTTGATAACGGTTACAAAATCCGTTCCGGCTGTTCCCGTAGCTTCGCGGTCAATCAAAATTACTGGAATTTTTGCCGCTTTAGCCGCTTGGAAAGTCGAGGAAAAACCTTCGGCTTCGCGCGGCGCGAGGAAAATAGCCGAAACTTTTTTGGCAATCAAATCTTCCACGTCCGAAACTTGCTTGGCGGTTTGTCCCTGCGCGTCGGTGTATGCCAAATCGTAATTTGCAGCGCGTTTGGCGGCTTCCGCTTTCATACTGTTGCTTTCTGCGATACGCCACGGTCCGGTGTTTTCCATCTGCGCGAAGGCGACGGTTTTTTTGCTGCTGCCCGTCGTTCCGCCGTTTTCGCCCGCCGTTGTGCTGCCCGCCGGTTTCCGGTTACAGCCGCCGAGCGCGACGGCTAAAATTACGGCTAAAATTAAAACGCTTCGATTTTTTATTGAAAAATTCATAGTAGTTATCACTCCGAGAATACTTGTTTAAAATTTTTATTTTTTATTTGTTTGGTTCGATTCGCAGGAATCCGAAACGCGCTTTGGTGTTTTCCGCTCCACCCGCCGTCAACGCGACTCTGACGCCTCGGTCCCACGGCGGCAGATAATCGCCGTTCTGCTCATTGCCGACGTTTTGAAAAGATTTGCCGTCTTTACTCGTCGCAAAACTGTAGAAAATTCCGTCCCTTGCCGTCATTCGCAGATAAATTTGATTTCCTGTCGGCGCGTTTGTCGCAGAAAGCGTGCGATGATTATTTCTTTCGCGCCGCCAAACGACAATTTTGCCGTTTTGCACGCCGAAACCCAGCGCGTTTTCGGCGTCGCCGTAAGCTGCGATTCCGGCAATCGCGCCGTTTTTCAAACTGCCTGCATCAACTTGTGTCGTCGCCGTATAACTTCCGACCGTCGTCCAAAAACCCATAATCGCGCCAATCGGATTGGCTAACTGAGCGGCATTCGGCGACAATTCTAAAAATCCGTTGCTGATGCGATAATTCGGCACGTTATTTTGCTGCCATTGCCAGCCGAAACGCAAAGTCGGCGAGATAAAATCGTCAAAAAATTTATATTCTTCTTCGCGTTCGGCAACGCCGAGCGGCGCGGCGGCTTGTTTGCTCGCGCCCTTGCCGTTATTAATTGTCGCCCAGCCGTCTCTCGTCCAATTCACTTCGTCGAGCAGCGCTTGTCTGCCGACATAGTTTGTGTCTTTCGGGTCGTAAGCGTGATACAGCATAAATGTCCGCCCGTCTTCGGTCGTAACCGCCGAGCCGTGACCGGGACAATTAAAATTTTCATTGCCCTTTAAGATTGGATTTTCAGAGTATTTTTCCCACTCGCCCAAAAGCGTTTTCGACCTCGCTACGCCCATCGCATAATTGCAGCCGCGCCCGCAGCAGGCATTGCCCGAATAAAACAGGTAAAAATAATTTCCCTTTCGCATTATAAACGGACCTTCGACGAGGTTTCCTTCCCAGGTTTCCGGGTCGTTTCGCAAAATCTCGCGCCGTTCGCCGACGAGTTTCCAACTTTTAGTGTTCAATTCCTGCGCCCAAATCGGTGTCGGTTTATTGACGCTGTTGCCGTCTTCCTTCCAGACGACGAAGAGTTTTCCGTTTTCATCACGAATCGGAAAAGCGTCAATCGAACCGGCGTCCTGACATGCCAGCGCGCCGTGGTCTGTAAAAGGTCCGGTTGGTTTGTCAGCCGTCGCGGCGGCAATGCAGAGCGAGCCGCCGATTTTATGCGCGACGTAAAAGACGTAAAACTTGCCGCCGTCCTGCCAGATTTCCGGCGCCCAATAATTGCCGTTCGACCATTCCGGTCTTTTGGGGAAAACATCGCCGACGATTTCCCAATTAACAAGGTCGCGCGAATGCAAAATCGGAAATTCAGGCGACCATTCGGAAGACGTTGCAGTCGCGTAAAAATCCTTGCCGACACGAATCACAGACGGATCGGGAAAATCGCCCACCTGCACCGGATTTCTGTAGGTCGCGCCTTTTTGCGCGAAAACTTGCGTGGCGAAGCAAATTAGAACAATCAATAAAATGCCGATTTTTCCGAAATGTAGATTTTGTTTTTTCAACACAATTTCAGCCTCTCTGAATTTTAATCTTTTTACTTTTGCCGCTTTCGGTTCGCACCGTCGCTGTCGAATTTCTAACGACAAGCTGTGTCGGTATTTCAAATTCGACTCCGTGCTGCGTCGGATTGGCAAGCGTCGTTATCAATGCTTCGACCGCCAGTTTCCCGAGTTCGCTGCGCGGTATATTTACCGTCGTCAGCGACGGTTCAATAAACGAAGAAAACGTGATGTCGTCAAAGCCGACAACCGAAATGTCGTCAGGCACGTTTAATCCGGCTCGGCGGAATTCGCTGATTGCGCCAAACGCCATTAAATCATTGGCGGCAATAACGGCGGTCGGCATTTCGGCGACGGCTAAAATTTCTGCTGCCGCTCGCGTGCCGCCTTCGATTTTGAAATCGCCCTGAAAAATCTGTTCCGGCGCGTCCGGCAAAACACAACGCATCGTTTGACGAAACGCTTCGAGCCGGCGCTTTGCGGAGTGCAGATGCGGCGGTCCGCTGATAAAGGCGACGCTGCGATGACCGAATTCGACCAGATGCAAAATTGCCTGCTTGATTCCTTCGTCGTAGCGGACGCGCAAATTGCTCATATGCAAGCCGGTTTCGCCCGAATCCAAAAACACGACTGAAACTTCGTGACGCGCCAATTCTTCAATCAAACATTTATCCATCTCAGAGGTCATCAGCGCGACACCGGCGACTTTTCGCTCGATAAACCGACGAACGTAATGCGCCGCTCGCTCGGCTTCATAATTCGTATTCGACAGAACTACGTCGTAATCCTGCTCGAACGCCGCCGCTTCGATTGATTTGACGAGTTCGGGGAAAAACGGATTGGCGATGTCCGAAATAATCAAACCCAGAGTCCTGCTGCTGCCCGAAGCCAGACTTCTGGCGTGCGCGTTCGGATAATAATTATGCAGTTCGATGGCATTCAAAACACGCGACTTTACTTCGTCAGAAACGAATCGGGTTTTATTGATGACGTGCGAAACCGTCGCGGTCGAAACGCCGGCTTCACTGGCGATGTCCTTGATGCTGCTCATCGAAATGTCTATCTTCCGGTTTTATTTTAATTTTATTTCAAAAATCTTTCTATTGCAGGTCTGTAGTATTTGTTTTCACAAAATTACGGAAATTATTGGCTGCGCCGATTAATATACGGAGCAGTTCTAATTTCCTGCGTCGGCGCGCCAGGCTCGGCTCTCACCCAACCGTCGTCGCTGTAGATAAGGCGATTTATCAGCATTACGCGCCCGCGATTTCGGTCATTCGGGTGATAAGCGTGATAAACCAGCCAGTCTCCCGATTTATCGTCTCTGATAACGGAATTGTGTCCGGGTCCGAGCCATTTGTCGTTTCCCTTAACGATTACGCCGTTGTTTTCCGGCAACACTTCAAAAGGTCCGGTCGCGCTTCTCGAACGCGCCACTAATATTGCATAGTGCGCGCTATTGCAGCAGTCGTCGCCGGAAAAGAACAAATAATAATAACCGTTGCGGTAATTTAGCCACGCGCCTTCGACCAGATTGCGGTAATTCGCCGGATTTGAATCGCTAACGGGAAAAATTAAATTCACGGGCGGCGAATTCGCGGCAAAACTCATCCGGTCGGCGGCGAGTTCCTGAACTTTTATCGGCTCGAAACCGCTACCCCAATAAAGCAGATGTTTGCCTGTGTTCGGATCGTCGTAAGCCATCGGGTCAATGTTGACAAAGCCCGAACCGCATTTTAGCGGCGTGCCTTTGTCCGTAAAAGGTCCTGCCGGATTGGTTGCCGTCGAAATCGCTAAACAAAGTCCCGTTTGCGCGTTCGGGTCAGCCGAATAATACATAATGTATTTGCCGTCGGCAAAAATAACGTGCGGCGCCCAAAAATTCTGCGTTTGATTCGCCCACGAAGGTTTTACCGGCAAAGCGTCCGCAAGGCGTTCCCAGTGAACCAGATCAGTCGAACGCGCGGTTTGGATATTTTGCCACGCGCCGCTGACGACCGATTGCGTCGCGTAAGCGTAAAAATAACCGTCGGATGCGCGAATGACTGACGGGTCGGGAAAATCGAAATCGAAAACCGGATTTTGATAAAGCGCGATTTTGCGGTTCAGTCCAATCGGGAACTGCGCTGAAACGAATGCCGTATTCAACAGCCAAGCCGCAATAAATAAAACTAAAATTCGATATTTGTTTTTCTGAAACATTGAAAAGTCTTGAACAAAAACCAATCGTGCCGATAATCCGTCAAACAGTTGTGATTAAATACGCCCTAAAATTAATTTGATTTTGGAGCGGTGATTCGCACTTCGTCCCAATTGTTCTCCGACGTGCCGTAACCGTAAAGCATCACGCGGAACGATTTCGGCAGATTTTTTATCGTCGTTTTCAGACCGAGCTGCGCGTCCTGCGGCTTGCCTTTCGGGTCGTTGATGTAAAAACTGAACTCGTCGCCTTTGCGGACAATCATCAGAACCAGATTTTTCATTTTCGTTCCGAGTTTTTTGTTGTCAAGCCGCTCGCCGCGCCCGTCGATGACCGACCACGCTTGAAACGTTCCTTCGCTCGTCAAAATCCATTCGATTCGATTGCGTCCCGAACCATCGAATAAAATGGTCAAAGTTCCGAAACCGAGCGGCAATTTGTCCGAGCCTTGTTCGGGAAGTCCGGCGTTGACTTTCGCAATTCTCGCTTCGACGGCGAAAATGTCGCTTGAAAAAGCGTCTTTGGTGCGAATCCCGGCGCGTGTTCCGGCGGTCGAACGAATTCTAACCTCGCCGTCTTTGACTTCGAGCTTTCCGCCGCTCGCGCCTTCAAACGTAAATTTTTCCCACTTCGTTTCGTCGAGCTTTTCGCCCGAAAAACCGTCGCTCCACTCGACGAACTGAGGCGCGGCTTGCTTTGATTGCGCCGGGTTCGCTGTTTCTTGAGCGCGAATTGTCGCCGTCGTTACGGCACAAAAAAAGATTGCTCCGAATAATAAAAATACTAATTTTTTCATCGCATTTCCCCTTAAATCTTTCTTAAAAATTTAGAAAATTAAAATTTGACGTTTGCCAATCGGCGGACGAGTTCACTGTATTCGGTTTTCGTCTGCGTTTTTTCCATCTCGCTCAATTTCTTGAATCTTTCCAACGCCGTCCGCGATTCGACGGTTCGCTTTAGCCGTCCGTAGATTTGTCCGAGTTGATAAAATGCTTCGGCTTGATTCGGTTCGAGCGCGACGGTTTTTTCAAACGCGGCGGCGGCTTCGGCAAAACGCTTTTCCCGGGCGTAAACTCTGCCGAGAGCCAAATGCGCGGCGGCAATTTGCCCGTCGAGTTCAATGGCGCGTTTTAGATGTTTCTCAATTTTTTGAGTGTCAGCCGTTGCATCTTTTAGCATTGTATCAGCCAGCAAAAAATGCAAAACCGCGCTTTTCTCATCAATCGCCAGGGCGCGTTCGTAATTTGCGGCAGCGGCGGCTGATTGTCCGTCGATATTATTAATTGCGGCAAGATAAGCAAATGCCGGAACCAGTCGCGGATTAAACTCCAATGCCTTTCCCAGGCTTTGCCGGGCGTCAATCAATTCGCTGGTGTAAAATTGCGCGATGCCCAAACCGAGCCACATCCGAGCCGAGCGCGGAAATTCTATAACGGCTTCCTGTAAACGAATCACCGCCGCCGTCGGAGCTTTCGTGTCAATCAGCAGCATTCCGTAGCGATAACGATATTGTTCGTTGCGTGGTTCGCGCTCGACCGCCAGCCGCATCGCTGGAATCGCGTTTTCAAAATAACCGCCCGCTTGATAAACGTCGGCAAGCGCGGCGTAAATTTTTGCATCGTCAACGCCGCGCGCGACCACCGTTTCGAGCGTTCTTCCGGCGGATTTGATATTTTTTTGTCCGAGAAAAGCACGCGATAATAAAATAATTGCGCCGACATTGTTCGGCTCGGCTGCGACGGCAGTTTCGAGTTCGCTTGCGGCTTCGGAATATAAATTGTTTTCCAGCAGCGACGCGCCGAGTTCGATTCGCGCCTTTGCGGGCAGAGTTACAGCTCCGGCTAAAGCCGCGTATTGGCGAAAATCTCGCGCGGCGCGTTCCTTTTCGTTTAGACGCAAAGCAATAACGACCAGAGCGCGGGCGACCTCGACGTCGGGCGCGGCGGAGAAAACCTTTTCAAACAATCGTCGCGCCGTCTGCAAATCTGTCGGAGTCGCGCGGGCAAAATAAATCTGCGCGAGATTCGTTTGGGCGCTCGGCTGGTTCGGATTGGCTCTGAGCGAGGCTTCAAATTCTTTTGCCGCTTCATTCGCCAGTCCGCGCCGAAATAAAATCGCGCCGTAATTGTTGCGCGTCTCCGGCGAGTTCGGCTGCAATCCGGCTGCAATCGCAAAATGCTTTTCCGCCGATTGTAAATCGTTTTGCCGGTCGGCGACGATGCCTGCTAAAGTCTGCGCCGCAACGTTTTTCGGTTCAGCCGCGATAATTTTTTTAAGAAGAAGGTCGGCTTTGGTGAAATCTTCGCTTCGCAACGCTTGCGCCGCGGCATCGAGGTTCTGCGAAATTGACTGGTAAACGATTGCAGCCTGATTGCGCGGAGTCTGGGCGGCGGCGGCAAACAAACTGACGACGATTAAAAACGTCGCCGAAATCAACCGCTCAAACGAATTGTTTTGTCGCCAAAGCATCGTTTTGTCCTTATCAAAACCATTTAATCGAAAATGCGTGGGAATGCGATTTTCAGACACATTCTCACGCATTTTATCTTTCGGGTAAAATCAAGTTTAGAAAATAATTCTGCCCCGCAACTGGATAACGCGCGGCGCGTCGACTGCGCCGATAACGCCGAATTGTCCGTTTTCAAACGTTCCGTTGAGTCGCGCTCTTCCCAAATCCGTATTCGGCTGCAGATAGCGAACGCGGTTGAAAAGATTGAAAAATTCCGCCCCGATTTCAAAAGTAACCGTTTCGGTCAGACGGGTTTTCTTCAAGATGTTTATATTTTCTGAGAAGAACGGGTCTGAACGAATGTCAGTATTGACTAACGGCGCAGTGCCGAAGAATCGGTTCGGGTCGGCGTAATAAGCTGTATAAGCCGGATTAACCGCGCCGTTGACTAAAAATGCCGGAGCATTGGTCGAGAAACTGGGCGGCGCGGCAAAAGCGGCGCTGTTCAAAACACTAAACTGACCGACGGCAAATTGAGTTTGCTGCGAAAGCAAGAGAGGCTGTCCGGTCAAATTCGGGCGCAGGTTGCCGTAATAACCGGCTAAATCTAAGAAATCATCGCCGTTGTTTGAACCGTCAACCGTCCGCGCCGGCAGTGAAAAGACGAGCGGAAGTCCGGCTTGGTAGCGAAAGATTCCGGATACCTGGAAACCGCCGAAGATGGCATTGACGAAGCTGTTGTTATTCAAAAATCTCTTGCCTTTGCCAAACGGCAATTCCGCCAGGAAATTGGCAACGAAGATATGCGGCGAATTGGTCGGAGAAACGGTTTTCAGAGCTTTGCGGTCAAACGGATTTTGAACGACCGCGTCGATTGCCGAACCGCCGAGAATATCTTCCGAAGCGTTGGTTACGAGTTTCGAGAACGTGTAGGACAAACCGAATTGAATGCCCTGCGCAAAACGGCGGTCGAGTTTTGCTTGCAGCGCGTTGTAAGTGCTTTCCCCCTGGCTTTCCAGGAAATTTTCAATCCGCCCGTATTGCGGAAACGGTCTCAGGGCTTGCGCGACCGTGCCGTCGAATCCGGTATAGACGGCGTTACCGTTTGCCGGAAGAGGAATGCCCAGACTGGCGGCATAAGTTCGCTGCGGAGCCGTAAGCGCGCTGACGTTGGTTCTCAGAATTTCATTGCCGAGCCGCAAATAATTGAGCGGAAGCGCATTTAGCCGACCGAAGTTCGAGCGCAGACGGTCGGCGCGGTGTCCGATATAGCCGACCGACGCGACAAATCTGAACGGCAGTTCGCGTTGAACGTCAATGGTGTATTGCAGCGTCCGTCCGGTTTTGAAATCTTTGTCAAAATATGGAATTGCCTGCGCGAGAGCGCCGATAAATTGGCTTGTTCCCGAAACGTCGATTCCCGGATAGCTGTTCAAACTTCTGTAAGTTGACAGGAATTGATTTCCCGGAGTGTTGCGCCCGTTCGGTCTCGGATTGATGTCGTCATTGTTATAGCCGATTGTGCCGGTTTTGATGCTGCCGTTGCCGCCCGTTCCGTAAAGAATCGGCGCGTAATAAAGCCCGATTCCGCCGCGGATCACGGTTTTGCTGTTCAGAGCGTAAGCCGCGCCGAGACGCGGACCGATATTCGTTTTGTCTTCCGGCGCTAAAGAACGAAACTCGGCTTTCACGCCGCCCTGACCGGCTGCTCCGGCAAGCGCGCCTTTTCTGCCGATAACCGGATTAATCGCGTCCGGGTCAAATGAGCGATACAGGTCGCGGGCTTCGACTCTCTGTCCCGGTAAATCGTAGCGGAGACCGACGTTAAGCGTTAATTTTTGGCTGATTTTAATATCGTCCTGGGCAAAATAGCTTTGCGACAATTGACGGAACGCCGGGTCAACCGTGTCGTTTCCGACAAAAGACCATTCCGTCGCGCCGGTTATCAAACCGGCAAGCTCGGAACCGCCGTTCGGGTCGGCATCGGACGCGGTTTGGTCGTTAAGAAAACCAAATCGTCCGCCCGGATGAATAAGCTGTTGGGTGTTAAATTGCGTGGTGCGTATCGACGCGCCGACTTTAAAGGTTTGTCTGCCGCGAACATATGTAACGAAATCGCTGATTTCGAGTGCGGCGTCGCGCAGATGGTCGGAAAAATCGGTCGAACCGATGTCGGTCGTGTAACGCGGACTGTTGCGGTCATTCGCATCGCCGACAAAGTCAATCAGCGGAAACGAAGCATTTGAAGTTGCGGTGCGCGGAATACCGAGCGAAGACGTATCGAATCCGAGAGTCGTATTCGTGTTCCCCGTATCGTAAAATGTATAGCCGATATTCAAATGGTTAAGCAAATTCGATGTAATGGTGTAATCGTGCTGGATTCTTCCGATGTAGGATTTGAAATTTTGGTCGAACGGACCGAAAGCCTGCACATAGGGAAGCGGAAGCACCGGGTCGCCAACCAGCCGTTTGTTCTTGCGATACGAAAAGCTAAAGGTTAAATGCTGTTTTTCGGTTAAGGTAAAATCGGTTTTGATTTGAAATTGGTTCGACGTCCGCGGAACTGAAATTGAGCTGGCATAATTTTCGTGAACGCCCGGACGATTCGGCAGCGGATAAAACTGAAGAATCGCCAGACCAGCCGGGTCAATCAAAGGTCGGGCAAACACACACGCGCCGCAATCATTTCCCGGAACTAAAATCGTATTGGTAATTAAATCAAGGCGGTTGCCGGGGATTGCCGTCCGAACGTTTGAAGGCAGGCGCGGGTCGTAAATCTGAATTCCGGTCGGAAAGACGAGATTTCCCTGATTGTTACGAAAATTGCGAATATACGGGTCGGTCAGCAGCTCGCCGAAATCGCCGGTTCTCATCCTCGCCGTCGGAACCGTTTCGAGCGCGCTGGTGCCCTGGATAAAACGATAGCCTTCGTAGTTAAAAAAGAAAAAGGCTCTATCCTTCAAACTGCGAAAGATACCGCCGGGCGTGCCTTCGCCGAAGTTCGGAACGTAAAGCGGACCGCCGACGTTAAAACCGTAATTGTTTTCATTATCGCGGTTGCGCTCGAAACCTCTGCCGATATTGTAAATCGAGTTGGCGTTCAAAATCTCATTACGCACTAAATCATAGGCTTCACCGTGAAATTGATTTGTTCCCGATTTTAAGGTGAAGTTGATAATGCCGCCGGAGGAGTTGCCGAATTCCGCCGAGTATGAATTTGTTGAAATCGTAAATTCCTGGTAAGCGTTGGGACCGGGCGCGACTTCGGTGAAAAAAGTCCCGTTTTGCGTGCGGCGCGTGCTTGCCCCGTCAATCAAGATTTCCGTTCCCGAGCCTTGCCCGCCGCTGACTTTGAAGCGCGAAGAATTGGTGTTGCCGCTCTGGTCTGTCGCGCCGACGTTGCTGTCGAGAAAAATAAAGGCGAGCGGAGTTCGTCCGCCGGCTTCGCTGGAAACTTGCAGCGGCAATTCTCTGACCTGGCGCTCGGTTACGGTCGTTTGTCTGACCGGCGTGTCGCTGTTGATGGAGACGGCTTCGGCATTGACATTAACGACGTTGCCGCTGAGTTCGCCGATTTCGAGTTTAACCGTCAGCGATTGAATGCCCTGCACGTCGACTTTGATATTGTCGACGGAGGTTCGCTTAAAGCCGCTCGCCTCGACACTCATTCGGTAGAGACCGGCTTTGATTTCCGGGAAAACGAAAATGCCGTCGTCGGTGCTGGTCGCTTCTCGTGTTTCGTTGCTGTCGATACTGGTCAGGACAATTTTTGCGCCGGCGACTACCGCTTCGTTCGGGTCAGTGATTGTTCCGCGAACCGTTCCGCGATCGCTCTGAGCCGGAACGATTCCGATTCCGAAGGTCAATAAAAAAAGTAGTGCGGCGAACAGCTTTAACGACTTCATATTCAACTCCTTAGCAAAAATCAATTGTAGTAGGAATGTTAAACCCGAACGCTTTTTGCAATAGATTTACTGCAAAATGCCAACCCGTCTTTCAACCAAATCATCAAAAATCTTCGCGTTATTCGGTTAATCGTTTGCGTAAGCGTTTAACTAAGTGTTTATATGTTAGTTACAACTTTTTAATCTGTCAACGAAAACAAAGAAGAAAACTTTGAAATAGAGAAATAAATTTAGTAAGTTTATTAAACCGAAAAGGCGAGTATTTTCATCTGAGAAAATTGGATTATCGGCAGAAAATTTTAACCCGGCGAAAGAAAAAATAATTTCGGAGAACTTTCCTTAAAGTAATTTCGGCTTGCTTCTTGAAAACTGCCCGATTAAAATTTATCGGCGTCAAAAATTTTCAAATCTGTAATAATTTCAACTGCAAATTTCTCGGCGGCATTCCATAGCGATAAATGCGAACTTGAATTGTTTATTAAAGGCTGATGAACAAACGAACTGTAAAAATTTTAGTTTTCTCCTTTTGGGCGGTTTTGGGCGTTTCGTTCGTCGGCGGAAAATTTATTGTCAAAAGCAGTAAAATGACGCCCGCAGAATATCAGAAATGGATTTCGGAAACATATGATTTCCGTTTTGGCGCGGGCAAGCCCTTTGTGCCTTCCAACGCCAATACTTTCGACGGAAATTTTATCGCGGGCGAAAATTTTCTCTCGTCGACACGCTGCGCGACCTGTCACACGGATATGCACCCGCAGTGGCGCGAGTCGGCACACGCCAACGCTTTCCGCGAGCCTTTTTACCAAAAGAACGTCAAAGATTTAATCAAGCAAAAAGATATTGCTTTTACGCGCCACTGTGAATCTTGTCATAACCCAGCCGCGCTTTTTTCGGGCGCGTTGACCGATAAACCGCAATTCAAAAATCGCCCGTTCGACGAAGACGGCGTTTCGTGCATCGTCTGTCATTCGATTGAATCGGTTAATTTGCGCGGCGTCGGCGGCTATACGATGGGGCAGCCCGCGCTGCTGCAAAAGCCGGACGGCACGAAAATCATTGACGCCACCGACCAGGACATTCTCAACAATGTCGAAGACCACAAACGCGCGATGATGCGCGACATTATCAAAAAACCCGAATTTTGCGCTTCGTGTCATAAATCACAAGTTCCGCACGAACTCAACGATTATAAATTCCTGCGCGCCTTCGCCGTCGGCGACGAATTGCAGATGTCTTCTTTCTCGAAAGAATCGCCGCATCCCTTTTATGTTCGCACTAAGGAAACGTGCAATTCGTGTCATATGATTGACGAGCCGACGAAAAAATTCGACATTTCAGCAAAAGACGGAATGATTCGCTCGCATCGCTGGGCGGCGGCAAATACGGCGATTCCTGCCGTCTACGGTTATAAAGACCAGCTTGCCGAAGTCGTCAAAAATCTACAGGACGATAAAATGGGCGTGGATATTTTCGCCGTGTCCCGTCAGAAACCGGACTCAAAAAAAGAAAAGCTCATCGCGCCGGTCAATCACAAAGATTTCAAAATCGAAGCGGGCGACACGCTGACCGCCGATGTCGTCGTTACGAACAAAAATATCGGTCATAGTTTTCCGCCGGAATTGCGCGATTTCTATGAGGCTTATGTCGAATTTACCGTTTCCGACGCAAGCGACAAAGTTTTGTATAAATCGGGTTTTATCAAACCCGACGGTTATCTGGACGAACGCGCTCACACTTACAAAACTTTTATCGTCAAGGAAGACGGCTCGATAAATGATTTGCATTTTATCTGGAAAACGAAAACCGTCGCGCAAAACGGTCAAATCCAATCGGGACGCTCGGATTTGGCGCGTTATAAATTTACGATTCCCGAAAACATCGGCAGTCAAATAAAATTAACCGCGAAGTTAAACTATCGCCGTTTCACGCGCGTTTTCAGCGATTACGTTTTGAGCAAAAATCCCGACTTGCCGATTGTAACGATGGCAAAATCCGAAAGAATTTTCAGCATCGGCGCGGAAAACAAAGCGCAAGCCGTTGACCCGAAGGCAATGCCCGATTGGAGACGCTGGAACAATTACGGCATCGCGCTGCTCGACCAAAGGCAGTTTCCGCAAGCTGCCGACGCTTTCGACGAAGTAATCGATGCGAACGTCAAAGATTACAAACCGTTTGCCTTTACAAACAAGGCTCTGGCGCTGGTGGAGATGGGCGGTTGGAAAGAAGCTGAAAAACTCGTCGGAAAAGCTCTCGAAATTGACGAGAAAAATCTTCGCGCCCTTTTCCAACTCGGCAGAATCGACCGCGTGCAGAGCCGTCTCGATAAAGCCGAAGCCGAATTCAAAAAAGTTCTTGAAACTTACCCGCGCGACCGTCTGACGCTGCAACAACTCGGCGAGCTGGCAAAAATTAAAAGCGAAACGGTTGCGCCGGAAGAGCGAAAAAACCAACTCGCCGTCGCCGAAAATTATTACGCGCAAGTTCTGGCGATCGACCCGGAAGATGTCGGAGCGCATTACAATTTGATGATTATCTACCAAAAGCTCGGACGGCACGAAGAAGCGAAAAAAGAAGCCGCGATTTTTAAGGATTTGAAGGATGACCCGGGCGTGACGAATATAGCGAGCAATTTTTTGCAAGCCAATCAAAATATCGGCAATGAATCGCTGCCTTTTCACACGCACGATTTGAGACTGTTTAGTCTCGGTTGGGAGAAAACGAATTATTTAGCGGTTTTAAAATAAACTCAAATCGCTTTGCGCGTCAAAGGCGTGAAGAATTATATTTTTCAATCAGTAATTTCAGCTTAAAAATCAAGAAAAAGATGCAGACAATTTTGAAGACGATTTTAGTTTTAATTTTTGCCGGGTTCGGTGTGTTTGTCTTGACAATCGGCACGAAGGCAAATTTTAACGCGGCAAACTCAGCGGTTAAAAACACCGGCGCGACCGCACCGAAAGACCTCTATATTCGCAACTGCGCCAGGTGTCACGGCGCGGACGGCGCAGGTCAAACCGAAGTCGGACAAAAACTCGACGTGCCGGATTTAACCATTAGCGGACGACGAATGAGCGCGGGAAAAGTCGCCCGAATCATAACCAATGGCGCAGACGAAATGCCCGCGTTCGGCAAAAAACTTTCTAAAAAACAAATTTCGAGCCTGGCGGCGTATGTTCGGAAACTGTAGTTGAAACGCAGGAAGATTTACAATGAAAAAGCTTTTATTTTCTGCAATTTTTATTTCGATTTCGACTGTTTCCGTTTTTACGCAAACAGAACAAAACGGCGTTTCGACGGGCGAAGCGAAAGTTTATACATCGCGTCGCACTGCCGGAATTGTTGACGAAAAAGCCGCAAGAGTTTTTGAAGACGTAACGGCAAATACCGCGCTGAAAAATTTCAACTGTCTATCCGGCGGCAAGGAAAAAAATTATATCGTCGAGACAACCGCCTGCACGGTCGCCGTTTTCGATTATGACAATGACGGTAAGCCGGACGTTTATCTATTAAACGGTTCGACCATCAATGCCGAACTCGGCAGGGAAAAGCCCGTGAAATCCGCTCTCTATCATAATCTCGGCGATTGGAAATTTGAAGATGTCACTGACAAAGCAGGCGTGGTAAACGAGCGTTGGGGAATGGGCGTCGCGGTCGGCGATTATGACAACGACGGTTTCGCCGATTTATTCGTGAGCAATTACGGAACCTCGCGCCTTTATCGAAACAACGGCAACGGAACTTTTACGGACGCTGCGCCGAAAGTAAATTTAGATGTCAAAGGCTGGTCGACGGGCGCGACCTTCGGCGATTACGACCGCGACGGGCGGCTTGACGTTTTCGTTCCGCAATATCTCGATTACGATTTGAAGAATCTTCCCGCCAGCCCGGCGGATGTCGGCAAAGGAACGACCGGCGGCAGAAATTTCTGCCAGTTTCGCGGTCAGCCCGTGATGTGCGGTCCCAGAGGTTTAAAAGGCGGTAAAGATAGACTTTTTCATCAAAAGCCGGACGGTATGTTTGAAGATGTCAGCGACAAAGCAGGCGTCAAAGACGAAGGCAATTGTTACGGGTTTTCATCTGTGTTTGTTGACGTGAATAACGACGGTTGGCTCGACTTGGTTGTCGTCAACGATTCGACGCCGAAGCAGCTTTACATCAATCGAAAAGACGGGACGTTTGAAGAAACAGGTTATCCGTCGGGCATCGCTCTAAACGAAAACGGGCGCGAACAAGCCGGAATGGGACTCGCCGTCGGCGATTACGACAATGACGGACTGGTCGATTTTCATATCACGAATTTTTCCGACGATTCCAACACGCTTTATCGTAACGACGGCGACGCGAATTTTACAGACGTTTCGTTTCAAGCCGGAATCGGCGAGCCGACCACGCCGTTTCTCGGTTGGGGAACGGCGTTTCTGGATTTTGATAACGACGGCTGGAAGGACGTAGTTGTCGGCAACGGTCACGTTTATCCGACGGTTGACAATTTTCAGTGGGGAACGAGCTTCGCGCAGCAATTGCTTCTTTTCAAAAACACGAAAGCATCGGCAGGCAAACAAATCAGATTCGAGAGAGTCGCCGCCGCGCCGAATAGCGGACTCAGCGAGGCAATGTGCGCCCGCGGTTTAGCGGTTGCTGATTTTGACGGGGATGGACGACTCGACGTGCTGGTCGCTAATATGGATTCCGCGCCCAGACTTTTGCGAAACGTTAGTGACACGAAAAATAATTGGCTTTCCATTAAATTAGTCGGCGATTCGTCGAAAAAAACGCCAAAAGATGCAATCGGTTCTATCGTCTATCTGACAACCGGAAAAATTCGGCAGCGTATCGATTTAACGAGCGGCGCGAGTTACGCCTCACAAAGCGAACAGACGATTCACGCCGGTCTCGGTGACGCGACAAAAATAGACCGCTTGGAAATCGTTTGGGCAAACGGACAAACGGAAAAATTTGCGGTCGATAAAATTAACGCGCTGATAACGCTAAAACAAGGCGGCAGCAATTTAAGATAATCGGATTATGTCGAAATGTTTCTTGGAATGAAGTTGACGAGAACTAACCGGAGCAATGAAAAAACTATTTTATTTGAGTGTTTTGGCGCTGATTGTTTATGAAGTTCTCAACGTCTATTTCATTATGCCTTTTCCCGGCAGCCAGCGTATTAACAGCCTCGACGCGGCTTATTTTCTTTACAATTGGCGATGGGTTTTTCGCGTCGTTTTCGGTTTGCTGATTTTGCGCGGCGCGTTTTCCGCCGTTAGAAGTTCAAAATGGCATCTGCTTGCCGTAGTTCCCCTGATACTCATCTCCTTTCTATTTAATTTTCAACTCTCCGCCGACCGAATGTTTCTCGAACCGCGTCAAATTATTTTGAAAAGCGCGGCTGTAAATACCGTCAATCGAGACCGACAAATAATCGGCGTCGTCGAGGGCGGCGAAGCGAGAGCCTATCCGATTCAATTTATCGCTTATCATCACAAATTGCAGGATACAGTCGGCGGCAAGCCGATTCTGGTTACTTATTGCACGGTCTGTCGAACAGGCAGAGTTTTCGAGCCGCTGGTCGAAGGCAAGCCGACTACTTTTCGATTAGTCGGGATGGACAGATTCAACGCAATGATTGAGGATTCGGCAACCGGCAGTTGGTGGCGCCAGGCAAACGGCGAAGCCGTCGAAGGCGAACTTAAGGGTCACATCTTACACGAGATGGATTCGACTCAGACGACGCTCTCGCAATGGGTCGAGCTACATCCCGACAGTTTAATAATGCAGGCTGACGCGGAATCTGCGGCGAAATATCAAAGCTACGCCGAGTATGAAAACGGTCAAGGCGGTGAACTTACCGGCAGAAACAATGCTTCCTGGCAAGATAAATCCTGGATCGTTGGAATTATCGTCGGAAAATCCGCCAAGGCGTTTGATTGGAACAGACTAAAAGCGGAACGCATCATCAACGATGAAGTTGCGGGAATTCCCATCGTCTTGGTATTAGCAAATGACGACAAAAGTTTCTTCGCCTTCGAGCGTCCCGACGAGAATACAACATTTACATTTGAGAACAATCAATTAATTTCTGCTTCCTCTGTTTATGATTTAAATGGAAAATCTTTTGGACGAACAGCCGTGTTAAAGAGGCTTAATGCCTATCAAGAATTCTGGCACAGTTGGCAGACGTTTCACCCCGACACAGAAAATGTGAATCAATAGTAGAAAAACAGACAAGCAAGAAGAATTGATAGAATTTTCTTGTATGTAAATAGAAAAGCCCGCCTAGATTTTGGCGAGCCAAGCGGGGTAAATTTTAATTCTCGAAGTGGAATATGATGGCTGGGGTTGCGGACTAACTAAGTAACTATCTAACTAACAAAGTAACTACCGAAGTAGCTACAAACTAACTAAGTAACTATCTAACTAACCTAAGTTGCTAGTTATAGATATTTGAAAAAATAGAGTCTTCTCCT
>CAXSBF010000042.1:0-24615 GCA_964235785.1 uncultured Pyrinomonadaceae bacterium | reverse complement strand
CATAAATTCAATTTTCGTTTTTATTGGTTTTTTTGAATTCGACAACAGTATCCGAGCGTTTATATGACAAAAATAATGCGTTAGATTTTTATTCGCAGATTATAAAATAGTTTAGATGCCGTCTCAATCTTGTTGCAGATACACTTGTCGGCGAATCGTCGTTTTGTCAATTCCTATGGCAGCTTGTAAATAAACTCTGCTATCTCTTTTTGTCGTGCATTTGCAAAACCTTTGTCCGTGCCAATCTTTACAAACCCGCATTTTTCTAAAACTTTCTGCGAACCTAAATTGTCAAACGCAGCTCGTCCAAAAATAGGTCTCGTGTTTTCAATGCTCAGAAAGTTTACAAGTGCGGTGGTCGCAATTCCTTTTCCCCAAAAGTTTCTGTCTATCCAGTAGGTAATTTCAGCGTCACCTTTCATTTCAAATTTGGCGATGCTACCTACAATAGTTTCATCAACTAAAATTGTCTGGTTATTTATTGTCGGGTCATTCAGAAGTTTTGTAAATTTTTCAAAATAGGCTTCTTTGTCGGTCGGGTCTTTTGAAGTAAACGCCGCTAAGTAATTAGCCTCTTTATCAAGTTGAAATTGAAATAAAAGTTCTAAATCAGACTTTTCGGTTTTTCTAAGTTTTACTTTCTGATTCATCTTGCTTTTAATTTTTGTCGCAAAAAGGGTCGTTTTTGCTACACCTCGTCAGTCTTCGGAAATAGCCTTATATCGGTTATTATTTCGTCTTAAATCTCTGTCTCATAATCTATGACGCATTTCTTGTCTACGTCATAGACTTATGAAACATCGCTTCCGCCAAAAATAAACACGCAGATTAAAACGGCGATTCGCGCAGATTTCGTTAACGATTCTTAGACGCCGCCTTTGCCGGTTTAGCCGTGCCTTCTTTCGAGTCGCTCACCGGAAAACCGCGCTTACGCATCAAGGCTTCGATTTTCGGGTCTCGTCCGCGAAAAGCGCGATAGGCGTCAGCCGGGTCAATCGTGTTGCCGACTGAAAAGATATATTTACGGAGACGCGCGGCGACGGTTTTGTCATACGGTCCGCCCGCTTCCGTGAACGCGCCGTAAGCGTCGGCGGACAGCACGTCAGACCAGATGTAGCTGTAATAACCCGCCGAATAACCGTCGCCTGAAAAGACGTGACCGAACTGCGGCGTGCGGTGGCGCATTACGATTTCGCCGGGCATTCCAAGTTCTGCTAATGTCTTACGCTCGAAAGCGTCCGGGTCGATTTTCTGCGAACCGGCAAGGTGCATTTTCATATCGACCAATGCGCTCGCTAAGTATTCGACCGTCTGAAAACCTTGATTAAAAGTCGCGGCGCGGTTGATTCGGTCAACGAGGCTTTGCGGAATCGGTTTTCCGGTTTGATAGTGAACGGCGAATTTTTGGAGAACTTCCGGCGTCGAAACCCAGCGTTCGAGAAGCTGCGAAGGAAATTCGACGTAATCGGTGGCGACCGAGGTTCCCGACAGCGACGGGTAAGTTACATTCGATGAAAGACCGTGCAGCGCGTGACCGAATTCGTGAAACAGCGTCGTCGCGTCGTCCCACGAAACCAGTATCGGCTCGCCCGGTTTGCCTTTCACGAAATTCGCGTTATTCGAGACAATCGTCGTGATGTTGCCGTCCACCCGTTCCTGATTACGATAAGCATTCATCCACGCGCCGGAGTTTTTGCCTTCACGCGCGAACGGGTCGAAATACCACAACCCGACGTGCTTGCCGGTTGTTTTGTCCTTTACTTCCCAGACGCGAACGTCCGGGTGATAAACCGGAACATTCGTCACCGGCGTAAAGTTAAAATTAAAAAGTTCGCCCGCGACCCAGAACATTCCTTCGCGCAATTTTTCGAGCTGCAAATAAGGCTTGACTTCGTTCGCGTCCAAATCGTAACGCTCTTTTCTGATTTTTTCGGCGTAATAGCGATAATCCCACGGCTCGATTTTGATGTTCGCTTTTTCCTTGTCGGCGAGCGTCTGCATATCCTTGACTTCTTCGCGGACACGGGCAACGGCGGGCTTCCAGACGGCTTCCATCAATTCCATCGCGCGTTCGGGCGTTTTCGCCATTTTGTCGTCAAGCCGCCAGTGCGCGTGCGTCGGGAAACCCAATAATTTGGCGCGTTCGGCGCGAAGCTGCAAAATTTCCGTCACAATCGCGTTGTTGTCGTGCGCGTCGCCGTTATCGCCGCGATTGACGAACATTTTCCACGCTTTTTCCCGTAAATCGCGTCTGTCCGAGTAAGTTAAAAACGGGTCGATCGAAGACCTGGTATTGCTGATTATCCACGCGCCCGGCATTTTCTTTGCCGCCGCTAATTGAGCCGCCGCGTCGCGCAGAGATTGCGGAAGTCCGGCGAGTTCGGCGTCGCTTTTCAATACTAAAAACCGCTCGCTTTCGTCGGCGAGTTGGTTTTGGCTAAAGCGCGTAAAAAGTCCGGCAAGCTGCTGATTAATTTCTGACAGACGCGCTTTGTCAGCGGACTTGAGTCTGGCTCCGGCGCGGACGAAATTCGTGTAATAAAGCCACGTCAGACGCTGCTGTTCCGGCGTTAAACGCGCCTTTTCGGGCGAATTATAAACCGCTTCGATTCTTTTGAAAAGCGCGTCGTTTTGAGTAATTTTATCCGCAAAGGCAGCCAGTTTCGGACTCATCTCGCTCTCGACCTTTTGAAATTCCTGGTCGTTCATCGTCGAACTCCACACGCCGTAGACTGCTCCGACGCGGTTGAGCGTTTGTCCGGTTCGCTCCATCGCCGCGATTGTATTTTCAAAATTCGGCGCGGCGGAACCGTTTGCAATCCGGTCGATTTCCGCGAGATTTTCAGCCATCGCCGTTTCGAGCGCGGGTTTGAAATCGGCGACTTTAACGCGGTCAAAAAGCGGCGTGCCGCCGAATCCGCCTTCCCATTTGACAAGCAGCGGATTGTCAGCCGTTTTAGAACTCGCTTCGTGGTTGATAAATTGTGTAATTGTAGATTCCATATCGATTGCGTCGTTCAAATTAAATGCGTTTTTTGCTCGCGTCGTCTGCGCCCGAATCGCCTGCGTCGGAGCGAGTGAGAACAACAGCAAATAGATTATAACGATTGATTTAAATTTCATTGTTTCGATTTTCCTTTTATTTTGCGGCTATTACTTTTCTAAAATAAAACTTTTCGGCACAAATTCCAACGCGACAATCTCACCGCCGGATTTGGCTTTCGGGTCGGAGTTTTGCTTGTAAGTAAAAACAACCGGAACGTCGAGCTGTTTCAGATTGCATCCGAATTGAACTCCTTCGACATCGGGCGTGAACGCCTGCATTTTGATTGCCTCGAACGACGCTGCCGTTAATTTGAGCGTTTCGGTCTGCGTTTTAAGATAGAAAAATATCTTCTTGCCGTTGCACTCGACTTTTTCGATAAAGCCCAACTCGTGTTTTTCGCCCGCCGACGGCTGACGCATCCGGTCTTTGATTTGCCGCATCATTGCCGCGCGTCGCTGCGCCTCGAAATCCGTATTGTTAATCGCCGGCGGCGGTGGCGGCGATTGCGCGGATTTAACCGCCGGCGCGTCGGCGACATAAATTTCTTCCGTGATTTGTTCCGTTTTATCCTGCATCTCGCTCGCGTCCATAAAACGGAAATTTTTCGGAACAAAATCGACGGCTATCAATTCGCCGCGATTCGTATTTTTAACATCCGCCTGCGGTTTGTAAGTCAAAACCGTATTAAAATCGGCGACATTCGCGCCGCAGCCGATTTGCGCTTCCTGCGCGTCGGCGACAAACGCCGTCAACGCTAAACTCTGAAAATCCTTGCTCGAAAGCGTGAAAGTTTCGCCGTCGGTTTTGACGGTATAAGCGACGAGTTTTCCTTTGCATTCTATCTTTTGAATCCGACCGACGACTTGTTTTTCGGCGGGCGCGGCTTTTCTTAATGCCTGATTAAGCCAGCGCATTTTTGCTTCTTCTTCGGCTTTCGCCATTTCTTCGGGCGAAGGCGGTTTTCCGTTTGCGCGACGGTTGAGGATGACCGGTTGACTGCCGTTTCTGTTCGCTCCGGCGGCAATCGCCGCTTCGTATTGTTTGCGGGCGGCTTCGTTTCGCTGGTTGATTTCCTGCACCTGGCGGAGTTGTCCGGCGACATTTTCGGCTTGCGCTTTTATCTCCGGTTCGTCGGCGGTTTTAGCAATCTTGTCGGCAATCGCCTGGGCTTCTGAAAATTTATTCTGCTTCAGATAAATCTCGGCAATCCGCAGCGCGTATCGCTGATTGCCGGGTTGATATTGCAAAGCTTTTTGCAAATACGAAATCGCTTCGTCGAGCTGTTCGTTATTGACCAGACTGACAAACGCCAGAAGCTCGTAGCTTTCGGTAAAGCTCGGATTGATGGCAATCGCCTTTTTCAGCAAATCGCGCATTTTCGCCGATTTGTCAGCCGGAAACGACTGCACATAGCCGAATTCGTCACGACCTTCGCGGCTCAGAAGATAAGCGTATTTATAAAAGGCGAGATGATTTTTCTGGTCTTCGGAAATAGCTTTTTCAAGATAAGTTTTTGCCTCGCCGTATTTTCTCTGACGCAGTTTGACCATTCCGAAAGTCGTGTTCGCCATACTCGAATCCGGCTTGAGCGCGATTGCTTTTTGCAGGTAAGGTTCGGCATCGTCGGCGCGGTCTGTGTGATACAGCAAATCGCCGAGATAAGCGTTGCTTTCGGCTTCGGACAGCGCCGACGACTGCATTTCATTTTCAAAAACGAGCTTGTCCTTGAAACTTATCTTTAAGTATTTGTAACTATTCTGCTCGACATATTTTTTTAATTCCTTTTCCATCTGCGCGTAAGACATCTGAAAAGCATCCTGAAACGCCTTTTCGGACGGAACGTCTTTGAGGGAAAGCGTCAGAAATTTTCCGAGTCCGGCGCTTTTTCCGCTTTGAATAAGGTAGTGCATCAACGCCCAGGCTTCGGCGTAAAAGATGCTGCGCGAGTGATTTCCGTTTTGATGAAGCGCGTAATTACTGATTTTAAACATCGTTTCGAGCGGAATAAGTTTTGTTTGCTGAAGCAGATACAAATGCTCGCTCTGCGGCAGACCGAGCTTTGCCGTCTGGTCTTCCTCAATCGCAAACGTTTGATAATACTCGGCTAAACCTTCGTTAAACCAGGGCGGGACTTCGCTTTTTCCGAAATTCGTGTTGACGATAAAATGCACGTATTCGTGAAAAATCGTGCCGTAAGTTTCGGCGTCTTCGCCTTCGGTCGAAAGCGTGATGTAGTTGGCATCGTCGCCCGACTGAAAATATCCGACGATTCCGGTGTCGGCTTTTCCGTCGCCGCGTTTCGGCAGAAAAGGTTTATATGCCGACACGCTTTTGAAAACGACGACGTTGGTCGGAATCGGAGAAGTTAAGTTTGCCTGCTGGAAAACCTGCCGAAAAGTCTCGCGGAATTGTTCGAGCCTTGTCGCCACCTTGCGAATATCTTTTTCGCTGGCGTTGCCGACGAGATTAAAGTTTTTCGAGCGCACGCGCAGCCATTCATCTTTTGCCGAAACCGAAGCGGGCGAAAAACCGAAAACGATTAAAAACAACGCAAACAAAACGAGCGGTTGATGTTTTTTCATAAATTTGAAGAATAGTTTTGGTGATTGAAAATTAAGAGATTCTAAAAAATTCCAGTCGTGGATTTTGGGAAATTCGACTTAACGCGCAAAGTCTGAGAAAAATTTCAGTCGCAAAAAGAAGGAGAAACTTGCCGCGTTTCGGTGAACATTTCGACATCTCTTCAAAATTTATTTCGGTTCGAGAAGAGAATTGGTAAATTTTAATTTTATATTCGAGTTCGTGTCAATAAAAATTCTTCTTTCGATTCGATATTATTTACAAAACGGCGGTGTCGGAAATTTGTTTCCGACACCGCCGTTTTTGCCTAACGATTGATAACTTTCACGTCGCGCTCGCTGACGATTCGCCAGCCGCCGCCGGATTTGACCCACCGCAATTCCTGGACGACTTCGCCGTTGCGCGTCTGCTGTCCCTGCCTGATGACATATTTTTTCCGAAAGCGCATCGTCGCCGTTTTTCCGTCCGGACTGACGGCGATTTGCGGCTTGCCGGTTTGAATGGCAACCTGGTCGGCGCGTTCAAAAATGCGTCTTTTTTCCGCCCGCACCGTATCCGGCGAAACGTTTCGCGTGAGGTAATAAGCATTCATCTTCGGCGCGTAATAATTCATCTGCCGGTCGACGTTGCGGGCGTTCGTCGCCGTCACCCAATCACCGAGCGAAGTGTTTAGTTCCGCCTGCGCGACGCCGTTTTCCGATATGACGCGCGGGCGGCTGTTGTTGTCGGCGATTTCCGTCGCCGCCGGACTTTCAGGCGCGATACGATTTCCGAGCGATTCGTTTTGTCTCGCGGCTTTGTCATTTGTCGCCGTTTCTTCGCGCGGCTGATTTTCGCGTTTTGACGCTGTCCGAGACGATTTTTCAAATGTGTCCGACGCGGGTTCTTCCGTTCCCGGCGCGGCAAGTTCAGCCGTATCAAACTCCGCCGTGTCGTCATTTGTGTCTAAAGCCAACTCCTCCTGCATCTGCGACGCGGCAGGAACAGGCGATGCGGCGGCGATTATCGGCGGCGCGACAGCCGACTGACGCTGCCAATTATACAAAAACGCGCCGAGCATCACGGAAACCAGCAACGTCAGAAGTCCCGCGCCGACGAATAACGGTCGTTTCGTCGGTAAATGCCGCACGCGATTTTCATTGAGAGAATCGGCAAAAATCGGCGCGTTTGTCCGCGTTTTCCCTGCTTCTCTGACATCCGCATCCGGCAAATCAATCATTTCCGGCACGGTCGAAACAACGTCGGCTGTTTTCCATTCGACAAGAGTCGGTTCGGGTTCAAACGCATCCGCGTCAACCTGCTTTTTCTTTAGGATAATCGGCTCGGCTTCAAATTTCTTTTTGATGCGAATCGGTTCGGATTCAAACGAAGCAACGCTTGCTCCTTCATTTTCCGTTAAAAGCGGTTCTGTCGAAATCGAATCGACGCGAGATTCTCTTTTCTCGACGCGAATCGGCTCCGGTTCGGAAAATGAAGCATCCGCATAAACTGTTTTTTCTTCGACGTTTTCGACCGACGTCGCGGCAACCGGCGTCGACTGTAAAATCGGTTCGGCAATTTCCTGCGTCGAAATCTCGCGCGGTCGGCTTTCTTCAGCCTTTTCAAAAAGCGATTCGCTTGAGTTTGGCGTCGGCGCGGCATTAAAAGCAACCGCTTCAGTCGCCGGTTTATTCGCCGTCGAAGGCTGCGAAACTTCGTGCGCCGGCGCGGGCAGAGCCAAACCGAGAAGCTGCTCGATATGGCGCAGTTGACGGGCAAAATTACCGGCGGTTTGCGGTCTGGCTTCCGGTCTTTTTTGCAGCGATTGGCGCAAAATATGTTTCAGCAGCGCTCTGGTGTCAAAGCTCAATTGTTCGAGCGGCTTCTCGTTAATCCGCCGGTCTGAAATTACCGTCGATGTCGGCGCGTCAAACGGTGAACGTCCGCAGAGCATTTCATAAAGCACGACGGCGAGACTGTAAATGTCGGACCGCGCGTCCGTCTCTTCTCCGGCGACTTGTTCCGGCGCGAGATAACGCAGCGCGTCAATCGGCGGTTGGATTGCGGAAAAATCAGCGACGGCAGCTTGCTGTCTGACGCCGCCGAAATCGAAGTTTTGCAGTTTGACCGAGAGAGTTTTATTGTTTTGGACAAGAATTATATTCGCCGGACTGACCGCGCGATGAGTTACGCCGACCTGGTGCGCCGCTTCAAGCGCTTCCGCCGCGTATTTGGCAACCTGAACTGCTGTAATTTCGGGAAGCACACCGATTTTTCTCAGACATTCGCGCAAAGTCTGACCGCCGACTGCCTCCGTAACAGTGTAAAATTCACCGCTATCGATTGAGCCGAATTCATAGACGCGAGCGATATTCGGATGATTGACGCCAGAGACGGCTTGCGCTTCGCTTTGGATTTTTTGACGCTGCGCTGTATCGCTCGTCGAATTTAGAGCAAAGATTTTAATAATAAAAACCTGGTCGAAACCATCGCGCGTCGCTCGATATGTCTCGCCGGTCGCGTCTCTTTCAAGCAAAAAATCCAGGCGATAATTGGCAATCATTTCACGAGAACCCAAACGCGCCGCGGTGAGCGAACCGTGATTCTCTTCACAGTCGGCGACCGAATCTTCATAGCAGCGATGACAAACAGAACAAATTTTCATTTTTTTTCACTCCGAATAATTACAAATAAACTCAAAAGCCAAAGTTTTCATTTGTGTTGCCGGATAAAAATGAAATTCTCCAACACAAACGCTTTTTTCAGCTTTATAGACGTCGCGTTTTGCCAAAGAAGTTGCAGTTTATTTACGGAGCGGCGGGAAAATTGAAAATCGTGCAAACGCAGATTTCGGTAAAAATCCGTTCGCGCTTGATAAGCGTTGATGCTTTCTTATGGAACGACTGTGGTTAGTGAGGGTTTCGAGTGACTGAAATTAAGAGAAAATTTTACAGGGATGACAGGATAGACAGGGATAAGAAAAATCTTTTTTGTTTTATCCCTGTCTATCCTGTCATCCCTGTAAATATCTTGCGCTTTTTAAACTAACGTCCCGCGCCCGGCGGTTTAAATTGGTATTCCGGCGGCGGCGTCGCGCCGAGCAAATAGCGCACGAAATAATCCCATCGGCGGCGCATCATATAATTATTCGCCGCGCCGTAACCGTGTCGGGCGTTCGGTATCATTATCAAATCGAAATCCTTATTGGCTTTAATCAGCGCATCGACGACGAGCAAAGTATTGTCCGGCGGCACGTTGTTATCCATCGTGCCGTGCGCGAGAAGAAGATGACCTTTCAGATTTTTAGCGAAATTTTGATTCGCTTGGTCTTCGTAATTCGATTTGCCGCTCGCGTCTTTGGTCAATAAACCGATGTAGCGTTCGCCCCAATCGTCTTCGTAATTGCGGTTGTCGTGATTGCCCGATTCCGAAATGCCGACCTTGAAAAAATCGGGAAAGCGAAACATCGCCGCCGCCGTCGCGTAACCGCCGCCGGAATGTCCCCAAATTCCGACTCGTTCGAGGTCGATATACGGATATTTTTTGGCGAGCTGCCGCATTCCGGCAATCTGGTCGGGCAGAGTGTTCTCAGCCATATTTCCGTAACAGGCGTCGTGAAATTTCTTCGAGCGCGACGGATTGCAAGTGCCGTCAATCATTACCACGACGAAACCGAGTTCTGCTAACGCCTGATTATCGCCGCGCGAAGCGGTGAACGAACGACTGCCGACGCTGCCGCCCTGCGGACCCGGATAAATGTAATTGATAATCGGATATTTTTTGTTCGGGTCGAGATTCGTCGGCGTGAACATCAAGCCGTAAAGGTCGGTTACATTGTCATTCGCTTTGACGACAATCGTTGTCGGCGGTTTCCAGCCGGTTGCCTGAAGGCGCGAAACGTTCACTTTTTCTAAATTCGCCACGAGTTTTCCGTCCGAATCGCGCAAGACGAAAATTGACGGAACGTCCGGTTTTGAATATCGGTCAACAAAATAGCGTCCCGAAGCGGATAAATCTATTTCGTGATTCGCGTCTTCCGGCGTGAGCAGTTTTAGATTTTTGCCGTCAAAGCCGACACTGTAAAAATGTTGAAAATACGGGTCGCGTCCTTTTTCGCGCCCGCCGGCGAGAAAATATAAAACGCGGTTTTTTTCGTCGACTTTCAGCAGTCGCGTAACCGTTCCTTCGCCGGTCGTGATTTGATTTTTCAATTTTCCGGTCGTCAAATCGTAGAGATACAAATGTCCCCAATCGTCGCGTTCGGAAAACCAGATGATTTCGTTTGAAGCGGGCAAAAAGCGCCAGTTGACGCTCGACGTGCCGGACTCGAACTGCGTCGGTGAAACTTCTTCAAAAACGTCTCGAATCGCGCCGGTCGCCGCGTCCGCAACGCGCACATTCGCCCGTTTGTGGTCGCGCGAACTCGAAACGAAAGCGATTTTTGAACTGTCCGCGCTCCATTCAGTATCGCTGAAATCGTTGTTACAGGAAATGTCGTCGCACAGAGTCGTACGATGCTGGTCGGGCGACATTTTGAATCGAATGACTGCCGGATTTTCGACTTCGATAACGACGCGCTCGATCATCGTGACGTTTTCGTCGCCCGGAAGCGGATATTTCCAGGATTCGAGTTTCGGATGTCCGACCTGCGTCGAAACTAAATACATTTCGCCGGTTTTGCGTTCGTCCTGTTGGAAAGTCGCAATCTTTTTTGAATCCGGCGACCACATCAAAACGGCGCGGTCGCTGCGCGTCCAACCGGCGTTGTTAGTCGCATAGCCGAAGTCCTTCACGCCGTCGGTTGTCAACTGCGTTTCCTTTCCGCTTGCAACATCGCGCATCCACAAATTGTAGTTGCGGATAAAAGCGGCGCGTTTTCCGTCGGGCGATAAAATTTCGTTCGGATTGCGGCTTTGGCTGCCAATCGGCGAACTGCTCGCCGCGCCGATTGCCTGGTTGAGTTTCGCTTGGTCTGGAAAAACCTGGCGCGAACCGTCCGCCGCGTTTATCAACACAAACTCGTTTCCGGCTGCCGTCGTGTTGCGATACCAGAGACGATTGTCCGCCAGCCAATTCGCGCGAAGTCCCGCATAATCAACCAGCGGCGTGGTGTTGTAACTGAGCATTTTTTCAGCGCGGGCATAATCGGCGGCGGTCAATACGCGCGGCGCGTTATCTGCGGTTTGCTGCGCGAAACTGTTTCCGACTGCCGCGAAAGTCAACATTGCGACGGCGAAATTTAGAAAAAAAGATTTGGTCATAATTGAATTTTTAATTGTTTAAAATTTCTTGTTTCTCTTTGGGGAAATTTTGAAATTGCCGTTTAACGCGCCTTGATAATTTCCGAAATTACGTCCGGTTTTCCGCTGACTCGTTCGAGATGCGGATAGCGCAAGCCGCCGCGATAATTTATTTTGTAAATCGTTGTCCCGCCGCCGTTGTCGGCGACGAATTCGAGCGGCGCATTGGTTTTCGTGGCGGCGACTGCTGTCCGCAGGCGTTCGGCGGAAAAATCTTCGGCGTTGACTTTCGTGATTTTCATTCCCGGCGCGAGTCCGGCTTTTGCCGCCGCCAAATCGGGATTGATGTCGGAAATCGTGCCTGCCGAATTCACCGAAACCCCAATTGAATAAAACAAATTCGTCGAGCCGCCGATGCTTTCGCCGACCTGAATCTGAACATTCGGCTGGTCGTTATAGACGAGCCGCCAGCCGCCGTTCGTAATGCCGCCGAGCGGCGCGTTCTTCTGCGTCGTGTAAATTCGCCCGTTAAAAAACCCGCGCCAATCATACGGCAAAACGTCGTTCAGGGTTTTGACGACTTCGTTCAAATCATACGGCACGACCATCGGCGCGGTCGTCTGCCTGCCGTGAAATTTTTTGAGAAAATCGTCGAGCGAAAGTTTGCCGCCCGATTTCTGGCGAATCAAAACGTCGGCTTCGAGCCAAATCAGAGCGCCTTCGTCGTAATAATCGACGCCGCGCCGCTCGTTGCGCCAAGCACGCGGGCTGCCGTAAGTGAACTGCACCGCACGCGCCGTATCGACGAGCGGTCGCCAGCGTCTGCCCGTCTGATTGTCGAGACTCGCGGCGTCGGCGGCAAGCACTTCACGGAAAACTTCCGGCGTCCAGAGACCGCTTCTGGCTGGGAAAACGTGACCAAGATACTGCGTCAAACCTTCATAAACCCACAACAGTTCGCTGTGCATCGGCTGTTCAAAATCAGCCGTCGCCAGTTTCGCCGGACGACGGTATTTGCCGTTCCAGGAATGCGTGTATTCGTGTCCGAGCAAATCTCCCAAATCAATCAGGCGAGACGGATCGCTGAAAGATTTTTCGCCCACGCCGTCCTCGCTCGATTCGTGATGTTCCAAGCCTTCCGAGCCGCCGACATCGCTCAAGGTCAGCAAAAATTTGTAGCTGTTGTAATGGCGCGCGCCGAATGCCAGATTTGCTTCTTTGATTAAATTATTCCAACCGGCAAGCATTTCCGGCGTGTATTCGAGAGCTTCGGGAGTGTCGGCGAAAATATCGATTTCGTGCGCCGCGCCGCCGACATTAACGAGCGGAACTCGTTTGAAGTTTTTGCCGATGACGGCGGGCGAATCGACGAATGTGGTCAGCGAAACCGGCTTAAAATCAACCGCGTTTGCCGTTTCACGCGCGACGGGCAAAGCCGCCGCGTATTTCCAACCGGCGGGAAATTTCATCGAAGCGGTTACCTGCACGGCGTCGCTTTTCGCCGCTTCCGGGTAAAGCAGAAGTCGATTCCATTTGATGCGCGAAAGCTGCGCGCTGGCGATTGTTCCAAACTGCGAAACGTCGTCGAAAGTGATGTCGATTTGCTTTGTATTCGGCGGAATCGTCAGATGAAACGCGAACATTTCAACATCGTCGCGCCGCCATTGAATCGGTTTTCCGTTCGCCGTCACGAAAAAATTAACCATATCGTTAATCGTCCCGGTCGGCGCGTGTTCGCCCGGAATCCATTTCGGATAAAAAAGCGTCATTTCTCCGCCTCTGACCGGCATCGTTTCCCTGACGCGCAGGATATTTTTCGCCGCGTCAGTCGCGTCAAGCGTTAATTTGATTGAATTTTGCGCGAATGCGGCAGAAAATTCAATCGCCAGCAGGACAAGCAGAAAAACGGTTTTTCGTGAAAAAGTTTTATTAATCTTTGCCATAATTTTTGCCGTCGGTTAGACGCCGTTTGAGACTTTCTCGAATCATAAATTTGCAGACACGGTTAAAAGCTAATTTAACAGGGAATTTGCGAAAAACAAACTGCATTTTTTTCGCCGGATGTGTTTGAATAAACGACGAGCGAAACAAAGTTCAAAGTTCAAGGTTCAAAGTTCAAAGTCGAGAACCGTTTAAACTTTGAGCTTTGAACCTTGAACTTTGAACTTTATGTTGACTTCGGATTTAGCCGTCAGTTGGCGGCGCGGCGACAAAATCGTTCCGCGATTGCTCAAAACAAACGACGCGAATTATCTGCGCGACGCCGAAATTTTAATCGAAATTTTTGAAGAATTTGCGGGCAAAACGCGCGGCGAACTGGAAAAAGAATTGGAAGAATACGTCGGCACGGGAACGGATTATCGGATTTTGCGCGGCTTTATCAAGCTGCTGATTGACCGTTCGGAATTTGAAACGGCGAGCGTCGCCGCGCCCGAAGAAATCCGCCAAAAAGTCTTTCTCGAAGCCGGAAAATTTCAGCCGGTTTTGCCCAATTCAAAACAAAAAACCGAAGTCTTGCAAATTGTCGCCGACGAATTTCAGACGGACGCGGAAACGATAATTTCAAATCTTTACGCCGATTTGTCCGCGCAGCAAAAATTGACTTCGTTCGAGACGATTTCGCCTGCGGATTTGCTCGACCGCTACAACCTGGCGCAGGCGCAGGCGCTGCTTTACAAATGCGTCGAGATGAAAATTCATATCGCGCCGTCAGACGCCGCAAATTATCGCGCGATTTTCGGCTGGATAAAGCATTTCGGCTTGATTCACACAGTCGTCGGAAATGCGACGAACGGTTATGAAATAATGCTGACCGGCGCGGCTTCGCTGTTTAATCGCTCGCAAAAATACGGAATCAGAATGGCGGTTTTTTTGCCCGCATTGCTGCTCTGTGAAAATTGGAAAATGACTGCCGAAATCGCGCAAAAAGAAGGCACGTTTTTTTACGAACTGTCGAGCGAACAGACTGAATTGAATTCCTGTTATTTTGACGAACCGGAATACCAAAATTCAGACGTCGAAAAATTGAAAAAGAATTGGGAAAAATCGGCGACCGATTGGAAGTTGGCGGAAAACAAGGAAGTCGTCGATTTGGGCAGAACGGCTTTCATTCCCGACTTTGTTTTGGTTTCACCCGACGAGGCGAAAATTTATCTCGACGTTTTGGGTTTTTGGACGCCGATATCTTTGAAAAAAAGATTGGAAGAATTTCAGGCGGCGAGCTTTCAAAAATTTATTTTCGCCGCTTCTCAAGAGCTGCGCGGAAGCCGCGAAGAAACGCTCTGGACGAGCGAAAACATCGTTTTTTATAAAACCCGAATCGAGCCGAATTTGCTGATCGAAACAGCGAGAAATTTGCTTGCCGAACATTAAATTTTATCTGAATAAATTTCGATTATCGCCGGTTTTGGCGTTTTGAAATTGGCGAGCGTCGGTACGTCTTTCGCTGATGCGTTCTTCGGTCGTATCGCGTGTCACGACTTCATACAAAACGGCTTGTTTATCGGCTTTTTTTCGCAAAATTCTGCCGAGTCGTTGGATGTGTTCACGCGACGAACCCGAACCGGAAAGAATTATCGCCACCGAAGCGTCCGGGATGTTCACGCCTTCGTTCAAAACCTTCGATGTCGCAAGGGCGAGAACGTCGCCTTTGTTAAAAGCGTCGAGCCAGAATTTTCGTTCCTTAACGTTGGTTTCGTGCGTGATTGCCGGAATCAGATAATCGTTTGAAATCCGGTAAACCATTTCGTTTTCGTGAGTAAAAATCAGAACTTTGTCGCGCCGGTGGCGAACGAGTAAATCCTGTAAAACTCGCAGTTTGGCACCGGTTCCGAGCGCGATTTTTTTCGAGCTGCGATAGGCTTTCATCGCGCGCCTGCCGTCCTCGCTTCTCGCGCTCTGCATCACAAAAGTTTTCCAGCCGTCGATCGAGCCGAACGAAATGTTTTTCGCCCGCGCAAAGTCACGAAAAATGCCGCGCTCGTTTTTGTATAATTCGCGTTCTTCGTCGTTCATTTCGACTTCGATTCGTTCGAGCGTGTAGTCAGCCAGATATTCGCCGGCGATTTCCTGCGCTTCAAGCCGAAAAACGAATTTTCCGACGAGTTCTTCGAGCAGCGAATCATTGCCGTCGGCGCGGTCGGGAGTCGCGCTCAAACCCAATCGAAACGGCGCAATTGCAAATTCCGCGGCGTATTTGTAGCCTTCCGACGGCAAATGATGACATTCGTCGAAAATTATCAAGCCGAATTGATTTCCGATGCGTTCCTGATGCCGATATGCGGAGGCGTAAGTTGTTACAGTGATTGCGCCGATTTCGTAAAAACCACCGCCGATTAAACCGATTTCCGCATTAAAAGTCGAAAGCAAAAGGTCATACCACTGATTCATCAAATCGAGCGTCGGCACGACGACGAGCGTCTGCCGCTCGCATATTTCGATTGCCATCGTCGCCGCGTGAGTTTTGCCTGCGCCGGTCGGCAAGACAATCACGCCGCAGCGTTCGTTTTGCCGCCAAGCCTCGATTGACGCGGTTTGATACGGGCGCGGATTAAGTTGAAATTTTTGCCGAAAATCGAATTTGTCGTATTTTTTGGCGAAATCTTCATAAACCGTTTTCGCGCGGATAAAATCCTTGATAATTTCACGATACTTAAAAGCGGGCGCGCGAAAATGTCTGGTCCGTTTGTCCCAGACAAACGCATTCGGCACGAAGTCATTTTCGGTCGCGCCTTCCAAAATTAACGTGCCTGATTCAAATTTAAGTTTGAAATTCGATTGTTCCGATAAAAAATTTCTCATCAAAAGTCAATAAAAATCAAGGAGTCAACCAAATTTTACCGCATCAAAGATGAATTTGATTTGACTAAAAAATATCGCTTTTCAACTACCGAAATTTAATTTTTTAATTAGCCGGTTTTATACCTCAGTTTCGCGGTATTTGACCGATACTCTCTTTTTTGAGGTCACATCCATTCCTGACAGTTCTCTATTTTGCACAGGTTTAGGCTTTAGTTCGCCTTTTATTTTTTTTTGCTATCCTAGTATGCTTTTAGTTACAAAAGCACGCCACAGGACGTTTATAGAAGTTTTGCAATTCGCGTTTTTCAAACAACGGCTTTCTGTTTTTTTTGTCATTTTTTCGTCGCCGTATCAGACAAGTTTTCTGACAGCCATTTCCAGTCCTCTGTGGTATAGGTATCTCGCAGACTCATCACAAATTCACGTTGTCCTTTCCCGATATACTCCCGCATTGTTTTGAGAACGGTTTCCCTGGCTTGCTCGGTTAAAGGTTCAGCTTGATAATTTTCGGCTTCGGGATGAATCAAAATAGCGGTTTTATCAATCGGTAAAGATTTAGCGGTGGATTTTGCGCTTAAATTTTTGTTTGACATTTGGACATTAGATCTCCCCAGAAGGCGACGACGAAGATGTTCGGTTAGAAACGCCGGTACATTCGAGATTGAGTCGGTACGGGCAGCAGCAATCTCTAACTCCATAACCAACAACTCTGCCAAGTCTTTCAATTTTTCGTTGTCATCGGATTTTAATTCTTTGCCAATTAATTTTTTTGAAATGTCATTTATGGCTTTTTCTATTACACTAAACCCCGCGTCCGATAACGAAACCTTCCCAATCTCTTTTTTACTCGCCTCCCCGACCCGACCCGCCTCCCCAAAAAAAGATTTATTATCGGACTCATATAGCGCCGCAGGCTCATCATCATTCTTAAAGTCTTTAAAAGAAGTCTTAGGGTCTGCGTAAGTGGCTTTATTTTCTTCACTTTGAACCCACCTACCTACCAACCTTTGGTGGGTAGGTAGTAGGGTACTTTTTGTCAGTAGGTAGGTAGGTTGCTTAGTAGGTAGGTAGGTAGGTGAGTCATCCTCAATTTCTTCCGGTACAAATACCTCGAATTCGTTGCCTAAATGGTCTCCGTTAAAAACGGTAATTTTGACTAATCCAATGTTATTTAAGTGAGCAAGATTTTTGATTAGGGCTTTTTCCGAGCGAAGATTTGCGCCGGCTGATAACTTCAATTTGTTGATACGCACACTTCTTTTCGGTTGAATCGCACCCCGTGTTAGAGAATATAAATAGAGATAAATCGCCAGCGAACTGTTAGGAAACTTTCCATCTTCAACCGCGCGTTTGATTGAATTCGGCATTTTCGAGAAATCCTTTTCCGGCGCGACGGGTTGTGAGACCGCCGGCGGCGCGGGCGGGGCAAGCTTAAGATTAAGTCTTTGCTTGTCCTTATCCGCCCCGGCTTTTAATAAATCGGCAAATGATACCCGTGCGCTCATAAGTTAGCCTTGAATTTGTGCAACTTCTCTTTTCGTGCTTTTAATACTTACAGCAAGAGGAATTAATACTTCCGGCTGCGACATCTCAATAAATTGAGGGGTTATCTCTGATAAGTTTTCCATTTCCTTGATGTGATAGGCAAAGGCGCAGATTTTTAGGACTGAGCGGGGAACTCCGCCGGACACTTCGTAAATCCTTTCAATAGCTTGGGGCGTGAATGGATTTTCGATGTTCTCAAATCTGCATCGGTGGATAATCATTTCGCGCGTTTCATCAAAGGTGAGCGGCGATAAAATCGAATAGGTTGATACCCGCGAGGCAACGGCTCTATTTCGTTCATTCGATAATCGGTCTTTCAACTCGAGTTGACCCGATAAAACGATTTGCACGAGTTTTTGCGTATTGGTCTCATAATTCAAAAGCGAGCGAACCAACTCTAGCTGCTTGTTGTTGACGTTTTGCGCTTCGTCAATAAAGATTACGACATTTTTATCCGCCGCATAGGTTTCGACTAGAAAAGCTTGCAAAGCGTCCTGTTGCTTTTGAAATGAGCGTTCCGGCTCAAGCTTGAAATCCATCGCTATACTTTTGAGCATGGCAAACGGAGAAGGAAAACTCGGTGTCGGGATAAGAGTTGTTACCGCGTCTTCGCGCGCCGAATACTCGCCGTATAAAAAACGTAGAATCGTTGACTTACCAAGTCCGATATCACCCAAAACACACGTTAAACCCTGCCGTTTGTCTATAGTAAAACGTGATTTGTGGACTACCGCCCGTAGAGAGTCTGTTAAATATAGACTATTCGGATTAGGTGAAATTGAAAATGGAGTAAAAGAGTTGTTAAGCATAACAATTTATGCTTATAGCATAACAAAAAGATTGAATCAATGCTAACTTTAAGGAAAAAAGGTTAAAAGTATGTTAATTATCGGCTATAAAACAATATCCAAATTACATTGAAGAAAAAGAATCTAGATTAACGAGAAAGCGTCATTGATACGGAAGGTTTGAGGAAGTCGGACATTGCGAAAACCGGCGTTTTTCGCCTCACTAAGCGTCATTAATCAGATAGTTTTGTCATCCTCCAAACTTTGATTTGGGGCGTCCGGTAGAATTTTGAAAACTGTCTTCCAAAGTCTTTCGATTTATTGTCAAACTCGGATGAAATAAACAGAAAGGCGTGATTAACCAATTCGAGTTAATCACGCCTTTTTATATTTAATCTGCTTCGTTCTAATCTTGCCCGAAGGCGAGATTGATACGAGCGGCGTCCCTTTTGAAAGAGACGCCGTCAATTAAACCGTCGTCCTTAGAACTGCATTCTAAAGCGTTTGGTCTTGTTCGCTGGTAACCCTGCCACGGTGGCTTGGTTGACGAATACTACTTCGTTCACGCCGTTAAACAACTGCGGAATGAATGCCTGGCGAGTAGCCAGATTCGTAATCACAGCCGGCGTGTTGTTCGGCGTAAAGATTTGCGTCGTTACGAAAACCGTAGCCGGCGAAGAAACCGCTCTTTCCGTAATCGTTACAGGTTGGAACAGATTGAACGAACCCAAACCATTGATAAGCGGGAATGTTGCCGGACCTGCAATAAAGTCGCAGAAACCGTTCTGTATGCCAGCCGGACCTGCTATTACTGTTGCCGTGCCGGTTCGTACTGGACCGAAGATATCATTTGGATCTTCAAGCGGATTTCCAGCACCCGCGGGTTGAGTTGTCGTACCGGTTGTAGCATCGAAGGTAAATGTCGTACCTAACAGCGAACCGCTTCCGCCGGCAATCTTACAGACCTTGATTGGAACTGGTAAGAAGGCGACGTTGACATATTCAACTTCGGTTGTTGCGAACTGAGCGGTAAGAAATACCGTTCTTGTCGAAGCAGCACCGGAATTTGCCGGGAAGAATGGATTAGTTTGGTTTGCGCCTGTCGGTGTTATCTGAATAGGAGAATTCGATGTAATTCTCGCAACTCTTGTTTCGACCGAGCCAGGACCCGAACTAACCGCCGATGTCAATTCCGTAACCTGAATTTGTGTACCGGTCAGGAACGTAAGCGGAACATCTTCACATATCGGTTGCGTGATTGTACCTGCAGGCACGGTCACGACCGTAGCTGTCTGAGTACCCGGATCGTTGCCGTTAACACCAGGTGCAAACGACGGACCGGTACCGGAAACCGCAAAGTTGAACGGTGTGAACGGGGCAATGCCAGGACCGGCAACCTTACAAATCTTCAATTGTCCCAAAGTTCGGTTGAAGAAGAAGATTGTCGTCTGCGAAGTTACTCCGCCTTCTACAAGCACTGCTCTGACGGTGCGCGTCGCAAGATTAACGTTAAGCAGTCTATTGGTCGGCGGCACTGTGCCGTCAGCCGCAGTCGCGCCGGAGAAAATCTGACCGGGAGCGAAGGATTCCGTAATATTCACGACGCCTGTGCGCGGCTGTCCAGGAGTTAAAATACCACCCGGTATCGCCGGTACCGACACCGAAATCGGACCTGTACATTGACCAGTCGGCGCCTGGAAGGTAATTACGGTTCCGTTTGAGTCAACTACTTCGGCAATCGAGAAGAAGAAGAAAGTATTGACGCCATTGTCCAAACCTTCTTTACAAATTTCGATGATGCCGGTAATGGCAGCTCGGTTTGTAACCAGAATTCTGACTTGGCTCGCAGTAGTGGTTGCTGTTGTCGGAATATTCAACACGAACTGCCGCAACGGCAAATTACGAGAAGTAATTACTGATGCCGGTGTTTGTGAATTCGGATGAGGAACGACGCTGATCATTTGGAAGCCACCGTTGAAGCCGACGCCATTGGTCGAGACTCCGGTTAATAACTCTTCGACGAGCAGACCCGGACCGGTTGGTACAGGAATCTGACGCGAGCAAAAACCGGCTAAAACATCTTCGATTTGGGTAGAATTAGGACCGCCGATTTGGAAGCGGAAAATTCTGCCTACTAATTCGCTGCCCGGTGTGCTGCCTACGGGAGGGTCAAGTTCTTTACAGATTTGCAAAACACCTAACTGCTCCGGTCCGAGAATCGCATTACCATTTAACGAAACATCGCCTTTGAGCGATAATGTTCTGCCTTCAACAATTGCGTCCTGATTGACGACAATGGAGTTGCGGGCATAGATATTTCCTTTGAAATTGGTGCCTTCACCGATGGTTGCCGAATCGTCAGAGACGAAGTAGACGGCATTGACGAAAGCGTCGCCGATAACAGAGATAGCTGAACCTTTCTCCGTAGTGACACTGCCTTTTACTCTAAAGATAAAGAAACTGTCCGGATTGCCTTGACCGTCGAGAGTAACTTGTCCCGCCAATCGAGCCGACGCCATACAATAGATGCCGGGTCCGAAGGTTTTGCCGCTCAAATCCGTGTCTGCTACTTCCGTGCAAGGCAGTTGGTTGATGGCGGAAAAGGAGTCGGAGATGTCTGTCCGAGCCTGAAGCGCCTTGCTGCCGCCGTCCGTTAGACTTAATACGTTTCCTTTAACATTGGAAACTCCTTTATCGGTAACGCCGTTTTCGGAGAAAACCGTTACGTCCTTTGCCGATCCGAGTCTCACCGCACGCGCGATCATCTCGGTCGTAACTTTTCCGTTACCGACTCCGTTATCGACGCTTTTTTGACCTCTTTGGGCTAAAACCGTGCCCGTGCTATTAAAAGCCGGCACCAGTAAAAGTCCCATGGCAAACACTGCTACTAATGCAATGCGTGTCATAAAATATAAAGTTTTTGTGTTCATTTGTAATCCTTCCTGTTTTTTTATTTTGGTAATTCTTCCTTTGTGTATCGCGCTGAACTAGCAGTCCTTTATAAACTGGTTATCCTAGCCGGAAGTATCCAGTTTATCTGCAGACTCCGCTAGTTAAGTTTAGATTTTGGGTAGAGGCTCAATCAAAGGACAGAGCCAAATGATTTACTGTAACGATACAGAAATATGAATAACATATTTCTTGTGTTTATGTCGATTCAGTAAAGTATAATTTATAGAGTTAGCTTATCGGCAAATAGCAATACTTGTGCCAACTTGGCAACTTGACCGTTAATTTACTGTTTATTTAAGCTGTTGTCTATTCGAGAAGGATTTTTACGGCTCTGAGTTATCGCTTAAAAATAATCGTGTGAGAGGCATAAAGGATAGGTATTCTTCCTGTGCCAGGGTATTTTACATATTTCGTTTTATTTTTCCAATTAAACGAATTAACCGAAAGTTAACAGCACGGCTCAATTGAATTTAAAACTGAAATATAACAACTCGGGAGTTTAGCTACGCTTGTTCTCCCCGCAAGTGCGGCAATTTTCCACACAATCCTTTTTATAGTCAGAGAATTTGAATAGCTGCTAATCAAACCTGTAATTCCCTCAAGAACAGCAACATTTGCGGCAGACAAAGTAATAATCTTCCTTAAGTTAAGGTAACAATCTTCTTTAAGTCCGGTAAATTTCCTTTATATTTTAACTTCCGAACGTTTGATGACCCGGGCGAGAGTTTTTCGATCTATGTTGAGCAGTCGTGCGGCGGCTTGCTTGTTACCGTTGGTATGCGCGAGAACTTGACCGACATATTTTGCTTCCATCTCGGCAAGCGAAAACCATTCGTTATTTTGTGTCGCGGGCATTTCTATATTCTGAAATTGTTCTGTCGCAGATTCGTTGACTTGTAATAATCGTGTCGGAAGATGCTGCGGATAAATGACATCTCCGCACAACGAAACAGCATGGCAGACGGCATTTTCCAATTCGCGGACATTACCTTGCCATTTGTAATTTTTCATTATCTCGATTGCCGCCGGTGAAAACCTGATCGGCGTCGCGTCGGCAGGGCGTATCTGACGCGCAAAATGTCCGGCAAGCAGCGGAATATCTTCGACGCGCTCGCGCAGCGGCGGCAGATGAATCATTACGGCGTTGAGTCGATACATCAAATCCTGCCGGAAGCGTTTTTGTCGCACTTCTTCTTCAATATCGCAGTTGGTCGCGGCAATCACGCGCACGTCGACCTTTAACGTTCGGTTCGAGCCGACGCGACGAATTTCGCTCTGCTGCAAAGCGCGAAGAAGTTTCACTTGAAACAGCAGACTCGTCTCGGTAATTTCGTCGAGCAAAATCGTGCCGCCGTCGGCTTCTTCCCAGAGTCCCATTCGCTCGCGGTCGGCGCCAGTGAACGCGCCCTTGGCGTGTCCGAACAATTCGGATTCAATCAGCTCGAAAGGAATCGCGCCGCAGTTGACGGCGACGAACGAGCCGCCGGCGCGACTGCTGCGCTGATGAATCGATTGCGCGACCATCTCTTTGCCGGTTCCCGATTCGCCGGTAATCAGAACCGGAAGATTTGTTGCAGCGATACGACCGACCATTTTCAAACACTCGACAAATTTCGGGCTTTTTCCGATTAATAAAATATCCGACACATAACCTTGCGGTAAGACGACCGAATCCGAAACTTTGTCGCGCGCGCGGGTTTGCTGCTGCTCCCGCACAGCTCTGGCAATGTTGAGAATTTCATCGTCCGCAAATGGTTTGACTAAATAATCGTATGCGCCGAAGGCAATAGCGTCGAGCGCGCCGGCGGCTGAACCGTCGCCGGTCATCAAGACAAAACGCGCCTCAGCCTGCTTTTCCGAAAACCGGCGCAAAACCTCGTAGCCGTCAACTCCGTCAAGCATTACGTCGCAGAAGACCAGCGACCACTTCTGCTCGGACAACATTTTAAATGACTGTTCGGAATTTCCGGCTTTGCTGACGCTCCAGCCCTCGGCAGTTAAAATTTTGTCTATGGAATTGCTGATTAGCGGCTCGTCTTCAATGATTAATGCCTGTAAAGATTGTTTCACGAAAAAATTATATCACTCTATTATTCTGCGAATAAATTGCGGGTAAATCGACGCCGAAGGGAACTCTCGAATATCTTATCTGCCGTTTTTACATTTCGGGCTGGTCAACCGAATTACTGCTGCGCGTTGAAATTCAGATTCTTGATTTCCGCATTGATTGTCAGAGATTGCGCGGCAAACTCGTAATGTTTGGCTGTAATTGTTAAGTTGTAAGTTTTGCCGCCCGCCACATTTTCAAATCGATAATAACCGATTGAATTTGTATAGACTGTTTGAGTGTTGCCGGCGCTATCGGTCAATTTTAACATCGCGCGAAAAATACCTCTGCCCGAAGCCGACCTGACACGACCGCTGACCGCTGCGGATGCGGCTATCGGCGTAGATGGCGGCGAAATTGCTATCCCGAACGGACACCCGCCGACGGGAATGGTAGAAATTACGGTATTGCTTGCCGTGTCGATTACCGAGACGGTTGACGAAGAAGAATTTGTCACATAGGCGCGTGAACCGTCGGCTTTGATTGCCGCTCCAAAGGGAAGAATTCCGACCGGGACAGTGCCGATTACGGTGTTGCTCGCCGTATCGATGACGGAAACGTTTTCCGACCTGATGTTCGGCACATAGAGGCGTGTGCCGTCAGGCGTAATAGCCAGCAGTTCGGGACCGCCTCCGACAGGAATAGCGCCGATGACGGTGTTGTTTGCCGTGTCGATTATCGACACGCTGTTGCTGAGATAATTCGTCACATAGGCGCGAGCGCCGTTTGGTGTAATTGCTATCGCAACGGGAAAAGTCCCGACGGCGACGGTTGCGATTACCGAATTGGTCGCCGTATCGATTACCGACACGTTATCCGAGTCGGAATTTGCCACGTAGAGCCGACTGCCGTCGGGCGTGAAAGTTATTCCGCGCGGCGCGGCGCCGACAGGAATACCGCCAATTAAGGTGTTGTCTGCCGTATCGATTATCGCAACGTTGCCGGAACCGCCGATGGTAATATAAGCGCGAGCGCCGTTGGGCGCGACCGCCGCTCCGAAAGGACTGCTCCCGACAGGAACGGCGGCAATCACGGAGCCGGTCGTTGTATTAATTACCGAAACGGTATCGGACAGGGAATTCGGCACATAAGCGCGGCTGCCGTCCGGGGTAAATGCCACTCTGTATGGATTAGTTCCGACGGTAATAGTCGAAACTACGGTATTAGTCCCGGTGTCTATGACAGTAACGGTATCGCCGCACTCGTTCGTTACATAGACGCGCTGCTGCGCCGCCGCTTTGCTCCACAGCATTCCGGTCAAGAGCAGGACGAACAACACCGGCGACGAGTATTTCCGCGCAAATTTGTTTATGCCGCGAACTCGTTCGCCTTCCCTGATAAGTTTCAAAACTACCCGCTCATACAAGGGTTTGATATTCGTCGTCATACTTCAACTTCCATTTCCTTACAGATATAAATATAGGGCAAATGTCGATATTTGAAAAGCAATCGGTTATTTCCGATTGTTTATTCGTCTTCTCAATCACTGTGTTTGTATTACAAAATTGTTGTAGCAAAAACGAGCGGATACTGTTGTCGAATTCATTTCGACAGAATTTTATCTGATTAAATCACCGT
>CAXSBF010000041.1:0-25674 GCA_964235785.1 uncultured Pyrinomonadaceae bacterium | reverse complement strand
TTAGACTTTATATTCATCAGCTTAATTCTTCCAGCATCTCTTTTGTTACATGACCACGTTTTGAAAAATCTTACTTACGGAGCAAAACCAACGCCGGTTTTCAAAACTGAAAACCGGCGTTTTTGAATATTGCTCAAGCCAAATTAAATTTTGGAGAAATAATCCGGCTGATTTTTCTAATCATTAAGTCGAATCGAGCGCAGCATATTACTAAAAGCATTATTGTAATTTGCAGATTCGTTTTCCGGCGAAACGGCAATCACGTAAAACAAACTGCTGTTGCGAAGCTGTGTCGTAACGACGTTGACCACTTCGTTTCTGTTCGTCAAAGGCGAGCGTCCGCTTAAAGTCGTCGCGTAGGCATTTCTTCCGCCGAGCGTCGTTCTGGTGTAATTCGTGCTTTGTCTCAGATAATTATTGCCTTCGCCTTGCATTAAACCGTTGACGTAATCCTGGGTTGCCTGCTGTAAGTCATTGCTTCTGGATTGAGCCATACCAATCATTGCGCCGTGCGTGATGCCCTGCTCGCCGTATGCGCCTTCGGGTGCAAACCAAACCGAACTTTCCGTCGAACTTTGCGTCGGAAATTCGCGCCAGTTGTCAGGCACGCTCATTTGAATAAAATTTCCGCTTGAAAATACTCTGGTGCGCGCAGACGGATATTCGACACGGCTCGAATATCTGCCATTTGCCATCGGATTTTGACCTTGTCCCTGTCCCTGACCCTGTCTGTTTTGCGCTGTGCTTTCAATTTCCGACATTGATTGAGCGCGCGGCAAGCGTGAAAGTTTGCTTTGGATACGCTGAAATTCTCTCGTGTCCTGGGTTGCATTTCCCGAAATGCGAAGCATTTGCGCTTCACGGTTGATGTTGTTGTAACGATTGCCCGGGTCTGGATGACTACTGAGCCATTCGGGAGCGCGGTTGCCTTCGCTCTGCTGTTCAATCGTGCGAAACATATTCGCCAAATCGCGCGGGTCGTAACCGGCGGCAGCCATAATCTGCGCTCCGAGCGTATCGGCTTGCGTTTCATACTCGCGGCTGTATTTCAATATGTAGCCGCTGTAAAGCGTTTGCCCGATTGCCGCGCCCTGTTGTCCGCCGAGAACCGCGCCGCCCAAAATCGCGCCGATTCCCAAAATTTGATTGAGCGGGTTACTTTGTTTGGTGGCTTGCGCCGTGCCGTGTCTTAAAGCGACGTGCGAAAGTTCGTGCGCCATCACGCCCGCCATTTCGCCTTCGTTGTGCGCGGCTTCAATCATTCCGCGATTGACATACATCGGTCCGCCCGGCAGGGCAAAAGCGTTGATGTCGCGGGCGTTGACAAGTTTGAAGGTATATTGAAATTCAGGGTGTTGGAACTGCGAAGGAATTGCGTTGACGAGTTTTTGTCCGACACTTTGAACGTAGCGCGTCGCTTCATAATCGTTCAAAATCGGCATTTGTTGTTCGACTTGCTGCGCCGCCTCGCGCCCGACTTTGATGTCGTCCTGAGTCTTGTATTTGTTTTTCGGCGCAACGATTCGCGTTTGACCGAAAGCCGCAAGCGGCATTATGAGCATCGCCCAAGCCAGCACCGCCGCCGTTATATTCCTGCTCAAATTATATTTTTTCATTGTCTCCTCCTGAAAATCTTTTTTCTAAAAGCAAAATAATTTAATCGAAATCGTCTTTGCATCTTTCGTGCCAAACACGCGAGCTTTTTTCAGATGAAAACCCGCCAATGAAAGTTCGCCGCTCAATCGTCGCACGAAACCGGCGCGATTCGGCGATGTTACAGAGATGTTACCGAAAAGGACGCTTTGCGTGGACAAGTGTTTTTTGCATTGCTATATTTTAAATCTTCAAATCAAAAAATAAAAGTTTCAGGGAGTTTGAAAAACAATGGCTTTCAGTTTATTGCCGCGCGAGGACGAGTATTTTGTGCTTTTGTCGCAGATGACCGAAAAAATTCAAGACGGCTCCAACGCGCTCGTCGAGATGATGCAGACCAGGCGCGAAAATTTTGAAACATACACGAAACGCATTAAAGATATTGAACACGAATGCGACGAATTATCACACAAAGTTACTATTAAATTGAATAAATCTTTTATCACGCCGTTTGACCGCGAAGATATTTTCACGCTGTCGGTCGCGCTCGACGACGTGATGGATTACATCGACGCGGGCGCGCGCGCCATCGTGATGTATGACATCCGGGAAATCAACGACCACGCCAAACATCTCGCCAAAGTGATTCAAAGTCTGGCTATCGAAGTCAACGCAGCCGTTTCGATGCTCAGCAAACCCGATGGAATGAACCAGAACATCGTCGAAATTCACCGGCTCGAAAACGAAGCCGACGACGTTTATTTCCGCGCCATCGGCGAGCTTTTCCACAACGAAATCGACCCGCTGACGTTGATAAAATGGAAGGAACTCTACGAAATTTTAGAAAACGCCACCGACCGCTGCGAATCGGTCGCCAACATCGTCGAAGGCATTATTTTGAAACACACATAAGTAAGTGATAGGTGAAAACTGATAAGTGATAGTTCTTTGTTCACACTTATTAGCTACCAGTTTTCACTTATCACTTACCACTAAATAAATGGAATCTTCAACCGCGCTGGTCATATTTATCATTATTGTCGCGCTCGTTTTCGATTACACGAACGGTTTTCACGATGCGGCAAATTCTATCGCAACGGTCGTCTCGACGCGCGTTTTGTCGCCGGGCGTCGCGGTGGCGATGGCGGCGTTTTTTAATTTTGTCGCTTTCATAGTTTTCGGAACGACCGTCGCCAAAATGATTGGCGGAGGACTGGTTGATTTGACTCCGATTGCTCAGGATTTGAGACTATACGTTTTGCTTGCCGGTTTAATCGGCGTAATCGCCTGGAATTTAATAACCTGGCAATTAGGACTTCCGACTTCGAGTTCACACGCGCTGATTGGCGGTTACGCGGGCGCTGCGGTTGCCGCCAGCGGCAGTTTTTCCGTCATAGTTCCGCAGGGCTGGACTTTGACGCTGATTTTTATCGTGCTTGCGCCGCTGCTCGGAATGACGCTCGGGTTTATTTTTATGATCGCGGTTTTTTGGATTTTCCAGAAAACGCCGATTTCCAAAGTCGATAAAGGTTTTCGCGTCGGGCAACTGTTTTCAGCCGCCGCTTATTCGCTCGGTCACGGCGGCAACGACGCGCAGAAAACGATGGGAATCATCACGGCGGTTTTGGTGGTTTATAACCCGCTCAGCGATTCAAATCCGAACGGTTATTCGATGCAGACAATTCCGCTCTGGGTCGAACTCACCGCGCAGAGCGCAATCGCTCTCGGAACTTTAACCGGCGGCTGGAAAATTGTTAAAACGATGGGAACGAAAATTGCCAAACTACAGCCCGTCGGCGGATTTTGCGCGGAAACGGCGGGCGCGTTGACGCTTTTCGGCGCGACTTATTTCGGGATTCCGGTTTCGACAACTCATACGATTACCGGCGCAATCGTCGGCGTCGGTTCGGCAAAACGTCTCTCGGCAGTCAAATGGGGTGTCGCGGGCAGAATCGTCTGGGCGTGGCTTTTAACGATTCCGGCGGCGGCGGCGATTGCGGCTTTGGCTTATGAAGCTATTTTGTTAATTCTTAAATTTACCGGAAAATAAATGACGAAAAACTAAAAACTAAAAACTAAAAACTAAAACAATTCAGATTTATTTTTCACTTTTCGTTTTTAGTTTTTCACTTTTCTTCGGCGATTCTTTTTTGTCGCCCCAATAAAACGCTTTGACGACTAAGGCATAGACGACCAGAACCAGAAAAGTCAAAATAAGAAAGAAGACGATTATCCAACCCGAAAACGACATTTTTTAATTTTCCCCGTTCAATGCGAGCCAAAAATTTTCCTACTCGGCTAGCTGTTCCGCCTGAACTTCCTCGCTGTTTTCCTTCGGTGTAAGCAAGCCTGAAATAAGTCCCGTGTTGCCGCTGTGTTCCAAAATATGTCTGTAGAGAACGGTAAGGAGCGCGACGACCGGAATCGAGATGAACACTCCGGCAATTCCCGCAATCTGTTCGCCCATCAAAACCGACAAAATAATCGCCAGCGGATGCAGATGAATTCCTTCGCGGACAATACGCGGATAGATAACGTAATCCTGCGCCATACGCAGAACGACCAGAAATATAGCCGCGTAGAGCGCGTCCCACGGATTGTCGGAAAAACTCGCTGTCAAAACAACGATAATGGCGACGGTCAACGGTCCGATTAACGGAATGAACTCGAAAATCGCGGCTAAAATTCCGAGCAGAACCACGTAATTCAGACCAATCAGGTAAAAGCCGATTGTGCAAAGAACGCCGATGACGAAACAGGAAATGAGTTGTGCGCGGGCGTAGGCGGAAAGCGTTCGGTGGAAATCGTCGAGAATTGCTTCGACCCGAAATCGCCAGTCGCCGTGCGGCACAAGCCGCAGCAGCGACACGCGGAAAAGATTGATGTCTTTGAGAAAGAAGAATGCCAGAATCGGAATCAAAATGAGCCACGGCAGATAAGTTACGAGTTCGATTAAAAACTCCCCGACCGTCGCGGTTATGCGCTCTCCGACGTTGCCCGCAAACTCGGTTAATTTTGTGGTCAGACTGTCCTGCAAATCCTTCGGAAGCCGATAGCGGTAGCGACCGTTAACCGAATTAAATCTCTCTTGCAGCGTTGTCGCGTAGGTTGGCAATTTTGTGGCAAATTCCTTGCCTTGTTCGACTGCGAGCGGCGCAATAAAAGCGATGCCGATACCCAAAATCGAAAAAACAATCAAATAAGCCAGCGCGATTGCCAGCGACTTCGGCATATACTTGCTTCGCTCGCCCGTTTCAAACGGACGCTGCACCAATTTGACGAGCGGTTCTATCAAGTAGGCGAACAAAATTGACAAAACCATCAAAAATATCAAATGAATGAGCGATGTCAAAAGACTGGTCACGAGACCGGCGATATATAAAATCAGCAGCGTGATTAAAACGATGCGAACCACCGCGCCCGACGGCAGCAGCGAAGGATTCAGCAGGGCAGGCGTATTCGCGTCGCCTGCCTCGATAACAATTTCCTTGACCGCTAATTTTTCAACTTTCGGAACTTCAGTTTCAGCCACAGATTTCTCCTTCAACTAGCGATTCGCATTCGTAGTTTGATTAGTATTCCTTCGCTCGGCTTCCGGTTTGGAATAATCCTCAACCAGAAAACGGTTTCGCAATGCTACGAGATTTTCCGGCGAAAACGGGTATAGCGAACCGGCAATAAAGGCGCGACCTTCTTCGGTCGAAATAAATCGGTTTGTTCCCGCAGGCGTGTTCGCCCGCAGATATTTTTTATCTTCACTATCGAAAACAGCGCCGTCTTTCCGCCGAAAAGCAAAAATAAAATCGAAGTTCGCGGTTTTCATCGTCTGCAAATCTCTTTCAAAATCCGAAACCTTATTTTCCTCGACAATCGCCGCGACGTTTTTATTCTTTAACAAAGATTGATTCACGCAGGCAAAACCCGGCAAAATCAAAAAAATCAAGCCGATGAAAATTATTCGAGAAAATCTCAAACTCAGACCGCAAATTTCTTCGCTTTCAAACTTTGAACATTGAACTTTGAACTTTGAACCTCCGGCTTCGGACTTTCGGCTTTGGACTTTGGACTCACTGATTTTCTTCATTATCGTCGTTGTCATTGTCATTAGAATTCCGTTTGCCGTTTACATTCGCGGCGTCTTTTCGTTCTTCTTCTTCGAGTTGTTTCAATTCTTCCGGCGTCGGCGGCGCATCGTCAACCGCTTCTTTCGGCGGGTCGCCTTTGGCATCGCGGATTTTCAGGAAAATCGCTTCGTCGTCTTCATACGCCGTTTCGCACCAGCCGCTTGCCAGACATTTGGCAATAAAATTTTCGTTTTCCTTAGCGTCGGAAAACACGAATCTCGCGTCGAATTTTTCACGAACGACCGGCGCGGGGTCTTCGATTTTGCCGCTCGTTATCTGGTCAATCAGTTTATAAACTTCGGGATTTTTGGCAAACAGATAATTCGGGTCGAGTCCATAGACGTAATTATGTTTCGTGTCATAGAAAAACATCTTCGGAAAATCGTCCCAGTTGCAGTTAAAAATCCGCTCGCCTGCGGGAATTTTTTCGTTTGCCCAATCCATCGCGCGGCGATATTTATCATTCGACTCGTTGCCTCTGATATTTGACAAAAGTCCGTCTTCCTTAAAATTAAAAAGCGTCCGCAAACCGACCGTGTTTTTCCGCTCTTCGGAAACCCAATCGGTCGTGTCGATTCCGGTCAGATTATAAAGCATCCAGACGGTCAAAACTACGCCCAGACTCCAAACGCCGACTTGTTTGACCGTATCGTAAGTTTCCTGCCTTTCGGTCTTATTCTCGCGGTCGAGATACGGTTCGATGTCGCGCTTAAAATCTTCGGGAAGCTCGACGAGCGGAACAAGAAATTCTTTCCAGCTAAAAGCCGCAAACAGAATCGCAAACGGCGGAAAGTATTCGGCAAAACGTTTCGAGCGAAACTGCGCCGCCAGCAAAATTGTCACAAACATCAGAAAAAACGTCGATTTTTCCGGCAGCTTTCCGTTTCTCGGCGCAAAAAGAATGTAACCGACGAGCATCGCAACAAGCGCTACGGGAAGATTCATCATCAATTCCATACCGTTGAACGGATACCATTCGCCGCCGACCGACACGGCAAAGTCAGAACCGACTTTGAATTTTTCAAAAAAATGCTCGGAAAAAAGCCAGAAGTTTTGCGGAAAGTAAGGATTGATGACGTTGCCCAAAATCATTCCGCCGAAAGTGTAGGCAAGCGGCTGCCATTCAAACTTTCTCTCGTTCCAGCCAATAATAATCACCCAGATAATCGCCGCGATAAAAAGCATCGGAAACAGGCTGTAAGTCCAGACAAAGACGAACATCAGCGGCAAAAGCCAGACGTATTTGCGCTCGAAAAGCAGATAAATTCCGGCAATCGTATAAATAATCGTCAGCGGCGGAGCCTTCGCCATATTCATCCGGTAAAAGAAGGAACTGGCGCAGGTTAAAAGCGCGAGCAGCCATAAAATCAGATACTCGATTTTGTAGCGAAACATCAACCAGTAAACCGAAAACACTGCCAGACTGCCATAGACGACCGCCGCGACCTTCGCCGCCGTGACCGGTTCAAAAAACCACAAAAACGGAATTTGCAAAAGATGAAAGAGAAAATGATGGTCGGCATAATCCTGCGGATTCAAGACGGTTAATGGAAGCCAGGTAAAATCGGGCAGCCAATGTCCGTGCCGGAAATTTTCCCAAATCAGCGAACTCCATTTGATATGGTAATAACCGTCCCAATCGCCGCAGCAAATCGCCTGCGTCGAAAACTGAAGCAGCACCATCAGCAAAATGATGGCGAATAAACCGAAAACCAAATAAACCCAGCGAATCGCTTCGTCCGTGGCAAGCCAAACCTTCCAATCGCGCTTTGTCTTTACGGGCAGAACAACTTTTGGTTCCGCCGTTTCGGGTTTGTCGTTAAAAATTTCTTCCATTACTAAAGTTTTTATAAATACCGCTTGCGCGTCCGCGCCGGAAAGATTGAATTCTTTCAAAAAGTATCACGAATTAAAGGTAAATATCTATGCGCCCAAAACGGTAAAAAGCAAAATAAAATTCTTGCCGCTGATTTACGACAATTTTACCGAAAATTAGCGGAAATGTTTCGTCAATTTTTCCTCAGAAAACAAAAGAGCGATTCAGACAATAAGAGCGCGGAAAAGGTTTTGTTTGAAATCAAAACTTTTCCGAAAATGCCTTGCTAAAATTTTTCTTCTGTGATAATACATCTGTTCAAGGACAATAAATCGGGAAATCACGAATTGCTTGTAAATCTCCATTGCCCTTCCTAAATTGTAGCTTGCCCTGCATTATAAATAATCCTTGGTGATTTCTTTTAACATTCACGCTCTAAAGGAGAAAAATGAAAGTTTCAAAAACTATCACCTCGATATTTATTAGTTTCAGTTTTTTAATCACTGCTTTTGGTCAACAAAAAGATAGAACTATACAAATTCATAAGTGGCGGAACGAACCAATTAAAATATTATCGGTTAAGGTCGATAATAAAGAGATTGAGAGCAATGAAAAATTTGTTAGCGACAATAATGATTGGTTTAGTGGATTAACCGTTGAGATTGAAAATACCTCGAACAAAAAAATAGCAAATATTCAAATAGCAATTGACTTTCCGACGGAAACCGGATTAAAAGGGTCTCCAGCAAGAGATTATATAGCGTATGGAACAAGTGAGCTTTCAGAGCCGAATGCTTCACAGCCGCCGCTGAAGCCGGGAGAAAAAGCGGTTCTGAAAATAGAAAATTACCGATCACTGCGTGAATTTCTTGATAATGTCGGACACAGCAAGGATTTGAAAGAATTAAGGTTGAGTATCGATTCAGTATTATTTACCGATGACACTAAATGGGTTGCTGGACAAATATTCATACGTGATCCTGATAACCCAAGTATATGGCGACCCGAGAAAAGGCAGAAGGCGAGTATTAAAAATAATTTCCTGGATTTAGGATTATTAAAGGCAACAAATTTTGAATTGTTGCCTTTTTTACAAACTGAAACTCTAAGCAGTGGAGGATGCCACGCAATACTATATTCAGGAAATTATAGCTGTCCTACCGGATGCAGCGACTCTTATTATCAAAGTGATACTGAAGAACTTCCTAGGGACACGCCAGGTTCTTATTATTGGAACAGAAGGGAAACCCGCTGCAAGAATGCACAAGGTGTAAATTGTGGCAGTACAGTCTATAGCGACCAAGAATATTACTATTTAGAATGCGGCTTTTATGGCGGCGGATGTGATTATGCAACATCAAGCGTGCAATTATCCCTTGAAGAAGAGCCTGTTCCATGTGCGTCACCAACACCAGAACCAACGGAATGCGAGATACAACACGGACCCGGCTGGTTCATGGGCAATGACAATGTTTGTGTTCCGCCCGAGTGTGCGACTTGTTATGTGGGCGGTGGCAGTTATTGCACGACGGCGGGAAATTGTTCGACTCCCGTGTTGATTGATGTGAGCGGTAATGGATTTCAAATGACCGATGCGGCGAACGGAGTTATATTTTCGCCTGACGACGGCGCTGATAGAATTCATACCGGATGGACAGCCGCCAATTCCGACGATGCCTGGCTCGCGCTGGACAGAAACGCGAACGGATTGATTGACAACGGAACTGAACTATTTGGCAACGCGACGCCGCAATCTGCGCCGCCTGCGGATGAACTCAAGAACGGGTTTCTGGCTTTAGCGGAATACGATAAAGCGGCTAACGGCGGCAATGGCGACGGTGTGATAAACAATCAAGATTCGATATTCGGCAGTTTAAGGTTGTGGCAAGACACGAATCACAACGGAGTGTCGGAATCTAACGAACAGCATACGCTGTCGTCGCTGAATGTGGCGGAAATCGAACTAAAATACAGAGAATCAAAACGAACCGATGAATTCGGCAATAAGTTCCGGTATCGAGCAAAAGTCAAAGACGCGCAAGGAGCGAAAGTCGGGCGTTGGGCGTGGGATGTGTTTCCGGTTTCCGCACCATAAACTTTAATCATAACTAAACAAAAAAACCGCTTTTAATCGAGCGGTTTTTTGTTTGGCTGTTTGCGTATCGAATTGCCCGCGCGAACACAGGACGACGAGCCGCCCGCTTCAGGCAGGCGGTTCTGACTTTTATATTTTGGCGACCGCCACGATTCTGTCCGGTTTGGAAACCACGACTCCGCCTGCCTTTTCCTTTGAGACGGCAAACACCTTCGGTTCGTTAATCCTTAATTGCGCGTTAATCGGAATTATGATTTCGCCGGTTCCGCTCGCGTCAAAAGTTCCGCCGCTCAGAGGAGTTTTCGCATCTCTCGTTTTATCAATTATCCAGAGTTGATAAGTTTCTTCATTCGGGTCGAGAGCGGGCAATTCACGCAGGCGCACATAACCTTTTTGCTGCGAGTTGCTCCAAACGACATCGCCCAAAACTTTTTTATTATCCTTGGCGGAAGTCCAGTTTGTTTGAATAACGTCCGGCGCGGACGCGAGTAACTGCTCCCGTTTCTGAGCCGCCGACAATTCAGGCGCGGGCGTTTTCACGGGTTCGGGCGTTTGGGTTGTTTGTTGATTTTTAGCAATTTCAGGTTTCGGCTGGGCGCGAGTCAGCCACAGATTTATTGCCAAAGCAACGCAAGCCGCCGCCGCAACTGCCCAACCGAGCCATTGCCAAAATGGGCGTCGGGGCGGAATTTCGTAAATGTTTCCGGCAATCTCGTCTTCGGAAGAATCGGCAGGTTGATTTTTCTCAACCGGCGAAAATTGGCGGGATTTCTGCGGCGCGGCAAAAAAATCCTGCGCCTGCGTTTCAAGTTTTGTTTCCAGATGCGCCGGTAATGAGTCGCCAATCTCCAGATTCACCAAATATATCGCCGCCGCCGCCATTTCAAATGAATCGTCGTCTTTGAATTCGATAAATTTGCTTTTTAAGTTTTCCAGTTCCCTCGTTTCCGCTTCGCTCAAACCGAACAAAGTCCGGTCGGCAAGGAGTTCGAGCATTCTTTCTCTTTCTTTTTCCATTATGCCGAAACCTCCTTTGTTTCATCGGATTCGCCGGAATTTTTTAATAACGTTTCTCTGACTTCGATTAGCCCGCGCCGCGCGTGCGTTTTGACCGTCCCAATCGGCATTCCCGTTAAATCCGCTATTTCCTGATGCGATAAACCCTGACAGATTGAAAGATAGAGAACCTGTTGTTGTTCGGGGCGTAAATCTCTGACCGCTTCGGCGGCTTCTTTGGCTTCGATTGAAGTGTGAATTTCTAAATCGGCGCGCTTTGCAGGCTCGAACGTTACGTCTTCGAGCGAATCGAAACTCGGCTGACGATTCGATTTTCGCAGGCGGTCAATAAGGCGGCGACGCGCGAGCATTGCGACAAACGTTGTTTCCAAAGATTGTTTTTCATCGAACCGACCGGCGTTTTTCCAAACGTCGATAAAGATTTCCTGAACGGCGTCTTCGGCGTCGTTTTGATTCGGCAGCATCCGTTTTGCCAGCGACCAAACCAAACCGCCATAAGCTTTTAAACAGTCCTGCACCGCTGTTTTATCTCCCGAAGCAATGCGATAAAGGATGGAATTTGGCACGTTTTATAATCTTTCAAGCGAATTTCTGAATAAATTATAAGTTACTTTATTCACCGCGTTTTGCCAAACTCTTTTCGTCAACCAAACTTCCAGCCGCGCACGCAACGGTTGAAAATTTCCTGTCTTTGCCGTTTATGAATTCGCAAAACTACAAAAAACAGTTTCAATTCTAATGTAAAGTATTATTTGAATGCTGAAATTTCGAGACGAGAGCAATAATGAATAGAGTTAGAGTCGTGGCGGCGGAGAGCAGGCAAAACTGGCAAAACGCGCCGATAACGGAGGCTTGCAGGTAAAAAAGCCAGGCGGTGAAAATCATCATTAACACGGCTTGGACTGTAAAAAAAGTCCACATCAGACGATTGCCGAAAGCGGCTAAAATCGCCAGCGAAAAAGCGACGAAATAAGCCATCGCTCCAAACGCGGCAAGCGGGAAGCCTGCAACTTCGGCGTAAGAACTCGTCAAAACCTGCTCGCAGCCTTCGACGATGCTGCACGGAACTTTCTCACCCGTGTAATGATGAATCGTCAGATAAATCGAATCAGCCAGACCGATTAAAGCCACAACAGCCGCCAGCAGCGGAAGTCTGGCGACTGAATTGTTTGACGGTCGAGCGATGATTTCAGAGTTGTCCATTTCTTTTCTTTGGAACTGTCGGTATTATTTTTTCGGGTCGCCGCTGTTTGCGACCGTATTAGACTGAACGGCGCTCGTCGTTTGATTTGACGCTTGACCGCTCGGCTGGCTGCTCGCCTTTTGCAATTCCGCGTCAATAACCTGACGCATCTGAGCTAGTTCAAATTGCTCGAAAGCGAGCGCTTTTCCGTTTATATAAATAGACGGCGTTCCGGTTATTTTAATCGCATTTCCGCGTTCCATATCAGCTTTGACTCGTCCCTGCGCCACCATTCCCAAAACATCATTTTTATATTTATTGACGTCCAGACCGATGTTTTGCGCGTAACCTTCAAACATCTTGCCCGCCTCCGGCGAATTTGACCAATCCTTCTGGTTGGAAAAAAGCTGAGTCTGCATCTCCCAGAATTTGTTTTGAAGTCCGGCAGCTTCCGCCGCGACTGCCGCTTCATAAGCGTGCGCGTGAATAGTCGTCAGCGGAAAACTACGATAGATGAATTTTATGCGGTTGCCGTAGAGTTTAGTCAATTCCTGCATTTTCGGATGAGTTACGGCGCACGTCGGACATTGATAATCGGCAAATTCTTCAACCGTCACGGTCGCATTCGCCGAACCGAGCATATTCGCCGGCTGCGCTCCCGCCGGCGCAGTGTTGTAAAGGTTAGCAGCCGTATTATCGGCAGGTTTTTTATTTGCGCTGTTTGTGTTTGACTTGACGGCTGGCGATTTGGAGTTTGAATAAGCCCACCAGCCGCCGACTATTGCGGCGAGCAAAACCGCACCGATTATCAATAAAGGAAGATTGCTGCTGTTATTGGTTTTTACGTTGTTCATATTAAGTGAAAAGTGAAAAACGAAAAGTGAATGATTTTTAGTTTTTCACTTTTCGTTTTTCACTAAAATTATCAAGCTATTTTAAGCCGCTTCTTACCGGCGCGGCGTTCTTCTAAAATTTCGATTGTTTGTTTGACCCGCGTATAAATTCCGTCGGCGTCCAAACCGTATTTGGCAAGCAGAAGTTTCGGGTCGCCGTGCGTGATAATTCTGTCCGGCACGCCCATCCGCACGACTTTTACGCGGTCGAGCAAATTGTTTTCTTCCAGTAATTCCATCACTGCCGAGCCGAAACCGCCCGCCAGATAAGCTTCTTCAACCGTTACGATAACTCGTTTCGTTTCGGCTAAAGCGAGAATCAATTCACTGTCGAGCGGTTTGACGAAACGCGCGTTTATCAGCGTCGCGTCAATTCCGTCTTTTTCGAGATTCTTCGCGGCTTCGATAGCCGGATAAACCATCGAGCCGTAAGCCAGAATTGCAATTTCGTCGCCGCCGCCGTCGCGCAGAATTTCGGCTTTGCCGATTTCCAGCAATTTCGGCGCTTCGGAAATATCGACGCCGAAACCGTTACCGCGCGGATAGCGAATCGCGGCGGGCGCGTCGTGTTCGATTGCCGTCAGAAGCATATCGCGCATTTCTCCTTCGTCCTTCGGCGACATCAAAACGATGTTCGGATAACCGCGCAAATACGCGATGTCGAGCAGACCGTGATGCGTCGGACCGTCCGCGCCGACGATTCCGGCTCTGTCCATCGCAAACGTTACGTTCAGATTTTGCAGACAAACATCGTGAATAATCTGGTCGAGTCCGCGCTGTAGAAATGTCGAATAAATTGCGGCGACAGGTTTCAAACCTTCGCAAGCCATTCCCGCGCAAAACGTGACGGCGTGTTCTTCGGCAATTCCGACGTCAAAGGCGCGTTCGGGAAATCGTTTCAAAATCTTGTCAACGCCCGTTCCGTCAGGCATCGCCGCGGTCAGAGCAACGATTTTTTCGTCTCGTTCCATCAACTCGCACATCGTTTTGCCGAACATTTCCGTATAAGTCGGCGGCAAAACTTTGTTTGATTTAGGCGGCAAGCCCGTTTTGATGTCGAACGGTCCGGTCGCGTGATAAGCGTAATAATTTTTTTCGGGATTCGGAAAACCTTTTCCCTTCGTCGTCAAAGCGTGAACTATCACGGGACCGTCATCGATTTTTTTCGCTTCTTCAAGCGCGCGAACCAACATCGGAACATTGTGTCCGTCAACGTAACCGATATATCTAAACCCTAATTCGTTGACGAGCGCGCCCGGCAGAACCGCCGCCGCAATCGCGTCTTTAACGGTTTTCGCGGCTTTTCTAAGCTGATTACCGAAACCGGGAACGCTTTCGAGCGTGTCGCCGACTTCTTCTTTCAAACGGTGATAGCTTTGCGCTCCTTTGATGCGATTTAAATATCTGGTCAACGCGCCGACTGCCGGAGCAATTGACATATCATTATCGTTGAGAAGAACAATCAAACGCGATTTCAAATGTCCGGCTTGATTCAATGCTTCCATCGCCATCCCGCCCGCCAAACTCGAATCGCCGATAAGAGCGCAGACGTGAAAATCTTCCTTCTTTTGGTCGCGGGCGATTGCCATTCCCAAAGCGGCTGACAGCGATGTCGAAGCGTGTCCTGCGCCGAAAGTATCGTATTCGGATTCTTCGCGCCGAAGGAATCCCGAAAGACCGCCATATTGTTTGATAGTGTGAAGCTGATCGCGCCTGCCGGTTAAAATCTTGTGTGCGTAAGCCTGATGCCCGACATCCCAGACGAGTTTGTCATCCGGCGTGTCAAAAACATAGTGCATCGCCACCGCAAGTTCCACCGCGCCGAGACTCGCGCCCGTGTGTCCGCCGACGCGCGAAGTCGTCTCTAAAATAAATTGCCGAACTTCGTCGGCGACTTCCTGCAAATCTTCCACGCGAAGCTGGCGCAAATCTTTTGGCGAATTTATTTCCGATAAAAATCTCATTTAAGTTTCCCGCTTATCCTACGACTCAAACTTCACATTTTAACTTGCCGTTTGGCAAATGTTAAATGCTAAACGGATAAAATCGTTTCAAAGTTCGGCGAAACGAGTTCAAAGTTCAAAGTTCAAGGTTCAAAGTTTAAAATTCGCATTCGTGCCGAATATATTTTATGAAACTTAAAGCTCCAAGCTTTGAACTTTGAACTTTGAACTTTGAACTTGTTCAGCCTTTACATTTCTTTACACGATAAGGGGAAAAACTTTCGACTTTATTAACTTTACAGGCGTCAAATACAGCGAACAGCGAAAGCTAATCTAAAAATTTTAAGAGGTAAAAAAACAAATGTCATTCAAACATAAATTCATCTCGACCGTCAGTTTAGCATTGGCAGTCGGCACTTTCAGCACTTTTGTCGCGGCGCAGGACAGCACCACGACTACTCAAACGGATTCCACGAAAAAGGAAAGAAAATTCGAGCGTCGCGCCAACGGTATGAAGGGCGAAGGTAAAGGAATGCGCGGCGGAAAACACGGCGGCGACCGAATGATGATGGGCGCGCTTCATCGTCTTAATCTGACTGACGCGCAAAAGGAACAAATCAAAACTATTCACGAGAACAGCAAACCGAATCAAGCGCTGCGCGAAGAAATGCGCGGTTTGGCTCAAAAGAGACACGACGGCGGCACGCTTACCGAACAAGACCAAGCCAGACTGAAGGAAATCAGAAATCAAATGCAGGCATCCGCCGAACAAACCCATAAAGCTGTCCTGGCGATTTTAACCGACGAACAGCGCGCGCAGCTTCAACAAATGAAACAGGGAAAGGGCGAGCGGCGCGGAGGATTCAAGGGAATGAAGAGAGGCGCTCAAACGCCGGATAAATCGAGCGGCAATTAAATTAAGGCAAAAGGCAAAAAGATAAAGGCAAAAGGTAAATTTGGAAGTGAACTTCTATTTTGCTTTTTGCCTTTACCTTTTACCTTTGCGAAGCAACTCGCTCGCGCCGTCGCTTGCCTCGGAAATTAAAATTGCCGGTTTGATTTCGGTTATTTGTTGGTATTGAAAACTGATTTTTTTCTCAAATTCATCGAGATTTTCTCTTTTCACCAAATTAACCGTCGAGCCGCCGAAGCCGCCGCCGGTCATTCGCCCGCCGAGAACGCCTTTTGTTTCCTTAGCAATTTCAACCAGTAAATCCAATTCTTCGCAACTGACTTCATAATCGTTCTTCAAACTTGCGTGCGATTGCCACATCAATCGCCCGAATTCTTCCAAGTCATTTTTTTTCAGCGCACGCGCAGCCTGGAGTGTGCGAGTATTTTCCGTGATGACGTGCCGCGCCCGACGGCGAATAATTTCCGGTAGATTTGCAGCGTATATTTCAAAATCTTCCGGGCTGACATCGCGCAGTTGCCTGATTTCGGGCAGAAATTCTTTGAGCGTTTCGACGGCTTGCTCGCATTCTTCGCGCCTCGTGTTGTAACCGGATGTTGCCAAATCGTGCTTGATATTCGTATTGCAAATCACAATGGCGACTTCTTTCGTATCGAGCGGTACGTTTTCAAATTCCAAGCTGCGGCAATCGAGCAGCAGCGCGTGATTCTTTTTCGCATTTGCCGATACGAATTGGTCCATAATTCCGACTTTCGCGCCGACAAATTCGTGTTCCGCTTGCTGTCCGATTTGCGCCAGCGCGGTTCGGTCAATTGTGTGATTGGAAATTTCGCTCAAAGCCAAACCGACTGCCGTTTCCAGCGCCGCCGAAGATGAAAGTCCCGCGCCGGTCGGAACGTCGGAATGAATCAGCATATCCGCACCCGTCAGTTTTGCGCCCGTCCGTTCTAAAATTCGCGCGACGCCTTCGACATAATTCAGCCAGAAACCTTTTTTTCTTTCCTTTTCGTTATCTAAATCAAATTCGCCCGCTTCGTCCAGATTAGAAGTAAAGGCGCGTATTTTTCGGTCTTCTCTGGCGGAAATGACAACAGCCGTTTCTTTGTCAATCGCCATCGGCAGAACAAATCCGCCGTTGTAATCTGTGTGTTCGCCGATGAGATTGACTCTGCCCGGCGCGCGAAAAACGCGCGGCTCAGAGCCGTAGATTTCAACGAATTTTTGTTTCAAACATTGATAGTCAATCATTCGTTTGTCCAGCTAACCGGCTCGATTTTCCCGCGCAATTCCGCCGCTTTTTCTTCCGCCAGCGTGTCGTTGATAAACATTCCCGCGCCGGTTTCGCTGCCCGCCAGATATTTTAGTTTCGTCGCCGTTCGCATCGGCGGGTAAAATTCGATGTGAAAATGATAAAAATCATAATCCGCGCCGTCCGAAGGCTTTTGGTGCAAAACCATCATATACGGAAACGAAACATCAAAAAGTTTATCGAATGCCGCCAGAACCCGCTTCAAAATTTCGGCTAAATCAATTTGTTCGCGTCTGCTCATTTCGGTCAAATCCTGCAAATGCCGTTTTGACATAATATGAAGCTCATACGGATAACGCGCGAAAAACGGAATATACGCCGTGAAACCTTCATTTTCCGTAACGATTCTGCGCCCATCGTTTTGCTCTTCTTTCAAAACATCGCACAGCAAACACCTGCCGGTTTCCGCCTTATGTTTTTGCGATTGCTCAATCTCGCGCAAAACACGCGGCGGCACAAACGGATAACAGTAAATTTGACCGTGCGGATGATGCAGAGTGACGCCGATTGCTTCGCCTTTGTTCTCGAAAATAAAAACGTATTTAATAAATTCTAATGCCGAAAGCTCTCTATACCTGTCAGTCCAAACCTGCACGAGTTTGTAAATTTGACTGACAGGTTCTTGCGCCAGTGTCGAATTGTGATTCGGCGTATAAACGACGACTTCGCACTCGCCGAAACTTTTTTCGACCGGATAAAGCTCGCTTGCCGCAATCGCCGGTTCGGGCGGATTCGGCAGAAGCGACGGAAATTTATTTTCAAAAGCCACGATGTCGTAACCGGGTTCGGGAATTTCCGTCGGAAAACCGCCCGGCGCGGTCGGGCAGAGCGGACAGAAATTTGGCGGCGGCAAAAACGTCCGGTCTTGCCTCGCAGTCGCGGTTGCGACCCATTCGCCGAGCAGCGGATGCCAGCGCAGTTCAGACATTTTCGCGTTCCTCCAATTCAAATGATGAATTAGGAATGATGAACGATGAATTTAAGGCAGGTTCATTTTCATTCCGCATTTCGCCTTTCGTATTTTGTGTTTCGCTTATCTTGCCGTCTGAAATAGGCAATTCCGACTCTTTATCGAATGTGTAATAAATCAAATAACGTCGCCCGTCAGCCATTAAAACGCGCCGCTTTTTCATCTCGCCGATGTCCGGCAAATTTTCATTGTTTTCCTCATTTTCCGATTGCATATTTTTATAGTTTCAGGTTTCAGGTTTCAAGTTTCAAGTTAAAAAACGCTAAAGTTTTAATTTTTGAAATTAGTAACCTGCCAGGCAATCGACAAGTCGAGTTAAACGTAAAAAGGCGCGGAACAAATCCCTCGCCTTTTTACGTTTTGAAATTTACGACCAATTCAGCCGATAAACATTTCGTCGTCAGTGTAAGCGCGGTCTATCCGTTTCGGCGAAGGCGCGAATAAAACTTCCAAACCTTTTCGCACGCCCGCCATAATCGCCGCAACTTCACGCGCCGGTTCGACGACTTTTGCCTGGATAAAATCCGTCGTGTCCGTAACCTGGGCGTGCGTCCGGTCAATCGTGTTGCTGACGAGTTCGATTTTATCCTTCGCCGTGTGCGCCGTCATTCCGACAAGCTGTTTGATGTCGGCAACTTCGGCTTTGATAAGTCCGGCGGAATCGGAAAAGTATTTCGTCGCGGTCGAAAGATGCTCGGAAACTTCCTTAAACTGTACGGAAATTTCTTTGCCCTGCTCGCCGATGGCGCTGACCTGCGTAATCAGCGGATTGACCTTTTCTTCGACCCGGCTGACGGTTCCGACTATTTTATTGACGATGTAGGCAATCGCAATCAAAGCAATCGCCATCACGATGAAACAAATGGCGATGACGATTGAGGCAATCATCATCCAAAATTGATAATCATTCGTATTCATAATCTATTCGCCTTGCTTTTTCGCCGGAGCGTCATCTTTTTTCGCCGCCGTTTCCTTTGGCGCATTCAAACTTTTATTTTCAGCAGACGCGCGATTCGGCGGAAGCGGTTTATCGTCGGTGCGCTTCTTCTCATCCGAGTAAGCCCGTTTGCCCGCTTCGATTGCCGCCGATAAAGGATTTGAACCGGAAACCGCGTCTCTGGCTCTTTCGGTCAATTCTCCGGCTCTGTCTGCTAAATCACCGGCTTTGGCTTGCGCCGTTTGATAAAGCTCGCCTGCCTTATCGCGCGTTACCTCATAATAATCACCGGCTCTTTCGCCGACCAGTGCCGCCGCGTCTTTACCTTTTTCCAAGCCTTTGCGCGTCGCGTCGGCAATATCGCCGCGCAGCTCTTCGCCCGCCTTCGGCGCGAAAAGCAACCCTAAAACCGCGCCGATGCCGCCGCCGATAAGTAAATAAGTCAATTTGGTCGTCGCGCTCGCTTCTTCTCTTTCGTATTCGTGTCTCATAATTATCTCCTTTTTGCAAAAAAATCATTTAAAAATCGTTTTTGATTGAACGAATATAACAGAAAGCGGGGAAATTAAAAAGTAAAAAGTAAAAAGGCAAAAGGTAAAATAAGTAAAGAAAAATCAGGTTCAAATTTACCAACTTTATCTTCTATAGGTTTGCCTTTACTTTTTACTTAACTTGAGCTTTGATTGTTCGCGGAATTCCTTGCAAATCCGGCAAAATACTAACCTCGCGCCAGATTTTCAGCCTAAACATCTCACGCGCTTTATCCGCTTGACCGAATCCGATTTCCATCAGCAAAAAGCCGTTTTCATTTAGAAATCCCGGCGCTTCGACAATAATCTTTTCGATAATCGAAAGTCCGTCTTTACCATCAGTCAAAGCAATTATCGGCTCAAAATCGCGCACTTCCGCCTGCAAATTTTCGATGTCCGCGCCCGGAATATATGGCGGATTGGAAACGATTAAGTCAAATTTTTCGTCTTTCAAAACTCCAAAAACGTTTGATATTTTTAGTTCGAGACGATTCAAAACTTTATGCGTTGCCGCGTTTTTCGCCGCAATTTCCAAAGCCTGCGGCGAAACATCCAAACCAAACGCGCTTGCGGTTTCTACTTGATGCAAAATCGAAACGGCGATACAGCCCGAACCGATTCCGACTTCGCAAAAGGTTGAACTTCCTTTTGCTTGCAGAATTTCAATCGCCGCCTCGACAATTGATTCAGTTTCGGGACGCGGAATCAAAACGTCTTTTGTGACCGCAAAATCGAGTCCGTAAAACTCCTGTCGTCCGGCAATATACTGAAACGGTTCGCGGTTCGCGCGTCTTTCGAGAAAATCTTGAAAACGTCTTTCTTCCGTGCCGGAAAGTTCGTATTCGGGATGCGCGATGAGAAAAGTTTTGTCTTTTTCGAGCGCGAGCGCAAGAAGAGAATTCGCTTCGCGGCGCGGTTCGGTGATTCCGCTCGATTGCAGAATTTCGTTTGCGTCTCGAAGTTTTTCGGCAATGTTCGACAACTTTAAAAATTGAAATTATTTAACCGCGAAGCACGCTAAAATAAAACCAAAAATCAAAATATTTATTTCTTCTTTTCGCGTGCTTCGCGGTTAATTTTCTTGCTTTATTTCGCGTTCATCCAATTATTGCCCGCGCCGACTTCGACCAGCAGAGGAACGTCAATTTCGACTGCCGATTCCATTTCGCGCCGGACGATTTCCATTGCCTTTTCGACTTCCGCATCGGGCGATTCGAGCAGCAGTTCGTCGTGAACCTGCATAATCATTCGCGTTTTTAAATTTTCGCGGCGCAGAGCGTCGTCAACCTTGAGCATCGCCATTTTGACAATATCGCTCGCCGTTCCCTGAATCGGCATATTTATCGCTTCGCGTTCGGCGCGGTGACGAACGTTGAAGTTTCTGTCTTTAATTGACGGCAAATATCTGCGTCTGCCGTAAATAGAAGCAACGTAACCTTGCTCGCGGGCAACCAGCGGCGTCTCTTCCATAAATGTTTTCACGCCTTTGTAAGTTTCGTAATAATCTTCGATAACTTTTTTCGCTTCCACGCGCGAAATGCCCACTCTTTGGGAAAGTCCGTAGGCTTCGACGGCGTAGGCAATTGCGAAATTCGTGATTTTTGCATTGCGGCGGGCGATTTTCAACTCGGCGGGAGTTTTCGCGCCGAAAACTAATTTCGCAGTCTGCGCGTGAATGTCTTCGCCGTTTTGAAACGCTTCGAGCATTCGTTCGTCGCGCGTAATATGCGCCAAAAGCCGAAGCTCGAGTTGTGAATAATCGGCAGAAATTAATTTATGACCTTCTTCGGGAACGAAAGCGCGACGAATCTGTTGACCGAGTTCGGTGCGAATCGGAATGTTTTGCAAATTCGGCTCGCTCGACGATAATCTTCCGGTCGTCGTGACGGTTTGATTTAAATTGCCGTGAATTCGTCCGTCGGTGTCAATCAAAGTCGGCAAAACATCCGAATAAGTCGCCTTCAGTTTGTCGAGTTCGCGGTGTTCGATAATTAAGCGCGGCAGCTCGTAAGTTTCTGCGAGTTCCGTCAAAACGTCTTTGCTCGTGGACATCTGTCCGGTTGCGGTTTTTTTCGACGAACCGATATTCAATTCCTGCAAAACTTCGCCGACCTGTTTCGGCGAACCGACGTTGAATTCGCGCCCCGCAAGTTCAAAAATCTTCGCGCTCAGAGTTTCAAGTTCGGTCGAGATAAAATCGGAAATGCCGCCCAAAACTTTCGTGTCAACTTTTAAGCCCGCCGTTTCCATCCGGTAAAGCAGCGGAATCAGCGGAAGTTCCATTTCCTTATAAATTTCCGCAAGTCCGTCTTCTTCGATTTTTTTGCGAAGCATCGGCGCGAGTTGAAACGCATAATCGGCGCGTTCTAAAGTTCGGTACTGTGTCTCGGTAAAACCTTCGGGAACATCAATTGCGATGTCCGTTCCTAAATTTTGCTGAGCGAGAAGCGGCAAAGCATAACTCGAACGGCTCGAATCAATCAGATACGCGGCAATCATCGTGTCGTCTTCAATCGCTTCGGGTTCAATTCCGATTTTTTTCAAAACCGCCAAATTGCGCTTGAAATCGTGAACGCATTTCGACAAAAAACCATTCGACAAAATATCGCCGAGCGGCGTAATCGCTTGTTCCTGCCCGCCTTCAAAATTCTCCAAATCGACGTAAAAACTAGCGCCCGCGCCGGACGCAATTGCCACGCCGAGCGGCGGTTTTTTCGCGTAGGAATCGGCTTTCGCGCCGGAATTTGAATCGTCGACTTCAAAACTCCAGAATTCGATTTCCCAAAGTTTGCGAATTAATTTGTCCAAATCTTCGCGCGTTTTGATTATCTGATAACGCCTTTCAACTTCGACAATTCGCCCGCCGTTTTCGTCAAAAAGCGGCGCGGAATCGGCAAATTCTCTGGTTAAAGATGTAAATTCGAGTTCGCGGAAAAGCGCATAAGCCAACGAGCGATTCGGCGCGTCGTATTTGAACGAATCCAAATCGAGTTCGACCGGAACGCCAATGTGAATTGTGGCGAGTTCTACGGATTGGCGAATAATGTCTTGATTATTGAGCAAACTTTCGCGGTAAGTTTTGTGCGTCACTTCTTCGGCGCGTTTCATCGCTTCTTCGGCTGAACCGAATTGCTGGATGATTTTCATCGCTCCTTTTTCGCCGATGCCCGGCGCGCCCGGAATGCTGTCAATCGAATCGCCCATCAAACCCAAAAGATCAATGATTTGCAAAGGCGTGACGCCGAATTTATTTTTTACCCAAGCCTCGTCGCACCATTCAATCGGCGGCACGGCGACTTTTCTTTTGACGTTTTGCGAGTTCTGCCGCATACAAACAATCAGCGGGTCGCGGACGAGCTGACACATATCCTTATCGTTCGAGACGATGACGGCTTGCATATTTTGCGCCGCGATTTTATGCGCCAGAGTTCCGATTAAATCGTCGGCTTCAAAACCGTCGGTCTTCAGCATCGGAATATTAAACGCTTCGCAAACCTTTTTGATATACGGCATCTGCGATTTTAAATCCTCCGGCATATCGGCGCGGTTCGCTTTGTAACCGGCAAAATTATCGTGACGGAAAGTCGGCGTGCTTGAATCGAAAATAGCGACGATGTAATCGGGGTTTTCGTCTTTGAGAAGTTTCCGCAGCATATTCGTAAAGACGAAAACGGCTTGCGTTACTTGTCCGCGAGAGTTTCGCAGCGGTTCGGTTCGGCTACCCATCGGCGCGAAAAACGCCCGAAAAATGTGCGACATCGTGTCAATCAAAAATACTCGTTTCAGGTTTTCTTGCGGCATAATTTTTGTGAAAGAAATTTTACCACAGAGGCGCGGAGAACACAGAGAGAGAGAGGTCAAATGATGAATTATAAACGATGAATGATGAGTCTAAATTCTGAATGTTCTAAACTGGAATTATCTGAAAAATTCCGAACAAGAACTATGATTTTAGGTGAATATTATTTTAGCGGCACTCATTTTGAGGTTGGACAAAATAACGATTGCCGTTAAGACCGATTTCATTACTTGCTTGCCGGCGCGAGATTTTATATTCCCGCGCCGCGCCGTTGCTGAATTGCAAAATTAAACTCGTGCCGCTCGGCGAAATTTTCCAGTTTCCGACAGAGTTCGCGCCGACTACGCCGCTGCCGTTGTTTGACAAACTCGATGAATCGCTTCGGTAAGAAAATTCGCCGGATGAGCAAAGGTAAATATCCGTGCGTTCGCTGAAGCCGCTCGCTGTGTATAAATAAGTTAAGTGTTTGCCGCTTAAAAAAGTTTGCCATTGATTTGCGGCTTCCGATGTCTGAGGTTTAGCAAATGTTACGCTTTTAGCAATTTGCATAGCTGCCTGAAAGCCTTTTTGATTGTTAGCTTTGTCAGAAAAAGAGACAATTAACGCTCCGCCGCCGTAAGGTGAAAATAGAACAAATGTATCAGCCAGCAAAATGCCTTGCGCGGTTTGTTTGGCGACGAGAAATGTTTTTCCTTTATCTCCGAAATCCTGCACTTTTCCGACTAAAGAAAACCCGTCTTTTTCAAGATTCGATTGCTCGGAAAATTCCTGGAATGATTTGAAGTTGTGATTTTTAACGGCAATCACGACGGTTTTTTCCGTATTAACCAGCCCGAAACCTTCTTCATTTTGACTTGAATCAAAACCTGTCGGGGCGGCAAAACTGTATCCGCCGCTTGTGTCGCTCAAACGCTTTTCAGTTTGTTTCGGTTGGGAAAAACCGGAAGCCGCAAGCGTTAAAATTAGCAATGACAAGAAAAGCGCTTGGAATTTTTGATAAAGTTTCATAGCTTTCTCTGTTTTATGTTTGAGAAACAATGCTGCTAAATATGAGAGCGCTCGATTTCCGGTTAGCAAGAAATTTAACGATCTTTACCCTTTTTCTTTCGGCTTTCGGACTCTGATTGTTTGCCCAAATCGGTTTTATCGATCCTATAAATCGGGTCGCCGTTTTTATCCGCGGCGGGAATTTTCTTTAGTCGTTTTTAAGCTCTTTGTCTTCCTTAATTTTAAATCTGCTAAAATGCTGAATAGAGTAATAACGCGCCTTTATTATACTGTCAAACAGGTTAAATAATTCTTAAATCATCCCCGAAATTTGTTTGCTTTTGCGCTTACTCCAAGATTTCCGCTGCTGCCGGTTAGTCAAACAAAACCTGACTTCGTGAAGAATTTCTCGCTGATGTTTGACAGTAAAAGCGCGAGTAAGATAATCTAACCATTCGTTTTTCGTAAGAAAACGCTTGATATTTGTAAGGGTTAAGATTTTTGTTTTCAAAACTTTTTCGTTGAATTTCTTAACCGCATCCGCTTTTACGGTCTGTTCGTCTAGGGGTCTAGGACACCGCCCTTTCACGGCGGCGACACGGGTTCAAATCCCGTACAGACTATCATTCTTTTAACCGGCAATCCGCATCATATTTTCTGAAAACAAGCGCGAATCCTGCGATTAACTCATTATTTTTAATCGTTCCCTGTTCGTAATTGTCTGTCATTTTATTTGCGGTAAATTGCATCTATTTCGGGTTTTATGCCGTAAGTTTGCGGTCTAATAGCTAGTTTGGCACTTGCCGTTCACTGGGAAACTACTGTTGAACTTAGTAGCATTCCGAATCGTAATAGCCTTCAGGAGGCGAGAAAGTATGTATTGTCCATCTTGCGGCTCATCGGTCGTGCAGGGCTTGAGCTACTGTAATTCTTGTGGCGCAAAGTTGACTGGGGAAAGAGGCGATAACGCTATCAAATCATCAGAAGTGAAACCTACAACCCTCGTATGGGGTATGGTGGCGGTCTTGGTCTTTGGCTTTGTAGCCATCACTTTCCTCATGATGGCGATGAAAATGGTCGGCTTGAATGTGGAGCAGATTCTCGCTTTCACGATACTGACCTTTCTCATAGTGCTGCTGGTCGAAGCCGTGTTCATCTGGCAGTTATTGCGTCGCAAGCGTAGCGCTGAAGAAACAGGCGATGCCGCGCTATCAAAGGAGCAAGCTGCGAAAGAGATTGAGGCGGCAAAGACGCGAGCGCTTCCAGAGTTTATGCCGAGCGTGACCGAACATACGACCCGATCATTCGAGCCGCTCTACGGCGAGCGAAAATCAAAATAAAGAATCGCCGTTTAAGCCATGCCGCGCATAACAACTGATTGAACCGGACTCGCAATAAGTTAGTTTCGTATCTTTTATAAAAAGAAGCGAATAAATGATAAATCATCATTATCTGATTTCGCAGGTAAGTTGGAAGAAATTTATTCTTCTGTCCTTGCCTGGAAAAGATACTAAATAACCTAAGTTGCTAGTTATAGATATTTGAAAAAATAGAGTCTTCTCCTA
>CAXSBF010000040.1:0-26532 GCA_964235785.1 uncultured Pyrinomonadaceae bacterium | reverse complement strand
ATTCATCTGGTTAGTTCAATTATTTGGCTCAGATAAAATGTCAACAGAACCTAGTCAAATATGTTTATGCCAAAACAATTTTTGAACCGTTAAAAATCAAATTTCATCTTGTTTTTAGGTCATCTGCAACGAAAATGAGCCGGTTGGTCGCAATTTTATTACATTGCTCGGCACATAAAAAGTAAAATTCAGGCGGCAGGACGTTTGCCAAGGGCGTACTTCGCAAGGTGCTAAGGCTCTTGAGTAATTTTTCCGACCTATCAATAAGTTCGAGCCGCCAAGCGCGATCTTTAATGACAAAAAGGAGGCAGCCTAATGAATCGTGTTTTGATATTAGCAGCGTTGTTATTCGCAATGTTGTCTTTAACCTTCGGACAAAACAAAAATAAAATGAGCGGTCCGGATTATAACGTTAAGAAGGAGTTAAGAAATTTAGTTCGCGCCTGGGATGAAGCAACCGTCAAGGGCGATGCCGCAACTCTCGACGGGTTGCTGGCAGTCGAATTCGCTTTTGTCGGCGGTGAAAACAAGTCGCGGTATTTGGAATTTATAAAATCTAAATCGTCCGACTCTATTGTTGAGTCTGCGGTGAGCGATGATCTACAAATAGAAGTCTACGGAGACGCGGCAATTGTAACCGGACTTGATACGATCAAGGGAAGCACTAAGGGACGGGCATACGTCCAAAGATGGCTATTTATGGATGTTTGGGTAAAAAGGGCTGGACGGTGGCAATGCGTTAAAACTTATTCAAACCTCGCCGAAAAACTATAATCGTTCAATTCCGGTTTCCGAGAATTTAGCAGACAGCGTCGTGTAGCGCTGATCTGGTCGGCTCATGTTCAACTAAAAGATAGGATTGGTAATAAAATAGTTGACTCAGCAAGTTTTATTTTTAATCTGCGTAAAAATTTACACTGACTCAGGATAAATCAAAGTTCGATGGCTTCTTTCGGCTCGGCGTGACGAACCATATCGAATAAGAAGCGAGGAGATTTGAATCTCTCATGAGGAAATGTTTTGACTGGCTAGTTGAACATGAGAAACTCCTTGTCGGAGTCATAATGGTTCTCGTTGTCGCCCTTGTCGCGCAGTTAAAGTTTTGTAATCCTCGCGTTGAGCCGGATGTCAATTTTGCGCGAAGCCAGCCTTCAAATCTAATTGAGAATCCGTCAAACTTATCAACCAGTGTCGCGGGAATATGGGAAATGAGCGTGCAGAAAAGAAGCGGGACAGGAACACAGACTTGGACGCTTAAACTGGAACAGAATGGAGAACAGCTAACGGGAATCATCAAGTCTGAAGGCGGCGATTTGCCTGTTACGGGAACAATTAAAGGGCAAACAATTAACTTGTTTGCAAAACGCTTTGGAGTTACGGTCGAATTTCCCGCGCGTCTGGAGAGAGACACAATGACGGGAACGATGCGCGTGTTAACAATCAGTCGTCAATGGACATCTAAAAGACGGATGTAAATTTATTTTTGAGGAATTTAGCGATGAGCGTTTCAGGAAACAAATTTGTTCGCGTTCTGCTGGTCGGCTGGCTGTTCTTGGTCGGCGGCAGTCTTAATTATGATATTCGCGCTCAGGACATTGCGCCGAAAGTTGACGAGTATATGAAGGCGGCAGTGCAAGCGCATCGCTTCGGCGGAACAATTCTACTGGCACGCGACGGTCGCGCGATTGTCGGTCGCGGCTACGGGATGGCGAACCTTGAATTGAGCATAGAGAACTCGCCGAAGACCAAGTTTCGCATCGGCTCGATGACCAAACAGTTCACTGCGATGAGTATTTTGATATTGCAGGAGCGCGGCAAACTAAACGTAGCCGATTCCGTCTGCAAATATATTCAGCAATGCCCGCAAGCGTGGCAGGAGATTACTATTCAGCAGCTAATGACGCATACCTCCGGCATCCACGAATACTTGAGACTGTCTGAGTTTCAACAACGCGCTTTGCCTTTGCCTGTTAATACCGTTATCGAAACCTTGAAAACTAAACCGCTCGACTTCAAGCCCGGAGAAAAGTTCGGTTACAGCAATTCCGGCTACTACATTGCGGGTTATATTATTGAGCGCGTATCCGGCAAAACCTACGAAGCATTCTTGCAGGAAAACATCTTTAAGCCGCTCGGTATGTCTGATACCGGCTACGACGACCGCAATCAGGTGTTGCCGAATCGCGCCGCTGGTTACTCGCTGGAAGCGGGCGGTAAAGTTGTCAATGCCGCTTACCTCGACATGAGCAGACCGTTTGCCGCCGGAGGTCTCTACTCGACGGCGGAGGATTTATTGCGCTGGGACGCGGCTCTCTATACCGAGCGGCTGGTTTCGAGAAAATCGTTTGAAGCTGCGCTCAACTCGTCCGTTGATGCTTCGCTCAAATCTCTGACAGGCAAGTATGGTTACGGCTGGCTGACGGCGCGGCAAGCAGGGCATCTGGCGCAAGCTCACGCGGGAGAAATCAACGGTTTCACCTCTTTCCTCGCACGCTTCCCCGAAGAACACGCAACGGTCATCGTCTTGAGCAACTTCGATAATATGCCTGTCGAAACGATTGGTCAGGACTTGGCGGCGATTGTGTTCGGGGAAAAGTATGAGCTTCCGAAAGAGCGTCGCTCCGTTCAAATTGATTCGCGCCTTTACGATTCGTATGCCGGACAATATGCGCTCGTTCTCGCGCCGACCGTTATGTTCACTATCACGAACGAAGGCGGAAAATTAATGGCGGTAGTGCCGGGACAACCGAAAATCGAATTAACGCCGTCATCGGAAACTGAGTTTTTCGTTCCCGGCGTGAACGCGCAAATTAAGTTCGCCAAAGATAATAACGGGCAAGTTACAGGCTTGGCTCTTAATCAGAATGGTCGTGAGTTACAAGCAAAGAAAATCAAATGACTACAAGCTATCCGTTAGCGTTAGATTATATGTTTAACTTTACGCCGCCATCGAACAATTCAATGGACGTGAGGGCGAAACAGCAACTTTGTTATCGCGTTGTCCGCTAAACCCAAAGTTGTGTGTTTTTGGTTTCGCCCCACGTCACCTCAGCCGTTAGATGCTTCCTGTTTGCCCCGACGTAGAAATGTTATGAGAGTTTTAATCACAGGAGCTTTCGGCTGGACGGCGACGGCGATAATTGAAACTCTAGCTCAAGCGGGATATCAAATCACAGCTTTTGATTTGCCCATCGTTGCTTGTCCGCAAGAAGTAAAACAGATGTCGAGGCGCGTAGTGCTTGGCGATGTTGCCGATTATGATGCCGTCAATGAAGCCGCTCGTTTTGCCGATGTCATCGTTCATCTCGCCGTTGCTGTCGGCGAAAAAGATTACTTGTCGCCGAGCGTGCCTTTTCGGACGAATGTCCAAGGAACATACAACATCTTTGAGGCGGCTCGCACGAACCGCGTCGGCAAAGTTGTTTTAATGAGTTCGGCGGCGGTTCATCTTCCTCGCATTGAGAACTTGACTGATAAATCTAATTGGCGCAGCAGCGACGACCGAGACCATTTATATGACTTAACGAAACGATTACAGGAAACCGTCGCGCAAGACTTTTACGAGACTTACCAAATAACGACAATCGTTTTGCGTGCCGGTCATATTGTAGATGGAAGAGAAAACCTTGACCCGAACGGCAAATCTTTAGACAGTCTTGATTATGCGAGAGGCGGTTGGGTGTGTCGCTACGATTTGGCTAATGCTTGTTTGAAAGCGGTGGAACATAATAAAACCGGCTGCCAAGTATTTCACATCGTCGGTTCAAAACGCACCAGAGATTATTTTGACGTTGAGCGGGCGGAAGAGATACTTAAATTCAGAGTTACCGAACAGTTTGAGCAATATGAATAATGACGACGCATCTAACTGATGACCCCATAGAATTGAGCGAAGTGTTGAGCAAGTTTCTCCAAAACTGAAATAATCAGATTTTCAAGGAGAAATGAGCAATGAAGAAAAATAGTTACAGCGATGAGCAGATTGTCGGATTTTTGCGCGAGGCGGAAAAAAGCGAATTGACGATTGCCGAATTCTGCCGCTCGAAAGGCTTTAATGAAGCGACCTTTTATAAGTGGAAACGGCGTTTCGGACGGATGCAGGTCACAGAAGTCAAACTGCTGCGCGAGTTGGAAGCGGAAAACGGGAAACTCAAACGGCTTTTGGCAGACCGGCTGATTGAGAATGATTGTACCGCGCCAACCTCTTCACTTTCTGCCGCTTCCAGAGATATTAAAAGATTAAATGGGTGGTGGTTTTGCTTTACGGCGCGAGTTTTCCCGTTCTAAAGAACTATTCAATGTAAAAATCATATCGACTCATATATTAACATCGAAAATGATTAGTAAAAGAGTTTCCGATCAATTATGATGCCTTTATTTCTCCAAATTATTAAGTGTTTTCGGCAAAAATTATGGCAATAATATTTTTGACTCACCAGAAACCATTGCTGAAGGAAAGTTCATATGAAAAGGATATTATTATACTTTATCAGCTTACCTATACTGCTGGTCGTTTTGCTAAATAGCAATGCGTCGGCGCAGCGCGAGTTAAAATATACGCTTAATCCGATTTTTGAGGCAGACTTATTACGTTTTCGAGTTGATTTATACTGCAAAGGCGAGACAACCGGCACGACGACTTTAGTTTTGCCGAACCGTTGGGGCGGACAGCCGAACCTTTACAAGTCAATTCAAAATTTACAGGTTGTTTCACGAGACGCAAAACTTACAGACACTGCCGAACCGAACATTAAAATCATTACTCACCGACCAAATCAAATTTTGCACATTCAATACGATCTGGCGCAGGACTTTCCCGGATTGCCGCAGGGCGCGAGCAGAGATTATTATCGCCCGATACTTCAGAAAGATTATTTTCACTGGATCGGTCACGGCGCGTGGATTCATCCTCAGTGGAATGAAAACGAAACAGTCCGCGTATCGCTCGAATGGAAGAACTTGCCGAAGGATTGGACGCTCGCTAACAGCTTTGGCGCAAACCGAAAGAATCAGAGTTTCCAAACGACACTGGAAGAGTTTATCCATTCCGTATTTGTCGGTGGCAATTTTCGCATTCAGGCGATTCCGGTCGGCGGTAAATCCATTTATACGGCGGTGCGCGGCTCGTGGCAATTTTCCGATTCGGAATTTGCCGAGATGGTGCGGAAAATTATCAAGGTTGAGCGCGAATTTTGGCGCGACAACAGCGTGCCTTATTATTTGGTTACGCTTTTGCCGCTCGAAGCGGCGCCGAACGCCGTCAATACCGGCGGCACGGGACTTACCAATTCGTTTGCCAATTTTGCTACTCGCAACGCAGAACTCGACCGCTTTAAATACCTCCTCGCGCACGAGTATTTTCATAATTGGAACAGCCCAAAGCTCGGACGATTAAAAGAACCAGAAACGCTGCTCTATTGGTTCAGCGAAGGATTTACAGATTACTACGCATATCTGCTTCTGCTGCGCGGCGGCTTAATCACGCTCGACGAATACTTAAAGCAAAACAACCGTCTTGTTCGTGAGTATTATTTGTCGCCCGTTCGCAACGCGAACAATCCGCGCGTTCTGCAAGACTTTTGGAACGATGACGACGTTCATGATTTACCTTACCGGCGCGGGCTTCTGTTGGCAGCAAACTGGAACGCCATGATTCGATCTGCTTCCGGCGGCAAAAATACGCTTGACGACGCAATGCTTGATATGTTCGATTCCGCGCGGCAAAACAAGCCGGAGCTAACCGCCGAACTTATCAATGAAAATATCAGTCGTTATACAAAGCAAAGCATTTTGCCGGACGTTCAGCGCTTTATTGAAAACGGCGAATTGATTACGCTGGATAAAAACGCTTTCGGTCATTACGTCGAGATGGAAATAATGGAAGTGCCTTTGTTTGAACTCGGTCTTGACTTGGAGGTTTTACGAAACAAGAAAGTTATTGCCGGAGTCGTAGAAGACAGCGCAGCGTATTGTGCAGGTTTGCGGAACGGTCAAATAGTATTGCGTCGATTGCCGATATACGTCGGCGATGTAACAAAGCTGGTAGAAATTACAATCAAAGAAGACACGGGAGAACGAGTCGTCAAATATTATCCAGCGAGTCAAAAAAAAGTCAGCGTGCCGCAGTTCAAACTGCGCTCCGGCATTACTGATCAAGAACGAGCCGAAACTTTGCGTAGGTTGGGCGTTAGCTTCATTCAACCGTAATTAAATACCGGGGATTTGTTTTTACCAATGAGCAATATAACAAATTGTTTCGGAAGAAACAGAACTTCTGGTGAGTTAAGTATATTTATACCAAAATTATATACTTCTAATTAAGCATAAAATAAACGGACGGGTGCTTTCTTAATTCGGATTGAATTATAAAATGTCTGCAAAAGAAGAAAAAAACATTGATGAGATACTGCCGCTGAGTAATCGGCAAAGTATGCTTCTTCTGTTCGGCGGCTGGACAATATTCGGTTTGTTCTTCACTATCCAATCCTTTATCAGCAATGCTTATTTTGGCAGATACGTTTCATTCGAGCGAACGCTCTTTCCCTGGCTTAGCATCGCGTATGTCTGGGCGTTGCTAACGCCTTTCGTGATAAAGGCGGCGCATCGTTTTCCGCTCGAAAAAAAGAAATTACCTACCAGGATAGGTATTCACTTTTTTGTTTCAATTATAATTTCTTTGTTGCAGCTTGCGGTTTATACCTTCGTCAGGGAGTGGGTGATGGGGGACTCGCCGATGTCTTTTCTTCCCTCGAAGGCTTTTGACCTTCTGGTCGCCGAGTTTCATTTTAACATTTTGCTTTACTGGATACTCATCGGTTTATATCAGGCTTACATTTATTATTATCGTTTCAGGCAGCACGAAAAACGCTCGGCGCAGCTTGAAATTGAAGCTGCGCATTTGGAAACTTCTCTGGCTCAATCGCATCTTCAGGTTTTGAAAATGCAGCTTCAACCGCATTTTCTCTTTAACACGCTCAACACCATATCAGGTTTGGTTCACGAAGACGCGCGCGCCGCCGACCGGATGATCGCGCGGTTAAGCAGCTTGCTGCGAACCAGTCTCGATAAAATCGGAGTTCAAGAAGTACCGCTTAAAGAGGAAATAGATTTTTTGAAAAAATATCTGGACATTGAACAAATACGTTACGGCGACCGTCTCAACGTGCAGTTTTCGACACCTGCCGAAACGCTCGACGCGCTCGTGCCGTATATGGTTTTGCAGCCGCTCGTCGAAAACTCCGTTCGATATGCCGTCGCGCCGCGCCTCGAAGGCGGAAGGATTTCGATTGAGGCGGAACGAATCGGCGAGAGCCTTTATTTAAAGGTTTGTGATAACGGGCAAAATATTAAAGACGGTGAAAAACCGAACATTTACGAAAGGGTCGGACTATCCAACACGCGGGCGCGTCTCAATCAATTATACGGAAACGATCAGCAGTTTCATTACGAAATTTCGGCGACGGGTGAGATGGCGGTTGCACTGAAAATTCCTTTTGTGATAAGCACGAATGAGAGATAAAAAATGAATTTGAAAGCAATTATCGTCGAAGATGAAGCGGTCGCGCGAAGACGCGTTAAATTTTTGCTCGCCAATGATCCTCAGATTGAAGTTATTGCCGAATGCGCCAGCGGCAAGGAAGCGGTTAAAGCTATCGTTGAATCCAAACCGGACCTGGTTTTCTTAGACGTTCAGATACCCGAACTCAACGGTTTTGAAGTGATTAAAGCGATTCCGAAAAATCTGATGCCGGCGATAATATTTACGACTGCTTATGATAATTATGCGTTGCAGGCATTTGAGGCTTCGGCGGTTGATTATCTGCTGAAGCCGTTTGAACCCGAACGCTTTGAGCAAGCACTCGCGCGCGCCAAGAAACAGATTTCCAGTAATCAAAATGACAAATTTCAAAAACGCTTTGAAACGCTGCTGCAAAATATGGGTTCGCCGACAAAGTTTTTAGAGAGATTAGTTATCAAGTCGGGCGAAGAAATCGTGCTTCTTAAGGTAAAGGATATTGACTGGATTCAGCCCAAAGGTGATTACCTGCATTTGCAAGCGGGAAAAAGAGTTCATATCTTACGCCAAACAATGATGGCGATTGAAACCAAACTTGACCCGAAGCAATTTGTTCGTATCCATCGCTCGACAATTGTTAATGTTGAGCGGATCAAAAAATTGTATCGGCTGTTTCACAACGAATATGAAATCGAGCTGGAAGACGGAACGCGGCTTACTTCGAGTCGCGGCTATCGGCATAAGCTGCAGGAAATTCTCGGTAAGGAACTTTGAAGGTTGTCTCATCATCCTCGTCGTATTCAATCTATTTTAGTGCCGCAAGTTTCCCGCGCAGAATAAAGTCTTTGCAGGTTGCTTCAATTATGTTGATAAAAAATCTTCAAAGCAAAAAGTTTCGCGCTTTTCCAGTAGCCCGCACAATATCAAGCATCTAACGATTGAGTTATGCGCCGCCGTTATTTACAAAGTTGTCGCCCGAATCAATTTTGAGATTCCGAAGTTCTATTGATTGACGCAACAAAACCGTGGCGCAATCGTGTAGATTTTGTCCCGTACTGACTCCTTGCTGAATGGTGATGAACCTGTTCACCATACACTTTGGGACTGAACATCCAAATATGATGAAAACATTACCCAAAGGCAGTTTTTTCGGGCAAACGGTCAAGAGAATTCAGACCGAAGATTTCGGTTTGAGTGAAACTTGCTATCCGGCGCAGACGAGTTTGCCGCTGCACACGCACGAGCTTCCCTATTTCGGTTTTGTTTTGGACGGAGATTATACCGAACAATTCGACCGCCGACGGCGGGTTTGCAGCCGCCAATCGCTCATTTATCATCCGGCGGGCGAGCGGCACGAACAGCATTTCGAGACGGGCGCGGTGCGGCTGTTTCGCATCGAAATCGGCAGCCGATATTGCCTCGAATTAAACCGATTTAATTTGCTGTTCGAATATCCGGCTACCGTCCGCAACCGCGAAGTGCCGACGATTATTCGTCGGCTTTACCGCGAATTCGAGGTTGAAGACGACGTTTCGCCGCTGATTAAAGAAGGTTTGATTCTCGAATTGATTGGAAATTTGGCGCGGCTGTCGAAGCCGCTCGAACGCGGAGGAACGGGTCGTCCGCCTGGCTGGTTAAAGCAGGTTTGCGATTTAATCGAAGCGCGGTTTGCCGAGCCGCTCTCGCTCGGCGCGCTGGCGCGCGAGGCTCGCGTTCATCCGGTTACTCTGGCGCGCGAGTTCCGTCGCTGCTACGGCTGCACAATCGGCGATGTCGTTCGTCGAAAGCGAATCGAATTCGCCCGTCTGGAAATCGTCAAGGGCGAATTGCCGCTCGTCGAAATCGCCCTCCGCGCCGGGTTTTACGATCAAAGTCATTTCACCAAAATTTTCAAACGCCTCGCCGGAACAACGCCGAGGGAATTTCAATCGCGCCGCCGAAAAAGCTAAGAATTTACCAAACGGCTAACTTTTTACAAGAACGGACTCGGCAATTGTTGATAAATTGACGTAAAGTTTCGCTTTTTGTCGGCTTTTCGAGCCGTCAAGAATAACTGTTAAACGTTCCAAGCCATAAGCTAAAAGTGGTAGTGTGTAATGATAAAAACTTTTTCATTTATTCGATGGGTTGCAGTTACGCTGCTAATGCTGAGTCTGCTTTCTTCTCCTGTTCTATGCCAAGATAATTTTGTGGCTATTCCGAGGGACGTTGCCGCGCAGTATCATTTTGACTTTCAGAAAAATTTTTATTCAAGCCCGCAGGCTGAAAAAGCCCAACGTGCCGGCTATTATGCGGTTTTGAAAAATCTGGAAAGTCTAAAAGGCAAGGTCGCGGCTTCGCCCGACAATTTGCTTCGGGCGTTAAGTATTTACGACAAATCTCTAATCGAATTCATTCGTCATTACACTTATCTTTATCTGCGTTACGCGGTCAACACCGAAGATGAAGCGAGCAATGCGGAAAGCAGCGAAATGGATGCGGAGTTTTCTAAACGGACGGCTTTTTTGCAGCAAGAATTGATTCAAATCAGCAAGGGCGCTCTGGACAATTTCATCAAACAAAAACCCGCGCTCAAAGTTTATCGTTTTGCTGTCGAATTCGCCGCCCGCACACGGGCGCATACGCTTTCGCTCAAGGAAGAAGAAGCCTTTAGCATCACATCGCCTTTGACGAGCGAATGGCAATACGACCTTTATCAAAAATTATTGCGCCGCACTGTGTTTGAAAAAATCAAAACACAAAACGGCGATTTGGATGTGCGTCGAGATCGCATTGCAATTGCCAATAATTCCGACCGCGCGGTGCGCGAACAAGGTTTTATGAAATTGTATGACGGATACGCTTCGCAGCGCGACCTTTACGCTTTTGCATTGATAAATTTGGTCGAAGCAAAGAATCGTCTGGCGCAGCTGCATCATTTTGAAGACGCACCCGACGAAATTTATTTCAAAAGTTATTGGACGAAAACGGAAGTCGTCAATCTTTTGCAGGAAATCGAAAAGCTGTCGGATGTTTATAAACGCTATCAACACCTCCGCGCCGATTATGCAAAAAAACGATTAGGTTACACGGACGTAAATTTGTGGGACGTTTCCGCGAGCGCAAACCAGAACGAATTGCCGCGCTTTAACATCGAGCAGGCAAGCCAAATCATTCGTGATGCATTGTCGCCGCTCGGCTCGGAGTATGGAAATGAGCTTGCTTCATTGCTTAATCCGGCAAACGGTCGAATGGATATTGTGCCGGATAAAAAGCGGCGCGGCGGCGGTTTTTCAAAAGGCTTTCCGGGCGTTACGACCGTCTTTTTTAGCGGCGGTTTTACAGGTTATTACAACGATATGCGCGTCTTGACGCACGAATCAACTCACGCCGTTCATCGTCAATTGATGAAAAACAATCGCGTCCTGCCTGCTTACGCCGAAGGTCCGCATTACCTATTTGAATCATTCGCTATCTTCAACGAATTGCTTTTGCCGGATTATCTTTACCGGCGAGAAACCGACGCGGCGAGGAAGCATTATTTTCTCGAACAATTTTTTGAAGGTAAGGGAATGACGATGTTCACGGTCGCGCAAGAAGAAACTTTGGAACAAGCTATTTACGATGGAGTCAAGCAAGGCAAAATAAAAAATGCCGATGACCTAGACACGCTGACTAAACAAATTGCTTCTCGCTTTTCGATTTGGGCGGACAAGCACGACGAGCTAAAAATGCAATGGATAACCAGCACGCTTTTTTACGAAGACCCGCTATATGACATCAATTATGTTTACGGCGCAATGCTCGCGTTGAAATACTACGAGATGTATTCGCGCAACCCGAAGCAGTTTGTTCCGCGCTACATCGCGCTGATGAAAAACGGCTTTGACGCGCCGCCCGATATTTTGCTCAAACGACATTTGGAAATTGATTTGCGTGACCCGAATCTCGTGAAAGATGCGGTTAGATTACTCGAAAACAAAGTCAATTTATTGGAGGTTGAATATTCAAAATGAGTTTGCGAAAGGCAAAAGGCAGCGTTGTATCGCGGACGGCAGGTGAAGTCGGACGATTTATGTCACAAAATAAATATTTATTATTCGTCTGTCTTTATTTGTTAATCAGCTTAACAATTGCCGCGCAGGTAAAATATAATCCGACACCGCTGAAAATCAATCATCGAACAGGCGAGCTGAAAATCAAGCTGCACGAAGAAACGGATTTTACGTTTCAACTTAAAAAAGACGTTTACTATTCAATAATCGTCGAGCAAAAAGGGATTGATTTAGTAATTGAGTTAAAAGATAAAAGCGGCAAGCGGCTCGTCTCACAAGATTCTCCTATCGGTAATTTCGGTGCTGAGAGATTTGATTTTTCAGCGGCTGAGGAAACCTCATTTACACTTTCCGTTAAGCCTCTGGACAAGCCGAAAAATCCGCAGGAAGGGTTATATTCTGTTTTGATTCGGGAAGTAACGAAATAAATTCAAGAATTTTTTTATCTAGGCTTCTGAGTCTTACTTTCCGTCTTAACATCCGGTCAATTCATCGCGCCAGAGTGCCGGATAAACGCAAACTCGTTGCGGTTTTATCAAATCCGGTTTATTTCTTTGAGACAATAAATTTTATTGCTACACAAGTTAAATACCCTAGATCGCTAATTGAAAACATATGAGAAAATCAAAGAAAAATATCAAATTGCCGGTGAGGATATTAACGGCGGCAGCCTTGCTTGCTTTTTTGTTTGGGACGCTTAGGGCGCAGCAAAACAGCGCCGGATTATCAACCGAAAAAATCACGAAAATCGAAACGGCTATTTCGTCTCTGATGTCGCGGCAGAGCATTCCCAGCGTTTCCGTCGCCATCGTCGAAGATAATCAAATCCGGTTTCAGCGCGGTTACGGAATGGCTGATATGGAAAACTTCGTTCCGGCAAAGGCTTTGACGGTTTATCGCATTGCTTCCGTCTCTAAATCGCTGACGGCAGTCGCCGCGATGCAGCTTGTGGAAAAAGGAAAACTGGATCTGGACGCGCCGATCCAAAAATACGTTCCGAGTTTCCCGACTAAAAATTTTCCCATTACCACGCGCCAACTGCTCGCGCATTTGAGCGGTATTCGTAATTACAAATCCGGCGAAGGCGAGCATACCAATCGTTACAACACGCTGACTGACGCTCTCAGTATTTTCAAAGACGACCCGCTCGACTTTGAACCGGGAACGCGGTTCAGCTACACGACATTCGGTTACACACTCGTCGGCGCGGTAATCGAAGGCGCGTCGGGGATGACGTTTGCGGATTATTTACGCGAGAACATTTTCAAGCCAGCCGGAATGCAACACACGCAGGTCGACGATCTTTTTGCCACCATACCGAATCGCGCGCACGGCTACACTCCGAAAGTCTTTGGTCAATTCGACGGGAATTACCGAAATCCCGTCTTGATGGATTCGAGTTATAAGATACCGGGCGGCGGGCTGGTTTCGACGGCTGAGGATTTGGCGCGGTTCGCAATCGCGGCGCAAACGGGCGTGCTGATCAAGTCCGAAACGTTCGCAGAAATGTCTAAGAGCCAGAAAACGCGCGACGGGCGGGAAACGGGATACGGTTACGGCTGGTATGTGGGCGAAAGTGGCGGCTTTTCCACCAACCCCGAAGCAGTTTGGCACGGCGGCGTGCAGCCGGGCTTTACCAGCAACCTCTGGATTTTGCCGAAAAAACGTTTCGCGGTCGTGATCCTGACCAACCTGGAAGGCGGCGGCAGGCTCGGCTTGGGAACACTCACAAGCCAAATTGCCGACATCGTGCTTCAGTAAGTTGCAAAGTTCGTGTGTCAGCAAGCCGCCGACACACAATTCAGCTATGAAAGAAGCAGTTAAGAGCAGAGTCTGACCGGCACAGGAAGCGAGCAATTGATTCAGAGCGGCGAAGGTTTGTTCAAACATTACTCTGATGGGCGTTTCTCTAATGGCATCGAGCAGCGCGGCGTTTTCGCCACAGAGTATTTGACGCTTATAAAATTTGATAAGGGATGGAAAATCGTCAGGAAATTTCATCCACCAGAGAAGGTAGCTAATCCAAGCAGGTTTAGCTGCGAGCGATGCAATCAAGTTATTACATTTGATGGATTTCTATAAGAAGTGAATCAACAAAATAAGGAGTAATAAATGCGCTGGAATTCCACTTGGAAACGAGTCATTACGACAATTTCAATTTTTGCGTTTTCTTATATGACCTTAGCTCTTTGCAGCGACCCTGCTCTGACTAAAAGCAATGAGTCAGCACTCGCTCCGAATATGGAGGTTGAAAAGGTTTCCAAAACAGTATCTCCGATTCAGATGTTAAATGTTAGATTGGGGTCGCATACTTTTAACTCTCAACTGGGCGAAAACACGCGAAACAGCTATGCGGGCGAAGCCGGTCTTCCCAAGACTCTGCAAAGCGGGCAAGCGCAGTCGCGCGCCTTAATGTCGGATGATTTCGTCTCGCCGAATACTACGGCGGCAGAGTCCATAGATTGCTTTGTGTAATTTTAATCGCAATCGTTTGTAAGTTCTATGTCCAATCTTAAATTGGCTATTTAATTTCCTCGAAACGATTTCATACTGTCAAGGTTAAGCAAAAACAAAGATAAATGTATTGCCCTCAGTTAAAAAATTGAAAGTTGAAACCAGAGAGAGTATCAATATCAACGCCCTTAATCCTTACAAATTAAAATTTAGAACTCTTTAGGAGAAAGACTATGAAAAGCAAAACATCCGTATTTAGCGTCCTATTCCTTTTGATAATTATTTATTTCGGCTCGACCGCGTTGACTAACCCGGTGAGTTCTAAGGAGATTAGTCATCGGCATACCAAAGAATCCGTTCAGATGTTGGACATCGGAGAAGGCTCTCATAGTTTTAAGTTTCAAATCGGTCGTGATACCCCAAACAATTATCTGGGAGAAACAAAACTCCGACAGGCGTTAGAGACCGGGCAGGCGCAGCCGCGCGCCTTAATGTCGGATGATTTTAACGGCGATGGGATGGCGGATTTGGTCATCGGTTATTCGTATAACGGCGGCGGAATTTTGAGCGTTCGTTTAGGCAATCTCGAAGCGATTGCCCCGCAAAAACCGGAAGTGCTTCAAGGAATTTCAGAAGGTCATTATCCTGCGCCTTTTCTTACAGAGGCAAAACTTTTGTCATTGCCCGAAGCACCGGATTTTCTTGAAGTTGGAGATTTTAATGCCGACGGTTACAGCGATGTGCTGGCTGCCGCATGCAGCGGAGAAAAACTTTATCTGCTCTTCGGCAACGGTCGCGGAAGATTTAAGAAACCGCAAACTATTGAGCTTCCCGGTCGTATTTCGGCGATGGCAGCGGACACAGAGCAACTGGGCAGGTTCACAAAATTAGGCATTGGCTTAAATATCGGGAACGAAGCTGAAATCATTTATTACGACGATTCTATTAAAGGCTTTACCGCAGAACCGTCTGTCTATCCCATAGCTTCAGAAGCAACCTCGCTAACATTCGGTCGCTTAGTTGACGATGACGTATCGGACCTCGCCGTTTCAGCAGGAAACAATTTAGCGGTCATTTACGGAAATGAAAATTTTTCGTCAAGCGGCAGCACGGAACAGCCAAAACAACAGATGGATTACGTATCTTTTTCGTTTGCAATTAAGAAAATTACGAATGGCGATTTCATCTTTGACAGGGCGCATCAAAACGAAATTGCGCTATTGGCGGATGATGGAAATGTTTATCTAGCGGCAAGAGGAGTTCTGGACACTCGCCCGTTTTCTAAACAGGAAAAAGAGTTACTCCGGCAACAGCATAAAGATTATGCACTTGGTAAGTTGGGTTTGGATACTTTGAGCAAGCAAGAGGAGCAATTAGTTCGTCGTTCAGACAAGCCGACCAGTTGGCGTATAGATCGTGTTATTAATTCCGAGTTTAGTTTTTCCGATGATAACTCATCCGCGCTTTTGAAAGCCGGGCGTATTTCAAATCTTCCGACAGAGGATTTGCTGATTGGCGACGCGGACGGCAAGCGCGTAAGAATTATCAAAAATTTGCAGGACGCGGAAAAGCTGGGCGTTGCGGAAAGTAAAACGTCGAGTGAAATCAATGCCTTTGAAACGGAAACCGCGCCGCTCGCGGCATTCTCCTTGCGCTTGAGCGTAAGTCCTAAACCCGGCATGGTGATTTTACAGCAGGGGCAAATCGAGCCGACGCTTTCAATTTCGGCACCTGATGCAGGCTTCACCGTCAACAGCAATGTTGATTTACCCGACGATAATCCCGGCAACGGCGTCTGCCACGCCTCAAACGGTTTCTGCACTCTGAGAGCCGCGGTTATGGAGTCAAATCATCTCGGCGGCTCGAACAGCATCACGCTCTCGGCAAACACAACCTACACTTTGACCGTTGGACCGTTTGACGATGAATTTAACGCGGGCGGCGGCGTCGAGGAAAGCGGCGACCTCGACATTATAGATTTGGAAATCATTGGTCGTCCTCGTTTGACGGCTGTCAGTATTACGGGTGGCAACAGAGACACGACCATTATCCAGATGGGAACACTGTCGCCCGCCGTCGGCGGCATCAACAAAGACCGCATTCTTGAAGTCAACGATTTCGTTAATCCGCAGGTCAACATCAACGTCACGCTCTCGAATTTGACGATGCAGAACGGCGTCGCGCCGAAAACGCCAGCGCCCGACAACTACAACACGCCGGGCGGCGCAATCTCTTATGACGGTTTTGATTCGACGGTCGCGGGCGGCGCGAACACAGGTGTTCTGACGCTCACCAATTGCAAAATCACAAATAACTCTTCGGCAGGTAACGGCGGCGGCATCAAGGCTGGTTTCGGCTCGGTCATTCTCCAATCGACGAGCATCATTTCTGCCAACACCGCCTCGTTCGCTTCCGGCGGAGGCGTCTTTTACAATGGCGGCAACAGCGTTACCTCGCAGACTCTGCAAATCAACAACAGCACGATTGGCGGCGCGCTTGCGACGGACGGGAATAAAGCCAACGATACCAGTTTTGGCAACGGCGGCGGCGTTGATGCCGTCGGCAGCAGTGGGGTCACCGTCAGCAACGGCGCACTCATCCAGAACAATGTGGCGGGCGAAACGTCCGGCTCGAACGGCGGCGGCGGATTTCACTTCGGTAATGTCGCCAATATCTCCATCTCGAACAGCACGATTAGTAACAACCAATCCAAGCATCACGGCGGCGGCATCTGGGATAGCGCCCGCAACGTTCAGACCAACGCCGCTTCGACCATCACTTTGACTACCGTTACAATGCAGAATAACCAAGCCGACAGCGACGCCTCGGGGGTGGGCGACGGCGGCGGCATCTACCACCTGTTCGGCTCAATGACACTCAACAACACTTCCGGCGGCGCACTCTCCGGCAACAGCGCCGTCAATGGAGGCGGCATTGACAGCACATGGAACGGAAACACAGCAGACCCGACTGCCGGACTAACCGTCACCTCCGGCACTACTATCAATTCCAACAGCGCAAAGAACAATGGCGGCGGCGTCTATATAGCTCCCGGAGCAGCGACGACTTTCGGGACAATCAATATCACCGGCGCGACCATCAGCAGCAACACCGCCAACAGCGATTCGTCAGGCGGCGGCGACGGCGGCGGCATCTTCGTCAGCAGCGGCAACATTAATTCCCTGAGCGGCGTTACAATAGACAGCAACGTCGCCAACAGCGGCACGGGCGACGGTATCAAGCAGACGGGCGGCACAATCACGGGCGCAGGCACAATCAACCTCAACGGCGGCGATAGTGTAGACGTCGCAGGCGGCACATTCACGACAACGCCCGGCACTTTTAATGTTACCGGCAACATCGGCATTACGGGAGGAATTCTGACTGCCGCTAGCGGTAATACGACCAATCTGACCGGCAATTTCACCGAATCGAGCGGCACGTTCAACGGCAACAACAGCACGTTCAACGTCAACGGCAATTTTACTCACTCGGGCGGGACTTTTAACGGCAATACCGGAACTTTCAACCTTACCGGAAACTTTTCATATACGGGCGGGACTTTTACCGCCAACACCGGAACATTTAACTTCAACGGCACGGCGGCGCAAAGCATCGGCGCGAGCAGCGTAATTACTTTCAATAATCTGACTGACTCCAACACGAGCGCCGCACTGACCGCCAACAACAGCATTAACGTCAACGGCAATTTAACCGTCAGCGGCGCGAATGCGATTTTCGCGCCCGTCGCGGCTGCTGTCATCGGCGGCACGGGAACTTTGACCGGCACAGGCACGGCGCGTGTTACCAGAGCGACGGGAACGAATGATTTTCTGACGCAATACACGATTACCAACAAAACGCTGACCAATTTAACGATTGATTACGTCGGCGCGGCGGCGCAAGGCGTGAGCGCGACAGCTTATAACAATCTGCGAATCAATAACGCTTCGGGCGCGAGTTTGAGCGGCGCCGTAACGGTTAACGGCGCATTGACTTTGCAAGCCGGAAATCTCGCCGTCGGAACAAACACCTTAACTTTGAACGGAGCGTTCATTTTGTCGGGCGGCAGCTTTTCGAGCGCGGCGACCGGCACGGTCAATTACAATCAAAGCTCGAACGGGCAGGTCGTTTTGTCGGGCAATTACGGGAATCTAACATTCAGCAACTTCAACAAAGATTTGACGAACGCGACAGTCGGAATCGCCGGAGCATTCACGCCCGGCAGCGGAACGCATACGATTACCGGCAGCACGTTTATCTACAACGGCACGGCGGCGCAAACTTTGCCGTCGGGCTTTACGACCTATAACAATCTGACGCTGAACAATCCGGCAGGTGTAACCGGATTCGCCGGGCTGACCGTTCAAGGCTTGCTGCGTGTCCAGCAAGGCACATTCACGAGCAGCAGCACATATAACAATGTTCAGATTGACAGCGGCGCGACGCTTGCGGGAACAAACGCCACGACCATCAATGTTACCGGAAATTGGACAAACAACGGCACATTCACAGCTAACGGCAACACGGTTAATTTCAATGGCTCGGCGGCGCAAACCATCGGTGGTTCGTCGGCAACAACTTTTAACAATCTGATTATCAATAACGCGGCTGGCGTTAGTCTCGGTACGAGCGCGACGGTCGGCGGCGCATTGACGCTGACAGCCGGAACGCTTGCCGTCGGGTCAAATACTTTGACGCTCAATGGTGCGGCGACCGCCGTCGGCGGAAATCTTTCGAGCAATGCGACCGGCACGGTTAATTACGCTCAATCTTCAAACGGTCAGACGGTTTTGGCGGCAAACTACGGCAATTTGACGTTCTCGAATTTCAACAAAACTTTGCCCGCCGGAACAATCGGTATTGCCGGAGCATTCACGCCCGGCACGGCAACCGGACACACAATCACGGGCAGCACGATTGATTTTAACGGCGCGGGCGCGCAGAGCGTTGCGGCATTCAGTTACAACAATCTAACCATTAGCGCGGCGCGCGGCGGCGCAACCGTAACTTTGGCAAACGGGACAATCAACGTCGGCGGAGCATTCAGCCCGACGGCGACCGGAGTCGGCTATTCGACAACCGGCAACACCTTCGTCTTCAACGGCGCCGGAGCGCAGACGATTCCCGCATTCAGCTTCAACAATCTTTCGACCGGAGGCGGCGGAACGAAAACGCTCGGCGGCGCGGTAACTGTGGGCGGAAATTTGACGATTGGCGCGGGAACGACGCTCGACGCTTCGGCGAGCAATTTCGCATTGAACATCGGCGCTAATTGGATTAATAACGGAACATTCACGCCGCAAGCCGGAACGGTTGTCTTTAACGGCTTGGTCGGGCAAAGCATCGGAGGTTCGTCCGCCACAACGTTTAATAACTTGACGATTAACAACGCGGCGGGCGTTAGCTTGAGCATCAACGCGGCGGCGGGCGGCGCTTTGACTTTGACCGACGGAATTCTTTCGACGGGCGCAAATACCTTGACGCTCTTGACAAGCGGCACGACTTCGCGCGGCGGTGGCTGCGCCATCACGACTTGTTTTGTAACGAGTTCCGGCGCGGGCGGTTTGAAAAAACAATTCAATGCGGCAACGCCGAGTTTTGTTTTCACGGTCGGCACAACGGGCGGAACTGATAACGGCTATTCGCCTGTCTCTCTGGCAAATGTTACGCCGACCGGAACAGATGATTTGACGGTTCAAGCGGTTGACACTGCATCTCCGGCAGCGATAATGACGCCGAAGATTACGCGCTACTGGGCGTTGACGGGATTGAATTTGACCGCCGATATATCTTTCACTTATCTGGACGGCGATATAACCGGAACGGACGAGACGAAGCTGCGCGTTTATAAAGAGACGGCGAATCAATGCGGAGGCGATTGCGTGGTTGACGCGACCAATACCGGCACGGTCACCGGCGTTAGTAGTTTCTCGAATTGGACACTTGCCGAAGTCGCCGCTCCGACGGCGGCAAGCACAACGCTTTCGGGCAGAATAACATCGCCTTTGGGACGAGGATTATCAAGGGTGCGCGTAGTGCTGGCGGGCGGAAATCTGTCTGAACCGCGATACACACAGACTAATACGTTTGGTTATTATCGGTTCGCGGAGTTGCCGGTCGGAGAGACCTACATCTTATCGGTTCAGTCAAAACAATATCAGTTTGCTCAATCTACTCGCGTGATTAGCTTGATGGAAGAAATCAGCAATATTGATTTTACAGGCGAGCCATATGCAAGAGGCGACAGTATCAAGAAGTAAAGGAGTAATATATTCGGTAATAATATGAGGGTGCTAATATATTTGACTCACCAATTCCAATTTTTTAATAACCATTAAATAAGGGTTGATTAAGAAGTGACAAAAGGAGAATTATTTTAGAAGGATAACTGCTGCGTATGCAAAAATCAGGGCATAAATATATTTAACTCGCTCGTATATAGATTTTGAGAAAAATCACGTAATGTGCCGCAATTGCTAGTGCATAGTGGTTAGCTTTGCCATTTGCGAAATTCTCTAACAGTCTTGTAGGAGTCAAATACGTTGTTGTCTTAACTTTTAGGAGAAGTGAATGTTGTCAAATCAGTTCAAATTGATTGGTATTTTAGTTTGCCTAATGATTGGCGCTCTTGGTATATCGGCAGATTGTCAAGAAAACAGCTCTCTACAGGAGGCTAAAGAACACTACGCGCGGGCAAAACAGCACAGTACCTCCGGCGAGAAAGACAAGGCACTGGAAGAGTTAAAACTAGCCATTCAGCTTGCGCCGGAGTTTATAGAAGCCCACAGTGACTTTCAGGACATTCAGCGAAACAAGACTGAACCGCTCATTCGGGAATACGATTCTTATACGAGACAAAAACCGATGAGCGCGACCTTCCATTACCTCTTGGGCAGAGTTTATACGCTGGCGGGGCGCCTCAATGAAGCTGAAGTTGAGTACCAGAAGGCACTGAAACTTGACCCGCGTTTCAGCTGGGCTTTGCTCTCGGTCGGATTGATAGCGCGCGACCGCGGGGAGACCAGTCAGGCAGCTGACACTTGGGAAAAGGCACGTCAGAAAGCCGGCGCCAGTTTGGTGCTGCATTATTCATTAGCTTTGAACCTACTATCGGTCAAACAGTACGACTCGGCTCTTGAAGAAGCCACTACCGTTTTGCAGATTGACCCTTTGTACTTCGCGGCGTATCCGATTAAATGGCGCTCAAAGGTTAATCTGTCAGCCGCAGAGAAAACACTAGCGGAGATTTCCAGCGAGATTCAACAACTGGAGTCTAGGCATCCGCGGGATATCAGAGCTCTTGAAGCGATTCAACAAGGCTATGAGATGGTTATTGACAAAGCAGGAATGGCTCGAACCAGAAACGCCATACTCGCGGTTGACCCGAAGTATTTCGAAAAGAAGCAATACCCCAGAATTTATACGGTCACCGCTAGTAATCAGCCTCTCGAGTTCACGGGACTGAATGCAAAACGCTTTATGGATTCCAAAGACCTTGCCGACCCTAAACAACAACTCGACGTTCTGCGGGATATAGAAAAGGAAGTTAGGGATGCGGACATAAAATTCTATTTGATATACCCAGAAATCTTTCAGAATTATATCAAGTCGGGAGACCTGGCAAATGCCGAAGGAATGCTCGAAACATTAGAGAAAGGAGGAATGCCAGCTTTCAGACTTGCCTCGCATCGAGTCGAACTGGCACGAGCGTATCTCATACACAAGGTAAAGTTGGAGCAGGCATTGCAGCAGGTCGAAAAGGCAGACATATCCTTACGCGAACATATTGAGCGGCTCGCGCAGGAAAAAAATGTCCAAAACGCAATTGATTCTGCGAGGCACTCGTTGGCGAACTCGCTTCACGCGCGGGGCTTGATTCTAACGGCGAAGGGACAAACGGAGAAGGCAATTGCGGCATTTGCCGAATCAGTCAAACAAAAGGAGACGGAAGAAAACACGCTCAATCTGGGACTTTCATATATCCGAACTGGAAGGACTGACGAAGCAATTAAGATGCTCGTGAGCGCCTATTCATTTGAAGGGCAACGAAGTCAGGAAGTCAGGCAATTGCTTGAACGGGTGTATGTAAAAAAGGAAAAGACCCAGCCATTAGCAGCGCTGCTAAAGGAAGCGGTAAATCAACGGCACTTGGAATCCAAAACTACTATGACGTTTGAAACATCAGCATTATTGTCTAAGGATGAAGCCCAACCAGCCCCGATGTTTGAGTTGACTAGTATTTCAGAACGAAAAGTTAGCCTGTCGAATTTTAAAGGCAAGGTAGTTTTAATTAACTTCTGGGCAACCTGGTGTGTCCCTTGTTTGAAAGAATTTCCCTTTCTTCAAAAGATTTATGAGGAGCGGAAAGAAAAAGATTTCGAGCTGGTAATGATCAGCATAGACGAGGAGTTGTATCGAATCCCCCTGTTCTTAAAGAAAAATCCCAGCCAAACACTAATGCTTTTAAGTGATGGGCAGGTCAACAGAGTTTACGAAGAACACGGAATTCCGTTGTTGGTTCTAGTTGATAAAAACGGGATGATCAGGTATCGAAGGACGGGCTTTGAAGTTAAAGACGAAGAAACGCTGCGGCAGGCAATTGACATTCTACTGAATGAAAAATGAGTTAACTAATTATTCAGGTCACCGGTGCTTGTCTTGTACGACAGGATAGATCATCTCGACTTTCCTTTGCGTAATGTTCCTGAGTTGAGTCAAGTATGTTTATGCCAAATCTTTGGCAGTAATATACTTGAGTCATCCGGATAACGGCATTTGAGAAAGTTATTGAAGATTTAAGAAAGATACGAAGTATTTATATTATGAAGACATTAGGACTTATCGTAGGGTTTAGCTGGTTTTGACAGATAGTAAACAAGTTTGGCATAAATATACTTGAACCACCGCAAAAGACGAGGACGAAGAATAATATGAATAGATACTTTAAATTAGTCGCCTGTGGAATTTTATTTGGTATTTTTGCGATTACAACTTGCGTCGCACAGAATCTATTAGATGCGAAAATTTACGACCAGTTTTTGGGAACTTACCAATTTTCTTTCGGCGAACTGCTCGTCATCGGACGTTCGCAAAGCCAGCTTTATTACCATGAGCCGCACACTGGTCAAACCAGGGCGCTAACCAGAGGAGATAATCCGCAATCGGAAACCGAGTGGTTCGCCGGACCGTCTCTGCTGGTCTATACGCCTGTCGAGTTTCGGATTTCATTCATTAAAAACAAAGCGGGAAAAATCACGGGTCTTTCTCTCAAACGGTCAGGCGTTCCCGACCGGATTGCCAAGAAAGCCAGCCTATATCGTGAAGAAAGAGTAAGTTTTCGCAGTGGCGATGTCACGCTCGGCGGCACTTTGCTTCTGCCCGCGACGACGAAAGCACCCCATCCGGCGGCGGTTTTCGTTCACGGCTCCGGTTCGCAAAGCCGCAACGGATACGCCTCGCTGATTCGCTTCGCCGCCGACCATTTCGCTCGTCACGGCATCGCCGCGCTAATCTACGACAAGCGGGGCGTAGGTGAATCTACCGGAAGTTGGGAGATGCAAAGTTTCAACGATTTAGCCGGCGATGTACTGGCGGCGCATCGTTTTCTTCAGAATCGCGCCGACATTAACCCGAAACAAGTCGGATTGTGGGGTAGCAGCCAAGCCGGTTGGATAATGCCCGTCGCCGCGTCGCAGTCAAAAGACATTGCATTCATCATCTGCGTTTCCTGCGCGGGAGCAGGTTCGACCGTGGGCGAGCAAGTCCTTTACAGCACGGAAATCGAGATGCGTAATAAAAATACTTCTCAAGAGGAAATCAATGAAGTGCTGAATGCCCGCAAACTCTTTTACGATTATATTCACGCGGGCAAGGGTTTCAAGGCAGAGCGGTTAGATGCCGATGTGCGGAAATTACGATTAAATGAGAAAACCAGGCAATGGTCGCCGCCTTTATCTAGCGAGGTTGATTGGAAGAAACGAGACAGTTGGTATTTTGTTTACGGTATAGATTTTGACGCGCTGCCTTTATGGGAAAAGTATAACGGTCCGGTCTTGGGCGTCTTTGCCGAACTCGATGCTTTAACTTCAATGCAACAGGTCGTTCCTGTTTTTGCGAAGACTTTGGCGAGTCGAAGTAATACCGATTTTACCATAACGGTCTTTCCTAAAGCCCACCACATCATTATGGAAATGGAGAAGAGTAATCCCGACGACGATGATATAGCTCGCGTGAAAAGATACGTTCCGGGGTATTTCGACTCCATGACTGATTGGCTTTTAAAGAGGGTGAATGTAATTCGTTCTTCAACTGTTAAGAATTTAAGGTGAGCCAAATATATTTATGCCACAAGTTTATTAAGAATATGGTGAGTCAAATATATCATTGCCTTTCTTTTCACTAATCATTCAAACGCGGCGGCAGTTGAGTTATACAAATCTACTGGCGCGAAGGTTAAGAACGGCGACGACCTTTTGTTCGTTTATCCGGCGATATAAAATTGAGCAATGCTAAAAACGGCACATAAAATTTTAACCGGCTTGATTATCGCGCTTGGCGTTCTTCATACGTTGGTGACATTTTGCGAACACGACAGCTTTTCCGTCGAGGCAATGTGGTTTGCCAGCGCGGGTGTCGCCATCATTTTGGCGGGCTTTCTAAATATCGTTTTGTTGCGGGACGTTGCCAAAGATACGGTTGTTTGGACGCTTTGCATAATTACAAATCTTATCTTTGCAGTAATGTTCGTTTTGGCGTTGCTGGTTCTTCCGCAACCGCAAGTTTTCGTCGGTGCTGGTTTATTCATCGCGGTAACGGTTCTTTCGCTAATCAAGTCGCGTAAATGAACGCGCCGTCCAATAAATCAATAGACGTGAGGGCGCGGGCAGCGACTTTGTTATCAACTGGTCTTTTGAACTCGGAGTTGCGTGGCGGCGGTTTCCCCCACATCATCTCAACCGTTAGATTCTTCTTAGTGAGGTATTTGAAAAGATTTGGAAGGCAGTCAATGAAAAATACTACGACCCGAAATTTAACGGCGTGGATTGGAACGCGGCGCGTGAACGCTACCGGTTGCGTATCGGCGGTTTGAAAAGCGATGAAGAATTCTATGCGCTGCTCAATCAAATGCTTGGCGAACTGCGCGATGCCCATACTCTTTTCCGCTCGCCGCCTCAGCTTGAGGCAAGCAAAAAGCATCAGGCAACGAGCGCGGGCATTTCCGTTCGTGAGGTTGAAGGAGTGCCTGTCATCTTCAGCGTTGATAAAGATTCGGACGCGGCGCGAGCCGGAATCGAAACTGGTATGATGGTGCGAACAATTGACGGACAGCCTTTTACCGAACGGCTTGCCCAAGCGCAGGGAGAAGTTAGCGAGTCTTCATCAGAACGGTTCACGCGATTGCGTGTCTATGCGCGAATCATTGCGGGCGAACCGGATACACCGCTTAAACTTGGATTGACCCGCGCCGATGGAACTGCCTTTGAGGCTACGCTAATGCGCCAAACAGTTTCAACCGTATCGCCGCTCACGTCGAATCTGCTTCCTTCAGGGCTCGCCTACATTAAATTCAATGCGTTTCGTTCGCCCGTCAGCAAAGAATTTAAGGACGCGCTGATAAAGCTCAAAGACGCTCCGGGACTAATCGTTGACTTGCGCGGTAACGGCGGCGGCGATGTCCAAGAGATGCTGCACATTGCCGATTACTTTTTCAACAGCAAAGTTTTCTTTGGTCGAGGAGTTACAAGGTCAGGCAAGCCGCTTTCGTTTCTTGGCGGTTTGATAAGCATTCCGCTTGAGGCTTATGTAGGCGGCACTGGAAAGCAAATTTACAGCAAGCCTGTTGTCATCTTGACGAGCGAGAGAACGGGCAGCGCGGCGGAGTCTTTGACGACAGGAATGCAGGAGAACAATCGGGCGTGGGTAATTGGCAGTCAAAGCTGTGGTTGCGTCAATGGAGTCATCAACAAAATCGGCGTGAAAGGAGGAGAGCTGCACATCAGCGAGCTTGGTTACTTTTCGTCAAAGGGACGCAAGCTCGAAGGCGTCGGCACAACGCCGGATAAAATTGTCTCCCTAACGCTCGCCGACCTTCGCAGCCGACGAGATGCTTGGATAGAAGAGGCGGAAAAATTCCTAAAAGATTCCGGCAGGAAATGACGGTCCGAATACAGAAAATACGTTGAAGGTTTCTCTATAAGCGAGGTCTAACAAATGCGCGCCCCGAAACAAATACTTTAACAATCGTCCAACTGAGAGTTGATGTCGCCGCATTCAGATAGGATAGCAAATAAGTTTTATTAAAGATGATGAGTCAAATATATCATTGCCAAAAATCTAACTAAGAGCATCAGAACTTTTAATAATTATTCTAGCAATTGGAATATGAATAGTGGTTTGAATTCTCTCCACTAACCGTGGCTAGATATTTATTATGTTTAAGGACAAAAAATTGGGCTTTTATTTCCTTGCGGGCTTTCAAAAACTGAACGCCCGCCAGAGCATCTCCGGCTAAATCGTCAAAGCTCG
>CAXSBF010000039.1:0-27483 GCA_964235785.1 uncultured Pyrinomonadaceae bacterium | reverse complement strand
AAAATAAAAATCGCAATCTTCGGCGGTTCGGGTTACGGCGGAAGCGAGCTTTTGCGGATTCTGCTGTTTCATCCGAATGCGGAAATCGTGCTGGTGACGGCGAACGAACACGCGGGCAAAGCCGTCGGCGAGGTTCATAAAAATCTGTCGGGCTTAACCGATTTGCGATTCGAAAAATCGCCCGAAGATTTGTCCGCGCTCGAAAATGTTGATGTCGCGTTTTTCGCTCTGCCGCACGGACAGGCGTTGAAGCTCGTGCCGCAGTTGCCGGAAAGCGTCAAGGTCGTTGACCTTTCAGGCGATTTCAGAATCAATGACGCGGAAGTTTTTCAAAAGTTTTATAAGCTCGAACACACGGCGACGGATTTGCAGAAACAATTTGTCTATGGCTTGACCGAAACGAATCGTGAACGGATAAAAACGGCAAATTACATCGCCAATCCGGGTTGTTTTGCGACGGCGACTTTGCTCGCGCTCGCGCCGATGGTCAAAAGCGGTTTGCTGACGGGAAAAATTATCGTTGACGCGAAAACAGGTTCCAGCGGTTCGGGCGCGAAAGCGGCAGCGAACACGCATCACCCGCACCGGATGAACTCGTTTTATGCGTATAAACCTTTTGAGCATCAGCACGTTCCCGAAATCGAACAGCATCTGCGCCAAATCAGCGAATTTTCGAGCGAGTTTGTTTTTATGACGCATTCGCTTCCGGTTTCGCGTGGCATTTTCGCCTCTGTTTATCTGGAAACGACGGTGAATTTGACGGGCGAAGATTTGAAACATCTTTACGAGCTTTTTTACAAAGATTCGTTTTTCGTCCGCTATGTCGAAGGCTCACCCGACATCAATTGGGTGAAAACGACAAACTTTTGCGACATCGCGGCGCATTCAAACGGCAAACAAATTGTCGTTTTTGCGGCGATTGACAATTTAGTCAAAGGCGCGAGCGGGCAAGCGGTGCAGAATATGAATTTGATGTTCGGTTTGGACGAGAAAATAGGTTTGATTTTCGCGGGAAGCAATCCGTAGATTAGCTGCGAAAAAGATTAACCACGAACAAACACGAAAAAGCACAAAATAACAAGAGATATGAAACCACAGATTTACACAGATGAACACAGATTTTTAAAGGATAAATCAAAATTAAATTCTTGTTTTAATCTTTTCTTTTATCCGTGTCCATCTGTGTAAATCTGTGGCTAAATTTTTTCTTTTTCGTGCTATTTTGTGTCTGTTCGTGGCAAAAAACTCTTATGAATTTTACAGAAATCGAAAAATTAGAAGAACAATTTCAACTCGCCACTTACGCGAAAATGAACATCGCCGTCGAAACCGGCAAAGGCGCGTGGATTTGGACAAGCGACGGCGAGAAATATCTCGACCTTTACGGCGGACACGCGGTTTGCGCGACCGGACACGCGCATCCGCGCGTTGTCTCGGCGTTGAAAGCGCAAGCCGAAAAGGTTTTGTTTTACTCAAATCTGGTTTATTCGGAGGTTCGGGCGAAAGCCGCCGAAAAATTAGTTTCAATCGCGCCTGAATTTATCACGAAGGCGTTTTTCTGCAATTCGGGAACGGAAGCTAACGAAAACGCGATGCGAATGGCTAGAATGGCAACGAAGCGGGAAAAAATCATTACATTTTCCGGCGGCTTTCACGGCAGAACGGCTGACGCGATTTCTGCGACATTTTTGGGAAAATACCGCGAACTCGGACGACCGAATGTGCCGCATCACGTTTGCGCGGAGTTCGGAAATCTCGAAAGCGTTCGCGCTGCTGCCGACCGCGAGACGGCGGCGATTATGCTGGAGCCGATTCAATCAATGGCTGGCGTAGTCGAAGCGAAACCTGAATTTTTCAAAGGCTTGCGCGAAATCTGCGACGAGCGCGGCATCGTTTTAATTTTTGACGAAGTTCAAACCGGCGTCGGGCGCACGGGAAACTGGTTTTTCAGCGGAAGCGATTTAGCCGGCGGAATTGAAGCTGATGTTATTACGCTGGCTAAATCGCTGGGCAGCGGCGTTCCGGTCGGCGCGTGTCTGGTTAATGAAAATGTCGCATCGCATATAAATACAAATGATTTGGGAACGACTTTCGGCGGCGGAATGCTCGCAATGGCGGCGGTTTTGGCAACGCTCGAAGCGATTGAAAACGATAAAATGCCGGAAAACGCCAAAGCCGTCGAAAAACATTTGCGCGAGCGACTGAAAGAAATTCCGAACGTCGTCGGCTTGCGCGGAAAAGGTTGTCTTTTAGGAATCGAGTTCGATGACGATTGCAAATTCGTTCACGCAAAATTATTGGAGAATAAAATCATCACGGGAACTTCGAGCAATCCGAATGTGCTGCGTCTGCTGCCGCCGTTGTGCGTGAAAATTGAGGAAATCGATTTGATGGTTAAAATTTTAGCCACAGAGTTCACAGAGAACACAGAGAAAAGCTAAAAACTAACTCTCTGTGTTCTCTGTGAACTCTGTGGCTAAATTTCTTATGAAAAATTTTCTAAAAACAACCGATTTTTCACGCGCCGAACTCGAAGCGTTTCTTGAAACGGCGCTGCGATTCAAGAAAGGTGAAATTGCCGACAGACCGCTTGCCGGAAAATCAGTCGCGCTCGTCTTTTTCAATCCGAGTTTGCGGACACGCGCTTCGATGCAGGTCGGGATTTACGAACTCGGCGGAAACGCGGTTATTTTAGAGCCGGGAAATACGAGTTGGACGCTCGAGCATCGAGAAAACATCGTAATGGACGCTGATAAAACCGAACATCTGAAGGAATTTGTTCGCGTTTTGGAAAGATATGTTTCGGCAATCGGCGTTCGGACGTTTGCAGAATTAAAAGATTGGAATTTGGAAAGAGGCGAACCGGTATTGAGCGCGTTTGAAAAATATGCGACCAAACCGATTGTCAATCTCGAATCGGCAATGAATCATCCGTGTCAATCGCTTGCCGATATGCTGACGATTAAGGAAAAATTCGGCAAACAAAAGAAAAAAGTTTTATTAACCTGGGCATGGCATCCAAAACCTTTGCCGATGGCTGTGCCGAACAGTTTCGCGCTCGCGGCGGCGCAGTTCGGACACGATTTGCGAATTGCTCATCCGAAAGGTTATGAACTCGACGACGAATTGATGCGAGAGATTAGTAAGCAGGCGGCAGAGGCAGGCGGCAGTTTGGAAATCGTGAATAATGTTGAGGATGCTTTCGATAATGTCGAAGTGGTTTACGCAAAAAGTTGGGGCAGTAAAGATTTCTACGGCGCGGCGGAAAAGGATGTTGAGTTTCGCGCCGATTTTAGAAACGATTGGATTGTTGACGAAGCAAAAATGAGCCGAACGAATGACGCGATTTTTATGCACTGTTTGCCTGTGCGCCGCAATGTAATAGTAACCGACCAGGTGATTGATTCGGCAAATTCGCTGGTGATTGACGAAGCGGAAAATCGTCTGCACGTTCAAAAGGCTATTCTGACAAGTTTGATAAAATGACGGACGAAAAACTTAATTTACTACGCGAAGCATTGCCTTATATTCAGAAATTCAAAGGCAAAACTTTTGTCGTCAAATTTTCGGGCAAAGTTACCGAAGATAAAGAAAATCTCGCTTCGTTGGCGGAAGAATTAGCATTGCTGCAACAGGTCGGGATTCGTCTCTGCGTTGTTCACGGCGGCGGCAAACAGTTGAGCGAACTTGCCGAAAAGATGGGCGTCGCGCAAACAATCATCAACGGGCGACGTGTTACAAATGATGAAACGCTGGAACTTGCCAAGATGATTTTCGCCGGAAAAATCAACACGGAAATCTTATCAGCGCTCAGAAACCATAGCATTGAAGCGGTCGGACTTTCGGGAATTGACGGCAACATCGTTCACGCCCGGAAACGTCCGCCGGGGGAAATCTTAAATCGTGAAACCGGCGAGCGCAAAGAAATCGATTTCGGTCACGTCGGCGACGTTTTGCAGATTAACGCGCGGCTGTTGGACGTGCTGCTCGAACAAAATTATCTGCCGGTAATTTCTTCGCTCGGCTCTGATGACGACGGACAAATTTACAACATCAACGCCGATACGGTCGCCGCCGAAATTGCCGTCAATCTGCAAGCGGAAAAACTCGTGCTGCTGTCGGATGTCGGTGGAATTTACCTGGCGGCGGATAAGCCGGAAACAAAGATTTCGCGTCTTTCAATTTCCGAAGCCGAAGAACTCGTCAAAAGCGGCGCGGCTTCAGGCGGGATGATTCCGAAACTGCAAAACATTGCCGATTTGCTCCGGCGCGGCGTAAAATCGGCGCACGTCATCAGCGGCACGACGCGCAATGCTCTGCTTTCAGAAGTTTTCACCGATTCCGGCACGGGAACAATGATTATCGGTTGATTTGAAAATTTCGGATTTTTGTTTTGTCGTTCCTGAAGGCATTGACAATCGCTTTTTAATGTCATTACCCTAAACGTAAAGAATTCGATTTTCAAATTTTATTTAGCGGCTTTGAAGCCCGACGAATCGAACAAAAATTTATTCGAGAAGAAAATGTTTCTTATGAGGTCAATCAGATGAAACCGGATTTTCAAATCGGAATCGTCGGCGCTGGTTTCGCCGGAATTATCGCCGCGCTCCGCTTGCAAAAATCGAAACCGGATTCTTTTGTCGTTTTCGAGCGGGCGGCTGAAGTCGGCGGAACGTGGCGCGACAACATTTATCCGGGCTGCGCCTGCGATGTTCCGTCAAATCTTTATTCGATTTCTTTTGAACCGAATCCCGACTGGCAAAGAAGATATTCGCCGCAGCCGGAAATTTTGGAATATCTCAAAACCGTCGTTCATAAAAACAACATTGAAAGCCACATTCGCTACGACTCGGACATTGTTCGTTTTGAATTCGTCGAAGAATACGGTTTGTGGAAATTGACCGACCGGCACGAGAGAACAACGATTGTGCGGACGGTAATTTTAGCGGTCGGTCCGTTTAATCGCCCGCAACTGCCGGACATTAAAGGCATTGACACATTTCGCGGCAAAACTCTGCACTCGGCGCGTTGGGATACGAGTTATGATTTAAAAGGCAAACGAGTCGCCGTCGTCGGAACGGGCGCGAGCGCGGTGCAAATCGTGCCGACGATTGCGCCGATTGTCGCGCAATTGACGGTTTTTCAGCGCACAGCCGCCTGGGTTTCCAACCGTATGGATGTCGAGGTGCCGCTCGTCAAAAGGCGGCGACATCAAAAGCTGCCCGTTTTGCAAAAATTAAAACGCGCTCTTTTATATTGGTTTCTGGAATTTCGCGGGCTGATGTTTATGGGCAACGAGCGAATTTATCGCTATTTTCACAAACTCGCCGTGCAAAAATTAGAAACAGAGGTTAAAGACCCGGAAACGCGCCGGAAACTCACGCCCGATTATAAATTAGGCTGCAAACGCATTTTGAGTTCGGACGATTATCTGCCGACTTTTAACCGTGAAAATGTTTCGCTCGAAACAGACTCGATTGTCAAAATCACGCCCGAAGGCATTTTGACCGGAAACGGAACCGTTCACGAACTCGACACGATTATTTTTGCGACCGGTTTTGAAGTCGCAGACTTTACGACCGACGTTAAAATTGTCGGCAGACGCGGCAGAGAGCTTTTCACCGAATGGCGCGAAAAAGGTTTGGAAGCCTACAAGGGAACGACCGTTTCGGGTTATCCGAATCTGGCGTTTATCCTTGGTCCGAATACCGGATTGGGACACAGTTCGATGATTCATATGATGGAATCGCAGATGAATTACATTTTAAAATATCTGGATTTGCTGGAGAAAAAAGGCGAAAACGCTTTTCTCGATTTAAAGCCGGAAGTGCAGCAGAGCTATAACGAAACGATTGATGAGCAATTTCAAACGACCGTCTGGGCTTCAGGCTGCAAAAGCTGGTATTTCAATCGCGCGGGCAGAAACACGACTTTGTATCCGCGCCTGACCGCTCGTTTCCGGCGCGAAACAAAACGAATCGACGGCGGTGAATATGATTTTGTGCGCGTTTCTTAAAATTTAAAATGTTCACCCGGGCAACCAAAAAAGCACATTAAAAAGCAGTCGGAAAATAGAAAATCCTATGAGTTTAACTAATGAAAGCGTAGCCGTCATAACCGGCGCGGCATCGGGAATCGGTCGCGCTCTGGCTGTTAAATTGGCGAGCGAGAACATTGCCGGGATTGCGATTTCCGATGTGAACAGCGCAGGTTTAGACGAAACGGCGCAAATGGTCGAAGCAGCGGGCGGGCGCGTTTCGTCGCACATCGTCAACGTCGCCAATCGCGCGGAAATGGAAAATTTCGTTCGCGCCGTCATTGAACGACACAAACGCGCGACGCACATTTTCAATAACGCCGGAGTTTCGCTGTTCGGCGATGTCGAAGAAGTTTCGTTCGAGGACATCGAATGGCTAATGAGCATTAATTTTTGGGGCGTCGTTCATGGCACAAAATTGTTTCTGCCGATTTTGCGCGAGCAGAAATCGGCGCACATCGTCAACGTTTCGAGCGTTTTCGGTTTTATCGCGCCGCCCGGCAACGCCGCTTACTCAGCCAGCAAGTTCGCCGTGCGCGGTTTTACAGAAGCGCTTCGGCACGAACTCGCCAACTCAAACATCGCGGTTTCGCTCGTCCATCCGGGCGGAATTCGCACGAACATCGCCAACAACGGCAAACTCGGCGCGGCTGCGAGCGAAGGCGTGCGGCGCGCAACCGTCAATGCGTTCAACGAGCATTTGACGCCGACGCTGCCCGAAACGGCGGCGGACGTGATTGTGCGCGGCATCAAACGACGCGAGCCGCGAATTTTAATCGGCGCTGACGCCGCGCAAGTCAGTTTGTTCTCGCGGCTTTTCCCTCGCAATTATCTGAAAGTGATGAATTTTCTGACCGGCGGCAAGCTGCTCAAAATGCGCGAAGACAACAAAAAGGCGGTTTGAATGAAATCGCGTGATACGGCTCGGGCGGAACTACCGCTGATTTTATAGAGAACGCTTCGAGCGTTTAATTTGTTGAAAAAGAAAATTTCCAATCATCTAAAACATTCTGAAAATTTTTTCCACCACGCAGAGAGTTTCTTCGATGCCTTGACGGATTTTTCCTGAATATACTCGCGTTTTATTTTTGTTCGATTTTAAGTCTCATCTCCAAATTTAATTTACTGACCTTTTCTTTGGTTGAAAACATCAGTCTGACGCCGCAATGCTCGCGTGACGCAGTGAAACGGATTTTTGCGCCAGTTCCGAAAAAGGTCTGATAGAGGTTACTTCGGCTGATTTGTTCTGCGCTTTAATTGGTAAAGCGAACAAATTAACTATTAAAATAGCCAAAAGAGCGGCGCAAAAACATCGTTATAATTCACAGCGTTGCAAAATAATTCATAGCGTTGCAAAGATTGCAATTAAAATTGCGCGTTGAATGATAAAAATTTGAAATTTATATTTAACCGACACGCAGATTTCGAGAGTTGAAAGTGTTTGTCTCTCACTACACTCCGGCTAGGAGCTTTGTTTTTTTCGAGTCGCAACAATCAAAAAAAGCAAGATTGGTAATACCGTTCTTAAAATAATTTGAAAATGGTAATCAATCAGGTTGACTTTTTAATTGAGCTTAATGCACAATACTTGTGCCAACAAATCGTAATAATCATTGTAATTTTTTTGCATTTTAATACTAACGAGAAATAATGCCGCGATGGTTTTATTTTAACTGCTATTGCAAAAACAAAAAAATTATTTATAATTGGTAAAACCAATTATCTGTTTTGTAAGAATGGAAGTTTTTGTAAGTTGTGTCGAAAGCGGTATTAAATTTTAAGTTGGCACGAATCCGGCAGATAAACAAAAAATTTTTAGAATATAAATCGGCAACACGCCGCCGAGTTATCGGCTTAGAAATAAACAAAGGAAAATAAAGTAATGAAAAAGTATTTAACGCATTTCGGAATTTTTGCAGCGTTGGTTCTTGCAATCTCAAGCGGAATTGTTAATGCGCAGGAATTCAGAGGAACAATTACCGGAACGGTTAATGACCAGAACGGCGCGGTCGTTCCGGCGGCGTCCGTGACCGTGCAAAACGTCGAAACGAATGTTACGGCAAACGTCACGACCAATGAAGAAGGCAGTTTTACATTTCCTTTGCTTTTGCCCGGAAAATATAAGCTGTCGGCGACCGCCGCTAACTTTAAAACGTCCGTCCATGAAAACATACAGCTTAACGTCGGCGACCGTCTGTCAATTGATTTTCAACTCGACATCGGCGCGACAACGGAAGTTAATATCGTCGCCGATACGGAATTGGTCGAAAGAGGTTCGGTCACGACCGGCACGGTTATTACCGAGCGGCAAATCACCGAGCTTCCGCTCTCCGAGGGCGCGGCTTACAGTCTGGCGACGCAGGCGCCGGGCGTTTCTTATACGGGAAATCCGCAGTTTACCGGTCCGACGGCTAACGGAAATCTCTCGGCTTTCAGAACCAACGGCGCGAGCGGCAACCAAATCACTCTGGACGGCTCGCCGAATGTAGCTACTGACGGCGGAGTCGCTTACACGCCGCCGGCTGACGCGCTGTCACAGTTCAAGATTCAGACCAATGCTTTCGACGCCCAAAACGGATTTACCGCCGGTTCGACCGTCAACGTCGCGGTAAAAAGCGGAACCAGCAAACTGCACGGTTCGGCTTATTATTTCAATCGTCCGGAAAAGTTAACCGCCAACAACTTCTTCAATAACCGGCTTGGTAAAGTGCGCCCGCCGCGTTCTTATTACCGCGTCGGCGGACAAGTCAACGGTCCGGTTTATATTCCTCGTATTTACAACGGCAAAGATAAGACGTTTTTTATGGTTTCATACGAAAGACAGCTTGATAATCACGCCGAGCCTGTAACCCTCAGCGTTCCGACCGCGTTGATGAGAACCGGAAACTTTTCCGAAATACTGGCGTCGACGCCGATTTACGACCCGGCGACGGCGCGCTGTGTTACTACTGCGGGCGCAACTGTCGCTCCCGTCAATAATGCGTGTCCGTCCGGCTCGAACGTAACGCGAACCGCGTTTGCCGGAAACATCATCCCGACCGCTCGTCTTAATCCGGCAGCAGTCGCGTTCTTAAACCTTTACCCTTTGCCCAATCTGCCGGGAACCGTCCAAAATTATTTTTCTAATCAAAATCTTTCACGACCTTATGATTCGTATCTAGCCAGAGTTGACCATAATTTTAATTCTACTAACAGCATCTTCGGCAAGGTTTTCTATAGCAAGAGCAATGAAGACCGATACAATTTCCTGGAAACTGCGGATTCAGTCACGCAGGGATTTGAAATTCGGACGAATAAAGGCGGAAGTATTGACTATACATCGACGCTTTCTTCCTACTTAGTGTTTGATGTTCGTTCGAGTTTGAACGATTTTGTGCAGGAGCGAATACAGGCTAATCCGACTTCGGCTGCCAGCCTCGGTTTTACGGGCATTGCTCCTTTGACTGCTTCAAGTGTTTTTCCCCGTTTCGATTTCACCAATTATGAAACTCTGGGTTCGCAACGCGCCGATTATAACGAAGGATTAAACAGGGATTTCCGACTTTTTTCAATTCAGCCGACTTTGACGCAGATATTTGGTAATCATACTCTCAAATACGGTTATGATTATCGCAAATTGATGGAAACTCGAACGACAAACGGTTTCAACGCCGGTCGTTTTCTTTTTACCGGAACATATACGGCGCCGGCGTCAAATTCCAGTTCGACGCTTATTAATGCGGCTGGGCGTGATGTAGCTTCCTTTTTATTAGGAATACCGACGGCAAATGCCGCCAGCTTGATTGAACAAGCAGTATCTTATGATGTCAGCTCCAATTATCACGGCTTTTTCGTGCAGGACGACTGGCGTCTAACCTCTAAATTGACTTTAAATCTCGGATTGCGTTACGAACTCGAATCCGGTTTGAGAGAAGCAAACGGGCAATTTGTCACCGGTTTCGATACAACAACGGCAAGCCCGCTTCAAACTGCGGCTTTAGCAAATTACAACGCGAGCGTTCCGGCAAGCGTTCCTATTACCGCATTCCAAAATCTTAGCGGCGGTTTACGTTTCGCAAGCGGCAAGGGCGATGTCAATCAAGCAACGGATAAAAACAATTTCCAGCCGCGCATCGGTGTTTCTTATGCGCTTAACGACAAAACCGTTCTCCGCGCCGGATTTGGAATTTTCACGTCGCCGTTTCAAATTCCGCCGATTAACCAGAGCGGCTTTACGGCTTCGACCAGTTTTTCGCCGACCGTCAATAACGGTTTAACTTTTACTTCAAATATAAGCAGTCCGTTTCCCGGCGGGTTAAATCCGGCAATCGGTTCGAGCCTCGGTTTGAATACTTCGCTCGGAACGACTTTAGGAACGACAAACGCATCGGGTCCGACCGATACGACGATTTATACTTATGACCGCAAGAATGCTAATTACACCAGATTTATTGCGGGTATTCAGCGAGCGCTGCCGTTTAATATCGGCGTGGAAGCGACGGTTGTGCTTTCGCGCGGCAAGGATTTGCCGGTTCTTCGCCAGTTGAATTTTGTTCCGCGTCAATTTCTCAATGACTTTACCGGAGTAACTGACGCCGCAACCATCTTAAATGCTATTACGGCTGCAAACACATTTTTGACCTCGACAACGGTTGCCAATCCGTTTCGCGGTTTAGTACCGCAGAACGCGACGTTAAATGCAGCCACGATTCAACGTCGATTTTTGTTAACGCAATTCCCGCAATTTCAGGATTTGATTGTTACCGAGTATAACGGAAGCAACGAGTATCGTTCGCTTCAGCTTCAAGCGACCAAACGGCTGTCTCAAGGATTATCGTTTAACGCTTCATATACCTACGCGCACGAACGCGAGAAAACTCGCCGTCTCAATCCGCAGGATGAAGAATTAAACGACGCGATTTCCACGTTTAGTCGTCCGCATCGCGTAGCGTTTTCGGGTATTTTTGAACTTCCTTTCGGTCGGAACAGAGAGTATTTCAGCGATCTGAATCCGGTAGTCGACGCTATCTTCGGCGGTTGGCAGTTCAATGCCGTCTACGAATGGCAATCGGGCGAACCGCTGGTTTTACCGAATGTCTACTATAGCGGCGACCCGTCAACAATACAAAATCTTCTCGGCGGGAGTGATTCACAGGGAAGAAGATACGGCGTTGACGTTTCGGCGATTAATACTAATGGTAATACTTTTACCCTTATCGACCCGCGCCCGTTAATAGGCACAGCCGTTAATGCAAATTTCAATTTGCCGGTCGTTCCCGGTTATGCCAATAACTATACGGTCAGCAGCCAAAACACACTGCGTAATTTGCCTTATACGTTGAACAATTTCCGTAACCAGCCGTTTCAGAAATTCGATGTCGGGTTGACGAAAAACTTCACTATTCGTGAAAAGATGAAATTGCAGGTTCGCGTCGAAGCAATCAACGCTTTGAACTGGGTGTATTTAGGAAACGGATTGCAGCTTGCTTCGAACAATGCCGCATTCGGATTTGTCAGCGGGCAGCGAAACTTGCCGAGAGACATTCAACTTGGCGGACGATTTACTTTTTAACTAGAAGCTATCTCAAAAATACTTTGACTTAAACTTTGCCGCTTTGCGCCTTTGCGGGAGACAAAGAATTTCCCGCAAAGGCGCAAAGCGGCAAAGGAAAAACAAAGGTATAAAAACATAATTGCTATTTTTGAGATGGCTTCTACAAATTAAATAAAGTAAATTAATTTTCCAAACACGCGAGCCTTTTGCGGCAACTAACCGACGAGAGGCTCGTGCTGTCTTAACAAAAATTAAAATGAAATTTTTTTGGCTGGTAAATTTATTTTGTGTTTTCGGTATTTTGGGAATTTCCGTAAAAGCCGAAATTTATTCAGACAAAAAAGCGGACATCACCGTTGCAGTCGATGGAAGCGGAAATGTTAAAACCATTAATGAAGCCATTGCAAAAGTTCCTGAAAACAATCAAAAGCGTTTTGTGATTTTCATCAAAAAAGGCGTCTACAAAGAACAAGTGCGAATTCCCGCAAACAAGCCTTTCGTTTCATTCATCGGCGAATCTGCCGAAAACACAAAATTAACTTTCGATTTAACAAACAAAGACACGGGTTCGACTTCGGCTTCTTACAGTTTTTACGTCGGCGGGCATGATTTTTACGCGGAAAATCTAACGTTTGAAAATTCGTTCGGCAAAGGTTCGCAAGCGGTAGCTGTTTTAACTGAAGCTGACAGATTAGTTTTCAAGAATTGTCGTTTTCTCGGCTGGCAAGACACGCTTTACGCGAAAAACGGGCGGCAGTTTTACGAAAATTGCTACATCGACGGCGCAGTCGATTTTATTTTCGGGCAAGCGGCGGCAGTTTTTGAAAGCTGCGAGATTCATTCAAAAGGCGACGGCTATATTGCCGCGCCGATGCGCTTTTCAGCGGACGAGCCGAGCGGTTTTGTCTTTCACAACTGCAAATTGACCGGCGAAAAAACGGATAAAGGCGTTTTTCTCGGCAGACCCTGGCGCGATTATGGCAGAACCGTTTATTTGAATACAAAAATGGACGCGCACATTCGCGCCGAAGGTTGGAATAACTGGCTTCCCGAACGCGAGAAAACCGCGTATTTTGCCGAATACAATTCGAGCGGCGCGGGCGCGAAAACAACCGGGCGCGTCAAATGGGCGCGGCAACTGACAAAAGATGAGGCAAAAGTTTTCCAGCCGGAAAACTTTCTCAAGGGCGCGGATGGTTGGAATCCGCGAAAAACAGATTTTGACCGGCAACAAAATCCTGCGCCCGTTTATAAACCGGTCGCTTGGGAAGATGTTTTGAAGCAATCGAAAGATTGGTATCAAACCGACGAAGCGGCGCGTATTGCCGATCAAGTCGTTTTATATCAAAAAGACATCGGCGGCTGGGAAAAGAATATCGATATGGCGGCGATGCTGACCGAACCGGAAAAAGCCGCGCTCGTAAAATCGAAAACCGAAGGCGAGCCGACGATTGACAACGGCGCGACTTATACGCAGATTCGTTTCTTAGGCAAAATAATTACAGCGAGTTTAGCGAAACAAACCCCGCCGAATAATTTCCCCAAATACAAACAAGCGTTTGATAAAGGCTTGGATTATCTGTTTTCCGCGCAATACGCGAACGGCGGTTATCCGCAATTTTTCCCGCTTCGCAAAGGTTATTACACGCACGTCACATTTAACGACGACGCAATGATTAACGTTTTAAAGCTCCTGCGTGAAGTCGCTAAAAAGAATAATGATTTCCAATTTGTCGATGACGCGCGCCGCCTCAAAGCTGAAAACGCAGTCGAAAAAGCCATTCCGTTAATTTTGAAAACGCAGGTTGAAATCGGCGGCAAAAAAACCGTCTGGGCGGCGCAGTATGATGAAGAAACTCTAAAGCCTGCCGCGGCGCGTAAATTTGAGCCGATTTCCTTAACATCCCGAGAAAGCGTCGGAATCGTCAGGTTTTTAATGCTCGACGCGCGTCCGAGCCGGGAAAAGATTAACGCCATTGAATCGGCTGTAAATTGGTTTCGCGCCAACAAAATCGAAGGCATTCGATGGGAACGTATAAAAGGCGAAAACACTGTCGTTAGAGACAAAAACGCGCCGCCGATTTGGGGACGCTTTTACGAAATCGAAACGATGAAGCCGATTTTCATTGGGCGCGACGCGGTAATTCATTACGATGTAATGCAAATCGAACCGGAGCGTCGTAACGGTTACGGCTGGTATTCCACCGAACCGAACCAGCTTTTGGAAAAAGATTATCCGAAGTGGAAAGAGAAAATCAAGAAAAATTAATATGAAAAATCGTCGAGAATTTCTGGGGCTTTTATTGGCTGGCGCAGGCGCAACCATTGTTTTGCCGAAAGTCAATTTTAGTCAGACTGCAACGAAACAGACTGCGGACGCCTGGGCGCGAGTGCCTCAGATTTTAGCCCGCATTAAACCGCCGAAATTTCCGAAAAAAGATTTTTTGATTACAAAATACGGGGCGAAAGCCGACGGCGGCGCGACTGATTCGACCGAAGCGATTCGGCAAGCGATTGATGAATGTAATAAAAAAGGAGGCGGGCGCGTCGTCGTTCCCGCCGGAGAGTTTTTAACGGGAGCGATTCATTTGAAATCAAACGTCAATCTTTACGTTTCCAAAGGCGCGACAATAAAATTCAGCAAAGACCCGCAAAAATATCTGCCCGTTGTTTTTACGCGCTGGGAAGGTATGGAATGTATGAATTACTCGCCCTTCATTTACGCTTTCGAGCAGCAAAACATTGCCGTTACCGGCGAAGGAACGCTCGACGGGCAGAGCAACGAAAGTTTCTGGCTCTGGCACGGCAACAAAAATTACGGCTGGAAAGAAGGAATGCCGAACCAAAAGCCGGACCGCGCCAAACTTTATGAAATGATGGACAAAGGCGTTCCGGTCAGCGAGCGCGTTTTCGGCGAAAATCATTACCTGCGACCGCAGTTCGTTCAACCGTATCGCTGCAAAAATGTCTTGATTGACGGCTTAACAATCATCAATTCGCCGATGTGGGAAATTCATCCGGTTTTATGCGAAAACGTCACGGTGCAGAATTTGAAAATCAATTCGCACGGTCCGAACAACGACGGCTGCGACCCGGAATCCTGTAAAGACGTTTTGATAAAAAACTGCGTTTTCGACACGGGCGACGACTGCATCGCTATTAAATCCGGCAGAAACGCCGACGGCAGGCGAATTAACGTGCCGACCGAAAACGTCGTCGTGACAGGCTGCACGATGAAGGACGGACACGGCGGCATCACCGTCGGCAGCGAAATTTCCGGCGGCGTGAGAAATGTTTTCGGCGAAAATTGTCAGATGAGCAGTCCGAATCTCGACCACGCTCTGCGCGTCAAAAACAACGCGATGCGCGGCGGTCTGCTCGAAAACTTTTATTTTAGAAACATCACCGTCGGGCAAGTCGCGCACGCGGTCATCACGATTGATTTCAACTACGAAGAAGGCGCGAAAGGAAATTTTACGCCCGTGATGCGAAATTATGTCGTCGAAAATCTGCGAAGCGGCAAGAGCGAATACGGCGTCGATATTCAAGGATTGAGCAATGCGCCGGTCTATGAGATTCAAATCAAAAATACGACTTTCGACAATGTGCAAAAAGGCAACATTGCGACGAATATCAAAGGCGTGACGCTCGATAACTTTAAGGTCAACGGCAAGGTTTTGAGCAAATTGACATAGGAAAATAAAATCACGGATAAACACAGATAAATCAAAAATAATCTGTGTTTATCTGTGTAAATCTGTGGTTAAAAAGTCATGAAAATCATCGTATTAACATTTTCAATTTTGCTTTTTGCGACCGTCGCTCTCTCGCAAAAACAACCGATAACGATTTATCTCGCCGGCGATTCGACGATGGCGCAAAAACTGGCGGAAAAACGTCCTGAAACAGGTTGGGGCGAAATGCTGCAACAGTATTTTGACCCGAACAAAGTTAAAATTGACAATCGCGCCCAAAACGGCAGAAGCACGCGCACATTTATCAGCGAAAATCGCTGGCAGGCGATTGTTGACGGTTTGAAAAAAGGCGATTACGTTTTTATTGAATTCGGACACAACGACGAATCCAAAGAAAAAGTCGACCGCTACACGCCGCCCGCCGATTTTCGCGCAAATTTAATAAAATTTATTACGGAAACGCGGGGCAAAAAAGCGATTCCGGTTTTGCTCACGCCCGTGATGCGGCGCAAGTTTGATAAAAGCGGAAATTTCGTCGACACGCACGGTGAATATCCTGACATTTTTCGCGCCGTCGCCAGAGAATACAAAGTCGCGCTGATTGATATGCACCGAAAGAGCGAAACGGTTTTGAAAAATTACGGCGCGGAAAATTCGCGCAAACTGTTTCTGCAATTAAAAGCCGGTGAAAATCCGAATTATCCGAACGGCGTCGAGGACAACACGCATTTTAATCCGACGGGCGCGGAGGAAATGGCAAAGCTCGCCGCCGAAGGAATTCGGGAACAGAAAATCGGGTTGCGAAAGTATTTGAAAAAGAAAGAGAAATGAAACCACAGATGGACACAGATAAACACAGATAATTTTTATTGATTTTATCCGTGTTCATCTGTGTCCATCTGTGGTTAAAAATTTTTATGATACTCAAAAACATAATTTTTACAGTAATTCTGCTTATTGCGGCGATATTTTCCGTGTCTGCACAAGCCCAATCTTTGTCGGCGCAAATGGCGGATACGGCGATGAATCGTTTGTGGGTTGACGAGCGCAGAGAGCCGGGCATTCCGCCGAAATGGATTTATGATTTCGGCACGGTTTTAAGTGGAATGAAAAATTTGTGGTTCAATTCGGGCGACCGCAAATACTTCGACCATATCAAAAAAGGCGTTGACGCATTTGTTAATGAAGACGGCACGATAAAAACGTATAAAGTCGAAGATTACAACATTGACCAGGTTTTGATGGGACGCTCGGTTTTGCTTTTGTATCGCGTGACGGGCGAGGCGAAATACCGCAAAGCCGCCGATTTAATTCGCTCGCAGCTAAAAAATCAGCCGCGAACGACGGAAGGCGGTTTCTGGCATAAGAAAATCTATCCGTCTCAGATGTGGCTCGACGGGCTTTATATGGGCGAGCCGTTTTACGCCGAATACGCGGCGACATTCAACGAAACAACCGACTTTGACGACATCGCCAATCAATTCGTCCGGATGGAAAAGCATGTCCGCGACGATAAAACCGGATTGCTCTATCACGCCTGGGACGAATCGAAAAAAATGGCTTGGGCTGACAAAACTACAGGTCGCGCTCCGATGTTTTGGGGACGCGCGATGGGTTGGTATGCGATGGCGCTCGTCGATGTTTTGGATTATTTCCCCGAAAATCATCCGCGCCGCGCCGAACTTATTAATATTTTGAACCGCGAAATGACCGCGCTCGAACGAGTGCAGGACAAAAAATCGGGCGTGTGGTGGTTGATTTTGGATAAACCGAACGAAAAGGGAAATTATCTTGAAGCGTCAGCATCGGCGATGTTCGTTTATGCAATGGCGAAAGGCGTGCGAAAAGGCTATCTGCCCGCTTCGTTTTTGAAATCGGCGAATAAGGCTTATGCCGGAATTCAAAAGGAATTTCTTACAAATTCGGTCGGCGATAAACTGACTTTGGAAAAAACAATCGGCGGCGCGGGACTCGGCGGAAATCCGTATCGCGCCGCTGATTATAATTATTACATCGGCGAAAAAATTGTTGCGAACGACCCGAAGGGCATCGGCGCGTTTCTGCTTGCCGCGAGCGAAATAGAAATCGCGCCGAATTCGTCAATCGGCAAAAACAAAACGGTTTTGCTCGACGATTTTTTCAATCACGAAACGAAAAAAGACGCGAACGGACAAACGCTTGTGTGGCATTACAAATGGGACGAACTAGACAACGGCGGTTTTTCGCTGTGGGGAAAAATCTTTGAAGGCTACGGCGCGAAAACCGCGACGCTTTCAGGTGCGCCGAACCAGGCGAATCTGAAAACGGCGGACGTTTATATTATCGTCGACCCGGACGACGCGAAGGAAAATCCGCAGCCGAATTTCATCGAAGCCGAACACGCAAAAGCGATTTCCGATTGGATAAAACAGGGCGGCGTTTTAGTTTTGATGAGCAACGATTTCGGCAATTCAGAGTTTGACCATATCAATAATTTAGCCCGAACTTTCGGCATCGAATTTAATAAAGACAGCAAAAACCGCGTGCAGAATAATCAGTTTGAGCAGGGCGTAATTACAACCGAAGTTTCAAATCCGATTTTCAAAACGGCGCGCAAACTTTACCTGAAAGAAATTTCAACGCTCAAGCTCGCCTCTCCGGCGAAATCAATTCAGGATTGGAACGGCGATAAAGTGATGGCTGTTTCAAAGTTTGGAAAAGGCACGGTTTTCGCCGTCGGCGACCCCTGGCTTTATAACGAATACACGGACGGACGAAAATTGCCCGCCGATTTTCAAAACTTTCAAGCCGCGCAGGATTTGAGCGCGTGGCTTCTGGCGCAAACGCGAGGGAAATAAAATAATATGAAAAAATATATCTTCGGAACAATAACTTTAATCTGCGCTTTGTGCGCTGTTTCATTCGCGCAACCGCGCCAGCCGTCCACGCCGATTCGCCCGTTTATCGTCAAAACCGCCCAATCGGTCGCCGATTTGGAAAAGAGTATCAGCAATGAAAATAAAGCGACGGATTTAATCGGCGGCGAAGGAATGCAGCTTCGCGTTGCCGTTCAGCACGACGAAACCAGATTGACCGCCGAGGCGGAAGTTCACGATGCCTCGGACGATGTTTTTTACGCTCTCGAAGGTTCGGCGCAATTGATTTTGGGCGGAAAATTAGACAATCCGCGCGAAGCGACGCCCGGCGAATGGAAAAGCGCTAAAATCACCGGCGGCGAAACTTTTATCGTCAAAAAAGGCGATTTAATCGTCGTTCCGCGCGGCACGCCGCACCAGCGCATTGCCGTCAAAGGCAAAGAATTTTCGCTGATTTTAATTAAAATTTTTGCCGAGCCGCTTCCCGCCGCTAAACCGAAAACCGCTTTGGTGATTAAGTCAAATAAAAATTAAGAGCTTTGATAATTGGGTTTATCGGCTGTAGTTTTACCTGTCGAAAATTTCGACAAGATGGATTAAACCGAGTAAGATAAAGCCCTTAAACATCTCTAATTTGGATTTGCTATCTTACATTTGTGCTGAAAATAAAAGACGAAAAGAATTGTCGCTGGGATTTGGTTTCATTGGGCGAGGTATTGCTGCGTTTCGATTCGGGCGACGAGCGTATCCATACGGCGCAGGATTTCCGTGTCTTCGACGGCGGCGGCGAATACAACGTCGCCCGCAATCTGGCAAAAGTTTTTCGGCAAAAAACGGCGATTGTAACGGCTTTGGCTGACAACGCGCTCGGACGCCTTGCAGAGAATCTGATTTGGCGGGGCGGCGTTGACGCATCCGAAATTTTGTGGCGCGCGCGCGACGGCAGCGGATTAAATGCGCGCAACGGAATCTATTTTATCGAGCGCGGATTCGGGCTGCGGGCGCCCGCTTCGTGCTTCGACAGAGCGAATACGGCGGTTTCGCAATTAAAAACCGGTGACGTCGATTGGCGGAAAATTTTTACCGGACGCCAAACGCGCTGGCTGCATACGGGCGGCATATTCGTCGGGCTGTCCGAAACGACGCCGGATGTCGCTCTGGAAGCAATGCAGGCGGCTCAAAAAGACGGCGCATTTGTGTCTTACGATTTGAATTACCGGGACTCTCTATGGAAAGAGCGCGGCGGAAAAGCCGAAGCCAACAAGGTCAATCGAAAACTGCTGCCTTATGCCGATGTCGTTTTCGGCGTTCCCGATTTTAACGCAAAATTTGCGGAGTTTGAGATTGGCGATTTTCAGCGGGCGGCTGAAAAATTACAAACGGAATTTCCAAATCTGAAAGTTATATCCACGACATTAAGAGAAGTAAAATCGGCGAGCGAGCATAATTTAAGCGCCGTCTGTTTTGCCGACGGCGAAGTCTTTAAAGCCAAAGATTATAAAAACGTGCAGGTTTTTGACCGTGTGGGCAGCGGCGACGCTTTTGCCGCCGGTTTAATTTACGGTTTTCTAAACGGTAAAAACGCTCAGTATTCGCTCGAATGCGCTACGGCTCACGCTTGTCTGGCAATGACGACGCCGGGCGATAATTCAATGGCGCAGCTACGCGAAATTGAATCGCTCGTTAAAGGCGCGGATTCCGGCGTTCTCAGATAAGACTGCTCTGACGATGCGGAACGAGAAACGATTTTGCACGACTCTTTACGGATGTTTAGCGCCGCTGATATACTTTATGCGTGCCGACTGAAGGAACAAATTTTTCGGGCTGGCGCGGCATTTACGGGCTGCCGAAAAAAACAAAGGTTTATATTAATTTTGTCCCGGATTTAGAGTCGTTTAGAGAATCTAACCGGAAAATACGAAATGAAAAATCAGCGATTAAAACAATTTGGAGCGAGCTTTTTGGTTGTTTTATCGCTATTTGTGTCTTCGATTGCGGCTTGCGGTTGTTCGCATCATCAGGAAAGAGCGGAAACCGCCGCGCCGTCGTGTCACCGGCATTCGGGCGAGATGAATCAATCGGCGGAGACTTCCGCGACGATTGATTCAGACGAAAATTGTGTTTGCGTCCAATCCGCGCCGCGTGTTTTAGCTAAATCGGGAATCGTCAAAATCGAAAAACAAGCGGCGGCGACGGTTTCACCGAATGTTGCAGTTTTGATAGAACTGACAGTTCAGGTTACAACTGTTAAAACTTCCGATTATTCCAAACCGTTTTATCTTTCAGATTCGTTCTACAACATCAAATCTCCACGCGCTCCGCCCGTTTTGTAAAGCAGAAAAGTCATTTCACAAAAATCAAAGAAGTTGTTTCTAAACAACTTTACTTTGCTTTGCGCTCTTTGCGTTCGGCTTTGCGTCCTTTGCGATTAAGAAATATTTCAACGCAAAGAACGCGAAGATTTTCGCAAAGGACGCGGAGAATAATTTTACTTTACAAATTTGGAGATTCAGCAATGAAAAAAATTATTTCGTTATTTTCGTTATTATTTTTCGCTCTTCTGTTGAGCGTTAACGCATTCGCTCATCAGGCTTTTACGCTCGTGTCGAGCGAGAAGAAAATTATCAAGGAAACCGACCTGGCAAAACTCGAAAAAGACCAAACCGTCGGCAAAAGGGAAAAGGCAAATCTGACTTTGACCGGCAAAGAAATTCGGCTCGTAGCCGTTACCGGACCGGAAGACGATATGCTTTTGTATCGCATTCAAGGCGTAAGAAACCCGAATTTGATTGTGCCGCCGGACGCGATTTTGAAGATTTTATTCGTCAACGTCGATGGCGATATGCGGCACGACATTCGTTTCGGTCACGTTGTCGGAGAATTTCCGATCGCGCCCGATATTGCGGAAACCGCCGGAAGCGAGAAATTAAACGCGCAAGGCGAGGATAAAACTTTTCAGGCGGAAGAATTTACGATAAAAGCCAATGAAGACGGCGCCTACAAATACTTTTGCTCGGTGCGCGGACACGCTAAAGGCGGAATGTGGGGAAATATTCTGGTCGGCGTCAAACCGGGCGACAATATGAAAATGCCGGAGAAAACCAAGCACGTTCATTCGGCTGACGAAGAAAGTGAACCGCATTCGCACGACAAGAAAACAGATGCGAACAAGTCTGATGAAAAGCCCGACGGTGAAATGCCGGATATGAAAATGGACGGTAAAAAGTCTGGCGAAATGACGGCAATGAACCACGGCAGTCACGGTGAAATGGCGATGCGTTCGGTCGTTAATGTCAATGACCCGATGACGCGCGAAAGCAGCGGCACGGCTTGGATGGCGGATTCGACGCCGATGTATGCGCGGATGAAAACGTTTGCAAACGGCGATATGTTGATGCTGCATGGAACTATGTTTGCACGTTACACGACCGTCGGCTCAAACCGTGATGTGTCTGTCGGCGGCAAAGGCGACCGCAGCCGTTTTGACGCGCCTTCGATGTTTATGGCGATGTATTCGCATCCGATTAACAACCGCTCGCAAATCGGTTTGCGGGTGATGCTCAGTCTTGACCCGATTATCGAGCGCGGCTACGGCTATCCGCTTCTTTATCAATCGGGCGAGGCGTTTCGCGGGCGTCCGATTCACGACCGCCAGCATCCGCACGATTTTATCAGTGAATTGTCGGCGTCTTATTCGTATAAATTGAGCGAAAAGCAATCAATCTATTTCTACGCCGGTTATCCGGGCGAGCCGGCGCTCGGTCCGCCGACGTTTATGCACCGTCTGTCGGCAATGGAAAACCCGGACGCTCCGATTTCGCATCACTGGCAGGATTCGACGCACATCACTTTCGGCGTTCTAACCGCCGGTTACACTTACGATAAAGTAAAATTTGAAATGTCGGCTTTCAAAGGACAAGAGCCAAACGAAAATCGCTGGAATTTCGACCAGCCGAAACTCGATTCTTTCAGCGGCAGACTTTCCTTTAATCCGACCAAAGAATGGAGCTTTCAAATCTCGCACGGTTATCTGAAAAATCCCGAACCAGCCGAGCCGGAACTGCGAATCCGGCGGCGCACGACTGCATCGGCAATTTACAACAAAAATTTTACCCGCGATAGAAATTGGGCGAACACTTTCGTCTGGGGACAAAATAACGACGACGGCGAGCGGACAAACGCTTTTTTGTTTGAATCGAATTATCAATTTCAAAAAAACTCGATTTTCGGGCGCGTCGAAAGAGTGCAAAAATCGGGACACGAACTTGTTTTAGACCACATTTACGAAGATAAAATCTTCAATGTCGGTTTGTATTCAATCGGCTACGTGCGCGATTTGGTAAAAGACAAAGGAATCGATGTCGGTTTGGGAGCGCAGGCGACGCTTTACACAAATCCGGCTACGCTCAATCCGATTTACGGCGGCGCTAAACACGGCGGTTTTCAAATTTTTATGCGCTTTCGCCCGTCGCGGATGCAGCATTGATAAAACTTTCAAATACAATTTTTTGAAAACCAAAGAGAAATTTATCCACAGATAAACACAGATAGACACAGATAAAATCGGATCTTAAAATCTGTGTTCATCTGCGTTCATCTGTGGATAAATTTCTTTTATATTTATTTGCAAAAAAGACATTTACCGCCGCGAAATGTTATAATTATTTCACGAATTTAGACTGCAATTATTTTTAGAGGAAGGTAGAAAATTATGAAGTTTCCCGGTGGATTCGATATGAATTCGATGATGAAGCAAGCCCAGAAAATGCAGGAAGAAATGGGCAAACAAATGAAGGAAATGACCGTCGACGCAACTGCGGGCGGCGGCGCGGTAACGGTCAAAATGCGCGGCGATTTCGAGGTTATAAATTTGACGATTTCGCCGGATTTGGTCAAGGACGGCGATGTCGAAATGATTCAGGATTTGACGCTCGCCGCCATCAACGAAGCCCGCCGCAAAGTTGAAGAATCGCTCAAAGGCAAACTCGGCGGAATGCTGCCGCCAGGACTCATGTAAGTGATAACTGATAACTGATAGTGTTGGAAATACGTTTTTTACATTATCAACTATCAGTTATCAATTATCAGTTATCAGTTATTTATGCTTGAATACTCGGAACCCGTCGCCAAACTAATTGACGAATTCAAACGTCTGCCCGGCGTCGGACACAAAAGCGCGCAACGTTTGGCGTTTTACATCTTGCGTCGACCGGAAGCGGAAATCGAACGCTTTGTCGAGGCTTTGCAGGAAGTAAAACAAAAGATTGTTTTTTGTTCGATTTGCAATAATTTGACGGACGTTAATCCGTGTATGTTTTGCACGTCGCCGTCGCGCGACCGCTCTCTGATTTGCGTCGTCGAAGAACCGTATAATCTTGTCGCCGTCGAGAAAACTCGCTCGTTCAAAGGTTTATATCATATTCTTCACGGCTCGCTGTCGCCGATTCGCGGCATCAGCCCGGATGAATTAATGCTTGCCAATTTGTTGCCGCGACTTATGCCGGAAAATAATGAGGGCATCGATGTCAAAGAAGTTATTGTTGCGACAAACCCGACAACCGAAGGCGAAGCGACGGCAAATTATATTGCCAGACTTTTAAAGCCGCTCGGAGTGCGCGTAACGAGAATCGCTATGGGAATGCCGGTCGGAAGCGATTTGGAGTTCGTTGACGAAGTTACGATGGAAAAGGCTTTGGTCAATCGCCACGATATTTAAGTGAGAAATGAGAGATGTGAATTATTAATCTCACTTCTCATTTCTCACTTCTCACTTGATTTATTTTTCCGCCCGCAATTGTCGCCGGAATAAGCAAAAGCAAAAACAATATGTGATACCAGAGAGGAAAATAATTCCAGTAAGCGGCTTGGACGAAAACGCCCGTTATCAACAACAAAACGCCGAGCGCAACGGTTGATTTTCGATTTTCTCTCGAAATCGTCGCTGCCGCGAATCCCGCAATGAGCGAACAAAACACGCTTAGAAAAACAAGGGAAACGCATACCGTGAAGCTCGACGTAAAAGCTCCGTTTCCACTGACCGCGTTTTGAAAATCAGTTAAGTTTTTTCCATACCAACCGGGCGAAAGCGCCGCCAGTATAGAGTCAGTCCCGACCCAGACGATTGACCAAATGAAGTAACCCGCAACTACTCCCAAAACAGTTCGCAGCATAAAATTTCCTCCGAAAATTTAATTTGAAAAACAAAAATAGGCGAGAGAAAATTTTCCCGGAATTTCCCATCGCCTATTTTTTTACTGCCCTGACTCGTTGCTTTTGCCCTTCGCCTTCATCAAAACTTGTTTACGCAACTTTGGCGCGTTTAATATTGCTGACTTTTTCATTTGCCGCAGGCGCAACATTCGATTCGGCTTTATTTTTTTCAATTCGCGTCATTATTCGGCGGTCTAAATCTTCAATCTGCTCGTCGGTTAAATGATGAATGTTCGGCTGATTGTGATAAACCTTCGCGCCCGTTACGATGTCCGCGCGTTTGAAACCGTTTTCCTCCGCCTTTTTAACCAAATCCTCGACGGTCATTTTCGGCGGCGCAATTGAAATCGGAGTTTTGTCTTCGATAAATTCCGGCACGTCGGATTTTGCAGGTTTATCAAACGCCAATTCCAGGGCTTGTTCGGCTTTCATATGTTCGAGAAAATCTTTGAAACCGATGTTTCCCGTCATTTCAAATCCGACTTCAAATGCCGGTGAATTAGATTTTACAACCTGGAAAACCCTCGTGATTTCACCGTCGCGTTCCTGCAATGAAACTTCAACCATCACGTCTACAAAATACTCTAATCCCGATGCCGTCATCGGCAGAACGCGCCCGATTTCGTTGTCTTCTTTTGCTTCCTTTCCTTTGGCGGCAATTTGGTCGGAAATGACGACGCACTTTCCGCTTTCGATGCAGAGCTTTCGCAAAACAGACTGCAAAATCATCTGGTCGGCGGCGAGTTCTTCGGCGCTCGGCTGCGCGAGCGGGTCATCGGTTTTTTCTCTGACGGCTTCAATCATTTCCGAATGTTTCGCGCCGAAATATGCCGCCCAACTGTCCAAAGCAAAGCAGCCGTAATTTTGTTCCCGACCTTCGCCGTTAATTGCCCAATCGATAAATTCCGGCAGCTCGTCGCTTTGTTCAATCTCCAAAGCGTCAAAAGTCTGACCGACGCCGCGCAACAGCCGCGCTTTTCGTTCCGTGTCGAAAATGCAGAGTTTCCCCAAGCCCGCTTCCGACATCGAACTGATAAAATGACTTTTGCCGACGCCCGCGCCGCCGCGAATCGCCATAATCAGCCGCTGCTGGCGCGGCATCCGGCTTAATGGATTAACTTTCGGTTTGTTTATATTTTTCATTTTTGCTTTCTCCTCGAATTCTCCAAAAATTCTTAATGTTTCCCCTGATTGTTTGATTGATAAATGCCTACCGTCAAAGGCATTTTGTATCACTGATGAAACAAATCTAACACAAGTTGTTTTTTGTTTCAAGTATGAAACAAGATTTTTACGAAAAAATTCTGTTTCATCCTAATTTAATCCTTTTACGCTTTTATAATCTTCATTTTCATCCCGAATTTCGGTCTTAGCGTCATCAGCGGATTCATTCCGATTTTTTGTTCGGGCATCAGTTTTAATTTCCACTTTCTTGCTAAAGTTGCGACGAGCAAAATTCCTTCCGTCCAGGCGAAACCTTCGCCGATGCAGCCGCGCACGCCGCTGCTGAACGGGAAATAGATGTATTTTTTTTGCGCTTCCCGAACGCTTTGTTTTTCCCAGCGCTCCGGCAAAAAGGTTTCGGCGTTTTCCCAAAATCTCTTGTCGCGCTGCATCACGAATTGGCTTGTGAGAACAAGCGAGCCTTTCGGAATTTGGTAGCCGCCGAATTCGTGGTCTTCGATTGCCAGCCGTCCCAAAGTCCAGGCGGGCGGAAAAAGCCGCATTGATTCGGCGAGAACGCTCTCGGTGTATTTTAGATTCGGCAAATCTTCAACCGTCGGAATTCTTTCGTTTTGTAGAACTTGCTCGAGTTCCTTGTGCAGTTTCGCTTCCTTTTCGGGATTTTGCGAAAGCAGGTAAAACGTCCAGGTCAGAGCGTTAGCGGTCGTTTCGTGTCCGGCGAGAAAAAGCGTCAGACATTCGTCGCGGACTTGCTCATCAGTCATTGAGTCGCCGCTCTCTTCGTCCTGCGCTTCAAGCAGCATCGAAAGCAAATCATCTTTATGTTCGCCGGATTTTCTGCGTTCATCGATAATACCGTAAATTATCGAATCCAAAGTTTCCTTCGCCTTGTTGAAACGTTTTACTTGTGGAATAGGAAGTTTTTCGAGCAGTTCTGAAAACGGCAGAAGCATATAATTAAACATTTTAATTATCGTCGTCAGAGCCGTGCCGACTTCATCGGCTTCGTCCTCGACGTTCGCGCTGAAAAGAGTTTTCCCGACAATCTGCAATGTCAGGCGCATCATTTCCTTATCAATGTCGCGCACTTCACCGTCTTGCCACACGTCGCGCATTTTCGCGGCATATTCGGTCATCGCTTCGGCGTAAGATTTTATTTTTTCGCGGTGAAACGCAGGCTGAATCATCCGGCGCTGCCGCAAATGCTGCTCGCCCTCGCTTGTTAATAAACCTTCGCCGAGTAATCGTTTGGCGCGTTGCAAAGCGCGACCTTTAATAAATTTCGCATTGTTCGTTATCAACAAGTCGCGCGTAAAGTCGGGGTGATTCAAAAAAAAGGCGAGCTGACCGCCCATTTTGAAAGACGTTACATCGCCGAGTTCGGCTAATTTCTGCAAAAATCCGGTCGAGTCGCGCCGAAACTGCATAAAATGTCCGCCGAAAATTCCGCTTTTCACGCTTGGCGGCAAGGTTTCTTTTGACATTACATTTTGTTTCCTTAACGATAAAAATTCAGACACGCAAATTTTCAAGCATTTGTCAGACGAATTGCAAATGAATGTTGGAGAAATATCTATTAAATTAACATTTGAACAAGCTGTAATAACGTGTATTTTCGCCTTATCGAACCAGAGCGCGAAAAAGCGCGAATGATTCAATGACGATATAAATGTAGGATATAGCTGAAAATCTAATTGACCTATGATTTATAATGATTGAAAGATGTTAACAACCATTGATAATCAAAAAAGCAGATTCGAGCCAACTTAGCATTTTGCCCCAAAGCATAGCCAAAAAAACGAAGCAATCAAAGACAATTTGCCCTTGACTGCTTCGTTTTTTGCCAATCTTTCGGAGCTTGACCGGCTATTGCTCGTTTTGGTTGAATGCTCAACCGAAGAAGCGGCTGCCGCTCTGTTATCAGATTAGAGAATCAACCGCACCCGCTTCTTCGTCGTCGTCGCTGTC
>CAXSBF010000038.1:0-28080 GCA_964235785.1 uncultured Pyrinomonadaceae bacterium | reverse complement strand
GGCGGAGACATCGAACGAAAGCAACAAAGCGCAAAAAATGATGGCGATAGCAAAATTCAAGGTTTTATTCATAATAAGAAATTCTCTGTCGTCAACTCTAACGCTATGATACGAGATAAAGGCATAGCTTTGTATTGACCAGAATTTTTCCGTCTAACATTTCGAGTTCAAAGAAAGGCTCGATTTCGCTTTTTCAAAATTCTCACCTTTTACAGTTTTTAAGCGATTACTCCTTTCATGGTAAAGCGACAAAGTTAATATCGTTGCGCTCTTCGGCGATAAATAAGACCTGCGGACTCGTCGCAAATTGATACCGCTTGGCACTGGCAGTGATTATATAAGTCGAGCCTGCCGGAACATCCGCGAAACGGTAATATCCGAACGGATTGGTTCGCGCCATAAATACATTTCCGCCCCCGTCAATCATCGTTATTCTCGCGCCGGAAATGCCGCGCCCGCTTGCATTGGTTACTCTTCCGCTCACCATTACGCCGGCGGCAGTCGGAGCAAGAGCTTCGGCTAATGTCCAATCCGAGAAGTTTGTAACATTTAAGACGGTCGCCGTGTGATTAATTGTGTTGATTGTCGTCGGCTGCTGGCTTGCCGCGCCGCTTTCTATCTTGAATGCTTTGTAGCTGGCTTCCATTCCTGCCGTAATGTCGCCCGCCAAATAATTAAACTGCACGTCTGCTTGCGTCAATCCGTTGTTGGTCAAAGTCCACCATCTGGCGAGACGATTAACCGGCAAACCCGTCGCCGGATTAGGATACGCGCCCTGCGTCGCCGAAACGGTGAAATCACCTGTTCCCGAAATATTCGACAACTGAACTGGCGAATAGCCGTTTGCCGTGCCGACGGGGAAAGTGAACGCGCCTGCGCCGGAAGAGAAAAACTTGCGAACACTGCCGCCGATGACAGAACCCGAAGTGCGCGTGATGCTGCCCGCCGAGCCGACGACCAGCAGATTGCTTGCGCTCGCGCCGTTGATGTTATTGCCGCTCATCGTTAGAACGCCGTTGATGCCCAGACTTCCGTTCGCGCCGGAAATATTGATTGAACGGTTTGCGCCGACGGTTAAATTGTTGACCGTAGCCGGCGTTGTAATCGTGGGTTCGTTCGTTACGCCCGATGACGGCAGCGTTGCAGTAGAACTTCCCGTCGGCACACAGTTCGGAGTCCAATTCGTCGCCGTGTTCCAATCCGAGGTAGTTGCGCCGTTCCAAACCAGCGTCGCCGGATTTACAGTTATGTTCAGCGCGGTTTCGGCGAATAACGAATCGCTGTCGGTTACGCGCAGTGTAAAACTCGCGTTCGTCGCTGTACAATTTGCGCTGACGTTCGCCGTTACATTTCCGCTGGCGTCAACGCTGATGCCGCTGACAGTTACGCCGTTAACGGTCGCTGATGAAACGCCGTTGACGGTTATCGCCAAAGTGTTTTCCGCGTCTTCGTTGTCATTAACGGTGGCAATTTGCGAGTTCGCGCTTCCTGCCTGTGTTCGCGTAATGCTCGCCGCCGTGATGGTCGGCGGCAGAACGACGGTTAAAGTCGCCGAAGCCGCCGCGCCCGCGTTGCTGTTCGTCGCCGTAATCGCGCTTGTAATATTATTCTTCGCGCCCGCGCTTGTTCCCGTAACGATGACGCTGAAGACGCAATTCGCTCCTACCGCCAGCGTCGGTTTAGTGAACGAGATGACGTTTGCAGAGATTGAATAAGAGCCGTCCGTGCAAACAGTCGTCGCTCCGACATCAGTCGCCGATACGCCCGAAGGCAGCGAGTCCGAGAACGCCAAGTTATTCAGCGCGAGCGTCGTGTTCGGGTTGGCGGCAGTAAATTGCAAGGTTGAAGTCGAGTTAATCGGAATCCGGTTCGGCGTAAAAGTCTTTGCCAACGTCGGCGAATTGATGACGGTTATGCTTCCCGAAGCAGAATTTCCCGCGCCGCCGTTTGTGGAATTTACCGCATTCGTGGCACTCGTTTTCGCGCCTTCGGTCGTGCCTTTGACATCAATCTTGACCGTGCAGGTCGTGTTTTGATTAATCGAGCCACCCGTCAAACTAATGAGCGAAGTATTCTGCGTCGCCGTTACCGTTCCGCCGCAAGTATTGTTCAGACCGTTCGGCGTGTTGATGACCAAACCGGCAGGCAGAGTATCGCTGAAGGCGAGTCCCGTCAGAGCCGTTCCCGGATTCGGATTCGTAATTGTATAAGTCAAAGTCGTCGTGCCGTTGAGCGAAACGAACGACGCGCCGAAAGTCTTGGAGATTGAAGGCGGCTGAACGACGGTAGTTGTAACAGTGTTGCTGGCAATGTCAATGCCGCCCGCGGCGGTGATGTGCTGCGCCGTGTTGGAAACTGAGAAAACGGTTGCCGGAGTCGAATTGACGGTGGCGGTAAATTGCACGGTAACGCTTTCGCCAGCCGGAAGCGTGCCGAGCGATTTCGTTACCGTTTCGCCGGAGGAAGGCGCCAGCGATTCGCGCTTGAAATTTTTCTGGGCGTAAGCTGTCGGAGTAATCACGGAAGCGAGATTATCGGCAAAATCGCTTAATGAACTTTGCGTGTTATTGAAGAATGCCGTTACAGAAGATAAATAATTTGTCCCGGTTGTTCCCCGCATTTCAACTGTGGCTAATTGATTTGAAATCGTTTCTGTTTCAGTGGCTCGTAGAAGCGAAGATTGAACGCCGTTCAAAAGCGCCGACGGCGATTGATACGACGAATTCAAGATGCTCAAATCGCTGTCGGAATTATTAGATTCTTTGCTTGCGCCTACCTCAAATTGCGGACGTGAAGCCTGAATCGGCAAACCATTACTGACGATGATGGTTGAGCCATTAGTGAATCCCGCCAAAAGGTCTAAACTCGGATTGTTATCGTCAACGAGTATTTGTCGAATCAGCGCTTCGCCCGCGCCTCCGGCAGCCGACCCGTTTCTGTAAAGAGTCAATGTGCTGGCACAACCGGCGCAGGTATTTTTGTCGAGAAATACGTCCGTCGCGTTGCTTGGGTCGCTGTCCTGCATCGTGTTTTTATCGGCGGCGGTCGTGCTGCCGATGGCGATACTCACCTTGTTGGTGTCGGCGGCGAGCGCTCCGGAGTTGACCCAAATCGCGCCGAACGCGCCTTGCGCCGCCGGACCCGGCTGGCGAATGATATTGCCCAGAACGGTCGCATCCAAACCGGAACTTCCTTGTCGGGCATTAAATAAAATTCCTACCTCGCCGTAATTCTGTATGGTGTTGCCCTGAACCAGCGTTTTCGAGTTGCCCTGCGAGCCGTTGTTGCCGCTGGCGAAGATGCCGAGCGCGTCAGCCGCATTTCCCGCGCCGGAACGCGCGACGCCGCTAACGCCGAAAGTGTTGTTTAGAACCTTTCCGTTAAAGGTGCCGTTGAGGGACGCGTTGCCGATGGTCAGACAACGACCGGCATTAGTCGGACCCGCCGCGCCCGCGCCGTTGCTGATGCGGAAATTGTTATTCTGTATAAGATAGTGAACATAAACGTCGGTGCCGCCGCCCGTCAGGTTGCTGCCGCCGCCCGCGCTGACGACGTTTGAGTGGTCGTTGCGGAAAGTGTTGTTTGTGATGATTACATCCGAAGTCGTCGTTCCCTGCACGTTGAGCTGAAACTGGAACTGACGCGCCGCCGAGAGCGTGCAGTTATTGATTTTGATGTTCATTACCGCGCCTGACGCGCCGAACGGCGAGCCGAAAAACAGCGCGTCGGTGCCGGTGCCGGTGGCGTTAAAATTCGAGAGCGTCGTGTTTTCAAAATCGAGCAGCGTCAGAGTTCCGCCGGTATTGCTGACGGCAAAGTTGACGACCGCGCCGCCCGCCGCGTTCGTGTTGCTGATGCTGCTGTTCTGCACCAACGCATTGCCCAAGAGATTTGTAAAGCGCACTGTTCCTTCGTTGGTCGTGGCTGCTCCATTCCCGTTGCTGCCGTCCATATGAACGCCGGACAGCGTGAAGTTGGTCACGTTGTTACCGAAGATTCCGAAGTTGTTGAAGTCGTTGAACTGCATATTGGTCAACGAAACATTCGATGCGTTGTTTAGGTAAATACCGATGCCGCCGGTCGTGCTGCCGTCCGTGCCGGTCGTTTTATTGGAAATTGTGCCGCCCGTGCAAGTCGCCGCCGATGTGCAAGTCCCGCCGTTGCCCGTAACTGTCAAACCGCCCGAACCTGTGGTATCCAAATTGATGCCGTTCGTCGCGCCGTTCGCGTTTGAGGTGATGCTGCGGAAAGTCAAACCGCTCGCGCCAATGGTCGTGTTCGCCACGTTCAAAGCCGTGCCGGTGGTCGTCGTCAGCGTGTTGACGATTGAAGTGTTGTTCTGCGTCGCGTTGACCGTGCCGCCACCCGACGCCGTGAACGCCGCGTTTGCGCCGGTTGAAAGCGCAAGACCGCCCGAAAATGTAATCGTCGCGCCGGTGTTGCTGTTGACTAAAACGCCCGTGCCGCCGTTGTCGGAAATCGCTCCGGTCAAATCAATCGTTCCGCCCGTGCGGTTCTGAATTGAAATCGCGCGTCCGCTCGTGTTTGTTACAGTCGCGCCGAAGGAAATCGTCCCGGTCGCGCTTCCGCTTAAATCAAACGCAGCTCCGCTCGCGCCCGTGACGGCGACATCTGCTCCAATCGTCGCATTTGCAATGCTTGCGCCGTTGATTCCCGCGCCGGTCGTGTTCGAGACGGTTAAACCGCGAATCGTATTGCCCGCGCCGAGATTGATTCCGTTCGCCGCGCTGGTGATAGTCGTTTTTGTCGCGTTGCCGCTGTTCATTGCCGGAAACGCCGCGCTGTATGACGGCGGCGTGAGTCCCGTAATCGTGTCGAGCGTCTGCGTCGCGTCCTGCCCAATCAGTTTTTGACCGGAGCGCAGTGTAACCGGACCAGTGTAGTTAGTCGCGCTTTCGTAAATAAAAATGTTGTCGTTATCGTCCGGGTTTGAGCCGCCGCCGACATTCGCCGTATTAAAAGCCGCGAGAGTTGAAAAAGGATTGGTCAACCGCCCGCACCCAGCCGCAATCGTTGTGCAAGCCGCCGCGTTATTATTGATAAACCAAATTACTCCCGTAACATTGATGGTGACGACTCCCGTGTCGGTTAATCCCGTGCCGTTCGAGAGCGTGTAGGTAAATGTGTCGCTGCCTGAAAAGCCAACCGGCGGATTGTATGTAAAACTGCCGTCCGTCGTGTTGACGCTCAAATTCCCGCCGTTTGTCGTCGTCGAAGGCGCGGTGATCGTCAAAGTTCCGCTTCCGTTCGGATTCAAATCGTTGACGAGCAAGCCGCTTGCCGCCGGAACGCTGATATTAACATTGCCGACGGCTTGATAGCTGTCGTTGACTGCAACTGGCGAGGCGATTATCGAACCGGCGACGTAAGTCGTATTCGCATCAATCTGGTCGGAAAAATTAACGCCTGCCGCGTCCGTGCCGGAATTGTTGATGACGACCTGGTATTTAATGCGGTCGCCGGGATTAACCACGCCGTTACCGTTCAAATCTCCGCCCGCCGTCGCGTCGAGCGCGGCGGTTTTCGTCGCCGAAAGACTCGGCGCGACAAGCAGGTTATTTACTTTTGTTGAAGCTGTACCTCCACGATAAAAAAGCATCAATAAAGAAAGCGCAATAACCGATAACATGCTGATAGCAAATCTTTTCCGGTGATAATTTTTCATTTGATTTCACTTCACTTTAAGTGTCTTAGCGGACGATTGAGCTGATTTTGAATTGATAAAAAATACTAATTATTATTGACTACATTCAGGTCTAAAGTAGTTAAGAAGGTAATAAGAAGTTGTTAAGGATATTAAATTTAATGGTTGAAGGAATTCGGATTAAAAATATATGGCACAATTACAATCGTGAGAATTCGCCTTCAAAAACCGAATTTAACTTTTCTTTCGGTCGTTGCGCTGTTCGTTTTACTGGTAACGCTCGCCGTCTTGCAATACCGATGGATTGGACAAACCAGCGACGGCGAACACGACAAAATGCGGGAGAAAGCGCGAATCGCCGCCGAAAATTTAAGCCGCGATTTTGACCGCGAACTGACGCGCGCTTTTTTGCAATTGCTGGTTGACCCCGTTAGCTTCAGCAAAAAAGATTGGAATGATTATGCTCTTCGCTACGAACGCTGGTCGGCGACCGCGCCATATCCGAAGCTGATAACAAATGTTTTTATAGCTGAGAAGGATTCGAGCGGCAGGCTTGTTTTATCTGTTTATAACGAAACGAATAATCGCTTTGAAGAAACGGCTTGGCTGCCGCAACTCGCCCGTGTTCAAAGCGAAATTGAGCGAGATTTGAACGGTTCGGCAGACGGCACAAAGAAAACAAACCCATCCGAAATGGTCGCGCCGGATGTGCCGGCACTGGTAATTTCTGTTTCGAGAGTCAACCTCGCTGATTTGAAAACCACCCAAAATACGACGAAGCCGACAGAACCGCTAAACATTGATTCAAGTCAGCGTGCCGGTTACACTATCGTGCTGTTAAATCTTGAATACATCAAAAGCGAATTACTTCCTGCGCTTGCCGCCCGTTATTTTAATGTTAGCGATAAAAATACCGGCAACGACAATTATAATGTAATTGTGGCAAACCGCAGCGAGCCGCCGCAGATCATTTATCATTCCGGCTCGTCGCTCGTGAAAATGGAAACGCCGATTGAGAGCGATATACAACTTGATTTATTTGCTTTGAGATTCGATGAAATCGAGAGTTTAATGCCCATTGCGCCGCGCCGCCAAACACAGCCCTCAAAAAACGGCGACGGAAAATCAAGGCGCGATGTTGCCAATGTTGTGGTCGCGTCGCCGTCATCCGACAATCAGAAAGGCGGCTGGCAATTATTCGTGCAATATCGCGGCGGCTCGCTCGAAGCTGCTATCGAGTCAATGCAACAACGCAATTTGCTTAGCAGCTTTGGCGTTTTGTTGCTGCTCGCCGCTAATGGCATTTTGTTGATTATCTTGTTAAACCGGGCGCGAAGACTCGTCAGCCAGCAAGCCAATTTTGTAGCAAGCGTCACCCACGAGCTACGCACTCCGCTCGCAGTTATCCGCGCGACAAGCGAAAATATCGCCGACCAAATCATCACCGACGCCGCGCAAATCAAGGAATACGGGTTAATAATCAATACGGAAGAACGCCGTTTAACGGCGATGATAGAACAATTGCTTGAATTCACCGGCGCGCAGAACGTCCAAAATTCCACCTACAAACACTTTCCGGAAAATGTTGACGAAATCATCGAAGCCGCGCTCGGCGATTACCGGACGGAGTTAAAACAAAACGGCTTTTGCGCTATTCTTGAGGTCGAGCCGGATTTACCTCAGATTTTGGCTGACCGCGAAGCACTCGCGCGAGCCGTCGGCAATCTCATCGGCAACGCCGTAAAACACAATCGCAGAGCAATCGGTGAAAAGCGGCAGATTAAAATCAGAGCGCAAAAAACTCGTGATGAAATATCAAAAGAAATTGAAATTGCCGTTCAAGATTACGGAGATGGAATTGAGAAAAAAGAGTTACCACAAGTCTTTGAATTATTTTATCGCGGACAATCCGCCATCGAAGACCAAATAAAAGGCAGCGGAATCGGTCTCAGCATAGTTAAACAAATCGTCGAAGCGCACGGCGGAACCGTCAGCGTCGTTAGCAAACCAAATCAAGGCAGTACTTTTACAATGCGTCTTCCGGCAATGGATGACGCCGATTTTATTCAATAATGAAAACGCGCATACTTTTAATTGAAGACAAAGCGGAATTAGTAAGAGCATTGCGCGACCGTCTGATGAGCGAGGGTTATGCGGTTGAAACCGCTCTCGACGGCGTGACCGGTTCGGAGCGCGCCGCTGCGGAAGCGTTCGATTTGATTCTTCTCGATGTGATGCTGCCTGAACGCAGCGGATTTGATGTCTGCCGCGATTTGCGTCAACGCAAAATTTCGACGCCGATTATTATGCTTACGGCGCGAAGTCAAACTTTTGATAAAGTTCTGGGACTCAAAATCGGAGCGGATGATTACCTGACTAAACCTTTTGATATGCAGGAACTGCTTGCCCGTATCGAAGTTCAACTGCGACGTAGTGCGTCCGACTCGTCCCCCGACGCTACGCGAAGCTATCAGTTCGGTAAGATTTGCGTGGATTTTTACAGTGCGGAAATAACCCGCGAGGGGAACAAAATCGAATTATCGGCACGCGAGTTCCAATTGTTGCGCTGTCTGATTCAACATCGCGGCAAACTTTGTACGCGCAATCAACTGCTTGATGAAGTTTGGGGTACTGACGTGAATGTAACTATCCGCACGGTGGATGTTCATATCACTTGGCTTCGTCAAAAGTTGGAAGTCAATCCGCGGCATCCGCAATATCTGCTTACTGTTTACGGGTTAGGCTATAAATTTGCCATTTAGACTCCATCACAAATTGCTCCGGGGCATCATTGTTTAGCGCGGAAGATGCCGTTCATAAAATTGAGAAAACATTTTATCGGTTATAACATCAAACCAGTATTTTGTTTTCGGATTTTTCAAATAAAGCGGTAGCGGCGGAACAATATTATTGTAACTTCGAAGTTAACGCTGAGGTTGTGCCATTTGTCAAAAGGAAGTTAAAAATGACAGGTTCGGACGATGAAGGAGAAATTTGTGTCATAGAACTTCTAAATCACCCCTTTTTTATCGGAAACCCTTACGTGCCTCAAATTCGCTCAACGGCGGCAAATCCTCATCCGCTTGTAAATGCTTTTGTAAAAGATGCTATAAAAACGCGACTCTATAATAGACAAGAACGACACGCCCATACTCAACGGTCATAAAGAAAAACTTTTCCGGTGCGGAGTCCAAAGATAAATTGGCTATTTTCCTGCCAAAAATCCGGCTCTATATTTTACATATCATGAATTTCCTTTGATTACATAGATTATGTGCCGGATTGAGCAATTATCGAAAGAAAATGCGGAAAAAGTTTTACCTATGCTGTCTGGTTTGTTACAAGATGCAGTCAACAACGGCGCCTCGTTAGGATTTCATTCACCTTTAGCGATTGAAGACGCGACAAACTACTGGCTCAAAATACTTCGGGAGATTGCCGAAGATAACCGGCTTCTTTTTATTGCCGAAACGGATAAGGGCATTATCGGCTCCGTGCAACTTGTTCTAGCAAAAAGGCAGAATTCTTTGCACCGGGCAGAGGTTCAAAAACTGATGGTTCGTACCCGATTTCGCAGGCAAGGGGTGGCAAGTCTTTTGATGCGGGCGGCGGAAGAAGCGGCTCGCTGCCGAAACCGAGTATTACTTGTCCTCGATACGAGAGTGGGCGAGGAAGCGGAAAAATTATATGAAAAATTTGAATATTTTAAGGCGGGCATTATCCCGCAATATACAAAAGACCGAGAAGGGAACTACCGCGACACGGCGTTCTTTTACAAATTGATTTGAGTGAAAACGGGGGTTTTAATGAAACAATTCTATTTACCGTTTATTTTATTCGCGGACAGCAATCTTTTGTATAATTTTGTTCAAAAATTCGACCCATCTATGAAATCTTTGCAAATCACAATTTTATTTATCGTGCTGTTTTCTTACCAAATAGTATGTGCGCGGCAAAATAATTTACCTGTGCCTTCAACAATTCTACCAGTCAAAATATCGGTCCCTCGTTCTTCGGGTGAACCGCACAACTTGTCGTTTAGCCCGAACGGAAAATTCTTAGCTATCGGAACGCGCAAAGGCAGCGTGCTGCTCTGGGAGTCCGATACCGGAAAGTTAATGCCGCTGGGCAGGCACAAAGATGGTTTCGTTATGCACGTTATTTTTAGTTGTGACTCGCTCAGATTAGCCACCGGCGGCTACGACGGAAATGTTCTTTTATGGGATATGAAGTCGGAAAAATTGATTGCTAACTTGTCCGGTCATAAATCTCCGATTGGCGCCGTTACTTTTAGTCCTGACGGCACAAAACTGCTCACTCTCGGCTCCGCTAAAAGAGTTTATCTGTGGAACGCTTTTAACGGAGAAAAATTGATGTCCATTCCCGAAAGAGAAAACTACTATCCGCCGCATTCAGGCGGGGTAACCGGCGCGATTCTGGGTGTACTTACGCAGCCCTATTCGACAAACCTATTCAGCGAATATGAATTTCTTACCCAGGCGCAGATAAGCCCGGATGGAGTTACGCTGGCGATTACGTCAAACGAATCAATCTTTTTGTGGGATGCGTCACTTAACTTGCCCAAAAGTAAATTAGGTCATCACGACAGCACAATTTACACTTCAAAATTTAGTCCTGACGGGCAGCTAATCGCCACTGCGAACCGCGACCAAACGGCGAAATTATGGAATGCCGCAAACGGACGTTTGATCTCAACACTAGCCGGGCATAAAGAAGGAGTTGTGGATGTCAGTTTTAGCCCTGACGGAAAAACAGTGGCGACAATAAGCGACGACCAAACCGCTAAACTGTGGGATGTCGGCAACGGACAACTAAAAGCGACTTTATTCGCCCTGCAGGGCAGCGGTTGGGAATTAGTTTGGAGTCCTGATGGACGCAAGATTGCCACTGCCAGCTATAACCGTAAAAAATCCGTCAAGGTCTGGGATGCCGTCAGCGGGAAATTACTTGCCACGCTCAAAGATTCCTGCTCTCCGATTGCCTTTAGCGCGGGTGGGCAAAAATTGGCGACTTCGGATTCAAAGACAGATTTATTTTTGTGGGATGAGAGCAAATTGGATAACTGAGGAAAGTCGGATTGATATTGTGCGTTTTCGGGTTGCTTCTGATTGTCCACGATTAAACAATAAAAGTTTGTATTCGATTACAAAATAATTCCTAACCAAAGACTGGCATTTTACCGAAAGATAAAATTTAAAAATGAAATTAAATGTTTTAAGAGGAAAAGGCGAACAAACGAAGGCTGTTCATGCTTCGCGCCAATTTAATTCGACGTACGCCGTTGCCGCCCCGATTTGGCAGACTTCGACCTTCTCTGCCGATTCTTCGGAGCCTTTTGCCGAAATCGCCGGCGCGGTCAAACCCGCCGAATTTTACACGCGCTACGGCAATCCGACGCATCAGCAAACGGAAGCGACAATCGCCGCGCTCGAGGGTGGCGAGGCGGCGCTTGTTACCGCGTCCGGTATGGGAGCGATTTTTACATCCGTCGTGTCTTCGCTCGAAAAAGGCGACCACGTTGTTACGCAGCGAAATCTTTATGCCAGCGCCGCCGCGCTTTTTACCGACATGCTGCCGCGCTGGGGAATTGAATGCGCTTTGGTTGACCAAGCAGACACGACGCAGTTTGCCGATGCCGTCCGCCCGAACACGAAATTGATTTACGCCGAAACGCCGACCAATCCGCTGATGTGTCTGACGGATTTGCGAGCCGTTGCCGAACTCGGCAAAAATCGCGGCATTACGACAATCGTTGATAATACTTTCGCCACGCCGATAAACCAGCGACCGCTTGAAATGGGAATTGACGTTGTAATTCACAGCGCGACGAAATACTTGGGCGGACATCACGATTTGACCGCCGGAGCGATTGTCGGCTCAAAAGAATTCATCGAGCGAGCTTGGCGATTTCATCTGATGATTGGCGCGGTTTTGAGTCCGTTTGACGGCTGGCTGCTTTTGCGCGGGTTGCGAACGCTCGGTATGAGAGTCGAACGCCATAATAAAAACGCGCTGGCAATTGCGCGTTTTCTCGAAGAGCATCCCGAAATCGAGCGCGTTCATTATCCGGGTCTCGAATCGCATCCGCAGCACCGGATTGCCCGCGAACAAATGAGCGGTTTTACCGGAGTTTTAAGCGTCGAGGTGCGCGGCGGTTTCGCGGCTGCGACGCGTTTTATCGCTTCGCTTAAACTCGGAACTTACGCAGCAAGCCTCGGCGGGTATGAAACTTTACTTGTTCATCCGGCGGCGATGTGGAGCAAAACTCTCACGCCGGAGCAGCGTCGCGCGATGGGTATCAGCGACAGTTTGGTAAGAATTTCAATCGGGCTGGAAGACGAGCAGGATTTAATCGAAGATTTTGAACAAGCACTTTCCAATTCCAGAAGTTAAATTAGGTTGCTGTCTCGGTGAAAAAATCTAGGAGCAAACAGCCGGAAATATTGACTCCCTAGCGAATTCAGCAGACTCAGCCCACTCGTTTCACGGAGCGACGAGTTTATGTGCTTGTTAGAATCAATTTTGCATGACTGACGAACCGAAAAACTTAGCTCCTGCTTACGTCGCGCTTGCCGTCGGCGCGGTGTGCGTCGCGTTTTCCGCTATCTTCGTCAAGATTGCCGCCGTACCCGGCTCGACCTCAGCCTTTTATCGGGTGTTGATTGCCGGCGTGGTGGTCATACCGTGGTGTTTATGGAAGCGACCTTCGCTTCCGTCGCGTAACGCCGTGCTGCTGACACTAGCGGGCGGCGTATTCTTAGGCATTGACTTAGCGCTGTGGCAAGCCGCGTTGCTTGTGACTTCGGCGACAAACGCCACGCTGCTCACAAATATTGCGCCCTTGTGGGTTGGGTTTGGCGCGCTCATTTTGTTCCGTGAAAGTCTCGGCTCTTACTTCTGGATAGGATTAGCGCTTGCGCTCGTGGGAGTGGCTTTGGTCGTTAGCGGCGGTGGGCGGCAGTTGGCGAGATTAAACTACGGCGACCTGCTGGCAGTCACCGCTAGTTTCTTCTTCGCTCTCTATTTCCTTGTGACGCAGCGTGTCAGAGCAGGCATGGACACGCTGACGTTCCTCGCTCTCTCGGTGGCTTCGAGCATTATTCTATTGCTTGCTGTAGTCCTTCTGCTGGACGCGCCGCTCGGCGGTTTTAGCGTTCGGACGTGGGCGGCACTCGTCGCGCTCGGCTTGCTGCCGCATATGTGCGGCTATCTCGCCATCAATTACGCGCTCGGTCATCTGCGAGCAACGTCAGTTTCAGTCAGCCTCTTAGGGCAGCCGGTGATTACGGTGTTGCTTTCAATCCCGCTGCTCGGCGAGCTGCTAAGTATGCGCCAGCTCGTCGGCGGCGCATTTGTCCTGTCAGGCATCTACCTTGTCAATCGTCGCAAATCTTCCGACAGCAATCCAAGCAAGCAGCTTCGTTCCGCAAATATGCGTTAGAACACAAGGTCAATAGTTTATGAAAGAAACACTGTCAATGATTAAAGTTAATACGCTGCATGCCGATGACCGAACGCGGTGGGAGTTCTTGGCGCGTGGCTACAAGACTTTCTATCAAACCGTGCTGCCCGATTCGCAATACGACGAGACGTGGCGCCGTCTGATGAGCGGCGACAGCGGTATATACGGCTTTGGCGCTTATTTAGAGGAGAACTTGGTCGGCATCGCTCATTATTTGTTCCACGTAAGTGCGTGGATGAACGATGTGTGTTACCTCCAAGACCTTTTCGTTGATGAGGCGACGCGCGGTCAAGGTGTGGCGAGGTCGTTAATCGAGCGAGTCGCCCAAGCAGCCCGCGAGCGCGGCGCGGCGCGGCTTTACTGGCAGACTCTCGCCGACAATGTTACCGCCCGTGCTTTGTATGACAAGGTAGCGCATCACAGAGGCTTCGTTCGCTATGATTACCCATTACAGCAACAGTCTTTAGACGAGACCGTTAGTGAAAACGAAAGGCAAATCGGGTAAGTATTGGAAATGTCATTAAACTTTTTGTATAGAATATGAAAAAACTTAATTATCATTTGCTCGATGTCTTTACCAACAAGCCATTCGGCGGAAATCAGCTTGCCGTCTTTACCGACGGTCGCGGTTTGTCTTCCGAAACTATGCAGTCAATAGCCCAAGAACTGAAGCTCTCGGAGACAACTTTTGTCTTGCCTCCAAACGATAAGATGAACCACTTCCGCGTGCGTATTTTTACTCCGACGACCGAACTGCCGATGGCGGGTCATCCGACTATCGGAACGGCTTTCGTGCTGGCGAGAGAAAATATGATCGAGCGTTCTGCCGACGGCAAAACCGTTATAAATCTGGAAGAGGGAATAGGCACTGTTCCGGTTAGGCTGGAATGGAGTAATAACTTGCCGCCCGCGTTTATTGAAATGGAGCAGCCGTTGCCGGCCTTCGGTTCGCGTTTTCAAAATCCGCAGATAATTGCCGATATGCTCTCGCTTGACGTAAGAATGATAACGGACACCGGGCTTCCGCTTGAAGTAGTTTCCTGCGGAGTTCCGTTTCTCTTCGTGCTTCTCAAAGATCTTCAAGCTATCCGCAGCATTCGATTCAGACTTGATGTATGGGAAAAAGCGTTGCGAGATTTTGAAACGCCGCACGTTTTCGCCTTCACCCGCGAGGTCGAATTTCAAGGCTCCGACGTGCATAGCCGAATGTTCGCTCCCGCCGCCGGCATTAGCGAAGACCCGGCGACCGGCGGCGCAAGCGGACCGCTCGGCTGTTATCTTGCTCATCACAAAGTTTTGTCCGCTGCTGAAGGAACTATGGAGTTCGTCAGCGAGCAAGGTTTGGAAATGGGTCGCCCCAGTTTTATTAAAATCAGAATCAATCAGGATAAAGGCGAGATTACGCAAGTAAGAGTTGGAGGACAGTGCAGTTATATGGGTCAGGGCTTTCTTGTATTGTCGTAACGGCGGTGAATTAAAAGTAATACTTTTGAAAAACTATTTTTTATGAGCCGGGGATTTGATTTTTTACCGGATATTTCCGCGAAAATTCGCGCTTGAAAATTTCAGCCCTACGTTTACTTCACTACCAAAATGTAAATATCAAAATTATCCCGCTACTGAGTATCCATCAAAAATATCCAGTTAGGGCATTAGTGATTTGGATTACTTATTATTTTAGGAATAATTTAGCCAAAATTTAAGGACTTTCCTAATTCATCTTCCATATTATTTTAGCATTTAGTCAATGCTGAATAATCTTAAAAAACTGGTCATAAAGCTATAAAGGTGCGCGTTCTAGCTTCGGCAACAAACCTAGCTTTGAATCTATTGAGAGATAGAATATCAACCGGAAATTAAGACAAGCGGAAGGAAACAGAAATTTATGAAAAGCAGAATTTGCCAGCAAACTGGATTTTTAAATTTAAGGGTCGATAAGACGCAGCTTCCGTTAATTTTTGTGACGGCACTGATTCTGATAATTACGAGTATTGGATATGCCGAAAAGACAGGCATCTACAAAACTGTTTCTAAATCAGGCGTTACTCTATTTCCCCGGTTTATTCAAATTCCTCAACCACCGTTGCTTGATAGTGCGAATCCATCTTTCGCTCGGACTTTGCCGAAGTTTATAGATTTTGCCACTAATAATGTGGGTAAATCTATTGATTTATCGCTTCTCAGCAGTTTTCTTTCGCTTCGAACCAATATGTTTATTCAAACACAAACCAATGAATCCGTTAATTGGACTAATGGAGTTGGAGTTTCAATTTCAGGAAACAGTTTAACTAAAGCCGCCGCTTTCGGATGGGGCAACGCCGGGGCTTCATCCACACGAGCCATTTCTGCCGGAGACGGGTACGTTGAATTTACTGCCACTGAAGCAAATTCAAGCAGGATGTGCGGCTTGAGCGTTGGGGATAATGATCAGACATTCCAAGATATTGATTACGCTATTTACATTGCTTACGACAACACCGTTTCTATATATGAAGCGGGCAATTACATTTCCGCTGCGTCTGGAACTTATTCTGCCGGAAATCGCTTTCGTATCGCAGTCGAAAGCGGAGTAGTCAATTATTATAATTTAACTAAAGGACAGTTGATCTACAGTAGTAAAGTAAAGCCTGTCTATCCGCTTTCGGTAGATACGGCATTGGCTCATACGGGAGCGACGCTTACAGATGTCACTCTTTCCGGCGTTTTGCAGAACGCGCCGCAGAACGTCGTCTGGACAAAAAATACGACGAATATCGCGGTGACAGGTAATAGTCTTAAAAAAAGCGCGATGAACAATCCGGCTTGGGACGCGGGAGCAGTATCGACGCGCGCGCTTTATAGCGACGGATTTGTGGACTTTATTGCCAGCGAAGCAAATACCGATAGAGTTGCCGGCTTTAGTTACAGGAGCAAGTTGCCGAGCTATGGTGATGTCATGTCGGGCTACGGCGCAATAGATTTCGGCATCCGGCAATCTTACGGTTACCTCTACATTGTTGAAAGCAACGCCACAACCACAGGCATTTCGGTTGGCGCATATACCGCGGGCGACAGGCTGAGAATATCGGTTGAAAACGGAGTGGTCAGATATTGGCAATTTCCGATCAACCAGTCTTTGCCGACAAAATTGCTTGCCGAGAGCCAGCGTAAACCGATTTATCCATTAGCGGTTAACGCCTGTCTTTATGACCCGAATTCGACCGTTAATACTGCTGCCTTATCAGGCACATTAGTAAATAATCTTTCTATTCCTCAATCGCCATATACGGGAACACCTTATAATAATTCGCCTTTAACAATACCAGGCATTGTTGAAACCGAGCAGTTCGATAACGGCGGCGAGACAACAGCTTATAATGACACAATGCCTAACAATCAAGGGCAGAACTATGACGTAGCGGGAAATCCGCCTGCGACATTCAGAAGCCCGACCGATGTCGATATTTATGAATACAGCGGTTACAGCAGCGGCAAGCTCGTGTTAATGCAAGCCGGCGATTGGATGAATTACACGGTCAATGTGACTAATGCCGGAACTTATACGCTTCAAGCGCAGGTCGCCTGGGGCAGCACGAGCGGCACGCTTGGCAGTTTCCATATTGAAGTAGACGGGCTAGATAAAACGGGAGCCATTCAGATTCCCGATACGGGATGGGCTTTCCAATTGCTTTCAAAACCGGGTATTCAGTTAGCCGCCGGACAACATATAGTAAGATTGGTTGCCGACACAAATGCCTCGAACGGTTCAACCGGCGATATCGATTACCTTAGTTTTTTATCGGCAAAAACGCCAACACCAACCGTAACGCCTACGCCTACTATAACGCCGACGCCAACCGCAACACCAACGATTACCCCAACGCCGACAGCGACGCCGACACCGGGGACACCCAAAGTCAATCCTATTTCGGTCATTGCTTCTAATAGTGCGAGCGGGTCGCTGCCCTCGTATGCGGTTGACGGAAATTTGAGCACTTCCTGGAACTCTGGAAATTATCCGCAGCAATGGATTCAACTTGATTTGGGTCAGATTTATGCAGTATCGCAAATACGGCTTAATATATCGCAAGTGCCGAACGGACAAACCACACATGAGATTTATGGGGGACCGAATCCAGAATCGCTCGTGCTGCTTCGAACGCTAAACGGCACGACTCAATCCGAGCAGTGGCTGGAACTAGCCTTCTCGCCGGGAGCGGACAATATTAGATATTTGCGCATCGTTACTAATACCAGTCCATCCTGGGTGGCTTGGAGTGAGATTGAGATATATGGAAATCCCTCATTGGGCGGAGTAAATAATTTCTCGGCAAAAAATGAGCGGCTCGACCCGGTGAATGAAACCGGAGAAACCGGTGAAGACCTGCTTTCCGGCAACTTTAACTTTAGTTTACCTGTCGTCGGTTTAGCCGGTCGTTCGGGACTTGACCTCGGTCTGGAGCTGACTTACAACTCGCTGGTTTGGACAAAATCAGGCTCGTCCGTTTATTTTAATGCTGATAACGGGAATCCGGCTCCCGGATTTCGGTTAGGCTTTCCGACCATACAAAGTAAATACTTCAGCACTCAGGCAAATAAATACGCGTATCTTTTGATTACTCCTTCGGGCAGCCGCGTCGAGCTGCGACAAGTCGGCAACACAAATACTTATGAATCAGCCGACTCTTCTTATCTGCAGTTAAGTGACAATAATTCAGACAACTCCCTGATTATGAAAACGTCTGACGGGACACAGCTTACTTTTGGTCTGGGCGGTCTAGGCGATTGGCTGTGCATCAAGATCAGGGATCGCAACGGTAATTTAATTACCGTTAACTACAATGCTAACGGAACGCTCAACTTTATTATCGATACGGCAGGACGCGTAATTACCTTTAACTACCTGTCAGGTAATCTCAACTCGATTACACAGCCATGGACCGTCGGCGGTTCGACGGTAACGCATACTTGGGCAAAGTTCGATTATAAATCACAAACGATTCAAACTAACTTTGTTAACAGTAACGGAGGAGTGTTAACGGTTAAAGGACCACAGAATAATCAAAGTATAAATGTGCTCTCAAATGTAACGTTAGCCGACAGCTCCTCTTTTGACTTTTCCTACACTTCCTGGGGGCAGATTTATCAGATTAAGAAGAATGCCCCTGATGGACACACACTACTTAGCTATACATCTTATAATCTACCGGTGGATAACAGCACCGCACAGCAGGATTGTCCGCGCTTTACCGAACGGCATGATTGGGCGCAAAACTGGAACGGGGATACCAATGGAGTAGGTGCTGCCAGTGAAGAAGCAGTAACAAAATACAGTATTGCTTTGAATAGTGGTGTCGGCACTGTAACTATGCCGTCCGTCGTTTATAATTCTTCGACTTCAATAATAACGTCTGAGAAAGAATACTTTGCAACTGAAAGTTGGAAAAGAGGATTGCCCGTAAAGACCGAGACTTATTCGAATAATGTGCTGATGAGAACCGTCACGACCGAATGGACACAAGACGATGAAAGCCTGCCTTATCAAGTTAATCCTCGCCCGAAAGAGACAAAGAGCTTTGATCTGCAGATGAATCAGCGCCGTACAACATTTCACTATGCCACTTTTGGCTTACCGGATGAAGTAGAAGAATTCGGCTCGACAACCGGAACGGCTGAGACTCTTTTGCGAAGATCCGAAACAGATTACAAACTGGAAGAACCATACCTTAGTCGGCGTATCATTGGATTACCTAAAGAGCAGCGTATAAAGGATGCAAACGGCAGCTTACTTTCAAAACAAACATTCGATTACGATTTAGGCGGCGAATATTTAGTATCACAGGGAACCCCGACTCAATATGAAGACGTTGGCTACATCGAGCGAGGCAACCTCTGCCGCGTAAACAACTGGGATGTGAAAAGTCCGTCTGTGAATGATCCGTCAGATATCGCGAAAGCATTAAAATCAGAAACAGGATATAACCGGACAGGCTCGGTCATCTTCACTCGCGACTCTCAAGGGCATACAGCAAAAATCAGCTATGCAGATTCAAATAATGGCAACACATCTGCCTATCCGACGATGGTAACGCCTCCTGTCGAAGGAGCTGAGTCTCCTGCCAGTTTCTCATCAAAAACCGAATATAACTACGATATGGGACTTCCGACGGTCGTCACTAATCCGAAGGGAGCAATCTTGACCAATGCCTATGACAGCCTTACGGGAAGGTTACAAAAAACCAGTTCTAATAATGGTGGTTACACGCGTTTTGTTTATTCACCTAACGGTATGCAGTTGGATAGCTATACGCTTCTAGATACCGGGGTTGAAGAAGAATATTCCGGAAGTATTTCGGACGGCGCAGGTAGGACGATTCAGAGTATAAGCAAATTGCCTGGCAGTCAGGACAGCTATCGCGGGCAAAAATCCGTATATGATGTCCTGGGACGATTTTGGAAACAGTCGAATCCAATAGAAATCGGTTCAGATTGGAATCCTGCCGGAATCGACAAACCTGAGACTGGGGGCACGGGATGGGTCTACAGCGAGCAGAGATACGATTGGAATGGAAGACCGACCGATTCAATCAATGTTGAGGGCACAAAGCGCACGATTAGTTACACGGATGTCGCTGGCGGGGAACAGGTAATTACCACTGATGAACTGGGTAGACAACAGCGCACGATGTCTGATGTGCTGGGACGTGTAATGAGGAGTGAAGTATTAAAGGACGGTAACGTCTATTCGTCAATGACGACTGATTATAATGAGCTGGGTCAAGTTAGAAGCGTCGAACAATTTAAAACCGGGGTATACAACAATGGCTATTGTCCGACAGGTGTCTGCCAACAGACGGCAATGACTTATGACGGATACGGACGGCTGGAATCAAAGAAGCTTCCGATTCAGGAAAACCCGACAACTTCTATTTATAATTCTGACGGCACGGTTTACAGGATGACGGACGCGCAGGGAGCGACGGCAACTTATACTTACAATGTGCGCGGGCAGGTCAAGAAGATTGTATACAGACAATCAGTCAGCAGTTCAAGCACTACAAACAGAATGATAGAACCTCCTACGCCGGACCCGTCTGTAACACCGACTCCGGGAGTTACACCAAGCGCAACCGTAACACCGACTCCGGGAGTTACACCAAGTGCAACCGTGACACCGACACCCGGCGTTTCCCCAACACCAATGGCTACTCCAGACACACCAACGGTTGAATTTGATTACGATGTTGCCGGTAACCGCAAATGGATGACCGACGGATTGGGTCGCGTGGATTACGACTACGACACATGGAGCCGGCTTAAAAACGAAAGGCGACGATTTAACATCAATGGCGTTTCCAATCCGAGTTCTGCCGATGGAAGTTATACTATTTCGTATGGTTACAACCTGGCGGGAATGCTCAAAAATATAACCGACCCGTTTAATTCTACAATCAACTACACTTATGATTCGGCAGGACAGTTGACCGATGTCAAGGGAGCCGCTCCTTTTGCAGGCATAACCAATTACGCCACGGGAATTACGTATCGAGCGTGGGGGGCGACCAGTCATATTGATTACGGCAACTCGCGCAAACTCGACATCACTTACAATAAAATGCTGCAACCGAATAGCTATACAATTCCCGGCGTAATGCAGAAGACATATGAATACTATAGTGACGGAATGGTGAAATCATCAACGGATGGCTTGGATAATCGCTTTGACCGCTCTTATAAATATGATCACGTCGGTCGGGTAATAGAAGCATTATCCGGCGCAGAGTCGCGCGGCGGCGCGGCAACTAATGACCGTCCGTATAAACAGACGTTTGAATATGACGAGCAAAGTCACATAGTAAAGCGTCCGTTTTATAGAATCTGGACTCAAAATAAAAACGATACTTATGATCTGACTTTCCGCGGTGGTCGGAGTACGACCTGGCAGTATGATAAAAACGGTAATCTCATGAATACCAACAGTATTCTTGACGGCGTCCAGTATGATTACAATACAGCCGGTCAAACCGTGCACACTCACTCTAATCAATCCGACGTAACGCAATCCTTCGACGGCGACGGGCAGGTAGTAAAGAGGATAATTACGGACTACGTTAATAGAGACTCCGACAATCAGCCGGTAACAGGCGTCAGTTACAATATTCATTCAAGTCTGCTCGGTCAGGATATTACGGAACTGAGGACGGATGGAAAGAAAGCTCGCACGTTTGTTTATGCAGGCGGTAAGGTGCTTGCCTGGCAGTTGCAGAACTCTGACGGCTCACAGTATGTCGGATGGGAGCATCGAGATCCGAGTAATGCCAGCTTCCGGGAAACCGGCACCAACTTATCAGGTTCCGCTAATTCTGCCGAACTGGATACGCTCAGCATGAATGCCGGTACAATAAATTCATTTCAGGATCCCCGGAGTGAATATACCAGATATCCCGACTTTGGCAATGCTATGCTGAAAAGCCCTTCAGGATGTCTTTTAGACCATTTAGAAAAGCCCTGCGATGTGGTCAATTTTATGATGAAAATTGGGATAGCCGTGCAATGTCCATATAACAATTGCATGATTACAGTATCAAAACCACCTATACAGACTAATCCAAGTACTACCGGAGGTGGGGGGCAAGTAAGTTTTAACCAAGGGAAGAATTTTGGGCAAGGATATAGCTTTAGTCAAACACCGCAATTTCTTCAAAAGCAAACGCCTTCACCAGGACCCTGTCCCACAAATACATATTCAAATGATCCAGGGTGCAATTACGACGAGGATCATCCATATCCAGATGATCGTCCACTAGACCGACCCGGACACAGCGAGGCAGGCGTTGAATTATTAATCCAAGGTATTAATAATCAACTACACCATATTGAAATAGGAGCTGGGAAAGAAATTTGGAATACGGTTGCTGGTGCTTCAAATGGATTACAATTATCAACAAATCCTTGTGCCACAATAACTTTAGTTGGACTTCGTTGCCCAGGCGGAATGGCATATCAACCGTTGCCCGAACTAGATGCCAGTAATAAAACTCAGATATGGACCATGAGATATGTTAGAGGAGCCTTATTTTTGGTGCCGATTGGGGGGGAAGCAAAAGCAGCGGAAGAAGGTGCTGTAGCTGTAGTAGGTGGTCTAAAGTATACAAGACCTTTCTCAAAGATTTTCTCCCGTGTTAATAAGCTTTTAGTCAAGGAATATAATCCTGCTGTTCAAGAAACTTTTACGGAGGGACTTATTCAAAATAGCAAGTTAGTTTTTAGGTTCCCTGGAGGAGCAGGAACCGCGGGTGAAGTCGAAGCTCTAGGAGCAGCTAAAAGATTTAACTATTATGGCACTAAAAATTACGGTGTTTTTGTTAGGCATTAAAATGTAAATTATTAATCGTTGTACGAACAAAGATTTGGGAATCTTGTTTATATAATTATATAAACAGATGAAGAAAAAGATATTAGTGGGCGTAAAAGTCCACTAATATGTGATTAGAACAGACATCACTTCAATTTTCTAGCGAGTAAATCAATCTGATAATTGCTTTCTTGTATGTGTTCTTTGAGAGAATTGTAGGAAGCTGTAATCTCGTGAGTTTGGTATTTTGACTTGAGACTGTTCGGTACTCTGATTTGGCTCACTAGGGAGTCAGACAATCGATTACTCTATTGAACACTATTTCAATGGAGGATGAGGCTGATGCAAAGGAGATGTAGAGTGGAGTTATTTGAACAGATTCGCCGTGAATACGAACACGCCTGTAAAACCGCGTAATAAGATGAACCGATGAGCCGCTACATTCTTGGAGCCGCTGATTAACAAGTAATGGCATTATTCTTTGTGATATTTCATCACAAGGAGGCAAGATGCCAAATGCTTGATTGGGAGGCTCGAATGGAGATCAAAGATTTACACAAACAAGGTTATTCGATGCGGCAGGTGGCACGCCTGACTGGTCATTCACGCAATACCGTCAAGCGCGTTTTGCATCCGGTCGAGAAAGTTCACGCTCGACGCGGACGCAAATCGAAAGTCGCGCCGTTTGCCGATTATCTGCGCGAGCGATATTTGGCGACCGAGCTGAGCGGCGTGCGTCTTTACGAAGAGATTCGGCAGATGGGCTATACCGGAGCGGTTGATGCCGTGCAGCGATTTTTGCAATCGCTCGATATGCCGCGCCGGGCGATGGAGCGAGCGACCGTGCGATATGAAACGGCGCCGGGCGAACAATCTCAAGTTGACTGGGCGGACGTTGGATCGTTCTTGGATGAATCGGGCAAGCGCCGAAAGGTTTATGCCTTCGTGATGATTCTCTCATTTTCCCGAATGCTTTACGTCGAATTTACGACCTCGATGAAACTCGAACAACTGCTGGCTTGCCATCAGCGAGCGTTCGATTATTTCGGCGGTTTTCCGCGCCGTATTCTCTATGACAATATGAAGCAGGTACGGCTCTCTGCATCGGAGTGGAACCCGCTGATGCAGGACTTTCTGCGACATTACAATATTGCGCCGACAACCTGCCGCCCATATCGCCCCAGAACAAAAGGCAAAGTCGAGCGCGCTATCCGGTATCTGAAAGACAACTTTCTCAAAGGCAGACAATTTGCCGATTTAGCTGATTTACAGGCGCAGAGCTTTCATTGGCAAACCGAAGTTGCGAACGTGCGGATTCGTGCGACAACCGGACGGCGACCAGCGGAACTGCTCGCTACCGAACAACTGATTCCGCTAGTTGCCGTCCCCGCATACCGGCTGGCGCAAAGCTATCAACGAACGGTTGATGCCGAAGGCTTCGTCCGATTGGCGGGCAGCCGCTACTCGGTGCCGCCGCAAGCGGTCGGGCAGAAAGTGATTGTCGAACTTGGCGAGCAGCGCGTGCGCGTTCGTCTCGGCGCAGTCATCATTGCCGATCACGCTCCGGCAACGCGCGTCGGCGAATGCGTCGCGCAGCCGGCGCACGTCGCCGAGATGTGGCGACTGGCAATGATCAGAACACCAATTTTGTCGAAAACTACTGACCGCTTATTGTTCGAGCAAACAGTGACGGCACGCCCGCTTTCGGTTTACGAGGAGGCGGCGCAATGAGCAAAGTAATGGAAGCGCGCGCCGTGCAAGCACTCAGCGAACTTGCATTGGCGACCGCCGAGCGGCATCTCGATACGGTCAGCCAACAGGCAGCCGCCGAGAACTGGAGCTACACGCATTTCCTTGGGTTCCTGCTCGACGGCGAACTTAAAGAGCGGCACCGGGTCAGGGTTGAAATGAGTTTGCAGTTCGCTCATTTTCCATATTTGAAACGGCTTTCGGAGTTTGATTTCAAGGCGCAACCGACGGTGGACAAGCGTCTGATTGATGAACTCGCCACCGACAGATTTCTCTCCGAAGGACGCAACATCATCTTTTTGGGTCCGCCCGGTGTCGGCAAAACTCACCTGGCAATCGCTCTTGGAGTTTTGACGGCTGAATTGGGCAATCGCGTTTACTTTACCACTGCCATTGATCTGGCAAGAAAACTAACACGAGCGCTGCACGAAAATCGTTTGTCCAGAGAAATGAAAAATCTAACGCGCCCGAAACTGCTGATTATTGATGAAATCAGTTACTTGAAACTCGAAGCGCCGGAGGCGAGTTTGCTGTTTCAGGTCATTAGTCAAAGATACGAGCGCGAAGGCGCGATTGTGCTGACGAGCAATAAAGCGTTCAGCGCGTGGGGCGAGGTGTTTGCTGATGACGCAGTAATGGCTAGTGCCGCGCTCGACCGATTACTCCATCGCTGCACGGTCGTCAATATTCGCGGAGAAAGTTACCGTTTGAAAGAAAAACAAAAAGCCGGACAAGCGGCATACGCGGCAGAGGCGGCAAGCATCGCGCCTTCTGCTTAGACTATAGGAGAAGTGGCTCCAAGAATGTAGCGGTTAAATGGATTTTTATTTTCGCGGTTTGACACGCCAGCGGAACTATTATCGGAACGCCGCAGAAGTTCGGTGTCCATCGCTAAACCGTCAGGCAGGCGATTGAATTGTAAAAATCAAGATTTAATCGTTCAAAAAGAAGTTTTTAGTCAAGCCTTATCCAACAAAAATAGCGTAAAGGGTAAATCAAATTAAATCAGTCAATAAGGGAAAAATTTCGTGTTATTTACTGCCTTTATTGAAAGGCGTGTCGGACACTCATTTCTGTCAGATTACATCCTAACTTTTACAATTGAATCGGCTTTGCCTTTTGCCTGATAACGTCGCCACCATTGCGAAGTGTCGGACGAGAGATTCCTCAATAGCGGGTTTTCAATTCTGCGATATTTCAATAGCAACGTAAAATTACCTCACTACCGAATAAAAAATTCGATTGCTCCCTACCTTTGACCAATTACGAACGTCTATCCTTCAATAGCTGATTTGAGGAATTCGCCAAAACAGCGTAGGAAAGCGTTTTGACGTTGTAAAAATTCTGGATCATTAGGAGATTGTCCGGTAATTAATTTAGTAATTTGCGGAAGTATTAAAGGAAATGCGGCTATGGCAAATATGTATAGTTGTAAGAAATCTGCATCGAACTTCGGCACATTATCTCCTGTTGTTTGTTCTTGTTTAATTTGCTCGACGGCTTTTTGCCAGAAAGAGCGACGCTCTTGTTCCCCGATAATATTCTCCGGGTCGCAAGTTAAAGCCTCCCAAAGAGAAAGCCGCATCCAGTCCGGATTAATTCGTATTAAATCTCGCCAATAAACAAGTTCCTCACCAAGATTCTGCGGTGCAATGTTATCGGCTTCGGATAATTCTAAAAGATTGCGGCGCATCATCTCCCGGAATAATTCTTCTTTGTTCCCAAAATAATGATACAGCATCCGCTTGTTGACACCCGCTGATTCGGCAATGCGGTCAACCCTTGCGCCTGCTAAACCAACTTCCGTGAATTCTTTATGCGCTGCCACTAAAATTCGCTTACGGGTAGCTTCAGCGTTCGGTTTTGAAATTATCCGCCCTTGTTTGGAAGGCGCGTCTTTTTTTTTCCAACGCGCTCTCGCTGCCTGCGAAGCAATTTGACTCCGGCGAGCGGGAGATAGTTTTTCAGCCCGCGCCTTGCCGCCGATTTTTCCTCCCCGGCTGCCAAGCGCCACGGCGTTTTGATTCTTATTACTTGATTTGTGATTATTATCCATCTTCCGAAAATCTTTCAACCGATACCAATGCTTGAGCGGCTAGGCATTAGAAATAAAATAACAAATTTTTCCTAAATTTGCAAATTTGACAAAATAACTGAAACCTTTTGTAATTCTTATAGTATAATAATTTATTAAGTAACTGTCTAGTTACCAAAAGAGGGTGGGGAAATTATGACTGACGACAATTTGCAATCTTCAAACGATAAACTTATCGCCCCGTTGTGGCATACGGGAGTGCTTCTGCTGATTATTTTAGCATTAACAGCACTCGGATTTTATTCGCGACAGCATGCGATGACCGACGCGCCTTCTACGGGAGCGCAAAGCGGAAAAACATTTCTTTATCTCTCCGTTATTGCCCTTCAATACGGATTGCTGAGATTTATTATCGGCGGTCTGCGTCGCAGAGGAATTACCCTTAAGAGCATTATCGGCGGAAAAGAAAATAAGGTCAGGGCTGTCGCCTTCGACATCATTATCGCCGTAGTTTTCTGGATTGTCTGCGCGGCAGTATTAGAGCTGATAAAAATGTGGTTTGGCGGGGTTGACAATCACGCCGGCGGGCTTATCCCAAACGGCATTTTAGAAAGTTTGCTTTGGGTTGCGGTTTCTGTCGCGGCAGGTTTTGTTGAAGAAGTCTGCTATCGAGGCTATCTGCAAAAACAAATAATGGGATTAACCGGCAGTGTCGCCGCGGCGGTGCTTCTGCAAGCGGTATTGTTCGCGGTTTCGCACAGTTATCAGGGGATTAAATCGGTGGTTGTAATTTTCGTCTATGGAATAATGTTTGGGCTGCTGGCTTACTGGCGAAACAGCTTGCGACCCGGAATTATAGCTCACGCATTAACTGATATTGTCGGCGGATTTATTAAATGATGAGTTCAGATAATCTTCCATTTTTACCAAAAGTTATTTGGAGTTGTACTCATTTTACAGTCATATTTCTTAAATTTTAGTTCGTTATGGAGGATTCAATGTCATTATCATTTATTGCTTGGTCATTGGCATTCGCTGCCAGTATACATATCATCGAAGAATTTGTTTTTCCTGGCGGTTTTAAAGCCTGGTGGTGCTACTATCAGCCTGATACTGCCGCAAGCGTTTCAAATCGCTTTCTTATATTTATTAATGCACTTCTTATAGCATTTAGCGTGAGCGTTGCTTTAGCCGTACAAGCCCCGCAGGGAGACGGCATTGCAGCATGGCTCGCCTTAGCTGCTTTGCTATTTTCAAACGCCGTTTTTCATATTATCGGAGCAACTCAGACTAGACGTTATTCTCCGGGTATGATCTCCGGCATCTTGCTATACATTCCGCTGGCAATTTACGGATTCATTTATTTCTTGCGAAGCGGACAGGCATCCGTAGGAACAGCATTAGTAGCGGCTGCAATTGGCGGCTCGTATCATTTTATCTCTTTTGCCAATCATCGCCGCCGAACGCGAGCTACAGCTAGGATAGAGCGACAACGTATCACCGCCAAACAAGTTTCCCAGTCTGCTCTGCGTTGATTACTCAAGAAGCGGGTCAGGTATAGTTAGTATCACCCGGAGGAATTAATTTCGGCATTGGTTTAGTGATAAAACAAAAGGTTGATATCGGTGCGCGCCGATTTATGTTATCTTCATAAACTTTGTCGCTTAACAAGTCGCACTGTCTTTACTTAATTAGCGTGAACTAAGTTGTTTTGGAGATATAAAAAGAAGGCAATTTTTAATATGACTAAAACTGTGAAATTTATCATTTCCGTTGTGTTTTATCTTTTGTTATCTGCATCATCCGGGGTGGCG
>CAXSBF010000037.1:0-34693 GCA_964235785.1 uncultured Pyrinomonadaceae bacterium | reverse complement strand
GCCGACCAGCCTTGATGCGCCGCCGCCGCGATGCCGATTAAAATGACGGAAACCCATAAATTATCGGTAATCGAAGCAAACACAATCGGAATCACGGCTATCGCGCAAATCAGCATTGCCGTTTTTCTAGCGGCGTTGACCGTCCAGCCGCGCTTTATCAAGCTCGACGAAAGCCAGCCGCCGCCGATTGAACCGATATCGGCGATAACGTAAATGACAATCAGCGGTAAACCGAGCTGCAAGATATTCAAGCCGAATTTCGTGTTCAGGAATTTCGGCAGCCAGAACAAATAAACCCACCAAATCGGGTCGGTCAAAAACTTTCCAATCGCAAACGCCCACGTTTGACGATGCGGTAATAAACGCGACCATGGAATTTTAGTCGTCGGTTCTTCGGCGTCCGATTGAATATAGGCGAGTTCGGCGGGCGACAATTTCGGATGTTCCTCCGGTTTACGATAAACTGCGAGCCAAAACCCCAGCCAGATAAAACCGAGCGCGCCGGTAATCACAAATGCCCATTGCCAGCCATAATTAACTGCGACAAACGGCACGGCGAGCGGTGCGAGAATCGCGCCGATGTTCGAGCCGGAATTAAAAATTCCCGTAGCAAACGCGCGTTCCTTTTTCGGAAACCATTCAGCAACAGTTTTGATTGCGGCGGGAAAGTTTCCCGCTTCGCCCAAACCGAGCGCAAAACGCGCCGCTCCGAAACCAAATGCCGAACGCGCGAAACTATGACACATCGCCGCGACGCTCCAGAAAACAATCGCAATCGAAAAACCTTTGCGCGTGCCGAATCTGTCCATCAAACTTCCGACGACGAGCAATCCAATCGCGTAGGCAGCCTGAAACGCAGTGTTGACGAACCCGTATTCGGCTTCGTTCCAACCGATTTGCGCTTTGAAGGCGTCGTCGGTGGCAAGAATTCCCAGGACCTGGCGGTCAATGTAATTAATCGTCGTCGCAAAAAAAAGAAGAGCGCAAATCATCCAGCGATAACGCCCGATACGTCCCGTGATGCGGTCATCAATCGTCGCAGCAACCGCCGTCCCAAACGCGCTCGTGCCTGTGCCGAGCGGCGGAGAAAGATTCGTTTGTGATTTTGAAAAGTCGGTTTTGGCGATTGGTTTTACTGTCTCTTTCATAATTATTAACCTCTTGCCGTTTCGGGTTTTATCAAATCTGAAATTTTCAATTGCTGAAGCCGACGGCAATCTACAAAGACAAAATATCGGGCGAAAGATATTCGCGTCCGCCGATTTCAACTGCGATTTGCGGGCAGTCCGGCGACGCGGTAATTATTTCTATTCCATTTTCAAAAACAATACAAGTTTCTTCGGTTTTCGTTCCGGAAATCGAAGGATTCCAGGCAAACGCCTGATTTATTTCAACTTTTTCCCGCGATTTCGGATGCGCGACCCAATCGCGTGTTTTGTAGCCGGTCGCGCCGCCTTGATGATGCAGTTTTTCTTCGCCGGCAAAACCTTCTTCGGCGTAAGCGTCGGCGGCAATTCGATAAATTTCCGCGCCGGTCGCGTTCGGTTTTGTCGCCCACAGCATTTTTGCGTTGACGCGGGCGCAAGCGTCGGTTCGTCGGCGTAATTCGTCGGGAATTTTCCCTAAACAAACGATGCGCGAAAGCGAAACGATTAAACCTCTGCGTTTGGCACAAATGACGAGCATCAAAACTTTTTCCCAGCGTTTTTCGGTCGGAACCGGATGACGAAATTTTTGAAGACGTTCATCGGCGGCGACTAAAGTTACAATTGAACGAATGTTTTTTGCGCCGAGTGAGTTTATTGTTTGCCGCGCGACTTCATTTTCGCTTTCGCCGCCGCGCAAAGTTTTCATCAAATTCCCGACCGTTTCTCCGGTATCTTTTCCGAGCCGCCGAAATCTTTCGATTTCAAAATCCGTGAGTCGATAACGGCAGCGAGCGATTTCGCCTTCGACAATTGGCGTTTGCCCGTTCAAAAACAAATCCGCGCCGAGCGTGTCGCCGTCATTTAATAAAGATAAAGCGCGGTTGGTCAGGAAATTCGACGACGTTTTTTCTTCTTCCCAATCAAATTCTACCGGCTCGAAATCTGCGGCGGAAATTTCTTCCGCCAGAACGCGCGGCATTTCTATTCGGCTGGCTAAAACAAAACGCTTTCCGTCATTTCTGATTAAAAGCGAAGCCGCGCCGTTTTCGCGGCTCAGGTCAACGCCGTTATTGGCGCCCGCCGTCGCCCAAGCAAAGTTGTGTTGTGAATTGAGCAAAACGCCGCCGAGTTCTTTTTCGGCGAGCATCTTTACCAGTCTTTCGGTTTTTTCTGCGATTTCAGATTTCACGAAAACAAAGTAATGGATAATTGATTATTGATAATGTGAATCAAGAGTAGAAAATTGAAATTCTTTGCGAACTTTTGTTTTCCTTAGCGTGCTTGGCGGGAAACTCTTAATATTTCCCGCAAAGGCGCAAAGGCAAAGCAAAGTTTGCAAAGTAAAAGCCTTTGTTTCAAACGACAGTTTTCTACTCTTGATTCACAAAGATAATGTTTTGATTTCAAAATTATCAATTATCAATTATCCATTTCCTACTGATTAACGCCGCTGGCTAAAAAGCCGCCGTCAACGACCAAAATCTCGCCGGAAACAAAGCTCGCCGCGTCAGACGCCAGAAATACAGCCGCGCCCGCTAATTCTTCCACTTTGCCGAAGCGACGCATCGGCGTGCGGAGTTGAAATTCTCGTCCGCGTTCGGTTTCGTCCAGCAATTTTTCGTTGAGCGCGGTGCGAAAAACGCCCGGCGCGATGGCGTTGACATTAACGCCTTTTGAAGACCATTCGACCGCCAGAGATTTCGTCAGGCTGGCGACTGCCGCTTTGCTTGCCGAATAAGCCGCGACTTCGTAAAGCGAAACAAACGTCGAAAGCGAAGCGATGTTGATAATTCGTCCGTAACCGTTTTCGAGCATTTGCCGCCCGAAAACCTGACACGCTCGCAAGGTTCCGGTCAAATTCGTTTCTAAAATATCGTTCCAATCTTCTTCCGCGAAATCGAGTGTCGGAGCGCGTTTCGTCCGTCCGGCGGAATTAACCAGAATATCGACTTTGCCAAATGCGGCGACTGCTTCGCGCAGAACATTTTCCAGCGAAGCGCGGTCTGAAACATCCGATGCGACGCGCAAAGATTTTCGCCCGCGTTCTTCAATTTCGGCAGCAGTCGTTTCGACCTGTTCGAGGCGGCGAGAAGTCGGCACGACGTCTGCGCCCGCTTCCGCCAAACCATGCGCGATGGCGCGTCCGATGCCCGATGTGCCGCCGATGACGACCGCCGTTTTCCCCGTTAATTCCAAAGCGGAAAAGCCCATTTATTTTTTTGAAAGACAAACGCGGCGGAAAATCAGACTGGCTGAAAATTCCGCTCGCTATCGAATTGGATTTAGAAAATTGTCGCAAAAGGTAAAACCATTTGCTTATGAATTGTTAAATATTTGTAACACTGTTGCAATTCGCTGTCAAGTTGCGATACACTGGTTTTATTGATATATCACAACCATTTTAAATGATTTTGACGAATTTGTTTTCTTGCCGATTATATGGTAAAAATAATCAAAAGACTTAATTGGTTTAACCAATCAATAATTCTTCCTATAGAATTCGCACCTTAAAGATTTCTCGAATGTTTGTTCGCTAATCGAATTTAATTTTTTAATTAGGAGACTAAAAATTGGCGGCTTCCGCTTCCCAAAAAATAAATCGCCGCACGATTGGAAAAAACGTCTGGCTCGAACACTCCGGTTTCGGCGATAATGAATTGCTCGCGCTTTCGGCGAGAAAAATCGAGCCGGAGGTTTTGGAAACCGAAGCCGCTGTCGGACAGGCTTTGTTTGACGAGTTGAAAGCCGCTGCCGCCTCAAAAACCGGTGATGTAACGCTTGTTTTGCTCGGTGGACGCGGAGCGCAAGCGATGTATCGCTTGATAAACGAACAGGCGCAGACCGCTGAAATTGACGATTTGCTCGGACGCCTGCACGTTTTTACGCAGGACGCGCTCGCGCCGATGCGAATGGAAAACGGTTTGAGTTTTGTGCGCGATTTTGAAAGACTTTTGGGGGGAAAATTTTTCAAAAAAGTTAAAAGTTTTACTGCAATGCAGACCGACGCCGATGACTTGGAAAGCGGTTTGATTGATTATCTCGAAAAGCTCGAACTCTTGGGCGGAATTGACCTTTTATTTCTCGGTTTAGGACCCGAAGCCGAATCCGCTTCGCATTTGTGCTATATCAAGCCGAATTCCGGCGCGAGAGCCGGAGATGTCGCGGGAGTTATTCCGATTTCAGAGAGCATTTTGGAGCATCACATTAACAAATTTAGAGTCGGCGGAAGCTCTGTTTCCGAACGCGACGAAGCCGAATGTCGGCGCGCAACGCACATTTTAACTTTGGGACCGGCAGCAATTTTGAGTGCGAAGAGAGTTGTCCAATCAATCGTTGACGCTGACACCGCGCCCGCAAAAAAGGCGAGTTACCGGCGGTTTTTGGAAACGGAACTTTCGGAGAATGCGGAAGAGCGAGCCGCGCAGATGGACGCCAACCCGGGATTGTGGCTGCGGATTCACCAAAACATCAGGTCGCTGGTTTTGCCGGACGTTTTAGAATCATAAAATCAGAATTTAATGGAAATGATAAATAGTATTGTTACAAAATCAGAGCCGGTGAGCGATTATGCGATTATTGTCGACGCGCAGGATAATGTCGCGGTCGTTAAAAAAGAAACTGCCGCCGGAATTTTCCTGACACTGCCGGGCGATGGCATTGTGCGTTTGAAATCAGCCGTTCCGCCCGGACACCGTTTCGCCACGCGCGAGATTGCCGCCGGAGATTACGTTTATCAATACGGTCAACCGATCGGCACGTCGCTCGGCATCGCGGCAGGAGATTGGATAACGCACGAAAATATGTCGAACGACGTGCCGGTAGTGCGCGATTTGCCGGAAGATTTGCACACGACCGCGCCGGATTATTTTCCGTTCGAAGAACGCGAAACATTTATGGGCTTTCGCCGCCCGGACGGACGCGTCGGAACGAGAAATTTTATCCTGATTGTGCCGACTTCGATGTGCGCGAGCCACGAGGCTCAGCAAATTTCGATGATGTCGGAGTTTCTGCATTACAAACGCGAAAAGTTTCCGAACGTGGACGGCGTTGTCGCCATTCCGCACAACAAAGGGTGCGGCTGTCAGGACGGCTCGAATCTCGATATTATGCTGCGTGTTCTGGCGAATTACGCCGACCATCCGAACGTCGGCGGCGTGGTCTTGATTGATTTGGGCTGCGAAAAAACGAATCTCGCCAAAGTCGAAAAATATCTTTTGAAACGCGAGATTTCATTTGACAAACCAATCGCCAAAATCGGGATTCAGGAAATCGGCGGAACGCAGGCGGCGATAGAGCGCGGGCTGAAGGAAGTCCAGGCGATGCTGCCGATTGTCAACGAAGCCGAGCGCGAAGAATTTTCGGTGAGCGAGCTTGTTCTGGGCGTGAAATGCGGTTCGAGCGACGGTTTTTCGGGTCTTTCGGCAAACCCTGCTCTGGGACGCGCGGCTGATTTGTTGGTGAAAAGCGGCGGCACGGTTTTAATTACGGAAGTGCCGGAATTTTGCGGCGCGGAGCATATTCTGGCAAATCGCGCCAAAGACGCTGAAACAGGCAAAGCGATTTACCGAATGATTGATTGGTATAAAGAATACGCCGGAAAATTCGGCGGCGTTTTGAATAACAATCCGTCGCCCGGCAACATCGCGGGCGGTCTCTTAAATATCTCGATTAAATCTTTGGGCGCGCTGGCAAAATCAGGAACAACGCGCGTCGAAGGCGTTACCGAATACGCCGAAGCGCCGACGAATCGCGGGTTGAATTTAATGCAAGGTCCGGGCTACGACCAGGAATCGACGCCCGCGCTCGTCGCCGGCGGCGCGACGGTCGTTGTTTTCACGACCGGCAACGGAACGACAATCGGCAACGCAATTACGCCGGTTATCAAACTGGCGTCGAACAATCGCGTGTTTGAAAAAATGAACCGCGATATTGACATTTCCGCCGGAAATATAATCGAAGGCACCGAAACTATTGATGAGGTCGGCGAAAGAGTTTTCGAGCATATTCAAAAAGTTGCAAGCGGTGAGATTTTAGCGCGAGCCGAAGAAAACAAACACCGCGAATTTCAGTTCTGGGCTGAACAAACCGTTTCTTTGTAGGATAGAATTTTAACATTTGAAAATTGTGAAATTCGGATGAAAAATTTGCCCGGCGGACAAATGATGACAACGACCACCGCATCTGAAATTGAAACACCAGCCAAGGCAACTCGGATGCTGCTGCGAATGGTTCGGGCGACGCAACCGATTTCTCGAATCGAATTAGCCGGACGGCTCGGCGACAATCGAAGCACTGTAACCGACATTTTCAAGCCTTTGATTGCGGCTGGAATTTTGCGCGAAGCGGCGTTCAAAACCGCGTCCGACACCAATCGCCTGCAAGGTCGCCCGCCAATCGGTTTATCATTCGACAGCGACAGAGATTTTTTCGTCGGCGTAAATTTAGGCGTGCGACATTCGCAAGTCGGCTTGACAACTTTGAGCGGCGAAATTCTCGCCGAAGATGTATTTGAAACTCCCGCGACTCCGGCTGAGGCTTTACTGCGAATTCAAAAAAGTATTAAAAATTTGCGCGCGAATATTTCCGGTCGAAAATTGAAAATAATCGGCGTGAGCGTTCCCGCTCGAAGTTGCCGTTGAAGAATTTTTGATGCGCGGTTTAAGTGCTTAACGGATTAAAATTTTTAACCGAATTTGGGAGGTAATAAATATGACTGAAGAATTAACACTACAGGAAATCAGCCCGGAAACTTGTTTCGTTCCGGCGACACATAAGGGAAAAGGGCGACGGACAGCCGTTAAACCCGGCGAAACCGCCGCGCGTTTTCTGCACTATGGTCGCATTACGCTCGAAGCGGGCGACGCTTCGATAATCTTTGAAAACAACGACCACGAAACCGGACTCGTTTGTTTGAAAGGCAAAGCGCGGATTTCCACGGGCGGGCAAACTTTCGCGTTAGAACAATATGACGCGCTTTATGTGCCGCGCGATTCAAAAATTGAGGTCGCGTCGAACGGCGACGAAGGCTGCGATTTGGCGGAACTTTCCGCGCCGGTCGAAAAGAAATATCCTTTGCAGTTCGTCGCTTTCTCTGACGTGAGAAAAGATTCGACGCTTCATTTCATCGCCGGCGCGCCGCCGATTCAGCGAGATTTGAACGTATTGCTGGGCAAAAACGTCGAAGCCGGACGAATTATGTGCGGCGTAACTTTTTCGTCCGAAGGAAACTGGACGAGCTTTCCGCCGCATGAACACGCCCGGATGCTCGAAGAAGCGTATTTGTATATCGATATGCCCGCGCCATCTTTCGGGATTCAGATGGTTTACACCGATTTTGAAAAGCCGGAACTCGTTCAAGTCGTGCGCGAAGGCGATGTCGTTTTGATGCCGAAAGGCAATCATCCGAACGTCGCCGCGCCGGGCGGTTCGATAAATTTTTTGTGGATGATGGCGGCAAACCGCGAAGTGGTTGATAGGCAGTTCGGAGTTGTGAATGTTCAGCCCGAATACGATAAAGGCTCTTCAGGACTCGAAGCGGCACACGGAAAATAAGTGAGAATTGTAAAGTTCTCACTTCTCATTTCTCACTTATGAAACTATGATTCTCGACAAATTTAAATTGGGCGGCAAAATCGCGCTCGTAACAGGCGCGTCCGGCGGGCTTGGACAGGCGATGGCGATTGCTCTCGCCGAAGCAGGCGCGGATGTGATTTGCCACGGGCATTTAGCGGGCGAAACGGACGAAACTTGCCAAACGATTGAAAAAATCGGGCGACAAACCTTTGCAGTGTTCGGTGATATGTCTGACAAGGACGTGCCGAAGAGTTTAGTCGAGCAGGCAATTGAAAAATTCGGACGCATTGACGTTTTGATCAACAACGCCGGAATGATTCGACGCGCTCCGGCAGTCGATTTTTCCGAAGAAGATTGGGCGACCGTTTTGGAAGTTAATCTTTCGAGCGTTTTCCGTCTTTCGCAAGCCTGCGGACGTGAAATGATAAAAAACGGCGGCGGAAAAATCGTCAACATCGCGTCGCTTCTGTCCTTTCAAGGTGGAATCACCGTTCCGGCTTACACGGCTTCAAAATCCGGCGTTGCCGGTTTGACCAAAGCGTTTGCTAATGAATGGGCGAAACACAACATCAACGTCAACGCGATTGCGCCCGGTTATATGCGGACCAATAACACCACGACTTTGCGTGCGGACGAAACCAGAAATCGTCAAATTCTCGAACGAATTCCGGCAGGGCGCTGGGGCGAGCCGAAAGATTTGGCAGGCGCGGCTGTTTTCTTAAGTTCGGCAGCGAGTGATTATCTGCAAGGTCATATTCTCGTCGTTGACGGCGGCTGGATGGCTCGTTAATTTTGAGGGAAAAGAAAATGTTGGCGATTAACACCGAGATTTTCTTTTCCCTCTATAAAAAACGGACTTCATATTTGACCTACAATCGTTTTGTCTCCATTGTCCCTTACCAATTAATTTTGACAATCAATTGATGATTCTAAGCCCCAGATGGTCGCAGGGAGCATCGGTTAAGTCCTGCTCAACTCCTAAGTATTTCTCGGTCGTTTGAATCGAATCGTGTCCCAAAGATAATTGAATCTGATCAATCGGCGATCCGCCTTTATGAGCGAGCTTAGCGAATGTGCGTCTGAGGTCGTGCGGAGCGATTCCTTGATTTTCCAGTTTTTCAGCGTAACTGTTAACAATATCTCTGATTGCTTGCGGAGTAATCGATTCACCCATCAAATTGTCGCCTTTATTTACTCTACGAAACACGAATCCAGCTTCTAAATGAGCAACCGTTCTCCATACATCTACTGTTGCTTTTGCCCATGACGGCATTGGCACGGTTCGCATCTTATCGCGTTTGCCGACTATATCGACAATCGCCCATCTTCCTTCTCTCTGTTCAATATGATGAAACGATAAAATTGCCGCTTCCGCGCGGCGAAGACCACAACCGATAAGAATTGCCAGAAGCGCTCTGTCGCGCACGCCCTTTAAGGTTTTAACGTCAGGCGCGTTGAGCCATTTTTGAGCATCTTCTTTCGTCAACCAGTTTCCGGTTCGTCTTCCGCGAAACGGAACGCCTTTAACGGCGCGAATGCCGTTTGCCAGACGCGAATCAATTAAATTATTGTCTTCGGCTTCGGTTGCCAGCTTTCTAATGGCGGAAAGTTTCTGATTGATGGTCGAAGATGAAAGGTTTTGCGCGCGAAGCGTCTTCACATATCTTTGAATCAGAGCCTTATTTAACTCTGGTCGGTTTTCAAAAGCGTGCCAGACGAAGAATTCCTCTAAATGCCTCTGATAAGCCCGACGCGAATTTTCGCTCGGCAATCCGTCAATAACCATTGCAATGATTTTCTTTTCGGCGGAAGTTAGTTTTGGTTTGACGAGCGCAATAGAATTTTCCATAAAGTTGCAAAATATAGAAATCGGCTTCTAATAATTCAAAGACAGATAAAATTTAGCAGACAACTTCTCTTTTGTAAATAACTTTCGAGAAATGACCTTATCATAAGCTATTTTAAAAACAAACTGCTTTTGAAAATTATATACAAAATATTGTTTTTATTAAATCCGGCTCGAAAAAGAATTCAACTTTCTGAAGTTAAGATTTCACAATCGGGGTTTGTTTTTGTCGGCTAATTCTTCTTGTATTATTGATTATTGGCGGAATTTTTGTGATAGATTATGAATTATTTGGGGGTTAATTTGTGAATAAACCGGTATCGAATAAAAAGACGAAGAAGTTTGCGGACTTTGTTGAAACTGAAAATCCGCAATTGAGTTTATTTGCCCTGCTTGAAGATGATCGTGATGATTATTCTCATACCATTGAACTTTATGATTTTATGCCGAAATTTGTTTTCGGAAAACCGGATCGGATATCGGGTAAGTTCCTGGAGACGGTCGAGCGGGATTTTGTTTGTCGCAAGACGAATTATAGATTAAGAATGACTCCGGCGCGTATTAAAGATGCCAACGGAGTTGAGCGCGATACTTTTCCCGGCAAACGTGAAGAGATGATCGAAGACGCTTTGCGTAAAATGGCGGCTGACGGTCGCAATGCCAAGGCGGTTTATTTGAACGGTCAGCTTTCGGTTGTTTTTTCGCGGTTCGCATTGCAAAAGGAGTTGGAAGAACACGGACATTCTTACGATTACCGCCAGATAGAAGAAGCTATCATTACTTTATTTTCGGTTTCGATTGAAGTTACTCGTGAAGATGAGGATTTGACGGTTGCTTTTCACCCGATTGAAGCATACGGCTTCAAAGATCGTGATGGTGAAAACGTGACCTTCGTGAAGTTTTCGCCGCTTGTAACGGAGAGTATTCAAAAAAATGCTTTCCGCTTGATTAACTATCAGCAGTTAATGAACTATAAGACGACGATTGCCAGGCATTTACATAAAAGAATGTCGCACAATTTCTCGCAGGCGGCGAAAGATGAGATTTATCATATTTCTACAAATACGATTTACCGGGATTTTGGACTCAAAAAATTGAGTAATCTGGGTTTGCAAGTGATTGAAGTCAAAAAGGCTCTCGAAGAATTGATTGCCGCGAAAGTGGTTTTGTCGTATGAGATGAAGGAGGTTTTTGATCCGAAGAGAAAAAACAAAAAGATTGACTGCGTGTTTTTGATCAAACACCATCAGTCTTTTATTGACGAGGCGATAAATTCAAACAAAGATGTAAATGTGAGGAAATTTACGCCCCGGGTTCGAGGTAAATCGTTTCGGCAGGAAAAAGTTCGATATCTACCGAAGAAAAAAACCGAGGAATAAATTTTTTGTCGAAGCGTTGCACAGGGATAAATTCTTTAAAAGGGTTAAATATAAAAGGGATAAGAGGGTTAAGCATTGCAATTTACGGACTAAGCCGAGTTTAATCAATAATTTACCGGAATCAAACATTAAGTCGGAACTAGATGATTCCGGCGAAGCTTAAGTCAGAACTCGAATTAAAATTTTGAAACATTAGGTCAAAACTATATGTTTCTCACAAAAGATTAGGTCAAAGCTAGATTACTATCCGCAAATATTAAGTCAGAACTAGATTATTCACCCTTAGTCCGAGAAAACTCGCTCCCCAAATCATATTTTTTACGCTCAGAAAGCCGGGGTTAAGTCAGAACTAGGTAAAACATTAAGTCAGAACTAGATAATTCAGGAAAAACATTAAGTCAGAACTAGATGATTATTGCTTTGGTCTATTCGTTATTTTCACATGTAGCATTAGTTTGGTAAGGACGAATATGTTTTTGTAAAAAATTCGGTTTTCACGGCAATTGACTTAAAGTGAATTGAAATATGGACTGATTTTCCGCTAATAGGTTAAGTCAAAACTATATGTTTTCTATATTGTGGAGACAGGGTTGTATCTGAGCGTCTTAAAACAATTTGTTCTCAGAGCATTCTTTAAATCCTCTATTGAAATTGCCCCTCAATCTGAAGTATGCAGCGTAAACCTTAAGTCAGAACTATAGGTTGTTAAAATCGGAACAGCAGGACATTTGAATATCCACCATCAAATCCAGGTGCGCGTCCGATAATGTGATTGATGTGTTCCTTGATATAGCGTTGGCGCAGATTGAAGGAAATTAGTCTTCGTGAAGATAGCCCGTTTCACTCCTGACGACGTTGCGTAAGTTTGACTTCAATTCTGTTTAGAGCGGTTTCGGCATCAGTGTAAGGAATAACCGCAACTCGCAAACCAACCTTTGATGTCTGCTGTCGTACATTGTCAGCAATGCTTCTTTGAGTGCCGCCGTTAATGTTTCATATGTTCGCGCCCTCGCTTTTCGCAAGTAGGTTTTTATTTTCGACCAACACTTTTCTATCGGATTCAAGTAACAACTTTGCTCCTTCGGCTTCAATCGCTTGACGGAGTCCCGCAATTTTATGCGCCGACAAATTCATCGCCTTCTGCCAAACTCGGACATAAGACTTGTTTGACATATTCGAGAAAAACTAATCCATCCACCGCTCCGGTAATCGTCATCGGCGCACTCATGGCTGCCATACTGTCGTTGCCAACATCGAAACATTCTCGCCATAGTTTTCGGCACACTCTCGACCACCCGCGGTCCCGGCTGCGCCCGCCCGTAAAGCCGCGTCATTGCCACATTACTGCCCGCTTCATCAAGAAACTTCAATCGCTCCAACACACTATCTGGAACTTCCGCCTCATACTCCGAGCGCATCTTGACTACTCGCTCGGTTTCTATCAAGCAGGGCGGAGCGACAGTTTTTGAAAATACGGTCAAAAGCATTGACGACTTGAAAATATTTCTCGAAGAGCGCCTTTACAAATATTTTGAAGCGTAATTTTTTATTGCAGCATAAACAGCTTTCTCTAGCTAATTATCTATCTTTTAAAGTCTTAAAAATTCCCCTCGCTAATACCCTCCAAGCTAAATCCATCCTTAATTTCCCTTGATTAATACAAAGAAAAGCCACTAAAAATATACCTAGTTCTGACCTTGATAGAGGGGATTACAAATTGTTGATATTTGGGGTAGCGAAGAACCTCAAGCGGTGATTGACCTTTTATCCCTTTATTTAATCTAATAAGATTTATCCTGTCTCTAGTGTTATCGGACGCACTTGCGTGTCTAGCATAATTTCGCCTGAAAGTTCTAAAAAGAACACAATTGTGTTCTTTTTTTAATTCAAAACTTTAAGAAGTCTAATTCCTCTTACAACAATCAAAAAATTAAATATAGCGAAGGTAAAAATCTGTTTCAGCATTAATTCTCAATGAGTTCTTTAGAAAAAACAAATCTTTTACAAATGATGAATGTCGAGACCGCCGCTTTCTTCAGATATCGTTTGTTATCACTGCCAAAGCAAAAACACCAGCAAAGCCGGTTTTAATCGCGGCAAGCAGCGTTATTACTACCGCGCTTGTCGCTGGTGGTTCCGCGAAAATCCGGTTGTTCCGGACGGCGGCAAACTTAATAAAGGTGGGCGTTCAAACTGATGTCTTTCCAATGGCTGATATAGCTGCCGGAGGCTATGTTCAGTCAAAGGATTTTGATAAACTTTATAGCGAATTGCTTAATCTTCTCCAAAAAGCGTGCGAAACAGGTTTATCCTCGGAGTTAGATAACGCAGTTAATTTGATGTTTGATTTAACTGATAAGGCGCAAACTTTGATGAAAACTCGAATCAATGAAACGGGTTCTGACATCAGCACTTTTGGACCGAGCTTTTTGTTGGTTCGGTAACAGTCGTTTTTTACCAAAAAATTTTTGTAAATCGAAGGAGTAACTATGGCAATTAGTTTAGAAGAAAATTCGTTGGTGTCTGAATATAAATTTCAGTTATCTCAAGTAATTTCGGTCTTGATTCCCGATGATGTTGCCAGCCGTCATAGCAAATTCCTTATTCCTTGCCGTAAATCTCAAATCGGTGAAGATGAACATTATCTCAATCAAAAGCAATTTGTAAAATATAATGCAGATCGGCGATTGAATAATCGCCTGGCACCGGCAGCAGTCGCCAAATCAGCGGACTGATGTCTTTCAGGATAACCCGAAGTTGGTAAATGACCACTTCTTCACCGTCGCTCATTGAGGTATTCTACAACGAAATGGCGAAAATCTCCCCGTTTTTTTCTGCTCTCCCGGCGCGCCGAGCAGTAGCAGGGAAAACTCAAATTTTTTGTGGGAAATAATTTGCCATAAAGGTCGCGGAAGTTTAATTTTCGTCCAACCCGCCAATCAGTTTTTTACCGAATATCCACAACAGAAAAGAGACTAACAATGAACTGCCGAGAGAGATAAAAAACAGGTTTTGACTCACCGCGGCGCTGCCGAAATAAGCATAAATTAAACAAATGTGAATGTAGCCGATAAAATTCAAAAGCAGGTATGTTTTAAGATTATATAAATTGTAACCGCAGACAAAACATATGCTTTCCGATAGTATCGGAATGCCGCGCGTAATTATTATTGCGAAATGCCCGTATTTTTTCAGGATTTTTTCGCTCAGAGCGTCCGACTTGCTTTTTAATGCTATGGAAGAATATTTCCCGACAAAATATCCGAGAATAGAAAAAGCGTTGGCGGAAATTAAAGAAACCGCAAAGCCGTTGACAAATCCGAGCACGACGCCGTTCAAATACATAATAATACTTGAAGGGACGGGCAGAAAAATATCGGAAACAAGGAGAATAAAGCTCAAAAAGGCGTATTGCAGCGGATTATTCTTGAAGCGGGTTAATAATTCGATTGAAAAAGATTCCAATTCCTCGAAAAGGAAAAAGGAGACGATGATAGTAAGCACGGCAATAACCAGTGGAATCAAAATCTTCTTCATAATCGTTTTATTTCCAAGTCAGATTAGCAAATACATTTCATTTTGAGAAATATATATTTTTAGAGATACCGCGCTTGACGCAAGAATGAAGGGAAAAGAGCAGAAACCACGAAAAGACACTATCAGACACGAAAAAGATTCAATCGTTTAGTATTGATTCGTGTTATTCGCGGTTTCTTGTTTTTCATTCTCGTTTTTGCGTGAAGCCGGTATACCGCGCATATTTGCAAACGCTAGGGTTTTCGACCGTTTGCCGTTCCTAAAATTCAATGCGTAATCCGATTTGCCCCTCGCGTCCCGGCAAGACCTGTAGAGCTTTGCCGAAAGGTGTCGGTCTGCCGTCGCCGGTTTCTACCGCCGCCGGATTTCTGCTGTTAAATAAATTAAAAATTTCAAACAAACCTGTCAAATTAAATCGTTCTTTGATTTGCCATCGCTTGGTCAAGCGGATGTCGAGATTGACGAAGGGCGGCGCGGTAAAAGCGTTTCGTCCAGCCGAATGGTCTATCGAATTAAAATTCAGGTCGCCGTCCGCGTCGGTCGGAATTTGCGCCTGACGGCTGAAGCGAACTCCGCTTTGTACGCGAAAAATCCCGCTGACGGAAAATTGGCGCGGAAGTTCCGCTATTCCAAAAACGGTGAAGGTGTGATTCGGAGCGAAATCGGAATGTCCGCGGTCAAAATCGGCTCCGTTATAAAAAACCCCGGCTTGCGGAACGGGATTGCCGTTGCTCGCGGTAAAAGCTCCCTGAGCATTGCTTTGTCCTGTCGTCTGGTCGATAACCACCGGCGGAATTCCGACAAAACTGTCCGACGGAACACATAGACTCAAACCGGTCGTCAAATTCGGACACCGAAGATTATCCACTGCTCGGGCGAAAGTATAACTGCCGTTTAAGTTTAGACGCCGCGCCGGACGCATTCTAAAACCGATACTGAGGGCATCATAAACTCCCTTAAACCAGGGACCGAATCCTCTGATTTCTTGCTGCGGACTAGGCTGTTCAAAGTGTCGTTCATTTCCCGGCAAACGCGCGTCAAACGCGACGTTGGTCAGCCGCACTCCGGCAATATCCCGGATGTCTTTATGAAAATATTCGACCTTAATCAAGATGCTCCGGTAAATTTCTCTTTCCACTGAGATACCAAAACCAATCGTCGAAGGCGTGCGAAAACCCGGGTCTAAAGTCACCGGAAACGCCGTGGTCGTCGAACCGATGTGCGAAAGCACGCCGAACGGTCCCCAGAAAAAGAAACCCGCCGGACGCTGGATGACGGCGCTCGCTTGGTCGAGAAACTGCTGAGGCGTCAAGCCGCTTAACGCCTGCACATTTTCAATCGTCAGGACCGAATTAGCCGGTATCGGCGTATGTCCCGGCGAGACGACGCGACTCAGCCGGTCAACTCCGGTAAGCGGCAGCGGACCGAGCGGGCAGGTTGCGCCCGTGGCGGCAATTTGAGCATCCGTCAGGTTCGGCGAAAGACACAATCCGAAGACAATCGGGGCGATGGTCGGAACGCCGTAAAAAAGTCTCGGATAGGAAACCGGCTGGACGTTTGTGATATTCGCGCCGCCGAAAGCCGGAATGTCGCGAAGCTGTCCGAGCCGGATTTGGTCGTAAAAAACTCCCCATCCGGCGCGCACGACGGTTTTCGGCGCGGCTCTCCAGACAAAACCAAGTCGCGGCGAAAGATTGCCCTTTGAGTTAAACGCCGAGTCATAATCCCAGCGCAGACCGAGATTTAGCGTCAGACTGCCGCTTATTTTCCAATCATCCTGAACAAAGAGTCCGGTATAATTATTTTTTAAAGATATTCGATTATCGTTTAAACCGATTCCGCCTCGCGTGCGAGGCGTAAATAAACCCGAATAGCCAGCTCCGAATTGGTCGAAATCTTCGGCGGTGGCAAACAGAAGGTTAAATAAAAGGTTGGCTTCAATTCCGTTCACGCGCACGCTCGTAAAGTCTCCGCCAAACTTTAAAGTGTGCCGGTCGAAATAGCTGGCGACATCGCCGCCGGCTGAAGCGTATTTTTGCTTTAACCGCAAAGCGGTAAAAGGAGCGCCAAACGTGACCTGACCTAAATCTCCGAAAAATCCGCCCGTCGTTGGACTGCTGAAAATTTCCAGTTGAGTTGACGCTCCCGCTTCGGGATGAGAAGGCTCGACGGACGACGGTTCGCGCCGATACTGTCCGCGCAGCGTCAAAACAAACGGGCTATTTTGGCTGCCGAATAAAATTGTGTCGGTCATCCCGAGCATTAAACGGCGGGAATCGAAATTCTGCCGGGTTGACGGCAGATTTGTTGCCTGTGATAAAGGTAAATAATCCGAAAGTCTTTGGTCGGTAAAGCTCAACACCTGTTTTAAGCGATGCCGTCCGAACTGTTCGTCAAACCTCGTAAACAGGCGCGTCCCTGTGTCCTGCATTAAATTACCAAATCTGCTCTCGCTTTCCCGCAGGCTTCGCGGCGTATTTTCAGGGAAGACGAAATTCAACTGGCGGCGTTCCGCGAAGCGTTCGGCTGAACCGAAGAAAAAGAAACGATTTTTTAATATCGGACCTGCCGCGGAAGCCGCCACGTCCGAGCGTCTTAAAAAGGGAACTTCCGTTTCGGGAATGTTCGAGGCATCGAAAATATTGTTGCGGTAGAAAAGTGAAAGCGAGCTTCTCCAGTTATTGGTGCCGCCTTTGGTAATTACATTAACAATGCCGCCCGAACCGCGCCCGAATTCCGCTTTATATCCGGCGGTCATTACTTGAAATTCGGCAATCGTATCCTGATTGAATGACGACGCCGCGCCGCCGTTAAACATATCCTGATTTGAAAGCCCGTTTATCAAATACAAAGTGTTGCCGCCGCGCTCGCCCAGCACGGACACGTTAGAATCGGAACCCGGATCGGATTGCCGGTTAACGGCGACTCCGCCGACCAACTGCATCAGGTCTTGATAATTGCGCCCATTCAGAGGCATTTCCCTAATTTGCCGCGGGCTGATGGCGACGGCTGAAGTCGAAGTGGTCGCATCCGAGGATAAATCGTCTATCTTAATCAAGACTTCTTCTCGAACCTGTTCAAGTGTGAGCGTAATTCCAAAGTCCAGAGTACGGTTCAGCGACAATTCGAGTTCGTAAGCAACGCTCATAAATCCCGGATGCGAGACTGTCAGAATATATCTTCCGGGAGTCAGCACCGGAAATACGTATAATCCTTCGCTGTTAGTCGTCGTCGTCCGTTCAATTGCAAGCGACGGGCTGGACACCGAAATCTGCGCGCCCGCAACCCTCAATCCCTGCGGGTCTGAGACGCTTCCTTCGATTGTCGAGGTAGTTTGTGCGTTTAGATACGGAGTTGCGAAAAACAGAAGAAAAATATTCAGTATTAATATGAGAAGTTTTGTTTGCCTCTTCATTGGGATATTTTATTTCGGTAAGATATTCAATTTTGTATCAAGTTCGTTGGTAGCATAGTATATGTGCCAAAACCTGGCAAGTTATATATCCGATTTCGGTAAATTAGATTTCCCTGAGTATAATTCAAAAAAACTTTGACATTAATATCCTTTATCTATATAGTGTGGAACACATTTTTCCAAAAATAATTTCAAATAATAACTAAATCAGGATACTTATGTCTTATCTAAATTCGCCTCGATTGACTTTTGCCGGACAATTTCAAGCCGACCCTTCAACCGTTAATAACGACCCGTATCATTTCGACAACGAAACTTTTCGACCAAATTATCAGGAATTTAATGATGCAGATAATATGAACGGCTGGTGGAATCCTGAGGGAACCGCCGCCTGGCGTTTTCTCGGCTGCACCGTTACGAGCGTCACTTATAAAGACGGAACGACCGTTACCGACCCGAAGAAGGACCCGATTATCGGTATGTGGATAATGGATGCCGACAGCCGCGCGGCTGGTAAAATCGTTGACCTCGACCCGCAGCAGCAATCCGTTTCGATGCTATGGGGCGTGGTCATCAGAATTGTCAGCGGCGAAAAATGTCTGGTTAAAGGAGATTTTGAGCCGGTCGCGTTCACCGGCATCTGGTGGATTCGCTCAAATACTCTGCAGCAAAGCGCGGGCGCGTCCGCTACCTACCAATCAGTTATCGATAATCTGGAATGGACTGATTTTCCGGAGATAAAATCACGATACCTCGATGAATTGAAACAGGAAAGCCCCGATAGATTATCCATCAAATTTAATGTCGATATATATTCTCAGGACAATACGTCGTCCGGCTTTACTCTCGGCAGAGTTGTCGGAAGTATCGGACCTTCAAAAAAGGAAGAGCCGAAACATTTTACAATCGGAAGACAGCTCATTCCCGCGTTAGCTTTAAATTGGCATATACCCGGTTATTTACCTTTACCGGATAATAAAATATATATAGCTTCCGCTCTGGTCGATGAGAATACTCAACAAGTGCTGCTTGATTTGGGTAACAGTCTGATGACGACAGGCGCCGACGGTAAAATATTAGAATCAAGAAAGCTCACGCTTGCGGTCAACAAAGGCGCTCAAGATTATGAAACTTTAGGACCCATTAATTACAACTCAAAAAATTGGTATGAACAAAACGGAGGCATCGTTTCAGTCAAATTAACAGGCGAACAAATAACGCTTGCTCAAACGTATCCGTTAGCCATAATGAACGGAAAAACTTCTTTAATCGAAGAAGTCCCCGATTATGTGCGGGCTGACCAGTTTGTTTTCAGAATGAATCCGGGAGAAGACGCGACGATTGATTTTTACGCGTCTCATCTGGGAAAACTACAATCCGGGCAGTCGATTGTCTGCGAGTTTCAGAAGTATCTGATTGATATTATCGGACAAGCAAACGGAAGTCCGGCGACTTCTACGCCGAATATTTTGGATTTTAAAAAGAGCGTCGTAACCAACAAAGCCGGCAAAGCGACCTTAAAGGTAAGCGCCTCCGACCCGAAAAATCCGAGAGGATTTATCGACGGGCAGGTATATGCTTTATGGTATTACATCAAAGGGCAGGCGACGGCAGATTTCAGTTTAGATTATTCACAGGGCGTAAGCTACAACCAGTCAATTGTTCCGACCACTCTTGCCGCTGTTAATCCCAATAATTTTGTCAGCATTCTCGTGTTTGACAGTGTTCCGAAAGCCGTCGTAAAAAAACCGACCTGGAAAGATATTCAGCCGATAATGCAGCAATACGCCAATCTTTACCCGTTGATGTCGAAAGGCGTGTTTAATCTGGCGAATAAAGATGTGGTTGACGCCAACGCGGAAATATTAAAATTCGTTTTCAGCAAAGAGAAAACCGACCCGAACTATATGCCCGTAACCAGAGATTTGTCGCGCGATAAGCAGCAAATGATTATCAATTATCTTAACGGCGTGCTGGCGGCAAAAGGAACTAAAAAGAGCGTTACGATCAGAAAACCATAAAATTATTCGAATACTAAGACTATGATATTTCTTAAAGACATAACGATTGAAACAATTGAGGATTTGAGATACTCCGTGCAGCTAGCCATCGAGCTCGAACACGCGACGCTTCCGCCCTATTTAACCGCAAATTTTACTTTGCATAATACCGGTAACGACGATATTTCAAATCTGGTCGGCTCGATAGTCGGCGAGGAAATGCTTCATTTATCCATTGCCGGTAATTTATTGAATGCCATCGGCGGAAGCCCCGTATTAAATAAGCCGTCGGTTATTCCGAAGTATCCGGGCAATTTACCCGGAACGGTCGAATCCGATTTGACGGTGCCTATCGCCAAATTTTCAAAAGAACTCGTCGAAAATGTCTTTATGGTGATTGAAGAGCCGGAAAACAAGATTGATATTAAAGCGCTACAGCTCAAGGGGTTAACTGATAAGCAGATAACAATCGGTATGTTCTACGACAAAATTAAAAGGCGAATCAAAGAATTGGAAAAAGCCGCCGGGAAACAAGGCAAGACTATTTTTACCGGCAATCCGGAGCATCAGATGACGTTTGAAAATTTTTTCCCGAAAAAATTATTGTTCCCGATTACGAACGAAAAAACAGCCTGTCGCGGAATCGATATTATCGTAAATCAGGGAGAAGGCTCGACCATCGACCCGTTTATTAATCCCGACGATACGATGACGGCGGAGCCTGCGCATTATTATCGCTTTCAGGAAATAGTTAAAGGGAAAAAATTAGTCAGGGATAAAAAGGCAAAGAGCGGATATTCTTATTCCGGCGACCCGATACCGTTTAACGACAAATCAATTCCAAATATGCGGGAAAATCCGAAGATGAACGACTATCCGGTTAATTCCTTAGCTTACGTAAACAGCAAATTATTCAACTATTCATATACGAGTTTATTAAATAGTCTGCATCGCACTTTTAATGGAGAACCGGAGCAAATTAATGCGGCAATGGGGCTTATGTTTTCGGTCAGATTATATGCTCTCAAGCTTCTCGCGCTTCCGGATCCGAATAATTCCAAATTTACGGCGGGTCCCAGTTTTGAATTTGTTATTGATGAAGACCTGACGCCAATCGAGCGCGGAGCATTGAAAAATGGATAACACGGGTTTCGTCGTAAAATTATCATCGAGCGATATTTTAACCACGCGACGTTTCTATACCGACATTCTGGGCTTTGTCGTGGACGAACGCTACACGATTAATAAAGGCGGCTGTTATCTGAACGAATCCTACTTACAGCTTAATCTACCGGGCTTAGACAAGAATATCGCTATCGGTTTGTATAAAGATATTTACACGCCTCTGCCGAAACAAGACCCCGGCACAATGCCCGGCACAGTGCCTACTTTTCTAGTCTCTGACATCAAATCCGTGCGGCAATCTCTGATAGAAAAAGGCGTATCCGTCGGGGAAATCATCGAAAACACATCCGACGCCGGATACGTCGACTACTTCGCCTTTTTCCAAGACCCCGATAACAACACAATCGTCATTAGGCAGAATATTAATTAATAATTACTAATACGTTGGATAGCATGATTTCGGCAGAATTTACTTCGCGCCAGCTTTTTTCCATCGCCCGATGTCGCCCCAGGTCGGCGCCTGTTTTTCCTGTGCCGACAATTTAGGATTTGTCGGCGGGCTGAACAACTGGCATTGCGGAAGAGTGGCTGGATCGAGTTTATTGACCTGGTCCCAGGTTTCCGCCGGATTAGGCTTTACTTCCTTGAAATCGGTGTAATTCTGGCTGACGAACGGGGCAAACGGGGTATTGCTGTCGGGCGGCAGAACCGGATAGCCTGAAAAGTAAAAGCTTTGCGGCTGGATTTTTCCGTCCTTGAGCGCAAAGCCGTAGCCGAACATAATATCCTGTTCGGCAGTGCGGTCGGGCTTCACGCCCGCCTGCATCGGCTTTCCGTCGCTTGCGGAAATCCAGAAAGAATAGCCCTGACCGCCCGCGCCAATCTGCGCGCTGTCTTCCTTACTATAGGGTAGATGCTTGATGAAATCGCGCTTCGGCGGATGGTTGAAGTTCGAGAACAGGCAAACCGGCGGCATGCCTTGCGGACGATCTTTTTCGTAAGTGACAAAAAAGGCGATTTTGCCGAGCGAAATAAACGAGCAGGTGAATTGGTTGGAGATGGGGAAAATCGGCAGACATCTGCCTTCGTAATGTTCCATCATCGCGCCTTCGCCGCCCGTTCCCGTCCAGGTGGAATCATAATAAGTCGTGCCGGAGGACTTTTCATAATCGACTCCTTCCTTGAGCGCCGCCGGAGGAGCGCCGTCATAAGGCGGCAGATTTTCAGAATAATTATTATGCACCCGATACATATTCCAGTTCGACACCCAATATTCGGGATAGACCGGGTCTGCCGGCTCACCCGGTCCGCGCTTGTAAACGCAATCAGGGCTGGCGCAAGGGCTGATGTCAGGATCATTGTGGACGCCGTAGGTATTGTAAACGATATTACTGTTGCTGTTGTTACTGTTATTGTTTGTTTTCAGCGTGTTATCCGCATTGTTTGTTTTCGATGTCGTATCCGTCGCCGGCTTACAAGCCGCCAGTCCGAGCAGCGCTACGGCGGAAAGGACAATAAGGATAGATATGATTTTGCAAGGTTTTGCGGGATGACGCGCGTCGCCATTCATCGAAGATACTTCCGTTCCATATAAAATATTCATGATGCTCCTTTTCAGACACTGGGTGGAAAATGCGGCGTCGTTATCTTGCCGGCGGTCGGAAGGGCGAATTGCCATCAATTTCGTGACAGTAAACTCCATTTTGAGTTAAGCGCGAGCGGCATCTTGCCATCAATTTCAGCCAACGAGACGCTGGCGTTGCGGCAAAATTGAATTCCCAAACACGCTCTCGGAAATTAATAAGAAATCGGTAATGCTCTTTTTCGGAATCAATACTATCATCTTTTTGCATACAGCCAAATATATTTTATTTATTTCATTTGTAACGGATTAATAAATAGTATATAGTCAACAGCCAAATTTGATAATTGGGGGAAACGCTTATGATTCGCCTGTTATGGCAAGTTCCCAAAACGATAGACGATGTCCGCAACCTGATTCAAGCCGCCATCAAGCTGGAGTTTGCGACACTGCCGCCTTATCTCTACGCTAAATTTTCAATTCCTGAAGGTAAAAATACAGCCGCCGTCAGCCGTATCGACACGATTGTCGGACAGGAAATGATTCATATGTGCCTGGCGTGCAATATATTGAACGCCATCGGCGGCGATCCGGCAATTATTCCGCCGTCATTTCCCGGTTCGCTTCCCGGCGATGTTCAAGGCGATCTGAAAATTCATCTTTATGCGTTTTCAACAGAAGCGATGAAGCAGGGGATGGACATCGAGACTCCGGTTAATCCGATAGACCCGCCGCAGTTGGAGAGCTTGTCGGCGATAGAGGTAAGCCTGCCGGTCACAATCGGCGAATATTACCTCAGGCTGGACGACGCGCTAAAGCAGCTTCCGGCAAGCGCCTGGACGCCCAATCGTAATCAAATATCGGATGCCCAATATTTTCAGGGTCAGCTTTTCGCAGTCAATAATTATGACGACGCGCATCAGGCGATAAGCGATATTGTGTCGGAGGGCGAAGGGTCGCCGACGGCGGGCAGCCCGCTCGATTTCCAGAATGAAGTGGCGCATTTTTACCGATTTCAGGAAATCTATCGCAATCAGGTGCTGGTAAAAGCCGATAACAGCGTCGGATATGCCTGGGGAGCGTCGCTCGGAATTGACTGGAGCGCGGTTTATCCCGCTATTACCGACCCCGAAAGTCATGATTTTTCAAAAGAGCCGGCGGCGGCGCAGATGGCTCAAACGGCTTGTACTTTCGCCTTTACGACAATGGTTAACGAGCTGCAAAGGGCATTTAATGGTGAACCCGGACGACTGGGCAACGCTATCCGGGCAATGTTCGACCTGCGCAGGGCGGCGCTTCATGCCCTGATTACACCGCTGGCTGACGGCGCTTCGGTTGCCGGACCCAGTTTTCGCTATATTGATTTTGAAAATGAAGGAGCATCATTATGAGCGTACTCGAAACACCTCGAATTATCTTCGGCGGCAGTGTAAGCTGGGACCCGATAGTTACCAACAATTACTCGAACCTTTATGATGAAATAACCAGTTGGACGGAAGTCAGTCCGACTAAGGCGGCAGTCGAGCAGTTTAGGCAATTTGCCGCATCAAGTAAAAGTGTCCCGCGCCGTTCAAAAGGCGGCATCGGCAATTGGAATCCGCAGGGCACGCATCGCTCAAATTTCTTTGATACCGAAATAAACGGCGTCGATTTAGGCAGCGGCGCTCAGAAGAATGACAGTTTTGTCGGCAGCCCCGTCAGTTTTTCGGGTATGCTGGTCGATTGTGAGCCTTATGGCTCTTTCACCTCCCAGCTTTTCTTCGATCAAATGTCATTGGGTATTGATGGCGGATGCCGCATCCTTGCTCCTCGCACATCTCGGGTAACAGCCCGTTACGTAGATTTTAACAGACTATCCGGTTCGGTCTACGGTTATGCCGCCAGTGTCGCCTCGATAATCTGGCAGACGTCTTTTGCAAAGTCGGACGGACTGCAAATAGACGCGTATGATTCTCCGGCGCTGCAAGCTTTGGCGGCTGCCCTGGATAATGATGAAATTCTTGGCTTAACCGTACAGTTCAATGCCTATGCGACGCATTATTACGGCGCTGGAACAGATTCGGAAATCACCGCGCGTGAAAACGAATTGGTCGCTAAGCTGGCTGGCGGCGGATTCCAGCCGAATCCGGCACGCAGCAGGATTGTCGGCGTCGTCGGACTTTGGCGCAAGGGAGAGCCGGCTCACGAACCGGGCGACCGGGCGATGCTCGCGCTTAAAACTTTAAATCCGAACGGCTCCTGGATTCGCCAATATGTTGCGACGGCTCACGCTCGACTGGACGGCGATAATCTGACGGTTGACCTGTCCAACAGCATTTCCGAAATTGACTTGCAGGGGACAAAGGAAGACCTGGGCGCGCTGAGCTTCTACGCCGTAGAATCCAATAACGGTACACTCTTGGGCACCATAGATTACAACCATTATAATCGTGACGCCTATCTGGCGTCAGCCGGCATTGTAACTCTAAAACTTGACGCCAATCAGTCTGCCGCGGCGAAGACGGGTCTTCTGCAAATGACGGGCGTTGCCGCTTCCGGGTTGGCTGGTGCGGGCTACTATCTGGCAGAGCAGGCGCTGCGCGCTATCCCGTGTGATCCTAATCTCTACCTCAATTATGGTGAAAACAGAAAAACCGATGTGCTGGTCTTAGATAAAGGCGTCCCTGTCGGCAGTGGTATTAATGTGGTGATGGGGCTGAGCGGGTCGAGTCCTTACCAATCTATCTCCGCGGTCACGAATGCCGACGGTATTGCGACGTTTGAGGTCACAGGCGCGGACAGTCCGGGTCAAACCGAGGTGCCGGGTTTTATACTAGACCCTAACGACACCGGACTAACGTCGATAGACCCTCAGCTCACGACCTATATGTATATTCGCACTTATCCGGATGACAGCGCTACGCTTGCCAATGTACCGCCGACCTTTGCAAATGTCTATAAATACTGCCTGGCTAACTGGAATGCGATGGCGCCGTGTATGGATAATTGGCTCGACCTCAGCGACGCGGCTCAGGTTAGGGCATATGGTCCGATGCTTAAACGTATGACCGACCCAGCCAATTTTGAATCATTCCGGTTTATGCCGGTGACGCGGGATATGACCTCGGGCGAACGCGATTTGCTATACAGATTCTTGGATAGTGATGAAGTAGAATCTGAGATATTGGAATCAGCGCTGGTGGAAGAAGTCGTAAATCAAGCAGAGCTGAGCCGGAGAATGCGCCGGGCGACATAATCCGTCTATTCCATACCGGGCGGCAAAATTGGGTGTGATTTTGTTCCTGACTTTTATTTTCACTGATTATGCATGGTCATAAGCGTGCCGTTTCACTTCTCGGTTTCCTTAATCAGCAACCGAACTTTTTCTATATTTTTTAAGGGTTGGACGGCGCCGGGTTCAACCACCTTGTAATAGGTAGAGACTTGATTCTTTTTCGAAAGCGCTTTCGCGGTTTTCGATTCGTCAGGAGAGGTTTTATCAATCGGCTTTTGCAATAAGAAAATACCTTCCTGCCCGGCACGAAGCTTTGGGCTTGCGTACCATCTGACGTCGGTGCTTTGGGGAAAGCGAACTTTTAGCTTCCGTGAAGTGCCGGAGCCTTTTTCAATTTGATCTACTATAATAGTAGCCTCCTGCCAAACTGGATTATGCTCGGATATAAAACGGGAGTTAGTCGTCAGATTTCCTTCTTCGCTGTTCTGGTCTTCCAATATCTTAACGTCGGCAACCTGCCCGGTAACGACCATGTCGGCTCCCGCAATCTGCTTTTTTAGTCCATTAATTGGAGGTATAGACAAAGAGGGTTCAGCGCTTTTCGCCGAAGCGGACGATTTTTCTTTGAGCAGAGTATGACCGATGGACCGTACAACTAAGCTTTCACCGACAACCAAACTATTCGTATAAAAAATGGCTTGCTGTCCCGGATTGACAACTTCACGCTTCTCGAGTTGGACAGTAATTTCGGTTCCCCCATAATACTCAAAAACTTCCGCCGCCTGAATTATACTATCGACCCACACAACTGCTGTTTTTGAAGTTATCGGCATACCATCCAGAGTCGCGGCGTTAAGTTTCATCAAAGTACCACAAAAAACAAAATTCGATTTTTTCAGTAATTCCTTTTCCGTTAATTCTTTAGTCATACTGCCTCCTGTTGCCAATTCAAAAATGTATTTACTGGATTTACGGTCAAATGAGGCTCACTGTCCTGATTGAATTCGCTGCTCAAAGCTTTGGGAATCATGTTAATTAGGAACACCGTGCCAATTGCGGCGACGCCTTTGTTTGTATTTGCCGTTTTTTTCGATGTTGTTTTGTTTGCTCCGCCTTTGACCTTTTTCGAACCGCTTTGTTTTTTTGCCGCCATATTCAAAACTCCTTTAGAAAGTAATAAGATACCTTGTAAACTTTTACTATGAGTGAAAAAGCGATGACCGAAGTCCGTTCCTCAAGAAGATTTTTTCACTCCTAAAATATTTCAATTTCCGTTGTTATTCGATTCCGAGGATATTCGGTTCCGCACCCAGCTCAATTAAGTTATTGACCAGCTCAACAGAAGACGACTCGATCAACGGCTGAAAATCATTCGGATGCATAACCGCGAAAGATTTGTCCTTATCTTCCGCTTTCGCCATTAAAGCAGCGATCGGAGCTTTTTCGTTGGTTGTGGCGGTATCGGACTCTTGATTATGAAGCATAAACAAACCCTCTTGTCCGGGGCGGAATTTAGGTGCTTTATACCATCTAACGTCAGTGCTGCTGGGAAAACGTACAATGACTTCATCGCCCACGTCACTGCCTTTATGTTGAGCTTCAACGGTGACGACGGCTTCTCTAATTAACGGATCATGCTCGCTGACCGGTTTGGTTAACGAGGCGCCTCCATCAATTCCGACCGCCATAGTCATCGGCGCCATCTTCTCTTCGGAAGGAATCCTGACGGCGGTTACGCGCCCGCTGACTACCGCCCGAGCCGTCTCAAACCGTGAACGAGATTCTTTAACCGCGAAGTTTGCTACCGGGTCCGTCGAAGCGCTTAGAGAGGCAACGCCCGCTGCCGGAACCGCCTCATGGGCGATTGATTGAACAGCTAGGGTCTCGCCGAAGACCCACCCGTTAGTATAAAAAAGAAACGATTCTCCGATTTTGATACTCTTTGTACTGTGCAATTGGACCGTTATTTCCTGTCCCGAGTAATCGGTCAGAATCTCAGGACACTGAATAATCTGGTCGACTCTTACGACACAAGTTTTATTTGTTACCGCTATTGCGGACATTGTTGCCGCACCCTGTTTTAATACGGTTCCTTTGAAAACGAAACTGACTTGTTGACGAAGTTGCTCGGAATTTAATTTTTTCGGCATATTTTTACCTCCTAATTTTTATGAAACTCGCCATTTTCGTTTGAAAATAGCGTTTATTATTTTCTACTTTTCCATCCCTGACACATGCGTTATCACCTGCATAAAATTAGTCTTTTTATTTTGGACGCTCAAAACTCAACCGCTTGAAATCTGCCAGAGGGATGAAAACCCCATCAAGACGCATAAGATGATTGCCGTATAGCAAACAAACCGACGTGGAAAATACTGCCGTAATGCCAAGCCGAGAAAAATTGCCAAAATTCCCTTTACCAACAAAGCAGAGGTCGCGCCCATCCAAATCAGGACAGGCGCTTTATATTGTGCCGTCAGCGTCGCGGCTGAGATTTGCCCGATGTCTCCCCATTCGATAAAAAAAATTGAGGCAAAGGAAACTGCTGCTGATGCCGGAAAATTCGCCGCCGGAGACTTTGAATCGATTTTATCGGTTTTCCTAAACCACAAAACGAAAGCCGTGGCAAAGTAAGTCACTGCGCTGACTGCGCCTAATAACCACAGCGGAAGTTCGGTTAAAATCTGTCCGATTAAAACTGCGACCAGCATTTTTAAACCGTATGCAATCGTTAAACCTAAAAAAACCGCCGTCGGACTGAAGCGCGTGACCAAAGAACTTATTGTATAAACAGATTTATCACCTATAATTTCCGCGACGAAGACGATAACGAAAGCCGTCAAAAATATTGAAATGTCCATAAATTTTCCGACGAAGAAACCGGTAATTAATGCTTACGATGAGTTGATAATCGGAGGCGAGGCGCTCAAAATTTAATCTTTTGGGCGCCGCCGTCGCTTCCCCGCTTTTTTTGCCGACGGTTGTTCGTATTCGTCACGTTCGTCGGTTCTAATGATTTTAATCTTTTTCCCTTTTGGAGAAGTAAAAGTCACTTCAGCGACGATGCTGTCGGGATCCGGCAGTAAAGGATTAGTTTTTTCTTCTGAATTCTCGGGCAGAAGAATGTCGCCTTCATCTGGTTTTTCCGTATTATCACCGGGCGGCTCAGGCATATGTTCATCTCCTCGAAGAAAAAGATAATCACAATTCAAATCTTAAATTCGATTTCTATAACCGGATGTACTTCCCACACGACCGGCATAAAAGGTCTTAATTTTGAGGGTCCGGGTCTTGAATCTTTAGCATGAGACATGTCGAAAAACAGCGAGCCGGCGATGGTAATTGGAACCGGATTAGGATAAAAATCGTATCCCAAACCGGGTAAATTATTTTTGAAAAAACCTTTGTAAGCGTCGCGTGCAGATTTTAAAGTATCGAAAGTTTTTTTATCGAACGGCGGCACGCCCTTAGTCGGCAAACCGGAAATTTCCATCGTCATAAAGACTTTCGTGCTTTCCTTCGGGTCACGCCCTATAATAAGGTGAAAATCATTATCCTCTTCACGACTGGCGGCGTATAAAAAAGCTTGTACTTTTACGTTCCTCATTTCCTCGCTGACCCGATTTGAATCGGGCTGAATGGTGATTTTGGGTTTGTGCTTGACCATCGCTTCATGCGCTGGAAGAGTCTTAATTAAATCGTTTAAATCACCGAACTCTTCCGGTGCGCTCTTAAAGATGGATAACTTGGATGCCCTTCGCGCTGTCCCCTCAAAATCGTCAGAAGTTTTTGCTAAAACGGCTGCATTTGCCATAAAGATTGCGGAACGTGAATTTAACTTCTTTTTTTCGTATTCGTATTCATCGAGTTCCAGCGTTTTTGTGACAACGATACTGTTTCCGGCGGGGGTTGTTAATTCGGAAGTAAAAATAACCGTATCCGTCTGCGGCATCGCCAATGCCAATTCTGCGCCCGTTACATCATTAAAGTTTTCTTCTTCTTTAATAAAATGTTTCATAAAATTCTCCTTGATTTTATTTAAAAAACAAAAAATACTTTACGATGCTGGCGCGGATCAGCAACAACGCCAACTAAACGCGTTAGAGAATCAAAATCAGGATTAAGAAGTCTTTAACAAAAAGCAAAAAACCGAGATAATGTGAATCCTTATATAAAAATTTGCAGCTTCTTATCATTGAAATTTGATAATAAGAATTTCAGCGAAAACAGCTATGGTTCGCAATTACAAATTTTTAGAGCCATCCACAACCATTGTGATTGCGAACTCCGCTGGCAGATTCTATATCGTCTTTTTTTAAGCTTATTAGTTAATTTTGAAGTGATGCTAATTTGTTTTCATTATCTTGTCAAGAAAAAATTTAGCGACTTAGTATTAGATTGGACGGCTTTATTTTTATGCTGTAGGAGATTTACCTTCGTCAAATCTCTAAATTGCGTGGATTTCAGACCGGAGGTTATCTGAGATATTTTATGTCGGCTAAATTTCGTCCCTGCACCCAGTACATTTCGAGATTTCGCTGCGGGCTTTCCACCAATACGAATTCTCGATATTCGCCATTTTGCAAAGGCTTGAAAGCGGAAGCGATTCTATTTTGAAAAACATTCGTTTGCGCCGCTTTTGAGAGAAGAATTTACCTGCTGGTCATTTTGGAAACAGTTCGCCTTCTCCGGTGATTGCCCTACCGCGCTATCTGCTGTCTGCATTGTTTTTATGGTTTTTCGAGATGAAGATTTAATTTCGAGACGAGGCTGAAGCCTCCTCGATGTTTGCCGCAGCGACCCTCACAATTCGTTGCCGCTCAATCTGTCAATCAACTGCTTGTTCTTCAATGCGTTCGTGCCGGGGTGAGAGCAAATGCAACAGAAGTGCCGTTTTATAGTATTCTCATCCGGCAATCTTGATAATCGCTTTGTTAATCCTTTTAACTTTCTTTATTATCAACCGCTTTTTTTGATTTTCAATTGGATTCTGCCGGTGCTTAAGCGCCATTAGAATTAATGACCGGTAATTTTTATAATAGTAAATTCCAGTAACTCAATGCGGATTACAACGGATTTTCAACCTTCAAGATTGGCAAGCAGATTTCTTTTCATTTGTCGAAGCCTTATCATTAGTAACTCGATTCCTTCATTAATAAATCCATTCGCTCTTGAGCAACGCGCAAGCAGTGTGAAGATTCTCCCGGCTGGCTGAAAAAGAGTTTAAAAATCTCGACAAAAATGTCTTCTTCCGTTTCCATTCCTTTTTCGCCGCGAAGCTGTTTGGCAAAATTCCGACGCGCTTTCAATTCTTTGACCGCAAACTCATAAATCATCGGCAGTGCCAGCGTCTTTTTCGCCGTCGGCACCGTTAGAGTTTTTTCCGGTTGCTTTGACTCAGATTTGTTTTTTGAAGAAATTTCGTGTTTCGTCTCGTTTTCTCGTAATTTATCGGATTGTGCTTCGCTTAGGCTCGCTGTGCTAATATTCGGGGCAATTTCAGCGGAATTTTGTTCAGTGTCGACTTCGATTTCAACATCACTTTTTAGCTCGTCATTTTTTTGCAAATTTTCAATCATTGATTGTTTTGCCCGTGAAAAGCTGTTTTTCGGTAAATTATTCATAATTTCTCTCCTTATTGCTTTTATGCGCCCCTTTTTTTAATTTGCCGCGCCGAATTATCAACATTCTTCCCCGTAAATTTCATACTCTCAGCAACTTTCGAAGGCTGTTTTTTGCCGACATCTTCCAAAATCTGTAAAGCCACTTCCGTAAACTTGTCGGCAATGAAGCGAGCGCCTGAAATGTCTCCAATCGTTTTACCCTGGTCGCCCGCATCAACCATTTTCGCCGAGCGCGGAATTATCTGCTTGAAAATCGGAATATGCTGTTCCTGAAAAAAATTAGACAACATTCTCGCCCGCGCAAAATTTCCGGCGCTCATAGCATCGCTGATTAAAATGCGGAAATTAATATTATTTTCGAGAAAGAATTTAGCCATGTTTTCCGATGCTTCCATATTCGGTACATCCGCCTTACACGGCACTACCAGATATTCACAAGCCCTGATTAAATCTTTTATTTCGTCATCGGCAATTCCTCCGGCAGTATCGTATAACACAATATCTTTTGGCTTGGAATACTTAAATGACTCCATAATCGTAATGACCGGAAACGGTTCTTGGGAACCGCGTCGGACAGCCCAATTTTTACAAGTCCTGTTTTTATCCCCGTCTATGACCACCACGCGCTTTCCTTCATCAGTAAATGCCTGCGCGAGGTTTATGACAGTTAATGTTTTTCCCGCTCCGCCCTTATTATTGGCTACAGCAATGTGGACTTCGGTATTTTCCAAATTTGTCATATGCTCCTTATTCGAGGTAGTAATAATTTCCAGAAATCCAGAAATAAATTTTTATTTCTGGATTTCTGGAAATTATTATAAAAAGAATTATTTGTATTTTTCCATTCAAATTAAAAAAGTATAAATGAATATTCAAAATGAAGCAAAGTATTATTCTAATGGAAATTAAATAATTGCCAGGATTCTCAAGCCGTCAAAGGCAAAGAATTTTCGCTGATTTTAATTAAAATTTTTGCCCAACCTATTGTCTTGACTCAGCCGAAACCAACACCGCCGGTTAAAAATTGAATTTCGAGACGCGATTAACTTATAAAGTATTTCGACAAGTTTCGTGAAGCGGAGTAAGATATTGTTTTTAACCATTCGACGACCGAGAGGCAATGGACAAAAACGAAATCCGGTGACGATGGAACGAGATGAACGATTCAACATTTTTCAAAACAATTGACGCATTGCGGCGCGGGACGACTTCCGAAGAAGTGGTTTTGCGGCTTCGGGAAATGATTCAGCGCGGCGAGATCAATTCCGGCGACCGTCTGCCGCCGGAGCGCGATTTAGCCAAACTTTTGGGCGTTTCGCGCCCGACTTTGCGTGCCGGAATTCGTTCCCTGGCAGCCGTCGGGGTTTTGCAATCGAGACAAGGCGCGGGAACTTTTGTGGTGGAAGCCGACGAATCGCCGATTTTAGACGGCGGTGCGCTGCGAATGATGGCTGCGCTCAACGGCTTTACTCCAGAGGAAATGTTTGAAGCGCGTCTGGCTTTGGAGATGAGCATCGCCGGACTTGCCGCCGAACGCGCGACCGGCGACCAAATGGCAACGATGTCCGAAGAAATCACCGGAATGTTCGCTTCGCTCGACGAACCTGAACAATTTCTCGTTCACGATATGCGGTTTCATCAAACGGTCGCCGCCGCTTCGGGCAATCGAATTTTAACGGCTTTGATGAATATGGTCGCTAAAATCCTTTTTGAAGCCCGCAGCAAAACCGTCAAACGCGCCACCGACCTCAAAGAATCGGCGGAAATGCATCGCCACATTTACCGCGCCGTCCGCGAGCGCAGCCCGGAAGACGCCCGTCAAAAGATGCGCGAACATCTTCTGCTGGCTCAACAAGCACAGGCAAAAGAAGTTATGAATAATTTTTCGGTTGCCAACGGAGATGACGGATTGAATAGCGATGCCAAAACAAAAAAAGGGAAACCGGCGCGAATTAAAAAGTGAAAATCCTTATTTTCCTTTATTTCGATGCCGCCCGCGCGGTTTTTACGATTTCTAAAAATTGTCGCGCCTTTTCGGTAATTTCGCTCTCTCGACCTTTGCGAAGCGCCTGTAAATCAACCAAATCCGACCCAATACCGACAGCGCTCGCACCGGCTTTGATAAAATCTCCGGCTGTTTCGAGCGACACGCCGCCGGTCGGAATTATTTCGATGCGCGGAAGCGGCGCTTTCAAAGATTTGATGTAGCTTGCGCCGCCGAGAGCGCCAGCCGGAAAAACTTTAACGAAATCCGCGCCTGCATCCCAAGCCGTAACGATTTCCGTCGGCGTCAACGCGCCGGGCATCACGGCGATTTCCTTTCGATTGCAAAATTTTACTGTTTCCAAATTCAGCGCCGGACTGATGACGAATTTCGCGCCCGCCGCGACGCAGGCTTGCGCTTGTTCCGGCGTCAAAACCGTTCCCGCGCCGATTAAAGCTGTGTCGCCGAATTTTTCAACCAAATTTTTTATTAATTCAACCGCTCCGGGAACGGTCATTGTTATTTCAAAAACGTCTATGCCGCCCGCTTTGAGGGCTTCAATCGCCCGTTTCGCTTCATCAGCCGAATTTGCTCGAACAACCGGCACGATGCCGACTTCGCGGATTTTTTTTAGAACTTCTTGTTTTGTCATTTCACGTCCATTTTAGCAATCAATTACTCAAACCGAAACCAATCGACATCAGCCGTTCCCGCGTTGTTAAATTTTCCGTTTCCGGTAAAAAACAAACCGAATTTCGCGCCGATCCATTTGCCTTCACCGCCGTTATCTGCGACCCAAACTTTCGTGACAATGTCTCCCTGTGCATTTGTAATTGTTGAGGTTAATAATAAAACTGCCAATGCCAAAACAAAATTGACGGCAAAAAGTTTCGCCGTCGAAAAACGATTCAGGCGGCGAAACTTCAATTTATATAAGGAAAATAATTTTTTTCTCAAGCGCATCTCAAGCGTTTTCGACATTCGCCGGTTCGAGATTCGGCGCGAGCAGATGAATTACAAGCAGAGCCACCAGATAAGCCGAACCTGCGATAATGAAAATCGAAAAATAATTGTTGTTCGTATATTGCAGAATCAACCCGACGGTCGTGGCAATCAGCATTCCGCCGAGTGAGCCGAACATTCCGCCGATGCCGACGACCGAACCGACCGCGCGGCGCGGAAACATATCCGAGGCGAGCGTGAAGATATTAGCCGACCAGCCTTGATGCGCCGCCGCCGCGATGCCGATTAAAATGACGGAAACCC
>CAXSBF010000036.1:0-37038 GCA_964235785.1 uncultured Pyrinomonadaceae bacterium | reverse complement strand
CTTCGATGACGCGCTGGAATGTAGAGACAAATGAAACCGTAGCATCGAGCGTTGAATACGACATTGCCGGCTCGCCGGTCGCGCAAATTACGCCGGACAGCGTCTTAAACACAACGCGCAAGGTGAAAATATTCTATACCGATGTCTTCAATGACGGGGGCAACAGTCGAAACACTTTCGCTTACCCAACGACGATAACTGATCCGGCGGGTTTTTCATCACATATCAAATACCGCTACGACATCGGCGCGGATGTCCGGGCTGAAAGCCCGGCGCCGCAAAATCAATCGCAGGGTAAAATCAGCGAAAGATTATTCGATACTGTCGGGAGGCTTGAAAAGCAAACAATCGTCAACACCGGCGCATATACGAGATACGAGTATCCTTCAAACGGCGTGCAGTCGAAAGCATTTGCGACAGTTACCGCCGGAGCAGGCGAAGCCGTGTCGGAAAGCTGGACGGACGGCGCGGGACGAGTCAGGCAGTCAATAAGTTCGCTTCCGGGAAGCACTGGCGGCTGGTCGGGTTCAAAGATTGAATACGACATCTTAGGACGAGCCAAACGTCAAACAGTCCCGACTGATGTTTCCGTCAATGAAACTACCAGTCTTTTAACACCGGCGGGGGATGATAATCGCGGAAACGACCTTCAAGGCAATCCGATCTGGTTGTGGACTTATCAAAAATATGATTGGAAGGGACGAGTCACCAGGAAAATCAATACCGACGGCGTTGACTCGGAAGTGCCGAATGCTTCGGACGTCTTCATCAGCTATGAAGGCTGCGGCTGCGCGGGCGGACAAGAAACTACTATTACGGGCGAGCTAGTGCCGCGAGATGATGATCCAACCTTGTCGGCACGACGCACCCAAAAAATTTATGAAGACATCTTGGGAAGAACCTATAAAACGCAAGTGATGAATTGGGGCGGAACAACGCCTTATACAACCGCCGTTACCCAATTCAACGGGCGCGACCAAGCCGTATCGGTTATCCAATACGAGGGAGCGGATAATGCGAATAATACCCATCAAGAAACCCTGATGAGTTATGACGGACATGGACGCTTAAAAACTCAACATCGCCCGGTGCAGATAAAACCAGATAACACGCTCGGCTATACGACCTACAACTACAACATTGATGACAGCATCCAATCGGTTGTGGACGCTCGCGGCGCAAGCACCAATTACACCTATAACAGCAGAGGGTTAGTCGGAGAAATCAGCTATGAGCCGCCGAGCGGGAATGTCAACGTTCCAGACACGCCAACGGTAACATTCGGTTACGACAACGCCGGGAACAGAATCTCGATGAGCGACGGAATAGGAAATGTAACTTATGAATACAATCAATTGTCGCAAATGAAGGCGGAAACCAGGCAATTCAGCGACAGTTTGCCGTATGCCCCGCAAGGCAGTAATTCCTTTCGTATCGAGTATACCTACGATCTCGGCGGACAATTAAAAACTTTACTCGACCCTTACGGACAACTGACGACCCAGAATTACTATTCAAACGGACGGGTGCAGGCGGTTGGCGGCAACGACGGTTTTAACTATTTAACCGATGTAAAATACCGTGCCTGGGGAGCGGTCAAAGAGATGAGTTACGGCAACGGCTTGAAGATGGAAAACGGTTTCAACAATCGCCTGCAAACAACAAGTTTCCGGCTCGGTACGACCGCTTTGGCGCTGATGCAAGCGTCTTACCAGTATTACTCTGACGGGCAATTGAAGAAAACTGACGACGTGCTGGACGATAAGTTCGACCGCTTGAACGAATACGATTTCGCGGGCAGAGTTGCCCGGGCGCGTTCCGGCATTGAAGTCAACGCCGGGCAGACGGAAACGGATATGACGAAGCTGCCGTTTCGTGAAAATTACGGTTACGATTACGCCGGAAATCAAACGGTGCGGACAGGTAAGCAGTGGGGCGTTGATTTTAACTACCAGTACGGCTATCAAAACAACCGCGTTCAAAATCAGTACTGGCAATATGACGCGGACGGGCGCGTTTTACAGAACTATTTTGTCAACGGAGTAGACAGCGAATCGAGCCTTCTGAAATACGACGCGAGCGGTCAGATGGTCGAGCGGGAAAAGCCGTCAGAGAACCGGATGACGTTTTGGCGCGACGCCTCAGGCAGCGTATTGAAAGAACAATCCGAGCCGTGGAATGCCAACAACGGCACTTGGAACACGGCGCAGGCGAAGCGAGGCTATTATGTGGTATCGAGCGTCTTGGGCGGCGCGGTCGTCAATGAAGTTCAGAATAACGGCAAGCGCAAGCGAAGTTATGTTTTGACGGGCGGCGGAGCGGTTATCGCGCAAAGTATCGACTATACGCTCAGCTCGCAAGGAACGCTGTGGCAGCACGCCGACGCCAGCGGGCAGAGCCGACGGTGGACGGATTCCAGCGGGCAGGAATCGAATATTCCAAACGACCGGCTCAATCTCGGTATCGAAAGCGTCGAAGAGAATCCGCTTGGACAGAACATCGGGTTGCAGCCGCCGGACACGAGCGGGTCAATCATCATACCGGATCAGATTGTGCCGTGGCTGAGTAGATACACCGACGCGCGAGTCGGACCGCCGACCGGCGAGTGTCCGGTTGACGGCACGGCAAGACCTTGCGAAGCCGAAACGATCCGTAGAAGCGGCGGCGACATCAGCGCGATTATGGCGGCGCGAGAAAGCGCCCGGAATCGAGGTTATGCGTTTGATTCGAGCAACGGAGCATCATCGCCAAATTTCAGAGAAGTTAACTTGCCGGACACCTATAGTGAAGGCGTACAATGCGATGCGAACGGAGAAAACTGTTATCCGGTCGTTAATATCACGGCGGGCGGTACATTGCTTGTTGATGCTGTAACTAATGGCGGTGAAAAACCTTTTGATGAAGGAATAAGAGTAGCCAAGAGTGCCTTAGATAAAGATTCTTGTAAAGCTTTATTTAAAGGATTGGAAAGTTATGGATTTAAGAATCCTCTTGAATTACTTAATAAATATCTGGAATCAGGATTGATAAACGTAGGAAATAAATTTCCAGAGAGAGATGAAAAAGATCCTAGAAAAATTGTAAATAGTAGCTTTGATAGCCCAGGCATTGGTGCCGCTACTACAAACGTTGGAAGCTATTTTAACAATGGTAATAAAACTGCTGCCAGTATTATCACCATTAATAAAAATGGATTTTTCTTCACTGGCAGAGATGATAAAGGACGTTTTATTTCAACGGTTAGAGGCAGCGGATTTGTAGGATTAGGAATAGGAGAAATTCGTGGGGCAGTAATTATTCATGAATTGTTACATGCTATAGGCGCAATTCCTCGGGATAATCCAGAGGAGGTAAAGGATAATGGCGAGCAAAGTAAAACAAATTCAGAATTAGTTCGTAAAAATTGTTTTGGAGGTAAATAAAATGATAGAAACTTTATTGTTATTTTTCATTGTTTTTATATTTAACTTGGAAAGCAATCAGAAAACTAATGAGGTAGACAAAAATATAGCAATAGTTAACGGGGTTGTACTCTCTCCTGAAGAAGCGAGATTTCCAAATGCAGAGGTTGTATTTAGCGACACTAAGGCTACGTTTGTAACACATACTAATATCAATGGCGAATATGAAATTAAACTTCCGACTGGTATTTATGAGATAACTACGAAAATAGATAAATGGTATGATTTGCGCCGAGCTAAAATTGAGGTTAATGCTGAGTCATTAAACTCAATAACTTTATTACCTTCTCCCAGAATAAATACAATATCCTTAGTCATAAATAAAAATGGATTGCAGGATGAAATTAAGTTATTACCGGAACCTAAATACTTTTATTTTTCACCAGACAAAACAAATGAAGAAATTAGGGCTTTGATGCAATATTACGGTATGACAAAGAATAGAGTTCCAGTATATTTATCTGCTACTTTAACCTACGATAAAACAACAATATCAGCTAAAAGAATTAAAGTTTTTAATACTATTTGTATTAATGCACAAGATGTTTTTTTTGAGCAAGAAAATAAGGTGTGGCGGGGGAAAAAATTAGTTGGCTGTTTTGAAAAGACTCGCCTTAAAACGTCGGTTAAAAAATAAATGAATGATTATCAATATTATTTATGATTAACTGTCAATCGCGTCACTCCTAAGTTTTGCTTCTGGATTGCTATATCAGCACCGCTGAGATTGATACCAGACAAACGAATGTGGGTTTGATTTGCCATATCCACCGCTTGAAGATGAACTCGCCGATATTTTAAGGATCTTTGCTAAAGTGCTATATAGAACGTAGTCGACTATTTCAAATTCAATTACCTGACTGTCAAAAAAACAGAGTTTTTTGACGCTCTGGGAATTTAGCTGTTTTAACCAAGTACAGAAAGGCTTTAAGACTTTTTGACAGTGTTTTTTGACGGCTTGTGGATTTGATTGTCTTCTCCGATTTTTGAAAGGCTTTACGGTTTTTTGCCCGTCAATAAATCCTTATACATCCGCGCGCCGTCGGCTTGAGTGCGGGCAATCAAACGGCGAACTTTCGCCAGTGTCTCGACGGCTCGCAAATACCGCTTCTGCGCCGCATCAAGCCGTTTGTCGCTGTACAATCCGGCAGCGTGCGCGTGACTTTCGTAAGTCGTGTTTTTATGGTCATATTCCGCCACCTGAAGGCGAACCCAGCGCATCAGGATTTCTTCGATCAGCATCTTTTCCAGAAAAGTCGAGGTCTCGAATCCCAATTCCGTTTTCATTTCGGCGACGTATCTTTCCGCCGCCGCCCGGGAGAAGCCGGAGCCGCCCGCCGCTTTCTTGAGAATCTGAGCAAAAACCTGACGATTGAGGTTACCGTGCATTCGGTAAATCTCCGGCACGTCGGCGAACACCTGCTGCAGGGCTTCGATGTCCTGCGGCGACGGATTCTCCCGGTCGGTGCGCTTTATCAATGCCATCGCCTCACTGACTTTTTCATTGCCGTTCTGTTTTACCGTTTTTTCCATTTCTTTTTCGTCTCCATTCGCCGCGGTCGTGTCGCCGGTAGCCGTTGACGAGGAAAAGCGCGTCGACCAGCAGCCGGTTGATGCTGCCGATTTCGTCTATTTTATCGTCGAGTTCTTCGATTTCTTTTCGTTCTTCCAGTTCGACTCGCGTTTCGATTAATCTGGTTTGGCGCCTCAGCCTGTCCAACTCCGAACGTCGTTCGGCAAGCTCGCCCGTGCCGGCGTATTCGGAGAGAATGCGGCACCCGACGCGCTTTTTACGGTAGTAATAAGGGTTGCCTTTTCTTTTCTCGAATGCCATTTTCAAGTCCGGCGGTTGTGCTACACATTTCTCGTTGCACCGCTTTGTTTCGACTATTCCTTTGCCATCAGGAAGACTTTCAAACTTCGGGTTTCGGTCGTCTTTTTCAGCTTGTAGTTTTTGTCGGCAATAACCTAACATTCATTTCCAGTCTTCTTTTTGCCATATAAAAAACTCGTTTTCGTAAAAGTTCCGTTAAAGATAGTCTAGGAGAAAAGACACTGTTTTTTTTGTTTTGTCCAATGCCTATGTGTCCAATTTTCGGAGTAAAAAATCAATTTTGTCCAACCTCTATGTGTCCAACATCAAACGCATAAAAACGCCCGGAAATTGCCGGTGAATAAACAGATTCGATAAGTTTGATTTTGGAGTAAGAGGCAATAAACATCGGCGTTTTACGATTAAAGACGAAAAGAATTGAAAAGGTTTTCGGCTTCAAAATCGGATGTTGGATGGTTTTGATTGAAGTTGGACACTTTTCCGGATTGCAGAGACCTCCGCCACCGCTTTGAGTTTGTCCTTTTTCGACGCGACCGGCGCATCAGACGGATTTGTGAACGATCTTCGCAGAGCCATACTATTCCTTTGTCATTAAAAACGCTTTGAGGCTCCGATTCTCCGAAGTCTTTTCAAGTTCGTAATTTCTGATTCTGGTTTGCAGATGTCCCACGCTTCGTGTCTCATTTTAATTGTTTCCGCATGCTAAAAAGATCCAATCGAGCTTCCGCAATCAACTCAAAAATAATGTTTCCTGAATCGCAAATTTTCTTTTATAAGCAAACGGCAAAATATTGGCTAATGTTTTCAACATTATTAATAAATAGACGAAAATCAAACAATAATTGTGTAACGAAAATCAAAATAAAATCTCTTTATCTTTGAAAAGAATAAAACGAAGCTTTTCAAATAAATCAATATATTTGGAGGAAAACAAGAATGAAAGAAATGCAAAATCAAAACCGACAAAAAAGTGTTAATAAAAGTATAAAAAATAAATCATTACAATCACATCAGCCTAAAAGAAAAGACTGGATTAAGTTGGTAGGTAGAGCTGCAGAAATCTTTGCTTATGTAGTTATTCAATTATTCTTTGCCGTTCTTTTAATTTATGAGATTGTTGGATACATCATATTCAAGATTAGATAAAAATCCATAGTCCGACATGTAACGTAAGGTTGTGATAAGGCATCTCAGTGGGTATCGACCCTAAATTAAGAGTAAAAATAATATTTTATTTTGTAACGCTTTTAAAAAAACAGACTCTATATATACATCTTTCGTTTTTACAGATGTTTGCAGCAAGTTTGGCAGAACTTAAAATTGAATGAATTAAAAGTGCGGATACAAGTTCAATTTTAGTTATTAATCGAACGGTTACTTTAGGAGTAATGAAGTATGGAGAAGCCGTATACACATGTCGAATTGATGGAGGAAGTTTCGTCCAAAGGTTATGAATCAGCCTGTTCTACCTTGCGCGAAAATTACCAGTGGTTAGTTTTGAAAACTGTTAATGAATATTTACGCTCTGAAAGATATGTGGACCCTTTTATTGTTGCTGAGTTGAATCAAATCACATGGTTAGCAATTTGCAAGAATTTATATAATTACTCGTCAAAGGAAAATCCGGAACCTTACCGGGCATTGCCATCTTTAATCATTACGATAACGAAACATGTCTGCCTTAATTATTTCAAATGTCACGATCAAAATCGTCATATCTATCTAGATGATTTGTGCAATGGTCAAAATTTTCAAGACGATATATTCGAACGAAAATCGACTTCTCCTGAATTCAATTTTGAACAGAAAGAGTTTTTAGAAAAGGTAGAATTTACCGTCTCCGATTTATCGGAGCGCCAGCAAGAGATTGTCCGGTTGTACTATGAAGGGTTCTCTTATAATGAAATAGCAGAAAGGATGGAAACTAGTCCCGGAAATGCAAGAATACTGTTTTTTAGAGCGGCGCAAATTATTCGAAATAAAATAAATGATAAAGAGGAGTAAAACAATGGAATGTCGTGAAAAAAAGAGATGGGATAGGAATTTCGATAAATTGTCTATTGAAGAAGTTACAGAACTATTAAGTCATGCCATTTACTGTGACTATCACAATTGCTTAGTAACAGAATACGAGCAGAGCGTATTGCCAGTGCTTGATGAGTACTATATGAAAAAGCAAAAAACTGCTAGTAGAGGCAAAGTATATTTATTCTTTTACGATATACATAAATTGTTGCTATTTGCTTTTGGGAAAAAATTAGATGACTTCGATGAAAGAAGGGAAATCTTCAGATTTTATTCGTTGCTTAAAAAGTCGTTTGCCATGAATTTACTGCAAACACTTTTTATTATGATTTTCAGCATCGCGATTTTTGCGATATTTGCCAGTAACTATACCAAAAATAATCTTCCTACTTCTTTGGCTCAAGTAGATCATAGACAGCCATCCGAGCCTGTCTTGCCTTCAGTGCCATCCCTGAACCAGGAATCAGACCCAGGCGCTGGGGTAGAACCGGTAGCTAAACTGCCTAGAACTAAACCCACAATACCACGGGGGGAATTTAAGACCTCTATCATTGGTTACTCGCTAAATAATCTAAATAATAATGAACAATTGTCCAATGAGGAAAATCACTCTTCAGGTAATGACCCTGCCGACTTATCAACTCCGGTTAACGCGCAAAAAAACAGCCAAATGAAGAGTAGTGAGCCCCCAGTTGATAAGGAAGAGACGACTTATCCTGTCCAAACCTCAGAACCTAAATTAGATGAAAGCAATTCTCTTAATGAAACAGAAAAACCCGTAAAATCTAATCAGCAAATTCAAAAATCAGGTCGGAGAGTAGTAAATAGTTCAGAATTTGCAGGTATTGATTTTAGGGCAAATAATAAAATTCTTTTTCATCGAGGAGATAATCAAGTCGTACTTTCGGATTGGACAAATTCTGCGCTACAGCAAGATTTTTTGTTAGATTCCAGCCAATTGGGTGAGGTTAACAACTTGGAGACGACATTAGTTAAATTACAATTAACTAATCTTTCCGAAATCGATCTAAAAAATAATGAGGGTATTGTTCAAGTTAAAGGAAGTATGATTTCAGCTGCTGAACTTAAACCCGGTAGCAATGGAATCTATACATTTGAATTGCTGAAAGGCGCAAATTATTTGATTACTGTTAAATATTCAGATTTCAAGATAAAAACACTAGAAATCCCTGCAACCTGGGATAATTCAATTAGTGTAACTATTGCTATGGAAAAACAAAATTCTAACTGACGAGAGCGTAAATTTCCCATCCCGCTTCAACCATTTTTTGTGAATGGACTCTCGCAGAAGTAACGAAGGATCAATCCGGTTCACAGCGGTAAATGTTGGCTTTGTCTTAAAAGCTCGATTTTCCACAGGCTTATAAGACAAAGCCAGTAATTAAACTTAGCCCGTCTCCACCAAATACCTGAGCATTTTCGCACCTTTTGCTTGCGGGCGGGGTTAAAGTTTTCGTGAAAGGTTTTCGTATTCATAGATTTTGGTAGGAGAATTTACCGGAAGTTTATTGAATCGTATCGAGTAGCCGACCGAACCACTCGGCGGTGATTTCGCAAACTGCTTCAAAGCTCGCGCCCTGTCGGTTCACTTCCGAGACGAATTTCTGCCGGGTGTCCGGTTTCTGCGAAAACAGGTATTTGACGAGCGCACCCTGCTGTAATGTGCAGAGAATCGGCAATCTGTTGACGGTTAGAAATTGCTTATCCGATTCGCTCAACTTGTCCGCGCCGGAAATTTGAAAATCGTCGATTGAAGTCTCGAAGGACGCGCCCGCGGCAATCATCCGGTTGAGCGTCTGCGTTAAAGTTTCGCTTTCCAGCGTCTCGGGTGAAACCTTTCGGGTCAGGATTTCGATGATGTCGGTTTTGTGACGGCGCAAATCTTCTTTGATCGAATTCGGCAAACCGGTCGGCGCGTCAATTTTCAATTTTTGACCGTTGACCGATATTTTTACGCCGGACTTTTTACAAGCTCGCATTAGCTCTAAAACAGCGCTCATATTTCAAACACCTCCCGGTCTAAATTCGATTGATTATTTTCATTTGTTTTTGCCGCCGCCTCATTTCCCGAATTTTGCTTAGACCACTTAGACCGTTCGCCGTTATTGTTGTATTCATTAGGTTTAGATTGGTCTAAAAGGCTTTGTTCGCCGCTCTCGCCGGAATCCTGCTTAGACCAACTTAAATCGTTACTTATCAACGATTTACCGTTTTGGTCTAAGTGGTCTAAGTAAAAATCAGAGGGAACGGGTAAGCCGTAATTCTTAAAAATTACTCTAAGCCGGTGAGCGTCGAAAAAAATCGCCGATTTCTTATGGTATTCGGAATTGCGAGTTAAGATTTGCTTTGACCTCAAACCGAAGCCGCTTAGTTTTCTTCCGATGTAGCCGCTGTTAAATTCGTCTTTGGGCTTGCGGTCGTGATTGAGCATCGAAACTATTTTTTCGATTCGCAGGTGTTCGCACAGCTCGCCGTCTGCGGGCTGCGTTTGAACGGCATCGCTCCAGCGTGCCGCGCCGTTTTCTTCCAAATCAAAAAGGATCGTATGCAGAGTTTGAACTAATTCGCCATCGAAAGTCCGCTGTTTTTCATCGTTCAAAACTCCGTCACGCTCTTTCAGCAGCGCGATAAATTTCCGCTTAAAATCGTCGTCGTTAATCAGCGCGAACAGCGGAATGTTGATTTGAATCGAGCGCGGCATAATCCCGCTTTCCCTGAGTTCGCGCTCGGCTTGATTGAGTTTGCGGTCAAAATCGGTTTGAATGTTCCGCATTCGCCAGAGCGTCAGCTTGTTTCGGATATTCAGAGCGTCGGTTAAATGTCTTTGCGAAAGTCGCAAAGGAATATCGTTTCTGATCGTCCGTTCCATTTGAATTTCAATACATCTGGAATTAAAGGCGTTCGACGCGCTTTGTTTTAATGAACCGATAATCTTCGGGCAAAAGGCGTCAAACATCTCCGTTTTATATTTGCCGTCCGCTGCCTGCACCTGACGCGGAATTTGCGCCGTTTGCTGAAAACCGGCGTTCAATATCTGAATGATTGCCGCCGCGTCGTCGGAGTTCACATCCGAGTTAAACTCGTCGAGAAAAAGCGTCGGTTTGAATTTATCGACAATTCGGTAAAGACTTGCCGCGCTCGGCGTAATCAGTGAAAGCCCGCGATGCGATGCAAAACAGACGGTCAAACCGAAACGACTCTTGCCGCTGCCTGCGTCGCCGGTCGCGTTTAAGTAAGAAAGTTCGAGAATCGAATCCGAGTCGAAGATGTAAGTAAACAGAATGTAGAGCGCGGTCAATCTTAAAAAAAGCGGCTTCAAGTCGAGAAATGAAGAAAGGTAGTTTTCGACATCGTTAATCAGTTCGGACTCGGTTCCGTATTCGGTCAATCGATCTGCAAGCTGGATACCGCCTTTCTTGGTGAAAAGCTCATCGTCAATCGGCGTGTAGATTGTGCCGTCCGAATCGACAGCGGACTCGGCGAACTCGTGTTCGCCGGTCTCCGGCGTGTAAACGACGAAGCCGTCGGTAATTTGTTCAACGATTCGCCCGTCGCTCAAAATCTTGAAAGAAGTCTCTATCGTTTCCGGTTGTCCTTTCTTCGTTTTCTCTTCCGGTCCGCCACTGAAAATAGAATCCGCCACCGACGCCAAACTAATCAACTCGGCGGAAATCTCTCTTTTCTCGTGGCTGGTTAATTGCACGGCGTCGGCGACTTGTTTGACGAATTTGTCGCGCCTCGTTGCGTCCGCCGGGTTGAAGATGTCCATCGCCGCCGCTTCGCCTTTCGCGCTCTTCGCCGATATGCGGCATTTCCCGCGCTCTGCCGCCGATGCTCCGAGCGTTATCTTGCCATTACAGAGATTCGTCTGTAATTCGCCGGAAAAACGGCGCGCGTCTTTGAGTATCAACTCACGACCTTTGTCGATTGCCGCATCTGTGCCGTGACTTGTTTCAAAGTCCGCCAGAAAATCGTCGATCCCGTTTTTTTGTTCGTCCGAATTTCCTTGCGGTAAATTAACGAGATGAACGACCGCACCGCGCTTTTGGAGTTCGAGCGCCAGTTGTTGTCGCGCGTGTCGGACTTTCCAGTTTGTTTCTACGTCCGAATCGAACACGAGATAGACGGAGCGATACTGCCAGGCAATGTCATTAAACTGCGGAATAACGCCGCCGTCCGCCGACTTGCTGCGCCAACCCCAAACGCCGTTGATTGCAACGGGCAAAAAATGCCAGCCGGTCGCCGCCGGGTTGTCGTTCGTCGCAACTCTGGTTAAGGCAATTAATTGTTTTTTACCTTCGGTGATGACGAGCGGTTTTGACGAGTCCTTTAATAACTGCGAATCTGCGTTCGGCGGATAATAAATAATATTTCCGCGCCCCGGCGGAAAAAGATATTTATACTTCGGTTTTTCGCTGCCGTCCGGCTGGCGTTCGGTTTCCGGGCTATCCGGCTTCAAGCAGTATTCGATTAAATCTCCGGTTTTAATGTCGTAATGAGGAAAAACGACCGAATCCCAGGGCGTGTAGGCGTTGCGCCGGCGTCCGAGCATTTCCGCCGCTCGCTCATCGTCGGCGCGAAAGATTTTGAACGCTTCGACAAATTCGCGGGAACAGAAATTTTCTGAAAAATACTGGTAATCGGCGCCGGTTAATTTTCGGTTGTCAGTCATTATTTTACGCTTTCTTCAATTTACCGTCTTGCTTCTGCCGCATCCGGCGCCGGTTTTGGTTTGTCTGCTCATAATCAGAGAGAAGCCTTCAATCGATCTTTGAAGGCTTCGGGCTGGTGTTTGGTGATTGTTGAATCGGTTAATTACCGGCATCTTTGCTTTTTACTTGCAGGTAATCGTTGCGCCTGCTGATTTTTGAAAAACCGCAAACCTTTTCTGATTTCTCCGCCGCGCTGCCGACGGTCGAGACGCGAGCCTAAGAAGATGAACTTCAGGGCTATTCGTCCGGTCGTCCACGCAATTACCCGCTTGTATTTCTCAGAGTTCATAAAGACGACGCGGACGCCCCGCTTGATTTTCGTTTTGCGGATTACCCGGTTGGTTTTGTTCATCGGGAAACCTCCTTTTGCAGAGTTTCGCAATGATTGCGAATTTCGGTAAAAAGCCCTTTCAAGCGTCCGTCCGTCTCGTTTTCGATAACCTTCGAGATTTCCTTCAAGACTTTTTCTTGGGCGGCGGGCGAGGCGATTTTGAATTTCCCGAATAATCGGGCAAAGAGTAACTCACCCTTCTCGCGTTTGGTTTTGGTCGGTTTTCGCGGGTTGTTTTTCATGACTGCAAACCTCCGAAAACGATTAAATTTGAAACCGGAACTTCGCCGAACGACTCAAGCGGAATGGACGGGCGAATGCCGGACCGTAAAAAGTGGAAATTGTTATCGTTTGGTTGTATATTTTTCATATCGGAAATTCTCCATTTGGTTTTTAAGTGGAAAGAAAGGTTCGGGTGATTGGAGTCGCCCGAACCTTTTGTGTTTTATGCCGCAGAATCAAGCGATTTGCGCGCTCGTTTGCGGCTTTGCAGAAGCGCGTCAGCCTCGGCAAGCGTCGCGCCGATTTCGCCTGAAATCGACACGGTAAAATCGTCGTAACTGATAGGCGTGCAGCGTTTTTCAACGGAGTCGCGGATTTTTCCGGCGAATCGTTTTCGGCAAATAATTATGAACTCATCGCCGGAGCCGTAACGAAACGCACTTGATTTGAAACGCCTTGCGACTTCTCCGATCACGCTCGAATAGAACTTCAAAACCCGGTCGCCTTCTTGATGTCCGCAGTCTTTGTTGATTCGACCGAAATTGTTCGCGTCGAAGAAGATAAAAGCCGTCTGCGCGTCCAACGTCGCTGAGGTCTGCGCTTTATCGAAGGCGCGGCGGTTGAGCAGGCGAGTAAAATCGTCGGTGTCGAGCCGCAGCTCGAGATTTTTGCGCCGCTCGCGGATCGAAGGAAAGGTAATTTCGATGAATTGCTCGACGACTGATATTGATTGTGTAGTGTCGAAATACATATTTTTGTATTTTGAAAATTAATCCGGGCGATTCGCCGGTGGTTTGCCGGTTAAGCTGCTTTTTCCTTATTAGCGAATCGCCCGAAAACTTGATTTTTCTTAAACCGCGTCTTTATAAATGCGGTCAATCTCGCCCAAAATTTCTAAGGATTTCTCTCGAATAGTCGTTAAATTCGCCCATTCGGTCCACTCTTTGCCGCGCTCTCCGCTAATCCGGTCGAGCGCCGCCAGATTCTCCTGCTCGTGCCGTTTGATTTGCTCTAATTCAATGAGCGAATTATCATTTTCAAAGGTCATTTGTCCGCACCTCCATAGTGTGGATATTTGGCTCAGGTGAAGATTTGATGGGCGTCCAAACTTCTCAAATCTTCACCGCTTCGCCCGTTAGTTTTTATGCCGCCTGCCTTTTTTCTCCCTTCCGGTCATGAGTTCCTCTTTCTTCTTTCATCGCAGCGGCAGTCGGCGCGTCCTTCGCGTTTTCTATCCAAAATTTTGCCCGTTCGGTGAAAAGCGCCGCGCCCTTTTCCATCGCTTCCCACGCAATTGACTGCGGCAGCGCGTAGCACCGGAACGGGCAGAAAACGTTCGACCATAACCAGATTTCCGCATTCATTTTCGAGCGGCTTGATTCGGTAATTCTTCCGGTTTGCAAGTCTTCACGATAGACTTGTTTAAGCTCGAAAGTTTTGGTGGCGGAGGCGGCAAACGACGCCCACAGTGCGCGGGTTTCATTCCGTCCTGCGTTTCGTTTTTTGTACTGCGTTAAACCTCTCATTTTCCTGAAATTTCCTTTCGATTCTTGATTTGTATTCGTTACGTTTCATCAACGTAACAAGAAGGTAACATTATTTGTCCGGTATAGTCAACAAAAAATGTCTAGCTCAATAGAAAAATTTATTCAGCCAAAGGAGTTTCGTAAATGACTTCTTTTACAGACTTGCCGCAAGCCGCCGTTATTTCGGCAAGTAACTTAAAGGATGCCGACTTGCCTGTTTCAGCCCTAGAAATGGTTTTTACATGCTTGTTTAACTGCTTTGCGAGTTGCTCTTGGGTAAATAATCCCACTCTAAATTTCTGCAACTCTGTATGGTTGTAATGTCTTTTATCCATACCAAAAATATAAAACTTAAATAAAATGATGTCAACGGAAAATGTCCAGAATAATGTCCTTGTTTTGTCTAGGACAAATTTTGTAACCTTTTTGAAAGTGGAAAATTCAAACGAGGAACAATGGAAGTTATTTGGCTTGTGGTATAAAACCGAGCGTGAAAATGCCGGTAAGACGCAAGAAGATGTTGCTGAAGCGGCGGAAATACATCCCAAAACCGTGTCACGAATAGAAAACGGTGAACCAACTAAGCGCAGTACTGTTATCGCGCTCGCTAAAGCTATCGGCTTGAACACAGACCAGGCGGTAAAGCGCGCTTTTGTTCCCGAAAATGCCGCATCTGATTTCGACGATAAAGTTCGCATCGCCTTTCAAGGCGCGGAAAATTGGTCGAATGATGAAAAGGAAAAAATTCTCGAATCGGTAAGACTTTTTGTTGCCGGTGTTCGCGCTGAACGCGCCGCCAAGGAAGGCAAATAACTTATGAGGTCTCACAGTGAATATACTTTTAGAGAAAGCCGCCTGTTACGGAATTAACGAAAGATTTTTTGATGAAGAATATACACTCGGAATTCTTGAAGCGGCAGGTGTGACGGTCAAATTCAATCAGGATTTTACGGCTTATTTAACTATTGACGGTAAACCTTATATCGCAATCAAAAGAGGCTTAAAAGGACTCAAAAGACTATTTGCTCTTCTCCACGAATTCGGTCATCACCTACTTGACTGCGGCAAAGAACCTAATCAGATTCATTTCTTTGGAGGAGGAGACGAAAAAGCCGAATTTCAAGCCGATTGTTTTGCAACTATCGCGATGATTCCGGCAAAAGGATTAAAAGACCATCAATTTTTAGAAGACCATCCGGTTAAGTTTGCGCGGCAAATCTACGAAGACCGTCGAAAAATTAAATTTTTGAGCGGAAAGTAGAAATTTAGATTTTGGGGTTTAGGTAGATAAAAGGATAAAAATTATGAAAAGCTATCTCATAACTTACGATCTTATTAAACGGAAAAATTATCCTGAATTGCTCAAAGCAATTCGCAGTGCATTTAGTACTCATTGGCATTGTCTTGATTCTACTTGGATAGTAAAGAGTGATTCATCTGCAACTCAGATACGGAATTATTTACTACCTCATATTGATAAGGACGATAAACTTATTGTAATTCTTTTGCAGAAAGAATCGGCTTGGACGCTTAGTTTCCCACAAGATTGTCAAGATTGGTTAAGAAACAATCTTTAATCGGTTATCCGCGAAAAATCATTCTTTACCGAAAATTTATTTTAGACACCTGCAAAATTTAAAAATATGGACTTCATTGAAGAACTTCAATCTTTATCAGCTAAAACCGAAAAACTCTGCCATCTTTTACAAACAGAAGAAGCGACTAAAAATGCGCTGGTGATGCCGTTTATCAAACTTCTCGGCTACGACATTTTCGACCCGACCGAAGTGATACCAGAATTCATCGCTGATGTCGGAATTAAGAAAGGCGAGAAAGTTGATTATGCTATCAAAAAAGACGACAAAATCATTATGCTTTTCGAATGTAAGCACTGTGGTGGCGATTTGAACGTCAAACACGCTTCGCAACTCTTCAGATATTTTTCGGTCACTGACGCGCGAATTGCAGTTCTGACAAACGGCATCGTTTATAAATTCTTTACCGATCTTGAAGCAACCAACAAGATGGACGAAAAGCCGTTCGTCGAATTCGACATAACGGATTTGAATGAGTTAACCCTGACGGCGCTCAAGAAATTGACCAAAGAATCTTTTAATATTGATGAAATTGTCGCTTCCGCCGGTGAGTTGAAATATACGCATCAAATCAAAAAATTACTCGGCAAAGAAATTGAGCATCCATCGGACGATATAGTTAAATTTTTTGCCTCGAAGGTTTTCGATGGAGCTTTAACCCCGTCGCGTCGGGAATATTTTTCGGCTATTACCAGGCGAGCGTTTAATCAGTTTGTCAGCGAGAAAATCAACGAGCGGCTTAAATCCGTGATGACTGGCGAAATAAATGAAGTCACTAAAACTGAAGATGCGCTTGCATCCCGCGAAGACTTAATTCAAACAACCGCCGACGAGCTTGAAGGTTTTTATATCGTCAAATCCCTTTTGCGCGATATTGTTGATCCGAAAAGAATCATTCACCGCGACACTTTGAGCTACTTCGGAATTCTTCTTGACGATAACAACCGAAAGCCGCTCGCCAGACTTTATTTTAATCGAACTCAGAAATATCTAGGCATTTTTGATGAAAATCGGAGCGAAGAAAAAGTTACCATTCAAAATCTTAACGACATATATCAATATGCCGATAAATTGCGTCGTGTTTTTACGTATTATGAAGGCGAGAAAACTGTAAAAACCGAAGTCAGCACGCAATCTACCATTGTTGATGAAGATTTGCTCTTAGAAGTTTGATTTTTTGTATGGAGTTTAGGGGAAAATAATGGCATTAACATTAATCGATATAAACGGAGAAGAGTTCAATGTGGGTATAAAAAGTTTAACTTCAGCTGAAGCTGTAGGACATACAGTTCACATAAGATTTGATAGCGGTCGCGTTCGTTCCGTTCATATAGAAAAATGGAATGATTTTATAAAAAAGTATGGCAGCGAAATCAGGCAGGAAAACCCTCACTTTGAGTTTTAGGGATTTGGATTTTGGGGTTTAGAAAGGTGAGATTAACTTTAACGAATATCCACGGTAATCGGTTCCGTCTAAAGAGTAAAATCGGTTTCTGGTCCGACTTATTTAAGTTATCAACGGAAATGTTTTGGAAGCTAATAATTTTAGGGAGACTTTTGAGAATGTTTTCATCTTTGTTCAAAAAGAAAGCCATCAAAAACATACGGCTTAATTTATCACGAGATGATTTAGTAAAAAGAGGAAGAGTCCTAATAATTGATGATGAACGACCCGATTTGATTGATGACCTAACACAAGCAAGATTTGCTGTTGATTATGTACCGGATATTAAAAGGAATAATCTGTCCTTAATTGATCAATTAACACACGATCTTATAGTTTTAGATTTCGGAAATGTTGGTCAAGAATTCGGTTCTGATGAAGGACTTTCTCTTCTCAAATACATAAAAAGAGTTAATCCTTCCGTGATTGTTTATGCCTACACATCAAAGGCATTAACAATAGAACAATCTGAATTTTATACGCTAACTGACGGAAGTCTTAAAAAGGATGCCGGAATATCAGAATCTACCGAGAAAATCGAAGAAGGCTTACGAAGAGCTTTAAGTATAGAAAACCTTTGGGAGGGTTTATTAAATGTCGCTGGAATAGAACCCGGAAGTGAAGAAGATTTAGATTTGCAAAACAAATATGTTAAAGCCCTGAAAAATACAAATAAAACTTCTAATTTACGATCCAAAGCGGCAGAATTTTTCGGCAGCGAGGGCGCTCAGAAAATCGGCTCAAAATTAATTGATAAACTTCTCGAATTGGGATTCAAAGCGATTATAGGAGAATAAATTGAAACCGGTTGAGCAGATCTCAAAAATATCCCCACTCCCTGTCGTTGATTTAGAGACTGAAAACGTGCCGGTAGATGGGTGGCAATTTCCACTTTCATCAACCTGTAGAAAACATCTGGCTGAAGGAGACGTTTGTAAAACTTTTTACCAGACCTTAAAAATGAAAAAGGATTCCGAGGAAATTTTTCAGTGTCCTTTTGGATTTACGACCATTAGATTTCGCGCCGGCGAAACGAAAATCGCATTAACAGGATTCATTCCTTTTCCTCGTAGAGGAGGTAGTCAGGAAAAAATAGTTGCCAAAAGACATCCTGCGTATAAAATTGATCTTGAATCAGTTAAAACCTTGATTTCACAGTTAAGACAAGCGAGGCGAAATTTAATGAGTATTGAAGAAGCAACTGTTAAGAATTATTCAATGGCTCTGCATGAGATTCGCAAATTGAATCGAACTATTGTTCAACAGGCAGAAAGAATTTGTTCACGAGAATCACCGTCCGATCCGGAAGATGCGCCCCGAGATATTTTAAATATTTGGAAAACTGCCGAACTAATGTCTCGCCAGTTTGATGTTATTGAACTTCTGGCGAATGAAAATTTAGCGCAACTTCCATTGAAAACGGTATCGGAGCCATATCGTATTTTTGATAAATGCGTAAGAGTGTTTCGTAACAGAGGCTTGAATAATCGGTTGTCTTTATCTTCAACTCCAGGATTTTCACCTCGTGTGCAGGTTTGTGACAAAACATTTCCGATTATTCCGACAGTTTTAATAGAAAATGCTATTAAGTATTCTATCAAGAATTCAGAAATCCAAATCAAAATTGAGCTTGTAAATGGTGAATGTTTAATTAGCGTTATAAGCGAGTCAAATCGCAGTCATTCTCTTGACGAATCAATATTCAAACGTGGCGTAAGGGTTAGCGGCGACAGGGACGGATCCGGCAATGGATTATATGTTGCTCAATTAGTTGCTCAACAACACAATTCTTTAATATCCGTATTATCAAAAAGAATCAATCTTGAAGTTGTTAGCCATACATTTAGTTTCAGTCTGAGAATCTTAAACGAAAGGCGTTACTGATATTATAATTTACATCTTTACAATTATTGCGAGCTAGCCACAACCGAACAGATCGAAACGCTTCAAAAGCTGAAATTGTTACCGATTGAAACCGAAGAAAATTATCAAAAGTTACGCAAAACTTTCGACGAGGATGAATAATTTATGAAAGGCGGAATTCCGATAATGACGTAGATTTTCACGTAATTAAGTCTAATTTCAGTAAGTTAGCAGTTCTAAAAACTTATTGATTTCCCTTTTATCAAGCTGATATTATTGAATTGGCTGCTACTAGAACCCCCTACCAAAAGGAAAATCAATTCAATGAAATTAACTCAAAAGACTTATGAAAAACGGGTCAATAGCGGACTTCAACCCTTTTCCCAATATAAACCCTCAAAAAAGTATGTTCCTTTTATTCAATCAAGACCGCCTGTCGATTCGCCGCGCTCGTTTCTTGATTTTCTTAAATACTTTTTATTTGTATTTGTAATTATTGTCGGACTCGCCGCATTTTTTCATTTTCTGCCGGAAAGAGACTTATGGATTGCTCGCGCTCTCCGCTTCGACCTGGTTAAACTGCTTCCGGAATCGGCGGAAGCCTTTCCGCAGTCTGCAGCCGGACTGCCGGCAAAAGTTTTACCAAGGGGTTATTCATCCGATTCATCAAACAATTCTTCGGACAACGATAAAACTGTTTCCGTTGACGGTTACTACCGGAAAAACGGCACTTACGTCGCGCCGCACGAGCGCAGCGCACCGCGAAGTCATAAATAAATTTCACTCTTGACATAAATCCAACCCACAATTTAATATCATTCCTGGTTAAGCTGCTTTTTCTTTCCAAAAGAAAAGCAGGTTAGCCTTTTTTGTTTGCCTGCCGACCCGGAGTGTCAATATGTCGCGCGAAGAAGCTCTAAGGGCATTACTCGAACAACCAGCCACCGATGCCGAGCAATCCGAACGCATTGCGCGCATCGAGCAAAAACTCGATTTAATTTTATCGGTGATTGCGATTCCCCAGCAGCTCGCAGCCGACGTGAGCGGCGTTCATCGAGACACGATTATCAATAAAGCCAAAAAAGGCGAGCTGGAAGTTTTGCAAAAAGACGGCTCCAGCCTTAATTTTGTGACGCTCAAACAAGCAAGTGAGTTAAAACCGCGACGATCCGCAAAAAAATAATTTCCGGTATAAATGGAAACATAAATGGAAACTGAAGCAAAAAGGCGACTAAAATTTAGTCGCCTTTTCCTTATAAGTAATGGTGATCCGAGAAGGACTCGAACCTTCGACCCAATGGTTAAAAGCCATTTGCTCTACCGACTGAGCTATCGGACCACTTTTTCGGGAAAGTTTTGCACACAGCTTAACTTCCAATCGAATTTACGATTTTACAGATTGAGATACTGCTTGGCAAGTTTCATATCGGAAATTCCCAGTTCATTTTAATTATTAAACCACCCTTCCATAACCGAATCTTGCAAAATTATCGTTTGGTCACGTTCCGGTCCGGTTGAAATCAAGCCGATTTCAACACCGATTGAGTTTGATAAAAATTCGACGTATTCACGCGCTTTTCCCGGCAAATCTTCAAATTTTGTGATTCCCAGAGTTTCCGATTTCCAACCTTCGAGCGTTTCGTAAATCGGTTTGATTTTCTGCAAATCCTGCGAAACCGCCGGAAATGTGTCTATTCGTTTTCCGTCAATTTCATATCCGACGCAAACCTTAATTTCCGCGAGCGCGTCGAGAACATCGAGTTTGGTCAAAGCAACGGAATCGAAGCCGTTGAGTTCCGCCGCGTATTTGGTCGCTACCGCGTCGAACCAACCGCAGCGGCGCGGGCGTTTTGTAACCGAACCGTATTCGTTGCCGCGCTGCCGAATCAAGTTTGCCGTCGCTTCTTCGGTGTCAAGCATTTCGGTCGGGAACGGTCCTTCGCCAACGCGCGTCGCATATGTTCGGACGATTCCCAATACCCCCGTAATATGATGCGGCGGAATTCCCGTGCCGACCGAAGCGCCGCCTGCTGTCGGGTTCGACGACGTAACATACGGATACGTTCCGTGGTCAACATCTAAAAGAGTCGCTTGCGCGCCTTCGAGCAGAATTTTTTTGTTTTGCTTTTTGGCTTCGGCAAAAAAGTGCGAAGTTTCGGTGACAAACGGGCGCAATCTTTCCACCAAAACGGAGATTTCCTTAAAAATTTCGTCGGCGTAAAGGGGCGGTTGTCCGTAAAGAACAATTATCCGATTGGCTTCTTCCAGATTGCGTTCAATTCGCATTTTTAAGACTTCCGGCGAAAGCGCGTCAGAAACTCTGATGCCGCGTCTGCCTGCTTTATCTTCATAAGCCGGACCGATGCCTCTTAAAGTCGTGCCGATTTTTTCATTGCCGAGACGTTCTTCGGAAGTGTGATCTAAAGCGCGATGATAAGGCATTATCAAATGCGCCCGGCTGGAAACTTTCAAGCGTTCAGGCGTTATTGAAATTCCTTGCGACTGCATTTGGTCAACTTCCTCAAAAAACGCTTTCGGGTCAATCACCATTCCGTTGCCGAGAACGCAAACCGAATCTTCGTGAATAATTCCCGACGGCAACAGCCGCAAAACAAACGCCTTCTCACCGACATACACCGAATGTCCCGCATTGTGTCCGCCTTGATAGCGGGCGACAATATCGAAACGGTCAGCCAGCAAATCGACAACCTTTCCTTTTCCTTCGTCGCCCCATTGCGCGCCGATAATTACAATAATCATAAATTAATTGTGAGTGGTAAATGGTAAGTGGTAAATATTTTAAATCTTTCATTTACCACTTACCACTTATTATTTACCACTAAAAATGTTTTTATCCGTGTTCCTTCTTCCGCTTCGACATCTAACAATAATTCGACATTTTGCAAATTGAACGGCGGTTTGTCCAAATAGACAGCCGAATCGAAATGCAGGCGCATTTCCGGTCCGTGCGGAACGTCCAAATTCGGCGCGACCGCGACTTTCGGATGCGGGTAATGTTCGGTAACAATCAAAAATTTATATTTACGCGCGTTATGCAGAATTTTTTCGATTTCCGCATTGGAAAGATGCTGCAAAACTTGCCGAATCAGACACAAATCGCCGTCGGGCAATTCGTCTTCAACGATATTCAGGCAGCGAAATTCATTCTTCTCGTTTGCGAAATTACGGTTCAAATGCTCAACCAGAGACGGCACGACATCGCAGCCGATATAACTAAAATCGCCGGCAACAAATTTTGAAGCCACGCGAAAATCTCCGCAGCCCAAATCGACAACCTGTTTGATATTATTTTCGCTGACAAACTTTGTAATTGTCTCCGCGTATTTTTCCGAATACTTTTGTGTTGAACCTTCGCCCGAATAAAATTCGCTTCTTTCGCCGCCCCAGATATTTTTTTCGTAAATCTCGGCAAATGTTTCCGCAACCGTTTTCCCCGCGAATTTTTGCTGATTTTCGGCAGCGATTTTACGCCTGCGCCACTGCATAACCGAAGACGGAATTAGTTTTTTAACAACGCTTTTAATCACCATAATAACTGATAACTGATAACTGATAACTGATAGGTAAAAGTAGATTTGTCTTTACTTATCAGTTATCAGTTATCACCTAAATTCCATTCTTCCGCCAGCATCGCGTAAATCGCCCAATCACGAAATTCGTTGTTGAGCCATTCGACCTGGCGGTGAACGCCTTCGAGTTTGAAGCCGAGCCTTTCGGGAATCCGGCGACTTTTTACGTTTTCGATGTTGCAGTTTATTTGAATGCGATTCAAATTCAAATCGTCAAAAGCATAATCGATGAGAACACGGCAGCATTTGGTCGCCAAACCTTTGCCTTGCGCCTGTCTGTCGAGCCAGTAGCCGATTTGAGCGGATTTATTCGTCGAATCGAGATGGTGAATTCCGATTGTTCCGACAATTTTTTCGTCAAGCACGACGGCAGCCGCAAATGTATTGTTTCCCGCAAACTCGACTAAATTCGTTTTGATAAAATCCCGCGCCGTATCAATCGAATAATCGTCCGTTACCCAGGGCATCCAAAGTTTAAGTTCTTCCAAATTTTCCAGCACGACGTGATAAATCTCTTCGGCATTGCGTTCGGTCGGCAATACTAATTTTAATTCATCGTCAATTTTATACGAAAACATAATACAAATTTTAGCCGCAGATGCACACGGATTAACACGGATTTTTATTTAATTTTATCTGTGCCTGTCTGCGTTTATCTGTGGATAATTTTTCCTAAAAATTTGCGAAAGATTCTAACTTTGTAAAGTCGAATGGTAAAGCTGCACATATTTTCGCGCCGCGTTTTCCCACGAATTATCAATTGTCATTCCGTTCAATTGCAATGCGCGCCAGGCGTCCGCGTCGTAATAATTAAACAAGGCTTCGTAAATCTTTTCTAAAAATTTATCGGCGCGAAACTCGTTGAATTTGAAACCATTGCCCGTTCCATTCACGCGGTCGAAATTTTCAACCGTGTCGTCTAAGCCGCCGACGGCGCGGACAATCGGAATAGTGCCGTAACGCAAGGAATACATTTGGTTCAAACCGCACGGCTCAAACCGCGACGGCATCAGGAAAATATCCGCGCCCGCTTCGATTTGGTGCGCCAGAGATTCATTGTAACCTTTGTAAATTCCGACTTGATGAGGCGCGTGATTTTTTAATTGCTGCAAGAAATTTTCGTATTCCGACGCGCCCGAACCGAGCGCGATAAAATACGCGCCGGTTGCTAAAATATCGCCGACCGTTTGTTGAATCAATTCAAACCCCTTCTGTGAAGTCAGGCGCGTAACGCTGGCAAAAATCGGCTTTTCGGGAATGTCGGGCAAAAAGAATTTATGCAGAAGCGCGCGTTTGCACTCGAGTTTCCCGCTCAAATCGCGCGCGTTAAAATGTGCGGGCAAATCCAAATCCGTCTCAGGATTCCAAACGTCGTAATCCACGCCGTTCGTAATTCCAATTAAACGGTCGCTTCTTTGCCGGAGCAGCCAATCGAGTCCGTAACCGTTCTCCGGCGTTTGAATTTCATAGGAATAACGACGCGAAACCGTCGAAAGCATATCCGAATCGGCAAGTCCGGCTTTTAATGCCGAAGCCGCGCCGTCAAAAGAAAAAGCATTTCTGGAAAAATCGTCGCCGAAACCGAGTTTCCACAGCTCTTCCATTCCAAACGCACCTTGATATGCAAGATTGTGAATGGAAAAAACCGTGCGCGTGTTTTGCCAGAACGAATCCCGACGTCTGAGTTTTGCAATCTCGACTGCCGCAAAACCGCAATGCCAATCGTTCAGATGAACAATATCGGGCGCGTTTCCGATTCTCCGCAAAAGAACAATCGCCGCGTGATTGAAAAACGCGAATCGCTCGTAATCTTCTCGAAAACCGTAAATTGACGAGCGAAAAAACAATTCCGGCGCGTGAATCAAAAACGTCGGCGAGCCGTTCGCCTCCGAATAAAAAACTTGCGCTCGATAATTTTGCCCGCGCCAATCAACCCATAAATCGTCAATCGCCAGACGTTCAACGAACGTTTCTTTAGTTTGCTGATAAAGCGGCGTAATCAGCAGCGAATCGACGCCGACTTGCCGCAGAGCCTTCGGCAAAGCGCCCGCGACATCGCCCAAACCGCCCGTTTTTGAATATGGAACTGCTTCCGCAGCCAGAACCGCAACTTTCATTTTCAGTTATCAGTTATCAGTTATCACCGGAAAGTTGTCAACTCCCGATTTTTCGTTTTTAAAATAATTTGTCGCCCACGAAGAAAACTCTTGACGCCTGGTTTTTTATATTTTATGATTTTTCTAACACTAAAAGGAGGTGATCCAAAAATTTATGATTAATGATTACAGTGAGGTCTCTGCGACCTAGCAGCAAGTCTCCAAATAGTTTGCAGGCTTGTTCGGCTTTATTAAAATAAGGCACAGGTCAATCCAAACAGAATAACCGAAGAGCCGTTCGAGTGATAAACCCGGACGGCTTCTTTTATTTTATTTCACTCGGTGAAGAAAAATTTGAGATTCAGATTTTTTCTGTCTATTTGTTTTTCTTTAACGTGAACATAGATTTCTCCAGAGATTATTTTGCAACCGAAAATCCTGCGCGAAAACAATAGTCAAAAGAAAAACGAACCCGACGAAATTCCTTGTAACTTTCATAGCTTTTTATTATTAAAGAAACCCCGGAAAAGGAACATTCTGCCGCAAAAAAAATATCTTGCTTTTCTGATACTTTGTGTTACCATTCTACGCTTTAGATAGGTAGTAAGTATTTGGAAAAACATCGATTGCGACGGAAAACGGAAAAATTATATGGCGAACACGATAGCGTTAAATAAACTTCAGAGATTGTTTAATAAAAAGAGCAAAAACGAAATTGACCAATTTGTTTTCGGACAAAGGATAGGTTTGATTACAACTCTGTTCGGCTGTTGGCACGGCAATATCAGCCGCCCGTTTGTCAACGGACAGACGGCTTACAGATGTTGTCTGAAATGCGGCGCGAGAAAGAAATTTAATCCCGCAACCTGGGAAACGGATAGAAATTATTATCTTCCGCCGACTACAAGAAATGTCCGAGTATGATTTTTTTGAATTTCGGATAGAAACTTTATTATTTCGGACACGCTGTTACATATTTTTACACGATAAAAATCTAGTAACCGAAAGAGCCTTTTGATTTCTCGAAAGGCTCTTTTATTTTCGGCTGACAAACAAACTTCCCTTCGCCCAAAACCGCCAGGGCTTTTCCGCGAATTCTTCCGCGTAATCGATTCCGATTCTTTTTCCGCTCGCAATTTCTTCCGGCGAAAAAGTCTTAAAATCTTCGAGCCAGACTTTACCGCCGAGTAAATCTTCGTTGTTAAAAGACCTGTCAATGCCGAGCGCGATGCAGAGCTTTCCGGGACCGGAAGTTAAATTTTTATCCGGCATTTTTCGATTGGGATTTTTACTTTTAGCGTTTCGACGCAGCCGCATAATTTCTATATTTTCGACCGGTTCGACGGCGCGAACTAAAATCGCGTGCGGCGTATCAATCGCGCCGGCGACGACGTTAAATTGAAAATACATTCCGTAAATAAAAAAGATATACGCCGTGCCGCCGACGGCAAACATCGTTTCGGTGCGATTTGTGCGGCGGTTGCCGTAAGAATGCGCTGCTTTGTCAATCGCGCCGAGATACGCTTCGGTTTCGACAATCATCCCCGAAACTCTCTCGCCCGTCGCGGTTGGAACAACGAGAAGTTTGCCGAGTAAATCTTGAGCAATCTGTAAAGTATCGCCGCGCGTGTAAAATTCTCGTGGAAGTTTTTTCATAGAAATTAATCGTGAATAAATTAATGCGCCATAAATTTAGACCTTAGATTATCACTATTTTTTTGTTCGTTCCCAAACTTCAATTTCAAGGGCACTTGATAAATGTGTTGTTTTTACCGAGAATAAAAAGAGTCGAACAAATTTAATTATGTCTTCTAACTGATAGATTTAGCTGCTCGCACTTTTATAAATTCGTCTCAAGCAAATGAGGCAGTTTATAAAAAATCGGCGAAACGACTGCAGCGAAATTCAATCTTCAGAATGCAAAAATTGCCGGAAGACAAAGGTTTCAGGTTAAAGGAAAAAGTGATTGCAGTTTGGCGATTTGCAGGTTTTCCTAACATTTTTTACATATACAAGGGAGAAATTTATGAAAGCATTATGCTGGCACGGGACGAACGACGTTCGGGTGGACGATGTTCCCGAACCGAAAATAGAAGACGCGCGCGACGCGATTGTTAAAATTACTTCGACCGCAATCTGCGGTTCGGATTTGCATTTGATGGACGGCTATATGCCGACAATGGAAAGCGGCGACGTTCTCGGACATGAACCGATGGGCGAAGTCGTCGAAGTCGGAAGCGGCGTTAATAATTTGAAAGTCGGCGACCGTGTGGTCGTGCCTTTCGTGATTGCCTGCGGCGAGTGTTTTTTCTGCAAAAAAGAACTTTATTCGTGCTGCGATAAGTCGAATCCGAACGCGGAAATTGCCCGTGAAGCAATGGGGCAATCGCCCGCCGGACTTTTCGGTTTCTCGCATATGCTCGGCGGTTTTGCAGGCGGGCAAGCAGAATATATGCGCGTTCCGTTTGCCGATGTCGGACCGTTCAAAATTCTAAACGGAATCGAAGACGAAAAGGTTTTATTTCTTTCCGACATTTTCCCGACCGGTTATATGGCTGCGGAAAATTGTCAGATTGAGGGCGGCGACACAGTTGCCGTCTGGGGCTGTGGTCCGGTCGCGCAATTTGCCATTAAATCGGCGTGGATGCTCGGCGCGGGCAGAGTGATTGCGATTGACAACGTGCCGGAACGACTTGCAATGGCGGAAACCGAAGGCAAAGCCGAAACCATCAATTTCGACGACGTTGACGTTTATGACCAACTGATGGAAATGACTGGCGGACGCGGACCTGACAGTTGTATGGATGCGGTCGGCTGCGAAGCGCTCGCTGGCGGAAAGATTGACGGCATTATTGACGCGGTGAAGACGGCGACTTTTCTCGGCACAGACCGCGTTCACGCCGTTCGGCAAGCAATTATGAGCTGTCGCAAAGGCGGAACGGTTTCGATTCCCGGCGCTTACGTCGGAATGGCTGACAAACTTCCGCTCGGCGCGGCGATGAATAAAGGTTTGACTTTTAAAATGGGACAAACGCACGTTCAGAAATATATGCCGATGCTGTTCGATAAAATCGAAAGCGGTGAGATTGACCCGTCATTTATTATCACGCACGAAATGCCGCTCGATGCCGCGCCTGAAGGTTATGATATGTTCAAGAACAAAAAGGACAATTGCATCAAGATTGTTCTGAAACCTTAATTCCGTTATGTGAAAAGCATCTTAAAACTCGAAAATTAAATATCGAGTTTTAAGATGCTTTCCGAGATTGTCTTTCGATTGTAAAAAATCAACCCTCAAAATCAGGCGGGTAATAAATCAGTTCGACCACATTTCCGCCCACGCCTTTTGTGTAAAAAGACGATGTGCCGTCGCGGTGCGGTTTTATCGGACGATTTTCTTTGGCGGCGGCTTTTTCTAATTCTTCCAGAGTTTCAACCTTCAAACCGATATGCTGCGGATGCTTGGAATTCGGCGGCAGCAAGGCAATTCCAAAGCCGCGAGCGTCGCGCATCATCGCCCAATCTTCGTAAAGCGTCTCGACTGTGAAACCCAGACGCTTATACTCTGCGACATCTTCCTCCAAGTTTTCGCTTTTAACCGCCAAATGGTCAACCGTTCCGGCAAATCGCAAATCGTTTTCCTCTTTCATAAAAACTCCTTTTGAATAAGATTTTATCAATTAAATAAAACCTTTGCACGATTAAATTATCATTTCATGTATGTTCAAGGCGTTAGGAGATCGAAGCAAAATTTTCTGAAAGTCAGTGAACAGTTGATAGTGAAAAGCGAATAGCTCGAAAATATAACTGTTCGCTCTTCACTATCAACTGTTCACTTTCAAACAGAGAAAACTATTTTAACCTGCAATAATTTCAATCTTGCTGCGCGAATTCTATACATTTCAATTTACTGTCGAAAATTTCAATTTTACGGAAATTTCTGAAATTGACATTTCAAACGATTGAGCGTAATTTTCCCTATTGTGAGATTGTGAAACTTTTCCCAAAATTTTAAGGACGGCTAAAATGGCACAAGAAAGTAAAAAAGTTTTGATTGTCGGCGGCGGATTCGGTGGTTTATTTACGGCTCTGGAATTGGCAGGAATCGCGGACGTAACGCTGGTCAGCGACACCGACCATTTTTGTTTCAGACCGCTTTTGTATGAATACTTAAGCGGCGAAGTCGAAGCGTGGCACATCGCGCCGGGTTATAAAGAACTGTTCGGCAACGACATAAATTTTGCGCGCGGCACAATCGAGGAAATTGATTTTAAGAGTAGAAAAGCGAAAATTTCTTCACGCGACGAATCGTTTGATTATGACGCGCTGATTTTAGCCGTCGGCGGCGTAACGAATTTTTGGAGTATAAAAGGCGCTGAGGAATTTGCTTTGCCGTTTCGCGGGATTGCCGACGCCGACCGGATTCGCAATCAAATGGTCAAAGCGCTCGACAAAATTTCGCCGATGCTCGCGCCGCAGGATGCGCGTGAAAAATTGACGTTTGCCGTTGTCGGCGGCGGCGCGAGCGGTGTCGAACTCTCGACAAAAATGTCGGATTTGTTGACCGACGCTTTTCGGCGGCGCGGACTGAAAGGCGAGCCGCACGTTTTGTTAGTCGAGATGAGCGATAAAATCGTTCCCGGAATGGGCGAGGATATTCGGAAATACGTCGAGAAGGTTTTACTTGAAAAGCATATTGACGTTAATTTGCAAACCAAAGTTTTAGAAGTCAAACCACACGGTATTGTCTTTGAACACAACGGAAAACAAACCGAGGTAGAAACGGTTACAACCGTTTGGACAGCGGGCGTAAAAGTCAATCCGTTGATTGAAAAACTCGATTTACCGAAAGATAAAAACGGTTTGATTTTGGTTAATCCGACTTTGCAGGTGAAAGATTACGACAATGTTTTTGCGATTGGCGATATTGCAAAACTCGAAACCGTCGCGCCGATTCTCGTCGGCACGGCGCAAATCGCATTTCAGGAATCCGATTTACTGGCAAACAATATCCGGGCGTTTTTGAATGGTGAAAAATTGAAAGCCAAACAATTCGAGGAACTCGGCGAAGCGGTCAGTTTGGGAACTAAAGACGGAGCGGTTTTAATCGGCGGAAAGGTGGTCGGCGGATTTCTGGCGCGTGACGCGCGTTTTGCGCTCTACACTTCACGGCTTCCGACGTGGCAGCACCGCATCAAAGTCGGCGCAAGCTGGTTTTTCGGCGGCACGACGCCCAAACCTTTGCAGCCGCTCGGCATAAGCTAAAAGCCAAAAATTTATAGCCGCAAAAAAGCGCAAAAGACACAAAAATTTAATTTATTTATTTTGTGTCTTTTGCGCTTTTTTGCGGCTATTGTTTTAAAATCTTTTACTCTTGCACGTCAAACATCTTCCGCAAACTCTCCGTATAAGGCGCGCGCGCCACGCCTTTTTCGGTGATAATCGCCGTTACCAAATCGTTCGGCGTAACGTCAAACGCATAATTGCTGACGGAAATTCCTTCGGGCGCAAGCTGAATGTCCTGAACATGCGTTATCTCGCGGATATTTCTCTCTTCAATCGGAATTTCCTCGCCGGTCGGACAATTCAAATCAACCGTCGAAAGCGGCGCGGCGACGTAAAACGGAATGTTATGCCGCCGCGCCAACACCGCGACCATATATGTTCCGATTTTGTTGGCAACGTCGCCGTTTGCCGCGATTCTGTCAGACCCGACGACCACTGCCTGGACATTTCCCTTCTGCATCATATGACCTGACATATTATCGGTAATCAAAGTTACGGGAATATCGTCCTGTAAAAGTTCCCAAGCCGTCAGGCGCGCGCCCTGCAAATACGGGCGAGTTTCGTCGGCAATAACATCAATGGTTTTTCCTTGATTGACCGCGCCGCGAATCACGCCGAGCGCAGTTCCCCAAACGCCGCCGGTCGCCAGAGCGCCCGCGTTGCAGTGCGTCAGAACAGTCGAATTGTCCTTGAGAAGCTCACCGCCGAATTGAGCAATCAGACGTTGCGATTCGATGTCTTCTTCGTGAATATCTTTAGCGTCCTGAATCAAAATTTGCTTGATTTCCGAAACCGACTTCCCTTCTGTTTTCGCCTTTAGGAAAGTGCGTTTCATTCTGTCAATCGCCCAAAAAAGATTAACGGCAGTCGGTCGCGTTTTGCTCATCACGTCGCAGATGTATTCGAGTTCGTCCTCCAAATCGACGACATTTGTCCCGACAAAATTCTTTGCGCCGAGCGCAATGCCGTAAGCGGCGGAAACCCCAATCGCGGGAGCGCCGCGTATGATCATATCTTTTATCGCGTCCGCAACTTCATTGAAGGAACGCAACGTCAGCCATTTTTCTTCGGTCGGAAGCAGCCGTTGGTCGAGCATCAAAACGCCTTCGTCGCTCCATTTGACAGGTATTATCATTCTTAAATTTTTTCCTTTTTTTCCTTATTGTATAGACTTTTGTTGAAATGATAGAAAATAATTTGCCGATAAGCAAAGCACTCATCTTGTCGATTTGCGCTGACTCGCTTTTAAGTCTTGATTTAATTGGCAGAATTTGTATAATCTGTCGTTAAAATTTCAAAAATTCAAAATGGAAAAAGCTGCTGAATTTTGTCTGATTGTCGAAGGAAGTTATTTTACCGTCGAAGAAGCGAAACACGCCTTATGCGACCCGTTTATCGAAGAATACGTCGAGGAGAACGGTCGATTTCGACTGCACAATTTTGAAAAAATCCAAGCCGTCAGCGGAATTCCGCTCGGCGATTTGGAAATCGGCTTGGTTGACGACGGTGTTTTTGAAATTTCCTGCCGCACCTCGCCGCTCATTCTCAACCGCCGAAAAGCCGAACTGCTTGCCGAAACATTGCGCCGCCAGGCGATGTTCGACGAAATCAATATCGAACCGCTCGCTTAATAACAATTAAAAATTAAGAATTAAGAATTAAGAATTTAGGCAACAAATTCCTCTGCTTTTTAATTCAAAGTTATACTATGCAATCCGCATCGTCTCTCTAAATTTCGCTGCCGGTAATTGGAGTCGAATATGAAAAAAGTATTTTCTGTTTTACTAATCGTCGTTTTTTTGATTTTTCCTTTGACGACTTTCACGCAAAAAGGAAGTTACCCTGAAATCAAACAATTGCAATCGCCGCAGAATCCGCGTTTAGGTTTTGTAATTCACGGCGGCGCGGGCGTCATCAGGCGTGGAGATTTGACGTTGGAAAAGGAAAAAGCGTATCGAGCCAAGCTCGAAGAAGCATTAATGGCTGGCTATAAAGCATTGCAGGACGGCAAAACCTCGCTCGATGCTGTTCAGATTGCAATAAATCTTCTCGAAGATTCGCCGCTTTTTAACGCCGGTAAAGGCGCGGTTTTTACCGCCGACGGTAAAAACGAACTCGATGCCGCGATTATGGACGGCAAAGATTTGCGAGCCGGAGCGGTCGCCGGACTTCATCACGTCAAAAATCCGATCAATCTGGCGCGTGCCGTAATGGAAAAATCGCCGCACGTAATGATGATTGGCGACGGCGCGGAGAAGTTCGCCAAAGAGCAAAACATCGAACTCGTTCCCGAAAAATACTTTTTTACGCAGGAGCGTTGGGACGCGCTGCAAAAGATAATTCAGCAGGAAAAAGAAAAAGAAAAAGAAGTCCAAAGCTCAAAGCCCAAAGCCCAAAGCCCAAAAACCAAAGACAAACTTGTTAGCTCCCTAAAAGAATTACCATACAATAAATTCGGCACGGTCGGCGCGGTCGCGCTCGACAAAGACGGCAATTTAGCTGCGGGAACTTCGACCGGCGGAATGACTTACAAAAAATACGGGCGCGTCGGCGACGTTCCAATTATCGGCGCGGGAACTTATGCCAACAATTTAACCTGTGCGGTTTCTGCGACAGGTTGGGGTGAATTTTTTATCCGGCTCGGCGTGGCGCGTGATATTTCCGCGATGATGGAATATAGCGCAAAGCCGATTCAGCAAGCGGTTGACGAAGTTATCAAACAAAAATTGCAAAAGGCGGGCGGCGACGGCGGCGTGATTGCGATTGATAAATTCGGCAACATCGGCATTTCATTCAACTCCGAAGGAATGTATCGCGCTTACGTTGACAGCAACGGCAAGCCGATTGTCGAGATTTATAAAAACTAGCCAACGAACAAAGACGACAATCAAAAATGAAAATGGTTGCGGAAAGTTAACTTTCCGCAACCATTTTCTAGTATCAGTTATCCACTATCAACTATCAGTTATTTAGGTTTGCATCGAAGCAAGAAAATCGGCGTTGGTTTTCGATTTCGATAATCTTTCCAGCACGACTTCCATTTGTTCGACGGGCGACAAAGGATTAAGCACGCGGCGCATAACCCAGACGCGGTTAAGGTCTTCCTTGCTGAGCAGCAATTCTTCCTTGCGCGTTCCGCTTCTCTGCAAATCAATCGCCGGGAACAGGCGTTTGTCGCTCAGGCGACGGTCGAGATGAATTTCCGAATTACCCGTTCCTTTGAATTCTTCAAAGATAACGTCGTCCATCCGCGAGCCGGTATCAATCAAAGCGGTTGCGATAATCGTCAGAGAACCGCCTTCTTCGATGTTGCGAGCCGCGCCGAAAAATCGTTTCGGTCTTTGCAGCGCGTTTGAATCGATGCCGCCGGAAAGAATTTTGCCGGACGGCGGAACGACGGCGTTATGTGCGCGAGCAAGTCTTGTAATTGAATCGAGCAGAATCACGACGTCCCGTTTGTGTTCGACCAATCTTTTTGCCTTTTCGATAACCATATCGGCGACTTGAACGTGGCGCGTCGGCGGCTCGTCAAATGTCGAAGAAATAACTTCGCCTTTGACCGAGCGCTGCATATCGGTAACTTCTTCGGGTCGCTCGTCAATCAATAAAACAATCAAGGTTACTTCCGGGTGATTGACCGTAATCGAATTGGCAATTGTCTGCAGCAACATCGTTTTTCCGGTGCGCGGCGGCGCGACAATCAATGCGCGTTGACCTTTGCCGATGGGCGTTACAAGGTCAATCACGCGAGCCGCAACTTTGTCCGAATCGGTTTCCATTTGCAGTTGCTCGTCCGGGTAAAGCGGCGTGAGATTGTCAAAAAATACTTTCTCGCGCGAATGTTCCGGCGCTTCAAAGTTAATTGCCTCGACTTTGATAAGCGCGAAATATCGCTCGCCTTCCTTCGGCGGACGAATCTGTCCGCTCACCGTGTCGCCGGTTCGCAAATCGAATTTGCGAATCTGCGAAGGCGAAACATAAATATCGTCGGGACCCGGCAGATAGTTGTATTCGGGCGCGCGGAGAAAGCCGAAACCGTCGGGCAGAGTTTCGAGGACGCCTTCGGAAAATATCAAACCGCTCTTTTCGGTCTGCGCGGCGAGCAGCTTGAAAATCAATTCCTGCTTACGCATTCCCGACGCGCCTTCGACGTCCATCCCTTTGGCGATAGTGGTCAATTCGGAAATGGACATATCCTTCAGGTCGGATAAATCCAAAGTCAAGCCGTTGGCGTTGCCGTCCTTTCTTTCTGCTTTAACAGGTTTAGGAGTTTCAGTCTGCTCTTGCGGTTCTTCGACGGGGCTTTCCGCGCCGTTTTCTTCCGCCTTTTCGACTTTCCTGACTTTCGTTTGTGTTGTTCTGGTTGCCATTTTTGTATTCGTTTGATTTTTGGGAGTTAATTTCAGATTTTTTTAAGAGTTCGGCGGTGAATAAAAGGCAAGAGTGAAGCCTTTATTATTTAACTTACCACCAAACACCTAAAATAAAATTTGTATGGATTTTCGTCGCGGCGCAATATAAACAAGCCCGTTGGCTAGGTTAAACCCCTTGGATTACTTGAGAATAGATAATTATTACCCGATTCGCTCGAATAAATCAACCTTTATTTTACTTTTTTTCGAGCGCCTTTCCAATTTCATTCCAAAGTTCGTCTTTTCCGCGTCCCGTCGTCGAAGAATAAGCGACGACGCGGCTTTCGGGCAAATCCTTTTCGATTTCCAGCAAACTTTTTTTCAAATTATTAGTTGATAATTTGTCGGCTTTAGTTGCAACTACAATATGATTTTTCCGGTGATAAACGAGCCATTCGTGAAGGTCTTTATCTAATGAAGTCGGTTTATGGCGCGAATCAACTAAGTGAATACAGAGAACGAGTTCACGCCGCCGGTCAAGATATTCCTCAGCCATTTTGCCCCAATCGGCACGCATCACTTTTGAAACCTTCGCGTAACCGTAACCGGGCAAATCCACAAAATAAAAACTTTCGTTTATCAAAAAGAAATTGATTGACTGAGTTCTGCCGGGCGTATTGGAAGTTCTGGCTAAACCTCTACGATTTAATAAAGAATTAAGCAGGCTCGATTTCCCGACATTCGAGCGTCCGAGAAAAGCGATTTCCGGTAAATCGTTCGTCGTCCAATGACTTTCGTTAAATGCACTTTTGACAAATTCGGCGGAAGTGATTTTCATATTGATTTTTATTCGAGAATTTTATAACTTTACTGCTCGAACTCAAAAACCATAAATAAAAATTAAGGTAATTTAAATTTATGCGCTTAGTAAAAATCACAGCCCCGAATAATACCGGCGCGGACATCGCAAAAATCGCGTTTTCGGTCGGAATCAAAGAAGTTTCCATCCAAAAATCAGAGACGCATAGTTCATCCGGCGAGATACAAACAAAAGACGCGGTCGATATTCAAACTTCGACGCCAAAGGCAAAGCGTTTTGTCGATGCTTTGCTCGCTTCCGACTTTTACAACCAGGAAGAATTTACAATCAACACGCGCCAGCCGCGCTCGATTATTTCCGGCGAGAGTTTGCGCGAATTAACCGAACCGCTCGTCGAACCGGCGTCGGATATTTTTGAAGAACTCTGGCAATTCAGTCACATCACAATCGGCTTTGTCGGGCGTATTTTGATTGCCGCCTGCCTTCTGGCTTACGGTTTAATTCACCAGCAAACTTTAATCATCATCGCCGGACTTCTTTTTTTACCGCTTCTACCGCTATTGCTCGCCGTCGGTTTCGGTGCTTGGACAAAGCAGCCGAAACTTTCCCTGCAAGGCGCGGCGGCTTTTTTGCTGGCAGTCGTTTTGCTGATTCTCGGCGGCGTTTTAATTGCCGCAGTTTCCAGCCCGCCGCTCAAATACGACGAATTTAATTCACTGGCAATCGGTTTTTTGATTTCAGTAGCCGTCGGAGTTGCGGCGGGTTTGGCAAGTATCGATGATGTCGGCAGACGCGAATTGATTGGACTTGCGGCGACGGCGCAAATCGCCATCATTCCAGTCTGGTTCGGAATTTGTTTTGTTTTCGGCTTTCCTTCGACGACAGGTCAAAACGAAATTACAAATCGCGCTCTCGGTTTCGGCTTGAATGTTTTAACCATAATCTTCGCTTCGCTCGCTACTTACGTTTTACTCGGCGCGGCGAGTCGGTCGCTTTCCAAACTTAAAAGTGATTAGTTGAAACTGAAAAGTGAAAAACCATTTGTCAAAACTTTTAGTTTTTCACTTTTCGCTTTTTTATGCCGCAGATTTCGACATCTCGGCGCGTGCCTGAACCATCCGTTTCATCATCTCGCGCGATTTAGCGAGTCTTTCTTTTGCATCCGGTTGGCGCATGATTAATGTTTCGAGATTTTTCAACATATTCGGATTGCCCATTGTCTCTCTCAATTCAGCCAAAAACGGCTCGACTTTGGAGAACACGACAAAGTGTTCGCCGTGCGCGTCGGCAAACATTTCTTCGTCAATCGCGCCGTGATTGACGAACGACGCCGCCATATCCCAATAGGTTACGACCATTCGATAATAGGCGGATGTTTCGGGATTTATCATCGCCTGCATAATATCCTGCGTGCTTTCGGGAAAAAACGTCATTGTCCAGTTTCGCGCCTCGCGCATCTTCGCCTCGCGGCGCAAATCATAAAGTTTCAAAATCAATTCGGCTGATTCGGCTTTGCTCATAAAATCTCCTTTGGTTTGTAAAATTTCGCGGAAAGTTTTCCGGTTTGAAAGTAGAATAAAATCGCCGGACAAGTCAAATATACAGGATTAAAATTATTAGAAACTATCTCAAAAATGCCAAGTCAGCGGCGAATGCCTTTGTTTTCACTTTGCCACTTTGCGCCTTTGCAGGAAATCCTTATTTCTCCCGCAAAGGCGCAAAGTGGCAAAGAAGAATGCAAAGTATTTTTCAGATAACTTCCGGAAGATGCCTCAAAAATATCTTAAAATCGTTTCTCATATTAAGATAACCTAAGTTGCTAGTTATAGATATTTGAAAAAATAGAGTCTTCTCCTAAAA
>CAXSBF010000035.1:0-38060 GCA_964235785.1 uncultured Pyrinomonadaceae bacterium | reverse complement strand
TACTTTCATTTCTTTGTCAGATTATCGAATTAAACTGAAATGTCAACAGAACCTAATCTATGAAATAATTGCGAACAAAAAAGTGAAAAAATATTTCCGGTTAAAAAAATTTGATTTTCTTTCGAGTTTTTAAGCTTTATTGGTGAGACAAATATATTTACGCCATAGTTTTCTTTTCATAGTATATGTCGTATGTTTCTTTATTTCTCTCATTTGGCAGAGATGGAAATTGGTTGAACCATTTCATCCAATTTGCTATTGCTTAACTCGACAGTATGAAATCGTTTCGAGGAAATTAAATAGCCAATTCAAGATTGGACATAGAATTTACAAACGAATGCCATTAAAATTACACAAAGCAATTTATGGACTATTCAAAACTTTTAGTAGATCGGGATGATTCAAAGCCGCTTTATACCTGCCTGCAGGAATCTTTATCTGAAGCTATTGAAGCGGGAAAATTAATTGCGGGAGCGCGACTGCCTTCGGAAAGAATTTTGGCGGGAAAACTTGGGTTGAGCCGAACAACAGTAGCGACTGCTTATCGAGAACTGGAATCCTACGGTCTAATCCGCAGTTTTGTCGGACGCGGAACATTCGTCTGTGCCGCGCCTGAGACAAACGGCGCGCCGTTCGCGTGGCGCGGTAAGGTTTCACGTTACGCCGAAAATCTCGGCAATAACTTCTCGCTTCGACATTTGATATACAGTAATACAAACGAGAAGATTATCTCCTTTGCCATTAACTCGCCCGCCTTTGAGTGCTTCCCTTTGGAGCATTTTCGGCAAGCAATAGAACACACTCTAAAAAATCACGCACAGCTAACTCTCGGACTTGCGCCGACCGAAGGGCAACCTGTTTTGCGTCGCGCCGTCGCCCGTCGTTTCGGAACGAAACCGGAAAGAATTTTAATTCTCTCCGGCTCGCAGCAAGGAATTGATTTGATTGCTAGATGTTTGATCGAGAGAGGCGACACAATCATCATTGACCGCCCCGGCTATATCGGCGCGATTCAAACTTTTCGGGCGGCGGGCGCAAATTTAGTGGGATGGGACGCAGAGCGCGCCGATTTAGACGAGCTTGAAGATTTACTTGTGCGCTATCATCCAAAATTAATTTACACCGACCCCACTTTCCAGAATCCGACCGGGCGCGTAATGTCGCTCGGCGAACGCCGAGATCTGCTCAAGCTCGCCGCGCGATACAGAATCCCGATTGTCGAAGACGATCCGTGGCGCGAGACTTTTCTCGAAGCGCCGCCGCCGCCGCCGCTTTATCATTTGGACACTAATAATATAGTCATTCATCTCGGAACTTTCTCAAAAGTTTTAGCTCCCGGTTTGCGTCTCGGATGGCTCGCCGCTTCCGAATATATCGTTGACCAGCTTGCCGCCATCAAGCAGCACGAGAATTTATTTACCGAAGGCTTGAGCCAGATGGTCATCGCTGATTTTATGCAAAGCGGATTGTTTGACAAACACCTTGAGAGCTTACGAAAAGAACATACTAAAAGACGTGACGCGATGAAACGGGCGGTTGAGAAATTTTTGCCCGCGCGAGATTTTAGCATTAACCATCCGCGCGGCGGACTCAATTTTTGGTGTCGTCTCTCGAATCGGATTGATGCTCGCCGACTTCTTGATGCGGCAGTTCAAAAAGGAGTAGCTTTTGTTCCGGGCGAATTATTTTACGCTGACGGAGCAGGCGGCGGAAGAAATGAACTTCGACTTTGCTTTTCCAGCGTTCCGATAACTCAGATTGAAGAGGGCGTAAAGCGGTTACAAAGCGCTTTTAACGCAATCGATAGTAGATTTTCAAAACAAACAAATTCAAATACACCGATAGTTTAAACGTAGATACATACGAAAAGAAATACTTGATGAACAGATAAAGAATTATAAAAATCCTGACGAATTGCTCGGCGAGAGACGAAGCGCGAAAAATCTGCAAAGAGTTTTAGTTATGAAAGACGCAGCTAATAGTCCATTGATGCGAACGCGAAATCGCTTCTTTGTTATCAATGTCGCCCGTTAAACTAGAATTTGTCGCCAGCGGTTTCGTGCCGCGTTATCTTCACCATCGGACATCTTTATCAGTTATGAAATACCTAGAAATCACCCGCCGGATGAAAAACGAGCGTTGACGGGCGACACAGGCGCGAACGGTTTCCGTAATACTCGGTAAAGTTTCCCTGTATGATAAAGCAAAAACAGCTTGATTCGTGAGAATGAGCCAGAAGTTTGAGAGTTGGAGAATGTGCTGTTTCCACCAGCCTGAATTTAGCCTTAGAAATAGTTTTTGTAACTTTGCCGTAAAAATTTCCTGAAGAAACAAGGCTACAAAAAATTTCAGCGCGAAACTTTTGTTAATAAAAACAAACTCGAAATTTTCGGCTACTCACGCGGAGCAATCGCGGCATCCTTGATGATTACCAAACTCGAAGATGTCAAAGCGGCGGTTTTGGGCGGCGGAATTTATGACCTGAAAAAAGCATACGATGAAATAACCGATGAAGGAATCAAAAAAAATATCAAAACGGAAACAGGGTTAACTAAAAACGCTTTCAAAGAAAGGTCTTCGATTTTTGAGCGAAGAAGATTAACAGTTCGGTTTTGATAATTCACGGCGAAAAGGATTTGAACGCGCCGACAACGCAGGCTTATTTGTTGCGCGATGAATTAAAAAGATTGAATAGAGATGTCGAGTTACAAATAATCGCCGATCAAGACCATCGCATGGCGGCGGCAATTTTTTGCAACTCGTAATTGATTTTTTTTACGCGCAAGTTAAACGGCAAGTCGAGCGACGTGAATATTTCTTGATTATTAATCAAGTTTATCGGCGTTAAATTGATGTTGAGATAATTCGATAAATTCATCCAATTCTCAATCCTAAATGGTCACACGGCGCGTCGGTTAAATCCTGCTCGACTCCGAGATATTTCTCGGTCGTCTGAATAGAATCGTGTCCTAAAGATAATTGAATCTGGTCAATTGGCGAGCCGCCCTTGTGTGCCAGTTTTGCAAAAGTTCGCCGAAGGTCGTGCGGAGCAATCCCCTGGTTTTTCAATTTTTCAGCGTAACCGACTACAATATCTCGAATGGCTTGCGGCGTGATTGATTCGCCCATTAAATTATCGCCTTTATTTACTCTGCGAAAAACAAAACCTTCTTCCAAATGGGCAACTGTTTTCCATGCATCAACCGTTGCCTTCGCCCACGACGGCATCGGGACGGTTCGCATCTTGTCGCGCTTGCCGACAATATCGACAATCGCCCAGCGTCCTTCACGCTGCTCAATATGATGAAACGATAAAATTGAGGCTTCGGCGCGTCGCAATCCGCAGCCGATTAGAATTGCCAGCAGAGCTCGGTCGCGCACGCCTTTCCGAGTTTTCGTGTCGGGCGCGTTGAGCCACATTTGCGCTTCGTCTCTAGTTAGCCAGTTTCCCGTGCGCCGCCCGCGAAACGGCACGCCTTTAACGGCGCGAATGCCGTTGGCAAGGCGTGAATCAATCAAGTTGTTATCTTCGGCTTCGGACGCGAGTTTTCTAATGGCGGAAAGTTTTTGATTGATGCTGGCTGAAGAGAGTTTTCGCTCGCGCAGATATTTTACATATCGGTTGATGAGTGCCTTGTTCAGTTCGGGACGATTCTGTTCGCCGTGCCACGCGAAAAATTCTTCCAAATGTCTTTGATAGGCGCGGCGCGAATTCGCGCTCGGCAGACCGTCAATGACCATTTCGATAATTTTCTTTTCGTCGGGGCTTAATTTCGGTTTGACGAGCGCGACAGAATTTTTTAGCGACATAGCAAATCACGGCTTTGCTTCGACACCGCATTTCCGCAAAGCGTCTTTTGATTTTAGTGCGAAAAGGCGTTTAATATAAAACGGTTTTTGTGTAATTTAAATCGAACGAAAAACGAATTGTTTGTCGAAACCGCAGCCACTCCTAAAGAACGAAACATCGTCGAACTCAAGCCCGATAGCTCTCTGCTCGAACGGGCTGAACGGCGCAGGCTCGAAGTTTCTCTCAAAATCAACGCCGAGAGTCGCTCGACGCTCGGACAATTTTTTACGCCAGCCGCGGTCTCGCGCCTTTTGGCGCAAATGATTGAGCCGAAACGCGACGGTGGTAGCGACGTAATTAGGGTGCTTGATGCCGGAGCGGGAACGGGAATGCTGACGGCTGCTTTTGTTGCCGCCGCAGCTTGCGGGTGGCGCGAAAAGCCGCGAAAAATCATTGCGACCGCGTTTGAGATTGACGAGAATTTAATTCCTTATTTAAGGGAAACTTTAGCCGACTGCCGAAATTTGTGCGAGAAATCCGGGATAGAATTTTCCTTTGAAATCGAAAACAAAAATTTTATTTTCGAGAGCGCGAAAATTCTTTCAATCACTCTTTTCGAGCCGGAGCGGGAAGGCTTCGACCTCATTCTGCTTAATCCGCCATACGGCAAAATCAATTCCAATTCCGAAACGAATCGCGTGCTTCGCGGCGCGGGGATAGAAGTCCCGAATCTTTACGCGGCTTTTCTGGCGCTCGCCGCCGAGCGCCTCGCTGAAAATGGAGAAATAATCGCCATCACGCCGCGCTCTTTCTGCAACGGAACTTATTTTCGGCGTTTCCGGGAATTTTTTTTGAAGCGAATGTCTTTCCGCCGTTTTCACGTCTTCGCGTCGCGCCGCGCCGCTTTTAAGACGGATGCCGTTTTGCAGGAGAACGTCATTTTTCGGGCGGTCAAAACCGGAAAGAAAATCGGCAAAATCGTCATCTCGACAAGCGACACGCCGGAGGACTCAGATTTTGTTTTCCGCGAAGTCGAACCCGAAGAGTTAATCAACCCGCACGACAAGGAATCGTTTATTCGTTTGAGCGGCGACGAGCTAAACAATCAGGTTGCGGAACGAATGAAGCGGTTTCAAGCGAACTTGGCGGATTTAGGACTTTCGGTTTCGACCGGAAGAGTCGTTGATTTTCGCGCGGCGGAATTCCTGCGACGCTCGCTCAACGGCGAAAATGCCGCGCCCCTGATTTATCCGTATCACTTGAAAAGCGGTTCTATCGCTTACCCGAATCCGAATCCGAAAAAATGCGAGGCAATTCTCGTGACAAACGAAACCCGAAATTTGCTCGTCGAGACGGGCGTATATGTTCTGGTCAAAAGATTTTCCGCCAAAGAAGAACGCCGCCGCGTGACCGCTGCCGTTTTTGAGCCTGTTTCGGTTGAAGGCGATAAAGTCGGTTTTGAAAATCACTTGAATTATTTTCACGCGGGCGGCAAGGGAATTGAAATTGATTTAGCGCGCGGATTAGCTTTGTATTTAAATTCCGGTTTCGTGGACGCTTATTTTCGGCAATTCAACGGTCACACGCAAGTCAACGCCGGAGATTTGCGTTATTTGAAATATCCGACGCGCGAGGAATTAGAAAATTTGGGCAGGGAAGTCTGCGACGAAAACTTTCCGGCGCAGGACGAGATTGATTCTTTGATTAACCGCTATTTATTTCCGATGAACCAAACAGAATTTGACCCAATTGCCGCCAAAAAACGAATCGAAGAAGCAGTTTCGATTCTCAAATCGCTCGGCTTTCCCGCCGCGCAGCAAAACGAACGCTCGGCACTGACTTTACTCGCGCTGCTCGATATGCGCGCCGAAACCGCTTGGCGCGAAGCTGCCGCGCCGCTTCGCGGCGTAACGCAAATGATGGATTTTTTTGCGGAAACTTACGGCAAGCAATACAAACCGAACACGCGCGAAAGCGTCCGGCGACAGACGATTCACCAATTTCTGGAAGCCGGAATGATTCTGATAAACCCGGACGAGCCGACAAGACCGATAAATAGCGGAAAGACGGTTTATCAAATTGAGCCTGCGGCTTTGGAGTTGCTTCGCGCTTTCGGCAGCGAGACATGAGACGCGAAACTCAAAACATATCTGGGAAGCATTCAAACTCTGCAGGAAAAATACGCGCAGGCGCGGCGGCTGAATCGCCTTCCGGCGACCTTGCCCGACGGACAAACCGTAACGCTTTCGGCGGGCGGTCAAAATGTGCTGATTGTAAAAATCATCAAGGAATTCTGCCCGAATTTCACGCCCGGCGGACAGGTTTTATACGTCGGCGATGCGGACGAAAAATGGGCTGTTTTCGACGAGCGAAAATTGTCGGCGTTGGGCGCAGAATTCGACGTGCACGGTAAAATGCCGGATGTCGTCGTTTATCAGCCGGAAAAGAATTGGCTGATTCTAATTGAAGCCGTTACAAGCCACGGTCCGGTCAACCCGAAACGCCGCGCGGAACTTAAAAATCTATTTGCCGGCGCAAACGCCGGACTCGTTTTCGTTACCGCTTTTCCGAGCCGGAAAACGATGATGCGGTATTTAAGCGAAATCGCTTGGGAAACAGAAGTTTGGACGGCGGACGCGCCCGAACATTTGATTCATTTTAACGGCGAAAGGTTTTTGGGACCGTATGAATAATCGGCGGGCAAATAAATTACCGATTAGTTTGATGCGGAAAAGAAGATTTATATTTCGCATCGAGCGACCTAGACCTTACAAATGTAAAATTAAAATATGGCTACAGTTTTATCTTCTCTCGTAAAATGGGCTGAAAATTTACCGCTGTGGGAAAAAGCCGCTTTGGAACAAATCATTTCGGGTCGTCCGTTCGCGGATTCCGATTATGACCTTTTAATCAAATACTTGCTCGAAGAAAAGGGATTGATTGAAAAGGCGACCGTCGAGCCGGATTTTCTATATCTAAAAGACGAGATTCGGGAAACGAACGATTCACAAAAGAGCGTCAAACTCGTCTCAATCGCCAATCTGACGAACGTCAACGCTCTGGCTGACAATCAGCGGCTGACGTTTCACGATCAACTGACCGTCGTATTCGGCGCGAACGGGTCGGGAAAATCCGGCTATGCGCGGGTCATCGGCGCAGCCGGATTTACCAGAGGCGATAAAGAAATTTTTCCGAACGTAATGCTGCCCGCCGCTGAATCACAAGCTCAAACGGCTGACATTGAGGTCGAAATCGGCAGCGAAAATAAAACACTAAATTACAAAATCGGCGAGCTTTGTCCCGAACTCGGCTCGTTTTATGTCTTCGACAGCAAAAGCGTCGAAATGCACATTACAAAATTCAACAAGATAAGTTTTTCGCCTTCCGGTTTAAATTACTTGACGCGCCTCAGCAATATTCACGACGAATGCTCGCAAAAATTAACGACAGAAGCGGCGAAAATCCCGGAGCCGCACTCTTTCGGCGAACTTTTTCCGGCGCATTCCGAGGTTAGAACTTTAATTGCGAATCTGGGACTGGCTACGGACGTGAAAATGCTGAAGCGATTGGCAAATCTATCAGCCGTCGAAGACGCGAGAATACGCGACCTCGACTTAGAAATAGCCGAACTGAAAGCCAACAACAGTTCCGTCAAAATCACCAACCTTCGGCAAACCGTCGGCGATTTAATCGGTTTGAGTAAGAATTTGAAAATCATCGAAGACGAGCTAAACGAAGTAAAAGTCGAAGCCGTTAAAACCGAAATTGTCGGCGCGAAACGGCTTCAGCAGTTAGCCCGAAAAGCGAGTGTCTCTGAATTTCAAGACGCCGATTTTAATCAAACGGGAACGCCCGCTTGGTTGGAATTTCTTAAAAGCGCGAAGAAATTGTCTGAATTGGAAAACAGTGAACACGCTCATTCTTTCTCAAAAGGAAACAGATGTCTTCTCTGTCGCCAAAATTTAAACATTGAAGCGAGCGACCTTTTAGAAAAGCTGTGGCATTTTCTGGAAGACGAATCGCAGGAAAAACTCGAATCGGTCAGGCGGCAGATTCAGCGCGAATGTTCGCGCATCAATCAACTCAATCTCGATTGCATCAACGAGCAGAACGTCTCGCGCCGCTATCTGGAGAACAATCACTCTGAAATTATGCGGAAAGTTTCAGAATTTATTGACGCGGCAAAGAGAAACCGCGCGACGATTTTTCAGGCGATAGAAACCTTAGAACCATCGGCGGCGGGCGAAGTTTTGCCCGACTCTGCCATTGAAAAAATACAAACCCTCGTCGTCCTGCTCCAAAATGAGTTGTCGGAATTAGAGCAGAGCAACCCGCAAAATAAAATCAATGAGTTGTCTTACGAATTGACAGCTTTAGAGCATCGCGTAACGCTCAGGGAAAACTTAGACGAAATCCTCAGATACGTCGAGAAAATAAAATGGACGGAAAAAGCGAGAAAGGCAATCGGCACGACCAAACACATCACCGTCAAATACAACGAACTATTCAAAGAACTCGTTACCGAAAAATACGTCAAACTTTTTGAATCAATCCTCGCCGATTTGAATTGCCCGCTTAAAATCGAAATTGAAACCAAGGCGCAAAAAGGCGAAACGCTCCGCCACATCGTTTTGAAAGCCGAAAACTCCGGCAAAAGCTCGCAAATCGAAAAGGTTTTAAGCGAAGGCGAAAAAAGAGCGGTCGCGCTGGCGGATTTTCTGACCGAGATTGTTCTCGACGAACGAAGCTGCGGGATAATTCTGGACGACCCGATTACGTCTCTTGACTGGGATTGGAAGGAAACCGTCGCCGAAAAGCTGGTCGCGGAAGCCGCATCGCGGCAAGTCATCGTCTTCACGCACGATTTACATTTCCTCTATCTTTTAAAGAAACACGCCGAGAAAAAAGAGATTGATTTAGAGGCGCATCAAATCAGGAAAGAAGGAGAAAACCAGCCCGGCTACGTTTACTTGAATTGCAGTCCGGTTGCCGAACAGGAACTGCACAAAACGGATGAGGCTGAAAAGCTCTGGAAAAAGGCGGCGGAAGCGAAAAATCTGAACGAAAAATTGTATTTTCTTCAACAGGGATTCGGCTCGCTTAGAGCCGCCTACGAATCGCTCGTCGTCAACAAAATTTTCGGAAAAGTAGTTACGAGATTCGAGGAGCGCGTCAGCATCGGAAGATTAAAGGATGTCGTCGTCGACGCGGGAGTTCTCAATCAAATAATGGAAAAATACGAACTCATCTCAAGATACATCGGCAGCCATCTGCCGAGCGATTATTCGCAGGCGCAAAAGCCAACGACGGAGATGCTAAAAAGGGAAATCGACGATTACAATTCTCTTAAAAGCTCAATCAAAAAAATGCATAGCGAGCGGGCGAAAACTAAATTGCTGGTGGATTTGTAAAAATCACTCCGCGCCGGAAAAAGACTTTAAATCTTGAATTTGCCGCCATTTTATTCCGAATCTCGAAAGAAATTTGCTCAAGCGGTCGGAATCGTTTTTTGAAGTTTTGTTCAGGAGAGATTTTTCAAAAAGCAGTCGCGTTGCGTCGGCAGCAGACCGGCAGGAAAGGCAAACGGGCAAAACGGCTTCTAATTGCAGCAAGTCGTATTCGTCGTATTTTTCGCAATCCTTCTCGCTCAAAAATCGAAAGATGAGTTTCTTTCCGTTTATCGCTTGATTTTCCCGCCACGCCGCTTTGAGAATTTCAATTTCTTCCTTAACGACTTTTGTGGTTATTCTTCCGCGCGGCGCGAGCGTCGCCATTCGGTCTATCGCCCGACTCAAATCACGAAAATTTCTTTTCCAAACGCCCTGCGGCGACACCGCGAAATTTATAAAGTCGCGTCTGGCTTCGGGCGTGAACTCAATGAGCATTTTCTTTTTGTTCCGCAATTTTTCAAGTTCAAAATCAATATTTGGTTCAATATCTTCGGGGCGATTCTTTAAGTCGGGCAATCGAAAATTCCAATGCTCGATTCGCGCCAGCAAGTCTTCGCGGAACTTTCTCTTGCGAACCATTTCAAACAGATCGGCGTTAGTTCCGGTAATCAGTTGAAAATCGCTCGTCGCGTAAGAATCGCTGCCGTGCGGCAAAAATCTCTTTTCTTCAATCGCCCGAAGCAGCATCGCCTGTTCAGCCAATCCTAATTCGGCGATTTCGTCCAAAAAAAGCAAACCTTTGTGGGCGGAGACGAGATAACCTTTGCGCGAATTTTTTGCGTCCGTGAAAGCTCCCCGAATATGACCGAAAAGAGCCGACATCGCTCCGTCGCCGCGAATCGTCGAGCAATTCACTTCGATAAATCTTTCGCTTTTTGTATCCTTTTTGATTTGACCTCTTTCCAATTTAAGCTCGTAAATTTTTCTGGCGAGCTTTGTTTTTCCGCTGCCCGTCGCGCCGAGCAGAAGAATCGGTTCGGTCGAATTTCTCGCAACGTCTTCTATCTTGGCTATCAGCTTATTAAATTTGGCGTTTTGCGTGTTTATGCCGTCTTTCAAAAAGGAAATATCTCGGCGGCTCTGTTCTTCAATTTGAGTTCGAGACCGAATGCGGTCGAAACTGCTGTCAGCCAAATCAAGTTTCTCGATTTTCCCCGACTTTCCTTTAACCGCTTTGTTGAGCGGAGAAGTCTGGATCAGATTAGCCGGAAAAACTCCCGATTCCGCCAGTAAAAACATACAAATCTGCGAGACGTGCGTGCCAGTCGTCAGATGAAGGAAATACTTCTCCGTTTCGTAGTCAAACTCGTAAGCCCGCAAAAAATTGTGAAGAGTGTTATAAACTTCCGAGAAATCCCAAGGGTCTTGGAAAGTTATCAGTGTCGGACGAACTTCTGTTTGCGGTGAAATATCCTTGATGTCTTTTTCTACCACTCTCATTAAATCCGTGAACTTTGCCTGATATAACAACTCGCACCGCGCGACGGAAAAGTCCTGATGCTCGAACAGAGAAATCGTCGGTCGCCACTTTGTCCAGCGTTTTTCGGTAACGTGATTGTCATACTTGGTTCCGACCCAACCGATAATCACGTTTTTTTGAAATGACATATTTTTAAGTATAGCTTCTATATTTAATTCTAATTTCTTCTTGTTGGCAATTACTATCCGCTTTGCCTATGAGTTTCTTTAACTTGCGCTATTCCAATCGTTTGCATCAATACGACCAAGGAAATAATGTTTTGGCACACAGTTAGCCATAATAATATTGGTTTTTGTTTTGACAAAATCAAGGACCCGGTCGAAAAAATGTTTTGACGTTACGAAATCTCTATACGATAAAGGCGATTTATGACGATTGATTCAGACGATGAAAAACAGGACGAATTTAAAATCTTAACCATTGACGGCGGCGGTTTTCGCGGGCTTTTTTCGTCAAAAGTGTTAAGCGAGATTGAACGCGTTAACGGTTCGATCACCGAACATTTCGATTTGCTGTGCGGCACGTCAACCGGCGGGCTGATCGCGCTCGCGCTCGCCGCCGGATGCTCCGCCGAGACGGTCGTCCGGTTTTACAAAACCTGGGGACCGCAGATTTTCCCGGAGCCGACACGCTGGCGCAACTGGATACGAAAGTATTTCTCCGACGCGCTTGCTCCGAACAGCAGAAATACCGACGAAGTAATCAAACGCGCTATTCAGGACATTATCGGCGACAAGCGAATGAGCGAATCGAATTCTTACCTTTGTATTCCGGCGTTGAACTTGATTGATTTTTCCCCGTTCGTTTTCAAAACCGACCACGCCCCGACCCTCACGCGCGATTCCGCCGGATTGATGAAAGATGCTGCGCTGGCGACCGCCGCCGCGCCGTTTTACTTTCCGACCGCGACGGCGCGGCATCTGCCCGGAAGCGAATTTCTCGACGGCGGGCTGTGGGCGAACAATCCGTCGCTCGTCGGGTTGATTGAAGCCGCGCGGTTTTTTGTCGGCAAAAATAAGCCGTATCGGAAAGCCCGCATTTTGTCGCTCGCCAGCGTGTCGGCGGCGGCGGGGCGCATTAAGAGCGATAAATGCGAATTATCGCTCTTAAAATCGGGCGGCGATGTGTTCACGGCGACGCTCGAAAGCCAGCAAAAAGCGGTCGAGCATTTTATGAATTTTATCGTTCCCGCGCTCGACTTTGAAGTCGAGTATATTCGGATGCCTTCGCCGCAAATCGCCATTGACCACTGCGCTTTTATCGGGCTGGACATCGCCGACCAAAAAGCCGTCGAGCTGCTCGAATTCTACGGCGTAAAAATCGGCAACGAGTGGAATACGCGCCCCGATGTCCAATCGTTTTTTGCACAAAAGAAGTTACCGCCAAAGTTTAGAAAAGACGTTCAACGAGGAGGAAAATAATAATTATGTATAACTGTTCCGATGATATTTTAGGCTATCACAACGACGAAACGACTCTGCCGCAAACCGAGCGCGACGCGATGCGTCAACGGCGCAATTCAAACCGCGACCGACTGAAAAAAGGTTTGAAGGACAATGATAAACCGACGCCTCTGGAGTTCTGCTCGCAAGGCTCTTACGAGATGCGGACGATGACACGGCATCCGGCGAAGGATTACGACATAGACGACGGCGTTTATTTCGATAAGGAAGATTTAAAAGGCGCGCAGGGCGCGGAGATGTCGGCTCTGGCGGCGCGGCAGATGGTGCGCGACGCGGTTGACGACGGAAGTTTCAAAACCGCTCCGGCGGTTCGTCAAAACTGCGTCCGGGTTTATTACGATGCCGGTTATCACGTGGATATTCCCGTCTATCGCCGCGTCGTTACGAAAAATATCTGGGGCGCGGAAGGGGCGCATTACGAACTGGCTTCTTCGGATTGGGTTCGCTCGGACGCGCGGAACGTAACCGGCTGGTTCGACGAGGAAAATAAACGGCAAAGCCCTGACGAAACCAACGGGCGGCAGTTGCGCCGGAACGTCCGTTTGATTAAAAAATTTGCCACAAGCCGTTCAAGCTGGAAAGGGCAAATCGGCAGCGGGTTTATGATTACCAAGCTCGTCGCCGAAAAGTATCAATCGAACGCGAGCCGCGAGGACGAATCTTTGTATTACACGATGAAAGCGATTCGTGACCGCTTGGAATACGATTTGGTGGTCAAACATCCGGTTACGCCCGATTCGACGATTACCAAAGGCGACGCTGACACAAAGGCTAAGTTTCTAAAAGATAAGTTGTCCGACGCGCTCGGCTGGCTCGCGGTTTTGTTTGAAAGCGACTGCACGGCGGAAAAAGCAGCGAAGGCTTGGGACAAAGTTTTCTCTACCACTTACTTTACGGACAAAAACGACGAAAGAAACAAAGTCGCCGAAAAATCAGCCGCTGCCAATAGCAGCGCGGGAGCGATTTGGAACGGCGGAATACTGAGAGATTGGGCGAACGAGGAGCAGCCGCAGCAACCCGTTCGGAAGGAAGGCGGCAACCGATATGCCTGATTCAAGCCCGCCGCTGATGCCGGAAAAATACGAGCGAGCCGTAATCGAGTTGGAGGAAAAAGTTCTCAAACCATTGAAAACGGCTCGCCCGCTTTCCGCGAGCGAAATCGAGTCAACGTATAAAAACCGTAATTTCTCCCAAGGCTGGCGGTTCGTCCTACCTTTTTCCGGCGGCGAAAAGGAAATAAATCTGCTCATATCGAGCGAGTTTCCTTCCGCTTCGCCGTCGCTCGCTCTCTTCCCGCCGCCCGCGCCGCTCATCTATCCGCACGTCGAAAACGACGGAGTTTTGTGTCTTTTGCCGGACGCTGCCAGCGTCTCACCTTACCAACCGGCGGCGGTCGCTAAAAATTTGCTGCTTCAGGCAAACGCTCTAATTGAAGATTCTCTGGCGAAACGAAATTTGCAGGATTTTCGGGATGAATTTTACTCATACTGGAGCAGGGCTTTGACCAGAGAAGGAATCAAATGTATAAGCCTGATCGAACTGAAACCGCCAAACCGGATTATCAGTGTTTGGCACAAAAACGGAGTTTACATCTACGGCGAAAACGAAGCCGAGATTCTAAAATGGTTGGAGAACAGTTTCGGCAAGAGAAACTACAAGCTGGAAAAAGCGGTTTTTCTCTGGCTGTTGAACGCGATGTTGCCGTCGGAGTATCCGCGCACGAGCAGCGACCTTTTTAAATTAATCCGAAAACAAACTGACAACGGTATTTTTTACCTCAAACAGTTGGTGTCAGGCGTGCCGCGGCAAATTGATATTTTACTCGGCAGTCAGTCAAGAAACGGAGCTTTGATTGTCGGGACGACGCTGCGCAAACCGCAAACCTATAATCACGTAACCGGAAAACTTCAGGACAATTTGCAGCGCGGCTTTCGTGAAGGCTCTACGCCGCTTGAAACTCTGTCAACCAGATTTTTGCGCTCGGCAACGCCCGTCGGACGCTTTGAAACGGAACGCGCGGACGCGGCTTGGATTCACGGCAGAGGCGTGGATCCGAAGCAGCCGGATTTATCGTCCGCCCTCGTAACGGTTCTCGGCTGCGGTTCAATCGGCGGGGCGGTCGCTAAACTTCTTGCAACGACAGGCGCGGGAAAAGTGCGGCTCGTTGACCCGGAGGTTTTGAGCCGAGCGAATACGGGCAGGCACGTCCTCGGCGCAAAATATGTCGGCTCTTTCAAAGCCCAGAGCCTTGCTCTCGAAATCAAAGAAAATTACCCGCATTTATCGGTTGAATATAAAAACAAAAGCTGGCAGCAAGTCGCTAAAGAAGAGCCGGAGTTTATTCGTTCGAGCGATTTAATCATCAGCTCAATCGGTGACTGGAAATCGGAAAGTTTATTGAACGAGTGGCAGCAAAGCGGCGAGAATTTTCCGCCCGTCCTCTACGGTTGGACCGAACCTTTTGCCGCCGCCGGGCACGGCGTTGTGATTTTTCAGGGGCAAAGCTGCTTTCAGTGCGGCGTGGATGAATTCGGTTCGCCGAATTTTCGGGTAGCCGAATGGCAGAAACGTGAGACGCTTCTGCAAGAGCCAGCCTGCGGCGTGATGTTTCAGCCTTATGGTCCGATTGAATTGAACAATACAGTCACTTTGATTGCGGAGCTGACGATTGACGTTTTACTCAAGAAGGTCGAATCTCCGGCGCACCGCGTCTGGGCTTGCCGCCGGTCTTTGCTAGAATCGTCGGGCGGGAAATGGACGAAAGAATGGCTGGCAGCAACAAACGGTAATTCTGAAGGCGGCATTGTGATTTCCAGAGACTGGACGCGCGGCGATTCTTGTAAGTTTTGCGGGGGCGAAAAATCTTATTATGCTTCGCTATAATCTCGATGGCGCGGACTTTTCGGTTTTTTTGACCGATAAGGTTCTCGCGCACTTTAAAGCGCATCAGCAGCTAAAGTCTTCTGATACCGAAGCTGGCGGGCAGCTTTTCGCACGCTTTGAAGGCGCGGAAATTTGGATCGAAGCGGCGACTGGTCCGCGACCGACCGACCGCCGAACGCGCACTTCATACCAGTCCGACCGCAGTGCCGAGAAAGCGGAAATTTTACGGATGTTCGACCGAGGACTGCATTTTGTCGGCGATTGGCACACGCACCCTTCACATTATCCGAAATCATCGGGCGATGACAATTCCAATATAAAATCCTGCGTCATAAAATCGTCTCACGAGTTAAAGGGATTCGTTATGATTATCGCGGGAACTACTTCGTTCCCGCTCGGTCTGTCCGTTTCTCTTCACAACGGTCAGCGAGAATATATCCTAAAACCATTTAAATAAAGAACTAAAATAAATTGTTCTTTTAATTGATATGTATGATTGTTCAAAAGAAATTTTAGCTTTCCACAATGAAGAGGTAAAGTTATCGAAAGATGAGATGGACGCGATTCGCCGCCGCAGAGATATGAATCGCAACCGAATTTTGCGCGGCTTAAATTATTACGATTCGCCCGCGCCTTATGCCTTTTACCCGCAAGGCTCATACGCGATGAACACGATGATTCGCCACGAAGAAAACGACTACGACATTGACGACGGCGTTTATTTCGACATTGAACAATTAACCGGTCCGCGCGGCGGCGAGATGTCGGCTCTTGAAGCCAAAAAATGGTCTGGTGGGCGATTCACAGCGACAATTTTAATACGCCGCCCGAATACTTGAAGAACTGTGTGCGGGTTTATTTTAACGAGGGTTATTGTATAGACGTGCCGGTATATCGCCGAATTATCAAATCGGATTCGAGCGGTAAAGAAACGACGCAAATTCAACTGGCTTCAACCGCTTGGAAACATTCTGACGCGAGAAAAGTAACCGAATGGTTTTTGAATGAAAATAACCGGCAGAGTCCCGACCAAAAAAACGGGCGACAGTTGCGCCGGATTTGCCGATTAACAAAAAAGTTCGCGCGAAGCCGGAAAAGCTGGCGCGAGCGGATGACGAGCGGATTCGTTATTACCAAGCTCGTTACCGAATGTTTTTTTTCGGCTGAATCGCGCGACGACGTAGCTTTTTACCGGACGTTACTAAATATCTATCAAAGGCTGCAAAAAAATTTAACCGTTCGTCATCCCGTCATCAACAGCGAAACCATTACTCACGGAAAATATGATCCCAAGATTATATTTTTTAGAGACAAACTTTACGAAGCGTTAATCCGATTAAGTAAATTAGGCAACGTAAGCCGTAACGAAACAGCGACTCTGAAAATCTGGAATCGAACATTCAAGACAAATTATTTTGGGAGTAATACGTTTCGCTTACAAAAATAAAAAGTTTTCGCATATCCGCCGATAGAATCTTTTGAATTTAACAAAGCTCCAATCAACATTGTCCGTTAAGCGCGACGCGAATTCACAGATGGGAGCATTTCAATTATCAACCAACTTCCCTTTGTGATAGCTTTCGAGAACACACTTTATCATAAGCTATTTTTGGAGATATGAATGTGTGAATTGAAAGAACACAATCTATACACTAGCCCATTTGTAACGCATCAAAGCGCGCCAAAACAATATTTTTAGACTTTGGTCTTCGAACCCAGCAGTCCACCTTACTTGAACAGAAGGATCGAGGCTGCGGTGAAATGCTTCCCATAAGAGAGGCGGAAGCAAATTTTTCAGGTAAACTCTTTCACTCTCAAGTGCCTCAGATGAGGCTTCCATATCTTGACTGATACTCCTATCACTTATTTGAGATTCATTTGTGTTTTTTAACCATTCGTCTTCGATTTCCTTAATCTGGTGAGGCACAAGCTCTGGTTGAGTATTGTAGAAAGTTAAAATTTCATCTTCGGTAAACTCTGAATTAACTGGTACTACCTCAGCCGAATCAGTTTCACTCCGCGCGGAAATCAGATATTTTTTGAGATTCTTCAAAACTTCGCCGTTTAATTCTGATGTTTGAATAATATTATTTTCATCCAAAAAAAGGTATGAACTTCCCATTAATTGTAGTAAATCATTACCTCTAAGACGTGAAAATTCGTCTTTAACAAACTTTTCAATAAATTCATCAATTTCCATAAAGTCGAGCCAAATTTTGGCGGGTTACTTATCCAAGGAATTGGAGACCATACTGAGATAATCTAAAAACTCATTTCTTCGCCGGCTTTCGCCGATGTTGGCTTCTATATTCTTATAAAGAATAGTTAATAGCTTTCGCAAGCCTTGTTTCTCATCGTCAGCCGATACTAATTTAATTAATGACTCTATTACTTCTTTCGCATCAGTAAAACCCAGTATTTGAAGTTTTCCAACCTTTTTATTTTCTTCTTTCCCATAAACGACAAATAGATCTTGATGTTTGCCCTTTAACTCTCGTTCGATATTTGGCGAGATGTCTAAGAAGCGTTCAACAAAAATTTGGACGAAGTAAGGAATTTGACGGGCAAGTTCAAAAGATGAATTGAACTCTCTAATTCCGATTATATCTTTCAGCCAATACTTTTCTTCTACTAAAAGCTCAAAACCAGTGACATAAGCGGATAAAGATAAACTTGATGTAACTAAATACGTCATATCTCGCTTATATTTCAGGTTAGCCTCTTTTTCTAGTTTTTCAAGAGTTTTACTGTCATCAGTAAAATTATCACCACTCTTTTTTCTTCTTATTTCTTCTAATTTGCTTTCTGGATTCAAATGCCCCTGCAATGCGGCAAATACATGGTTGGGTGAGAAATTAAGTTTTAGCTGCAACCATAAACCAATTCGACGAGCAATCAATTTACTGTAAAATATGTCCGAATAAGGAACCATCGAAAGATACGCTGCTAAAATCTCATCTTTCGAGTACATATTCTCCGCTGCGAGTGCCATCATCGGCTCGAAAAACTTTCTTTGATACCGTTCTGGCAAAAACCCCAAAGAGTTTTGCCAAAACTCGTTTTGAGAGCCTTTGAACACATTATTTTTCATTAATTGTTGCGTGATTGTCGAACCGCCGCCTTTGCCCGAAGCGACGCGATTGAAAGTCGCAAAAACGTCGAACCCGTGATGTGCATAATATTGAATCGTTTCAATAAAACGCTTATCTTCCGCTGCGGTAACAGCAATCAAAACAACTTCCGGGACGTTCCCTGCCTCAAGAACGAGTCGTCGTGTCCGAAGTTCCGGCACAGAGGAATCTTTGACGAAATGAATAAAATTTTGCATTGGCAACGGTTCAAGTTGAGCCGACTCAACCGCCTGATTGTCTGCCAAAATTTCCTTGATACGATTGCGCTCGAAAGTAACTACCAAATTCGGAAAGATTCTTTTCAGGCGAGAATTAATTTTCAAGCGGTTATCGCTTATAGAATATGTCGCTTCATCGTCGCCTTCACGTTCGGCGTATGCAATTTCGCGCAAATTTTTTATAACCGTTTCGGCATTGATATTTGTTCCGCGACGTAAGACCGTCGGCGCGAAATAAACGAACATTTCCGAACGATTTTGCAGACGGCGCGGATCGTTGTTGTGCAGATGTTGTCGGGCGGCTTGATAGCCAAGATTGAATAAAAACAATTGGCTGACAAAGCCGATAATCAATGCCCAAGCCAAAAAGCGCACGGCTTTGCCGCGCGCAAGATTATTAAGTTTCGTAGAAATTGTTAGTATTGACATATGTTTTCTCATCATTATTTTGATAATCGAAAGTTAAAGTTTCAGCAGCGGCGTTGTTTTGCGAGGCGGGTTGGTAATGAATGAAAAGAATTTTGCAGACCGGTTCTTTCACTTTGCGCGCCGTAAAAGCCGTATCGTTCGGAGCAGTATTTTGACCGAATTGCGAAGGTTTCCAAGACCAGAAATTAAAATTCGGGAAACCGAAACGCGGGAAGGGAAAACGCTTCCACCAATGAGTAAATCCAAATGTTTCCGATTGCCGTCCAACAAGAATCAAGAAGCCGGCGCATACGGTAATTAAGGCTACATTCAAGGCATTAAAGCCTATTAGCGGCGAAACTCCCAAACGGTCGGCGAAACCGATGACTCCGATTTGTCCGAGCAACAAAGTTGAAAGTCCAACGAGCGACATTAGCGGCAGACCAAATAGAAAGCCTACCGCCCACAAGATTCTCCAAAAACTATTAGAAGATTTCATAAAATTTATGGGGCTAAACCTGCCTCGTTAGTCCGAATGATTTTCGGTGCGAGAGTCAGCAAAATTTTCGCGTCCGCTTCGAGCTGCGGCAGAAGCGGAACTTCGTTCCAGATTTCAAAGCCTTTCGAGTTAGTAATTTTTGAAATTGCGACGTGTTTCTTCTCCTGCACCGAAATGCTTTGAATAATTTCTTCTAAATCACCATCAAGGTTAGCCAGCGTTAGCTCTTGGCTCACGGAAGCGGGCGGTTGCAGAACAAACTTCCAGTCAGGCTGATTGACGACCGCTATTGTAATATTCGCGCCGAATTCGGGCTGGCGTTTGGAATTGTCTTTGCCGAATAAATCGCGCGCTAAATTACGGAAGATTACCAGTTGGAAAAGCCCAGCCATCTCTTTTTCCCCGCCGCCACTCAGATTATTAACCGTGCCGTTCGCAACCGATCTCTTAATGCGTTCGGCGACAGCGGTTTGGGCTTCCCGGAAGCGTTTTTGGTTTTCCCGCGCGTCTTTGGAAGCCTCCTCCACTTCTGCGCGACCATCTGCTTCTTCCGCTTCAACCAAAGCATCATATTTTCCGGGCTTTGAGGATAACTTGAGCATCAGCGGTAGATTTTCAAACAAAAAGCATACGAGGAAGAGCGGAATCACTTTCAATAATGCGCTTGGATTGTTGAAAATGATGGCGAACAAAGCCTGATGCCGCGCCAGTCCACCAGTTGCGTTGGATTGAGCCTCCGCGACTAGTTTTACTTCATTTTCAACTGCTTGTTGAATGTCTTGTAAACGTTGATTATTTTTACCCGTTTTGTCTGCAACCTCGGCTTTCAAAGACTTGTATTCTGCGTTCGCCTCGTCGAAGGCAGTTTGTTTTTCGCCGGCAGTTTTACCGCGTCCGGGAATGCCGCTTCCTGTCGCGCCCTCAATTTCGCCGATAAGTTCTTTGCGTTTTTGTTCGCTGAACTGCTTGGCATTATCGAGTTGCGTCTGGAGGGTTTGATTAGCTACTGTTAGTTCATCTTTTTCTTTTTGGTAACGAGCAGCGGCAACTTCCCTCGCTTCTGTTACGACAGTTTGCGAAGTACGCCGCATCTGAACGTCAATCTCGCGTTTAAAGGAATGGAGAATCAGCGGATCCATCAGGACGAAAGAGAGAGCGACGGTAAGAAGTAGTCGCGGGATGGCTCGTAGCCATTCGCCCGGACCTTTGCGATGAAAAACCAAAACGAGGCGATCAATATTGTATATGACCGCTGCGCCGCCGAAACCGCCGAAGAGTGCCGCCACCGGTGAAGCGTCAAAATTTTGATTGAAGAAAAAATTGAAAGAGACGATAGCGACACAGGAGATAATTATCACCATCATCCCAGATGCACTAAATTTGAGTTGTTCGCCCGGACATTGGTCGAGCAAACGGTTATCCGCGCCGGCGCACCAGCGCAGGAAATGACGAAACCGAGTAGCCAAAGACAGAGGCTTTGTCTTTGGCACATTCGGATTGTTTAGATTATCGGATTGGTTGTTATTCATATGGGTAAGGAGTTTTGTTCCTAGTTGAGATTAGTTGAAGCTATGTCTTGTCCCACCTTTAGGCGGAGAGATTATCGTCGAACAATATATTGCAGGCATCCAACGGTTTAGGAACAGACTTCCATTGATATTAGGAATTACAAGATCAAAGCAGAACAAGCTCTTTGTACATGAGCCGTCGTGAATTGTTTACGCCAGCCGAAGTGACTTTTTTGTATGCGATAAAAACCGTTGGAGTGAGTAATGAACTTTGGGCGGAATGTGTGCTTTCCAAAATGCTGGATTACAGAGTTATGAGCTGGTCTAATCAAGCATTTATAAAGATAATTTTTTGTCGTCTGCAACAGAGTTGCTCGGGTTTCAGATTTATTGCAGAGTAAGAGATAACCTTCTCTTTGAAGGTATTTTCTGTCGCTTTAAGAAAAAATCGCGCTATTTACTTTGCGGAAAACAATTCTTTGATGGTGTATATGATTTTAGGAAAGATTGACAACTTATTGAACCACTGAAAATTTTACTGAAACTTGCTTTTTACAAATCGTCCATTACTTATTTGAATGCAGAATATTTTGGTTAGAAACCAAATCTGCATATATTTTTTTTTGCCTTTTGTCGAACTCGCTGACTTTCATCTTCAGTTTGTGTTTCTTTCCCGAATCGTCCTCAAAGTTTTCGCTCCACCAAGAGAAACCAGCCAATCTGCCTCTTTGCGCGGCATCGAGCATAAAAGCAAATGCTTCTTTCATCCAAACTTCAGGCTGACATTGGCTTTCGCCTTTTTCCGGGAAATTGGTTGTTGTTCCGAATTCAAGAATAAAAATTGGTCTTTCTTTGCCGCGTTTTGATAAAGCCAACAATCCATTGGTATCTAATGCTCTATCGAATTGCGAGCCGAACTTTTCGCAAGTTTTTTCTTCTAAATCGGTCGCGCCGTAAATCGAAACTCCGACCCAATCAACGTAATTTCGGGCATCTTCCGTCGTGCCGTCGGGAAAATAATTTGCCATTTCATTCCACGAGTCCACAGGGTCACTGTCAGCGGTAACGTGGAAGACCCAAGTAATATTTGAATTTCCCGTGTTGTCTCCTTCGATTTTTCTGACCAAGTATCTATACGCGCGGCGAACAAGCGCGGCGGCTTTTTCTCTGTCGTTGAGATTATGTTCGGCGTTCCAGTGAAAGGAATGGTTGTTGATTTCCGTGCCGAACTCGATTATTAAAGGCTTGCCGTAAATCCGCGCATTATTGCCCCATTCTTCGACCGCGGAATCAATTTCTTGGTGAATCGCTCTGCGGCGCGCGTCAACAGATTTAATTTCGTCTTCATTCCAGCCGACTATATTTTCTAACGAAAAAAACTGTTCCCGGCAGCTTTCCGTTTTGCAGTTCTCCAGCGAGTCGGAAGAACTGCGGAGCATCAAGCGGATAAAAGGAATTCCTCCTCTTTTCGTAATTTCGTCAACCGCCTTTTTCGGAAATTTGCGGAACTCGGGCTTTTCCCTGCCTTCTTCCCCCCATTCCTGAGAAAAATAAACGAAGAACGGTTTGTGTGTCTTTCCAACTACATCAATATAGCTGTCAATGGATTTTGGTTTGGTAAAAATAATATCTTCTTCGCCGTCACCCCCGCCGATGTGAATTCCGTGATACAACTTTCCCCTCGCAGGCGCGGCAATTTTGCCGCCGCTTGCAATCGCCTGATTTTGTCGAGTTTGCGTCTGGCTCGCCGAAACAGTGAAAAGGCTAAGAACAGTCGTTAAAATGATTGCAACTTTTCGACAAACAAGCATATTCTCTTAATCTCCGCATATTTTTGTTTCCATACATTCCAAACCAAAACGAGAGCGAAGTCAAAAACTTGATTTATTTTTCGTAGAGGCACTTAAAAAATTTGCTCCTGTCGTTGTGCGTCGTTACTCGAACAAAGCGTATAATAAGAACAAAATGGACATTTTTATGATTCACGCGCGAATGTCGCCTGCACCTAACGATTGAAATTTTTAAAGTCCTGCACGGTTGCCATCTCAAGCAGTAAGTAAATGTCGTCCTTTATCTGTTCAGGAGCTTCTTTGAAATTGAGTTTTTCAACAACGACTTTCAACTTCCCGTTTTCGTCGAATAAACCAACGTAATCTGGTTCGACGACAATACCGTTGTTCAATTCCACTCTCCAGTGCAGTTGGACAATGTGATCTTCGCTGGAATAACTCAATTCTTTTAGACCCAATGTTAAAAGCTATTTCCTTAATCCAAAAATGCTTTTTAAGATAGAGCAACTCATTTTAAATCAAACATAGAATCTATGTTTGTGAAATAATGACATATTGTTTGAGCATTATTGAAGAAAAGACTCTTTAGGAGGCAAAAGCAGAAATGGGTTTTAGGTTTGTCGGAATGTATCGCGTTCAAAGCCGCCGTCGAGAAATCTTTTCTCAAATAGAAGGCAGATGGTATCAGTCTGTAGATAAAATTTTGGATTCTGCTCAGGTCAATGCCGAGCTTGAAAAGCATCCGCACTGGAAAGGCGTAAATAAGGTTAATCTTCAAGTTGCCGATGTATTTAAGAGAAGCGGAATGTTTGCCGACGAACCGGATATTTTATACAAGGGAGAATTTTTTAGCCCGAAAACGGGTAGTCCGGCTTTTCCCTCTGACATTGTTGATGTGAACAAATCGGTTGATTATTGGAATAAACGGCTGTCTTACAACGCAACACTTTTCGAGCCGGAAACATTTATCGCAATGAACAGTTTGTTGGGCGATCTCAAAATTATCATAGCTAACGAATATTTTTGCCATGAAGCGGGTCATTTGTTAGGTTACGACGTTCTCTCGAAATACAGGGACGGGTATTTTCGGATTGGCGGGCAAACTCTTTGGTCTTTAATCTTTGTCGAAGAGTTTCGCGCCGATTTACACTCTTTCGGATTTGCCTTAAAACTTTTACCGCCGGCTTCAGCCGTTCAGATTTTTCTCTATAACCTAATGCTTAGATTTGGTCTGGCGGCATATAGCGTAGAAAATCAAACAGACGGTTATGGAGATATTCCTTTTCTGCTTTTTTACTTGTTATATAAAAAAGGATTCATCGAGTTAAGCCAAAGCGAGGGAGTTCAAAAATTAAGAATTGCCGAATTAAGTCAAGGGTCAATTATAGAGATGATGAAATTTTGCGACGAACACGCTGAATCCCAATTATCCGAAATTGAAAAAAGTAATGTCGAAGATATTGCCTTGAACGCAGCACGATATTATAGCCAAAGAAAATCCGACCACGAAATTTTCAGCACTTACAAAAAAATAATGACAAATCTTGAATTGAAAAATGCCGGGAGCAGCGATGAATAAATCGAATCAGAATCCGTATCAATTACCTGAAGATTTGCCTCGTCCAATTGACGATGGAGGCGCAAATCATCTTATCGGCGTTGAACTGCCTGACATTAAATTAAAATCTGCCGACGTGCGCATCGTAGATATTTCGCAAATCGGGCGGCAAAAAGCGATTTTGTATTTTTATCCGCAGACAGGAGTCGTCGGAAGAGATCCGGCACCGGGTTGGGATGATATTCCGGGTGCGCCTGGCTGCACCGTCCAGTCGTTGGGCTTTCGTGACGGCTACCATAAATTTCAAGAATACGGAATTGAAGTAGCGGGCATCAGCACTCAGATAAGCGAAGAACAAGCGGAATTTTCAGCAAGAAATAAAATTCCGTTTATTTTATTGAGTGATGAAAATTTAGAATTAAAGGACGCGCTTCGTCTGCCCGTGTTTGAAGTCGGTTCGCAAATTTTTCTTAAAAGACTTGCCTTGTTTGTCGAAAAGGGCAAAATCAAAAAAATCTTTTATCCGGTTTTTCCACCCAACGAAAATGCCGAAGAAGTATTGGCGTGGATTGAAACGCAGTCAAATTAAAGCCGGAAATTACCGACTTATTTTTGACAGAATCTTTTCGAGCATTTCTCGTTACTTATTGTCGGTTTCTACCGGAAACAAATCTTCCTGAAAAAACTTTTCTTCCGTCGAAAGCCAATTGACGAGCAGTTCGTTGAATTGAAGTAACGTATTTATCAAGCGGTCGTTCAGTCGCACTTCGAGCCGGACGTTTTTGAGAAAGTTTTTCAGCGTTTCAAAACTTTCTTTATCAATCGGAATCAAAGTAGATTTACCGTTTGATAAAACAGAGAATTCGCCTTTACTTAGGTTATAAAAGTGATAACAAATAAAGCAGAAATTTACGGATTGTAATGCCAATTCTGTAAGGAAGTTTGCAACGGCGACAGATTGCGCCGAACATTCTTGGCGAACCTCACTTTGTTGTCTTTGGCGATTTTTATCAAGACCAAACGCATTTTCCGCAAGTTTGCCTAAAGTGATTATTTCGTCGTGTTCCTTTGCATAGCTCAAGGCTTTAAATATAACTTCGACAGTCTTCCCATGAACGTAATCAACTTTTATTGACGAGAAATCAAACTTTTTGTTTTTCAAATCGTCGAGCAAGGTCAGGCGGTTCGCATAAAGTTTTTCGTAAAGTTCAAAAGCATTTTCCGAGCAAATCGCGGTTGTTTCGGCATCCGAATAGCCGGAAAGCAAGGAAGATTTTCCCGAGTTGATTTGCCCGTCAAAAATCGGGTTTCGCAGGACAACATTTTCGTTTTCTCGATTCTGCCCTAAAATTTCATCAAGACTTTCAAACAGAAAAGCGAAAGCAAACCAGGCGTTGCGAATCGAATTCATTACCTCCGCGCTGGAGAATGTTTCCTTAGAGTCAAACAAGTCCGCGAAACTTTCGGCATGTTTGTGATTAAAATCCAATTCGATATGCTGTAGCCACGGCTTAAAAAAGCCTTCTATATCATAATTTTTCTCGACCGTTTGATAGAACTCTTTACAGTCTTCGTAAAACTTTATGCTTGATTCTTGAAAATAAGAGACGAGCGCGTAGCCGAGCCAATCTTCGTCAGCCATTCGGAGCATTTGTTGTTCAAAAGCTAAAGTCGAAGGCAGCGGAACATATTGCTTAACTTGAGAATCGGTAACGGGGAATTTCTTATGACTGACAAAGTAAAAAGCATCGCAATGCCAGTATTCTTCAAGCGAGCTGGTCTGGAACATCGTTTGTAATAGCTCGTTATGCTTGAATCTCGTCGCGCATCTTGCATCCGTTACGCCCGCCGCCCGCGATATGTGGTAATTTTGAACCACCCAAGCAATAAAACCGTTTGTAGAAAGCGTTCCGTCCCGCAGAAGTTGCCAGAGCGGGTGCGAATAATACCTCTGATACCACTCGTCGCTAATGGATTCAAATAAGGTTCGTACTTCGCGCAGCGAATAGCTGTCTTTTCGGTTTACTTCATAAAAACAATTTTGCAATCGTAAAAGTGTGAGAACATTAGCAAATTCTTGTGAAGTGTCCGTAATTTCCTGATAACTTCTCCCGCCGCGAAATATATCCCACATCTGCGGATGGGCATCAACCCAATCTTTAGGCAAAGACGTTTCCCAAAAAGCTCTCTGAATATTTACAAAGTTCTCTTCTGAAGAAATTTTTACGCTCTGACGAAGAAATGCCATCAATTTCCTGTTTAATAAGCCCGTGTTTTTGGGCAAAAATTAATTTCAGCCAAAGCTGTTTCTAATTGTTCTGACGATGGAAACACAAATATCAGGACGGGCTGTTTTTACCCATCGCAGATGAGAGAAATTATCTTTCGAAAACAAACATCACCGAACAACCGAAGAAGCAGCTTTAGTAGTTACTCTCACGGTCGTATTCTTCGGCATTTCCAAAATATCGAGAATTTGACGAATTTTGTCCGGGTCTTTGTAGGCTTCGGAAGGCACGCCGCTGATGACCAAAGTAGATGTTTCTTGTTCTTCCCTGCCAGAATCAATTTGCAATTCCTGATGTGTAATATTTTCCATTTTGTTGCCTCGTCGTTAAATAGTAATCGAACAAGGCGTTATATACCACAATTAAAGCGGCATTTGCAAGATTTCACGCGGCTCGCTAAGATTTTCGTTAATTTATGCCAACAAAATATTTTATTAAGAAGACGTATTTTTCCACAAACCACCAATGGGATTTCTATAGAAGCCTAATATAATCGGTATCATTTAAAGCTCCCTTTGAGCAGTTGCAAAAGGCGCAAGCCCAGGTTAGATTTTCCGGCTCGTTGCCGCCACCGTTGACGCGGCTGACGCAATGATCAACGTGACCGTCGGGAACATAATCTTCGCAATAAAAACAAGTCTCTCCGTCGCGCTCACGAATGAATCTTTTGGTTGTGGCGGTCAGCGGTTCGTCATTTCGGACCGGGCTAAAAAGCTCATTTAGAATTTCAGTGACGAACATAACTCCGCCGAACAAAGCAACGCCGAAACCGAAGCCGAGAATAATTTCGCCCAGCGGATTTTGCGATGGTTGAGGCGGAATGAAAGTTGAGCGGTTTTGATTGCCCGTTAAATAAATAGTATATGTTCGGCGGATTAAGGGTTGGTTGGCTGCTGGTTGAGTATAGACAGGATTATTTATTTGTAAAAACAGTCGTTGAGTATCGTTCACTTTTTTATTTCCTCCAATTCAAATTGTGTTTTCGTCCAATGCTTCAAGCCAATGAGGGCAGGAAAGACGATTGCCGCATCTGTCGCACTGATACGGGTCGGCTTCTGTAACGAATCGGTTGAGCGCGAAGTTTTTTAACTTATCTTGCAGGCGCGTCTCTTCAATTTCAAAATTCGGCTGCTTTGCCCATTGGAACGGATAAATCTGTCTGTCCGCGCCGGAAAAAACAGATGCCTGCAAATACGGTTCGGCTGACTTGAGAAGCACTAAAGACGCGCGGCGCGCGTTAGACAATCCGCTCCAGAGCAAGCCTTTTTCCCTGACTTTATCTTTCAATGATTCGGGACGAAATAGTATAGCCGTCGGCGAGCCGCCGTTAATTCGGTAAGCGCAAGCCAAATCAAGCCGCACCGCCGGTTGATTTTTGCCTTTAATTACCAAATCCAAAAATTCTATTTGCCCCGTTGTTTGAGGTTGAAAGTTTCGCGCAAAATTTTCAATGTAGTTTCGCGCCAAACCGTAATAAATTTCGTGATGCGTATGATTCTGAACATTAGCTCTGCCCCATTCCTTATCCAAAATTTGTAACGCTTCGTAACGGGTTAAAACGCGGCTTTCGACAACGGATTTTCCGACGACCGATTTTATCGAGCTGCGTATCAAGCCGTTAAAAATCGGATACAGACTTTTTTCGGCGAGCGGAAAATCAAGACCAAGCGCGTCCTGTAAATAAGTTGCAATCGAACACTCGCTTTCGTCTAATCTACGCGCCGCTAAAGGCTTATTAAAGTTGCCGTCCCATAATCTTCCGGCTTCGACATCCTGCTGCGCGGTAGTTACTGATTCCCAAGGCGTTTGCGGCGCAAGATTCAAAGCGGTGAATGATGTCAAGAGTTGAGTGACCGTTCGCTTGGGCGATCTCGGTCGTGCCGTTGCGCTTGTCGCGTGAGAGAGAATGAGTGCTTTCTGCGCTCGGGTCGCGCCGACGAACAAAACCGAATCTGCTTGCTCTTCATCTTCGCCTGACCGGGGAAGCAAATCCGGCGGCAGCCATTTATATTCATTTTTGCTCGCCCGGTTCAGACGCGATTGTCCGGCAACAATGACATAAGGAAACTCAAGTCCTTTGGCGGCGTGGCAAGTCATAACTTTGACTGCTTCGACATCGGAAACGGGCGGAGTCAAGCTCGGCTCGTTTGAATTGGTTAAAGACTGTCGAAAGTAGCGAGCGAAATTCCTTCGCGATTCAGTTGGGTTGTCATCTTTATGAGAAAAGCGATAAGTCGCCGCCTTCGTCAAAGCCGTTACGACTTCGCTTAAAGCCAGATTGCGCTCAACTTCATTTGATAGTTCCAGCAGCCTTCGCAAATAACCGCTGGCATCAAAAAGAAATTCACACATCACAGCAAAGGCATCGTCGGTTGAAGATTCGCCCGACAAATAATGGTGAAAATGCCCGACTTCCCTCTTTAATTTGGACCCGTCCGAATCATTACCGTTTCCGAACTCTCCCGTTTCCGCCAGCGAGATTCTCATCTGCTTGACGGCACTGTTTATCGTCTTTCGGCTGAAGCGATTGCGCCCAAGACTGTAGGCGATTCTGGGAAGCGAGGATTGCGGCGCGTCAATAAAGGTCAGAGCATTGGCAAGGTCACCCGCAGCGCCTTCCGCAGTGACCAATCCGCTCGTAACTGTCGGAATAATTTTTTTTCCTAAAGCAAGAACAATATTTCGGACATCAATATTCCGTCGCGCAAGAATGGCGATGTCTTTAAGCGGAACGCCGTCGCCGTGCCATAGTTCAACTTTTTTGGCGATGCCTTCGTATTCAGCTTGATCCGAATCGGCGGCGACGAGCGAAATGACGGGCGCAAGTCCTTCAGTCGGATTAGTTGGCGCGGTTTGCCAGAAATCCTGCGAATCTTTCAAAGAAGAATCGTCGCTCTCATTAATTAAGTTAGCCAATTGGTTTGCCGTCTGAACAATCTTTTCGGTCGCACGATAATTTAAATTCAATTTGAATTTGACCGCGCCGGGAAAATCGTTCTCAAATTCGTCAATATTTTCCGGGCTTGCGCCGCAGAATCGAAATATAGATTGCCGTTTATCGCCGACAACCCACGGCGGATTGTTCGCGCCGCTTAGTTGCTGAAGCAAACGAGCAGTGGCGCGGCTCGTATCTTGGTATTCGTCAACTAAAATCCATTTATATTTTTCGCGGTATCTTTCGCGCAGTTCATCCTGTTCGAGCAAAATATCGCAGGCTTTCAAAATCAAGTCGGCAAAATCAAGCCGCTGGGCGGCATTTTTCGCCCGCTCGTAGGAGCGATAAACTTCGAGCAAATCTGATGCTTTCGCTTTCTGCTCAATTTCTATATCAGTCATCGGGTGCCAATTTTCAAGCGATGTTTCAAGAACGGCGGGAGTGCAAAGCCGCTGTTTCAAAAATGTGATGTGTCTGACAATTTCCTTGATTGTTTCATCAATTTGGCTCGGTTTGAGAATTTTATGACACTGAGTTTTGCCCAAAACTTTTCCGACAAGTTCGCCTTGTCCGGCATCGTCCAACACGCTGGCGTTGGCATCCAATTCTTGAAATTGCCCGTGATGCTGAAGAATCGTTAGACCCAAACCGTGAAAAGTCGAAGTTTTCATTTGGGCGGCGAACGATTCGCCGAATTTCGCTTCGACTCTTTCCTGCAATTCGGTTGCCGCTTCGTTGCTGAATGTTAGAACCAAAAAGTCGCACGGCTGCGCGTCGAATTTTTGTTTAAGATATTCGATTCGACGGATTAAAGATGCCGTTTTGCCCGTTCCTGGACCGGCATCAATCAAAACCGGGCGACCGGTGAAAGCGGCGGCGGCTTCTTGCTTGGGATTACATTTAAACTCATTAAATTTTTTGCTCGAGCCATTCGACGCGCCGAAAACAAATTGATAAAGGGCTTCGGCGAGCTGGGCGCGAACGACGAAGGCAGGTGCGCCCAACTCTTCGGCTAATTTTTGCGTGTCCATTTGCGGGTCGGAACGCCACAATCGAAAAACCTCGTCTGCCGAACAAAGAAATTCCGATGCGAAAGCATTCGCTTCGGCTTCTTCTTTTGAATGCGGATTGTAGCGCGTCAAAGAGTTTGTTCCGGCTGAACCATAAATTGAACCGTAGACCGGATCAGGCTTAGAGCAGGATTTTAATCTGGCGGCGTGAAGTTCGAGATGCCCCAATTCGTGAACGATGTAGAAAAGCATCTCATCCGGTTTTTCGAGCAGACTTTCGTCGTAAATAAGACTGTTCTGCTCTGGATGCACTTCGGCTTTTGAGCCGTCGAAACCTTTCGGGTTAACCGCGCACAATTCGACTTTGTGTTTTTCCCATAGATAATTTTGGACTCTTTCGAGAAGGTTGACCGGCGAGCTGCAAATTTTTAGTCGGCATTCTCGACCTCGTTCGCGGGCGAATTTGAGAAACTTCATCTCTCACCGCCTTTTGTCAATTTTTGCCAGAACATTTGTTCGTCCTCGCTGAGTCCTGACGTTTTCAAAATATGCTCGAAGGAAATTTTTTCGTTCGAGTATTCTCTGCTTCTCGCCGCCGCAACCTTTTCCGAACGCTGCCTCAAAGAACACAAAACTGCGGGACGATTGAGTTGCGGAAATTCGAGAACTGTTCGGTCGCAAATTTCTTCGCGCACGCTTTCCTCGACCACATCGTAATTTTGAGTAATTTGAATCAAAAATTGCTGTGTCGAACCGACTGCCTGCGCGATTTTGCTCGGTGGCAAGCCGGTTTCATCGCTAACATACCCGAGATACGGTTTGACCGCCGAAGCCGTCGCTTCGGGCGGAGTGTCGCCGGTTTCCGATAAGAGTTCGATTTCGAGATTTTGATATTGCTGTTTGAGAAAGCAAGCAAATTCGCACTCGCTTTTTTCAACGTCGTGTCCGAGTTCTCGTCTGATGTCGCGTAATTCTTCGCCGGATGCGCCTTCGAGGTCTTCCATCCAACCGACTAAACTTTCAATTACTTGCTCCTTGATATTTTTTTCTGTCATCGCTGTTTTAGCGTGGCAACCCGCGCTCCTCCTTCGGGGATTCGATTGATTTGTTCTGTTTCCTGAATAAATTCCTGTCTGATTATTTTCGTGCGTCTTGTAAACGCTTTTCTCAATGCTTCAATCTCGTCTTCTGTCTTGCCCATCTCGTCGCGTATTGCCGGAAGTTTCAGTCGGTCACGCTTCAGACGGTAAAATTTTAGTAAATCTTTATCATCCTGAAGAGCAAACAAAATGCGGCGATGGATTTGACTGAAATAGGTTTTCTCGTAAGCCGTCACCTCGCGTTGCGGATTAAAACCGGAAATGATTTCCGATGCCTGCACTTCCGTTTCATAATCCCCTCCGTCGCCGCCCGATCTTGCTGTTTCGGACTCTAACGAAGCCGCCGTTTGATGAGCCTTACTGCGTCCGATCTCAGAAACGATGCTTCTAACGACCGACTTTAAAAACTGAACAGGATTCTCGCCGGTATATTTCTCGTGATTCCAAATCCGTGTGCCGCGAAAAAATCTTTTCACAGCTTCCGTCGCAATGGATTCTGGCGAATATCCCTTCGGTAAATTTTCCTTATCCTCTGTCTTCCAAGTCCATTTACTACATTTCGCTTGGGCGTAAAGCACTAATTCGTGGTGATAATCGTTCCACTGTTCCTGCGAAATTTTCGAGAGAATCTCTCTTGTTTTATCGTCCATTTAGAGTTTTTTAAATTACCTCCAACTTATTTCTTGTTCATAATTAGTCCCCTTCTAATTACATAAGGACGACAAAAAAATCAGCGTCCAACTTTCTCCTTCATTTTATATGCGGACGAAAAAGCAAAGTCGGACACTCGCCGCAAAAATATTTCGATTTTCTGAAAATAATTTCTCTCGACCAATTTTTATGAAAAATTTCGGGCGGCGTGTCCGCTTCCACCGTTTCAACCGCACTTCAATAGCGTGGGCTGAAAACAGTTTCGCAAATCACAAACTTTCAGAGGTAAAGAAATATGACAAATGATTTTAACAACAAATTGAACGAACAAACGAATGAGGTTGACGACATCATTGATCTTGAAGAATACGCCAAACAAAACCGCAAACCGCCACGAGCGCGTCGTTACCGAATTCGTATTGACAAAAAACATTACGTCGTCGAAGTTCCTGCGATGACCGGACGCGAGCTTCTAAATCTCGCCGGAAAAACGCCCGCCACTAATTTTATGATTTCTCAGAAATTTAAGAACGGTGAAGCCAAGAAACTCGGCTACGACGAAAAGGCAGATTTCATTACGCCGGGGGTAGAACGATTTATGACGCTTCCGCTTGACCAGACGGACGGAGGACGAAACTGATGCGGCGGCAATTTATTCTGCCCCAGCGAGACCGTGAGTTTTTGGAGGCTTGCGGTTTCGCTTGGGAAACAATTACGGACGCGGGCGGTCAATGGCTGCTTATTCACGACTTTCCCGTGCCTACGGGTTACAACGTGGAAAAAGTCATCGTCGCTTTAATGATCCCGCCCGGCTATCCCGACGCGCAGATTGATATGGTTTATTTTTACCCGCCGCTCGCCCGCGCGGATGGGAAGGCTATTAACGCGCCCTCCGCGCAGCCGCTCGACGGTGAAATCTTTCAACGGTGGTCGCGTCATCGCACCGCGCAAAATCCTTGGATACCGGGCGAGGACGACGTTTCGACACATCTCGCGCTCGTCGCGGGCTGGCTCGAAAAAGAGCTAACGCGCTAACAAACTATCAAAATTACCGTTCAAAAATTAGAGGTTAAATTATGAAAACAATTTTACGAATGACCGGACTTCAACACGAACAGCTTCGCCAACATCTTTTCCCAGGCGATGGATGCGAAGCTGTGGCGGTCGCGCTTTGCGGACGACGCGCAGGCAAGTATAAGCACGTTTTAACCGTGCGGGAAATCAAACTCATTCCTTACGAAGAATGTTCCGTTAGGACACCGCTGCGCGTTACCTGGTCAACTGAATCGCTTATTCCTTTGCTCGTCCGAGCAGCAGAAACTGACGGCGCAATTCTCAAAATACACAGTCATCCCGGCTGGTTTCCGAAGTTTTCCGAAACGGACGACAAAGCCGACAGCGAGCTTTTCGCGTCGGTTTACGGTTGGATTGATGGTGATGCGCCGCACACGAGCAGCGTGATGCTGCCAGACGGACAAATGTTTGGGCGAATTATCAAACAGAACGGCGAGTTCGAGTCGCTTGCGACAATTGCCGTCGCCAGCGACGATTTACATTTTTGGCATTCGGATGGAAATTTGGGCAAGGAAGTGCCGGAATTCGCTCGTCGTCACGCGCAAGCCTTCGGCGCGGGAACATTCGATATTTTGCGGCGCTTGTCGGTCGCCGTCGTCGGCTGTTCCGGCACGGGCAGCCCGACAATCGAAATGCTGGCGCGGTTGGGAGTCGGCAAACTCGTCATCGTTGACCCGGATCGCGTCGAAGAGAAAAATTTAAATCGTATCTTGAATACGACGATTGATGACGCGCGGAGCGGAGAATTTAAGGTTCACGCACTGGCACGCGCTGTCCGCAGAATGGGAACCGGGACGAAAGTCGTCCCTATCGCCGGAAATCTTTTCGACGCGGAAACGGTCAAAATCGTCGCCGAGTGCGACATACTGTTCGGCTGTATGGACAGCGTTGACGGACGGCATCTGCTTAACAAAATCGCGGTATTTTACTCTGTTCCTTATTTCGATTTGGGCGTTAAACTCGTAGCAGACGGCGAAGGCGGAGTCGAACAGATTTGCGGAACGGTTCATTATTTGCAGCCGGACCGTTCGAGTCTTCTGAGCCGACGCACATATACGCTCAAACAATTTGCGGCGGCGGCGCTCAAACGCGCCAACCCGGTCGAATATAAAAAGCTCCTCGAAAACAAATACATCGTCGGCGTGCAGGAAGACCGTCCCGCCGTCATTTCCGTCAACGTGCTGATTGCCAGTATCGCGGTCAATGAACTGCTCGCTCGCATTCACCGCTTCCGCGACGACGGAAACGAAAACTACGCCGCCACGCGCGTCAGCCTGACGCAAGCCGTTACATACTACGAACCGGAAAGCGAATCCTGCCGAATGTTCGCACGCCACGTCGGGCGCGGCGACGTTTCGCCGCTGCTCGAAATGTCCGAATTGAGCGAGCCGGCGGCGGAAACAAAGCAAGATGAGGAGGTGGATTATGCTTTGGCTGCGTAAAAGATTGCGGCGGCTATGGCTGGTCGTTAAAAATCATTTGTGGGGAACGCCGATTCCGCTCGAAACGGTTCGCGTTCCCGAACAGCCGGACGAATTTCGAGCGGGAAATCTCTATCTCATTGGTGAAAACGGATTTTTGTGGATTGCCGCGCTTCTTTGTCCGTGCGGATGTCAATCGGTGATTCAACTGAATTTATTACCGGATGCGAAACCGTGTTGGCGAGTCGAAGAACACGGCGACGGGACGGTTTCGCTCTCGCCCTCGATTTGGAGCCGAAAGGGTTGCAACAGCCATTATTTTGTGCGGCGCGACTTTGTTAAATGGCACATTGAAAATTGATGCTTTCGGACAACAATTTTTGAATAATGTTTAAGGGAATGCTGAGCTTTATGTTATATTTGTTTTGGTTACGCAGATTGCCGCAGCCTCCTTTCCTAGACAGTTTCGTCCGGCGTAGTTAAAGCTAAATTTTTCGAGTTGGCAAATTGTTCGCGCAAACTGACATTGGACGTTGCATTGTATTCGTAGTCAAATAAATCTCAGCGAATCAACAGAAATATTAAGTTCAATTTTGTATGCAGGAAAATGCCCGAAAATGGATTAAGTTTTTACGCCGTTACGGACCCGTTTCGCAGAACGACAATATGTACGACGAGCATATTCAGCGTTCGTCGCGACGAGCCAAAATACGCCCGATAAGTTTTGAGCGTCCGCAGGAAAAGGATATTTTCGATTGTTTCGACCCGACCCGTAAATTAACTTCTGTCATTTTAACCGGAACAGCAGGCGACGGAAAAACGCATCTTTGCCGCTCGGTCTGGCAGCGGCTCCAAGGAGGCGAAGCGGAACTGAGCGACGACTACGTTTCGACTCAAATCAATCATGCTGATGGTCTCTATACGCTCCACGTAATAAAGGATTTAAGCGAATGGGCGCCGCAGCAAGGTGCGGATTGGGACGACACCAAGCAAGAGTTGATGCAGACTTTTTGCCGTTCGCTTTATGAGCCAAACGCTCAGGACGTATTTTTAATTGCGGCGAACGACGGGCAGTTAATTGGTTCGATGCGTCGGTTGAAACAAACCGAATGGGTTCAAAAAGCGCGCGCCGACATTGAAGAGTTATTAGTCAATGATTTACAGCAATTAGAAGCGGTTCGATTGAATTTTTTCAATCTGAGCCGCGCCAGCTCCGTCGAGCTTTTCGATTGCGCGCTCGAAGCGTTTCTTTCGCACGATGAGTGGCGAAATTGTTATGCTCTGCAAGCTGGCGAAAACGATTTTTGGGGAACTCGATGTCCTATCCGCTACAATTATGAATTACTGCAAACCGAATTAGTCAGAAAGCGGCTACGCCAATTGTTTGAATTGTGCGATTACAGCAATCTGCACATTCCGATTCGCGGAATCTTGCTGCTTCTGTCGAACGCAGTTTTGGGACACCCGGAAGTCAAAGATTATCTAATGACGAGCGAGGACGTTTCCGCAGTCATTCGCGCCGGAAAAGTTTCTGGAGCGAGCCTTTACAACAATTTATTCGGAGGTAATTTGCCCGAAACGAGAATTGACGCGATTCCCGTTTTTGAATATTTCAATCGGTTTCGCATCGGTTTTGAGACCTCGAATCGAATTGATAACGTGCTGATTTTCGGTGACACGGACGAACATTTGCAATCTTCGTTTAACGAGCTGGTCGCGCGCGACACATTTTACGGCGCGAGCGGAGAATTTCGCGCGGCGCAGCGCAACTACATTGAAGGGGCGGACGAATCCGAAGGCGGCTCGAAAAGGTTTTTGGATATGCTGGTAGCGCAGCGGCGCGGCTTGTTTTTCAAGGTGCCGGAGTCGGAGGAAAAAGATTTTCGGTTATGGGAATTGACCGTTTTCAAATTCGCCGGCGATTATCTGGAGAAAATCGTCGGTGCGCTGAAAACCGGGCGCACAGTCGAGCAAACGATGCTGGCTCGGCTCGTCAAAGGTCTCAATCGAATCTTCGTGGGAATGTTGATTTCCGACGACCGTTATCTTTACCTCGCCACAAGTCTCTCTTACTCAAACGCCAGAACCAGCCGTATTTTGAAAGACACGGTTTCGGTGCGACCACGGAAAGACGAGCGGATAGAAATTATTTTAGACGCGCCGACGGAAACGCCTCTTCTAAAAGTCGTATTTTCAGATGAATTCGATGCAACTCTTAAGTTGAATTTAGTGAGGTTTGAATTTCTATGCAGGGTGGCGGATGGCGCACTTCCGAACAGTTTTTCCAAAGAATGTCAGGAGGATATTTTGGCGTTCAAAAGTATGCTGCTCAGCCGTCTCGCCGAACGCGAGCGTCTTTACGGGAACACATATCAAAATCAGCAGGCTTTAATTTTTAGATTGCTCGAACTGGACGAATCAGGAAATCCACAACCGGAGGACATTGAAGTTGCTAAATATTGATTTGGAGATTGACCCACCTCCGCCGCACAGCGAACACAAGATTTCTCCGTGGATTGACGAGCAAATCTGGGGACACCGGCTTTACGATCAAAGCGAATGGCTCCTATTTTTGGAATTTTTATCGGTTGCCGAAGCCAAATACCGAGACGGTCGCTTGTTTGAGGCGACGAACGAAAACGGCAATTATTATCCGCTTAATTACAAACCGCACAAGCGGATGCACCTGCGCAATATTCTTTTTAACAACGACGAGATTTTTCGCATTGACGAGCAATATCCAGATTCCGATACGGCGTGGGATGCTTGGCTAAAATGGATGTCGGAAAAAGCTCAAGGCGTTTTTAATCGTGATTTTTCTTACCTAAGAAGACGATTTGGCTCGTTCAAGCAATTTTCTTCGCTTGTCGGGATGCTGCGGCGTTCTAACGTCGAAGCCGGCAGCAACAAGAGATGGTCTTCGCGGTTTGTTTTTCCGTTCGGCATCAACGCTCTTTACGAAGATTTGGACGTTAAATCAGGCAATGCCGTAAGAGATTACACTAATTTCGGACGAACCGGCGAGATTCTTTATTTAATGCTGTCGCGTTCGAGTTCAGCGGAAAAATTAAAACGGAAATTCACCGAGATTTTTCAAGAGAATAACGAATGGAACGAGCTGCTGAAACTGATGCAGCCGGAGGACGCTTCGGACGATGCGCAAATGCGGGGCAGAAGTTATTTGCCTTATAAAACGCATTTCAATTTCGACCGCTTGGGCGAAGACTGGTTGAACATCTTTAACTTAAAGCTGCCTAGTTACGATGCATTTCCTCATCTAGTAACGCTAGGTGCGCTGCACATTCTTCTTTACCAACTCGACGTTTCACGCGAGGTAATGAAGACGGACGGATACTGTTGCCGAATTCAGCAAGCCAGTTTTGCAAACCTCGAAGTTCTCGTT
>CAXSBF010000034.1:0-41465 GCA_964235785.1 uncultured Pyrinomonadaceae bacterium | reverse complement strand
ACATTTGAGATTCTAACTTGTCCTTTCTTTCAAACATCTTTTCTGTTACACGACCCAAAACGTTAATTCTCCTCTCGCGTTCGCTTCACATAATTATTTTTGTGTGCTAAAAGTTTAAAACGGTTTCGTTGAAAACCTCTGTTCGTTCTCTCAAACTCGGAATTTATAGCAATAAAAATAGTCGAGTAAACTTCATTCCAACAAAATAATTCAAATGGCAAATACATTTAGAAACGACACATATCGGAGCGGTAAAACGCTTTCATACCTGGCGATAGGTTTTCTGGGCAGCTCGCTGCTGGGTCTCGCATTAAATGTGATTCTGGGTTTCGGGCAGGTAATGTTTCCCGACAAAACGATTGATTTGGCAGGCGGGCAAAGCGTTTCGATTGCCTATACGTTAATCGGTTTGGTCGCACTCCTGAACGTTCCGCTTTTTATCTGCACGATCGTCTTCTTTTTGATTTGGGAGCATCGCGCATTCAACAACCTGTCGGCGTTAAAAGCCCGAAACCTTGAGTTTTCGCCCGGTTGGGCGGTCGGCTGGTGGTTTGTTCCGTTCGCTAATTTGATTAAGCCGTATCAAGCGATTTCGGAACTTTGGAACGAAAGCGACCCCGATTTCGATGCCGAGTTGGGCTTTCTCTCAAGCAGCGCGGGCGCGCCGAAGATTATCAGTTGGTGGTGGGCGTTGTTTATAATTTCAAATATCGCGCTCAGAATTTCCAGCGCAATGTCGAACGGAGAGATTTCGGACATCAGCGATTATTTCCCCATTGCTTTGATAATTGCCAGTATATTGCGCGGCGTTGACGCATTTTTGATTATTGTAATCATTAAAACCATCAACGAACGTCAAGAATTAAGATTTCAAAGGCTCGACAACCCAAACCAATCAGCTCCGCCGCCGCCGCCCAAATTTGAAGATAATAATCAAATTTGAAATTTTTGCGTTTCACTCAATCAAAAATAAACGAGGAAAAAATTTCTGTGTTTGCGGCGCCGCGCAATTTTAACTAAACTAATAAAACTTTGCCCTTGTAGCTCAACGGTTAGAGCAGCAGACTCAAAGGCAGAAGCCTAAATGGAAAATGTCGGGTTATGAAGTTCGGCGTGGCAGTTTAGACAAAGAAGTTGGCATTTCTCAGCTTCCGTAACTAATTTGTCCCACGAATTATTAGAGCAATGCCGGATGTCTAATGGAAAAGATTTGATTGCCGGATTTATATGGTGAAAACAAAGAGCCGATTGGTTTTTGTAGTAACCGCAAAATTCACAACAACCTTTTTTCATCTTGATTAGTCGGGCTTTGCGCTCATAACCTCTACGTTGCTGAGTAATGTAGTTTTGATGTTTGTTATTGATGACAGCCAACTTGCATTTAGTCGAACAGAACTTTGTTTGCCTTCCTGTGAGCCTTGCATTACAAACAAGACATTTATTTTCCATAATGGTTTTAAAAAACGGGTTGCTGATTTGTTATCGAAGATAGCATTTTAGTAGAACTTCTCAAATTCGGGGAAACCTAAGTTGTGCAAACAATATGGCAATCCCGAGCAAAGCCAGCCGTAAAAAAGCTGGAATGTGTAGAGACTTGACGGGAAGCGCGTAAAGCGATGGGAAAGTCCAGACCACAAACCGGAAACGGGCGGCGAAAGCCGTAGCGGGTAAGCATAATCTGTTGGTTGTAGGTTCGAATCCTACCGAGGGCATTTTTCAATTTCTATAAACAAAAAAGTCGTCTTTTATTAATTACAAAAAGCGACTTTTTTGTTTTTTGACTTTTGCTGCCTTAACTTTTCAACCGTTTCGGAAATTAAACTTCTAAATCATATTCGCGCAACCGCCGATAAAGCGTCGAGGACGAAATGCCGAGAAGTTCCGCCGTTTTGCCGCGATGCCAGCCGGTTTGTTCCAAAGCTCGCAGAATTTGCTGTTTTTCGACTTCGTGCAGAGCCGTCGGCGCGGCGTTTTGGAATGAATTCGTGCCGTTTCCGTTTTCCTTCGGCGTGTTGTAGCTGACCGAAACGCTCGGCTCGTTTGTCCGATAGACGACTTCGGGCGGAAGTTCTTTGGTTGTGATTTTGCCGTTATCGGCGAGTAAGATAGCGCGTTCCAAGCAATTGCGAAGCTGGCGGACGTTTCCCGTCCAACTGAAACAGGAAAGCGCGTCAACGGCTTGCGGCGCGAGTTCGGGCGCGTTTGCTCCGGCGATTTTCTGCAAAATATGCCGCGCCAGAGGCTCGATGTCTTCGCGCCGTTCACGAAGCGGCGGAATGTGAATCTCGAAACTATTTATCCGGTAAAGCAAATCAGAGCGAAAAACGCCGTCCGCGACGGATTGAACAATGTTGCGATTGGTCGCGGCAACCAGCCGCACATCGACTTCGACTTTTTTCACGCCGCCGACGCGGAAAAACGTTCGCGTCTCCAAAGCGCGAAGTAGTTTCGATTGAAGCTGCGCGGGCATTTCCATTACTTCGTCGAGAAAGAGCGTTCCGCTGTCGGCAATTTCAAACAATCCGAGTTTGCGGGCATTTGCGCCTGAAAACGCTCCGGCTTCGTGTCCGAAAAGTTCGGATTCGAGCAAGCTGTCCTGCAAAGCCGCGCAATTTAAATCAATAAAAGTTTTGTTGCTGCGCCGCGAAAGTCGATGGACGGCTTGCGCGACGAGTTCCTTGCCCGTTCCCGATTCGCCCGTCACCAGAACGGAAGTGTCGGACGGCGCGACACGCTGAACGAGACGCAGAACTTCCTTCATCTGCGGCGACGCGGCGACGATTTCCGGCATCTTCTGATGCGTGCGTTCAATCTGTGCGCGAAGTCTCTGGTTGTCGATTTTGAGTTTTTGTTTTTCGGCGGCTTGCGCGACCAGCACGGAAAGTTCAGTGATGCGATATGGTTTGGTCAGATAATCATACGCGCCGAGCTTCATCGCTTCGATTGCCGATTCGACCGTCGCTTGCCCGGTGAGCATAATCACTTCGGGCGGATTTTGACTTTTCTCGCGCAGGCGACGCAGCAGCGCGATGCCGTCGAGACGAGGCATATTTATATCGCACAGCAAAACGTCGAAATCCTGCTCTTCGAGCGCGTCCCAAGCCGCTTCACCGTCCGAAGCCGTCTCGACTTCGTGACCTTGCCTGGTCATTTCCTTCTGCACGACAAGGCGCAGATTATTTTCGTCGTCGACTACAAGAAGTTTTGCCATATTTTTTTAGAGATGTGCGGAAAGCGAGAAGCGGCGAGCAATAAATAGAAATTGTCGCCTCTTACTCTTCAATCGCCGTTTTTACGGGAAGAAATATCGAGAAAGTTGTTCCCGCACCGATGTTTGAACGCACGCTGAGGCGTCCGTCGTGTTCGGTAATAATGCCGTAACAGACGGCTAAACCGAGTCCCGTGCCTTTGCCGACTTCTTTGGTCGTGAAAAACGGCTCGAAAATTTTCGATAAATCTTCGGGCGCAATGCCGTGTCCGGTGTCCTGAATTTCGATAACGACGCGATTCGGTTGAGAAAAAGCGCGAAAGGTAATTGTTCCTCCGTCGCTCATCGCGTCAATTGCATTTGTGGCAAGCGCGATAATTGCTTGTTGAATTTGTCCTTCGTTGGCGTTGACAGGCAACAGGTTTTCTTCAATATCGAATTCTATTTTAATGTTGTCGCCGCGTTTTTGATGTGAAACGAGTCGGGCGGAAGATTTCAAAACCTGTGAAATATCAATCGGGTAACGGTCGCCCGTTCGCATTCGGCTGAAATCCAGCAAGCCGGTCGTGATTGATTTGCAGCGAAACGCTTCGCTCCTAATAAGTCCGAGATATTCGTGCAAATCATCGACGTCGGGCGATGTGCCGAAACTTCCCTCTTCGACGCGCGATTCCAAGGACTCGGCGCAAGCGGAAATTGTGGCGAGCGGATTATTTATTTCGTGAACCACGCCTGCCGCAAGGCGACCGACGGCGGCGAGTTTTTCGGCGCGTCCGACCGCGTGAATCGCTTCGACGCGCACGGTTACGTCTTCGCCGACGGTGATAACGTGCGTAATTTCGCCGGTTTCCTTATCGGGCATCGGAACTTTGCTGACCAGCCAGTGAATCGTCGCGCCGTTTTCATTCGTCGTGCGCTGTTCGATACGCTCGATTTTTCCCGTCTGAAACGCGCGTTCAAATTCCTGGCGCAGCTTGCCTTTCGGTTGTTTGGCTAAAACCTCGAAAACATCGCGCCCGATTACCGAATCGCGCGGAATTCCCTGAATACCGATTTCCCGATGCCGATTCCAGGTTACTATTCGATAATCACGGTCAATCACGTAAATCGAAACGGGCAGGGCGTCGAGAACCGATTCGGTAAATCGGCGATGTTCTTCCCTCGCCTGATTTATCGAAGTGTTTATCGCGGCTTCATAATGCGCCGATAGATTCAGAGACATCGCCGTCATTTGAGTCGCCGCATCAATTAAGCGCATTACCGCTTCGGAACAATCTTCCTCTTTTTCAAAACCGACGATTGTCGCGCCTTTTACTTCGCCGTCAATATGTAATGGAGAGACATATTCAAAATTGTGAAAATTTCCGTCAAGAAAAAATTCGTCTCTGTTTTCCTTCAAAAACGGAATCTGTGTCGGCAAAAATTCCAGCCACTTATCAAATCGCTGTTTCAGCAAAAAATTCGGTTTTACGTTCAGAGACGTGCCGGCAGAAGCGGAACTTACGACGCCGATATGCTTGAGTTCGACCGCTACGGCGCAAATAACCGCGTCGGTCTTGGTCTGAATCGCTTCGGACACGCGCAAAGCTACCTTTTTCGGATGCACCGTAAAAAGCAGACTTCGTCCGAGTTCGGCAATGAACTTCAGTTCGAGCGAAGAGTTTTTATTGTTTCGGGTAAAAGAAACCAAGCCGGTTTCCTTTACCCGCTCTGAAGCTAACATTTTGGTTTTATGCGGCAATTTGACAAACTTTCTTAGACTTTTATCATCTGAGAGGAAGGTTGGAATTTTGAAAAGAGAAGTGGTTAAACTTCTATATCAATTAAAGATAATTTTTAGTCTTTTGTCAACAAGTTTTAACACAAGGTTTGATTATTTTGATTGACACTTCTTCAATTTCCGGTAAAATTCAGAAGTTTGTATGGAAATGAAAAAAATTCTTTTTAAAAAATTATTAATCGGTTTCGTTTTTGCCTGGTTGATTTTCGGTTTTTTTTCCTCGCAGTCGCAAGCGCAAGTGGTCGTCGATAAAACAGTGGCGACGGTTGGCGACGGCAACGGAGTTCCCGAACTTATCACCTATTCGGATTTGCTGTGGCAGCTTGCTTTGCAGCCGAATGCGTCGCTTCGACCGCCGAGTTCGGAAGATTTAAATCGCGCTTTGCAGCTTCTAATCAACCAGCGCCTTTTCGCGCTCGAAGCCGAAAGAGTTCCGCGCGCCGCGCCGACTCAGAAAGAAATCGACGATGAAATAAAGCGAGTTTTAGCTTTATTCCCGTCAACCGCCGATTTTGAAAGGCGTCTGCAAGCAGTCGGATTCAGTTCGGTTAAGGATGATAATTTTGAACGAATGATGGCGCAGCGCGTCGCCATCGAAAAATATCTCGACTTTCGTTTTCGCTCGTTTGCCGTCATTACATCCGAAGATGAAGCAAAGTATTACCGCGAAGTTTTCGTGCCTGAATTCCGGCGAAAAAGTCCGGGGCTGCTGATGCCGACGCTCGATGAAAAACGAGCGACAATCAGAGACTTTTTGACCGAGCAGAAAGTCGGAAGCGACATCGAAAAGTTTCTCGACGACGCCAAGAGTCGCGCCGAGATTATAGTTTTAAGCGAAGTTTAAAGTCGAATTCGAGCATTGTCCAAAGATGTCCCGCGCATTCTTTTGAATCAAGTTCTCACGCAGTCTTGAAAATACAATTTACTCTCTTTGCTTGTTTCCGCGTTAATATAAATTTTCCTCAGTTAAGCAGTTGTTGTTTCAAAAAATTCAACAACTCCAAATCGGTCGGCAAAGCCGTTCGCGCCCCGAGTTTGCGGCATTTAAGCGCGGCGACGGCGTTAGCCATTTGCGCGGCGACTTCAATCGTCTCGCCCGTCAGCAAGCCGTATAAAAATCCGACGCGAAACGCATCTCCCGCGCCGGTCGTATCTTTGCAGCCGTTCGGAACTTCAAATCCGTCTGTTTCGACGAATTGGTTTTCGCATAAAATCAGCGAACCGCTCGCGCCCAAAGTCATTCCGACGATTCCGCAGCCGAAGCGTGATTTTATTTCGCGCAGAGATTCTTTTTTATCTTTCGTTCCGACGATTTTTTCGGGAAACTCGGCAGAAGAAATCAAAACGTCAACGTTGTGCAAAAGCTCGTCAATACCGTCAAAAACATTGTCTATATCAACGGAAACAATTGTGTCTTCGGCTCGCGCCCGCCGCGACATTTCGAGACAAGCCGCCGTGTCGTGCGGCGTGAAATGCAATACTTTTCCGAGCGCGGCGGTTTCGACCGGCGCGTCTTTCGCATCATAAGCGAGTAATTTGTCTCTGTGCCAAATGACGGTTCGTTCGCCGCTTCGCCCGTCAATGACGATAAAAGCAATTTGGGTTTTCGCGCCCGAAATTTTTTCGGCAAATGTTACGTCAACCTTTTCATCACGCAAAGTCTGCAAACCGAAATTACCTTCCGCATCTGCGCCGAAACGTCCGATGTAAGCTGTTTTCAAACCGAGCCGCGACAGCCCGACCATCGCCGTCGCTACTTCGCCGCCGGCAAGCTGAACGTAATCTGTAAGCTCGATTTTTGAGTTGAAAATTGGATATTCAGGAACTTGAATCAAAAAATCAACCGCATTTGTTCCAAATCCGACTACGTCGAACTCTTTGTTTTCAGCCAAAACGAAAGGGAATTTCATAAACAACGCTCAATGTTTTCAAGAGTTTCCGTGATAATCAGCCGTTGCCGCCAAGCGTCAATCTTTTTTGCAAAACCTTCTTGCCAAACCCTTCTCAAAAAGATAGATTGACAATAATATACATATTTTCACTTGGTTTTTAAGTGAACGCAATCAAATATATAAATGTTATCTGGAGAAAACTAGAATGCCAACGACAGCTTGTCCCGAATGCAGCGAAGATGTTTTTGTAGATGCCGATTCCGAACAGGGCGATATTGTCTCCTGCGATGAATGCGGCACGGATTTGGAAATTGTCGGTCTCGACCCGATTGAACTGGATATTCACGCCGAAAGCGACGTCGATAATTTCGACGCCGATGAAGGCGATGAATTTGTGTATTAGAAAAGATAAGTAATAACTGATAGTTGATAACTGATAGTAAATTGAATTCTTCACTATCAGTTATCAACTATCAGTTATTACTTAATCTCGTATCCCGCGCGATTTTGTTTGACCAGAAAATCCTTCGGAGTTTCAATCCGAACGCGGTGAAATTTTCCGTCCTGTCCCGTTTTCGGATAAAACGCAACCACATAAGAAGCGGTAATTTCTTCGGCTAGAGATTTAAAAAGCGGCTCGAAACTTTTTTCCGTCGCGTAAAAAGCGCGTCCGCCCGTTTTTTCGAGCAAACCGCTTGCTTCGAGCGGCGTCGGAAGCGGTTTTTTGTCTGCTTGCATCCGCGAAAAGGAAGGCAAAAGTATCGAATAGACAGTTGTTTCCGCATCGTTCGCGCGTTCGATGACGGTGCGCGGCGCAACCGTATCGCCGACGGGAAAACCGTCGGTAATTAAAATTACGGCGCGTTTTGGCAGTTTTTGATTAACCGACACCGGCGATTTTTTCTTCAAAAGTCGCACCGCATCGTCAACCGCGTCATAGGCGTGCGTCGAAAGTCCTTCCTGCTCACGAAGCAGTTTATCAAAAGTTTTTTCGAGTTTGTCGGGGCGATTGGTAAAAGACTGTAAAGTTTTAACTTCCATTCCGAACGTCATCACGGCGAAATACGAATTGTAATCGGCAAGCCGCCCGACAAAATTTTGCAGAGCATTGCGAAGTTCCAGCAGCTCGCCCGAGGTTACGCTTCCCGAAACATCGAGCGCGAAAACTATCGAAAGCGGGCGACCGTCGTCGGCTTTTTTAATCGGTTCAAAAAACTCAATCGGACGCTCGATACCGTCCTCAAAAATCTTGAAGTCCTTGGCGTCGAGACCGCGCACGGGTTTGCCGCTTTTGTCCGTAACGGCGACTTCAAACGAAACCAATTCCGTATTGACGCGAATTATATCGCCGGAATCCTGGGCAAAAATCGTCAAACAGAAAAGCGGAATCAAACCGCAAAGGCGCAAAAAAGCGGCTATTAAGTTTTGCGCCGTCAAAACTTTTTCTCCCGACTCTCGCTTCTCCGCTCTCGATTCTTTTTCGCTTGCCTTCATAGCATTCCTAAAAATCTATTGCTTTTTAGCATCTATTTAGTTTAGAATTAACAATTAGCGGTTCTTATTAAATATTAGAACCGAGTTTGAAAGTTATATTTTCGTTAAATAAGTCTCATTCACTAAATCTTATCTTTTTATTTTGAGAAATTGATAAAATACTTTCTAGCAATTCTCTCGCTTCTCGCCGGGACTGTTTCACCTTTTAAATCATTTTCAAAATTTCCGCTTATATTATGAAACGCCTTGACGCTTGTCTGTTGCCTTATGAATTTAATTATAACCGAAGAATGATTCGTTTTGATAGAATTCGTTCATTTTGAACGGTCAATATGAGTGATATTTTATCGTTTTATTTCGCCGCCGGATTTCTAATCAACATTTACCTAACTCTATTTATCCGTTGTGGTATGGCACCAAAATTGATTTAACATCGGGCGGCTCGACTGTCAAATTATGCAGGCTTATAAAATGAAAATGTTTAATCTCTCCAAATACAAATTGCCGACCAGAGTTTTCTGGTATTTGATGTTGTGTTTGAGCATTTTCGCACTCGGCATTGCAATTTTTGACGTTCTTTCTTTTTCGATGCGGCAATATGCCGTCTTTTTCGTTGCAGTCATCATCTCCGCGCTCGTCAATCAGCATCAATTTACAATCCCGCGAACAAAAATAAAATTTACAGCCAAAGAATTGACGGTTTTCTGGGCGACAATCTGGCTCGGAATTCCCGGCGGCGTCCTTCTTGCCGGCATTCTTTCCTTTACCAATTATAAATTTGCCCCGAAAGATAAAATGCGCTGGCTGTTTGCCGCTTTTGGCAATGTCGTTTCGGCTTTCGCGGCGGGAAGTATATTTTATCTGACCTTAAATGTTTTCACGGATTTTGCGGATTCTTCTTCTTCGGCGGCGGCGGCAGCCGACCAACCGATTGCGCTCGGATGGCTGACGGCTGCCGTAGTTTTAATGGCTCTGACGCAGTATATTTGCTCGTCATTCTTGTGTTCGATTTTTTTCCGGCTCGAAGAAGATTTCTCTTCCGACGAATCTTCGATTTCGGAAATCTTAAAAGCAAACTTCACTTGGTCGCCGTTTAATAATTTACTCGGCGCCGTCGCCGCGTTCGCGCTTCACTTCGTCTTTTTAAAATTCGGTTTGTATTTCGGTCTGGTTCTTCTTCTGTTAGCGGTTGTCGGACATTTTACGAATAAAATCTACGTTGCTAAATTAGCCGAAAAAACCAGAGAAATAACCGAAGCCAGCCGCGTTCATCTGGCGACTGTCGAAGCATTGGCGACGGCGATTGACGCCCGCGACCAGGTCGGCGTCGGTCACGTTCGCCGAACTCAGATTTACGCCGTCGGCATCGGAAAAACCTTAGGCTTGTCAGACGGCGAGTTAAACGCTCTGAACACCGGCGCGCTGCTTCACGACATCGGAAAATTAGCCGTTCCAGACCACATCTTGAATAAACCGGGAAGATTGACGCCAGCCGAAATGGAAAAAATTAAAATTCATTCGTCGGTCGGCGCGTCGATTCTCGAAAAAGTGAATTTTTCTTATCCGGTTGTTCCGACCGTCAAGTATCACCACGAAATGTGGGACGGAAACGGTTATCCCAAAGGCTTGAAAGGTGAAGACATTCCGCTGACGGCGCGTATTTTGTGCATTTCCGATGCTTACGACACCTTGCGCGGAGCGCGTCCGTATCGCGGCGCGGTTTCGCGCGACGAAGCCAGACGCTTTGTTCTCAACGGTTCGGGAACGCAGTTTGACCCGAAAATTGTCGATGTATTTTTGCGAAATTTGCGAAAACTCGAACAGGAAGTCGAAGAACAGGAACTTCCCTACGCTTTTGGTAATACAGACGAAACGGCTCTCCATATTTCAATGCAAGAGAGAAACGCCGACCAGAGCTACGTCGAGCAAATCAAACGCGCTAATCGTGAAGTCTACACGCTTTACGAATTGGCGAGAGTTTTCAGCGCGTCGCTGAATTTGGAAGAAACGCTTTCTTTGTTTGTCAATAAAATCGGCGAACTCGTTCCGTTTGACACTTGCGTCGTCTATCTCGGAGACGAAACGGGCGAGCAGGCAAAAACGGCTTACGCGAAGGGGAAAAACAGCGCGCTGTTAAAACACAAGCTTGTCAAAGCGGGCGAAGGCGCAACCGGATTTGTTTTGAAAAAGCGTCAGCCGGTTCATCAAGTTGACCCGGGACTCGATTTTTCCTTTCATCAGCTTGAACTGATTGAAGAATACTCGGCGATGGCGTCTTTGCCCTTGATTGTCGAAGAAAAACTGCTTGGCGCGGTTTCGCTCTACTCTTGCGAACTCGAAAATTACGAGGAAGAGCATATGCGGCTTCTGGAAACCGTTTCGCGCATTGCATCCGACGCAATTTCCGTGTCATTGCAGCACGCCGAATCCGAATCGCGCGCGCTGACCGACCCGATGACCGGGCTTCCGAATGCCAGAAGTTTGCAGGCGCAGTTTGAAAAAGAAGCCGGTCGCGCAAACCGCAACGGAAGCAGTTTCCAGCTTTTAATGCTCGACCTCGACGGATTCAAAGCGGTCAACGACACTTTCGGACACAAAGTCGGCGACCGAATGCTAAAAGAAGTTTCTAAAGTTATGCGCCGCGAACTGCGTGATTATGATTTTCTGGCAAGATACGCGGGCGACGAGTTTGTCGTCATCGCGCCGGAAACAACCGACGAAGATATTAGAGAATTGTGCCAGAGAATGCAGAAAGCCGTCAGTAATTTTTCGCTCAATATGGAAGACGGCGGACGCGCGTCGGTCGGCGTCAGCCTCGGCGCGGCTTGTTATCCGAAACAGGGCGACTCGCTCGACCAAATCGTCATTGCCGCCGACAAAGCGATGTATGCGGTAAAGGATTCGCGCAAAAGGAAAACAAAACAAACCGTTCAAGAATTTCAACCGCCAAAGAAAAACGCGCCGGTCGCAGCGTTGCGCCAGCAATCAGCCGAAGACAATTTAATTGTCGAACTGGATGAAAGCCACGTTATCTCATCCGCCATTAACTAGATGTTATCTCAAAAATAGTTTCAATCGTCTTGAGTCCCGCCTTCAGGCGGCTTATAAGTTGACTTTTAACCTGCTAAAGGAGGAACTCGAAACTTTTTTCGTATTTTTGAGATAGCTTCTAAAATAAAACGGCAAATAACCGGGAACGGAGGCATCTTGCCTGCAATGAGCGCGTGAGCGCGAGAAAAGTTACGCCTCTTGCGCGACGTTGGCAGGCAAGATGCCTGCGTTCCCAATGTCTAAAATGCTTGAGAAAAGCGGAAATGAAGTTGTCCCTGCTTGACTGTAAAAACGGTATTCGGCGCATTCGTTTGCGGAATTAAAAACTGCGGCGGATTGAGCAGAAATCCGTAATCGACGGCAAACTCGCCGCCGATTGGAGCTTTCAGACGAAGACCGAGACCGACCGTATGCGTCCAGACGGCTCGCAGGTTGCTGCGAAAAACGTCGTTCGGGTCAACTTGGGGCGGTTTGAAAATATCGCCGACGCGCCGAAAAACATTGCCGCCGTCGTAGAACGGAACGATGCGAACCGAGTCTGTCAAAGGAATTCTGGCTTCCAGATTGATAATCGCCAAAGCGTTGCCGCCGAACGGGATGGTAAATGGATTTATCATCACAATCTCGCCTTTTTGATTACGAAAAACTCCCTGCGGAACGATTGCCACGCGCGGTCCCGCGGCTTCAAATTCAAATCCTCTCAAAGTCGTCGAACCGCCTGCAAAAAATCTTTCGCTAATCGGCAAAATTCCGTCTAAATCGGGAAACTGAGTCGTCGAAAATCTTTGTCCTCTGGCAAAAACATTTGCCAGACCAATAACGGCGCGTCCGGCAAACGTCGTATTTTTAAGTCGCGGGAAAGTGTAATAAGTATTGTAAGAACCGCGAAGTTTTTGGTAACCGATATTTGCCCCGAGCGCCGGAGCTGAAAAATTATATTCAGCCGTAATATAAGTGCCGCGCGTCGGGTCGCCGGGATTGTAGCGGCACGGCTCGCCCGGGTCGCCCTTGGCGATAATATCGAGAATCGTGTATTTGATATTGCAGTTTCTTCTGGTGTCGAAGACGAAATTCGCGCCGAAACCGGAAGTTCTGATTCGCGCGTCCGGCACGAGTAAATCTCGAATCAAAAGGCTGTTAATCTTAAATAACCGAACGTCTTCAAAGCGATAACGAAAAAACAAAATACTGCGGTTTTTCGTCGAGACGGTGCGGCTGCTTTCCGCCGAAACGGTCAATCGATTTATCGTCGGACTGCCGGTTTTTACGCCGAATTCGTCAATCGGATTGCCGTTTTCGTCAACTCTTTGGACGATGCCGAAAGTTCCTCTGTCAAAAGAGGTGCGGAAAAAGCGTGTTACGGTCGAATCTCGCTGGTATGAAGCCGTTATAGTCAAAGGCGCAAAGCGATTTTCGCCGTCGGGCATAAAACGCGGATTGATAAAATCGAGCTGCACGATTTGCTGCAAGCGGCTCATCCGCACGCGCGCTCCGCCCTGCTGGAGTTTTCCGAACAAATTAAAATGACGAATGTCGAAAAATCCGTTGGCTCCGATGTCGGTCGAGAAACCGCCGCCGTAAGTAATAAGACGCGGCTTTTGCTCTTCGACATTGATGATAATATCGGTCAGCCGACCGCTTCCGTCCGCTTTTTCGCCAGCCGGTTCGGGTTTGATTTCGACGAGATTAAAGGCGTCCGTTCCGTAAAGATTCTGCTCGCTGGTAAAAATGTCGGTCGAACGCAAAACACTGTCGGGGCGCAAGTTGATGGCTCTCAAAATCGCTTCGCGTCCGGTCGCTTCGTTGCCGTTGATTAAAATTCGGTTGATGAAAACTTTCTTGCCTTCGTTTTCGACGTTGTAGATGATTTTTACCTGCTCCTGGGTCGGATTTTCCGATCTCGGAAACTCGACAAGCGAGTAATTTACTTTCGCATCGTAATAACCTTCCTGCGAATAAAGCTGCGATAATTCCTTGACGCCGTTTCGCGCCCGCGCCCGCGAAAAGTTTTTTCCGACCAGATTCGGCAGCTTTGCTTCCAAAACATCGGTCGAAATTGCTTTGTTGCCCGCGATTTCGACATCCGCGATGCGCGTCGGGATGCCTTCGGTAACGATAAATGTGATGATTAAATCTTCACCGTTCGGCGAGACGCCTTGACGGACGGCAACATCCGCGCCGCGATAACCGAGTTCGCGCAGCAGAGATTTTATCGTCAGACGGTCTTGTTCCAAAGTCTCGGTGCTGGTGTAGCCGCGCCCGTAACCCAAAAAAGGAATGATGCCGAGAATGCTTTTTTCCTGCGATTTTAGAACGCTTTTAATTTCATCGACCGCAAATTGGTCGGTGCCTTCGAGCCGTATATCAACCAGCCGCAGACGACGGCTGAGGTCTGCCTTGTATTTCACGTCAACCACGCGGTCGCTGAGTTCCGCGCCGCTCAGAGCCGAGCATAAAACGTCGGTTTCATTCGTCGTTACGCTGGCTTCCTCTTCCTTAAACTCCGGGTTAACCGAGCAAACCGCTCGGACATCGGCAAAAAAGTAGCCTTGTTCCTGATAATAATTTCTCAGCCGCCGCGAGCCTTCGATAATTGCCGCGTAATCGAGCGTTCCTTCGCGCCTGACGGTTAAAAGTTTAGTCTGCGTTTTATCGCTGAGTTTTTTGGTTTTCCCCGCATCTATTATCACATTGACACTCGCGCCGACTTTGCCGTTCAGGTTAATGTTGACGACGTTTTTATCGCTGTCATAAACGACGCGCGGTTCTTCGAGTTCGGGCGCGAGAAATTTTTCTTCGCGCAAAGCGGCGCGAATCTTTTCTAAATCCTGCGTCAAACGCCGCCGCGAATATAGCTCGCCCGGTTTAAGTTCTAATTTTTTGGGAAATTTCGTGCGGTCAAAACCGTCTATGTTGATGTTAAAATTCTCAACCGTCGCCTGCGCGTTCAGCGTTACCAGAAATGTAACCGTAACTTGCGTTTCGCTTTGCAGCGGGCGCTGCGTGTAATTAACTTCCGCTTTGAAATAGCCGCGCTCGCGCAGATAATCCAAAATCAAATCGGCATTGTTGCGAAGCGTCTGTTCGGTAATCGCCATTCCCGGATTGAGCAGATTCAATCTCAAAAGCAATTGCTGTTCGGTAACAGATTTATCGGTCGTATCGTTGATAAGAACGTTGACTTTTTCGGCTCGCACTTTGCGTTTGATGATAAATCGTAAATCAAGGCTGTTTTGCCCGACTTCGGTCGCGTCGACGGTGGCGGAAACTATTTTTTCAGAATTATAAAGCGCCTGAATCGCGTCGCGCACTTTAACGGTCGAATACTTTGCGCCGAGCGCGTTTCGCGCAATCAATTCAAATTGCTGCGCGGCTGAAACGTCACTGTCTTTGCCTTCAAAAACGATTCTGACGTTTGATATTGAGCGGTCTTCATATTTATTTTGTGCAAATATAGAGAAGCAAAAAAGCAAGATTAAACCGCCGAGACGCAGAGACGCGGAGAAATTGATAATTGATAATTGATAATTGATAATTGACAATGTCGAGCGGGAAGAGGACGCGCGATAAATTAGACGCGATAGAAAACGGAAAATACCAATTCCCGAATTATCCATTTTCCATTTTCCATTTTCCATTAAATTAAAATCTCTTTCGCAGACGAATTTCAAAACTAAAATTATTATTCCGGCGCGTGACGTTGCTCAAGGAACGTTGTTCATACTGCGCGACGAATGACAGGCGATTCGAAACGCGATATTCGAGAGCTAAAACCTGATTTTGGTCTTCCGACAGATTGGTCGAATAAGTAATCAAAAGGTTTCGGTTAATTTGCCTGCCGACGGTTAGACGCGCCGACGGATTAAGTCGTTGACCGGAAATAATCGGGTCAATCTCAAATCGGTTCAAACCGAAAAGTTTGTCAGTCGCTTTACTGAGCGGATCGTTTATCAGCGCGTCGGTCAAAATTTCCGCCGCCGTATTAATTCCCGATTGCGCCAGAGTCGGAATTCCCGTATCGGTGTTCGACAGGTTTCCGGTCGTTATCAGCGAGATAACATCGGCTTGCGGCAGCGCCGGACTCGAACGCACTGTCGCATTGAGCGATTCGGTATTCGTCAATTCGCCAATAAGATTGACGGTGATTTGATAACCCTGAATCTCGGTCGTCGCCTGTAAATTGATAAACGGCTCGATATTCGTGTTAGGCGGAAATTCCAAAACCGCGCGCTGCACTTCATAGCGGTCTTTGCGGAAGGTAATCGTTCCGCTGTTCGCCGTAATTCTGCCGGAAATCTGCGGAAACTCGACATCGCCCGTGATACGCAGCGCGGCGGAAGCGGTCAAATCAGCCAGATTATTGCGAACGACCAGCGCGTCGCGTCCTTCGATACTAATATCGAGTTTCGGCACGCCCAAAAACGATGAAGAGGACGAATCGGACGAACCGGCGGAAAGCGAACCTTGACTTCGACTGCTGATAAAATCGGCTAAATCAATATCTTTATTGTAAATGGTGCGCCTGGCATTAATTCTTCCGGCAATCAGGGAATTCATTATGCCGTCAACGCGCCTGCCGCTGATTTCGATTTCGGCGTCTCCCGTCGTGATAAAATCGGGCGGCAAAGGCGCGGTAAAATTACTGCCGTTGATGTTCAGCCGAAACCCTTGCAGTTCCAAGCCTTCGAGCGACGCGCCGCCTGATGCCGTAATTCGTCCGCCGCCCAAAAACGCGCTCAAATTCTCAATCTGCGCCTGGTTTGAATTAAAAATAATCCGACCTTTGATTCGGTCAAACGAAAGGCGTTCCGCGCCGACAAAGGCTGCCGCCGTCGCGTTTTGCAATTCTGCCGAGCCGTTTAAGCGCGGTGTTTTATTGACTCCGGTCAAGCGCACGGAAACATTCGCCAATCCCGCGAAAAATGTATTTTTTGAAAGCGCGTTGAAAATTTGCAGATTGATTTTTCCGTCAACCGTTAAATTATTGATGCCGTCGTCGGTCAGAGCCTTTGTGCCGCTGACGACGATATTCGAGCCGCCGCCGGAAAATTTCGCGTTGCCGACGACGATTTCTTTTGTATTAAAACGCACGGAAATCGGCTCGACCGCCACGAGCGGCGTGTCGCCGATTTGCAAATCGAGTTTGGTAAATTCAGCCGCGCCGCTCAGATTGTCGGTCGTAAATCCGCGCTTTCCGGTAGTCTTATCGACACCTGACAAATTGCCTTCCAAAAACACTCTACCTGTCGCTTGTCCGGCAACCGTTACATCTCCGGGCGGCGGATAAAGCGCGATAAACGGCGCGAGTTCGCTATTATTAAAAGTCGTCTCCGCTTTAAAGGGCAAGTTTTCGTCCGCAAAATTCACGCTCGCTACGATTGATTGGGGTTGACCTTGAAAATTCGCGGTTAAGTTCGCAGTTAATTGTTGATTTTCAGTTTTGCCGACAAAAGTAACTTCGCCGAGCGCATTTTCGTTGACGACGACATTATGCGCGGCGCCATTAAAATTAATGTCGTATGTTTTCGCATCAGAACCGATGCCCAGAGCTTTCGCCTGCAAATCAATCGTTCCGTTGATGCCGGAAAGGTCAGTTCCCTGCGGCAAAAACGGTCGAATTCGCGCCACCTGAATATCTTTTCCGGTCGCTACAAAATTGAACGCCGTCGAATCGGTGTTGTATGTTCCGTTCGCCCGCAAAGAACCTGTGCCGAAACGCGCTTCAAAATTTTCGAGATTGACAAGGCTTCCCTGAAAAGTCGCTTTCGCGTCAAAACCGTCAAACGGCTGACCGTTAATCGTGCCTTTGCCCGAAGAGATGTTCGCTTCGCCCTGCAAATTTTTGGGAATTCCCGTCACGTTTATCGTGCCGGAAGTCTGCGCCTGAAAATCCTGAATTTGCGCGGGCAAAATATCGACCGGCAGCGCCGCCAGCAGATTCCCGGTATTAACGTTATTTAATTTGGCGTTGACCGAGATATTGTCCGTTCCGACTCTCGGAATGTTGACGTTAAAAGCGAGATTTCCGCCGCCGGTTTGTTCCTGCAAAACTCCGTCGCGCAATTCAAAACCCTCGGGCGAAACAGAAATATTCGTCGCAACCGAGCCGAGATTTCTTTCGCGCAAAACAAGCGAATCAATCGAAGCGCGTCCGTTAAATGTCGGGTTTGTCAGGTTTCCCGTCAAATTTCCGGTTAATTTGAGATTTCCCGCAAACTGCGCTTTGTAAGAATCGATTTGAGCGACGATTTCCGGCGCGACGTTCAAAACTCTGACGATTCGTTCGATTTCGCTCGCGTCGGTTGAATTCAGAGAGAGATTTAAGTTGGAGTTTTCGCCGCTCAAATCAAATCTTCCGGTCGCGTTCACCTGGCTTTTTTCCGTATTCAAATTGGCAAAATCAATATCAAAAAGCCCGTTAGTCGCGGTCAATCCGAGTCGTCCGTTGACAGGAACAAGCCCGCGTTCGGCAGTTCCGGCGTTTGCCGCAAAATCTGCGGTCAATGTTCCGCTCGCCGTTTTAAAGTCCGTCCCGGCAAAAGTCAAATTTGCTTTGCCGGTCGTTTTGCCTTCAATCGGCACGACTTGTCCGCCCTGCAAAGCGAGCAGTTTCGACAAATCGAGATTTGCAAAATCGGCGTCAACGCGCGAGCGATTGTTTTTGTTCAAAGCAATCACCGCGTTGCCGTTGACGCTGCCGTCCATCACATCGGCGGTTAAATTATTGAGCGCGATTTGATTATTTTCCGCAACGACCGAAGCGCGAGCCGCGCCGAGACGGACGCTGCCCAAAACGCCGCCGCCCAAACTCATATCCGCGCTGGCGCGATAATGTCCCGACGGTTCAAGCACAAAAACAGGTTTATAAATTTTGACGTTTTCGACGTTTCCGCCGCCGGGCAAAATAGATTTAGTCAGCGCAACGTTTCCCGCGTCGATGTCGCCGGATTTAGCTTCGATTCTTCCCTCACGAATTGTCAGGCGAACGCCCGCGATATTCAAAGTTCCCAAAATCGCCGCGTCGGTTTCGACTTTCGCAACTCGCAGGCTGTTTGAATAAACCTGCGTTTCGTTTCCGACGATTTTTACGTCAACGCCCGAAGCGTTTAAGCCGCCGACCTTTGCGCCGCCCGCGTCGAGTCCGTCAGCCTGAACGTTTTTCGCCGTAATATTTGTCGAATCGTTTTGTTTTGCGAGATTGACGCCGCCGACTTTTAAGTTTCGCAGACGCGCGTCTTTTGTTTCGACGCTCGTCGCGGTCAAGTTCGCCGCATCAACATCCGTGCGATTTCCATTGTTTCGTAATTTTAGGTTATTGGCATTAACGCCTCTGAGTTTGGCGTCGGCAGTTTCGACCGAATCTGCCCGCAAGTTTCCCGCGTTAATATCAGTTTGGTCGCCGCGATTTTTTAATTTGATGTTTCCGGCGTTGAGACCCCGGACGGTCGCGCCCTGCGCTTTCAGAACTCCGGCGCGGAGATTCGGCAGCGAAACGTCGGTTGTTCCGTCGGCGGAATTTATTTTTACATTGTTCGCCTGCAAACCTTCGATGTCGGCGTCGGCTGAACTGAATGTTCTCGTCCGAACGTTTCCGAGCGTTGCGGAAAGCCGACTGTCTTTATATTCGGCAACCGCGTCGGAAATAAAAAGTCCGGCGATTGTTCCCAAAGGCGATTTTGCCGCCGCCGCCTGAAGCTCGCCGAACCAGCGAAAATCAGTTCCCGTGCCGCGCACAGTACCGACGATTTGCGGAAAATCAATTTTGAAATCTTCAAACGTCAGCATTTCGGCGACCGCTTTGCCGTTCGCGTTATACGTCGTGCCGTCGCCGTCAACCGTCGCGTTGAGTTGTAAGGCTTTCAGGCGAATGTTCGATGCGGCGAGCGCGTCGGATTTTATCTCGCCGACGATTTTGTATTTTGCGCCTTCGCCCGCGACCGTTCCGCTGAAGTTTCCGACGCCGCGTAGAGGCGTTCCAATCGGCAAAAGATTTGAAGTCTGCGTCAAATCGATGTTTGAATCTATATTTAAATTATATTTCAGCGCCGCCCAATCGGTCAGTGTTCCGCTCAAACTCGATTCGCCAATCGGCGACGTCAGCTTTAAGGAAGAAACTTCCGCGCCGTTGTTGTCCACAATTCCACTCGCGCGAACGTCAATCGGCTCAATCGGGCTTTCGTCATAGACGACGTTTGAATCGGTCGAAGTGAAATCGAATTTGTAACGCTTCTGCTCGTCCGGAACAGTGTAATCGGTCGGTTCGAGAAGTAGCTGGACGTTTTTCGCGTCGGCATTTATTTTATGCTGAACGTCGCCGAAATGAATCAAACCGTTTTTGATTGAGGCTTTAACCGAAGAGTAATTGAAATTGACGCGCGAACCGGCTTGGTCTTCGACCAGATGCAGATTTGAAAAATTCGAGTTGCCGTTTTCATCGAATTTCACCCACGCTTCGACATCGGTCAAATCGGTCGTGTCAATCGAAATATCGCGGCTCAACTGCCAGGCGTAAAGGTCTTTGACCGTTAAGGTGAGATGCGCTTCACCAACCCGGAAAAGTTTTTCACCCGTCAGCTTATCGTTGAAAGTCGCGTTTTTTAATTCCAACTGCAAAGGATTGACCGTCAGACGAAAAACGTCCGCGTCGAAAACAACGCCGATTTCCGCCATTTTTGCGACGAACTGTGTTTTGACGTAATTGTCGCCATAGCCGCTGCGATAACCGATGAAAGTTAGAGCAACGAACAAAACAACCAGAATCGCCGCCAAGCCGAACGCGATAACCGCGTTGCGGCGCGTAAAGAATTGCCTGCGCTGCGCTTCCGCCGGAGTTTCTTCCGTTATTATCGGTGGATCGTTTTCGCCGGTTTCCTGAATTTTTTCGGTTTGTTGGTCGTTTTCTTCGGGCATTTCTAAAAAACTAATGCGTCCAAATTTATGGCTCGGTTATCTTAGCATTTTACAGCGGAACAGTTTCAACAATTTCTAAATCGAACGCTTCAATAGCGTTGACCTTCGGCGGATGATTGGTCAAAAGCCGAATTTTTTTCACGCCCAAGTCGTTCAAAATCTGCGCTCCGATACCGTAATCGCGGAAGCTGCCGTAGCCCGTCTCGCGTCTTGCTGTTTGAAAATCGAGATTTTTTTCCTGCATCACGGCGTAAGTTTGGAGTTGGTGTATCAAATCGAGATTATGCTCGTTCTGACGAAGATAAAGTATCACACCTTGTCCGTTTTGGGAGATTTTTTTTAGCGAAGTCTCGATTGCCTGCGCCGCTTCGCCGAGTTTCGAGCCGAACATTGCAAACGTGATGTTCTCGGTTTGGACGCGCACCAGCGCCGGTTCGGTTGTCCGCGAAAAATCGCCCATCGTCAACGCGACGTGCGTTTCGCCGTTCATTATATTTTCATAAACAAAGGCGCGAAAAGTTCCATGTTCGGTTGGCAAGTCCGTTTCGACGACGCGGCGCACGAGCATTTCCTTTTGAATGCGATAACGAACTAAATCAGCAACGGAAATGATTTTCAAATCGTGTTTTTTTGCAAATTTTTCGAGTTGCGGAAGACGCGCCATCGTGCCGTCGTCGTTCATAATTTCGCACACGACGCCCGCCGGATAACAACCCGCGATTCGCGCAATGTCAACGCTCGCTTCGGTTTGACCGACGCGGACAAGTACGCCGCCTTTTTTCGCGCGAAGCGGAAAGATATGTCCGGGACGCGCTAAATCCGACGGTTTTGAGTTTGGGTCAACGGCGGTCAAAATCGTTTTCGCGCGGTCGGCGGCTGAAATTCCCGTCGTTACGCCGTCGCGTGCTTCAATCGAAATCGTAAAAGCCGTTCCCATACTCGAAGTGTTTTCAGCAGTTTGCGGCGGCAAATTTAGTTCATCGCAACGCTCTTCGGTAAGCGGCAGACAAATCAAGCCGCGAGCGTGCGTAACCATAAAATTGATAATCTCAGGCGTGATTTTTTCCGCCGCGCAAACGAGGTCGCCTTCGTTTTCGCGGTCTTCGTCGTCAACGATGATTATCATTTTGCCTGCCCGAATATCTTCGGCAGCGTCTTCGATAGTGTTTAGCGGCATCAATTCGATTTGGATTTCCGGTTCTGGTTTTTGGATTATCGCAATTCTCTGAAAACGTAAATTTTAGCTGAAACGAATTTTTTTAGCGAATAATAATTTCAATTCAAAATTAAAAACGGTTTTGTAATATTAAAGATGTTTGCTCAATAAGGCGCGGCGAAACTATTCGTTGTTCGCTTTTCACTGTTCGCTGACTTTCAGAAATAAAAACTGATTTTCCGCTTTGCTAATAACGAACAGATAACAGCGAACAACGAATAGTTTTTCTAAGTATAATCGGTTCAGCGTCTTTTCCGTAATTTCGGGTCAGAGACTTCAGACTTCCATTTTGAACTTTTAATTTTGAACTTTTAATTCGTCTTCGGCTATACTCTGATTTATGAAAATGCCGAAATTTATGCTGCGCGGTTTTTCTCGTCCGCGCGAAGCAATCATCGCTTCGCTTGGCAGCCTCGAACGCCAAACAATGGATGAAGTCTGGAAGCAAAAGGAAGTCAGTGTCCGTCAGGTCGAGACGGCTTTCGGCGAGCGCGTCGCTTATACGACCGTGATGACTACGCTCGACCGACTTTACAAAAAAGGATTTCTCGACCGGCGCAAGGAAGGACGCGCCTTTTTATACTCGCCGCGCTTTACGCCCGAAGAACTTGAACGCGGGTTGACCGAAGACGTTATCGGAAGCCTGCTCGACGCCGGAACGGAACATATCGAGCCGGTTTTGGCTTGCATCGTCGATGCGGTCAGCGACCGCGACCGCGAATTACTCGACGAGCTTGAACGACTTGTGCGGGAAAAACGTCGGATTCTGGAAAGCGGAAAATAATCGTCAATGTATTTTTTGCTCGGAACTTTTTTAATGCTGGCTTTGCTGTTCGTTATAAACCTGGCGGTTTCGACGACGGCGACCGTTTTGTGGCGCGCGCTTGCGCCGACGGCGAAAAATTGGACGGCGCGCCGGCAAGCGCAAATTATTTTTGCCCTGCGTATTTTCCCGTTTCTCGCCGCGCTGATTTTCGTCTTTGCGTTTCTGCTTCCGGCTTATCTTTTGTTCGAGCCGCATTCGTCGGAAGAAACCGTCGGGTTCAAGTTGATTTTGCTTGTAATCGTCTCGGCAATCGGCGTCGGAATCGCCGCCTTGCGTGTTTTCGGAACGTGGTGGCGCACGCGGCGGCTGGTTGTCAATTGGCTCGCCCGCGCCGAACCGATTTTAATCGATGATGTTTCAATTCCCGTCTATCGTTTTCAACATCCGTTTCCGGTAATTGCCGTCGTCGGCGTATTTCGTCCCAGAATGTTTGTTGCCAGCCGGATTTTCGCTGCGCTCGACAGTGAAGAATTCGGAGCGGTAATCCGGCACGAATACGGGCATCTCACAGCCCGCGATAATTTTAAGGGAACACTGATGAGCGTTTGCCGCGATTTGCTGGTTTTTCCGTTCGGGCGCAGTCTCGACCGCGCCTGGGCGGAAAACGTCGAATCCGCCGCCGACGAGTATGCGGCGCAAACAGGCGGCGCGTCTGCCGCGCTCAATCTTGCCTCCGCTCTGGTAAAAATCGCTCGAATCGTGCCGACCGGCGCGAAGCCCGCAATGCCGGCGGGAGCATTTTTGATTGAAACGCAAACTGCCGACGTAACCGGACGCGTCCGTCGTCTGCTCCGCCTTTCTGAAAGCAAAACCGTTCCCGCCAAATATCGCCGATTCAAAGCGGTAAATGCTTTTTTGCTGTGCGCGAGCGGATTTCTCGCTCTGCTGCTTTTGGCTGCAACGAATAATACCGTTCTTTATAGAATTCACCTTGCTTTGGAAAACGTGGTCAGCATCCTTCAATAACTCAAAAGATTCATTTTCGTCTCTCAAAAAAATAATTTTGCTGTTTCGGCACAACTTTAAATACGACTAGTTGTCAGCAGTTAGTAATATATTAGAAGTCGCGGAGTTTCTTGATGATGCAAGGTGTATTACGAGCGTTGGTAGTAGTTCCTGCGCGCTGATAGAATTTGTGCTTTCGGAAAGCGCAGCAGCGATTCATCTATCACGTTAATCCGGAATGGTTGACCTCTGAGCTGGAACCGATTATACGAACTACAACAACGAGGTATTAAATAATGATAACCAAAAATCAAGAGCGCTTGCTTATGCTTCTGATTGCGCTTTTTACATACATTGCGACACCGGTCGCCGCGCAGTCTCCAAACACGGCGTCGATGAACGTCGTGGTGGTTGACCAAAACGGCGCCGTCATTCCGGGCGCCAAAGTTTCGGTGGCGAATACCGCGACCGGCGACGCGCGCGACGTCGTTTCGGGAAGCGACGGCAGCGCTACTATTCCGGCGCTTTCGCTGACGGGAACTTACACGGTCAGCGTGTCTAAGGAAGGATTCGGCAAAGAAGAGCGCACAGGCATCGCGCTGCGTTCGGGTGAGACGGCAACGATAAAAGTGACGCTTCTCGTCGGTTCCGGGACGGCGGAGGTTACCGTTTTCGGCACAACGGAAGGCGTCCGCGCCGACCCGCAAATCGGACGACGAATCGAAAGTCAGGTGATTGACGAAACGCCGATTCTGGGACGCAAGGCGACGACGCTGCCGCTCCTCAATTCGGCATTCCGGCAGGGCAAAGGCACGGGCGATTTATTCGTCAACGCGACCTACTTTATCACCGGCGTCGGCTCACGGCGCGCCACCACCTTCACGCTCGACGGCGCGAGCAACGACGAAGGCTGGGGACGACAAACGGCAATCGCCACAACTCCGCTCGGCGCGATTCAGGAAATAACCGTTCTCTCGAACGCATTCTCTTCCGAGTTCGGCTGGACTTCGGGACCCGCTCTGAATATCGTCACCAAATCCGGTACTAATACTCTGCACGGCGAAGGATTATTTTTGGCTCGTCCAGGCGCCTGGCAGGCAAAATCGTTTTCGACTAAAAACTACTGTCCGTCGTCCGTTTCGACCTGCGTCACGCCCGCCACGCTTCAAGCGATTAATCCGGTTGATATTCCCGATGCTCTGAATCAGGTTTCCGGCTCAATCGGCGGACCGATTATAAAGGACAGAACGTTTTTCTTTGCTTCGTCCGATTACACCAGACAAAATCGAACGGCGATTATTTCCTCTTTGCTGCCCGCGTTCGTATTGCCGTCCAACGGCGATCTTGAATACACCGGACATTACCGTCAGTTTCTCTTCAACGGGCGTGTTGACCACAGATTGACGTCAAACCAAAATTTGATGGCTCGTTTTAACGTCGATCGTTTTTCGGATGACAATCCGCAGGACGCGGTCGGCGGCACGAACGCGCCGAGTGTCGCTCGTCGTTACTCGCGGCGTTCGTGGACGGCGCAGCTCAATCATACCTGGATTATTAATGCGAATCTTCTCAACGAAGCCAGATTCGCTTATTTGAACGGCGACCCGGTTACGCTCTGGGAACCGCAAACCGCGTCGACTACATACACGCGCGCGGGCGGCTCTGCGCCGTTCACCATCGGAGAATCCCGCGCTTCCGACATCTACAGCCGGCAGGCACAATTTTCAGACACGCTGACGTGGTCGGTCGGCAAACATTACCTCCGCTTTGGCGGCAGCATAATTCATCACACTTCGGGCGGCACGGGCAGCGAACCCGGCACGGCGACGCTCGGCACGGTAACGTTCTCCAGCACGGGCGCGCGCAGCGCGTTGCCCTTCGACCAACTAACGATTGCCGACGTGCAGAGTTACACGCAGCCGATTAATTTCGGCATCAGCAGCTACAAATTAAATCAATGGCTAGTCTCAGGCTTCGTGCAGGACGATTGGAAAATACGCCCGGACTTAACGTTAAATCTGGGCTTGCGCTACGACCGACAGACTTTGACCGACGCCACGAAGAATTTCGCGCCGCGCATCGGCTTCGGCTGGAATCCGGGCGGAGACGCGCGCACTTCGATTCGCGGCGGCTACGGAATGTATTACACGCAAATCCGTTCAAACGCGGTCGCCGGTTATCTGGTGAACGGATTGGATGGATTAACGACATACACTGCTATTGCGGGACAGACCGGCTTTCCGACTTGCTTGACGGCATCGTGTCTTCCGGTGGCAGTTAATCCGACAGGAGTGCTTTCACAAATTCCCGCGCGTAACATTACAATCCGCGCCGGATTGCGCTCTTTTTACCAGGACCAATTCGCGCGTTACGGGTTGAACTTCAATTTACTGCCGAATTACTCGGATAAGCTGGTCAATCCGCGCAGTCAAATATTATCAATCGGCGCTGAACGCGAGTTCTTTAAAGGCTTCTTCTTCGGCGCGGATTACGTGAAACAGCATTTGAGCGGCATCGACCGCACGATTGACATCAACGCGCCGACTCCTTTTGAGCGCACGGCGTCAGGTCAAATCAGAACCGTAGCTGCGGCAAACGCCACGCGCCCGATTCTGCCGGTCAACGGCGGCGTGCGTCAGATTAACGTATTGACGAATTTCGGCGTCGCCGATTACGACGGACTGCAAACGCAGTTTACCTATCGCGGCAACTCGCGGCTGTATGCTTCAATCGGCTACACGCTGTCCAAAGCGACTAATACGACCGAGCCTGACGGCAACGGCATCGGACCGAACGAGAGCAGCGTCACCGGACTCGGCGAGCAAGAACGCGGACTAAGCGTGGTTGACCAGCGTCATCGCGCGGTTATTTTCCTTAGTTATCGTCTGCCGTATAATTTTACGGTCGGCACTCTGTCGCAGTTCGCCTCGGCGCGACCGTTCAATTCCACAACAGGCGTTGACAACAATGGTGACGGCGTGAACAACGACCGCCCTGTTATTAATGGCGCGGTTATTCGCAAGTCGGCTTTTCGCGGAAGCGGGACTCAGGACGTTTCCTTTTTCGTCGAAAACCGCATCAAAACCTCGGAACGCACGAGCCTTGTGCTGAGATTGGAAGGTTTTAATATCTTCAATCACGCGAATTTGCTCGGACGCGCGCAGACGATTTACGGCAATACCGACACGCCGAGAACGGATTTCGGCGCGCTGACGACTTCGTTCACAAATTCATCCGTGACAAACGCGATTCCGGCGTTCGCAAACATCGACCCGCCGCGAATGTTTCAGCTTCAGTTGCGGTTCGTTTTCTAAGTAAAATCGACTGAGGTTCGATAATGAATTCAAATTTTACTTTTAAGATTTTTCCTTCATTGTAAAAACAACTTCGGGCGGATTCGTTTCCGCCCGCTTTTTTATTAAAAGATTATGAAATTTAAAGTTTTCTTCGCGCTTTTTTTCGGTTTATTTTCCTTTCTGATTTTAAGCGGCTGTCGTCCGACGGCAGATAACAGTTCAACGAATTCGGGCGTTAGCGTAACGGACGCCGAAGGCAAAACAGTAACCGTCGGCGACAGTTCGCGCATCGTTTCGGTCGGCACGGCGACGACCGAGGCGATTTACCGGCTCGGCGCGGGCGACCGGCTTGTCGGCGTTGATAATTCGAGCCGCGAGTATTTGCCGGAATCGAAAAACCTGCCGACCGTCGGCGGGCGAACCGCTTTAAATGCCGAAGGAATTTTGTCGCTCAAGCCGACTTTGATAATAATGACTGCCGATTCCGGTCCGCCGCAGATTGGCGAACAATTAAAAAATGCCGGAATCAGCGTGCTGACTTTGACGCCGAATTATACGGTCGAAACGGTTAAAGCGAAAATTCAAACAATTGCCAAAGCTCTGAATTTAGAAGCAAAAGCGGCGGAAATTAACCGTTCGATTGACGACGAGATGAGCGAAACCGCTAAACTTTTAGAAAAGAAACAAAACACGCCGAAAGTGCTGTTCGTCGGGCGCGGTCCGAATATGCCGAATGCGACGATGAGCGGCGCCGGGACGACGATTGACGAGATGATAAAACTGGCGGGCGGCGCGAATCCGATGACCGATTTTACCGGCTTTCGTGATATGACCGACGAAGCCGTCGGCGCGGCGCAGCCCGACATTATATTAATGACCGAAAAAAGTTTCGAGCGCAGCGGCGGGGTTGACGGCGTGTTAAAATTTCCGGGCGTCGCGTTGACTCCGGCGGGGAAAAATCGACGTGTCGTTCCCGTCTCTGATATGTATTTTCAAGGTTTCGGTCCCGGCGTCGGCAAAGCCGTGCGCGAACTCGCCGTCAAATTCCATCCCGAGTTGATTCGGTAAATTTCAAGTATCAAAGCAAAGAAATTATTGTCCACAGATAAACTCAGATGAACTCGGATAAGAAATTTAAATAACAAATTTCAAATTTTTAGATTTCACATTTTATTTCGGATTTTTGTTTTCGGTTTTATCTGCGTTTATCTGTGTTCATCTGTGGACAAAAAATGATTTAATCGCTTATGGTTTTTAAGCCGAAACATTTCGCCTATAGAAAATCATTGCAATGAACGAAGCCAAAGACAATATTGCCGCCCGCTTTTTTCCCGGCTTGCGGACGAAATTAAAAAGTCGGCGGAGTTATTTTGTGCTGCTCTTTTTGGTTCTGATTTTAGCGTTCGTAATAGTTATTTCCGCCGACAAAGGCGCGGTTGAAATCAATCCGCGACAGATTTTTGCAATCGTCTTAAAAGTTTTCGGCATTCATTCGTCAGTTGATTTTTCGTCGCTTCAAGAATCGACATTGATTGACATTCGTCTGCCGCGCATCGCGCTCGGTTTGCTGGTCGGCGCGGCTCTGGGAATCTCCGGCGCGTCGATGCAGGGACTTTTTCGCAATCCTTTGGCTGACCCGAGCCTGGTCGGAGTTTCGAGCGGCGCGGCGCTCGCGGCAACTACTGTCGTTATCGTCGGCGACGCCGTTTCGTTTAAATTGCCGTCGATTTTCGGGCTTTTCGCTTTTCCGCTCGCTGCTTTTGTCGGCGCGCTCGTTACGACTTTAATCATTTACAGGCTGTCAACCATTGCCGGGCAAACTGCCGTCGCTACCCTGCTGCTTGCCGGAATTGCGATTAACGCGATAGCACAGGCATTTTCCGGTTTTTTGACTTTTTACGCGACCGACACGCAGATTCGCTCGTTGACGTTTTGGAAGCTCGGCAGTCTCGGCGGCGGAAATTGGACTTCGGTTTTGACGATTGTTCCATTTATTTTAGTTCCGATTTTGCTTTTATCGCGTCTTGCGCGTCCGCTTAATGCTTTGCTTTTAGGCGAATCCGAAGCCGGACATCTCGGATTCGACATCGAACGAGTGAAAAAAACAACGATTGTTCTTGTTGCGTTAGCGGTCGGCGCGAGCGTCGCTTTTACCGGCTTAATCAGTTTTGTCGGACTTGTCGTGCCGCATCTGCTTCGGCTTGTAATCGGACCCGACCATCGTTACCTGCTTCCCGGCTCGGCGCTTTTAGGCGCGATTCTTCTTCTGACTGCCGATTTGACGGCGAGAACTTTAGTCGCGCCAGCCGAAATGCCGATTGGCGTGTTGACGGCGATTACGGGCGCGCCGTTTTTTTTGTGGCTGCTTCTTAGAGACCGCAAATGGAGAATAATTCATTAACGATTAATTAGGAATGCTGATTGATGAACGTCGGAAAACTTCTTTAATTCATCAATCAGCATTCCTAATTCATCATTTTGTTCTAATCTTTTGATTGAAGCGCTAAACATAACGGTTGAAATTCACTCGAAAAAATTGCTCGCCGACGTTTCTTTAGAAATGCGCGGCGGCGAAGTTCTCGTTGTCGTCGGCGCGAACGGCGCGGGAAAATCGACTTTGAGAAAAGTTTTGTGCGGCGATTTGATTCAAACAAGCGGTGAAGTTTCGATGAACGGAAAACCGCTCGAAGAATGGACTTTGAGCGAACGCGCTAAAACACGCGCCGTTTTGCCGCAGGATTCTTCACTGAATTTTCCGTTCACGGTTTTGGAAGTCGTCCTTATGGGACGAGCGCCGCACGTCGCGGGTGCGGAGAGCGAGCGCGATTACGAGATTGCGCGGGCAACGTTACGCGCGGTTGACGCGCTGGATTTGGAGGAGAGAATTTACCCGACGCTTTCCGGCGGCGAGCGTCAGCGCGTTCATCTGGCGAGAGTTTTGGCGCAGATTTGGGAACAGACCGGCAGCCCGCGCTATTTGCTGCTCGACGAGCCGACCGCGAGTCTGGATTTGACGCACCAGCACGCGACGCTGAAAATTGCCCGCCAATTTGCTGCGGAAGGCGCGGCGGTTTTGGTTATACTTCACGATTTGAGTCTCGCCGCGCAATACGCCGACCGCGTTCTAATTCTTAAAGACGGAAAAGCTTCCGCGCTCGGCACGCCCGAAGAAGTTTTCACGCCGGACGCAATTCAAAAGGCATTCGGCGTCAGAGTCAGCGTCATCAAACATCCGCATTTCGATTGCCCGCTGATTATCTGGCGCGATTCGGATTAATCTTTTTATTTAAACTTCTCTCCGAACCGCCGACCATTTACCATTTACCATTTACCATTTACCATTTAATCCGATGTCCTTTGAACTCAAACTCGCCTGGCGGTATTTTCGCGGGCGGCGAAAAAGCCTGGCGCGATTTACGTCGCTGGTGGCGATTGTCGGAATCGCGGCGGGCGTGGCGAGCTTGATTATCGCTCAATCGCTCGCACGCGGCTTCAGCGACGAAATGCAGGACAAAATTCTGGCAAACACGGCGCACGTTTCCGTTTTCCCGAAAGATGAAACAGAAATTACGGATTGGCAAAAAATTAAAGCAGAATTGGAAAAGACGGAAAATGTTCAATCGGTTTCCGCGACCGCTTACGAAAACGCGATAATCGTCGGCACGCAGGCGACGACTTATGCGATTTTAAGAGTTCAAAGTTCAAAGTTCAAAGTTCAAGGTCAGGAAGAATCTGAAACCGAGAATGAACAACAAACAACAAACAACGAACAGATTTCTGTTTCAATCGGCGCGACGCTAGCCGAAAAAATCGGTTTAAAGTCGGGCGACGAAGCGCGAATCGTTACGTTTGCAAATGAAAACGCCGCGCAGAATTACGTCGTTCGCATTAGTGAAACTTTTCAGACCGGACTTTATGAATATGACGCGAGTTGGATTCGTATTTCACCCGAAGATTTTGCCAGACTTCACAATGTGCCGAGTTTTACGCCGACGATTTTAAGCGTTTCGGTCAAAGATATTTACAGGGCGAACGAAACCGCGCAAAAAATCCGGCAGAATCTCGGCGAAAGTTTTCGCATTCTGGATTGGCAGGAAGCAAACCGACCGCTTTTTGCCGCCTTAAGTTTAGAAAGAAAAGTTGCGCTGGCAATAATTTCGCTGATAATTTTCGTCGCGGCTTTGAACATTACGACAACGCTCGCGCTGCTGGTTAATGAACGTCGATTGGACATTGCGGTTTTAAGAACGTGCGGTGCGCGAACCGTAAATTTGGTTTTTATTTTTCTGTTTGAAGGTTTGTTTCTGGGATTTTTAGGAATTTTCGGCGGTGTCGTTTCAGGTCTTTCGGCGTGTTTCATCGGAAATTATTTCAAAATCATCAATCTTTCGGCAGAAGTTTATTCGCTTCGCTACGTTCCGTTTCACCCGCAGTTAAGCAATGTTTTATTGATAATTTTTATCGCCTTCGCCCTGTGTTTGGCGGCGACAATTTATCCGGCGTATAAAGCGAGTAGAATTAAACCTTTAGAAAATTTGAGAATGCAATAATTTTTGGATTTTTCGACTGTTTGCGACTATATTTAGACAAGTCAAAAAGTTCCATTCTTTAAAAATTTAGCATTTCGGTTCAGACTTCGTTTATAATGATTTTAACTTATAAAAAGTCGAAGCAATTATTTTATGTTTGAACGCTACACGGAAAGAGCCAGGCGCGTGATTTTTTTCGCCCGCTACGAAGCTCTCCAATACGGCTCGCAGGTTATTTCGCCCGAACACATTTTGCTCGGTTTGATGCGCGAGGACAAAACCATTTCAGCCAGATATTTTCCGTTTCGCAACACTTTGACGGTCGATGCGATTCGGCGCGAAGTCGAAGAACGGATTGTTCTGCGCGAGCGCATTCCGCAATCCGCCGAACTTCATCTGGCAACGGAAACCAAACGAATTTTAGCTTTTGCGGGCGAGGAAAGTCAGCGGCTCGAAAATCGGCACATCGGACCGGAACATCTTTTTTTGGGACTTGTGCGCGAGGAAAATTCGGTCGCGGCTGAAATTCTCTACCAATACGGACTTCGCCTGAAGGACGTGCGCGACGAGATTTCCAGACAAAACGGTTTTCCGAATCTTTACGCGGTCGGCAGCGCAAAAACCGAAGTTCCGCATTTGCAGGAATTTACCAGAGATTTAACCGCAGAAGCGGCGACCGGAAAATTCGACCCGCTCGTCGGGCGCGAAAAGGAAGTCGAGCGAATCATCGAAATTCTCTGCCGCCGAACGAAAAACAACCCGGTTTTAATCGGCGAGGCGGGCGTCGGAAAAACAGCAATTATCGAAGGTCTGGCGCAAAGAATTTTTGACAAAAACGTTCCTTCATTTCTTGAAAACAAACGCATCCTGTCTCTCGATTTATCGTTGATTGTCGCGGGAACGAAATATCGCGGACAATTTGAGGAACGTCTCAAAAAAATCATCGGCGAGTTAAAGGAACACGACCAGTATATTGTTTTTATTGACGAGCTGCACACGCTCGTCGGCGCGGGTTCGGCGGAAGGAACTTTGGATGCGGCAAACATTTTGAAACCCGCGCTTTCACGCGGCGAAATCCAATGTATCGGCGCGACGACGCCGGGCGAATTTCGCAAATCAATCGAAAAAGACCGCGCTCTGGAACGTCGTTTTCAGTCAATTAAAGTCGCGCCGCCGACCGAAGCCGAAGCCCTCGAAATCGTTCAGGGTCTTGCCGAAAGATACGAAGCGTTTCACCAAATTCGTTATTCAAAAGAAGCTCTCGAAGCAGCGGTTTATCAAACGAACCGTTATATTCCCGACCGATTTTTGCCCGACAAAGCGATTGATGTTTTGGACGAAGCCGGTTCACGCGCCAAACTTCGCTACAAGCAGGAAGTCGGCTCAGAACCTTCCTGGAAGGAAACGGTCGAAAACTGGAAACGCGCTTCGGCGAGCGATGACCAGCTTTTCGCGTTTGAACTGAAAACCATGGAAGATTCGTTTTTCGCGGTGGAAGTTTCAAAAGACGACGTAGAAGAAGTGATTGCGCGTTGGACGGGAATTCCCGTCAGTTCGATAAAACAGGAAGAAGCGAAAAAACTGCTGAATATCGAAACCGAATTGCACCGCCGGATAATCTCGCAGCGTCCGGCAATTTCCGCGCTCGCTCGCGCTATCAGGCGGTCACGCGCCGGACTTAAAAATCCGAACAAACCCGTCGGCTCGTTTCTTTTTCTTGGTCCGACGGGCGTCGGCAAGACCGAAGTCGCCCGCACTTTGGCGGAATTTCTGTTCGGCTCGGAGCGCTCGCTCGTGCGATTCGATATGTCGGAATTTATGGAAAAACACACGGTCGCCAAATTTATCGGCTCGCCGCCGGGATACGTCGGACACGAAGAAGGCGGGCAACTGACCGAAAAACTTCGCCGCGCGCCATATTCGCTGGTTTTATTCGACGAAATCGAAAAAGCGCATCCCGACCTCTTCAATGTTTTACTGCAAGTTTTTGAAGACGGAACGCTGACCGATTCGCAAGGCAACACGGTTGACTGCAAAAACGCGATTTTCATTATGACTTCAAACATCGGCGCGAGATTTATTCAAAAACGCGCCTCCCTGGGTTTTCAGACGGGCGCGGACGCTTCGCGGCAAAAAATGGAAGAACAGGTTTTGAGCGAAGTTAAAAAAACCTTCGCGCCTGAATTTCTCAATCGTCTTGACGAAATCATTATCTTCGACGAATTGATAGACGCGGATTTGATGCAGATTATCGACTTGCAGCTCGGCAAGCTCAACGAAATTTTAGTCAAACACGCCCTACAGATTCGGCTGACCGACGAAGCAAAGCTATGGCTGATAAAAAAGACCTGCGCCGACCGCAGTTACGGAGCGCGTCCGCTGCGCCGCGCTTTGCAGAAATACGTCGAAGACGAACTTTCCGAAGCTTTGATTCAAGGAAAATTGAGCGAAGAAAGTCTTGTCGAAGTTTTCGCGGAAAATGATAAGTTGATGTTTCGCCCGATTCGACTCGAAGCGTTGGAAGATATACTTTTGGAAAAGGTTTAACCGGACGGACAAAGATGAATAGGTGAAGGTTTGGACTTTGCTCCGAACCTTCGCCTTTTTTACTTTTTACATCGCCTGTTTTTCCTTTTTGCGGTTTTATCTGTATAATTCGGAAGTTTATTGCGAAGGTCGCCGCGAAAGGCAACCAAGACCAAAACAAAAGAATCAAAGTTCGCGTATTAACTCAGACGCCGGAGCCTTTGTAAAAACTTTTAGGATTGATATTTTTACTTGGAAATATAAGGGCGAAAATCTTTTCGAGGCTCACCGGAAGCCGAAAAAATCTGCCGGTTATAAGGAAAAACGGTTTTATGCAAATTCTTCGCGCTTTCGGGCTTGTTTTATTAAGTTTTATGTTTTTGGCGACGCCGCTTGCCGCCAAATCCGACGATAAAACAGGCGACGTTCCGAAGACCGAAGCGGTCAAAAGTCAGCAATTAGTTGAAGAGATTGATATTCAAGGCAATCGTCGTCACCGCGACGAAGATTTGCTTTACTATATCAAAAATACCCGCGTGGGCGATGTCTATAATCCGCAACTGGTCGAACGCGATTTGCAGGAACTTTTATCGCTCAACTTTTTTGATAAAATCAAAACCAGAGTTTTGACCGAAGAAGCTCCGCGCGGCGGCGTGAGAGTTATTTTTGAAGTTGCCGAGCTGCCGATTATCCGTGATTTGCAGTTTGTCGGCTTGAAAGCCGTTCCCGAATCCGACGTGCTGAAAAAATTCCGTGAAGATCGCGTCGGCATTTCCAAAGAAGCCTCTTACAATCCGGTGAGCGCCCAGAAGGCAATTCGCGTTATCCGCGAGCTGCTCGCTTCAAAAGGTTTTCCGAACGCCAAAGTTACGGTCAGTAATGAGGAAGTTTCGGCAACTTCAACCGCCGTAACTTTCACGGTCGAGCAAGGCAATCGCTCGCGCATCGTTAAAATAGAATTTGAGGGCAACGAAGTTTTCAAGGACGGCGAGCTGCGCGGCGCGCTGCAACTTGTCAGCGCAACGGGACTCATTTCGCGTTTTAAGGGAATGGACATTCTGGACTTGCGTAAGCTGGACTACGATTTACAAAAAAATGTTCGGTCTTATATGTACTCGAAAGGTTATTTTGAAGCCCGAATCGGCGAGCCGCAAGTCGTCGGATTAGGTTACAAACGCACCGGCATTCCGCTTTTGGGCGTTTTGCCGCTTCCGCTTATTACTTCAAAAGACGACACATTAAAAATCATCGTCCCCGTTACGGAAGGGAAACTTTTCCGCGTCGGCGAATTGAAGGTCGAAGGCAATTCTATTTTTTCCGAACAAGCTATTCTCGATAGTCTCGGTTTGAAAAAGGGCGAGATTGCCAACGGGAAACGGGTTATCGAAGGCGTCAATGAAGAGCTGAAAAAAGCCTACGGCAGCCAGGGATTTGTTGAAGCCGATGCCCAATTTGAACCGGATTTTAAGGAAAATCCCGGTAATCCGAAAGAGGGAATCGTCGATATAACGATTTCGATTGACGAAGGCAGGCAGTTTCGTCTGCGGCGGCTCGAATTTACCGGCAATACTTTTACCCGCGACAAAGTTCTGCGGCGCGAAGTGCTGGTCAATGAGGGCGATATTTACAATCAAAATTTGGTGGAAATATCGGTTGCCAGACTTAATCAAACCGGCTATTTCGACCCGATTGATAAAGAACAGGACCTTGAAATTCGCCCCGATCCCGATCAGGGCGAGGTGGACGCAATCATCAAGGTAAAGGAAAAGGGCAGACAGCAGATTCAATTTAACGGCGGCGTTTCCGGTATCGGCGGCACGTTTTTCGGCTTGGAGTATTCGACCAACAATCTTCTGGGACGCGGCGAAATTCTTTCGTTCAATTTCGGTTTCGGAAATCGCCAGCAGAGTTTGCAGTTCACTTATCAGAATCCTTATTTCCGCGACCGTCCAATCTCAATCGGTTTTTCGATTTTCGCCAGCCGTTACAGATTTTTCGGCGAAGGAACATTTCTTTCGCAAAATCCCGACATCATCAACGACGCGCTCAATCCGCAGGGCGCGCTCACTACAAGCTCGGATAATCTTTTCACTCAGAACACTTACGGCGCGTCTATTTTTGCTACCGCGCCGCTTTCCGAATTTCTGCCGAAACGAGCGTTTTCCAGATTTTCGCGCGTCGGCGTAAGCTATCAATTTTCCACGACATCAATTGACGAACCGGCGGTTAATCAGTTGAGCGACCCGACCTTGGGAGTTCCGGTTGTTTTCGCGCAGCCGAATATCATCACCAGCCGCATTACGCCGTCGTTTGTTTATGAGTTTCGCCCGCGCAATAACGGCATCGATACGATTGAAGGCAAACAGTTGACGGCTTCATTTGCCTTTTCGGGTTTGGGCGGCGATGTCAGAACTTATCAGCCGAGCGTTTCATACAGTCAATTTATTCCCGTCCGGCGAAAGAAATCAAAAGACCCGGAGGTTTTCGCGTTTCGCATTTTAGCCGGAACAATCGGAAGTTTCGCCACCGGCGATAAAATTAGAAATTCAAATTCACTGAACTACATCGGCGGCATTCCGCGTTATGAAAGATACTTTTTGGGAAGCGAACAGGATATTCGCGGCTACGACTCGCGCGCGCTTAGTCCGATTGCGCCGTTTGACGGTTTTGTTACCACGCGCAACGTCGTCGCCGCAACCAATGTCAGCGGAACAGCCGTCGCCATTCCAAGTTTGAGCAGCGATTTAGCCGGGCTTGGAACATTTACCGGCATCGACGGCGCAAACTCGGCGCAGATTTCCAGAAACTTTCAATTTATCGGCGGCGACACGCAAGTTTTGGGAAACTTTGAATATCGCGTTCCGATATTCGGACCGGCAAACTTAGCCGTGTTTGCCGATGTCGGTTCGGTTTTTAATCTGCACAAAACCGGCTCGCAGGTTATCAACAGTAATTTTCTGGCAGACGATACTTTTGTCGGAGCCGGAACTTTGACCGCGCTTGCTCTGCGAAACAATCCGAATCTTGAAAGCCGACTCGGAAGTCTGTTGTTATTTAACAATTCGCTGTTGACGACCGACGAATTTCGACGTAATTTTTGTCAGACGGGTTTCGGTTGTCCGGTTAGCCCGCCGCAAAATATCCAGCAGGTTTTCCTGCGCGGCGAAGCGCAGACGAATACGATTTTGCGTATCGATGAAAGCGCGTTCAGCAAATTCAGTAATATTCGTTCGAGCATCGGTCTTGAACTGCGCGTCCAAGTTCCGGTTCTCAACGTTCCGTTTCGTCTTATTTATTACTACAATCCGAATGCAAAAATCGGAATCACCGAAGAAGCGCCGGGTCTTTTTCTGCCCGGAAAAAGAAGCGGCTTCCGCTTTACCGTCGGAAGAACGTTTTAAGCAAAAGGTTTTTGGCTTTTGGTCTTTGGTTTTAGCTCGTTGATTTAGCGTAATGATTGAAAAGAATCGAAGACCGAAAACCAAAGACCAAAAGCCAAAGACCAATTATCGAATTTCGCAAGCAACAAATACAGGAAAAATAGTTTCAAAGGAATAATCAAAAAATTTGATAAATTTCTTTTTATTAGTTTAAGGAGCAACTAAATATGAAAACATTTCGTTTTATCGCCGTTAATTTTATTTTCGCCGCCGTCTTTGCAGTATCGGCTTCCGCACAGGACGCCAAAATCGGCTTAGTCAACACATTCGCATTTGATGATACCAAAGCAGGAATTACAAAACTCGTCGCAGCGTCAAACAGTCTTGAAGCAGAGTTTAAAACATCGACTACCGAGTTGGAAACGATGTATAAGAGAAGTCAATCTCTGCAAGGCGAGATAAAAACTATCCAAGACCAACTTGCAGACCCGAAATATCCGGGCGACAAAACCAAACTACAAGCCACAGGTCAGGCAAAAGCCGATGAACTGGAAAAATTAGGACGCGATTTCAAATTTAAACAAGAAGATTTGAAGGCGCGTCTTGAAAGTCGTCGTCAAGTGGTCGTCGGTCCGATTTATCAGGACGTGATGAAGGCGATGCAGGAATATGCGGTTAAAAACGGTTACGCTGTAATTTTTGACGGCGCGAAACTGGAGGAAGCAGGAATTTTGATAGCTTTCCAAAATAAATACGATGTAACGAAGGATTTTATCACCTTCTACAACGCGCGTCCGGCGACAACGGCAACTACCGCCAAACCGTAGTAAATTAGATATTAGAAATCAGAAGTCAGAAATCAGCAGTATTTTCTGCCGGTTTCTGACTTCTGTGTTATATCTTCTAGAATATGATTGTTCTCGATTCGCTTGCCATTCAGGAAATCCTGCCGCATCGTTATCCGTTTCTGCTGGTTGATAAAATCATCGAAATCGTCCCTCGCCAAAAAATCGTCGGCATCAAGCAAGTAACTTTCAACGAATACTTTTTCCAGGGTCATTTCCCCGAAGCGCCCGTTATGCCGGGCGTTTTGCAGATTGAAGCATTAGCGCAATGCGGCGCGATTCTCGCGCTTCGTGAATTTGAAGACCGCCGCAACAAAATTCCTTTTTTCAGCGGAATCGAAAAGGCAAAGTTTCGCCGTCCGGTCGTGCCGGGCGACACCTTGGTTTTGGAAGTCGAAGCAATCCGCATCGGCAGCCGCGTGCTGAAAATGCGCGGATTTGCTAAAGTTGACGGCAACATTTCCGCCGAAGCCGAAATTATGTGTATCATCGGCGAGCGCGAAACAGGAGAAAGAAAATAATATGCAGCCTATTCAAATATCTTCCGACCAACTGATGCTTTACGCTATGCTGATAAACATCGTGCTTGGTTTTTTGTTCGGAACTTTTCCTCTGCTTTCCGGCATTATATTGAACAATCGCAAACTCGGCGTCTATGGTTTTATCAGTTCAATAATCGGCGGAGCGGTTTTAGGAGTTTTCTTGTCATTTCCGATTGCGGCTGTTTTTACCAGGTTGATACTGAAAAAATCGTTTGCTAAAGAAGATGACGGCGTTAACGCCGATGTGAATAATACGCCCGCCGCAGGCGATATTGAAAATCCCGGAAACCACTAATCGCCCGCTATGTCTTCATTCATCCACGAAACCGCAATCGTCAGCCCGCAGGCAAAAATCGGCGATGATTGCTACATTGGCGCATATTCTATAGTTGGCGACGCGGTTGTTTTAGGCGGTAAAGTTCACCTCGAATCACACGTCGTCATCAACGGCAAAACTTCCGTCGGCGATGAAACGCGCATTTTTCCTTTTGTTTCAATCGGACTTGCCCCGCAAGATTTGAAATACGCGGGCGAAGAAACTTCGACCGAAATCGGCAAACGCAATCATATCCGCGAATTCGTTACCGTTCATCGAGGAACTACGGGCGGCGGCGGAATCACGCAAATCGGCGACGATTGTCTCCTGATGGCGCAGGCGCACATCGCGCACGATTGCCGCATCGGAAACGAAGTTATAATGGCAAACGCCGCAACGCTCGCCGGTCACGTAACGATTGCCGACCGCGCTAATATCGGCGCGTATTCGGGTATTCATCAATTTTGCCGCATCGGTCTCGAAGCCTTTGTCGGCGGTTATTCGGTGATTGTCAAAGACGCTCTGCCGTTTGCCGTTTCTCAGGGAAATCACGCCAAATGTTACGGCTTAAATCGTCTGGGAATGAAACGGCGCGGCTATGCCAAAGAAACAATCGAAAAAATTCATCACGCTTTTCATCTTCTGCTCAGCGCGAAACTAAACACGACTCAAGCCGTCGAAAAAATTAAAGACGATATTAAAGATTGTCCTGAGGTCGATTTGCTGGTTGATTTCATCGAAACTTCCAAACGCGGAGTGGTGAAATAACTGATAACTGATAGTTGATAACTGATAGGTAAGACAAAAACAAACTATCAGTTATCAGTTATCAACTATCAGCTAATTTGAAGAGTTTCATCAAAGCAAGTTCTTCCGGTTCGTATTCGGTTTGAATTCGTTTTACCTTGCGATGTTTTTTCTCGCTGAATTCATCGAGAGTGATGCCCGTTTCATAAGATTTTATAACCGTCGGATGAATATATGAGCTGCGGCAAACCGTCGGCGTATTGCCGAGCTGCTCGGCGACTTTTTTGACTGCGTTCAAGATGTTTTTCTTCAAAACCCTTTCTTCTTCCGCCTTTCCGAGGTCGGCGAGTTCGAGCGCGGCGAGAATCGTTCCGCCCCAGGTGCGAAAGTCTTTAGCGGAAAATTGCGGCGCGGTTACGGTTTTTAGATAATCGTTAACATCTTTCGGCTTTATCGGATGCGGTTTGCCGTTTTCGTCCAGATAATTAAAAAGTTTCCGTGCGCCGCCGACCGATTTTAAATCCTTCATAATCATCGCCAGGTCTTCATCAACCAGAACTTTGCGATGTTTGATGTGATGTTTTCCGACGAAATTGAAAACGAGTTTGCCGCCGTTACCGATTTCAAGATGCCGGTTTTGCAGAGTCGTGATGCCGAAAGTGCGATATTGTTTGACGCTTTTTTCAGAACCGATGCGAATATAGAGCGAATTTATTAGGCGCGTCATCAAAGCCAAAACCTTTTCGCGCGGCAAGCCTTCAAGATTAATATGTTCGTTCGTGATTTTTCTCAAATTCGGCAAATGCTCGCCGAATTTTTCGATTTTCTGGAATTTTTTGGTTTCCTGTTTCTCTCTAAACTTTGAATGATAAAGATATTGGATGCGCCCGTTCGTATCGATTCCGAGGACTTGCAATTTGCTGCTCGCAAACGGCGAAATTCGCACCGATTTCCAAGCCGGAGGAATTACCAGAGATTTAATCCGTTCGAGATGCGACTCATCTTTTATTTGCTTTCCTTCTTTGTCGAAATACTTAAAGCCTTTCGATTTTGAACCATTCCGGCGCCACCAGTTCGCCCGTTTTCCGTTTTCGATTCGCTCTCTCGCCGCTTTTATATCAAAAATTGGTTTCTTTTCCGGCATATTTTCCGCCCTTTTTCGTCGTAATTTTAAGATATAATTTATCGTCTTAAAACTCAAATGAAATAAATTTTGAAAGCCCGTAAACTGTTGAAAACCAAGAGCTTATAATAACAAATTTATTCAAAAAAAATATCCGTAAAGGCAACTTGTTTCACCGATGAAACATCTTATACAATACTAAAAAGGAGTGTTAAATATGAATACGGAAAATACACAAACTTTGTTTGAGATGGAAGAAAAGGAAACGATTCAGAGCAAAAAGGAAATGATTTTGTCGCTGTTTAACGGCGGCACGACCGAGATTGAAGCGATTGCGGCGATTTCCGGCGCAAAGCCGAGTTATGTCGGTTCGGTTCTTCAGCGCGAAGGTTTGATTGATAATTATTTTGACCTTTACACCTCGACCGCGCATCCGATGAACATTTATTCCAAACATTTTCGCGGTAAACTCGGCTTTCGTGATGTTTTCACCGCGCAAAAAAGCATTAGGAGTTTGGAAGAATCTTATCGTTATTTTGCCAACAATCAAGACCGTGCCGGACAGCATCACACTTTGGAGATGGCTCTGACGATGCTCGACCGCGCACGCTGGACGGGCAAACTCGAAGAAGCGGAAATTTATCGTCGCTGGCTCGTCGGCAAACTCAGTAGTCCGTTAGTTAATAACGCGAAACCGATGCAAGCCGGAGAAGAAAAAGCCGAAATCATAGAAACGGCGGAACGAGTCGAATTAAAACTCGCCGCCTAATTTACAGAAAAATATTTTTAGGCTCTAGGGAAGTTTAGATACAAATAAGCCGTGCTAAACTTCTGATATG
>CAXSBF010000033.1:0-42292 GCA_964235785.1 uncultured Pyrinomonadaceae bacterium | reverse complement strand
CCGGCTTTTTCCGCGATATGGATCGGCGGCTTGAAGAAATGAAACCGAAGTATTAGCGATTTTGACAACAATAAAAACGAAAGTTATAGAAAACAAAAGCGGCGAGTAAAAACGCTTTCTAAAAATTTCGCGTTTGATGGGTTAAATGGGAGATTCAAGATACCAGCGAGTCAGCCGAAAGCGTCCCTGCCTGATTTGCGGCAAACCCGACTGGTGCAGCCGCGCGGCAAACGATTCGATTTCATTCTGCGCTCGCAGCAGCCAGGGCGCAGACCGCCTGAGCCGTAAGGAACGATGGGGCGTTTTTTATCACGACCGCGAACTTTTGAGTCAACCGTTTTGGAAAACGCGAGAGGGCGAGCCGCGAAATTTTTACAAACCGCAGATTGAAGACATCGCGCCAGCTCCGCTCGAAATCAGAGATTTTGTTTACAGCACTTTGCTCAGACTGTCTCCGGCAAGCAATTACGAATCTTTGACGAGCGGAACGAAAGGCTTAGGGGAGCGCGGAATTGAAAACTTCGAGGATTACGGCGGACTTCCCTGCTCTGTTCAAGCGCGTAAAGATTTAGCTGCTTACTTGCGACTTCTGCTCAATCAAAATTTTCCAGCTTTTGTCCGCGAAAATCCGTGCGGGATCCGGCACGTTCCCGGATTTTGGATTGACGGAAAAGGCGACGCAAACCTTTGGCACACCCAAGATTTTCCGCAACCACTTCTGCTTATCCCTTACCGCAACCCGGCTGGGAGGATTCAAGCCTGTCAGCTACGCTTTACGGGCGCACTAAAGCCCAATAAAAAACGCTATCTGTGGCTGTCGCTTCCCGCTTTGAACAGCGCGGGTTCAGGAACGCCATTGCATTATGCGGGCTGGAAGAGTTTCGGGCAACTAGATTTTACAGCCAAACCGATTTTAGTTACCGAAGGCGCATTAAAGGCGGATGTGGTAAATAAGCTTCGACCTGAATTTTTTGCCGTTGCCAGCGGCGGGGTGAGTTGTTCACAAGAGTTGATCGTCAATGTTTCGCGCGGCAAAACACTTTATCTGGCTTTTGACAGCGACTTCTCGGAAAATCCTGCGGTCGCCCGTCAGCTTGCCAGATTATTAAAATTGAGGCTCGATGACAATCAAAACATTCAAACACCAGCCGCCACGAAAATTTTTGTCTGGGCGAGAACTGAAAAAGGCATTGACGACGCACTTTTGAAAGGCGAAAAACTGTGTGAAACATCGATTCTGGATTGGTTTGCCGCGCTCGATGAAGAATGCCGCGATGACGCGCGGAAAGTTTGGATGGAATAGATTTTCGTTAAAACTGCCGCTAATCTGATTCGAGCATTTCCTTGTGTTTGACCGCTTTGCGACCGTCATCCGAATTTTCAAAATAGAAAGTCAAAGCATCATCCAATACAGCTTCGAGCGTATAACCTTTTTTCATTCTTTTGACGAGTTTGAGCAAGTCCATATAATCCGAACGAAGTCGGTAGCCGGTTTTTTCAATCACGATTTCGGACGTTTGCCCGCGAGAAAGCAAAAACGGATTCACCTTTTCGCCGCCTGCGGTTTCAGCCGAATCAACACTTTTAGCACTGGCTGCCGAATCGTTTTTCTTTGGCGGAGTGTTTGCGGATTTCTCCGAGGCTTTTTTCTCTACACTTTTTTCTCGAACCGCTGCCGGCGGTTCCGGCGAGTTTTCAGTTTCATCGCTCGTCAGCCTTTTGATTTCGTCATCGTCTGGTTTGGCGGGTTTGGAAAAAGTTTGTCGTCTGATGTCTCTTTTCATTGCTTTATAACATCTCCATAATTTCCGTGCATAAAGCACGCACTTGATTACTTGGCTTAACGGCTGTTCTGGTTCCGAGTTCGACCACGCCCATTCCGCTCGAAACTGCGTCTTGAAAGGCTTGGTATTGACCGAGCCGCGATTTGAGCAATTTGAAATCCTCCCATTGCTCGAGTTGTTCCAAAACGGTTTGACCCAAGACGGTTTTCTCGTTTATTCCGTTAATTAAAATCGAAACTTTTAGTTCGTCGTTTCTTTTCATTCCCAGGGATACGATTTTCAAAAATTGAATCGTTGATTCGATGTCCAGCTCGCTCGTTTTAACGGGAACGAGTAAAAAATCGGCGACGGCGACGGCGGCGTGCGCTTCGTCTGTTATCCGCGCCCCACCGTCAATTACTATGTATTCGTATTTATCGCGCAGTCGATGGACGTTTCTCAAATTTTTCGCTGGCAGGTGCGTTACCTGAATGAACGGCAGTTCGCCGGTTTCATTGACTTGCTCGCGCCGCGCACTCCAGACCATCGCAGATTGTTGTTCCGCGTCCGAATCTATAACCAGAACTTCGTAACCACGATGCGCCAATTCAACTGCTAAGTTGGTCGTTACCGTGCTTTTCCCTGCGCCGCCTTTCTGATTTGAGACGGCTATGATTTTCGCTTCAGGCTTGCTCATCTATTTTTTAGTATTTATGGACGACTTTTTTCTACTCATTTATTTATCTTACAAAATAACTGATTAGTCAATTGTTTTCATTACTTTTTTGGAAAGAATAAAATTAGTAAGTTACATAAGAAGAAAAGAAAGAAAGTAGAAAATTATTTTCCCAGAGAAACAATTTTCTAGAAAAGTAATTTTGTCGAAAAATAAAAGTAAGCGGTTAGGAAAAGTTGGAATTAACAAATATATGTCCGAGGAAATAATAAATCAAAAAATATGGCAAGCGGTGGAGCGCATAAAAGCACTAATTGTAACAGGAGATTTTCTCGATAATCGGCAGCTCACGGAAATTTGCAAAGAGCATTTCATAAAATTGATAGATGCAAAAAAAGAAATGCACCGAATACACGACATTTTAGAAACGGCTGTAAATTTATATTTTTTTGAAAAATATTTCGATTCGATTATTAAAAATAAATACGAAACTCTTTCGGAGATTGAAACTCTGTCTCGAAAACTGCCGACACAAAGTTGGCGCGACACCGAACAAACAATTTATCAGCAATTTTCCACGCCGCCCGAATTAGCTTTCGTGATGTCTAAATTCTTTGAACCGACGGAAAATTCATTTGCGCTCGAACCTTCAGCCGGAACGGGATGCCTCGCCAACTGGTTGAAAATTGCGGGCTGCCGAGTTGAAGTCAACGAAATTTCGACGCGGCGGAGGCAATTACTAGAACTTCAAGGGTATAAGCCGCACAGTCACAACGCGGAGTTCATAAACGACTTGCTCGACACGGAAATAAAACCGAATCTAATTTTGATGAACCCGCCTTTTAGCACGAGCGGCGGGCGCAATCGCAAAGGCGATAGTAATTTTGGGTTCAGGCACGTCGAGTCGGCATTACTGAGATTAAATGCCGGCGGACGGCTGGTTTGTTTGCTTGGAGCAGATAGCTGTCTTAAAACTGACAAAGGCAAATCCTTCTGGAATCGTGTAGCTAAGGAATATAAAGTTCATTGTTTTCTCGTTGTTCCGCAAAAAGCGTTTTACAAACACGGGACGACTTTTCAGACCGTCGTCATAATCATTGACAAATTTCCATCAGCCGAAATCCCAAGTACGCGAGACACTGTAAAACCGCAAATCATCGAATTTTGCAGCTTAAAAGAAATGCTGCAATTTTCAGATGCCTTTAATTCAACAAATTTCTGATAAAACAAATGCTCGAAACAAAATTGAACGATTCCAAAAACGAATTTGGAATGATGATAAATTTTCCGCACGCCCCAAAAGAAGAAATGCAAAGCGCAGCGTTTGTGCCGGAAATGCAACCGGGAATTGGGGAAACCTTCGCTATAAACGCAAACGGGACAGGTTCAACAAACCAAAATACTAATGAAGAAAACATTTATTTTTGTCATCATTTGACGGGTGGTGCGAAGCATCCTGGTATCATTGTCGAAACCGCCGGATTAGCCAATATCAAACCGCCGCGACCTATTTATCGCCCGCGATTACCGCGCGAACTTCTCACCGGCGGCAAAATTTCCGAAATTCAGCTTGAGCGCATTATCTACGCCGGACAAGCCCACGAAACCCGTTTGCCGCAGTCGAATGCCCGCGCGGGCATTTCAGTCGGCGACGGAACTGGAGTCGGAAAAACCGGAACCGTCTTAGGCATAATTATAGACAACTGGTTTTCGGGACGAAAGCGGACGGTCTGGTTCAGCGTCAAATTCGATTTAATCAAAGCCGTCAAAGACGAAATGGCAAGGCTCGGTTTTCGTATTCCGATTCAGCTCGTAAGCGACTACAAACCGGAAGAACAAATTACGATGCGACACGGCATCGTTTTCTGCACTTACGGATCGCTGATCGCCAAATCGAAAAAAGGTCAAAGGCGTGTTGACCAATTAACCAACTGGCTCGGCGCGGAAGGCTTACTGATTTTCGACGAAGGACATCGCGCTAAAAATTTCTTTGCCGACGTGCGTCGTGGTAGCGGAACGCAAACCGGCGCGGCGGTCGTGGAAATTCAGGACGCACAAAAATTCCCCGACTACCGTGTTGTTTATTCGTCGGCGACGGCAGCGACCGAAGTGCGGCATCTCGCTTATATGACGCGCCTGGGAATTTGGGGACAGAGAACTGCTTTCACGGATTTCGCCGAATTCGCGGCGGAAATCGAAGAAGGCGGAGTCGGCGCGATGGAAATGGTCTGCCGCGATTTGAAAGCGATGGGCAGATATTTTTGCGGCAGCCTTTCGATGGGCGTGGACCCAGGATCAGGTTTATCAGTCGAATACCACGAAGTCATTCATCATTTAACCTCACACCAGCGCGAGATGTATGACAATATGGCGCGAGTTTGGCAGGCGATTTTGCAGAAAACCGAAAAGGCTCTCGCCCTGACGAACAGCGAAAAGTTTTTGCGCCGATTCGTCGTCAACAATTTCTGGGCGGAACATCAACGCTGCACGAAGGCAATTATCACCGCCTTCAAAGTCCCAACGCTTATCCGCGAAATCGAACGCGCGCTCGCCGAACAGCATTCGGTTATCGTTTCGATTACCAGCACAGGTGAAGCGAGTATGACCAGACAAATGGCGCGTTCGGCGGACGAAGAAGAAGCAATCTCCGATCTTGATTTCAGCCCGCGCGAAACTCTTGTCAGACTAGTCGAAAATTGTTTTCCAACCGCGCTTTATCAGGAAACGATGGACGAGGTAACGGAGAAAACGAAATACGAGCCGCTATTGGGCGAGAACGGCGAACAAATCCATTCCAAAGCTGCGCTTGCTCTCAAACAAGAACTGCTCGACCGCCTTTCAACTTTGCAGCTGCCGGAACATCCGCTCGACCAGCTTATCAACCATTTCGGCGCAGAGAATGTCGCGGAAATGACCGGGCGTAAAAACCGGCTCGTCAAACTCTCGAACGGCGATTTCGCATATCGCCCGCGCGGAATTGCGGGCGTTCCGCAGCGGCAGACGAATCTGCACGAGCTTCAGAATTTTCAAGGAAAGCGCAAACGTATCGCCATAATGTCGGAAGTCGCCGCGACGGGCGACAGTCTCCATTCCGATAAACGCGCCGGCAACCAGCAGCGGCGCGAGCATATCGCCGCCGAATTGAAATGGTCAGCCGACAAACAGCTTCAGGATTTCGGGCGTTCGCATCGCAGCAATCAGGCATCGCCGCCCGTCTACTTGCTTGTTTACACCGAACTCGGCGGCGAGAAACGCTTTTCGACTTCGATTGCCCGACGGCTCGCCGGCACGGGAGCGTTAAATAAAGGCGACCGGCGGGCGAATCAAATCGGCGGGCTGGAAAGATTTAATCTTGAATCGAAAGAAGGACGCGCCGCTTTGAAAATCGTGTATGACCGCATTCTGAACGGTTTTCAAATTCCCGAACTCGAAGACGCAAAACAAACTCTATCCGATATGGGCTTGCTCGCTAAAAACGAATCGGGCGAATTGACCATTTCTGAAGGCGAAAAGCAAAACATCGTGCGATTTTTCAATCGCTTGCTCTCGCTTGAAGTGGATCGCCAAAACGCGCTGTTCGAGTATTTTTATAAAACCTATACGGAAACCGTCGAGCATCTGAAGGCTTCGGGAAAATACGATCTTGGACTTGAAGACATCAAAGCGAAATCGGTCAAAATCAGCCGCGAGCCGCAGCTTATTCACCGCGACCAGATGACGGGCGCGGAAACCCTTCTTTACGAACTCGAAACGATTGTGGCGACCACGCCGTCGCGTTTTGAGGACTTGGAAAGGGGAGAAGCCTACTTTTACCGGAAACTCGGCTCAGAGGCGCAGGAATTCGTCGCAGCGCGCGCTTCTCTGATTCACACCGACCCGGAAACTGGTCTGAGTTTCCAAACTTACGCAATCAGCCGTCCGTCCGGTAGAAATCAGTTCTACATAGACGAATCGGAACTCGCCGCGCGCTTCAGGCTCGTGCCGAAAGCAAAGGCGAAAGATTGGTGGGACGGGGAAGTCGAAAAAATTCCGCCCTATCTCAACAAAACCGTCTTTCTTTTGAGCGGCGCGTTGATTCCGGTTTGGCGGCAAATTAAAAACGTCAAGGACGCTGCTTTCAAAATCGTCCGCACGACGACGGACGAAGGCGTGCGGCTCGTCGGGCTGCAAGTTCCGAAAGCGACAGTTAAAGAAATCACCAGACTTTTCGACTGCGCCTGGCAGCAGGCGGAAACGTCAAACGAAATTTTTCAATCAATCATCGGCGGCAAGGAATCGCTAGAACTTGTCGAAAATATTCAACTCAAAAGCTCAAAAGTTTTCGGCGATTTTTACGTCGAACTCGTGCCGGGTAGAGCGGAACACCCAAAAAAATTTCGTGCCTTGGGACTCGTGAGCATCACGCAGAACAGCCGCGAACGATTTCTTTTGCCGCACGATGAATTACAAGCCGTCGGTCTCTTGCAAAAACTCATTTCGGAGTTTCCGCCCGCCATATCAGCGGCTAATTTGATTGACAAAAATCAGCATACAAAAATCGGCGAATCAAGCGGCACTTCGCACGTTGAAACTTCCGCTGAAAAATCCTCGGCGATTGACGTGCGAGAATGGGTGATTGAGCCGGAAAAGGAAGAACTCGCCCGCGTCAGCCTGACTGATTTGCTGACGAACGGTTAGTTTCCGCGCCGTTCGCGATCTCAAAAATCAAATTTATGAATATTAACCACACGCAGCTAGAAGCCGCGTTTTCGCTCTGCACCCGCGGACTCAAAGAACAAGACTTGCCCGCGCATATGAAAAAAAGATGGACGCGGGCTTTTGAAAAAGCTCGGACGCGTTTAATCGAACAGCCCTTTTTTGCTTGGCAGCAAGAGCGTTTGTTGATTATTTCCGTGCCGAATGAAACGACAAGTGAAATCGGCTGCCGATTTTACGAGGCAAACGAATCCGCCTGCCGCCGCGTTGATAAAACGGGGTTGTGTCAGGCATTTTTTGAGGGCGTTCCGTGCTGGCATCGCGCGGCGTTTTTGCTTTTGAAAATTTATCTCGGCGAGGCGGGCGCGGGCGCGGCAGGCGAAAATCAAAAGTTCACCATTACGGCGAAAACTGTCAACTTTAGTTGACACCTTAAGTTGACACTTGTGTCAACCAGAGTTGACAGTTTTCTTTTTTCAAAAAGACAAATCTACACGCGCAAAAAATTTTATCCGTCTTTGTTTTCAGCAGTTTAGCGGCTCAAAACGAATCGGGCGCGCAAATTGGCACGAGTTTTGAACTATGCAGGGCGAAAACCAGCCCTATGAATACACAATTTTATCAAACTCGTCAGCCTGAGATTATCGAATCTCCGCATATCACGCGCGAAAACTCTTCTTCTGGAAAATCGCGTCGGACAAACAACTCGAAAGCTGCGGCGCAAGCCGAGAAAATCGAACGCTACGCCCGCACGTCTTATCACGTTTTGCTGACCGGCGAGCGCGGCACGGGAAAAACGACCATCGCCCGTCAAATTCACGATAAAAGCGCGCGTCGTCAAAAACAATTCGTCAGTCTCAACTGCGCGACGCTCAAAGAAGAACTCGTCGAAGCCGAACTTTTCGGTTATGAAAAAGGAGCGTTCACCGGCGCAAATCAACAAAAAGCCGGACTTTTCGAGGCGGGATCTGGCGGCACGGTTTTTCTCGACGAAGTTGGCGAACTGTCTTTAAGCCTGCAAGCCAAACTGCTCAAAGCGGTCGAAGAAAAACGAATTCGGCGCGTCGGAGCAAGCAAAGAAATTGAGGTTGATTTGCGAATCATCGCCGCTACGTCACGCGATTTGCGCGAGATGTTGTCGCGGAACGAATTTCGCGCTGACCTTTTTGACCGCCTTAACGTGCTGTCGCTCGACACGATTCCGCTGCGCGAGCAAAAAGAGAAAATCCGCGCTCTGGTCGTGAGCGGACTAGAACGCGAGCGCATCGCTTTAGGGCGCAAAAACGCTTTTCAAATCGAGCCGCTTGCCTATCGGTTGCTCGAAGATTACGAGTGGTCGGGCAATTTCCGCGAACTGCAAAATTTCGTCTTGAAACTGGCGATTGAACACGCGGACACGGAAATCATCGCCACGGCGGAGATCAGAGCGATGCTCGCGGAAAAAGGCGCAACTTTTGACGAATCTGAAATCGGCGGCGGAAACGTTTATGTTTCCGGTCAACTGATTCTCGCCTTTAACCCGGACGAACGGCTCGACCAAATAATCGAGCAGGTTAAGGAAAACTACATCCGGCATCATCTGAAAAGCAAAAGTCTGCGCGGAATGTCGAAACAATGCGGAGTTTCGCGTAATATGGTGAGAAGAATCGCTAATCAGTTAAAAACCGACAACTACGGGTTGGAGCAGTTATGAACACGCCGAAAAAAACAGACTTCTTTCACGAAATCAGCCAGCGCGACGCTCCGTTTGTCGCGCCCGATATTTACGAGCCGTATCAGGAAACGGAAGAAGATTTTTTGCACGAAAAACGCTTGCGTGAGCTGGAAGCTGAAATTAACGAAAAGTTAGGTGTGGCAACTACGGACGATGAATTGGGCGAACTGCCGTATGACGCTGATGCCGACCGCGAAAGATGGGACGAACTCGAAAGGGAATTTGACCGCGTTTTCGACGAAGCCAAAAACAACAATTTGCGAATTTGAATTTTCTTCTGATTAGCAGCCGCGTCTGAAGCCTTTCAAACTTCCGGCAAAAGTTCGCGCAAATCTTCGATTAAGGCGGCGAGAGTTTCCGGCGGAATCGCAAAGCCTGTCGCTCTCGCGTGTTGACGGACGCGCAGCACGCCGATTGATTCGGGACTTGCGAATAATTCACCGGCGATTCTGCCCGCTTCTTTGATTTTCGGCTGGTCGCGGTAACGCGCTTTCAAATCCTGCGCTTCGTTCCATTCTCTTTCGCTCATCATTCCGACGATGCGGTAAATGTCAAAAGCGTGATACGCTCCAAAATCTTTTTTCTCGTCTTCGAGCCGGTCTCGAACGGCGAACAGTTTCATCACGAGATATGAAAACGGATGAGGCAGATAAATTTCGAGCGGCGGCTCGCCCGCGTCTGAAACGTCAATCGGCTGAAGGTTTTCTTCGAGCGTTACCGCCTCTTCGGTCAGATAGCCGTGAATATTACCGGCTTTTCTCGGTTTGATGCGCGGCTTGTTGATTTTTACAAGTTTTCGCTCCGTTTCAGTTTCCGGCAACGGGGCGAGCAAATCAATTTTGACCTGCAAATCCTGACCCTCATAAAAGACGGGCAGTTGAAATTGGAAGTATGGCGCGACGGGAACAAAATTCAATTTCTCAAGAGCGTCTCTTATTTTCTCGATTTTCTCCGCGCTCGTGATAATCTCCGCGCTTAAAAACAAGTCCAGATCATTGGTCGAACGCGCGTCGGGAATTTCGTCGAATCTTGTTGCAACTCCGGTCCGGCGAATGTATTCGGTTCGCAAAACCAAGCCGTAGCCGCCGCCCAAGATCAGCTTTATGTCGTCTTTTTGAAGTTTCGTGGCGAGAAGTCGTAATTGTTCCCGGAGCGGGTCTCTGGCTTGTGGCATATTTCAATTCTTTTAATGTTTGGTTTTTAATATTTGAAATCAAGCAAACCTTTGACCATTCCGCTTGCCGTTTCCTGTTCGCGCTTGCCTTCGCTCGCCAGCTCCAGATAAATTTGCAAAGGCGAAGTCCAATAAAAGCCCGCGTCATTCCGGCGGTCGAAATAAGCGGTCGCATCAACGGTTTCGGCAAGCTCGATGTCGGGAAAACGATTTGTTTCGGTGAAATCAACGCCGTCCAACAAATCGCCAACCGATTCGGCGTAAATCTTCACCACCGCCGCCGCGCCCGACGGCATTACGACGTATTTCGTCGGATCGTCGCGGACGTAAATCAAATTCTTCGCTTCGGCGTTCTCCGAAATTCGTTTCAACGCCGTTTTCAAATCTCCGACTTTACCGCGCACGCGGCGGCTCGCGTCCGGTCGGCGATAATTTTCCCGCAGCGCGTCAAGCAATTTTCTCGCGTCGAGCAGACGAACTTTTTCGCCTCGTCCGATGATCAATTCTTCTTCCAGAGTCTTCAGCACCTTCGAGACGGTCGAAAAAGTCGTAAAGCCTTCGCGTGATATAACTTCGTCTAAAACTTCGCCGACGTTTTTATACTCCGGTTTGGCGAAAAACACTCTCGCTGCGAGCGAACTCGTGCCGCGAAAGACGTTTTTTATCGGCGCGGTCGAAAGAAATTTGTTTTTTGCGCCGGCGCGGTAAACGAAAAGTTTGTCGGGAACGATGACCACGCCGTTGCCGGACAAATCAATGCCGCTGATTTCGGCTTCGGCGAGACGCTCGAGATCGCGCTCGCTCAAGAAAGGCGCGACCAGAATCGGGTATAAACGCTTCTTTCCGGCTTGTCCGCCGCTCGCCCTCGCTTCGCGCGCGCGTTTTTCAAGGCGCAGCATTCCGGTTTCGATTTGTTTCGGAGTCGCCTGCCGCAAAATCTCGGCGATGAACTTTTGAGATTTTTTTTTCCAGCGAACATCGAGCAGCGCGCCCTCTTCCCCGCCGCTGCCGCCGGAGTCAGCCGGTTTCGCCCGCCGCTCGTCAACGGTAATTTTCAGCGGCTCGAATTCAATTTCCCGAATTAAGTTTTGCATCTGCCCGTCGGTCAATCGCTTTGTCATTTTCTTATTTTACAGGATTTTCTTAAATAAGAAAACAACAAAATTTAGGAAAATGCGAAAAGACTTTAACAAAAAAATGCTAACTGGCAAAGTTTTCGGTAAGCCGTAACGAAAAGAAAAGCGGTCGGTAAAAAGTAAAAATCTCGAAAGGATTTTCAGGAGATAAAAAATGCAAACATTAACATCCGGTTCATTCCTAAAATTTGAAAACGAGCAGAGCGTAGAGCGGTTAAAATTCACCGCCCGCCGTCTTGCCGAGATGACGACAAGCGTCGCCGCAGCGGGAAACTTTGATGACGCGGCACTCGAAAATTTGGCACGCCAGTTGTGGGACAAAGCCGCATACGTCACGCTTGATGTCGAGCGGCGCAGATTGCGCGAAATCTTTCTCGAAAATTTCAGCGAGAGATTCCGCGAGTTAAAGCCGAAGGTCGCGCCTGCGGAGAATTCCGTTTCCGAAGTTTTGTTACCCGCTTCAGTCATCGGAAACTCCGGCTTAATAGAGAACGCGCCCGCCCCCGAGGAGACCGAAGGCAGAGAAAGCGAATGGGCGACGGACGAGAGCGCATCGTCCGTTTCCCTCCAGACGGAAGCGAAAGCGACAGAAGCCGAAGCGGAGCGAGATGAGTTCTTAGGCTTCGTCAAAACGGATGAGCCTTTTGCCGCAACGCCAATCGCAAAATCGGATGAGGCGACGACAACCGCGCCGGACGAAGCCGAGCCGGAAAACGAGGCTGTTGCCGAAACATCGGAATCGGAAAACAAATCTGCTATAGCGCGCGACGCGACAAATTCCGAGAACAGGCAGGCTGCCGCCGAAGGGGAAGTTTCAGCGAAAAATCCGAGCGACGAGAAATTGCCGCTACCCGCGCCCGCTTCTGGAAACGACTCTCCCGCGACGAGCGCGAACAAAAACGGCACGAATCAAACTATGACCGCGAAAGAGCCGTTTGAGTTCGGAAAATGCACGGTAAATTTCAATTTGGTCTTACTGCCGTCGTCGGGCGATGCAAAGAGTCGAAAAGCGATTGTCAGCGCAATGTCGCACAATTCGCCGCCGGAAATCGAATTTCTCGAAATCGGTTCGGGCGAAGATTTAATCGAAATCGCCGAGCTTGTGCGGGATAAGTTGGCGCGATTCAAACAAACGCTGCCCGCCAAATATATCGAGCAGCTTCGCGCGTCGAAAACGCAATCGGCGAAAAAACTTGCGCCCGCGAAAACACAAACAGCCGTCGCCGCGCCGACGAAATCTGCAATCAATCAACCGAACGTCGAAAAAACGAGTGGTTCGCCAACGGCGCAATTTGAAAGCAAAACTGAAGACGAAAAAAGCCGAGCCGAAATCACGGCGACAAAAGAAACCGCAGAAGCAAAACCCGCGTCTGTCGCGGCAGTTCTGCAATCCGTTCCGGCAAACAATGTTCAGCCGAGCCTGTTCTAAAAAGAAGAAAAATTATGAGCGAAAATTTAATTTCCGAAAACGAAAATACTGCAAAAGAGATGCCGACCGCGGCGGCGGAAGAATCCGCCGCGACGTTCGACACAGCGAACGCGACTGAAAACGCGAAAACCGAAGAATCCGTCGCCGAAGTTGCGCCGACCGCGGCAATCGTCAAAATCGAAGGGCAGGAGTTTCCGCTCCCCGTTTCGGTTGCCGCAGACGACAGCCTGCTCAAAACGGCTTTGAGTCCGCACTACCCATCAATCAAAAACGCCCAAATCTCGCGCGAGACGCGCGCCGGTCAAATGATTGTCTCGATTGTGAAAAAAGCGGAGCATAAAGGAATTTGAGTGAGGCGACGGAAAAAGCGTGAAAACTAAAGCCGAGAACGGCAGACACGAAACTAACCAGACCGACGTTTGTCTTCAACGTCTCGTCAAAGCACCCGAAACCGCCCATCAAATTTACGAGCTTGCCGAAAGCCTTTATTTGCGCGGAAGCGGCGATGCGGCGCGAATGTCGCTCGCCGACATCGAGCGAATAGGCGAATACCTGCGCGAGATTGAAACGGACGGCAAGCGGATGAAGAATCAGTTTTTGGACTTGGCGACTGCCCCCGGCGGCTTCGACGCGGAAAAAATTCCAATCGGATTTTGAAGAGCAATCGATATGGCACAAGGCAAAGTCGTTCAAACTCAAATCGTCCGCAAACTTCCAGCCGTCGCGCGCCGCTTACTTGAAGAAAACAGAAAAAGGCGAAGCCTCGGCAAAACAGGCGGAAATTTTCGCGGGCATCTGGAGAAGACCGTAGCCTATTTGCGCTGGAAAGCCGCCTGCGGCACACTCTCTGACGCAATCGGCTATATCGCCTCGGAACTAGAACGCGAACGTTTCTACGCGCTTTATCAAAAACTTTTTCCGAAAGAGTGGAAAAAATCTTCGGCGAGTTTCAAGCGGACGGGTTATAACGAATATCACACCGAGCGCGAGTATGAGTTTATCGAACTCGTCAGCGACCGCTATTTTCCGCTCTGCACATGGCTCGACTGGACGGATTTTCGTTTCGACCACATTCCGATTGAGCCGGTCAATTACGATTTCTGCTGCGACGAATACGAGTGGCGGGAATTTCGCCCGTCTTTGCAGTTCGCAGTCCTGGCGTTTTTATGGCGAGATACGGACGCAGCAGACGAAAATTGGCGTGATATGCTGGCGAGTTTTAACGTCGAGTTTGAGGCTCTGCCTCCGATCAGTCGGGCAACGCCGCCTTTTTCCGTTCTCGACAAAGAACGTGCAAATCCGAAAATTTGTCGTTTTCTGCATTTAATCGAGTTCATTTTTCACGATACGGGAAACCCGTTCATTGACACGACTTACTGCCAGCCGGTTGACCTTTACGAGTGGACTGAAGAGAACCTGGAAAAACTCAAAAACGACTGCCAAGCGGTGAGCGATTATTACGCGAGTCTGGAAAGCCTTGACGCTTCGATTGAACGTAATGCGCTTTCGACTTTCAAAGAACTAATCGGAATTTGGAACACCGGACAACTGCCGACGAATAAATGGCAAAGAAATTTACCGTTTGAGGGAGGCGATTACAGTTCAGGACTTTTGATAAACATTCTCGCGGATTTTGAGACGCGCGCCGATGAGCCGGCATTAACTTTTTGACGATTGAAAAAGCGTTATGAGCCAAATCGAAAACAATAATTTCTTCGCGCCGCCCGCGGACGCGAGAGCGGCGCTGTTCTTTCTCGAAAGTCATTACCAGCTCAACTGGCGGATGGGCAGCATCGAGCGAACAAAGTTTTTAAGCCCGGCGCAAATCGGGCGCGCATTTTCGGTAAAGAACGCTTTCGATTCGGGCTGGCTCGAAACTTTCGTCTTGCGATTCGCGCAAGGTGCGAAAACGCACAAGATTTTAAGCCTCTTGCCCGCCGGACGGCGAAAGATTTTCATCACCGACCCGCGCCCCGTTAATGAACGCGAAACTGAAGACGAAGGCGCGGACGATTCGATTCTCGAAATCGAAATTCCGCTTCCGACACTTCTGCTGCTCGGTTCAGGACAGAGTTATTACCTGTGGGCGACGCTCGACAAAACGGTCAATCAAAAATCGAAAATCTCCCACGCTCCGTTTCCGAATCTGGATTCTTCGGGCGGCATCTGTTTCGGGAAAAACACCGCGCCCGAATGTCGTCTCGACACTATCGAAAGCGTCTGGCGATTGGTATTTGAAAGCCCGTTTAATAATCATCAAGCCGCGAATCGTTGCCGAACGCACGAAACGGACGCGCGAAAGTTATTGCTCGCCCTTCGCGGCAAAAAGACTTTTCCGAAAAACGCTCTTATCAAAACTCAGCACACGGTTGCCGAACTGTGGAAGTCAGTTCGCTGAACGCTTCCAAATTTTTCAATCAAAATGAACATACCGCAACTCGTCGAGCGCAAATTCTTGTTTGCGTCCGACCAACCTATCACCGCGCCGCTTTACGAAATCGTCATAGCCCGTAACGGCGTTTTCAAACGCGCCCGCCGGCGGGAGATGACTGCCGTCGTCGAAATCTCCGCTTTTGCCGTCAAAATACCGGAATTGGCTGCCGGAGAACCGCGTGTCGAACTAATCGAAAAAATTCCAAGCAATATTTTCACAGAGATTTTGGCTCACGCGCAAAACGAAACGGACGCGGCGAATTTTACCGAAAATTTGTATGCGGTTTGCCGGGACAATGAAGGCGGCGGGTATTTTTGGAAGGAAGTTAGCCGCACTCGTTCTTTCGGCAGCACGATTGCGCGAGACGAAGATGCGGCTTACCAAAACGCGATTCTGGAAATTCACACGCACCCGCCCGGATGCCGCCGGTTTAGCGGTCAAGACAACAATGACGAGAGCGGAAAGTTTCGTCTTTTCGGCATTCTGGTTGATATTCACGGAGCGAATCCGGCAACCCGACTGCGCGTCGGAATTTACGATTCGTTTTGGGAAATTCCGGTTGAAATAGTCGCCGATGCGCCGCTCGAAAGCCTGATTGATTTGGTCGAGCAGGAAAAGAAAATGCCGGCTGAAATTTGTAAAAATTCCGTCGATGAAATCTTCGATGATTTGCTCTACGAAGAATATCGCGTTTTGAATGACGCGCAATACATTGAAACTTTATGAGTTTAGATTTAGGTTTTCTGAACGCTAAATTAGTGCTGCCGGTTGATTACAAAATCGTCGAGTTCTGGCTCGTCGGCGCGGGCGGCACTGGCAGCTTTATGGCGATGAATCTCGCTCGTCTCGCTTTTGAATTAAAAGGGCGCGGTAAGTCGGTAAGAATTGTAATCGTTGACCCCGACCGCGTTGAAACGGGCAACATTCCGCGCAGCAATTTTTGTTTCGCCGAGATTGGAGCGAATAAAGCCGAAACGCTCGCCGGGCGCGTCAGTCGGGCTTGGGGAATCGAGATCGGTTTCGTTAAAGAAGGTTTTCGCTCTGAGCTTTTCCAAAAAAAAAGCGACGATTGGAATCCGCAACCTTCAAATTCAGAAAAACTAACTGTTCTTGTCGGCTGTGTTGACAATCATCCGGCGCGGCGCGAGATACACGAAGCGGTCAAATTTCACAACGAGCAGAGATATGTAAGCGAACGTAGCCCGCGCGTTTGGTGGATTGACGGCGGCAACGGGCGCGACACCGGACAAGTTTTAATCGGCAACCGATTTGACGCTAAAGAAATCTGCGAAGCGGCGCAAAATTCTTCGATTCTTTCACTCTTGCCCGCGCCGAGCCTGCAACACCCGGAGTTGCTCAAAGCCGAAAGTGCAAAATCAGTCGAGCGTCAAAATCCAACGACGGGGAAGCGCGTTACTTGCGCCGAGCGGATTCGCTTGGGCGAGCAAAGTCTGAACGTCAACCAGCGCGTCGCGGTGGAAATGTCGGAGATTCTGGCGGAGCTGCTTTTAACGCACACCTTAAAACGCTTTGCGACTTATTTTGATTTGGAATCGGGCGCAAGCCGTTCGGTCTACTGCACGCCGGAAGCGATTTCGGCGGCGACAAATTACCAGCCTCAGCCGAAAACTAAAAATAAACGGAAAGAAAAATAAAAGCGGCGAGCAAAGTTCTGGGATAAACCGGAAAAAATTATGAATCAATCAACGAACATCGCAAATCTGGACGGCAGCAATTTGGCGAACGACATTTGGGCAATGCTCGGCGCACCGGAAAAAGTTGCGGCAAATGCAGTAATGCCGCCGGAAGTTAGCGTCGGTTCGGAGGAAAATTTGATGAGCAACGCGCCCGACCTGGCGACCGAGATTTTGAACAAGCTAGAAGAAAAGAAAGAAACAGCTGCCGCTCACTTAGGCATATCAAAGGCGGAAGTCGAAACGATGCCGTTCGATTTGACTGCGCTCGAACAGGCGGGAATTTTTCTGAACATTGACACGACCGGATTTTCCGTATTGAGCCGCCAGCTTGATTGGCAATCTTTGGGTATTGAACTTCCGAAAGAACAAGCCGTTTCCTTAAGCCCGCCGCGCACCGGACTTCTGCCGGATGATTACCGCAAACCGTTACAGCGGGCGGCATCCAGGGCGCACAACGCTCTCGACCGTTACAGCTTTCGCTTCGCGCTGTGCGAAACGGTGCTGGGCAGCAGCGAATATCGCTGGATTCCTTTCACCGCTTTTGAAGCGTTTGAAAAAGAATTCGCCGCCGCGCTGGAAACGCTCGCCCGCGCCAAAGCATCGGTAATTGAGAATTATTTTGAAATTCTCGAAACGCTGCGCGAAACTTTTCGCCAGCTGGCAAAAGATTCCGCCGAACGTCTGGCGGCGACGATGAAAGACGAGCCGTTTGACCGCGACGAATTTATCAACAGAACGGTTCAGCGGGCGATGGATATGGTTCCGACGCCTCCCGCGATCCGCGACGGAATGCGAATCGAGATGCGCCCGAAAGTTATTTTGTTGGGTTCGGAAATGCGAGCCGAACAAACTCGCGTCGCTAAACTCGAACTTGAAAAGCAAATCGCCGGCAAAGCGCAAACCGAAATAGCCATCGAAATCGAAGCGCAAAAAGACATCGCCGAAATCAAAGTCAAGACCGCTTTTGAGGACGAAAAGCGCGAGCAGGAATTAAAGGAGCGCATCCGGCAAATCAAAATCGAAGCGGTGAAAAAAGAGATGGAAGCGAGCATTTCGCCGCTCAAGGAAGGTCTCGACCAACTCAACAGCACGATTTACGAAGCCGCCAAAGAGATGGCGGAGAAACTCAACGATTCCAAGTTCGTTTCCGGCGGCACGGCGAAAAAGGCGCGCGAAATATATCGCTGGTTCAAACTGATGAATTTCACGCGGGACGCCGAAGTCGAAACGGTTCTCGCCGAACTCAACAAAATCGCCAGCCGAGACGCAAAAACGCGCACCGCCGCCGAGATGAAAGAAGCCGTTGACGCAGTGATTATCGCCACGTCGAAACGCGCCCGTAAATTGCTCAAGACCGAACAACTCGACGCGCTCGAACTCTAACAACATTTTCAATTTTTGACATCAATCAGCCCGCGCCCAGACAAGTTTTGGGCGCGGGCGTGAATTTTTATGCCGGTAATTCTCAAAAAATGTTTTCTTTATCACTACGACCCGAAGATAAATTCCGACAAAGTTTTTAATCTTTTTCTCGTTGACCACGAGGACGGCAGCTACAGCGCGCTTCAAGAACACGGGCGGAGCGAAACGAAACTGCGGGTTTTGCCGCTCGTCGAACACTGTTCGCTCTCAACGGTAGAACAGCGTTATGCGGCGAAACGTCAGGAAAAGATTTTTCACAAATCAACTCCCTACCTCGAAACCTTTAATTGCGATTACAGCCCGACGCTCAAACAGTTCGGGGCATTTAAAGCCGTGCCGATTTCGGAGCAGCAGCCCGCCAAAATATTAGATTTTAATAAGCCGGTTAAATCAGAATCGGTTTCCTCCGCCGCGTCAATCGAAAAAGAAAGCGGCGAGCAAGGAGGCGAAAAGGCAGAGGTGGAGCGACGCTCCAAACGGATCGGCGTTTTGAATCTCGATCAGCTCGACGCGCTCGAATTTTAAAAAATCAGTATTCAAAAATTCTTATTCACTATGGAAAATCAAACCAGCGAAGCGAAACTCTTGGAAGAACTCGACACGCTCATCCGGGCGCGTTACACCTTGCTCGCCGTCAACACTTACGAGGAAGAACGGCTCAAAGAATGCCTGCTCGAACTCGTGACGCGCGAAAAACACCGCGAAAAGCCGCTTTATTTCTGGAGTCGCACGAACGGCATCGTCAAAATCATTGACGAAAAAACGAACGGCGTTCCGCTCAAAGAAGCGAAAACGATTCAGGAAACCGAAGACCCAATTTCGGCGCTCGAATTTATCGCCAAACAGGAAACAGGAATTTTTCTGCTCTGCGATTTCGCGCCGTATATCGCGCCTTACGGACAGGAAGACCCGGTGCTGGTCAGACTTCTGCGAGAAGTCGCGTGGAAACACAAGATTACGACCACAACCGTGCTTTTTGCCGGACCGCATTTTCCCGACATCAAGACGCTTGAAAAGGAAGTCACCGGCGTTGAACTCGATTTGCCGCAGGAATCGGAAATCGTCGACGCGCTCGACATTCAGCTCGAAAAGTTCGAGAAAAAAGGTATTAACACGAACATCAATGCCGAAACGCGCGGAAATCTCGTGCAGGCTCTGCTCGGACTGACGAACGACGAAATCTCGAACGTCATCGCCAAGGCGACGATTCGCTGCAACGGTTTGACCGAAGACGCGCTGTCAATCATCCTCGACGAAAAGAAAAAGGTCATTCGCGGCAGTTCCGCCTTGACTTATGTTCATCCCGAACCGGCAGACTCTTTGGGCGGCTACAAACATTTACGCGAAATTCTGAAAAAAGCGGCGCACACTTTTTCGCCCGAAGCCAAAGCCAGGCACGTCGAGCCGTGCAAAGGCATTCTGCTTGTCGGCTTGCCGGGCTGCGGTAAAGATTTGTGCAAACGAGTCGCGTCCTCCATTACGAATCGCGCGCTGCTTGATTTAGATTTCGGCTCGATTATGGGCGAAGGCGGCGGCGTTATCGGACAGGCGGCGATTTCGGTAAAACGCGCGCTTTCGATTGCCACAACCGTTAAGGGCATTTTGGGAATCAGCGAGTTTGAAAAAGCCGTTTCTGGAATGAAATCGTCGGGTAAAACCGACGGCGGCGAAACGGCGCGGACGATTTCTTATCTGCTGAACTGGATGCAGGATAACCGCGACGTTTTGGTTTTCGCCACCGCTAATGACGTGCGCGATTTGGAATCCGAGCAATTTCGCATCGGGCGATTTTCTTACATTCATTTCGTTGACTTGCCGACAAGAGATGACCGGCAGGAAATTTTCCGCGTTCATCTGCAAAAACGCGCACTGAAGCCCGACGATTTCGACCTCGACGTTTTGGCGGAAAAGAGCGAACAATTTTCCGGCGCGGAAATCGAAGGCGCAGTTAAGGACGCGGTTCTCGAAGCGTTTATTGACGGCAATCGCGCCGCCCAAACCAAAGATGTCGTCGCGGCAATCGGCACAATCACGCCGACCGCCGAGATGATGAAAACCAAGATTGACGAAATCCGCGATTGGGCGAAAAACAACATCAAAGGCAGCCGCAACGCTTCAACCGTCAGCCAAACGGCGAATGCCGCCGGCGCGCGAGTTTTGGAAATTTAACGCGGTGAAATTTTAATAAAAAGCGCGGTGGTTTTTCTTTCGGAGTTTGGGCTTAACTTTAGCCGGCATTTCATCAAGGATAATCGCTTCGTGCAAAATCTGCTGCACGTTTTCTGAATATAAATCTTCAAAGGAGCGTATTTCGAGATAGCGTATCTGCTTTAATTTTTCGTCTTCGCCGAGCAGAACGCCCGGTCGCGGGACGAGTTTCCAGCCGTGCGAAAAGCAAGGGCGTAAGGTGGTCAGGGTGACGATTCAAATAACAAAAGTTTCGGCGCAAGGTGTAAAAGAGAATTCGCCATTTGATAGCGCAAACGGCAAAAGGCGGCAGATTTTCCTGCAAAAAAAGATGCGCCGCCGTCAAAAGCTCGCGCACTTCCGGCGGGTTTGTTTCTTCGATGTATTCTAAAACGCTCATCAACAAATCGAGTCTGGAATAAAGATTTTACTCTCATTTCAGCGCGGCTCAAAAAACAAAAAAGCGGCGAGTAAAGATTGGATTTTCAAGATTTTTTTCGATAGGAGTGAAAACCTACAAATGTCAAAATATATGACGTTCACGAGCGCGGCATTCAAAGACCGTGATTGTCTACGAGACGCCCTTCGTGAGTGCGGCTACGCGGAAACCGAAGAAGGCGATGCTTTGTCGCTTTACGGCTACAGAGGCGACCGCCGACCTGAAACGGCGCAAATCGTCGTGCGGCGAAAGTTCATCGGCGCAGCGTCGAACGACCTCGGATTTCAAAAAACCGACGCGGGCTACGTTCCCGTCATCAGCGAATACGACCAGCGTTATATGATGCAGGGCAAATTTCTAACCGCTTTAAGGACGAATTACAACCTGAAATCGGCGGAAAAACTCGCCCGCAATTTACGCGGCACACTCACCCGCGAGCGCGTCGGCTCGACGATTAAAATTCGCATTAAATACTGAAAATTTTTATGGCACACATCATTGAAGTCGGGCGCGAAAGCGTCGGCGAAGCGCGTTCATTTTTGGACGCGCTTTTTTATTCGGACTCGGTGTCGGCAATCGGTCATCGTGCAAAAGGAAATGAAACGCGAGCCGTCGCCGTTAACTGGGACGCGGACGGGACGAGCGAACTCGACGAGCGAATTTCGCAGATGATTACGGGCGCGCTTGATGCGGGCAGGGACGAGGATGTGGACGAAATCGCGGCTTACTGCCGATTGTTTCCCGAAACCGTTCTTTATCAGCCGGAACTTTCAGACATTGAATAAACGAGAGAGGAGTCAGAACTTTTATGCCGGAAATCGAAATTGAAATTAATGCCGAAACTGGTGAAATGGATACCAAAATCGAGGGCATCGCCGGTCCAGCTTGCGAGAAAACCGCCGAAGCTATTAAACAAGTTTTCGGCAAGCCCGTCAGAGACGTGAAAACCCCTGATTACCACATCCAGCCGCAGGTCAAGCGGCAAATCAAAGGAAAATAGTTTTTTCCGAAACAAAAAATTGTGCGCCATTCGCATCTTGCGAGCGGCGCGTTTTCCACTGAACTTAAAATTATGCAAATTGTCGCCATCGGAAAACCGCTTTTTGAAGAAAGAACAGAATTGCCCGAAGCCATTGAATATAATTATCAAGCGGGCGACCACACGCTGCTGCTTTCGATGAAAAACCTGCACCCGAAAGAAGTCGAAGCCGTGCGAGAAGGCGAAGCCGAATTCGGACTTTACTGCGAAAACGGGGTTGTCTTTCTGCTGTATCGCTTCGGCGATGCGCTGCCGTGGTCGGATTCCGCTTTTTCGTGGTGGAACGTCGCGGAAGAAGACCGCCGAATACCCGCGCCGCAAATGAATTCGGCAGAGCGTATCCTGCTCAAAATCATTCTCGCCGAAGCCGCAACCGGCATCGTCAAAGCAATCAGAGTAACGACGCTTTCGCCCGCATTCACGGAAAAACTGCACGACGCGATTCGCTGTCAGGCGGCGGGAGAGCCGTTTTCGAGAAATGAATTTGTCGCCCGTAGTTTGGCTATTTACGAAAATCAATCTCCAGCCGAGCTTGCCGCTAATGCCATCGTTAAAACGAAAGGCGGCGAATAAACAAAACGAAATGCCTGAAATAACTTTTATCGTTGACGATTTGCGCGGCGCGATTCTGGTTGAAGACAATCAGGATTTAAGCCGGACGACAATCGAGCATTTGCGCGAAACTTTGGGCGAAACGCGGGAAATCGGCTGCGCTCGCCCGATTGAAATTACCAAACTGCCCGCCCGTTCTTTTCAAGATTCGGCGGAAACCGCGAGCGTTCGCATCGCGGGTTATTACCACGATTCTTTGACGGAAGGACCGGGCAGGCGAAGTTCGGTTTTATTTCAATATTGTCCTCTGAAATGCAAAGGATGTTGGGTTGAAAATTTGCACGGGGAACAAGCAGGCGTGATGATTTCCGCCGCTCGATTAGCCGCAGAACTGCTCGACCCAAAATTCGAGCGCGACGGCGTGAGCATTTTAGGCGGCGAGCCATTCGCGCAGCCTGAAAGTTTGTTCGCTCTTATTGAAGAACTACGGAAAAATCGTTGCCCGCACATTGTTTGTTACAGCGGCTATACACTCGAAGCGTTGCGCGAGAAAGCTAAAAAACAACCGGCAATCGGTAATGTTCTAAACCGCATTAATATTTTAATTGACGGTGCCTACGTCGAATCACTCTCGTCAAGCGCGGGATTATGGACGGGCAGCGGCAATCAGCGCGTCATTGATATGAAGGAAACAAAGGCGAGCAAGCGAATCGTTTTATATTCGTGAGGCGAAGAAAATAAAAAAGCGGCTGATAAAGATGCAAAAATTATGAAACCGCTTCAACACGCGCAAATCAGTCAGAAAACCTACGGCGGCTTTTGGCAGGATTATATCGCCGTCCACAATTTTTTGGATTCGAGCAAGGCGGCTTGCGCCCATTTCAAACATCGTTTTCTGCTGCATCACGCCGAAGGCATCGAACTCGGGGTGCGGATTTTGGGCGAAACTCTGACCAACAGCGAAAACAAACAAATCGAAACCAGACGGCTCTTGACCGACCATCTAATCGAAGACGTCGGTCGCGTCGTAACCATCGAAGATTGGGCGCGCGACTTACTGCCCGACGCCAGCAATTCGTTTTATAATTTGCTGGCGAAAAAGCGCGCCTCAATCGAAGCCGACCGTGTTCCGGGCGAGAACGAATCGTTTGGCGCGTTCAATCTCTCGGAAAAAGACCGCGCCGCCGCCCGAAACTTTCTCGCCTTTCCGCTCAAAAATTCCGCTCATCCAGCCGCGCTGATCGTTTCGCACAATTCGTTCGCCGTCTTTCTTGCCGAACGACTTTTCGGTTGTGCATTCGTAAAAAACACTAACACGCAAAAGCAACTCGTCGCCGTCCGCGAAGTTTTCGAGCGGCTGATTTTTCTGCGAATGAAAGCCGTTTATTCACCGGCTGAAATCGTCGCCCGGACAGCTTCGCAAGAGTGGATGCGGGGCGCGAACGCTTCGGACGCGCTCAAGAGGAAAAGAAGCGGCTGGCAACAGCTTGAAGTTGATAATAACTTTCAGAAATAAGTCGAAAAATTATGATAAATACCGTTTCCTGCACTCCCGAAGAAGCTAAAGAATTAATCAAAAGTCTTCGCTCGTTGAAATTGAGTTTTATGCTGTGGGGCGCGACCGGAGTCGGCAAGTCCGAATCTGTGCGCCAGATTGCCGCAGAATTAAACGCGGAACTGCGCGACATTCGGTTGTGCCAGAAACAGCCGACCGACATCGGCGGTCTGCCCGCGCTCGACCACGAACAACAACAAACAGTTTTTTACCCGCCCGCATTTCTCGCGCCGCGCGCCGACGGCAAAGCGGTCGTCTTGTTTTTCGACGAAATCTCGCTCGCGCCCGACGACACGCGCAGTGCGGTCTTGGGAATTTTGGAAGAACGCCGGCAGGGAAATATAGGGATTCCCGAAAACTGGATAATCGTCGCGGCAGGCAACCGACCGGAAGATTTGGGATGCGCTCGCGGTCTGGGCGCGGCGGCGAATCGCCGTCTGCTGCACATCGTCATCGAGCCGCAGCTTGAAGCAACCTTAGCGCATTTTATGAAAATCAGTATCGCGCCGGAAGTCCTCGCTTTTCTAAAAGTTTTTCCGCAACATCTGTCGGGCGAAGAAGCGGCGCGGACACAGAAACACGAACTTTACCCGCGCCCCGCGTCATGGGAAAAGGTGTCGAACATTTTAGAAGAGCTGCGAAAAGCCGACAAGCGGACGAAGCATCTCGCCGTCGCCGGCATCATCGGCGATTCGGTCGCGGCGGAATTTATGCTGCTCGCCGAAGAAGTCAAAAACATGAAATCGGTTGACGAGCTGCTGGAGATTCAGCAAACAACGCCGTCGAAAATCGGTGCGTATCTGCCCGACACCATTAACGGCTTGTATGCGCTGTCGTTTGCGATTGCGACACGAGCGAGCGAGGAAACGGCAGTCGAATTGCTTGAACTCGTCAACCGGCTCGACGAACAACGGGACGAGCGATTTGCAGCTTTGCCGATGCGCGATCTGCAAACGATGGCGGGCAGCCTTTTACTCGGAAAAATCTGGAAAGCCGGTTGGAAAGTGGAGCAATCGAAAGCCTTCTGGCGATACAACGAGAAGCGCGAAGCGGCGAGCGGTGCGAATCAAAAAATCGTTGAGACGAATGGAGCGGCGAGTATGGCATCAACCGCTGATACTGCCGTCGTCGCCGTCGCTTAATCCTTACGTCCTCATTTTGTTTCAAATTCCGAAATTCAACGATTATGCAGACCCGATTAAACCGCGCTGAGTCAAGCCGGATGCGCCCGGATTTGGAAGCGGCGATTGAATATCTGCCCGGTCTGGCGAGCCTCGCGCTGTGGTGTTGCTTTGCCGATACGGAGGAGAAGGACGCAATCGCTTACACCGACGGCAGCACGATTTACGCCGGCGCGGGTTACGAAAAATTTGATGAAAAAGAGCGCAGATTCATCTGCCTGCACGAGATTCTGCACGTCGCGCTCTGTCATCCGCAGCGATTTGCGGAACTTGAAAAACGCGATGACACCTCGTTCAACCCGAAACTTTTGAACATCGCCGCCGATGCCATCATCAACGAATCGCTCGAAAACTTAACGGGTCTGAAAACGCCGACCGATGCCTGGACGCTTGCAAGAATTTGGCAGTGTCTAGAAAAGGCGGAAGACGCGGTTGATCCGGCGGCGGCAAAGAATCGCTCTTCGTATTACTCGTTCTCTGCGGCGGCTCAAGTCAGGAAAATAGCCAATCTAACCCGCGCTGAATTCGTTTTAGTGAATCGCTGGTCGTGTGAGGAGCTTTATTATTTTCTGAAGTCCAACTGCCAAACTCAAATGCAGTTTTACGCGCTTCTGGCGGACTTCAACGAGCGCGACGCTCTCTCAGGAGATTTGCGCCCGGAAACATGCAAGTCGAGAAACATTCAGGCAACCGAAGCGGAAACGAACGATGAAAAACGAAACTGGCAGCAACGCCTCAGCCTTCTGCGCGGAAGCCTCCCGGAACTTTTTGAAAGGCTCGTCTGCGAGATGCCGCGCGTTGAAACGCCGTGGGAGCAGATTTTTCGTTCGATTGTTCAGACGGCTTTTCAGGAAGCGACGCGGAATAATTATTCGCGCCCCAATAGGCGATGGCTCGCGCTCGAAAGAGATTACAAAGTTCAATCCGGCGTGAATCTGCCGTTCGCGCCGGACGCAATCAAAAAACGCGGGACTCGTCTCGCCGTCGCGCTCGACACAAGCGGTTCGATTGACGAAGGACTTCTGGGCAGATTCTTAGCCGAAATCGCCGCGATGTGTGCCCTCAATCAGCGAAATTTGGTTTTGCTCATCGGCGATGCCGCAGTTCATCAAATCACGGAGATTGACTGGACGGAGGCTTCCTGCGAACTGTCCGCGCTTCATTATACGGGCGGCGGCGGAACGGATTTTCGCCCGTTAATCGAAGCCGCCGCCGAGTATGAACCGGACGCACTCGTTTATCTGACCGACCTTTACGGCGAAACCGGCGACGAGCCGGATTTTCCGGTCATTTGGGCGACGCACGGCGCGGCGGGAAAGGCTCCTTGGGGCGAGCAAATCAGTTTGAAATAACGATTTCCGAATGAAAACTTCATATCGCCCGCTCGTTTAATTTTTTTAGAGCGAAAAATTCAAGCGGCGAGAAAGCGTGCGAATTTCAAATTCAACTTTGAAAGCTAAACATTGCTTTCCGAGTCTCGAATGGAAAACGAAATCAAACTTTCAGCTTTGCGCGAGCGATTCCGCCGCGCCCCCGCTCGTCCGAAAGGATTAAGGTTTTTCTCGGAACTTGGCGGGGAAGCGCAGGAGTTTGCCGTGTCGCAAGAGCGAGACAGCCCCGACCGCTTTGATTGGGACGATGCGGAATTTCTGACTGAAGACTTCAAAACGCAGTTGGCGGAATATGGCTTTTCCGAGATGGAAGTGTATTGGAGTTTGGGTTATTGCCAGGGCGACGGCGTGGCGTTTTACGGGCGCGTTTGCTCGGAAAGTCTCAAAGAAAAAGATCAAACGGCGAAGTGTCTGATTGCCGCATTGGAGGCAGCGGGCGACGCGCTTTGTATCGAAATCACGGGCGCGAGCGGTCATTATCATCACTGGAATTCGATGACCGTGGAAATCGAATTCGAGAACGAGACGGACGACGAAGATTTGCCCGCGCGTTTGAAGATTGCTCGCTCCGTTTTGCGCGAAGAACTTGAAGAGTATCTCGCTGAGAGGGTTAAAGAACTCAGCCGCGAGCTGGAGAAATCGGGCTATGCGGAAATCGAATACGCCTGCGACGAGGACGCGATTCGCGCGGGACTGTCCGAGCGCGAGCATCTCTACGAAAAGGACGGTGCGCGCGCGATGACTGAATTCGAGTTCTGCGAATGGGCAAAAGCCGAGCGCGTCGTTTTCCAAACGATTTAATCGAACACGGCTCGGCAGCCGCGAAAATAGAACGAAAGTAAAAATAAAATTATGGAATTTATCATTAACCCTTCGCTTCTCAAAGAGGAGCTTGGACTGCTCACGCCGGTCATCGAGCGCAAGGCGACGATTCCAGTTTTGAGCAAAATCAAAATGGAGACGAACGCGTCAGGCGAGCTGGCGTTGACGGCGACCGACTTGGATGTGACGATGCGCTCTTTGCAGGTAGCGGACGTTTTGCAAAGCGGCTCAATCCTTGTCGAAGGTAGAAAACTCTACGACATTAGCCGCGAGCTGCCGAACGAGCCGATTCATTTTCAACTGAACAAGACTGGTCAAATCGAGATTCGTTACAAAAAAGGACGGCACAAACTCGGAACGGTTGAAAGTTCGCAATTCCCGGAAGTTCCTGTTCATAAACAGGCAGGCGTTCGCATTTCGGCGGTGATTCTGCGTGAGGCGATTCGCCGCACGGCGTTTGCGGTCACGACCGAGCAGAGCCGTTTTACCATCAGCGGCGCGAAAGTTGTAATTGATGACCGGAGCCTGACGATGGTGGCGACCGACGGTCATCGGCTTGCTTTCGCGCGTTTTCCGCTCGTCAATTCCACGGGACAAAAACTGGATTTGCTCGTTCCGAAAAAGACGCTTTCGCAGCTTGAAGATTTGCTCGACCGCGAAATCCGGCGTGATGCCGAAAGCCAGGTTGAAGTCGGAGACACGGGCAATCAGCTCAGTTTCGCGGCGGGCAATCGCAGCCTTTTTTCGCGGAAACTCACCGGCACGTTTCCGAATTGGGATATGGTTTTGCCGAAATCTCTCGCTTTCACGGCGGAAATCAGCACGGACGATTTCCGCCGCTCGCTGTCGCGCGTAACTTTAACCGCCGACGACCGGAATTATTCGGTAACAATGGAAATCGAGGCGGGAAAATTGACGCTCAAATCGAACACCAGCGACGCGGAAGCGCAGGAAGAAATGCTCGCCGCCTTTAGCGGAGGAGGCGAGCAGGGCGTTTACTCTCTGCGATTCAATAGCCGTTATCTGATGGACTTTTTGCAAGTAGTTTCAAAGGCGGACAGTCCGACGTTTTCTTTCGGCTTTAACGACGCGAATTCTCCGTTTGAGCTGTTTTTGCCGACCGACCGCGATGCCTGCCGTTTTGTGTTAATGCCGCTCAGAGGCGAGTAGAACACTGGAAAATTTTGAATTATGTTTGATTCCGGTGTAATCGAAAAACCGCGAGAAGTCGAAATTGCAAGCGGTGAAAGTCGTGGCAATGAAGCTGGTTTGATTGTTCTCAAGAGCGGTTTTTCGACCGGCGACCACCGGTATCATTTTAAAATCAGGTCGGACGGCACGGGCGAGATTTTTTACTCGGATTTTGATGACGATTCAGAAGAATTCGCGCACGAGGTAAAAGTTGAAAAGCTCGCCGCAGAAATTGAAGAGGCGATTCGGGAACAGGTTGTTTTGCAGTCCGGGCAAAACGCGCTCGACGTTTCGGAAATCGAAAGCATCCGCCGGGAAACCGCTGCGAAAATGCTCGAAGAAGTTTTCTGGGAGGAAATCAACCAGACGCTCGAAGACCCGTTTTTCCGTTCATTTTACGACGACGGCGAATGGGGCGAGGAGTTTCAAACGACCCGCGGCACGGTTGACGAATTCATCGAATTTCTGGAGTTGTGCGTGCTGACCGAAAGAGAAATTCTTGCCGGAAGCGAAGATTATCTGGTTGTCGAAGCGGAAACCGAGATTGACGCGGCTGGTATCAGCGAATGCAGCTATTATACCGAGCGATTAGGCGAGCTGGTTGAAATCGCCTGCGAGCATTACAAGCCGAGCGGATTTCGCTACGACTATAACGACGGCTGTTACGACCGCTATTCCGGTTACTGTTTGGAGTCGGAGTCAATCAGCGTTTCCTTAACCGAAGCCGCCCGCGCTCCCGTGCGCGAAAAAATGCTGGCGATGATTCGGCTTAGAGAAAAGCTTGTTCAAATGGAAATTGAGAAAGAAAAGATCAAGCGGCTGACGGCGTTTTGACTCATCCAAAATTTTTATGAACGAAACAGCCACCTGCAAACTGAGTCCGGTCAAAACTCTCGCCGTTTCCGCCGCTCCGCTGAGAGAACTACTGAATTTTTTGATTTATGGAGAATACGCCGAACTTTTAACAGAACGGGCGCGACTCCCAAATCGGCGACGTGACTGAATTTTCTCCCGTGTACTAATGCCTGATGTTCCAGCAACGCTAAGCAGTCCGGGAGGAGACTTGAAAAGATCAATAACAATCGTGCCTGATTCGATTTGCTGCGCGCCTGAGTGTTGTATCAAAACTAAAAACAGCGGCTTAAAAACTTCGAATTTTCAAACAAACATATGTCTGTTTGAAAACAAAATGTGCTCCAAATTCACGCTGAACCGATATTTTATGCCTGGTGGCATTGTCGCCCGCCTTCTTTGTCATTTTTTAATGCCAACGACAGTCTCTTTTTGTTTCTGCTCCTCCTACCGATGCCGTAAAATAGTATAATTCCAAAAAGGATAAGCACGAGTACCAACCTTCACCCCGAGAGTTGATTAATATGCCGAGCGATTGGACGAGCCAAATCTACCAGATCAAACAGCACGCCAACAGAGAAATTCTGACTGAGCAAGTGCGCGGACAGGCGCGAGATGGATTCGGCATTCATCAAACAAGCGACGGCTGGAGCATCACGCATTTGAAATCAGGCTGGGCGACGTTTATGTCGCGTACCGAACAGGGAGCGAAACTCATTGCCGATTATCTGAGCGGCAACTACGCCATCGAGTTCGAGCGATTAAACATCAACGGCTGCGCGGTTGAAAACTTCAGATTGCTTGCCGGGCGGATTGAAGGCGACGGAGAACTCTGGAATCTCAGACGTTTATACGCCATTCCGCAGTTCGAGTTGAATCGCCGGGGAAGGGAACCGCAACCGAAGCTGGAGGTGATTTCTTGAAAAAAGAAGAACAAGAAAGAAGAGGAATAAAAAACAAGCCTGAGAAATGCCGATTCTTATTTTTGAGAATGCAGCCGAGCCGAGAAATACTTCGTCAATCCGAGGCGGTTAAAGAGGTTGTCGCTCAGAGAAGGTAAATATATAATCGCTGACGGCTTCAACCCGCTGATAGAATCCAACATTTGAAGGAAAGCATGAAGCGCAAAATGTCTGTGACTGTTTTGATTTGGAATGATTGCAAAATTAGACTTACAGATATGGACGCAAAAACAGAGCCACCGCTGAGCATTGTGTGACCTGCGCTTGATTCACTGAGTCATCAAAGAAAAGAACTGTAAAAAATAGGACGAGAAATATCCCAATTGGAAATTATCAGTTTAATGACAAACCAGCTTAGTAAATTAGGAAACTTCCAAACATTCTCAAAAACATTTAGGACTTATGCAGTTGGCAGAAACAAATAACGCAGGTTCGATTCCCGCACTAAGCACCATTTAGAATCACAAGTTAAGGGCATCCCGAAAGATGCCCTTTTTCTGTTTTTGTCCTTTAGTGTGCCAGGAAATTAGCTGGCAGACATTTGCTTATTGTGTTTGCCTTCTGCAAACTCTTCAATCATCTTTTTGTTAAATGCAGGAATGTCGTTTGGATTGCGACTCGTAATCAAACCGTTATCGACAACAACTTCCTTATCTACCCATTTTGCACCGGCATTCTCCAAATCTTTTTGAAGCGGCGGATAAGAAGTCATTTCTCTTCCTTCGACAACTTCCGCGTTTATCAAAGTCCAAGCCGCGTGGCAAATTGCCGCAACGGGTTTGCCGGTATCGAAAAATGCTTTGACGAACGCGACCGCTTTTTCATTCACCCGCAATTTATCCGGATTCATAACGCCGCCGGGTAGCTGAAGCGCGTCAAAATCTTCTGCTTTTGCCTGCTCGATTGTTAAGTCAACGGTGACCGTATCACCCCAATCATTTTCGTTCCATCCTTTTATCTCTCCGGCTTTGAGCGAAACGATAGAAACTTTTGCTCCCGCATCTTCAAGAGCCTGTTTAGGCTTGAATAATTCGCTTTGTTCAAACCCGTCTGTCGCCAAAATCGCTACCCTTTTACCTTGTAATTGATTATTCATAAAATCTCCTTGTAATCACATATAACGAATGTATAAATGTGTTTGAAATTCATTCGTTTTATTGCATTCAAATACTCCGGGATACAATTTGTATGCCGAACCTAGAAACTGTTTAATCAAAAATTCTCAAACAAATTTAGGGCATAAATAAACTTGATTCAGTTACAGTCTTTCCCATTCGCTGCATTAAATTAAAGCCTGGCTTAAAGCAGCTTTGGCAAGCAATCTGGTTGAGTCCAAACTCGGCAACGGGCAGTCGTCCGGTCGGACAATCAATGGAATTTCCGTGCAGCTAAGTGTTACGGCATCACAACCTCTTTCTTTGAGCTGTTGAATTACCCGGTTAAAATACAACCTGGAATCTTCCAGAACGATTCCGTTAACAAGTTCTTTGAAGATTATCGTGTTAATTTTCTCCCTATCTTCGTCTGACGGGATTTCATAAGCTAAATTAAATTTGTCAAACACTTTTGAGTAGACATCGCTCTCCATTAAATATTTTGTTCCAAGCACTCCGATACGAGTAAAATGATTTTTGGTCGCTTCTTCGGCGACAACCTCAGCGATGTGCAGCCAGGGAATCGGGGAATCTTTAACCACCAGGTCGAAAACCATATGACAGGTGTTATCAGGACAAATAGCAAATTCGGCACCGGCTTTGGCAACTTTATGAGCTGATTCGAGCATAATTTCGGCAATCGGCTCCAATTCGTTTTTGTCAAAATAAGGCATAAACTTCGCCATCGGAATCGAGTTCATTGTGACCTCCGGGTGATTATGCTCACCCATAACAGCCAGAGCCTCCAGGCAGATGTTTCGGTAACAGAGTGCCGCGCCCTCCGCGCTACACGCAACTATTCCAATATGTTGAGCCATAGATATAGTCCTTATAAAGGTAGTTCAGTAAATGCTAATAACCGACTTAAAATCTAAATAATTAAAAGACATAAATATATTTGACTTAGTTGCCGACCTTTTAATTCGCTGTAATAAAATTTTGTTCCAAGCCGCCTGATAACCGAGTCAAATATATTTATGCCCAAAATAAGTGGATTGATTTGTAAAGCCCGATAGTTATTTACTTGTTACCCGACACGCCTTATTTGGAATGTTTCCTTATCAACACTTTTGATTGATATTCGGATGCCGATTCTCCACGCTATCGCGTATAAACATCCGTGAGGTTGTTTGACGAGCGGGCGTTTCATTACAGCGTTTTCTCCAATTCCTAACAGATATATTTTTGAGTATTTTCGCCTGTAATATCCGCTTGAGCGTTTTTCTATTCCGTGTCTTTCTAGTTCCTTTGAAACTTTCGCAAAATGCACTTTTAATCGTTTCGCCGCCTGACCAATGGTTAAGTTTTCATTGGTGTAAAGTTCAACTAAAGCATCGCGCTCAAGATACCGTTTGACCCTACCTTTCTGGCGCAATGGAATTCCTGCTCTGGCTAAACGCTCGTATATGGCTTGCCAAGAGACTCCGAAACAATCTGCTATTTCGCGGAGCGGCAATCCTTCGACTTCGTAAAGCCGTCGCATTTCTTCGAGTCTTTCGGCTTGCTCTGCTTTCCTCATTTATTGACACAGACTTTTGTCTTTGACATAGACTTTTTTGCCGCTTTCGCTCAGGTAATAACATCCGCCGCGTGAGCCTTTGATATAAGTTCTACCGTCTGAATTGCTGCTCTTACCTGTTGGCTTTTCACTCGGCTTTTCGTTCGCTTGTGTTGGAACGGGTTTTACTTCTTCGCCTTCTTTAGTGCCAGCGGCAGGCACAACATTTTCACAGAACTTTTTATCAACGTAGGATTTCTTGCCTGATGCCGTTTCGTAGTAACAACCGCCACGTGAGCCAAGCTGATAAACTCTGTCACCCGAACTGTTTTTCTTGCCTTTGGCCGTTGTGCTGCCAGCCTTCTTATCCGTCGGTGCTTTAATTGTTGCGGGGGATGGAATGGCTTCATTCGCATCTGTTTCGGCTGAATCTGTTTCTGAACTGTTGTCCTTTACCGACTCGATTATCTTTTGAACCTTCTTTGGAACTTTAGCCAAAAAGTCATAACCCGTTTTCTGTTCAATGTCGTCAACCGTAGTCAGATATGTGCGCCACCTCTGACTGACGGTTTCATCGTTCGGCATATTAACCGCAATCACGCGGGTTGTTTTATCAATTCTTTTCAAGTCGTTTTCGCCTTCTGCAAGCACGACGATTATTTTCCAGCACTGAGTAGGGATAGTAATCTTGTCGAGTATTTTTCCTTTGTCTCCGTAGCAACCGGCAAAGATATATCCTTCATTGCCTTGCCTTGTAAGTTCGCGCTCGTAATCCTCAAGATATTTCCAGGTTTTCTGATTGAGCTTCGGAGTTTGCGGCTGCATATTACTCATCAGAAAAGTTTCCCGATTTGCTTCGTCCGTGCTGCTTCTGTCTTTTGACGGACACAGATGACTTCTGTCATAGCCAGAGCCAGTGTAATCGGTGGGTTTTATCCACCAATCCTGCGGCAGCTTAGTATCAGGAGCAAAGGCATTCGAGCGGTCAACCGTTCCAACGTCTGATTTCGCCAGATGCCACGCCACCCAATTTGCTGTGCCGCGTGATTTATTGTAGGAAAAGGCGAAACTGTTATGTTCAAGCAGATAATTGTCGGATTTGCGCTTATCGGTCTTTGCCTTACTTGGGTTGCCGAGAGACAGTTCGGTATTGGTTTGCCCTAAAGACGAAAAAGTAAAAACAAAGATGAAGATTATTGAATATAAGATTTTCATTTAATTTCTTTCGTTTAATAGTCTTGAAACGATTAACCCACAGATTTCGATTTCTTCTGGACTTGCTAAACTAATAATTGTCGGCGTTTGACGATTAGTTACAGAAAATTGAATGGCATCAGCGTAAAGCTGCAAATCAAGAAGTTTATCCAAAGACGAAGCAACTGACTTTTTGTTTCCAGAAAATACCAATCTTTTATTTGTAATAATAAAATAGCCTTCGCTTACTGGAACTAATTCTTTCTGTGATTCAATATGCCCCCGTCAGGACTTACTTTCCTTTCAGGTTTTTGTTTTCAGCGCCGACGACGTAGCCTGTTTTAGTCCGTACCACAACATTCTGCCGCATTACACGAACCCTTATCTGCCTTCGTTCGCCTTTCTGTCCCGTTTTTTCAGGATAGTATCCGATGGAATACTGGCGCCGCAGTTCCTCGGAAATATTGGTAAAAGCATCGCTCAGATTGTTAAGAGCCTCCAGGGTCCTGCCGCCGCTGTTGCGGGCAAGTTCTTCCAAATATCTTCTGCCGGTTTCGTATTCCTCGCGATTTGCAGGACCGAGTAGAACGTTTCTTCCCCCTATTATGACACTTGTTCTACTGCTGCCTCCCCCTTGCTGCTGTGGCTGCTGTTGCGGTGGCTGCTGTTGTTGTTGAGGCGTCGGCGTTTGTTGTTGCGGCGTCGGTGTTTGTTGTGGCGTTTGTGGCGGCTTATAAGTGTCATAACGAATCGGGTAAATGAGTGCATCCGTCTCCTCGGCATCACGAACGGTAGTTTGATAACTTGCTCTGTAAGAGGTAGTGTCAACGCCGTCGGTAAAAAGCACGACCGCCTTCCGTCCTCCAATTTGTTTGAGCTGCCGATTTATGACAAAGTCGACAGCTTCGAAAAGGCTCGTTCCGCCGCCGAAATCGGCTTGGAGAATAGCTTCCTCAAGAACCTTACGGTCGTTTGTGACGGGACTTAGAACGTGAACATTTTCGTCGAAGGAAACAACCATCACTTTATCCTCCGGGCGCAGTTGGTTGACGAAGCCAATCGCCGCATCTTGTATTTCTTCAATATGATATTGGGTTGAAGGGCTTACGTCGATTAATAAAATGACGGTAAAGGGGGATTCGACCGATTGAAAATATTCGACCTTTTGCTGGACGCCGTTATCGAAGATTTGAAAATCCCGCTGCTCGAGGCTGGAGATGAAACGTCCTTCCCGGTCAAGAACCGACACGGGCAGCGTCACAAGATTAGTTTCAACTTTGATGATTTCGCCGTCGTCCTCCTCTTCGGTAACAGGCTGTTCGTTTTGCGGGGAAGCTTCCGTACGTCCCTTCGAATTACCGCCAGTCAGAACAGGAGGGGGTGAAGTGGTGCGATTGTCTTTAATGTCACTACTCTGTCCCGAATTGCCGTTTATTACAGGAGGACGTTTATTCGAGTTTTGGGTGGATGAATCGGTTTGACCGGTTGCTATCGTTCTTGAAGTAGAAGGAGACGGAGCTATCCTGGGACGGATACTTTTGTCTGATTGCGCTAAAGCGAAAGTGCCGAAAACAAAAAGGCATAAAAGGGACGCTGCAACTTTTTTCATTTTTAAGTCTCCGAAAGAACATTGTCCTGTTTACTGAGCTTGCTCACAAACTTCGATTATTGTCTCATAACGAAAGATGCCAGGAAAACCTTTCTTTTAGTTTTCAGTTTTCGGCTTGATTTCGGGTATAAAGATTTAATAGAGCGAGTGACTGTTTAAGAATCAGGTGAGTGTGATTTGGAAGCTGCTGAAAAAGAGACCGATAAATCAATACTTTGGAAACATTACCAGTTGAGACCCTTTTTGAGATTGATTTATCCAAAAGCGATGAATACTGAAAATCACTATCTCACCCGATTGAAAGACGTGATTTTTATTGATGGTAAGATTTTGTCATTCGATAATACTGAAGATGTTTTGAAGGTAAGATTTCGTGATTACGCCAATTCGGATTTAGAAATTGCATTCTACGGTGTAAGCAGTATTCAGACTTCCGAGGATATGTATTTTGAAGCAGCTGATTATAAGTTGACTGATAATGCGGAAGATAAATTTCTAACGCTTTTGGATGATGAAAACAAATCTATGTTTTCAGTGAAATCCAAAGAATCTTCCGTTAATATTCTCTAACAATATACTCTCGAAAACGACCCTTTTTGAAACCGATGTTATAGACCTGCTTTAATAAAACCTGACCGTATAAGCCACTCTGACGCCGCGCCCGATTTCCGGCGCGAATTCTTTGATGAACGAGACGTGGTTATAATAAAGTCTGTTCGTCAAATTGAATCCGTAGACGGTGAAAATATTGGCGAAGCGTTTTCGCGGAATCACGACGTTTCCGGCGACGTTGAAAAGCGCGTAACCGGCGGTCCCCGATTCGTCGACAAAGATGCGTCGTTGACGAGCGGCTAACGTCAGTTCGGGGCGCACGGTGAAAATTTTGTAATGCGCGTCGAAACCGAGATGTGAGCGAAACGGCGAAATGCGCGGCAGAGGCGTGCCGAATTTCAGTTCGGCGTTGACGTAATCGAGATTTGTGAACAAATCAAGATATTTGTGCGCTCTCACGTTTAGACTCGCTTCCGTCCCGAAAAAGCGGCTGTCGCCTTGTTCGTAGAATGAAAACGGCAGTTCGGTGTCTTCGTCGATGTCGTCGGTGCGCCGCAGATAAATAAAATTTCTGATGTCGTAGTAAAAGAAATTCGCTTCTGCGCGAACTCGTTCGGCTTGATGTCGAAGCGACAAATCAATGCCGTTGCTGATTTCCGGGCGCAGACGGTTATCGCCGATTTCAAACGAAAGCGTGTCGTCGTGCGGACCGTTGTTGTAGAGTTCTTCGAGCGCGGGCGCGCGGTGCGAGCGCGTGAAGTTGGCGACGAAAACCGTGTTTTCCATAATGGGAACACGAATGCCGAACGCGCCGGAAAACCCTGTGATGTCGCGCTTCAACAAATCAACGTCCTGCGGGCGATAACGATTGTTTTCGACGCGCGCGCCAAACTGGAAACCGATGCGCTTGAAGTTTAATTCTTCCAAGCCGAACGCGGAAAACGAATCTTGGCGCACGAGTCCGGGAATCAAAGTTTCTTCGCCTTCGGTGCGATAATTTCGTCGATAACCGTCGATGCCGAAAGTTCCCGTCAATTTTTTGTAGCGGCCCTGGTTGAAAAGCGTGCGATACGAATAAACTTTGTTGTCGAAAACGATTGCCGGTTCTTCTTCCGCGCTCGCCATTTCTTCGCCTTCGGATTCAAATTCCTTTTGATTCAAATCGCTGTAATCGAACTTGAACTGCATTCCCGCAATCGGCGAATCCAAATCTCGAAAGCCGCCGTTAAAGCGAAAATCGTTGCGGTGCAAACTGATCGAACGCTCTTTCGGCTCTTCAGGATTTATCGGAATGCCGTAGCGCGTTTGGTAATAATTATAATTAAAATTGGCGTAAGCCTTCTCGCCGAAATAGCCGACGCCGCCGTCGCCGCTCGCGTATTTCGTAAACGTGTGGTCAACTCTGTCGTAGCCGCCGCCCGCGCGGTAATCGCTCGAACGCTGTCCCGTGCCGTTGCCCCAAACCATAAAACGCCCGAAACTCTGCTCGACGCCGCCGCTGATTGCGGCTTGCCGATTATTCGACGCGCCGAGAACGGAAAAATATCCGCTCGTTCCGCTATGCAGTTGGTCGTTGTGGCGGCTGACGGCGTTGACGACGCCGCCGATGGCGTTTGAGCCGTAGAGAATCGTTCCCGGACCTTTGACGACTTCGATTCGCTCGAGTGAAAGCACGTCAATCGGTTCGGCGTGATTGCCCGACTGTGACGCAATCGAGCCGACGCGCAAACCGTCGGTCGTAACAAGAACGCGGTCGCCGTCGAAACCGCGAATGACGGGACGCGAACTCGCTAAAGTCGCAGAGCGTTTATTGACACCCGGTTCATCTATTAAAGCGTCGGCAAAACCGCCGTTGCTGCGCTCCAAAATCTTGTCGGCGTTGACCGATTCGGTCGGCTGAATCGCTTCGAGCGTCGATTGCCCGCTGCCCGTTTCTGTTACCGTCACCTGCGCGCGTACGCCGACCAGACTTAACTGAAAATCGACGCCGCCCGCCGCCGCGCCTTCCATTAAAACTACGCTACGCGCCAAATCCACAAAGCCCGATTCGTGCGCCGTAATCGTGTAGCGACCCGCAGGCAAATCGGTAAATTCGTAATTGCCGCTCGCGTCGGCGACGACTGTGCGGTTGAGTTGAACGATTCGCAGGGCAGCGTTGCTCAAAAGTGTTCCCGTTCCGGCAGCGGAAACTTTGCCTGCGATTTTGCCCGTCGATTGGGCAAAGGCGGGAAACGCGAACATTATTAAAACAAACGTCGATAAAAGCGTTCGGTAAAGGTTTTTCATATATTTTATTTTTCGTTAATGCTAATACTCGCCGCCAACTACTACCAGCGTTCGTTGCTAGGACTTGTCGGCACTGATGTCGAAACGGGCGATTAATTTTGAAACGAAATCAGATAAATATTTATTGAATAATTTTCGATGCTAGAAAATCGAAATTCATTATAAAATGACTCTTTCGTATATCGGGTTAATGTTATCGTGTGACAGCCAAACGCGGAATTTAAGACTCCCGAAAATGTTCCTTTTGCAACATCATTAAATGCTAATCAATAAAAATTCTACACTAGACATAAAAAGTTAAATTTTCCGCTTTTTTATTAACAAATAATCAGCGATCTCTCCTTGTAATTTGTTTTCTAATGAACGCTTCGCATATTTTGCTTCGATAAGAAATCAGATAATTTTTATCGTCTCTGTTAGAACTCCAAATCAATCGAGAAGCGAAATTGTCGCGGCGCATTGAAAAGAATAGGTGTTCTAAAAGTTGGAAGCGGCGTTGTGCCGGAGCCGTAAAATTGATTTACAGCAACAACATTCGGCTTATTAAATAAATTAAAAAATTCAAATGCGAAATCAATTTTCGCGCTTTCAATTAAAGGAACATATTTTACAATTCGCAAATCCGTATTGAAAAAATTCGGAGTTCGGAGCGCGTTTCGAGAGAAACCGAGCGGACGGGAAACGAGCGGAAAGGCGCGGCTTCGTTCCTCGTCCGTGCCGGTTAAAGCATTAACAGGTCTGCTGCTGCTCAAAGTTATAATCGGCGCAATTTCGACGTTGCCGAAAATCTCTTTTAATAAATCGTCTTTCTCGCCCGTATCTTTTCCTTCTTCATCGCCGAATGGAAGTTCAAAAACGCCGCTGACGACAAGGCGATGGCGCACGTCCTGAAGTGAAAGGGCGCGTTCGGCTTGCAGATTATAAGGGTTTGCGGGCTGTTCGTTAAAATCCGAAGCGTCGTCCGTTACCTTCGATAATGTGTAAGAAGCCAGAGCCGTAATTTCACTGCTAAAGCGTTTGTTAATAGCAAGACTCAAACCTCGATAAGTCGAACTTGCCGAATCTTCCAATTGATAAATCGCATCAAAACGCGGGTCAATTCTTCCCGTTCCGAAAACGAGCCGTCCAATTTGCTGCGCGGTTGGATTCGGAATGCCGAGCGCTGCGGCGTTAGAGTTTGTCAATGTAATCGGCGGCAGTAAATTGAAGTTTCGCGTTCGCGGCAAAAATACGCCGCGAGTAAAAAGAAATTCAGCGCGAATTGTAGTATCAGCGGTTAAAAGCCGTTCGACGCCGGCAAAAGTTTGAATACTGTAAGGAGTCTTAAAATTAGGTTCAGCGCGATAAATTGACGGCGCAATGTTCGGAACGGGCGAAAGAGCAAATCCGCCGCCGTTGTTTGTAAAAACGTGCGCCGCGTCAGTATCGAATGCAATTTGCTCAAACGCATTTATACCATTTTTCTGTATAGCCGGATTAATAAAGGCAAGCGGCAAACGGTCATAAAAAAGCCCGAAACCGCCGCGCAGAATCCAATCTTTCGACGGACTGAAAGCAATCCCCAGACGCGGGCTGAAATTGTTTTTATCAGTGCGGAAGGGGGTCGGAAGTTTTCCGATGTCATAACGCAAACCTAAATTCAACGTCAATTTCGATGATTCCTGCCAACGGTTTTGAAGAAACGCGCCGAAGCTCGTTACACCAAAATTTGTATTCGGATTGCCGAACGATTGTCGCCAGAAAGCCGGACGACCCGCAAGAAAATCATCAACAGTTCGGAAAGCGTAAATGCCGCCGAAGCCGTCGCGCAATTCGCTTTTGAGTGAAACGTGATTGACGTTTGCGCCCGTTTTCCATTCCTGATTGCCGCGAACGAATGAAACAGTATCAACGAATTGTTGCCGATATTCCCGCCGGTTACCGTCAGCTTCAAACGGTCTTCCAAAGCGCGCAAGTCCAACAATATCAATTCCTGCGCCTGTCCTATCAGCCGCGCGAGAAAGAAAACGGCGCGCGCTTGTTTGCAAGCGAAAATCATTGATGATTTTTGGCGTTAAAACAGAAACGAGCGAGCCGGTTGCCTGATAGTCTTTGGTGAAACTGCTTCCGCGAGCCGTCGCGTCATTGAGCGCATCCGCATTAAATGCTTCGCCGCGATTTCGGTTATTGGTAAAAGCGATACGAAAGTTAAGCGTGTTAAATGAATTTACGAGATACGTTAGTTTGCCCGCCGCTTCGGTTTCATCCGCGCCGACACGAAAAGGGCTGCCATCTATCGAGCGCACCGCAAGACGCGGCGCAAAGCCCGTCGCAAGCGCGGCATTGATGCGTGGGCGGACGGTGCGATTGATTTCAGATTCTTCATCGCCGACAAAGTTTTCCTGTTCTGCCGCGACGTAAAAGAAAAGTTTGTCTTTGACAATCGCGCCGCCGAAAGACGCGCCCGGCTGATAGCGGCGAAAAACGGAGCGAAAAGAATCATTATCAAAAAGCGGATTACGAGCGTTGAAGCGTTCGTTCTGAAAAAAAGTAAAAACCGTCCCGTGAAAATCATTTGCGCCCGTCTTTGTCAGAACATTGATTGCGCCGCCCGCCGCGCCGCCGAACTCAGCCGACGTGCCGTTATTGATAATTTGAAATTCGCGGACGATTTCCGGCGAAAGCGCGACGCGAGATGCGCCCGTTGTTTCGTCCGTATTATCAAGCCCGTCAATCGAAATGGAATTGCTGCGCGGACGCAAGCCGCCGAACGTAAATCCGCTGTCGGCAAGCGGCGAGTTTGAGACATTTCCGCCGCCGTTCGATGTTTGACTGTTCGACGGCGCGACACCCGGAGCAAGCAGAGTAAATTGTAAATAATTGCGGCTGTTTACCGGCAATTCCTCGATGTTTTCCTGCGTGATGGAAGTCGTCGAAGCGGTTTGCGAGCCGTCAATCACGGGCGGTTTGTCCGTGACGGTTACTTCTTCGTTTGCGCCTGCCGGCTCAAGCGCGATGTCGAGCGTTGTCGTTTGTCCTAAGATAAGCGTGACCTGCGGATTTACATACGCGGCAAATCCGGCTGATTTGACGCGTATTTCGTATGTGCCGACCGGCAAAGCCGAAATTCTAAAACTGCCGTCTGATTCGCTGACAATTTGTCTTGCTTGATTGGTTGAAACGTCGCGCAAAGTGATCAAAGTTTTTGGAATCGCTTCTCCTGTCTGATTAATGACAAAACCTGTAATTGATGCGGTAGTTGAAGAAGTTTGCCCGTAAAGTGAAACTGTCAAACTCGCCCATAAAATGAGAAACAAAAAAAATCTAATTAAATCCAAAATTTTATCCTGCTTTTTATCTGAAGTATGAAAACGCTAAGAATGGAAATTATACGACAGCCTAAATAAGGCTGACGAATGCTATCGAAATTAATTGTACAAAACAGGTATTCAGCGCGGGGTCTTAAGCCGATACGCGATGGCGAAGCGCGGAATTGGAGAGTCCCGAAAACGAGGGTTATGCTGACAGGTAAAGGTAAGCCAAACTTGTGCAAAGATTGCGATGCGTTGCGATTAGCTAAACACATTTCAGCTTTTGAAAAGATAGCCACAACAACTAAATAAGAATCAAAAAAAAGCGTGTCAAAAACGCCCCGATACTGTTGCCGAATTCATTTTGGAGAGTCTCAATTTTATAATAATCCTATTCC
>CAXSBF010000032.1:0-47621 GCA_964235785.1 uncultured Pyrinomonadaceae bacterium | reverse complement strand
AGGAGAAGACTCTATTTTTTCAAATATCTATAACTAGCAACTTAGGTTAGTTAGAATAAGTCCCATAATCCCGCACTAGTTTTTCTTTAAAATTTATGAGTGAACTAACAAAAATCGTCATTGCTGATGATCATCCGCTTTTTCGCGGCGGTTTGCGGCAGGTTATCGATGCCGAAGCTATGTTTGAAGTAGTCGGCGAAGCGTCCGACGGTGAAACGGCTCTTCGGATGATTAGCGAATCGAAACCTGACGCGGCGATTCTCGATATAAATATGCCTCTGCTGGGCGGCTTTGAAGTCGCGGGTGAAGTACGGCGGCGGAATTTGCCCTGTCAGATCGTTATTCTGACAATGCACAGCGAAGAAGCAATGTTTAATAAGGCGATGAGTCTCGGCGTGCGCGGATATGTTTTAAAAGACGGGGCAGCGCATGATATTGTTCATTGTCTCCACGCCATTCGGCGCGGGCAGAGCTTCACGAGCGCGGGCGTTACAAATTATCTTTTCAAACGTGCTTCGGGATTGGCGCGACCAACAATGGGAATCGGGGCTCTAACGCCGACCGAACGCATCGTTCTACGCCGAATTGGTGAATACAAAACGAGCAAGGATATTGCCGCCGAACTGGGAATCAGCTTTCGGACGGTCGAAAACCATCGACATAATATCTCCGTGAAGCTAGAGGTCAGCGGAAGCCATGCCCTGATTAAATTTGTGCAACAGAATTTGGATGAAGTTTAAGGTCCTGAACTAATGATGAAACCAAAGGCAAAAATCACGGCTGCCTGTTTCTGGATATTGTTGATGTTGCTGGCGAAAACGACAAATGCGCAACAGTATTTCAAGAAGTGGACGACCGAAGACGGTTTGCCGCAAAACAACGTCATCAACATTGCGCAAACGCCGGATGGTTATCTGTGGGTGGCGACGCTGGACGGATTGGCGCGGTTTGACGGCGTGAGATTCAAGGTTTTCAACAAATCCAACACGCCGGAAATGCCGAACAACCGGATTTTCGCGATGTTCACCGACGCGGACGGCAGACTTTGGTTTAATTATGTGAGTGACCAAACGGTTGTCGTCTATGAAGACGGAAAATTCAAGCGATTTGAAAAAGGGCGCAACTTTGAAAAAGATGAAAATCTAACGCCGAACGCGCGCTACGGTATAGAATATTACCGGCATCTGCTCGCAAAACCCGAAATGATGTTTCGCGCCGGAGAAAACGAATACGTCTATGAGAAAGATAGTTTCGCCGTTCGCCCAGCGCGGGACGAAGGCGAGTTTCCGGCAAAGGTTTTTGCGACCGACGATAAAACGGTCTGGATTGACGAGGCGGACGCGATTTATCACATCGAAGACAAAAAAATCACGCGCTATCCGAAGAACGAGCCGCTGCCCGTCGCTCCGAAAAACACAATTCCGATGGACTATGCCGAAAAGGACGGTGTCGTTTGGTGCGCTGCGGGACTCACTCTGATCAATGGGAAATTGATTTCGTTCAAGGATGGAAAAGTTAGGATTTTTCGACAAGTGAACCAAGTTTATGAACTGGAATTTGATGCCAAGGGCAATCTTTTGATAGCGGACTATAAAGGACTCATCAAAGTCGAGGCGGAGACCGTTTCGCTCAACGATCCGTCGAATTTTCCTTTTACCGATCCTTCGCCGGAAAAGGGCTCGAAACTTTTCCGCGACCGCGATGGCAATATATGGCTCGGCGGCTTTCAAGGTATCTATTTGATTAATTCCGAACAAGCGGTAACTTTCTATTCGGAAAAATCGCAGCCGCCGATCAATAATGTCTATCCGATTGTGCAGGACGCGGCAGGAACCGTTTGGTTTGCCGCGTGGACGAACAATCGTTTATTCAGCTACCGCGACGGCGTTTTCCAGTCGGAATACGGGTATATTCTAACTTCGCTTTACGTGGACAGCCGCTCGCGTTTGTGGAAAGGCAACGGCGCCGCAATCGCTTACCGTGAAAATAACATATGGCTGCCGGTGGATTTTAAAAAAACGCTGCCGCCGCCGTGGAATAAACCGGATGTGTTTCCGGGCGAACTGTCATTCATCACCGAAGACCGACAAGGTGTTATGTGGTTTGGCACGGAAGCCGGACTGGTTCGTTATGAAAACGGAGTTTCGCATCTTTTCACCGCCGCCGACGGATTGCCCGCAAACGTAGTTACGTCCTATCTTTTCACGCGCGCGGGCGAAATGTGGATTGGCACGAACTCGGGCGTTGCGCGAATGGAAAACGATAAATTCAGAGCCTTTACCGAAGCGGACGGTCTGGCGGGGAATTACACGCGCTCGTTTTACGAGGACGCAGACGGAACCCTCTGGGTGGGCGGATACGACGGCGGCTTGACGCGCCGGAAAAACGGCGTATTCAAAAAAATCACCAAACGCGACGGGCTTTTCAGCGACGGCGTTTTCGTCATTCTCGAAGACGATGCGGGATGGTTTTGGATGAACTCGAATCAAGGCATCTACCGCGTGCGACGCGAGGAACTCAATGATTTCGCCGACGGGCGTATAGAATCGGTAACTTCGGTTTCCTACGGTCCCGAAGACGGTTTGCGAGAGGTCGAAGGCAACGGCGGAAAACAGCCTGCCGGACTCAAGGCGAAAGACGGTCGGCTGTGGTTTCCGATGGCAAAAGGCGTCACCATCATCGATCCAGCGATAGCGAAGCCGAAAACCGCGCCCCCGTCTGTTTTGATCGAAGAAACCAGAATTGACGGAAAACCTTTCGATGATTTCGCCGACGGCATTCGCCTCAACTCCGACCAGGTCGCGCTCGAAATCGATTACACCGCGCTCGGTTTTGTCGGCGCGGAGCGAATGCGTTTCCGCTATCGTCTCGAAAATCTAGACAAAGAGTGGACGGAAGCCGGACCGCGCCGGACCGCTTATTTTTCGCATCTGCCGGACGGCGAGTACACTTTTCGCGTGATTGCCGCCAATTACGACGGCGTCTGGAACACCGAAGGAGCTTCCGTTAAAATCGTCATCGTCCCGCCGTTTTACCACAAATGGTGGTTTTACGCGCTTGCCGTTGTCGGTGCGTTCGGTTTGATTACGCTCATTTACTTTTTACGTCTCCGGCAGCATCAATTGCTCAACGAAACGCGCGCCGAATTTGCCAGGCGGCTGATCGAATCGCAGGAAGGCGAGCGTCACCGCATCGCGCTCGAACTCCACGATTCGATCGGGCAGACGCTCGCCGTTATTCGCAACCGGACGCTTTTGGGCTTGGACGCTAAGGAAACCGGAAAAATGCGCGAGCAATTAAGTCATATTTCCGAAGCCTCGACGCTCGCGCTTCAGGAAACGCGGGAAATCGCCCGCAATCTGCATCCGGCGCAAATCGAAAATCTCGGCTTGACGGCGGCTCTCCGCTCGCTCGTCAAATCGGTCGAAAGCGCGACCGGTCTGAGATGTGAAGCCGACATCGACGAAATCTCACAAAATCTTTCCTACGACGCCTCAATCAACATTTACCGCATCACTCAGGAATCGCTGAGCAACATCATCAAACATTCCGGCGCGAGCTTCGCCAGCGTCCGTCTCCGAATGGAAAACGAAAAACTCGTGCTTTTAATCGAAGATGATGGGCGCGGATTTACAGACGGCGCAGCTCCGAGCGGACTCGGACTGACCGGAATGCGCGAACGCGCCCGCATGATCCATGCCGATCTGACAATTGATTCGCACCCCGGCGAAGGCACGAAAGTCCATCTCGTGATGTAGATCGGCTGATGTTCAGCGGTAGTTTCTACCTTACCTAAGTATTTATACTCATCTGAAAATGAGCGTTTCTGCTTATTAAAAATGAGTATTTTCCTATCTGTTCCCGAAGCCCGCCGTCTTTTACACTGATTCTCACCAGCCATTACGGAAACAGAAAAAATGATGATTTTGATTGCCGAAGACAATCCGTTGATGAGGAAAATGATTCGTTCTCTGGTCGAAGACCTAGCCTCGGAGATCGTCGAATGCGCGGACGGCGAGGCGGCGGTCAGCTTATACGAAAAACATCTTCCCGCATGGGTTTTGATGGATGTTTCGATGCGACCCGTGGACGGACTTTCGGCAACGCGCGCCATTCGCGCCCGTTTTCAGTCGGCGCGCGTGGTAATCGTTACCGAACACGACGACGCGGAAACTCGCCGCTGCGCTTTTGAAGCGGGCGCGAGCGAGTTTTTCGGCAAAGATTATCTGCTGCCGCTGCGCTCTCTGATAAAGAATGCGGTCGAATCTGAAATTTCCGGTAAAGGGATTATTTAAGCATTCAAAGAAACATTTCAAAAAGGAGAAAAAATTTAGATGAAAATTAATATATTTAGTGTTTTGACGTTTTTCTGTCTCATTACTCTAATCGGAGTTTCAGGCTCAGCGGCATTCGGGCAAGAAGTAAATGTGGCGCTTCCGGCAAACAATCCAAAGGTTACGGCAAAAGGATCCGAACCCTGGGCTGTTTGGGAGACCCCCGATGATCTTAAAATCAAACGCAGGGTAGGCGGTCCCGCCGAAAAAGCTATTGACGGCGTTAAATCAGGCAATCTCACTCTTTGGGATCAGACTATTGTTGAAACCGCAGGTAACGATGGCTGGCTTGAAGTTGATTTAGGTGATTATTACAACATTAGCAAGATCGTCATTTACCCGCGAAACGATACTTGCTGTTTGGATGGATTTAAACCAATTTTAATAGTTACCGATCAACCGCTTGAAAAAAAGCCGATGTTGGACGATGCAAAGATCAGCTACTCATCCGCTTATTTTAAGTATTTCAATTCTCCCATTAAGTCCAATACCACAGAGAACATTGGAAAAATCGGAAGATATGTTCGTCTGCAAATGAAAGGTTCAGATCGGGTTGAATTAGCGGAAATTGAAATTTATGGCGACAAGACGGCGGTCGCCGGTCACAAGCCGGATCCTGGCAAAGCCTGGAATGCATCCGTCGCCGCGAACAACTCAGTTCCCGAAAATGCCTCGAATTCGCCCGCCAGCACGAAAGATCTGACAAAAAATCCAGGTGTAAAGGCAAGCCAATCTACTCCTAACTCTTATACCAAAACGCCAGCCCAAAACGCTATTGACGGAAAGGACGATACCTTTTCTGAAACCGACTCTCAGGACGGCTGGTTTGAAGTTGATCTAGGCGATTATTATACGATTGAAGAAATCAAAATTCATCCGCGAAAAGACTGTTGTGTACAGATGTTTAACGCAACATACGTCATAGTTTCCGATCACCCGATTGGCAATAAAGCGATGCTGGATTCCTCAAGGATAGGCTACTCATCCAATAATTTTAATTTTTACGAGCCCCTCTTTGTGGATAAAGACACGCAGGTAAAAACAATCAATACTAACAAAAGTAAAGGAAGATACGTTCGCCTGCAAATAAAAGGCGGCGGCGCGATTGAGCTTTCAGAAATTCAAATTTTCGGCGAAAAGGCTCAGAACTATACAGCAAATAACGGCAAAAAATGGGACGCGGCTTTCGTAGCACCTTTCGACCCGAACTACCCGGATTTTCGCGGAGCAAAAGATGAGTATTTATCCACTTTACAACATTCTCCGAAGATCGTCGGCGTAAAAAATTCCGCGACAAGTTTCGACATTGCTTTTCAGGATAACTTTGGAGACAGCAAATTAATTAAGGTCAATACTTACGAAAAAGACGGTGCAGGTTTTAAGAAAAATACGGCGAAATCAATGAACTTGACCGGCTTGGGGGTTTTCGGCGGATTCGCGAAAGAAGGTAAAGATCGGTATGTTTTTACCGGAACGCCCTGGACGGCAAGAGGCGAACCGGGAATCTCGAGAGTGTATAGGAATAACGAGGAAACCAATAAAACGGAGGAATTTTGGAACGGACAATTTTATAACCCTGCTCCATATCCCAAAAGACCCCCCTATACGGGCAATATCGAGTCTTTCATGCACTTTGGAGGGAGCCGATTGGTTGCTGGCAAAAATACTCTTTTAATTACAACGAATATCGCGCCGGCACATCCGTATCAAGTTATTTTAGACACACAGGACGCCTCAAAAAATTCCAACCGCGTCTTTTTTGAATCATTGAATCAACATAATTACGGACAGCGCGCGCTTTTCGACGGAACGGATTTTGTGGTGATGGAGAACAGAGATCACGACGTTTCCGTAACTTTGAGCAAATTAAGCCCGTCGGAAGTTTTTCCGCTAAGCGGAAAAAATGAGGATCACGCTCTTGAGTATGTGAAAAAAATTTTTCGGTTTATTCACACACCAATTTTGTTAATGACACATTTCTCGAATTAGGCAACGTTGAAAAAGGACTAAACGACCAGGAAGGCTATCTCGTTTTATTTGCCGGCGAGCGAGACTGGAACTATAAAATGGACGGTTATAGGGGAGACGGACAAACTCAGCCAAAAAATATGGCACCAAGAATGTTAAGCCCCAGAGACATCGGACTTGTCCACGTCAAAAAAGATTTCAACACCGTCACAAAGGATGTTAATTGGCTCAACACGAAAGGCGTGAAGGCGCCGTGTCCTGTAATCGTAGATAATTCAAACCTCGTCAACAGTAGCGGAGACACTAAAACCGTAAAGTATAAAGCCGAGAATGACGGATGGTATTGGAAAGAGTATAACTCTGACTGTTATGCTGAAATTAATGCCGGGCAAAAAGAAAGAACTCTGGTCACCAGCGGCGTAAACTGGGTTACGAATTTCGGCGCTTCCTATACGTCAAAGGCGGCTCCAAATACTGAATTCACCTCTGTTAATCACCCGAAATTAGTGCGCATTGACACTAATAAATACATCGTTCTCTGGGAAGAATGGAAAGCCGAACTTGGTCTGCCGGAGAAAACATATCTTACGACCAAAGCCGCATTGATAAACCTGGTCAGTAATAACGGCAAGGTTGATATTAAGGTCGCTTTAATTAAAGACCTGGAAAAAGTTCGCCTGATGCCGGGAGACGATGCCTTTGAATTCGACGGCAAAGCCGCCTGGGCAGTAGGTGATGTAACAAAAGGTAAATTGATGTTTTACACCATTGACGGTTCTCTAAATTTCGCTTCCTACGAACTTGAACTTTAGTTTAACAATTAGGAGTGCCGCCTGAATTTTATGCGATTGAGTTGTTCCCGGGAACAACTCAATCTATTGATTTCGCGCTAAAGGCGATGAAAAAATCCGGCGCGATTATCCGCCGTAAAAATGGAGAAGAATGATATGTTCAAAAATCTTACGCTTTTATTTGTAATTTTGATTTTCAGTTTGCTGTCGTGTGAAAGCGTTCGGGCTGCCGTTCGCCCTGACGAAAAAGACGCGAAAGCGGCAAAAAACGACGATAAAAAAGATAAAAAAACGAAAGAAGACGCCAAGCGCGGCAAGCTCGCCGCCGAGTTCGAGAAAAAGAAGGCGTTTTATCTGAAACAGTTTGAAAAAGACGCGGACTTTCGCGCCGAGGTCGAAGCGGCTTACCGCGATAAACTGCGAGAACACGGCGAATATGCGGCACAAGTCAACAATCTGAGTTCATCGAAAACAACTTCTGAAATGCAGTCGCCGCTCGCAAAGTTCGACGCGCTTTACGACAATCCGCTTGTCACCGATTACGTCAACCGCGTTGGGCAATCGCTGATACCGAAAGATTCGACGAAAACTTACAGCTTCAAAGTTACGCTCGACCCCGTTCCCGAAACACGGGCTCTCGCGACGGGAACCATTTACGTTTCGACCGGACTTTTAGCGATGGTTGACAACGAAGCGCAGCTTGCATATCTGCTCGCGCACGAAATCGCGCACGTCGAGCGCGAACACTGGAAAGAGGACATTATTTTTGAAATCGGACTCAAGCGCTACGCCAATCACAAAAGTTTGACGAAAAATCTGCTCTCGAAAATCCTGCCGCTGCTGCGCGGACCGCTAATGCGCGTGCCAATTGACGAGATTTTCCCGAACGTCGCCGAAGGCATTTTATCCGACACTGCATTAGGCTCGCTGCCGAAAATCCTCGGTTCGGACAAGCTCAAAGCGCTGCTCGAAACGCCGTATATCGACCAGAATCTGCCCGATATACTGAAACTTTTCGCCCCCGGTTCAGTTATCGCCTGGGACAAAGTTCAGGAAGATCAGGCTGACGACATCGCCGTGGGACTTCTTCTCGAACGCAAATACGACCCGCGCGAAGCCATCCGTTTTCTATCGAAAATGCGCGAAGCAAGCGGCGGAAACAAACGTCTTGCGGTCGGGTTCATCGCCGACGCCCTGCGCGTCAGCGGTCGAATCGGAGAACTGCAAACGCAATTCGCCAATTTGCAGTCGAAAGTTTTCGACCAAAAACTTAAAATTGGAGCAATTGATTTAACCAGTATTGTAAAAAATGCGGGCATCGGAAAAATCGCGACCGACACATTCAACAGCGCGACTAACGAACTAAAAAAACAAACAGTAAAGCCCGGCATCGAAGCTGGCGCGCGGCTCGATTCGCTTCAACGCGCGATGGACGACGATGTGCAAAGCCGCGTCGAAAGCGGCGAACTTTTAGCCGGAAGCGAGGAATTTCAAATTATCGCCAGCGAGCTAAAACGCGACAACGGCATCCGCTCGCTCAAGTTCGACCAGTTCGACACGGCGCGCAAACAACTCGCCGAAGCGCTTGAAATCAATTCGTCGGACCCGCAGACCAATTATTATCTCGGACTGCTAACGCGCACGACGGCGCGCACGCTGAAAGACAAAACAAATGCCCTGGAAATGCTTGCCAGAGCCGTCAAAAACGATCCGAGCGGACTTTTGCCCGATTCGCGCTTCGAGCGAGCTGTTGCGATTCTCGAAGCGACTGCCAACAAACCGAACGACCAGGAAAAACAGCAAATAGCCGAAATGCTGCGCGCGTATGTTTCTTTATATCGCCGGATAAACGCCGGTCAAAACCCGACGAACATCAACAGAGTTAGTGATTATTTGCGCCTTGTCGGGCAAAATCTTCTTGACCCGCCCAGCGTGGCTCAGCCCGGCGTAGCTCAATAAAGCAATGCTCGAAATAATTTTTTGCAACTTAACGTCGGCTTGGGATAAGAAAATAAGTAACCTGTTATAAATCTAGAGTTTTTTGCTCATTCACTTTTTCCAGTTAAATCGTCTATTTTGCTATAATCTAGTTCGTTGTTTTGACCACTCTTTTTGCACAGAGTAATTTTTCAAAGAGGAGGTTTCAACTCTTTACAAAATGACTCTTTCGTAAAGAGTTCACAAAATCAAACACAATGAATTCCGAAATTAAACAAAAGAAATACTGTTTATTCGAGTTATCTAAATGTAAAGAGGCGTTTCTCTCTTGAAAATAGACAAAATAATTCTTCTGTCTAATTTTTAGCTAACAATCTTATTACTGATGTTCTGCCAATTTTAAGCTGTCTAGCTATTTCGGATTTACTCAATCCTTTTCCGTTTCGGTAAAGCTTTTTTACTTCTTCTTCCTTTTTAGAAGCCGTTATAGGTCTGCCGTGAGCTTTGCCTTTGCTTCTGGCTTCTGCTATTCCGGCTTTGACTCGCTCTTTTAAGATCGAGCGCTCGAATTCGGCAAAGACAGCGAGCATTCCGGCAAGAGCTTTTCCCGACGGTGTGGTTAAATCAAGCGATTCATTCAAAGAGACAAAACTAACTCCAAGAGAATTTAATTCATCGAGCGTTGCAATCAAATCAGCCAGACTTCGCCCGAACCGGTCAAGCCGCCAAACCAGAATACAATCAATCTTTCTCTGCCTTGCCAGTTTCAAAAGTTCCTCGCGTTTCGGTCGGGTTTTTGCGCCTGACGCCACGTCGGATATTTCAATTTCGATTTTCCACTTCCGCCGTTTGGCAAATTCTCGAAGGTCTTTTATTTGAAGCGGGAGTGTTTGTTGTTCTTGAGTCGAGACGCGGGCATAGATTCCAACTTTCATAATTGGGGAAATTCAATGATTTTCGGGGTGATGTTATAAAGACGGTTTCTCGCGGCGATGAACTATAATCGTTGCCGGCAATTCACCAATTTCGTTCTTTGACAGGAGAAACCGTTATGACATTATACATCGGAGTTGATTTCCATCCACATCAGCAAACAGTTGCCTGGTGTGATACCCAAACCGGCGAAACCGATACTCGTACTTTACCGCATAATCTAAGTGAAGTGCTTAAGTTCTACCAATCAGTTTCGCCTTCGATAGTCGGCATCGAGGCTTCTTCGAGAGCTGTTTGGTTTGAGCAATTGCTTGAGGAGACGAATCATCAGCTGCTGGTCGGTAATCCGACACTGATTCGCGCCAGAGCACGATCTCGTCGCAAATCGGATAATCGCGATGCCCAGTTGATTCTTGATTTGCTGGTCAAGAACGAGTTTCCGGCTATCTGGCGACGCCCTCAAGCGATAGATGTTCTGCATCTGAGGCGGCAGTTGGTTCATCAGCGCACTCAAACCTACAATCGTCTGCAAGCTTTGGCGCATAGCGGCGGATTACCGAAAGGTAAAATGAAAACACTCGGTTTTCAGAGTTTGCTCAAAGCCGTGCCAATGAATGAATCGGGGCAAATGCAGCGTGATCATTTGTTCAGTTTGTTGGAACAGCTCACTAAGCAAATCCGTGAACTTCAAAGCTGGCTCAATCGAAAGGCATCATCAGACAAACAGGTTCAGCTTTTGCTTACCCAGCGCGGAGTCGGTTATCTGACGGCTTTAGCAATGGTTCACACTTTAGGCGATGTGTCGCGTTTTGAAAAAGTGTCCAAGCAAGTGATCGCCTTTGCCGGTTTGGATTCGTTGGAGAAATCCAGTGCCGGCAAAACTCGCTTCGGCAGAATCAGCAAGGCAGGCTCGCCGCTCTTGAGAGGCTTGCTCGGACAATCGGCGAACATCGTTATTCGATATGACGCCCGACTCAAAGCTTTTTACAAAGGACTTGCGAAACGGAAACCGATAGCCGTCGCCAAAACAGCAACGGCTCGTAAACTTTTGGTCAAACTAGCAATCATGCTGCGGGATAACATCACTGCAGAAGAGTTTGACCGGCGTGGCAAAAGCAGTTGGCAATGCTCGATTTTGGACAAGGTCTAAATGACCGCTGGGTGATAGAGCTAGCCAACCTAACTTTTCCAGAGAAGGAGAAGTTAGAGCGAATCCATACATCAGGGGCAAAAAGGCACGATAACTCATGTGTCTTGCCGATACCCGGAGAGATGAATCAAGTGAGCCTCCCGAATGGCTTTACCAGATCGGTCTGAACCACGTTAAAAGAATCAGACCAAAACGACAAACCAAGTAAAATGAACGAAGGTGAATTGTTAAATAATATAGTCAAAATCAAAGTTGCCGGATGGCGACGCGGGAGAAGTTTGGCTTGACATTCCAACCGTCTTTAGAGATGTCCAAAAACCCCTAGAAAAACGAAACTGTTTAACACTGATTTTTATTGAGTTTGAGAGAGTGAAAAACAGCATGTCCAAAAAGAACTTTTTTGGACAGTTGTTGCTATCATTTTCACTCATTTCAAAGGGGTAGTTTTTGATAACAAATCAATATTTCCACACTTTCATAGTTGAACCTTCCCTTGGAAATACAAATAAGTAATATGTTAAAAAGCTTTTTGCAAAACAAATAAAAAAGAAGCGAGTGGTTGGCAATTTTTGTTTTGCCAACCACTCGCTTCTTTTTGTCACAGTTTAGCCTTGCTCTGTTTAATTAGTTACAAGGTTATCTGTTCGATTAACGAAACGCTATTCTAGTGCGCTTCTTCGTTGCTGTAGCGATGAAATCCTCCTCCGCCACGTCCTCCGTCAACGAGATTTGCCGACTCGCCGGACTGAAACTGTAACCCGCCGACTTTGCCTCAACCACGTAATCGCCTCCGACCGCCAATCCGTCAAACCGATATGTGCCGTCCTCCGCCGTCCTGACCGTCTGCATCCCGCCGCTGGAGGTATCCAGCACCGTCACCTCGACTTCTCCGATGCCCGCTCCGGCTGTATTCTTGACTCGTCCCGCGATTCTCGCCTCCGCCGCCGTCGGTCCGGTCAGCGAAATGCTTGCCGGCGACGCCGCCGCCGTGCCCGTAAAGGTCGTCGCATCGTCCAGCCGATTGGCTGTCACGTCGGCGATAAAGCGCGGCGTCGGCGTCGAGGTGAAAAACACATTGCTCGTCGATGGCGCCCCTGCCGCCACAGTGAAATCGATCAAGACCAGTTGCTGATTTCCCGTGGCAAAGGTTCTGCCCGCCACAGGCGCCGGCGAACCGGGCGGCAAATCCAGCAGAATGCCGAGGATGCCGCTTCCCACCTGGTTTTCATTAGTTCCCAAAGTGGCTGAATTGCCGCCCGAACCCAATCGAATATTGGTCGGACTGCTCAAATGAGCCGTGTTGAAGTTCAAGGTAAAGCTCAGGGAGTTGGCAAGCGTCTCGCCCGCAAAAGTGTTCAGATAAACACCGACCGTCAAGGTATTGCCCACTCGCGAGACGGTCGAAGGATACACCGTTCGCGGATGATTCATTGGTGCCGCAAGCTCAAAGCTACCGTCCGTCTGCGCTTCGACCGAATCATCCGCATCAGGTGCAGATGTCAGCAGCATTGAAAGCGCAGTGAGACTGCTTGTAAGTTGCCGTGAATCGAGTCCAAGAGCATAACGTCTGGCTTGGGTAACGTCGCCCGAGGCGATAATGCCGTCGCCGTGCGTCGAGAGCGGAGCGCAGTCGGCTTTCTGAAACTCATTCGAGGCATTCGGCGGCGCATCGGGCGTGTCGAGTCCGAGCGCAAATCGCCGAACTTGCGTGACATCACCCGAAGTGACGACACCGTCGCCGCTTTGACCGGGAACAGGATTACCCACTTGCGCCGGTCGCGGATTAACATCGCCTTCATATGATGCCGCCGGAGCTTGATTGACCGTCAGCGTAAAGTTTTGTGTTGCATTTGGCGAAATGCCGTTGGAAGCTGTAATAGTTAGCGGATAGCTGCCGCCTGTTCCGGCTGCCGGTGTTCCTGCAATTGTCGCAGTTCCGTTGCCGTTGTTAGTAAATGTTACACCGGATGCCAATGTTCCGGTGAATGTGATTGACGTAGCCTGCGGAAAGGCACTTGTCGTGACATTGAAACTGCCCGCCGAACCGACTGTGAAAGTTGTATTGTTTGCGTTGGTAAATGTCGGAGCTTGATTAACAGTCAGTGTAAAGCTCTGCGTGGCATTGGGTGAAACGCCGTTTGATGCCGTAATCGTTAGCGGATAAGTTCCTCCCGATCCGGCGGAGGGTGTTCCCGTGAGGCTGGCGGTGCCATTACCGTTGTCGGTAAACGTCACTCCGCCCGGAAGCGAACCGGTTCTTGAAATAGCCGGCGTCGGCGAACCTGTTGCCGTGAATGTGAAAGAACCGGCTGCGCCGACAGTAAAGGTCGTATTGTTGGCGCTGGTGATGGCGGGCGGTTGATTGACGGTCAGCGTAAAACTGGCGTCGGTTGTCGCAGTGCAGTTGTCGGTCGCTCGAATTGTAATCGTGTGCGCTCCAACCGGTGCTGCACTGCCGATTGAAACGGCTCCGGTCGCGCTGTTGACCGAAATTGTGCCGGTGTAAGTTCCCTGTGATTGCAGCGAATAAGAAGAAATGCCGACGTTATCGGTAGCGGTCGAAGGATTGACGGTGGTCGAACCGTTCGATGTGACCGAAGCATTCGGATAGACCAATGTTGGCGGAGTATTCGCCGTCACATTGACAATCAGATTAGCGTTTGTCGAAGCATTGCCGGCATCGGTGGCGGTCAAAACAATCGAGTTATTCCCGACTGTCGCCGCGCAGATTGCCCCGACATTAGCCGTGACCGTTCCGTTGCTGTTGATGATGCTGCCGACGGTCATTCCCGTCGGAATCGTCGTCGCCTGGACGCTCAAATTTCCCGCCGGAGTTTCAAAATCTTCGACGGCGGCGATTTGCGAATTAGTTGCCGGACTGCCTTGTTGTCTGGTCAAGCCGATTGTCGGGACAACGAAAGGCGGACAGTTGCCGCGCTGCAAAACCGAGACGTTATCGCTGGACTGGTTAGCCGTGACAATATCCTGTTTACCGTCGGCGTTGAAATCTCCCACCGCTACTGTGAAAGGACCGGCGCCGACGGCTAAATCAACCTTGGGGTTGAATCCGGTGTTTGCCGCGTTTCTCAATAACACCGAAACGGCGGCGCTGCTGTAGTTGGCAGTCACAATATCCTGTTTCCCGTCATTGTTGAAATCTCCGACCGCCGCGCCGAAAGGATTGACGCCGGTGACGTAACCGACTGCCGCATCGAATCCGTTGTTTGCCGCGTTTCTGAGCAACACCGAGACGGCGCTGCTTCCGAAAGAGCCGCCGCTAAAAACGATGTCTTGTCTTCCGTCCGCATTAAAATCTCCCGCGGCGACTGAACCTGGATTGGTTCCGACGGTTATATTAAATGCCGGGTCGAATCCGTTGTTTGCCGCGTTTCTGAACAAAACCGAGAGGTCACTGCTGTTATAATTAGCCACAACAATATCCGGTCTGCCGTCGCCGTTGAAATCTCCGACTGCCGGTGCGCCCGGGTTGCTGCCGACGGCGAAACTAACCGGCGCGTCGAATCCGTTGTTCGCCGCGTTTCTCAGCAGCACCGAGATTGTGCCGCTGGCGTTAGAGTTAGTCGCGGCAATATCCTGTTTGCCGTCGCCATTGAAATCTCCGACCACCACTGTTTGAGGATTAGTTCCGGCGGGGTAATCAATTTTCGCATCGAATCCGTTGTTCGCCGCGTTTCTGAGCAAAACCGAGACGACCGTGTTTCCAGAGCCGGAGGTCGCCACAACAATATCCTGCTTGCCATCCGCGTTGAAATCTCCGACCGCTGCCGAGCGAGGACTGAAACCGGCAGGTAAATTAACCGGCGAATCAAATCCGTCGTTTGCCGCGTTTCTGAGCAAAACTGAGATGCTGCCGCTGGCGGAGTAATTCGTGACAATATCCTGTTTGCCGTCCGCGTTGAAATCTCCGATTGCCATTGCGACGGGATTGGAGCCGAAACCGGTAGCATAATTAACCACCGGAGCAAATGTCGTCGCGTCGAACAGAGGGCAGGTCGGCGGAGTGGTCACCGTCAGATTGAATGTTTTCGTCGTCGTGCCGCCCGCATTGTAAGCCGTCACCGTTATTAAGTAGGATTCGCCCGCGCGGTTTGCCGGATGCACGTTTGTCACGCGAACCACGCCGGTCGTCGAATCAACTTCCAACTCGCCTTTGAAATCGGCGGTGGTTGTGGCGGTCGCGCTCGTCGCGTTGGTCGGTGCGCTGCTCGGCGTGACGGTTGTATTTCCGCTCAAAGGGATTGTCGTGTTCGCGTAATTGCCGAGCGTCGGAGCCGCGATGCCGGTCGCCTGAACCGCAAAATCGAACGGATTTTCGTCCGCGTCGTTGTTGCCGAAGCTGATGGTCGTTGATTGTGTGCCGAGCGCGGTCGGGGCGAACCTGATTTTGAAAGTTGTCGAACCGTTTGCGGCAACCGACGAAGCGGGCTGCTGGGTGACGGAAAAAGCGGCGGACTGTCCGCCGGAAATTGTCACGTTTTGAATTGTCAGCGGGTTTACTCCGATGTTTTCAATCGTAAAAGTGCGCTCGCGTGTGCTGCCGATTGCAACAGAGTCAAAATCAGTGTGATCTGCAAGTGACGGTGAATTGTCGCCGTCCGCAATAATCACGTTGTTGCCTCTGACAACAACTTCCTGCGCTATCGGCGTAACCGTCACAATGAGATTGGCGTTTGTTGACAGTTGACCGTCAAAGACGCTTAGAACCACAGTGTAATCGCCTGCCGGAGTGTTGACTGCCGCTCCGACATCGGCGGTAATCGTGCCGTTTGTGTTGACGATATTGCTAATCGTGATTCCCGCTGGAACCGTCGTCGCCGTGACGGTCAAGCCGCCCGCAGCGGTTTCCGGGTCACTAACGATGGCGATTTGCGAGTTAGACGAAGCGCCTTGCAGCCGGGTCTGATTAGTGACGCTGGTAAAACTCGGCGCGTTGTTGCAAACACGCTGTAAGACCCGAACATTAGAGAATGTGTCGGTCGTAACAATATCCTGTCGGTTATCGCCGTTGAAATCTCCGACTGCAACTGAGTTACCGGAATTCGGGACACTGAAATCAACTTTTGCATCAAATCCGTTGTTTACCGCATTTCTCAATAAGACCGCCACACCGTTGGTTTGGTTAGACGTGGCAATGTCTTGCTTGCCGTCGTGGTTGAAATCTCCGACTGCCACTGCGAAAGAGTAAACGTTGTTGGGATAATTAACCGCCGCGTCGAATCCGTTGTTCGCCGCATTCCTGAGCAGCACCGACACTGTGTTTCCTCCACTGCCAGCATTATTCACAACAATATCGTGTTTACCGTCACCGTTGAAATCTCCGACCGCTACTGCGAGAGGACCCGTGCCGACTGTATAATTAGCCGGAGCGTCAAATCCATCGTTTGTCGAATTTCTGAGCAGTACTGAGACGGTGTTGCTGGTATTATTAGTGGCGGCAATATCCTGTTTACCATCGCCGTTGAAATCTCCGACCGCTACTCCGGCAGCACCATTGCCGACAGCATAATTAACTGCCGCGTCAAATCCGTCATTTGCCGCGTTTCTCATCAACACCGAGACATTGTTGCTGCTAGAGTTAGCCGTCGCAATATCCGGTCTGCCGTCGCCGTTGAAATCTCCGACTGCCACTGAGAGAGGACCATTACCGACAGCAAAGTCAACCTTTGGATCGAATCCGGTGTTTGCCGCGTTTCTCATCAACACCGAGATATTGTTGCTGCTGTTGTTAGCTGCAACAATATCCGGTCTGCCGTCACCGTTAAAATCTCCCACTCCTACCGAGAAAGGATAAGTGCCGACCGTGAGATTAACAACCGCATTGAATCCGGTGTTTGATGCATTTCTGAGCAAGACCGATATAGTGTTGCCAAAAGAGGAACCGCTGCCCGTAACAATGTCTTGTTTACCATCGCCATTGAAATCTGCGACTGCCGGAGAGTTAGCGCTGGAAATGGAAGCTGGATAAGACGATGAGGCAAATGCCGATGCGTTGAACGTGCTGCATCCCGTAGGAGTCGTGACGGTGAGATTAAATGGTTTCGTTGTCGCCCCGCCCGCGTTGTAAGCCCTGACCGTCACTAAATATGATTCGCCCGCACCGTTTGCTGAATGCGCGTTGGTGATGCGAACTACGCCCGTCGTCGGATCAACTTCCAATTTACCTTTGAAATCAGGCGAGGTCGTCGCCGTCGCGGATGTGTTGTTTGAGGGCGCGGCGTTTGGAGTGACGGTTGTGTTTCCGCTCAAGGGAATTGTTGTGTTTGCATAGTCGCCGAGCGTTGGAGCTGTAATGCCGGTTGCTTGAATGACAAAATCAAACGGGTTTTCATCAGAATCATTGTTGCCAAAGCTGACGGTTGTCGAGTGCAAGCCTAAAGCCGGCGGAGCGAATCTGACCTTGAAGGTCGTCGTGCCAAACAATTGGAGCGAAGCAGCCGGTTGTTGCGTGACTGTAAATGCGGCAGCCTGCCCGCCCGTAACCGTAACCGTTCCGATTGTCAGCGTGGTCGCTCCGATGTTTTCAATCGTAAAAGTACGTTCGCGTGTGTTTGCCAGTGCGACCGGACCAAAATCGGTGTGATCTGCAAGTGACGGCGTGTTGTCACCATCCGCAATAATCACGTTGTTGCCTCTAACAACGATTTCTCGTGTCGGAAATACAACCGTCACAATCAGATTGGCGTTTGTTGACAGCCCGCCGTCCGAAACGGTCAAGACGACCGTATAATCGCCCGCCGGAGTGCTGATTCCGGCGCCGACATCGGCGGTGATCGTCCCGTTCGTATTGACGATGTTGCTCACGGTGATGCCGGCAGGAACGGTCGTCGCCGTGACGGTCAAGCCGCCCGCAGCAGTTTCCGGGTCGTTGACAACGGCGATTTGCGAATTAGACGTAACTCCTTGGGCGCGAATCTGATTAGTAACGCTGGTAAAGCCGGGCGGATTATTGCAGACCCGCTGCAAAACATAAATTCTGACGTTGCCGGTGTTAAGTGCGGTAATATCCTGTCGGTTATCTCCGTTAAAATCTCCGACCGCCACGGCTCCGACACTGCTGGTGCCGGCATTGAAATCAATTTTCGCGTCGAATCCGGTGTTTGCCGCATTCCTGAGCAGCACCGAAATATTATTGAAGGCGGAGCCGGAGCCGGAGTTCGCCGTGACAATATCCTGTTTCCCGTCGTTGTTGAAATCTCCGACTGTTAGCTCAACCGGATTGTCGTCGACACCGTAATCAACCTTTGAATCAAATCCGTTATTTGCCGCATTCCTGAGCAGCACCGAAACATTGTCACCGTTACCGCTAGCCGTCGCAAAATCTTGTTTCCCGTCGCCGTTAAAATCTCCGGCTGCCACTGAAGTAGGACTGAAGCCGACATTGAAATCAACCTTTGGATCAAATCCGGTGTTCGCCGCATTTCTGAGCAGCACCGAGGCGACACCGCTGCTTTGATTGTTAACCGCGACAATATCCTGTTTGTCATCACCGTTAAAATCTGCGACCGCTACAGAGACGGGACTATTGTTGACGGCGTAATCAACCTTCGCGTCAAATCCGTTGTTTGCCGCGTTTCTGAGCAGCACCGAGACGGCATTAACGCCTGTGCCGAAATTAGCCGCGACAATATCTTGTTTGCCATCGGCGTTAAAATCTCCGACTGCAACCGAAATAGGATTAGTGCCGGTGACAAAATTAACCGCCGCGTCGAATCCGGTGTTCGCTGCGTTTCTGAGCAAAACCGAGACATTGTGATTTGTATAGTTCGCCGTCACAACGTCTTGTTTGCCGTCGCCGTTAAAATCTGCGACTGCGACTGATCGAGGATTACTGCCGACGGTGTAATCAACCTTTGGGTCGAATCCGTTATTTGCCGAGTTTCTAAGCAGCACCGAGGCAACGCTGCTGTTATTATTAGCCGTGACAATATCCTGTTTGCCATCGCCGTTGAAATCTCCGACAGCCACTGATTGACTGCCGCCGAAACTGATATTATTCGCCCCAAATGACAACGGAACGAACGCATTGCAGCCCGCCGGAGTCGTCACCGCGAGATTGAATGTTTTCGTAGTCGTTGTTCCATCTGCGGCGTATGCCGTCACCGTCACCGGATAAGTTTGCCCGGTGAGATTTGCCGGATGCGCGTTTGTAACGCGCACAACTCCGGTCGCCGGGTCAACTTCCAATTTGCCTTTAAAAGCGGCGATGGTTGTCGCAGTCGCGCTCGCCGCATTGGTCGGGGCGGCGCTTGGCGTGATGATTGTGTTGCCTGCGAGAGCAATTGTTGTGTTCGCATAATTGCCGAGCGTCGGGGGCGCGACAACAACTTTAAGAAATGGTTCTTCTGTAATTAACCAAGCAGAATTATCCGCGTTACTCCAAAAAAACGCGGGTGCATCCATCGTTACGGATGGACGAGCAGAGGAAGACAACTCATTCGATTCTTGCCCCTGCGAGTGTGCCGCAAGCGGTGTCCGGTTTTGCGACGCTTGCCGGCTCAAGAGATTTTTAACCGATTCAAACAATGAAAATTCGGCGGCTTGCGCACCTGTCACGGCAAAAGTTAAAAGTAATATGCCGAGGATCGCAAGAGTAATGGTCGAGTGGGTTCGCCTAATCAGATTCGCCTGCGCTTTATTGGTGATTTTCATAATCTCTCGCTTTATCTACCTGGTAATAAAAAATTATTCAGTTTAACCAAACATAAAAGTTTAGATTTCGGAAGACTGAAAAGTAACGAAAGAAAAACGAAATTTTTACGAAATTTCTACGAAATTTCTAAATTTTCTTGCCGATGCCTGTTTATCGGTCTGAATTATTGCCGTAAAAATTCGCGTCCGCCAGGAGAACCTTGAACGGTCACTGTCGGGCGCGAAAAAGATTAATCTGAAACGCTGCGGGAGTTTGCCAAATAGTCTTGATATGCAAGTCGATATATTTTAAAAAGCGGAATTTTGCGAGAAAAATAAGAAGCGTCGTGCCGGGAGCGCAGACATCCACGGCGTGTTGAGCGCAAAGTGCGAATAAATCGCAACAATCGAAGTTCTTCTTTGTCTGACGGATTCAGGGTCGTGACGGTCACGATGAACGCGCCCGCGCCGCCGTCGTCGGTGAGGGCGGCGATGGTTGAATTGCTCGCCGCCGTTCCTTGCTGTCGCGTCAAGCCGGTTGCCGCCGTGATGGAAGGCGCGGTGTATGCCACCGCGAGATTGCCCAATTGGAGAAATTGGTGATGCCCGAAGTCGAAACGGTGTTTGCGCCCGTGTCGAGGGTTGAAGGAATCTCAGTTCTCGTCGTTCCGTTCCATATTTACAGCCGAGCAAATTACCAACTTCGATTGGTCAAAAGACAACAAACTTATTTGTTCTAAAGGATTCACCGCCCGAGATGCAATTTTGATAAGTAATTTTAGACAGTCTCTATTTTGAAAAATTTTCAATCCAGTAAACCACATGCCCAAAAACTACCCTTTTCACTCAAGGTATTAAACTACCAGTTTTATCAATGTTTTCAACGCGGTTTAAGATTTTCAAGGTGTTTAGACACGTTGCGACCATTTAGAAATACTCCTTTCAACATTGCGTTATAAATAATAGATTTTTCAATTTAAAAATGCAGTTTTTGGCTAATTTAGTTTTAAGATTTAATAGTAGTTCGCCAATCCGTTAAGTTTTTATATAAATTAGACAATCAAAAATACCCTTTATTTAGAAAATTTTGGCTGAATCACAGCTTTACTGATAAAATTTAGGATAAAACGGACAAAAATTTGTTAGAGAGATTACGACAGAGCAAATGGTTTTCGGTATTGTGGGTCACAGCCTTAATTCTTTTGACGCTTGTATCCAGAATCTGTGTCGCCTATTTTCTCGCTACAGACGAACCAGGCGATGGAAGAATTTATACGCAGCTTGCCGTTAATTTACTTGAGCAAAAAGCTTTTTCGATTGAATCTCAACCACCATTTGACCCGACTTTAATTCGCCTGCCCGGTTATCCGCTTTTTATCGCTGCCGTCTACAGTATTTTTGGTCACGGAAACGACTTAGCCGTTCGCATCGTTCAAGCCTTTTTTGACACCGCGACCTGCATCATTTGCGCTTTTATTGCCCAGCAATTTGCGGAAGATGAAAAACGCCGCAGCAAAAATGCGGTTTGGGCATTTATTTTGGCTGCTTTGTGTCCGTTCACGGTGATTTATGTCGCAACGCTTTTGACCGAGACATTAACGGTTTTTTTAATGGCGGCGATGACTTTGACGGCGACGTTTGCTTTTAAGGCGAAAGAAGCAAAAAAATCTCTGTTATGGTGGATTTTAACCGGATTTCTTTCGGGCACTGCGGTTCTGTTTCGTCCCGACAGCGGTTTATTTGCAGCCGGAATCGGTTTAACGCTGGTTATTTCCGGTCTATTCATAAAAACGGAGAATTCGCCGAAATTTACGCGACGTTTATTTGATGTCGGTTGGCACGGCGCGGTTTTTTCACTTGCTTTCGCGCTGATTCTCGCGCCTTGGACAATTCGCAACGAGCGGGTTTTTCATTTGTTTCAGCCGCTCGCGCCCGCGCATGCCGAAATGCCCGGCGAATTCGTGCCGCACGGCTACGACCGATGGCTGCGAACGTGGGTTGACGATTGGCGTTTCGTCGAGCCGATGCTATGGAACTTAGACGAAAAACGAATCGACATTAAACGAATTCCTGCGCAAGCTTTTGATTCGGATGAAGAGCAAGAGCGCGTTGCAGCCTTGCTGGCACAATATAATATTTCGCTAGAATCTCAAACAGAAAAAGAGCAGACCGACTCGACGGCAAAAGACGCACAAGGTAATTCGATGGATTCAGCTAATAAAAATTCTGATGATTCTTCCGACGACAATTCTGCCGATTCCAATGATAAAAGCGATGAAGATCAAAACGACAATGCCGACGAAAACGGAAGCGACGAACAATCTTCGGACGATGAAGATGACAACAATACTTCGCAAAACGTGAAAATAACGCCAGAAATCGATGTCGAGTTTTCGGCGATCGCCGGCGAGCGAATTAGTCGCGCGCCGTTTCGTTATTACGTTTTGCTTCCGCTCAAACGCGCCGTTTCACAGTGGTTCGATACGCATTCGCTCTATTATCCGTTCGGCGGCGAGCTTTCGCCGACCGACAATTTAGATTACGACGAACATCAGGAAATATGGCTGCCCGTTTTTGCCGCCTCAATGTGGATTTATACTTTGCTCGCATTCGGCGGAACGATGTTTTTGTGGCGCAATCGCAAAAACCCGAACACCTTGCGCTGGCTTTTGCTGGTTTTTTTGATGGTTTTTCCACGTATCGCATTTTTGTCGAGCGTCGAAAATCCCGAACCGCGCTACGTCGTCGAATTATTCGTTTTTACAGCCATTCTCGGCGGGCTTTTTATCGGAAATTTAAAGTCTAAAAAGCAAGAAATACTCGCAGACAATACGCCGAATTCGCCGCGACTGCTTTCACTCGACGTATTTCGCGGAATGACAATCGCGGCGATGGCTTTAGTCAACTCTCCGGGAACCTGGGACGCGATTTATCCGCCGCTCGAACACGCCGAATGGCACGGCGCGACGCCGACGGATTTCATTTTTCCTTTTTTCCTTTTTATCGTCGGAGTGTCGATTTCGCTGGCGTTGGGCAAACGAGTTGACGTAGGCGGCGTCAATCGGGAAATTTACAGTAAAATTCTGCGGCGCTCATCGTTGATTTTCGCCCTCGGCTTGCTCGCTGCGACTTTTCCATTTTACAACCTGACGAACGGTGAATTTCTTGACGTTTCGACCGTACGAATTATGGGCGTTTTACAGCGAATCGCCATTTGTTATCTGGTTTCGGCTTTCATTTTTCTGAAAACAAATTGGAAACAACAAACTTTAATTGTCGTTGCTCTGCTGTTAATCTACTGGGCTTTGATGACTTTAATAAACGTTCCCGGCTGCGAAATTACCGGCTTTAACGACAAGGCGTGTAACTTAGCGGCATACATCGACCGCGCGATTTTAACGGAAAATCATATTTGGAAAGAATCGAGGTTTTTTGACCCGGAAGGAATTCTCTCGACCCTTCCCGCAATCGCTACAACTTTGACCGGAGTTTTAACCGGACAATTGTTAAGACGTAGAAAAATTGAAAATGAAAAAGTCTTGGCAATGTTTTTCGTCGGCTTCGTACTGACGGCGCTCGGCTGGATTTGGAGTTTCTGGTTTCCGCTCAATAAAAACTTGTGGACGAGTTCGTATGTTCTTTGTACAACCGGATTAGCTTTATGTTTATTCGGATTTTGCTACTGGCTGATTGACATCAAAGGTTACCGAAAATGGTCGAAACCTTTCGTGGTTTTAGGCGTCAACGCGATTGCATTATACGTCGGTTCGTCGATTATGCAGGCTATTTTAGATTTGATTAAATTACAAGACTCGCACGGTCGAACATTTTCTTTGCAGGAAGCGATTTTTAATCGAATTTTTCTTCCGCTCGGTTCACCTATTGAAGCGTCGCTGATGTATGCCGTTTCATTCGTTTCGATTTGGCTTTTTTTAATGTGGATTCTGTATCGAAAAGGAATTTTTATTAAAGTTTAATCTGAACATCGTCAGAAAAAATCAATCCGGAACTTTCAAAATCATTCCTAATTTGAAATCTTGCCAAAAGCGATTATCAAAGATTTCTTTTTGTTCTTCATACTGCCAATGTAAAATTTTTTCATATTTTTTGACGTTTAATAAGCGAGAGTAAGCCGTCCTGCAAAACAGCGTGAAGCAAAGTATTTATAACGCGCGGCGAGACAAGAAATCCTTTTGGCAGCAAAATATACTCGCTTTCCCACCAACTCGGAACAAATTTGGCTTTAAAGCGGCGCAAGCCATTGAAATTATATAGAGAATTGAAATTCTTACTCGAAAATAGAAGAATTTTTTCCGCAAAATGATATTTGCTCGTTACTAGAGAATTTGCGCCGTCAGAAGCTAGCGGCACAGTGCCGAGAGTCGCCAGTTTTGCGCCTTCGCCGGCGAACTTTTTCAACGCCTGATAGACCAGCAAATCGGTCGTGCCTTTCGGTGAATGAGCGTAGCGCAAAACGTCTTCGAGATACCAGCCTTCGCGGGCGGGAATTGGGCTTGCGGCAAGTAGTCCGACCAATTTTCCCCCGCTATCACGAGCGGAAAAGTATTTTTTATACACAGAGTGATGAAACGGCGCAAGCTCAAACAACCAGCCGAATTTGATTTTTGCGCGTCTGGTCTTCAGCCAGCTTTCACTTAAATCCAATACCTCGTCGCGGAAAATCTTGTCGAATTCGCTTACCTGTTCCACCGAAACGCCTGCCCGTTTTGCTTGATTGACACCCGCCCTCATTTTTTTTGCTTTGTCACCGCGCGGATTCCACGTCTGTAAATCAAAATATGGAGACGCGCCGATTTTTACTGCTTCAAATCCTAGCGGAGCGACCGCTTTTGCAAATTTTTCGGTTGTCGGAAGGAAAGCGACGAGTTTATTAGCCATTTTAGCTTGTTCAATGAATTTATGAACGGCAACCTGAAGTTGTTCGTCTTCCGCCATCATTTCTCCGGCAACAAGTCGGATTTTTCCGTGTTCTGTAAAAGCAAGACCGCTTTGCGTCTTAAAGTCGAACCAGCTTCTGGCGTTTATCGAAATTGCTACTAATGAATGCGCGCTGTAACCATAAATCTTTTGCAGTCGTAAAAGATTTTCCTTGCCGGCAGCAGATGAAAGCGGAAAGGAGCTTTTTAGTGTTAAATACTTTCGACGCAGATAGAACGCCGTAAGGCTCGCGCTCGCACCAAACATTAACTCGGCAGCTAGAATTAAATGATACATAAAAAAATTTAATGAACTTAAACAAAATATTAACACGAAATAAACGGTCGAAAGCCGGAAAACCAAACAATCGAAACCGCGATTTGAGTTTTCCCCCATATTTCCCGTTGTTCAGGAAAAGTGAATGTACTTTTGGCTGATTAGCTTAATTTTTAGAAAGTTTTATTGCTCTAAAAATAAGGTGCAATCTTAATGCCAGCTTTAATTGCATTTTATAAGGCGAGCAGCCCTGCTCGAATTTATGATTTGTCTGTTGAAAAGGGAACAAATCTTTTTTATTTTGATGTGGCAAAATTGTCGGAAAATCCAAAACGCCACGCTTTTATTGTTACACAAAACGAATTGCTGCGTAATTGGCTAACAGAACAAGGCTGTCTCGCAAAGGAACTTGCGGCATAATCATTGCTTTCAGCAAACAGAAAAGGCTGGTAAAAAATGATTACAAGATTTGAAAAACTTGCAAAAACGCTATTACAACGCGATTGGGAGAAACTGACTCATAGAGAGCAAAAAGTAATTGAATCAATTGAAAATCGCTCTAGCATCGCCCGCAATACCAATAAAGCTCTTGAAGAGAAACGGACATTTGGTGAACGAACTGCCGATTCTATCGCTTCTTTTGGCGGTTCCTGGAAATTTATAGGTATCTTTTTTGGAATTCTGGTTTTCTGGGTAATTATAAACTCCTTTGTTTTGGCTAATCGAGACGCATCATTTGACCCGTATCCATATATTCTCCTAAACCTTTTTCTCTCGATGCTAGCGGCTTTGCAGGCGCCGGTAATTATGATGTCGCAAAATCGACAGGCAATTCGAGACCGGATTGATGCCGCGCACGATTACGAAATCAATCTTAAAGCCGAGCTGGAAATTTATAATCTGCACGAAAAATTCGACGAATTACGCGACCAAAAGTGGGGACAATTAGTTGAAATGCAACAACAGCAAATCCGGCTGCTTGAAAGGCTTTTGCGCGAACAACTCAAAGGACAGCAAACGAGGGATAGAATAATGTAAGCCGCTTTTTGTCTTATATTTTTGCGGCGGAAGCTTACTTTTATATTTAGTTTTTCTTTATTGAACTCTTGCGATTGAATTATTCTACAAGGTTAATTGGTTATGTTTTTATTTTTTTGTTATTACGTGAAACTTAGATTCAACGTTCTTTTAGGAATACACAAAACCATGAATCCGCTCGACATAAATTGGCGCTGGAAGCACTGGAAGCATCGGCGAACTTTAAAGTCTTAGAAATCAATTTAGAGAAACCATTATTCGTTTTTGAAGTGTCGCCGAAACGACAATGCCGCCAAATCGTAAAAAGGTATTTCTATTCTTTTGCGATTTGGCGGCATTGTCGTTTAACTGTGCTGCGCTTCGACCGTCGCCTTTCTTTCGATTTTGTTCCAATCGACAATCGTACCGCGAATCGCCCGCAAAACCGATTTGCACATTACTTGATACATCACCTGACGATACCCGAAACGCTGAAAAAACAGCCACCCTAGCAAACTTTTCTGCTCCCCTTTCTCCATCAAAAAGGCGAAAAACGCTCCCAACCAGTCAACCGCCAAAAACAGAGCGTAATAATACATCACGGCTTCGAGATTGGCGGGCGAATATTCCTTGCCGTGTTCACGCCACGTGATAAAAGCCGAGGCGAATGACCAGATGAACATCAAATCCATCAAAGGCGAAATCAGCGGAAAAATTACTTGAAAAATCCAGACGTTCGGCATTGCGACAAAGCCGAGCGTGCCGTATTTCGGATTGAGCAATGCTTTTTTATGTTTCCACATACACTGCAAAGTTCCGTAAGACCAGCGAAAACGCTGTTTAGCCAGCCCGCGCAAAGAGTCGGGCGCTTCGGTCCAAGCTATCGCGTTTTCCTCATAACCGATTTTGTAGCCTAACTTGCGAACTTGAATAGTCGAATCTTGGTCTTCGGCTAAAGTATCACTTGAAAATCCGTCGATTTCTTCTAAAACCTCGCGCCGCCACGCACCGACTGAGCCGGGAACGACTGTGACGCAGTTCAAACTGGCGAAGGCGCGCCGGTCGAGATTTTGCGATGTAACGTATTCGAGCGCCTGCCATTTGGTGACGATATTTATTCGATTTCCGACTTTGGCGTTTCCGGCGACAGCGCCGATTCGCTCATCGGCAAAACGCCGGACAAGCGCGGTTATTGTGCCTTTTGTAAAGAGCGTGTCGGCGTCAAGCCCAATGATAATCTCGCCGGTTGCCCGCCTCCAGCCAAAGTTCAGCGCTTCGGCTTTGCCGCCGTTTTCCTTTGTGAAAATTGTTACCTGCTGATTGCCGGAAAAATTTTCACGGACGATTTTCAAAGTGTCGTCGGGCGAGCCGTCGTCGACGACGATAATTTCGAAATGCTGATAATCCGAAGCTAGAAGACTTGCAATTGTCCGACAGATAATTTTATCTTCGTTGTAAGCTGGAACGACGACTGAAACAAAGGGCTTATAATCTTCACCGGCATACGTCAAATCACGATTGCGCGAGCGCAGCCATTGAGAGAAAGCAAGTGATCCGATTATCAACTGACGGCTCAAGCCTAAAACGATTCCAATCAGAAAAATCCATTTCATCAACCAGCCGCCGGTTGAAATAGCGTAAAACGTGATTGAATCGGCGCGTGTCAGAAAATTTGTATTCTGCGGAATCGGCGGCATCGCCTCGTCGCGCGACATATTCGCTAAATTTGCCAGGCTCGTGAATTGAAAACCGCGATTTCTCAATTCGTGAATAATCTTCGGCAGAGCTTCGACCGTTGCCGAACGGTCGCCGCCGCCGTCGTGCAGAAGAACGATTTGCCCGCGTTCTTCCGGCGTCGTGATTGCTGCTGCATCAAGCGTTTCTTTGACCAAATCGTCCGCCGTCCGCTTGCTGCCGTCGTCATTTTGCAATTTCCAATCGTCCGGGTCGAGATGCAGACCGACGGTTATGTAGCCGAGGTTCTGGGCTTGAACAGTCGGTTCGACTTCATCGGGCGTGCGCGGTTCGGCGTCGCCGAAATACGGGGCGCGAAATAATCTGGTTGAGCGCCCGGTTAAGGATTCGATTAATCTCTCGGTGGCGTTTATTTCCAAATCCGTAATCCGGTGCGAAACTTCGCCGAGATTCGGATGCGTGAATGTGTGATTGCCGATTTCGTGTCCTTCGTCTACGATTCTTTTAACCAGACCGGGATTACTCTGCCCGTTTTCTCCGACAATAAAAAACGCGGCTTGGACGTTTTCCTGCTTTAGAATGTCGAGAATTTTCGGAGTCCAAACCGCGTCTGGTCCGTCGTCGAAAGTCAGGGCAATCATTCCCGGTCGGTCGCCCGTTCGCTGCATTACATAAGACGATGGAATTGTTTGGTAAACTTCATCGGTGATTTGCTCGTTTTCGATTTTGAAATCGCGCTCGCCGTCCTGCGGCTGAGCCTTGACCTGCAAAATCTCGCCTGTTCCCTCAAAATCTACGTCGTAACCATATTTAATCGTTTGCAGCACGTTCGGCGAAATCGAATTGTTTGTTTTGCTTGCTCCAAAAATGCTCCACAAAGACGGGTCTTCGCTGCCCAAACGCCAGAGAGCGAAACCGGCTGCGCCGTAAGATTTCGCCGATTGCAGCTCGTTAAAAGCCGTCGTCGCGTCGAGAAACCAAATCGTGTGATTTTTGCCGTCGTCTTCGGTGTAGCTGAAATGCGGGTTTTTCGTCGCGCGGTCAAATTTTATATCGTTCGGCGAATCGAGCGATTCTTTCGCCGTCAGGACGGCTTGCTGAAACGTAATGTCTTCGGCTTCCTTTGCGCCCTGTGTCCAGTTGTAAGCGTAATTTCCGAAACAGACGACCGTTTTGGCGGGCGAGAGTTCCGCCATTCGTTTTTTTAGAGTCGCGTCGAACCAATCCTGCCCGGCAATCGCGCCCGGCTCGCTCGTCGCCCAATGCTGGTCATAAGCCATCAGCATTAAATAATCTGTCACATTGGCGTAAGCCTTGTAATTCCAATCGGAATTATCGAACGGAACGGCTTGCGCGAGAATCAGACCGCGCTTTTGAAATTCGGCGTGCAGCGACTGTATAAATTTGAAAAGATTCATCTGCGAGCTTGCCGGAATTTCTTCGAGGTCGATGGTCAAGCCGCCGAATTTATTTTTTGCGACGGTTTCGAGCAGAGCGTTAATAAACTTTTGGCGTGAATCGTCGGTAGCAATCGTTTTGGCAATAATTTCGGAATTCCATTCTTCGTTTTTATAATTCTGGACGAGCGGAACGAGCGGCATATTCGGTTTATTTTCCTGCACAAGCTTCAATGCTTTTTCGTCAACATCCAGAATCAGCGGATTATTTTCGTCGCCGGACAATCGAATCCATTCCGGCACGACCCAATCGAGTTCATTCAGATTTTGCTTGAGCGAAGTGTAGCTCGAATCGTCCCAATTAACGTAAAAACCAATTGAAAGCGGTCGTCCTTTATTCTGTAATTGCTCAATCGGGAGAATGTTTGCCGACAAAGCTCGATTTGCCTTCTCGTCCGTCAATTGCTGGCGCTTGATTTTTTCGGCTTTGGCATCTTTGCCGATATTTTTTATATTCAATTCGCGCTCGGTCATCGGTTTTTCCGGGGCTGTCGGAATAACATCTTTGGTTTGCGGTAGAGCGGCGAGCGGTTTCAACTGAAGCTGCGGCAAAAACGGATTGATCAGCACGCTGACGATAAAAACCGCCGCAAAAATCGACGCGACGATTGCCAAAACCAAACCCGTGCCGCGAAATCTTTGCCAGCGGCTAGTGTTTTCACTATAAAATACTGCACGATTTTGAGAATTAAAGGACATGCGATTTACAAGTTATTTATCAAGATTAGATTGACCGACAGCGATTTTTATCCGCAGAGATTCTTTAGAAAAAACTTCAAAACCTTTGACCAAAATTATTACGGCAAAATTCCGCCCAATTCGAGAAAACGCCGACTGCCGATTTCACGAATTTTCTCCGGCGTCTGTGCATTTCCTTTGATGCCGGAATCGGGGAAAACAATCGTTATAACATCTCCGTCGATTGCTTCGTCAATCAATTTTCCGTCCGCCGTTATGGTTTCGTGTCCGAGCGACCGATGCAGCGCAATCGAACCTTCGCCCAACTGCTCCTCTAAATGCTGATGCCCGTATTCGTCGGCGAAAACGGCGAATTCGATTTTGTCCCGGTAGATTACAGCGGCAACGTCGCCCAATTTTATGCCGAATTTCTGATAAAATCCGTGTTCCGGCAAAACGAAATACGGCACGGAATCAGCGTCAATCGGCGTTCCGTCCGCGTTTTGAATCGAAGTCTGATTTTGTCCCTGACCGTCCTGCGCGTAATAAATCGAGCCGTCTGTGTCGAGATTAAGCAGCGAATCGAAATATAGCTCGCCGCTTTCGAGTTTTAAAACGATTTTCGGCGCGGTTTCAAATGAATGTTCGACTTTTTCGGCGCGGTTTATCAAATCCAGGATTGACCCGAGCCGCTCGATTGATAATCGGTTGGGGCTGTAGTTATCGATGCTCATTCCGGGTTGTTTTTCCTAATAGCATCTTTTTTTAGATTTTATATACCGAAATTCAACTTGATTCAAGTTGTGCCGCCTTTTCCCGTCTGCGGCGTATTTCTTCCAACAGCGTTTCGTCGTCAATTTCCGTAACAGCGGGTTTTAACGCCGGCAAAGTTCGCAATGTTGCCTTTTCTTTTGCTTCGTCTTCTTCGGCTTCACGCATTCCTTCTTTGAAAGCCTTGCGCGTCTGACCTAGAGATTTCGCTAATTCGGGCAGTTTGTTTGCTCCGAAAAGCAGAGCGACAGCGGCGATGACCAGAATCCATTCCTGCGGACTGCTGAAAATAAACAGCAGCGACAATTTAATAAAAAATAATTCAATCATAAAATCTCCATTTCTCCTAACAACAACTTTCGTGCCTCGCAGCAGTAACTATCTTTGATTGCTTTCTATATGCGGTTTTTCAATTTGCTTTACTTAAATATGTGGCGAAAATGTTTTTTTTACTTTTTTGCCACATCGAATTTTGTAAAAGTATCTTATTTTTGCGCAATTTACGGCGTTTTTTCGGCATGCGCTTTGCTTTGTAGTTAGGATTTTTTGCAATGTTTATAAGGAAATTTTCGTTTGTGTAGGAGGTAAAAACTATTAAAGATGAAGTCTTAAACAAAAAAATGAAGTCTGATTTCAACCTTCAGACTGATTCGGATGATTATCACAGCCCCGCGACGGTCGAAGAATTAACGCAGACCAATGTCAAAAGTATTCTTCAACTCGAAGCCGCCGCCAAAGAAAATCAGACATCTACCGAAAGACTCGCCGAAACAATCGCCGACTTCTGTGGAAGTATGACCTTCGTTTGGGTTCACGTCATTTGGTTCGGCATTTGGGTTCTGGCTAATTCGCTGCCAGGCATTGAACATTTCGACGCTTTTCCGTTTACGTTTCTCACTCTCGTTGTATCCCTAGAAGCGATTTTTCTTTCGACCTTTATTCTCATCAGTCAAAATCAGGAAACGCGGCTGACCGAACGGCGCAATCATCTGGATTTACAAATCAATCTTTTAACCGAGCAGGAAAACACGAAAATACTTCAAATACTCGAACAAATTGCTGCGAAAGTCGGCGTCGAGATTGACGATGACCCGACAATTCAAATTTTGGAACAGGCGACGCGCCCGGAAACACTGGTCGAACAAATTATGCAGGCGACCGAACAAAAAGCCGCGGCGCGAGACGAAAGCGGCGAATCAATTTTTCATCTTGAATCTTAGCCGCGCCCGGCGTAGGCTTCGTAAATGAGCAAAAGCGCAAAAAATATTCCAGACCGCTGGGACCCAGAGCCTCGCTGGCACGCGCTGATTGCGGTCATTGCCGTCGGCGGTTTATACACGGCGCTGCCGTCCGCTCTGATTGTCGGTCCGCGCTGGCTTTTTTTCGCAGTCGTTCTTGCGCTGCTTGTGCCGACGGTCGTCACGCACGTCAGAAGGAATAACCGACTCAATCGCGTGCTGGGTTTTACGGTCAACGGAGTCGTCACTCTCGGAATGATTGGCTCAGTAATTCTGCTTATCGGCGCACTGCCGGAACACCAGGAAACTCCAACTCAGTTGCTGCTTTCCGCCGCTTCTCTCTGGGTCACTAATATTCTTGTTTTTGCGTTGTGGTATTGGCGGCTCGACGCGGGCGGTCCGCACGGGCGTGAACAGACTTCAGGGCATCAGGACGGAGCATTTCTTTTTCCGCAGATGACGATGACGCCCGAAGCCAAAACAGAAGCCGATGAACACGAATGGTCGCCAAATTTTATTGATTATCTCTTTTTAGCTTTCAATACCAGCACTGCGTTTTCGCCGACCGACGTGCCGGTATTGGAACGCTGGGCGAAAGTTCTGATGATGCTGCAATCACTTATTTCGCTGACCGTGCTGGTGCTGCTCGCAGCTCGCGGCGTCAATATTCTCTGATTTTAACGATTGCAGGGCGCCGCTCTGCGGGTTGACGGCGGTCGTTTGGACAGATTGTAATTTATAGATTTAATGATAAGGAATTATTATGCTGAAACAAAATTTTGCGAGTTTGATAATTGTCCTCCTACTCGAAACTTTATTGATTTTAGAGCCACTCGCAGCAACGAAAAGCGGCATTGAATTGAATAGTAATGTCGAATTGAATAGCAATGTCATTGAGGTCAAAACAAAAGGCGCGATGAAACCGGATGAGCGTGCGGCGCATGTTCTAAACCGCTTAACCTTCGGCGCGCGTCCAGGAGATTTTGAGCAAGTCAAAAAGATAGGTGTTAAGGCTTATATTGAACAGCAGCTTCAGCCCGGAGAAATTGACGATTCTACGTTGGAGGCGAAACTTGCCAAACTTCCCACCCTTTCTTTATCAACGACGGCAATTGCCGAACAGTATAACCCGCCGAAACCGCCGGTTCCCGTTCCTTCGGTAACGCCCGCCGCTTCGCCGATGCCCGGAACTAATGTTCCCGCGCAGCAGATGAATGCTGAAATGCAAAATAAAGAGGCAATGATAAATTCCAAGTCGAATGAGGCGAAAAAGCCGGTTGAAAATGCGGATGCAAGCCAGACGTCTGCTACGAAACCGATGCCGAAACCAGCGCCTGTGAAAAATCCGCAGCAAGTCATCAGCGAATTGCAGAGAGCTAAACTTTTGAGGGCTGTTTACAGCACCCGTCAGCTAAACGAAGTTTTAGTTGATTTCTGGGAAAATCATTTCAGCATTTACTCGCAAAAAGATTCCGACCGTTTATTACTGACCGGCTTTGACCGCGAAGCCATTCGTCCTTTCGCGTTCGGGCGTTTCCGTGATTTGCTGGGCGCGACCGCGCATTCGCCCGCAATGCTTTATTACCTCGACAACTGGCAGTCGAGCGTCGCGCGTAAATATCCGGCGGCAAACGGCAAACCAGCGCGTCAAAGCGGCGGTATTAACGAAAATTACGCGCGAGAATTGATGGAGCTTCATAGTTTAGGTGTCAACGGCGGCTATACTCAAAAAGACGTTCAGGAAGTAGCGCGTTGCTTTACCGGCTGGACAATTCGCAAACCGAACGAAGAAGGTCTCTTTTTTTATAATCCGGCGGCGCATGATAACGGCGAAAAAATCGTGTTGGGGCAAAAAATTTCGGCTGGCGGCGGCATTGCCGACGGCGAACGCGTTCTGGATATTCTCGCTCGTAACCCTTCGACCGCGCGTTTCATCGCAACGAAACTCGCTCGTCGTTTTATTGGCGATAATCCCCCTGCGTCGGTTATAAGTCGCGCTAAACAGGTTTTTCTAAACACCGACGGCTCGATTCGTGAAACACTGCGCTCGATAATCACTTCGCCGGAATTTTTCGCGCCGAATACGTTTCGCAGTAAAATCAGATCGCCCTTTGAATACGCCGCCGCTTCCTTACGCGGACTCAATGCGGAAACCGATGCTCAGCGACCCGTCTTGGATTGGATAGCCAAAATGGGTCAGCCAATTTTCGGACATACCACACCGGACGGATTCCCTGAAATTAGTCGCGAGTGGCTTTCAAACGGAAGTTTGCTTGTGCGGTTCAACTTCGCCATCGTGCTTGCCGGCAATAAAATCAAAGGAACGTATTTCGATGCCGTCGAACTGCTGAACATTATTGATTTAAACAATCGTCGAGCTGTCGCTGGACGACTCGAACAACTCTTATTGAGAAACAATCTTTCGCAGCGAACGCGAGAAATCCTTGCTAAAACAGGAGAAATTCCTGACCCTTTAAAGGTCAATTCAAATCAAACGGAAGCACAAAACTCAATGCATACAGTTACAGCTTCGCCGAAAACTGACGTAATGTCGGAGGCGAGTCTTACTAGAGAAGTGAAAAAGACAAGTATTCCTTTATTTATTGACCAGTTAGTTGCATTAATAATTGGCTCCGAGGAATTTCAACGAAGATAAATTCTGCAAATTGATTTGTTTCTTCCAGAAACGGGCGAAACAATTTTTTTGCTGCGACAATACGGCTTTGGACAACAGTAGACTCACAATTAAGCACAAAAGAAGTTTTCTCATTATTTTATTCACATTACTGGCTGTTTGTTTCAGGCAACTTTTACTTTCTAGCTCTCCTTAATCTACATTTCAGACATATAACTAAATGAGCCAAGTCTATTTACGTCACATTTGCCTTGATTTATTTTATGTAGAAACAGCCGCTTGTCTTTTTAAAAAAGGAACTCTTTTCCAACCGAGAATCAAACTAACTACTAATCCAATCAAAAACCAACCGACAATTTGGTCAACCGCTTCGGACAAGATAAATATGGTCGGAAATCCATACCAATTCCAGTAAGAAATCAAAACCGACATCCAAGCCGTCAAGCCAATCAAAGTGGCTACTAATACTCGTTTGGAAAATGACGGAGCGATTAATGAAAGGATGAAGGCGACAACCAGCACGGCAGCCGTATCGGAGACGAATTCAATCAAAAATCTATTGATCGAAAATGGATTTTCGCCCGTCGGATTATAAATTAAAACTCCGGTCGGACCTGCTTTATATTTCTCCGCCCAAGCGTTTTGCTCCTCAGTCGTAAGCGTTTTATTCGAGTCCATTCCGGGGAAAAAATAAAAACCGGGTTCGCTGATATTAGTTTTAAATGTTGAAAGGGTAACAGGTTCATTTGGCAGAGTTTTTATGCCGACATCATTTAACGGCAAAGTGTTGTGTGCCAAGAATCCCCAGATGAACATCAATATACCGCCGACCAGACCGGAAATTAACAAACGCATCATATTTTCTCCTTCTTTTTCTTTTAAAATCAAGATTTTAGACGAGTTAATCGAACACGATTTGATATTAACGGTCTAATTTCCTAAAAGGATAATCCGCTTCTCGAAAAATTACTTCTTGAAAATTGCTATTTGGTTATATGAATTTCAGCGCGGGCATTACCGACAAAGAAGGTTTGAGAACGATTACAAGTGAGTTACAATTAGTGATCAGATGCCAGTAGAAAACCTAACAAAAATTTACCTTTATCGTCGCATTGTTCAGGCAAAACTCTTCATCGACCGTTATTATGAGAAAAGTATTGATGCAGGCGAAATCGCCGATGAAGCCTGTTATTCAAAGTTCCATTTTATCCGCACTTTTAAAGACATTTACGGAAAAACGCCGCATCAACATCTCATAGCGGTGAGAATCGAAAAAGCGAAAGAGTTGCTGGAAGCCAATAAGTCGGTTACCGATACATGTTTTTCAGTCGGCTTTGATAGCCTCAGTTCATTTATCAGTCTCTTCAAACGCCGCACCGGGCTGACGCCTTTGAAATACCGGCGCGAAAAAGTCGAACGAAAAAAGCAGATGCTGGAGAAACCGTTCGGCTTTATTCCCGGCTGTTTTGTCGAGCAGATGACCCACCTTCAAAATAGCAATTTTCGAGAAGTAAAATAATTTTCAATCCTGATATATTCAATTCCAGACTAATCTAACGGAGGAAATATGGTAACCAAAATCACCCATGTCAGCATTTTTGTGCTTGACCAGCAAAGTGCTTACGATTTTTATGTGAATAAACTCGGATTCAAGGTCAATACCGACGCGGAAATGGGAGAAAAGGGAAGATGGCTGACAGTAACCCCGCCAGAACAGCCCGACATTGAAATCATTCTCATGGGCATCGACAGCGGAATGGTGTGCGATAAAGACTCCGCCGAAAAGATGCGCGAACTTATCGCCGCTGGGACATTCGGGTATCTTGTCTTCGAGTGCGACAACATACTCGCCACTTACGAAGAACTCAAGGCAAAAGGCGTGCATTTCAAAAAAGCACCCGCCAAGGAATTCTACGGATATTCAGCGGTCTTAGAAGACGACTCGGGCAACTGGATTTCGCTCAGCGAGAAATCGAAGACGGAAGTATAAGTCCCGTTAAAGAACAAGTCTTCTTTATTAATTTGGAGAACTGAAAAACGGAGTTGAATTATGAAAATTACAGACTATCCGACCTTGAAAATTTATCGGCGGTTGCTCTTGCTTCTATTCGCCTGTTTGAGCCTGCCCGTGATTGCCAAAGCGCAAGGCTCGATTGGCGGCAATCTTTACGGTTACTATGGGAACGGTTACGGCTACCGGTCGAGCGCTGCCGCCTACTACAATCCGTATTCGCGCTCTGTCAGCCGCAGTATGAGAACTGTTTTTGCTCGGCGGCGCGCACAATCAAACGTGCCGCAAAACTCCCCACGACCGACTGTAAAGCGTCCCGTTATCGACAAGCCTAAAATAATAGCCGGAGCTTCCACCTCATTTCGCCCCGCTTCATCGCCCATTGCGCCGCTGAAATTGGCTAAGAAGTTAGGCAAGGGGTCGCTGGAAGAAGATCGTAAATGGGAGGAATTCTTTGCTTTTACGCTGCAAGGATACGAGACAATCGCCAAAGAAAAGGGCGCTCCGCTAGACGATGTCGCCCACGCGATGAACTATTTCATCCACAACAACTACATGGTCTATCACGACGGACAAGGGATGAGCGACGAGCAGTTTGAGGGTTTGAGTACTTTTGTTCGTGAATCATTGCTAGAGGATGAAGATTTTCAACATCTCAGCGCGCGGAACAAACAGGAGATGTATGAGATGGTGGCGATTATGGGCGGCGTTACACTCAACGGTTATACTTACGCACGCGATCATAAAGACCCGAAGCAGCAAGCGCAAATGAAGAGTATGGCGAAAGATCTTTTGGAGTCGTATCTTGGCGCGCCGCTAGACAAAATTCGCTTCACGGCAAACGGCATCGAATACTAAAATGGGCAGCAATATACTTATTTAATACGCTATTCAGAATCAACAAATCCGATTTGATAAGTGCCAAAAAGAAACTCCTCAATTATGAATAGAATTATTCTCACTTATTTAACCATTGCGAGAATTCTTTCTACGAGTGTTTGTTTGCGAGTAATCGTCCTCTTATTAAGTCCATTTTTGGTTCTGTCGCTAAACGGGCTTTGTGCTGCTCAACAATCGAAAAGTGCGAATCAATCCTCTGAAAGCGATTTGCCGACTCTGCAAACAAAGGCTAAACCGGGTTTAATAAGAGTTCAGAATAATCTGGTTTACGGCAAAAACAATTCTGATGTATCGGGCAATGCGGCTCTGGTCTTCGACGATATATATGCCTATGTTGACACGCCTAACGGTCTATACAGAACGCCCAAACAAATTACCGCCAACAACTCTTTCGATTTAATCGGTTTTCAAAACAAGGCAATAACCAATTTGTATGTTTATAACAATACGCTTTACGTTCTTAAAAGATCTGAATTTACGCTTGGCGGTCGAGCGACCGAACATTCTTTTCTAAAATCTGTAGACCACGGCGCGACGTTCATTCCGATGGACAGCGCGCTGGAATATTGTTTTCAAGGTGATTGTTATTTTCTGGAAGCAACGGAGGCAATATTCAAAGATAATTTGATATTTCTCAATGCCGGAGGCGGGCAGAACCTCCAAGTATCGAATAATAACGGAGCGAGTTGGATTTCTCTCTTAGGCACTCTTGAAACGCAAAGCTGCTACGCGATGGCGTTCGTGGTAATTGGCACGCGCGTATTGATTGGCGGAGAGTGTCCGCTGGATTTTGCTTTTTTGAAAGGCGGCACTTTACGCCCCGATTTTCTCGATTGGGCATCGCCAGAGCAACGACCGACAAATGTCGTCACGCCTAACTTAGAAAACAGAAACGTCCAATTTATCAAAAATAAACTGAACTCTCCCGATATTTACGCCGGAGTTGAAGGCGGCTTGCTCAAAAGCAGTGATAATGGTCTAACTTTTGGATTTGTTATCAAATATGGTATTACCAACAGCCTTGGAAGCTACCCTTACATTCAAAAAATTCTTGTCCTTTCAAAAACTCCTTATGTGATTGTTGTCGGTGGTTATGATAGAGGACGCCGCCAGGTTTTTTTAGCATATTCCAAAAACAATGGCGAAACGTGGTTGGACATTTCTAATAAAACACAATTTATGGTGGGCGAACCAAGTAAAAGTGAAGGCATAGACTCGGTGCAGTTTATCAGCGAAGATTCGGAAGGGCGTGTATTAGTCGGCGTAACGCGCTCCGACGCTAAAACCTTATCAATCGTACAGCTAAATGTTAATGTCGCTGTGTTGAGATAAAAGTCAGTCAAATATATTAATCAAAGAGGAACAAAAAAATGGAAGACAAAAAAATGAAACGACAAACATAGATTCAACAAACAACACAACGCCTAAAGTAACTGGAATTGGCGGCGTTTTCTTTTTTTCAGACGATCTCGAAAAAATGAAAAAATGGTATGCCCAAAATTTAGGGCTTGATATCAATGAATGGGGCGGGAGTAGTTTTGAATTTAGAAATGCAAATAAACCCGAGGAAATCGGTTCTCTCCAATGGTGTCTTTTTAAAAAAGAAAGTGAACATTTCGCCCCTTCAAAAAAGGAATTTATGATTAACTACCGGGTTCAGAATATTGAAGGGCTTGTCAGCAAACTCAAAGAAAAAGGAGTAACCATACTTGACGATATTGCCACTTACGACACTATTGGCAAATTTGTCCATATTATGGACGCCGAAGGCAACAAGATTGAACTATGGGAACCAATTGACAGTTTGCAACCCTGAATTGAACGGACGGATTATTTTAACGCAGTTGGAAAAAAGCCGAATCGGGTAACAGCCATTTGCAAAAGGCGGGGTTTTGTATTCTGAAGACAATTTCGCGGTTAAGGGAAGTTTAGTTCTCCGAATGGACATTCGTGCTGAAAACCCCGCCTCTTGTAAATCTGCAAAACCTTAGCGGTGATTGGTTCTACCATCAGTGTAAACAGACGACCAAAAACAAGTAAAAAAACAAACATAAATTATGACAGAAGGACAAAAATCATTGCCAAAATGGATACTTATAGTATCGGGACTTTTTGCATTAATGGAACTTGGGGTAAGTGTATCAATGTGCTTTTCACCGCAATCGCTTTCGGAGACGGTTGACATTAACGCAAAAGGCGTTGACTACTTAATTTATATGTTGGCTGCCCGGCAATTTGCGCTTGGTTTTATCTTTGCTTTTGCGACATTTAAAAAATCAATTCCGATGCTGACAATCGCATATATTTTCTTTTTAGTAATGTTTGCCGGCGACCTCTTTATTGGAATTGCACAAAAACAAAGTTCACTTATCATTGGCGCTTTAGTAATGTGTATTATTTCTTCAGCATTGATATTTGCAATAAATAGGAGAAAATAATATTTGAGTGTGGCACCAACATTTGGCGTTAATATATTTGCTTCGTCAACGAAAATCATTATGAAATAAATTTCCAAATTAAATTGACGGTAAAATTATGGGTAAGTCAAACAAAGTTTTGACTACTTTGTAATGTTTTTCATAGGAGAACAAAATAATGGAACAAAATGAAACGCAACCAGTCCAAGCGCGAATCAAGCCGCTCGAACGACGACTTTACATTCCATATTTGATAATGGTCGCAGTCATCTTGTTTCAAGTCGGCTCTGCAGTGTGGCAACCAACTCCAACACAGGCAAATAATGAAATAGTCAACAGCGAGAATAATATAGTTAAAACGCGAGGAATAATTGATTTCAAACTGAGTCAGTGCAAATTTTTTACGCTGATTAAAGCAAAACTTGCTGAGTCAGCTACATTATTACCATATTAATTAATGCCTTAAATATGTTATTACCATTTTTATTGTGTTGTCGGCTCAACTATCTTTATACCGTAAAAACAGCCAAACTTCTGGCAATTTATCGAAGACTATCGCAATCTCACTTTGATTTGTATTGTTTGACTTCCGCGTTTAATACCTAAAAGATATTTTTCCCCACGTGCGAATCTGTGCTGTACTAGCTCCAAGTTAAACGACGAGGCTGATTGGTGGTCAATTATCGTGATAAGGTCGTTCTGCTTCAGTCCTGCTTTCGATGCCGGAGAGTTGTTGTAAACTACACTAACTCTGAAACCTTTGGATTGCTGTTCGGGGCGGAGTTCAGCACCGAGCGTATCGAAGACAAGTGCATTGAAGGTTTCATTTTGGCGGGCGGCGCGAGTAGTCGAATGGGACAGGATAAAACGGAATTGCTGCTCGGCGGAAAAACATTCATTGAACACGCCGCATTTTCTCTGCAAACAATCGCGCCGCAAAATGTTTATATTGTTGGAAACGGTAATATAAAATCTTCCGGTTTGCCGACGCTGCTGGATGCTGTTGATAAAAACGCGCGCGGCGCGATTATCGGTCTTTATACGGCTTTGGTTAATACAAAAACCGAGTGGACGGCGGTTCTCGCCTGCGATTTGCCGTTTGTGACAAGGGAATTGTTTGAAAAATTAATTTCGCTGGCGACGGAAGATTTCGACGCGGTTGTGCCGGTGCAGCACGATGGCAGAGCGCAGCCGCTTTGCGCTTTATATCGGCGCGAATCGTGTCTGCCGGTGGTTGAAGAAATGCTCGGCGAAGGCGTTTGGAAATTGCAGGAATTACTGCGCCGAGTGAAAACGCGGTTTGTCGAATTTGCAATTTTGCGTGATTTGCCTCGCGCCGAACATTTCTTTTTCAACGTCAACACGCCGGAAGATTATCAAAAGGCGCGGCAAATAATAAACGACAAAGAGTAAATTCCGCTTCTCAATTCAAATTTGCCTGCCGCCCACAATTTCAAAAGCGCAGCGGGGAAATTCACCGCGCTCGCAATGTTCGCGCACTTCCGAATTTGTAATCTCTGACAGTAAAACTTCCGCCAGAGAGCAAATTTCGGGATGCTCTGACACGACTTCGGAAAACGGGCAGCCGCCGTTGCTGCGAATCAGCAATTTGTCGCCTTCTCTGTCAATTCTTGACGAGCCGCCTAATTCTTCCAGCACATCCACAGCGCTTTGCGCTCTGCTCTCGGCAGTTTCAATGTTGCGGTTCGCGCCGAGACCGGCGGCGAGCGCGCTCGCGACTTCGCGCAGAATAGATCGTAATTCCGGCGGCTCAAGCCTGAGCTTCAAAACAACAAGCAATTGATTGAGCAGCGCGCGGTAAGCTTTCGGAAAAAGCTGTTCGGCATCGGGCGTTAGCTGATAAGCAAAATGCGGCTTTCGTAAACCGCGCTGTACGCCGCGCCGCTCGATTAATCTATCGCGCTCAAGCGTTGTCAGATGCGCCCTTACCGCGTTGTCCGTTAGTTCGAGTTTGCGCGATAGCTCTTCTACCGTGGCGACTCCGCCGCGCAGCAACTCGAGAATGCGCCCGCGTGTGCTGTCAAAAAAATCACGTCCGAATTTAGTGCCCTTCATGCTTATCCTCCTTTTCCAGTATAGCGACTCACAGTTAAAAACACAATAAGTCAAAAAACCTCTTGACTTATTGTGAAAAAGGTATATCTTTGAAAAAACAGATAATTCGGTTTACGGAACGAAAATAAAAACAACGGAGGAATTAAAGAAATGGGACAAGTAATTAGCCAAACAAATACTATACGGGGGGCTGCGGCGAGCGAAGAAACCGCTTTGAGCAGTCCGAGCTACCAAGCCTATCAAATTTTGCGCGCGGGATTTACGGTGGCACCCATTCTCGCGGGACTCGACAAATTTTTTCATCTTCTTGTGAATTGGGATCAATATCTGCCGCCGATTGTTAATAATTTAACTGGCGGACACGGACACCAATTAATGCTGGCTGCCGGTGTTATTGAGATCGTCGCGGGTATCGGCGTTTGGTTTATGCCGAAGATTTTCGCGTATGTCGTCGCGGCTTGGCTCGGTTTGATTATCGTCAATCTGCTGATGATTCCGGGATATTTCGATGTCGCGCTGCGCGATTTCGGTCTGGCATTAGGCGCGCTCGCGCTCGGACGCCTTAGTCAAGATTTTTCCAGTCGATAAGTTGAAAGGCAACAAACAAATGTTTATGAATATAAGTAACACTATGACAGGCACAGCAACGGCATCGGAAATAGCTTTCGATAGGACGTGCGCCCCTCACAAAACAATCGAGCGGGTTGCCGAAGCGCGGCTGCCGACAAAGTTCGGCGAGTTTCGGATTATCGGTTATCGCTCGCTTGTCTCGAATGAAGAATTTGTCGCTCTAAGGCGCGGAGTTTTCAGTTCCGAGAAACCGACGCTCGCGCGGATTCATTCGCAGTGCTTGACCGGTGACGTATTCGGCTCGACCAAATGCGATTGCGGGCAGCAGCTCGAAGCCGCTATGAAAATCATTGCCCAAGAAGAGTGCGGCGCCATCGTTTATCAGCAGCAGGAAGGACGCGGCATCGGCATTATCAATAAGATACGCGCTTACGCTCTGCAAGACGCGGGCGCGGACACGATTGAAGCCAACGAGCAATTAGGATTGGCAGTTGATTTACGGAGTTATGAGCAATGCGCCGAAATATTAATCGAACTCGGTCTGCGCCGCATCCGCTTAATATCGAATAACCCGGAAAAGATTCGCGCATTGAAGGAAAATGGGCTAGAAATTGTCGAGCGCGTGCCGCTCTCAATCAAGTTTCATCGCAATCTGGCGCGTTATTTGAAAACAAAACGCGAGCAAATGGGACATCTTATAAATTTGCCGAAGGCATTCTACGAGCTGCCGAAAAAATGCGGCAGTAGAGTTGTCCGGACCTAAAAGCGGCGAGATGAAAAAACATAAATCTAAAATTTAACCGAACCCAAACTAATAATAAGGAGAATAAAAAAATGACAGAACAAACCCTTTACGAACGACTCGGCGGCGTTTACGCCATCGCAGCGGTAATAGACCGCTTTAGTGACCAGCTTTTGATAAATCCGAAAATTGTCAATGCAAATCCAGAGCTGAAAGAATGGCACACGGAGGAATACAAGACGCGGATGCCGGGACTTAAGTTCAATCGGACACTATGGGTATGTGCGGTGGCAGGCGGACCGTATGAATATACAGCCAAAAAACTGGAAGACGCCCATTTCAACCTGCATATCTCATCCGAGGTATTCGATGAAGTGGCAAGCGAACTTGCCTATACGCTCGACTTCTTCAAAGTGCCGGAGGGCGCAAAACAGGAAGTCTTAGCCGCATTTAACGCTCACAAGCCGGAAGTAACTGCCGGTTTCCTAGCAAGCCGTGCTTGATTAAGTGAGAGACCGTCTAACCTTGACATGGAGCCTGACTATTTCATTGTCCGCTCCATGCTTCATTCTGTTAATATATCAAGGCAATCGCGGCGAGATGATGGTTTTCGGCAGCTAAGTTGCGGCAACTAGACGTGGTTTGCTTCCGCAACTTTAATTGGCGTTGGATGCTCGGCTCAGGCAGCGGTGCAGCAAATCAACGAATTTTTCAAAGCTTTATAAAGAGCTGAAAATTGCTTCATCACCAACAGTTAATTCTTGATTTATCGAATCAACATCACTTTACACAATTTTAGTTTTGACCATTCCTTATCGGCGGTAATTGCGGGAACATTTAGCTTGATAGCCAGCGCCAGGCAAGATCGGTCGCCGAGCGATAAACCGTGTTGCTTGGTGAATGGTCGAAGCCTGGCGGCTTCCCACGCCAAATCTTCCGTAAAATCAACGATTTCTCCAATCCCCAAAACGGAAACGGCAAGCCGCGCTCCTGCTTCGTCCATTCCAGCTTCGAGCAGTTTGGCGGCGACCTCGGTTAAATTTACGCTGCTGATGGCGGATTCCGCCAGGATTGGAATTACTTTTTTTTCTCCTCGCTCCCCGTTAATGACCGCCAGAACAGCAGAAGCGTCGAGTATATTTTTGACCATTTAATTATTACTCACGACCGGCGACTTCCTCCCGGCGTTCGGCTAATAACTCTTCTACCAGGCTTCGATCTTTGTCAACATGCTGCCGGACTAGGGCTTGCGCTTGCCGAATGGCTTCGGCTTGCGTCAAAAGCCGAACTTCGCCGTTATCTTCTAAAACGAGGGTCACGGCATCTCCAACGTGTAAGCCCAGACTTTTGCGTATCGCCGTCGGAATCACAACGCGATTTCCATTTGTTAACTTGGTAACTTCAGTAATCATGGACATAATTATATATGAGGAATAAATTTCGTTCAAGGCATTATTATTTTAAATGGCATTTAATAAAAATAGTGTCATTATTTTAAATAATGGCACAAGTCATTCATGAAACCAGATTCCGAAAATTAGCATTTAAATATCGTTTGATTACACATTTCAGCCAAATGTGTAATCTTGATTTCGGGTAAAATTTCCGGTAATATTCGTTTGTGACAACTTCCGAAGAACTACAAATTTTAGATGCCGAGAATTTTTCCGTTTCGCTCGACGTGAATGCGGTTGTCGAAAGCTGGCTGACCAGAACCGTCAATCCGTCTTTAAAACGAACCAACGATATTCGTAATGATAAAAGCAAAGCCGTTTTTGATTTTTTCGATTTATGCGGAAAATCGGCTGAAGCGGTTTTGCCGTCTGATGTCGAAGAATGGCGTTGGAATCTAAAAACTCAAAGATTGGCTGACGGGACGATTTATAACCGGATTTCGGCACTCGCGCAATTTTACGAATATTTGCGAAATGAAGTCGGAATGATAAAACTTATTCCGATCAATCCGGCGCGCGTATCGCTCCCGAAAGCCGGCAAGCCTTTTGGGTCGGAAAGCGTCAAGGCTTTATCGCGCGAGGAACTCGGAAGATTGCTCGAAGTTGTCGGAAGCCACGCTCTGGATAAAAAGCCCGTGCATTTGAGGGACTACGCGATTCTGCAATTCTATGTCGCTACCGGCAGGCGCCGCGCCGAAATCATAAGCTTGCGCGGGAGTAGCATCGAAATAAAAGACGGCAGATTTTTTATTAAAGCGAAGGTGAAAGGCGGTTTTTTCCTTAACTTTGAGCTTGATGATGAAACAACCAAAAACGCATTGTTTGATTATCTGATTGCGACCGATCGAGCTGACATTTTCGGGCGCGACCAACCGCTCTGGCTCAGGCACGACAAAGGCGCAAAATCAAGTAAAAACAAAGGCTTAACTTCTCATGGCTTTGTCCGCCGGATGGAAATTTACGCGCTCGAAGCCGGAATTTCTCATTTTCATATTCATCGCCTGCGGCACACCTTTGCCAAAATCGTTTCCGAGTATTCAGCATCGATGGCGGAAACTCAGGAAGCTCTCGGACATTCCAACATCAAAACTACGCAGATTTACGTGCAAAGACTCGCAGTTAAGAAGGATAAACATTCAAAATCCATTCGGGACGCGCTCAAAAAGAGCGATTAATTTGCTGCCCGACTGCGAAGCCAAAATGTTCTGCAATTGTCTCCGAGTGACTCCGGGCGTGAAAGTAATTTCGCGTGTGAACTTTTGAATTAACGGAGCGAAAGCCCTCGGTATAAACGGTTCAATCATAACTGAGTTTGTTGCTTATACTTTGCTGCATAATCTTGGCTTTCACGGTATTGACAATCTCGATATAGATACATCCGTTGCTTTTGTCGATACTAAAGACGATGTGTTTATTTTGCGCTTCCGCGATGGCGCTTTTCTGATGCGCGACGGGAGCCAAAGTTGATTCATTAACCTATCTTTAAGGCACGATTCGATTGAGCCGACTGAGAAATATTTCGGAGTCGAGCAGAATTTGAGCGCCGCGACTAGCAATCATTCGGGGTGGCGGATTTCCGGTTGTAAACGAAAATAATCAGTTACTTAATCATAACAATCTTTACCCTCGCTCGGCATTTTGGTTCAGTTAAATCTTGTGCTGACGGACAACCCTAATATAAAAATTTCTAAACACTGTAGCCTCACTTTCTACTTCGACTGAGTTGTCTGTAATCGCCTTAAATTTTTTAGCATGAAATTCTCCTTTGCCTGTATGACAGGCTAGAACGTATTTTTACGTTTGTTAGACGATAAATGTAGAAATGATTGGTTTTATAGATGTCAGATTCTGACAAATCAAAAAAGGCGGCGATTAAAACCAATGATTAGGCGTAAACTCTTATAGTTTGACAGTTTAGGAACAATTTTTGCTCTGACGATAATGTGGAGTTTTCCGTCAGTATAAATCATTTAATTTCAATGGGTTATTTTATGTAGAAAAACATTCCCGCTGATAAATGGAAGCGGCTAAAGTATTTACGATGTCAGAAATTCTAACAGAAAGACTTGTCGATTTTATCCGCTAAATCAGAGAAAAAATTATAACTTTTTAAGAGGAAAAAAGATCGAAATGAGGCAACAGGAAAAGAGAAGATTGATAAGAAAAATAAACGAAATCGAGAGTGAAGCGACGGGCAGTTCTCTGTATGTCAGACCGTTTGAAAATGACGAGCGAATTATTGCGGAAATCGCCCGCGCGACCGGCGAAAAGAAATCGGCAATCGCGCAGAAACTTCTTCACCTCGCTTTGCGTGGAAAACAGTTCGAATTTGGGGGCGAAAAACAGGAAAAGAATTTGCTCGAATGGATCGTCAACAACGAGAAGCACAAAGCAGTGCAGGCGGATGTGCGCGAGGTTCGCATCGAGCGGCTCGAAGAACACGGAAAAGAACTCGAAAAGATGATTGAAAACATCGCCGCAGAAGCGCGTTTGACGCGCGTGCTAGCAAGTGAAATTTACTGCGCGACGAACATTTGCGTATCGTATTTAAATCAAATTTTTACGAAAATTATCGAATACCTTTCGCCCGTTGAAATTGAGCGCAAAAACAGCTCGGATTTTGCCAACCGGAATGTTCTTGGACTCGTCGAACATTCTTTAAATGAGCTGGAAAAATTAAGCGAACATCACGATCTTGATTTGGAAGAAGTTCGCCCAGAAACGCTTTATCTTTACACCAAAATCGAAAGAATAAAAACGCGGCTTTTAGATTTGAATAATCAGTCGGAAGTCGAGTGAGAAAACCTAATAATTTATCGTCTGCTTTCGTCTAAAAATAACGCAAGTTCGCTATTTTGTCGGGCTGATTTTTGATTTCGATTTTGCTCCAAAAAACGCAGCGAAAGCCGGCGGTTTTCAATTGATTTTGGGGCTGTCCCAGATAATACATTTTAAGTATTATCGAGGGCAAGATGAGAAAGAG
>CAXSBF010000031.1:0-48934 GCA_964235785.1 uncultured Pyrinomonadaceae bacterium | reverse complement strand
TCATTTCTTTGTCAGATTATCGAATTAAACTGAAATGTCAACAGAACCTAGTTATTCACTTTTAGTTTTTAGTTATTCACTGCTTTGTTGACTCGCGTTCGATTATAAAACGCGCGATTTCGACGCGGTTGGCAAAACCTTTTTTGCCCAGAATGTGCGAGATGTGAGTTTCGACGGTGCGGACGCTGACTTTAAGCTGCGCGGCGATTTCCTTGTTGCTCAAGGTTTTCGCAACCAGCAAAGCGACGCGCTCTTCGGCTTCGGTTAAATCCGAGACGATTTCGGCGGGCGATTCAAGCGGCTTATTTGTCGGCGGATTCGCGGCGCGCGCGACTCGTCTGTGAGTGCGCGAAACGCGGCTTAAAATGTTTTCAATCACGGCGACGAGTTCTTCCGGCTCGAACGGTTTCACAAGATAAGCATCGACTCCGGCGCGAAAACCGGCGATGCGGTCTTCGCGCCGTTCCTTAGCGGTCAAGAAAATAATCGGTATCAAATCGGTGCGCGGATTCGAGCGAACACCGGCGGCGAGCGTAAAACCATCAGTGCCGGGCATCATAATATCGCTGACAATCAAATCTGGAATCGTCTCGGCAAGCCTGAGAAGCGCGTCGCCGCCGTCGCGGGCGGTCATAATTTCAAAGCCCGCTTTCTCCAGATAAACGGCAATGACGCGCAGCAGGCGGGCGTTATCTTCGACGACGAGCAGACGTTTTTTCAACTTGCAACTCCTTCGTTAAAACCGTATTCGTCAATCGTATCGACCTTGTCCGTCGCCTCGTTCCAAACGTGGAGATAAACCGTAAAACAACTGCCGCGCCCGACTTCCGATTCGACCGTGATGCGTCCGCCTAATTCTTTAATAAGACGTTTGGACAAATACAATCCTAAACCGACGCCGGGCGTTTCGGCTCGACCGCCCGCGTCGTCCGGCGTGCCGTCGGTTGTATGGTCGTGCGGAACGGGCTTTGTGCCGCGATAAAATTTTTGAAAAAGATGCGGAATGTCTTCGGCGTGGATGCCGCGTCCCGTATCGGTGATACTGATAGCGATTTCCCCGACCGTATTGTTTTCAGGAATCGTTTTCGGCGCTAAAGCGGTTGCAGTCGCGCCTGAAGTGATTATCGTGTGCTGCGTATCGGCGTTTTGAGCAGGCGCGGCGCGGGCGACCGCTTTTACCGCTATGTTAATTGTGCCGCCGACCGGAGTATATTTGATGGCGTTTTCGATAACCGAACACAGTGCGCGGCGAATGGCTTTTTCGTCTCCGCGCGCGGGCGGCAGCGTCTCGTCATATTCAACCTGAAATTTCTGCTCGCGGGCGTTTGCCGCATAGCGTTCGATTTTGTCGCACGAGCGCAGCAGACGATTGACGTCCACGCGCTCCAGACGCAAATCAATCGAGCCTTCTTCGACGCGGGCGACATCGAGAAGATTCAAAATCATATCAATCTGCCGGTCGCACTCGGCGGCAATCGTTTCGAGATATTCGTGACGCTCGGCTTCTGTTTCGCCGTCTTGCTGCATAATGCGGGCGAGCATTTTTATCGTCGTCAAAGGCGTGCGAAATTCGTGTGAAATAAGCTGCAAAAACTCGTCTTTGGCGCGGTTGGCGTGTTCGGCTTCGAGCCGCGCGTCTTTGGCTTCCGAATGCGCGGTCTGCTCACTCATAAAAAGCTGCGCGATTTCTTCCTGCGCGGCGGCGCGTTCTTCTTCGGCGGTTTTACGCGTCGTAATATCGCGCGAAACGGTCAGCAGTTGCGACGGTTTGCCGCTTTTATCCGCAACAATTTGCGCCATCGATTCGAGCCAAACATATTCGCCCGATTTTTGCCGCATCCGGTAAATAACCGTCAAATTGTTTTCGCCCTTCAAAAGCCGCGCGTGCGCGTCGTCGCGGACGCAAGAGATTTCATCTTCGTGGATATAATCATACGGTGAAGTTCCGACGAGTTCGTCCGGCGCATAACCCAAAAGCGCGAGCGACGACGGCGAAACATAGATATAACGCCCGTCCGGTTCGTGCAGGCAAACGAGGTCGCGCATATTTTCGGCGAGCAGACGATAACGCGCTTCGGATTCGCGCAGTCGATCGTCGGCGATTTCCCGCTCGGTGATGTCGGCGATAAAACCTTCGAGCGCGACGATTTTTCCCGATGCGTCGTTGATAAAACGAAAACGGTCGCGGACGTGCTTGACCGAACCGTCGCGGTGAACTATCCGGTAAGCGGTTTGCAGCGGCGAAGCGATTAACGCCGAGTTGTCGTTCATCGAACGCTTAATTTCAGCGCGGACGCGCTCGCGGTCTTCCGCGTGAATAATCTCATCCCAAGTCGCTGTTCTCATTTGCGTCAGTTCGTCCGCCGTGTAGCCGGTCAATTCCAGACAGCCGTCACTGATAAATTCGCTCGTAAATCGCTCGTCCGTGCGGCAGCGATAAACTACGCCCGGCAAATTTCCAATCAGCGTCCGCAAAAATCGCTCGCGCTCGCGCAGGCGATATTCGACCGCAAAACGTCCGTTTTCGTTTGTGATTTGTTCAGTGTTCATCTTTTTTCACAAAACTGCGCTGAAATTCGCAAGCATTTATCCGAGTCTTTCGCTCATTTTAATCTTTTCGCTCATTTTAATCTTTAAGAAGCATTTCGGCAATGATTTTTTGCAGCAGACGAAGCGGAAAGTAAATACCGACGACATTTCGCAATAGAGGAAAACGGAATGCTTTAAGACTTCAAAAAAATAACTAGACAATACGGGCGCGAAACCGATAAAATTCCAGTTAGGCAACTGCTCGCAATAAATCTCTCACTAACCGAAACAAATAGCCGACAATGCCAAACCGAATCGAAGCAATCCGAAAGAACCCGAAATCTCCGATAAATTATCGAAGTCGCGCGGCGCGTCCGGTCAAATCGTTTCAACAAAAACCGCCCAATTTTTTTCGCCGTATTTTGCGTCTGATTTTCAATCCGATTACCGTTTCGCTTTCGCTATTTCTGCTTGTCGGCGCAATTTTTACGCTCAGTTATTTCTGGTTTGAATATTCCGACAGAGTTGATTTGCTTCTCAGAGGCGAAGTTTTCACGCGCACGGCGGGAATTTATTCCGCGCCGAAGAATTTGCGGGGCGGCGAAAACATTTCGCAGGAAGAATTGGTTGATTACTTGAAATCCGCCGGTTACATCGAAAAAAACCAACAGGCTGATTCCTCGCGCAGTCGTTATCTGGCGACGGAAAATACGCTCGAAATCGAACCGGGCAACACGGCTTTGATTGACGGCAAAAAAACGTTTCACGCGCTGACGGTAAAATTCAAAAACGATAAAAAGTCGGGCGTTTCAATAGCTTCGATTGCTGACAAAGATACAAAAGAAGAAGTAAAAAAAGCACAGCTCGAGCCGAAAATTTTAAGTTCGATTGCGGCGGAAGGCGACGGCAAGCGCAAAACCGTAGCGTTTAACGATTTGCCGAAACATCTCGTCAAAGTGATTACGGTAACGGAAGACCGCGCGTTTTTCGAGCATTACGGAGTGAATTTTCGCGGCATCGCCCGCGCCGCCTGGCGACGTTACGAAGGCGATGAAAACTCGCCGCTTGCCCGACAGGGCGGCTCTTCGATAACGCAGCAGCTTGTCAAAAATCTGCTTCTGTCAAACGAACCGACCATTGAGCGCAAAATAAAAGAAGCGTATATGTCGGTTATTCTTGAAACGCGGCTGACCAAAGAAGAAATTTTTACGCTTTACGCCAACCAGATTTATCTCGGTCAGCAGCCCGGCGGAACGAGCATTTACGGAGTCGGCGAGGCGGCAAACGATTATTTCGGCAAAGACGTTTCCGCGCTGACTCTGCCCGAAGCCGCGCTGATTGCCGGAATTATTCGCAGCCCGAATCGCTACAACCCCAGAAAAAATCACGATAAAGTTACCGAACGGCGTAATCAGGTTTTAGATTCGATGCTTGAATCCGGTGAAATCTCCGGCGAACAACTTAGCGAGGCGAAAAACACGCCGCTCGTTCTGCACGAAGTTTCGCCGCGCAAAGAATCGCAAGGCTTGCCGTATTTTTCGCAATACGCGGTCGAGGAATTACCGAAATTAATCAGCGATCCGGAAGCGATGCAGCATCTGCGCGTTTATACTTCGATTGACCCGGATTTGCAAAAAGCCGCTTACGAAGCCGTCAACAAACGACTTGAAAGACTCGATAAATACTTTCCGAAAAAACAGAAAGGAAATCTGCAAGCCGCGCTCGTCGCCATTCGTCCGAAAACCGGCGAAATCGTCGCTATGGTCGGCGGGCGCAATTATCTGGAAAACCAATTTAACCGCGCCACCGACGCGCAGCGTCAGCCCGGTTCGGTTTTCAAACCATTCGTCTATGCGACGGCGATAAATTCGGCTTACGATTCAAACGCGCAGATTTTTACCGCCGCGACGATTTTCAAAGACGAGAAAAAGATTTTCACCTTCGGCAATGACACTTATTCGCCCAATAATTACGGCGATACTTTCAGCAACAAGGAATTAACCCTGCGCGAAGCGCTTTATAAAAGCAAAAACGTTATTACGGTTGATTTGGGAATGCAGCTCAACATTGGCAGAGTGATGAATCTAGCCAACAAAGCCGGACTTCCGAAAGTCGAAAAGGCGTATCCTTCAATGGCTCTGGGAACGAGCGAAGTTACGCCTTTGCAAATGGCGACTGCTTACACAATTTTTGCAAATCTCGGCGATAGAGTTACGCCGATGCCGATTTCACGCGTAACCAATGGCGACGGCACAACGGTCGTCGCCCCCGTCGCCGACCGAAAAAACGTGCTTCACCCTGATGTCGCCTACATTATGGACGATATGTTGAAGGATGTTATCAATCGCGGAACGGCAACCGACGCGCAGGCTTGGGGCTTTAAAAATGTCGCCGGAAAAAGTGGATTTGCCGGAAAAACCGGAACTTCGCGTGACGGCTGGTTTGCCGGATTTACGCCTGATTTGGTTTGCGTCGTCTATGTCGGCTTTGACGACGGCGACGATTTGGGAATGAAGGGCGCGGATTCGGCGCTGCCGATTTGGGCGGATTTTATGCGCGAAGCCTTAAACGAACACCCGGAATGGAACGGCGATTGGCAAATGCCCGCGTCGGTTCACCGAGCGGAAATCGACACGCGCAACGGCAAACTGATTCGTGAATTGACCGACGCGGAAGCCGAATCGGTCAAAGCGCAGCAAACCGCCTTGAAAAGTAATACCAATACAAAAACCAATTCAAATTTAGAAGTTTCAACGGACGCGCCCGACACGGAAAACATTTATGTTTCACAAGTTCCCGCCGAATTTCGCCGCGTCGAACTTTTCGTCCTCGGAACTGTGCCGAATAAAGTTCTGCTTCCGACCAGCGAATCGATTGCCGATTCAAGTGAAATAACGACTGCAACTCCGAGTCCGACCAACACGCCTTTTACGACCTGGCAGCAGGACGCGCAGCAAAATCCGAATAACAAACAATCAAATTCCGCGCCGGAAAACGATGATTTGGATGAACAAGGCTTTCAGCAAAACATCACGGTAATGATTTGTCCCGTAACCGGAATGCGCGCAACTTCAAACTGTCCGACCAAACGCCCGCAAACATTCAAAAAAGGCGAAGAGCCGAAAGAATTTTGCACGTTTCACATTTATCCGCCGAAATGACACGCCTGTTAAATTTCAAGCGGTAAACTTTTCAGGAAATTCCTTGATTTTTCAACGACGGTGATTTTATAATGTAAGCCTAACAATCGCTCAATATCTCAAATCAAGGAGTAAAAATATGTTGAAGAAAGTTTTGTCAGCCGCGCTCATCAGCGTGATGACTTTTTTGACCTGTTTCGCCCAAACCGCATCCGCGCCGCTTGCAGACGCGAAAACTCAAACAAAACTGACCCGCGCTGATTTTTATAGAATCGAACCGTTAAAGTTTGATTTAGAGAAAGAATCGGTTAAAACGCAGACCAAGAAAAACAATCTTTCGAGCGGCGCGAAAACTGCGCTGTGGGTTGCGCTCTTCGCCGCCGGAATTGCGACGGTGGTTATTTTAACGACGAGAAAAAGTAACGAAAATGATAATTCGCCTTGCGGAGCAGGCATACGCGCGCCGTGTCCGCCGGGTTGTCAGTGTATTTAATAGAAAACCGGAATCTGATAAACTAAACCGACGGGACGCCGACTTTTTAATAAGCGTTTTGGCAAATCAACGCTCCTTTTCCCCTTTTTGTTTGATTTTCCCGGCATCTCGGCGTCCCGGCGGTAAAAAAATCCTTATTCCAAATTCACTTTAATCAAAAGGATACAAACCGCCGAGACTTCTGTTGTGTAAATCACCCGCAAAGTAAAATCGAGGCTGAGAGTTTGCGGCTTTAGCTTTGAAGAGCGAGAGCGTATAAGCGTATTTACGCTCGCTTTCCGGGAAGTTCATCAAATCCAGCAGAGTGGCGAAGATGTTTGAATGCGAGGCTTTATAATTTACATCGACTTCCGGCATAAGTCCCGGCTCGGCGACGATAAGGAGCGGAACCTGCGCTTCGTTTTTAGTATTTGAACAATGCGAAGCGGTTTCTCCATTCTCGCTCAAAGTTTGTCCGTGGTCGGATGTGTAAATATAAAATGTATTTTTTGCCAAACCGTCGCCGAGCAGAGTTGAAAAAAAACTTTGCGAGTTGAACGCGACGGCATTGTCGTAACTGTTTTTTAACAGTTCCGGGTCGAGTTTGACCGAATACAGAGACGTTCGTTCGTCGCGGCTTTCGGTTACGGGAAGCCAGACTGAATTCGTGTTCGGATACGAATCTTCATACGGCTTGTGGACGCCGAATTTGTTTATCCAAATAAAATTTCCCGTTGTTTTGCCGACAATCTCTCTGACTTGCCGGGCAATTTCCCGGTCAATTTCATAGGAATTTACACCCGCAAAATTTGCGGCGGTAATCCATTCGCCGAAATCGGCAACGTCCGAAGGTTTTCCGTTCCACAGATTAGAAACCTGTCCGTCGAAATAATAGTTTTTGTAGCCCGCTGCTTTGGCATAACGGAAAATGGTGGGAAGTTTATAAATCTTAAAATCATCGTCCGGCAGTTCGTGCAAACCCGTCAGCAGCAGATTATTTGAAGTCATACTGCAAGTCGCGCCGGAGACGGCGATTCCCCAATTTTCCAACAAACCTTTTTGATTCAATTCTTCGAGAAAAGAGGTCGTCGGTCGGGCGTAACCGTTGAGGCTCAAATGGTCGCCGCGCACCGATTCATCGACGATAAAAACGATGTTATTGACCGGGTGATTTTGCGCTTGGAATTCAATCGCCTCGCGTGGAACATTATAAAAAACAGAACGCGGAGCTTGAAAAGCCGTGCCGACATACCAGTTTATCGGGAAACTGATTGCCGTCCGGTAATATGAATCGAGCGAAACGGTGTAAAAATTATTGTGAGTAAAATACGCCGTTAATGAAAAAAATCCGCCGAATAATATCAAAACCGTCGGCAGGATTAAGTAGCCTTGTTTCAAAACGGGTTTTACAAACAACAGAAGCAGCCCAAAGAGCAGACACGGAATGATTGACAAATAATTAAAATAAATAGCAGCGGCATTTAATTTAATTTGCAAATCGGCGGCGATAAAAGCATTTTCGACGTCTTCGAGTTGGCTAAAACGATAAAAGGCGTATTGATAACCGTATTCGGTCATCACCGCCAAACAAAAGAGCGCAAAATAAAGAATTCGACATTTACGAGGCGATGCCAGAGCCGACCAAACAAAAAAGTTTGTCAAAAAAACCGAAAGCAAACTCAGGGCGATAAACGCCAGCGGTCTCAAATAAACGCCGCTTTTGAAATATCTGAACAAAACTACGCTTTCGTATTTTTGAGAAAGAAAAATAAATTCAAAAATAACCAATCCGACGGTGAACGCGACCGAATAGATAAAAGGTTTGGAATGAAAAAAAGTATGCAGTTGTTTTTTCATTTCTTTACCAAAGTTCCTTTTATCTTAAAAGAGAATTTATTTAATCATAATATTCCAAACCTAAATGCGTAATTAAATCTTCGCCTTGCAGATGGCGCAGAGTATTTTTCAGCTTCATCAATTGAATAAAAATATCGTGTTCGGGATAAAGTCCGGGCGCGGTCTGCGGCGCTTTGAAATAAAACGAAAGCCATTCCTGAATTCCCTTCATCCCGGCGCGTTGGGCTAAATCCATAAACAGCGCGAGGTCTAAAACGAGCGGCGCGGCTAAGATAGAATCGCGGCACATAAAATCGATTTTTATCTGCATTTTGTAGCCGAGCCAACCGAAAATATCTATCGCGTCCCAACCTTCTTTGTTGTCGCCGCGCGGCGGATAATAATTGATGCGGACGACGTGGGCGAAATCCTTGTAGAGTTCAGGATAAACTTCCGGCTGCAAAATATGTTCTAAAACCGAGAGTTTCGATTCTTCTTTTGTTTTGAAATTTTCAGGGTCGTCGAGAACTTCGCCGTCACGGTTGCCCAGGATATTGGTCGAATACCAGCCTTCGAGTCCGAGCATTCTCGACTTCAAGCCGGGCGCGAGAATCGTTTTCATCAAAGTTTGTCCGGTTTTGAAATCCTTACCGCAAATCGGAACGCCCGAATCTTCGGCAAGTTTCGTGAGCGCGGGAATATCAACCGTCAGATTTGGTGCGCCGTTTGCAAACGGCACTTTAGATTTTATCGCCGCGTAAGCGTAAATCATCGAAGGCGCGATGCGCGAATCGTCGTCATACAACGCTTTTTCAAACGCTTCCAAATCTTTGTGAATATCCGACGGCTCGATAAAAATTTCCGTCGAAGCCGCCCAGACCATCACCAATCTGTCACAGCCTTTTTCTTCCTTAAATTTGGCGATGTCGGCGATCAGCTGTTCGGCAAGCTCCATTTTGTTTTTGCCGGTTTTGACGTTCTCGCCTGTAATGCGTTTGACGTAATTCTGCTCAAACACCGCCGCCATCGGTTTCAAAGATTCAAGCTGTTCGCGCAAATCTTCGACCAGCGATTTTTCCAAAACTCCGGCGTGCAGCGCGGCGTCATAAGCCGAATCAGCGAAAATATCCCACGCGCCGAACACAATATCGTCCAAATCCGCAATCGGCACAAAGTCTTTTATCTTCGGGCAGCGATTATCCGTCCGCTTACCGAGCCGAATCGTTCCCATCTGCGTCAGCGAGCCGATTGGCTTTGCCGTTCCCTTCCGAATCGCCTCCACGCCCGCGACAAACGTCGTGCTGACCGCGCCGAGTCCAACCAGAAGAATTCCGAGCTTCCCGCTTGCGGGCGCAATGTCCACGCCTTTTTCAACCATTAAGTTTCCTCCGTGAAAAGTAAGGGAAATGATAACTTTACAAAAATGTTAAGGCAAACTAGAAAAGGAAATAGCCGCAAAAAAGCGCAAGAAACGCAAATTAGTTGTGATATATTTTCAACTAGGCAGAAAGATATATGGATGTTTTAGCAACAGCCGAACAACTGAAAAACGAACTCGACGCGCTTCGTCCCTTAAACGCGGAAGCCGAAGCCAGAATTATGCAGAAGTTTCGGCTCGATTGGAATTATCATTCAAATAATCTCGAAGGCAATTCTCTGACTTACGGCGAAACAAAAGCCTTAATTTTGTTCGGCATCACAGCGCAAGGCAAACCGCTCAAAGACCATTTTGAAATCACCGGACACAACGAAGCGTTAAATTGGATAATCGAAATAGTCAAAGAAGAAACCGTTTTAACCGAAGCATTTATTCGCCAACTTCACACACTTTTGCTAAAGGAATCAAGCTACAAAGAAGCGCAAACGCCCAACGGCAAACCGACACGCCGAAAAATCGAAGTTGGCAAATACAAAACTCAACCGAACCACGTCATCACGCAAACAGGCGAAACATTTTACTTTGCCGCGCCCGAAGAAACGCCTGCGAAAATGCAGGAACTCATCGAATGGTTTAGAAAAGAAAAGGAAAATCCCGACACGAACCCGATTATTTTAGCCGCGCTTTTTCATTACAAATTCATTCGCATTCACCCGTTCGACGACGGCAACGGCAGAGTCGCGCGAATTTTGATGAATTTTATCTTGATGCAATTCGGCTTTCCGCCCGCGATTATCAAAACCGAAGACAAAGAAAATTACTACGCCGTTCTGCGCCTCGCTGATGCGGACGAACTCGCACCGTTCATTGAATACATCGCGCAAAATTTAATTCGCTCGCTCGAATTAATGATTAAAGGCGCGAGAGGCGAAAGCATTGAGGAACCTGAAGATTTAGACAAAGAATTGGCTTTGCTAAAACAAAGAGTAAAAGGTGTTGGAAAACGAATTGAAGTTTCTAAAACTAAAGATGTTTTACTTGATGTATTTGAAAACTCAATTGAACCTTTGATCAATAGATTTATTGAAATATGTCAAAAATTCGACGACTTTTATATCAAAACGGAATTTTTATTATTCTATGGCGGAGGCGCTACGCATGTCCCCAAAGATGTAGCAGTTACTAATGCTAAATTGAAAATATTAGATAAAGGAGATGTTTATGACGCGGCTTTACATTACTATTTTATTAACTTTCGTCAAACGGGTTTTGAAGATTTTGACTTTTCAAGCCGCATAGACATTAAGTTTGACCTTACAAACTATAGAGTTAGCATAGGAGAAGAGTTCAAAACTTATGAAAAACTATATTCTGAGCGATTAAGTCAAGAAGAAATTGAAGAGATTGTTAAAACAACTGCAAGATTACATAAAGAATTCATTGAAGGCAAAATTGAAGATAAAACAAAAGCGCAAAGAGATTTTGAGGGATTTATGAATTGGTTTGAAAAACCTAAAGATTAATCCAATGCCTTTAGTTTTTCCTCATTAATTACTCTTACGCCAAGCAAATTTGCCTTGTCGAGCTTTGAACCTGCATCGCTTCCGGCAACGACAAAATCAGTTTTTTTGCTCACCGAATTTGAAACTCGCCCGCCGCGCTCTTCTATCAATTTCGCGGCTTCGTCTCGCGTCATAGTTTCCAGCTTTCCGGTCAGCACGAAAGTTTTACCGCTAAAATTTTCATTGATGCTGGCGTTTGCTTCGCCGTCAATTTCGGTTTTCACTGCGGCAAGTTTCAAGCGTTCAATCAATTCCTGACTTCGCGGATTTTGAAAAAAATTAAATACGCTGACGGCAACCGTCAAACCGATTTCGTGAATCGCGTCGAGTTCTTCGACCGTCGCTTTTTGCAGATTTTCAATCGTGCGAAACGAACGCGCCAGAATTTTTGCGTAGCGTTCGCCGACGTGCCGGATGTCAAGACCGTAAAGCAATCTTTGCAAGCCGCGCTGTTTGCTGGCTTCGATTTGAGCGGTTAAATTCGTCGCCGATTTTTCCGCCATTCGTTCGAGTTCGGCAAGTTGCTCAGATTTCAAATCGTATAAATCGGCGACGTTTTTTACCAAACCCAAATCAACCAGCTTTTCAACCAGAACGTCGCCCAAACCTTCGATGTCCATTGCCTTACGCGATGCGAAATATAAAATTCTGGCTTTTAGTTTCGCCGGACAATCGGCGTTTGAACATCGCGTAACGACTTCGCCTTCGGGACGAACGGCTTCAAAACCACAGACGGGACAAGTTTTCGGAAATTCGTATTCTCTTTCCGTCCCGTTGCGTCTTGATTTAATAACCTGCAAAATCTGCGGGATAATCTCGCCCGATTTTTCAATCAAAACCCAATCGCCGAGTTTTACGTCGAGGCGTTTGATTTCGTCTTCGTTGTGCAAGGACGCCCGCGCAACGGTCGTTCCGGCAAGCAAAACAGGTTCGAGATACGCAACAGGCGTCAACGCGCCGGTTCTGCCGACCTGAATTTTTATGTCATTTAACTGCGTCGTCGCCTGCATCGCCGGGTATTTATAAGCAATTGCCCAACGTGGCGCTTTGGTCGTCGCGCCGAATTCCTGCTGCAACTGCGTCGAATTTATTTTGACGACCACGCCGTCAATATCGTAATCAAGATCGTCGCGCTTTGTTTGCATTTGATTACAGAACTCGATTACATCTTCGATATTTTTGCAAAGCGCGCGGTTTGGATTAACATTAAATCCGGCTTTTTCCAGCCACAAAAAACCTTCCCAATGCGTCGCAAACATTTTTTGGTTTCCAGACAAAACATCATACGGAAACAAATCCAAACGCCGCGAAGCGACAATCGAAGAATCCAATTGTCTTAACGTGCCGGACGCGGCGTTGCGCGGGTTGGCGAAAAGTTTTTCGCCCTGCATTTCAAGTTCGGCATTGATTTTTTTGAAAACCGAACGCGCCAGAAACGCTTCGCCGCGCACTTCGGCGCGAGTGGGAAAATCACCTTTTAATTTAAGCGGAATCGTGCGAATCGTTTTGACGTTGCCGAAAACATCGTCGCCCGTAAAACCGTCGCCGCGCGTCGCGCCTGCTACCAAGAATCCGTTTTCGTAGTGCAAAGCGAGCGAAAGTCCGTCAATTTTGAGTTCCGCAACGTATTCAAAATCGCGCCCGTCCGCAAGTTTTCGGCAACGTTCATCAAACGCCTGTAAGTCGTCGATGTCGTAGGAATTATCCAAAGACATCAGCGGAACCAGATGAACGAACGACTTAAAACCTTCGGCTCGTCCGCCGACTCGCTGTGTCGGGCTGTCAGGCGTAACGAGTTCGGGATTTTCGTCTTCGAGTTTTCTTAAATTTACAAGCAGCGCGTCAAATTCCGCGTCGGAAATTTCAGTCTCGCTTTTTTGATAATAAAGCTCATTATGCCGGTTGATTTCGGCGCGTAAGTGTTTGATTTCGGTTGCAGCGGAATTTTCGGCGTATTCGGAAGTTTTCATAAAGACAGAACAAGACGCAGACCTTTTTCAACTTGTTCCATTTTGTGTTCGGAAATCTGTCCGACATACTCAAGTAAAAGTCTTTTGTCTATCGTAAAAATTTGAGTAACATTTAATACCGAATCTTTCGGCAAATCAGATTGATTTTTTTTGAGTAAAACATTGCCTTTCATCTCGGCTAAATCAAGGTTTGTAGTGATGAGCGCGACTATTGAAGTATTCAAATTGGTTTTGTTGAAACTATCGGATTGAACGATTAAAACAGGACGACGAAAGCCCGGCGACGAACCCGTCGGCTCGGGCAAATCAGCCCACCAAATCTCTCCGCGTTTGATTACCATTCGTCTTTCGGCAGCGAAAGCATCGTCATTTGGAATAAAACAGGGTCAACTGACGTATCGACTTTTTCGCATACTCGATTTATTTGCCGGATAATTTCATCCTCGTCGTGTTCTTCGGCTAACTTTTTTACACCCATCGCAAAAACCGCGCTGCGCGAAACCTTTAACTTCTTTGCCAATTTCTCGCTCAGTTGAAAGACGTCGTTCGGAACTGAAATAGCTGTTTTCATAAAGATGAGTATAACTGTGGTATAACCGAAAAATCAACTTTTATAAAGCAGATATTTTATAATTTGAAATTAAATGTTCGTTTCGGAAAACCGGTCTTTGGAAACTTTCGCAATTTGTTTCGAGGCTGTCAAATCCTTAATGTCGGAGACAAAATTGATAAGAGTAAGTCTGCCAGCCGGACGATATTTTTCGAGAATTTCGTCGCGCAATTGTTTGATTAACTGTTCTGGATTTTGCCCGATTTTGAAAAGAACCAGCCTTTCGACTCGCGTGTGTTTGAGCAGCCAGGTTGTTTTACGAAGCGAGTTTGCGCCGCATTCGCCCCAGAAAAGAAAAGCGCCGGCGGCGTTTTGGGCAATCAAATCCGGTTTGTAGCGAAGTCCGACTTTGACTTCGATTTCGAGCGTCGGATATTTCCGGGAAAACATCGCAAAGCCGAGAGCCTTCATCAAAATATGTTCGTACGATTCTCCTTGTCTCTGCCAAAGACGCATTCTCTTTCCCGCAAGTTGAAAATCGTGAAGCATCGGAAATTCAAGATTCAAGATTCAGGATTTAGGATTTAGTATTCCATTAGATTATTAGCATTAATGATTTTGCAAAGTTGATATATAGCTCCGAATTTAGAATCCTGAATCTTGAATCCTAAATCCTAAATTTTGAGATATTTTGTCATCGAGATTCGCGTTCCGTCATCGACCTGCTCGAATTTCACTTCGTCCATCAAGGTTTGCATCAGTTTCAAACCCCAACCGCGTCTGCCTTCGTCGGGTTTTATTTCAACCGCTTTTTTATCGGCGAGACGCAAGCCGCGATTGGAGATTGTGATGGTGATTTTATCGTCTTCAATAGCAAATTTCTGATAAATTTTACGGTCCGGACTCAAGGAATGCTCGGTCGCGTTGATACACGCCTCGACCAGAGCGGTTTTGATTTGATTGATGGCTTTCGGCGCGAAGTGATGTTTTCTGGCAATTTCTTCGACCGTGCGCGCGGCAATCATTTCCGTATCTTCGCCCATCGGCACGACTATTTCATATTCGTTTTTCAAAGGTTTTTCGCCGACAATATCTTTTGCGTCGAGAAAATTTATCAACAGTTCGATTTGCTTGCGGCTTGAGCCGTAAGCGTTTCGATTTTGAAGAACTTCGCAGGCTTCGGGCGTAAATCCTTCGGGCGCGACCAGCCAGAGTTTGTAATTGAAAAAGTTGCACATAAGGGCGACCATTTCCAAACAGTCGCACCAAAATTCAGTAACTTCTTTTGACGCTTCGAGTTTTGAGTCAACTTCGGCGGCGATCCAAACCGTTTCGTCTTCGTCTGTGTAAGCGCACTGCTCGAAACCGAGCGCGACCGCCGAGCGTTCCTTTTCCGCAACTTGCCCGATTGTCGGATAAAACGCGACCGTGTGCGCCGTATAAACGATTTGCGGCAAACTGATTTTTTCGGCGTTTTCCCTGATATGTTCGAGAACCTCAGCGTCCTCCGCGCCTTTGTATCTTTGTTTGAAAATCGAATAATCGAGCAGAGCGAGCGGAGTTTTCTGACAATTAAAAACCGACAGAAGCTCGCGCAAGCCGACGGCTGAACTGCGCCGATAAAACTTTGCCATTAGTCGCGGCGCGCGCTTCAAAAATGCCGAAAGCATTTCGCCGACCACCAGAGCGCGACTTTCCTCCGCAATTTCCAGCCGGAAACGCGACGTAATATAGTCGGTTAAAACTTTGTTTTCATTCATCGCCTCGACCAAATTCGAGGTCAGGCGAATGATTTCGTGCGTGTTCAAAAGCCGCATTGCGCGATAAAAATTCCTGTCGTCCAAGCCGACGCGCCTTTGCCACGATTCAATCGGCAATTTCCCACTCTGAACCGTCAGCGCGTCAAAAAGAAGTCCCAGGATATTTTTTTGAATTTCGAGGTCGGGCGCGATTTTGTGGAAAACAGTGTCATAAAATTTACCGATTCTGCCGTCGAAAATCTGGTCGGCGTAGATTTGTTCGACTCGCTGAAAACTGTCTAAATCAAATTTCCTTTCACTTGCCGCCTTAAATAGAAAATTAATAAAAACCGGACTTGCATCAAGCTGCCGCGCGATTAAATCTCTGGTCTGCTCATTGGTTTTAACCTTGAACTTTTCCGCCAGATTTTCTATCAAAAGCCCGGTGTCGGCGAACGCGAGCGGTTCGATTTGCAAAACTTCCGCGCCGGTTAATTTCGTATTTCCCGTCTGCGCGGCGTTGAGCAGAAAACGTCTTCGTCCAGCCAAAACGAATTGAACGCCTTCGCGTGAATAAACTTCCTTTATTTCTTCGATTAAATCAGTCTCACCCGCAAAATGTTCGGCTTCGTGCAGATTGTCAATCATCACAAAAACATTCGCGCCTTGCGCGGCAGCACGCAACGGCGCGCTCAAACAATTTTCGACAAAAGAGCGGCTGTTGTTGAGTTTGCTTTCGGTCTGACAGGCTGCAATCAGACGGTCAATCCAATAACCGTCGCCCGGGACGGCAAGTTCCGAAAGCTCGCAAACGTCGGGCGAAGCGTCGAGAATTTTTGGGTCGTTGCGGCGAAAGGCAACCGTCTGCCGCAAAAAAGTCTGCAAAAAACGAAGCGCGAACTGCTCGGCTGACTTGTCGGTGTCGCTCAGGGAGAAATAAAACGGAATGCGGTCGCTTTGTTCACGGAAAAGTCGGTCGTAAGTTTGCTTGAGAAGCTCGGACGCGCCGAGCGCAGGCGCGGATAAAAGTAGAAGACCCGCGGACGAATTTTCGCCTCTCGCGTGCCGCAAAAGACTTTCCGTCTCAGCAGTTCTGCCGATAAAATCAACCGTTTTGATTGTTGCTAAAATCTTTTCGCTCATTTTTTAATTTGGTAGTATTTCAGATTTTATGCCGATTGGAAAACGCTTCGGAATAGCTGAAAGCTGATAACTGATAGTTAAAGCGCAAAAAATTATCAGTCATCAATTATCAGTTCTCAGTTATCCCGAATAAAACGGCTTTAAAATTTATCCTGTCATTTACGGTTTGCTATTATTCAAGTTCTCATAAACCTGCACGTTATTCCTGCCGCGCCGTTTCGCTTCGTAGAGCGCGTCGTCCGCCGCTTTGATAATTTCCTGCGCGGAGCAGATTGCGTTCGAGCAGCTTGCAACGCCGATGCTGACGGTTACTTGCCGGTGCGGAAATTCGGTCGACGCGACTTTTTCACGAATGCGCTCTCCGATGATTGCGGCTTCACCCGAACTTGTCTGCGGAAGCAGAATGGAAAACTCCTCGCCGCCGACACGCGCCGCCACGTCCACGCCGCGCAATGTATCTTTCAAACAATGAGCCACTAGTTTCAAGGCTTTGTCGCCTTCGGGATGTCCGAAATTGTCGTTGTAGGATTTAAAATAATCAACGTCAATTGTCATAAAGCTCATTTGAAAATCGTCACGTTTGGCGCGTTTCGCGCGTCTTATTTCTTCGTCTAGACGCGCTTCCAAATATCGCCGATTAAGCAGTCCGGTCAAAGGATCCGTTACCGACAGTTGCTCAAATTCGCTTGCTTTGTGTTTGAGCAGCGCGCGGTCGATAAGGACGGCAAGCTGCGGCATAATCGCACTCAAAATTTCCAAATCAAGCCGATTATAGTTTTCGCCGTCGGCGCGGTCGGTTACGTTCAAAACGCCGATTTTTCGCCGCCCAATCATAATCGGGTAACAGATAAAGGAGTTTGATTTGTAACGGCGTTCGGCAGGCGCGGCGGAAATTTCGGTTTTCCGTATATCTTCGACGACCAGCGGCTTTCCAATTTGCAAAACCTTTTGCGCGATTCTTTCGCCGAGGTGTTTTGTTTCTTTTTTAATTAAGTCGGTAGTTGCGCCCGTTGCCGCTTTTGCCGACAGAGCGTTTGATTTTTCGTCAAAGACGAGCAAAGATGCGCGTTCGGCTCGCATCAGTTCGGCGGAAATCTGCACGAGGCTCGACCAAAAGTCATCCGTGTCGATGTCTTTGACGCTTTCGTTAAATTTCCGCACGGCGCGTTCCAGCCAGCCGCGTTTGAATAATTGCTCGCGCAGACGCAGAATTTCGAGCTGCGGAGCAGCCTCCCGGCAAAACCGCGCGATGTGGCGTTTTTTACTTTCGCTCGAAATCTCGTCGCCGACGACCAGAGCGCTCCGAATCTCGCCGCCGACGGCAACCGGAAAAAGGCGAATCGTTTGCGGCTCGGAAGTTGTCTCGTCGTTCTGCCGCTCGCGCAGCTCAAGCGAGATTTCTCTTTTTACCGCATCCAGAAGCAGCGCGTCATCGGCTGAAATGCTCAACTGCATCTGCTGCGTCTCTAATTTACCTTTTGCAAAAACCATTTCGAGCCGATTTCCCTTGCGTTCGAGCCAAGCCAGAGATGAAACCGAATAACGTCTGGCGACAAACTGCAAAATCAGCTCGCAAGCCAGCGAATAACTCAAATCGAGCAAAGAACTGAGCAAGGAGCGCCACTCGCTGATTTTTTCGGCTTCTTCACTGTTTTCTTTGACAAGTCTTTCGGAAACGACTGCCAAATTTTCTACATTGTCTTCTTGAAATTGTTCTACCAGGCGGGCGATTTCATTTGCCTGCGACGCTTCTGATTCTTCGGTTTTTTCGGTTTTTTCGGTTTGTGTTTCCGCAGCTTCGCCGTCTAAATTTTCAGAAGTTTTACCTTCGACAATTGTTTCGTCCGCGATTTTTTGTTCTTTATTCGTTTGCGGTTCTTCGACGATTTGCGAAAGCGCGTCTTTTTCTTCCGCGTCCAGATTTTCAATTCTTTTCGCCAACGTTTCAAGATTCTGCATTGAGCTGCTTAAAAGAACATTTTCAAAAAATTTAGTCGGCGGAAATTTTCGCCAATCGCCGGAAATAGCTCGCTCCGTCGCGTTTCGATAATCTTCAGCTTTCAGAAACGTTCTGCCGACGATGGCGACAAGTTGTTTTGTTTCGGTTTTGACCGGAACAGCCAAGCAATTAAGCCCGGCGTAGCATTTATATTCGACGGTTTTTCCGGCTTCGGTCGCCATCTCGAAAGCCTTGCCGCAAAACTTCGCGCATTCCGGCGCGAACTCTTCGGAATTGTATAAAACCTGGCAAACGGAATTGTTGTTTGATTTCGCCAAAGCGGGCGAATCTTCATCTACGATGACAATTGCCAGACCGCTGCTGTCGGCTAGACGGTCTTGCATCGTTTGCCATTTTTCTTTCTGAGTTTTTTTTGCGCTCATTGACTACAGAGAAACATCAAATTTCAAATGCTTTCCGGTGTTTGTAAATCGTAATTTTGTCGGCTCTTACAGCTAAATACGTTCAATCAGCCCTGAGTTTCAGCATTTGTGGTGATAAGTAATTATGACATAAAATCTTGCCTGCATACTATTTGATGAGTCGTAGAGGAAAGACGTGCATTTTAGTTTTTGAGTAATTGTCTCGAAATTTATTGCAATCGCTTTTTATCTTCTCTATTGCTGGCGCGTGAACGTATTCGATACACGCCGCGTCTGAATACATTTCAAGAAAAAAGAATCAATCTAAAAACTTCTCAAATTACGGCGAAATTTGCTCTGGCACGCATCTTGTATTGTGCAAAGCCACAAGTCAAAAGCGTTCGCAAAAGGCGTAAGGACAGGAAAGTTTTTATTATTACGGAGGATTTTATAAAAAATGACAAACGAAGATGCTATTTCAACACTGAACGGTTTAATCGAAACCTGTAAAGATGGACAAGACGGATTTAAGGAAGCGGCGGAAGGCGTGGAAAGGTCTGATTTGAAATCGCTTTTTTACGAATGTTCGCAGCAGCGTTCACAATTCGCGGGTGAATTGCAGTCTCTGGTCAGAGAACTCGGCGGCGACCCGGAAGATACGGGCAGTTTCACCGCCGCTCTCCACCGCGGCTTTATCGACATTAAATCAATCGTTACGGGCAGAGACGAAACGGCGATTTTGAATGAATGCGAGCGCGGTGAAGACATTGCTAAAAATGCCTATGAAAAAGCGGCGGCGCAGGATTTACCGGCAAACGTTAAAACGACGGTTCAAACTCAGTTCACCACCGTCAAAGCGACACACGATAAGATTAGAAATCTGCGCGATTCGGCAAAAGCCGCAACCAGCTAAAAGAAGCAGTTTTATTTTTAAGTCGAAAATTAAAGGGAGTTTTTTAGCTCCCTTTTTTACTTTAAATTTTAGAGTGAAATTTAAGTCGTGAAAATTGAAAAGTGAGAAAAATTTACAGGGAATAACATGATAGGTAAGGATAAAATATAGTTTGATAATTTTTCCTATCCCTGTTTATCAAGCCGCGAAGCCTACTCATCCCTGTAAATTTCTTGCCTTCGTATTTGTCCCTCTCAAATCTTTTCTAAGTTCCCACAACGCCCAAACCGTTTCTTTCGTTTTCTTCAATATAAGGAAATTCAGGTGAAATACGGATACAAGCCGCGCGGTGTAACGGTTTTATCTCGGCTAAACTCGGTTCGATTCGTTTGCATTCTTCAATCGCATAGGGACAGCGCGTGTGAAAATGGCAGCCCGACGGCGGATTTATCGGCGAAGGCACGTCGCCCGTCAAGATAATTCTTGCGCGCTTCGCTTCGATTTGCGGGTCAGGAACAGGCACGGCGGAAATCAGAGCCTTCGTATATGGCATTAGAGGTTCGCGGTAAATCTCTTTTCCTTCGGCAAGCTCGACAATTTTGCCGAGATACATCACCGCAACTCTGTCTGATAAATGACGAACGGCGCGAAGGTCGTGCGAGATAAAAAGATACGTTAGATTCTTTTCAGCCTGGAGACGTTCCATCAGATTCATAATCTGCGCTTGAATCGAAACGTCCAAAGCTGAAATCGGCTCGTCGGCAACGATAAATTCAGGGTCAACCGCTAAAGCACGCGCGATGCCGATGCGCTGGCGCTGCCCGCCGGAAAACTCGTGCGGATAGCGTTTGACGAAACGGCGGCTCATTCCAACAGTTTCCATCAATTCCTGCACTTTCTCGTCAACCGACTTTCCGTTGGTCAAGCCGAAAGTTCTGATCGGCTCGCCGATTATTTGCCCGACCGTCATTCGCGGATTCAAAGAAGCATACGGGTCTTGAAAAATCATCTGCAAGTTTTTGCGTTCTTCACGCATCGCCGTTTTCGACAAATGCGCCAAATCCTTGCCGTTATAAAAGACCTGTCCGCCGGTCGGCTCGGTCAGACGCAATATCGCTTTGCCGAGAGTTGATTTTCCGCAGCCTGATTCGCCGACGAGTCCGAGCGTTTCGCCTTTTTTAATATCTAAAGAAACGTCATCAACCGCTTTGACAAATTTTTTCTCTTTCCAAAATCCACCGTTTACCGGGTAATAAACTTTTAAGTTTTGTATTGAAAGCAAATTATTTTCGTTTGTTTCAGACATTTTTGGCGGCGTTCTCCTTTAACGATTCGGCGTAAACTTCCTGCGCGAAATGGCATAAAGATTGATGATTTTCGTTTATCCGAACAAACGGCGGAAATTCACGATGGCAGATTTCCTGTACCCAATTGCATCGCGGCGCAAACGGACAGCCGGGCGGAAGATGCGCGACATCAGGCGGAAGTCCGGGAATTTGATAAAGCTCCTTGCCTTGTTCGTGCGCCGGGTCGGGAACGCTTTTCAACAGACCTTTCGTGTATGGATTGGCGGGCGTTGCGAAAAGTTCAGCCGTCGGCGCTTGCTCGAAAACTTTTCCGGCATACATCACGATAATTTTGTCGGTCATACCGGCAACCACGCCTAAATCGTGCGTAATCAAAATTACGCTCGTGCCGAGTTCGGTTCGCAAGTTTTTGATGAGTTCAAGAATCTGCGCTTGGATTGTAACGTCCAAAGCCGTCGTCGGCTCGTCGGCAATCAGCAATTCCGGCTCGCACGACAGAGCCATCGCAATCATCACACGCTGGCGCATTCCGCCGGAAAATTCGTGCGGATAACTTTCAACGCGGCTTTCCGCGTCGGGAATGCCGACGGTTTTCAACATTTTTATCGCGTGCTGGTAAGCCTGTTCTTTGGTATGACCGAGATGCAGTCGCGTCACTTCCATCAATTGCGTCGAGATTTTCAAAAACGGATTGAGCGAAGTCATCGGGTCTTGAAAAATCATCGCAATCCGTTTGCCGCGAATTTTACGCACGTCGTCAATCGAAAGCGAGCGCACGTCGATGCCGTCAAAAACAATATCGCCGTTGACGATTTTCCCCGGCGGTTCGGGAATCAAGCGCATAATCGAAAGATTCGTTACCGATTTTCCGCTTCCCGATTCGCCGACGATTCCTAAGGTTTCGCCTTTTTCGAGCGTAAAAGTAATACCGTCAACCGCTTTGACCACGCCGTCTTCGGTCTGAAAATAAGTCTTCAAATCGTTGACCGTTAAAATGTTTCCGTTTTGATTATTCATCAATTATCGAATTGAAATTCAAATTTGTCTAAAATTTTCTCGTCTGCGGATCGAGCGCGTCGCGCAAGCCGTCGCCTAAAAAGTTTAATGAAAACAAAGTCAGAGCCATTGTTACGCCCGGAAAAATCAATTGCCACGGAAAAATAGCGATATTTTTGATACCGTCCGACGCGAGACTTCCCCACGATGCAAACGGCGCTTGCACACCGATTCCCAAAAATGAAAGAAAGGCTTCGGAAAGCATCACGCTCGGTATTGTCAGCGTTGCATAAACGATAACCGGACCGAGCGCGTTGGGAACGAGATGACGAAAGATAATCGCGGGCGTCGAAACGCCGGTCGCCCGCGCCGCCATTACGAATTCCTGATTTTTGAGCGAAAGAATCTGCCCGCGCACCACACGCGCCATCGTCAGCCACGAAACCAACCCTAAAGCGATAAATAATAGAAAAATTTGACTCAAACCTTGTCCGCCGCCGAATGCGTTCGCCATTGCTTGAATCCAGCCGGGCGTGTTCGGTCCGCCGAAAACCGATAGCAGAACGATAACGATTAAGATATACGGAATCGCGTAAATAATATCGACGATTCGCATCATAAAATTATCAACTCGTCCGCCCAAATACGCTGCGGTCGCGCCCCAACTAACGCCGACGATGAGCGAAACAATAGTTGAAATAATTCCGACCATCAGGGAAATCCTGCCGCCTTGCAGAACTCTGGCTAAAATGTCTCGTCCCGAATCGTCCGTTCCCATCGGATGCTGCAATGAAGGCGGAAACGATTTAATTTGGCTGCCTTCCGGCGGAATAAAATCAGCCGTAAAGCCGGTTAACCAATAAATTATCGAAGGACCGATGACGACGGCAATCGCCATAATCGCAACGACCGCCAAGCCGAAAACGGCTAACTTGTTTTTCAGAAGTCGCTTCCAGGCGTCTTGCCAGAGCGACGCGCCTTTTATTATTTCAATGTTTTCCGACATAAAAATTTCGTCCTTCAAAATGTGAACTTATTCATAACGAATTCGCGGGTCTAAAAATGCGTAGGAAATATCGACCAGCAGATTGAAAACCATAATCAAAATCGAAAGAAACGCGACGATACCCAGAGTTAAAGGCTCGTCACGATTTAAAACCGATTGAATAAAGATATTGCCGAGTCCGGGAATGGCGAAAACCCGCTCGACGACGACCGTTCCAGCGAGCAGCGCGGCAAGCGCGGGACCGGTGAAAGAAACGACCGGAATCAAGCCGCCGCGAACCGCGTGGCGCAAGAGAACCGTTTTTTCGTCCAAACCTTTTGCCCGCGCCGTCCGAATATAATCCGAGCGCATCACTTCGAGCATTCCCGCTCTGGTCAGACGCGCAATGTATGCGATGTAGATTCCCGCCAGAGTAATAACCGGCAGAACTATTCCCTGAATTCCGCCCCAGCGAGCAGGCGGGAAAATATACAGCCACAACGATAAAACTAAAACTAAAATCGGACCGATAACAAAGTTCGGAACGGATAGTCCGAGCATTGCCGACGCCATCGCTCCGTAATCAAATGCCGAATTTTGTTTGAGCGCGGCAATAATCCCCATTGTCAGACCGACGGATAGAGCCAGAATATACGCCAGCAATCCAATCGTCGCCGAATACGGAAAATGGCGGGCGATAATTTCGTTGACCGACTGCCCTTGATATTTCAGCGAATCGCCGAAATCGAGCCGCGCGATATTGCCCAGCATTATGCCGTATTGCTGATACCACGGTTTGTCGAGACCGTATTTTTTCTTGATATTGGCTTCGATGGCGGGCGGCAATTTCTTTTCGGTCGAATAAAAATTACCGGGCGCGATACGAATCAAGCCCCAAGTCAACGTGACGACCAGCAAAGCCATCGGGATAATGATTAACAATCTGCGAATTATGAAACTTAACATTTTGTTTTTATTCGGATTTACCGTTTTGACTGCCGAGAAATTTTTCCACCATAAAGATTACCGCGTTCAGACGCTCTTCGGTTTCCTTTCGAGCATCAGCCAATTTATCAATTTTGCCAGCTAATTCGCCGACTACATCGGCTAATTTACCAATCGTTTCATTGGTTTTCGTCGTCGCGTTATAAAGATTAACGGTCGCTCTTTCCAAAACGCTGATGCGCGTTTCGGCATCTTTGTTGGTGTCCTGCATCATTTGCAAATTGGCGTAAAACTGCGCTTGATTTTGCAAAAGAATTTCAATCGTTTTGTTTATTTTTTCTTCGTCCATTTTCTTTAAACAGACTTATTCAACTGCTTTGCTTTCGGCTGATTTGGACTTTTCCATTTGTTCCTGCGTCGCCGTCAATTGTCCGAGTTGTTGTTCGACCGCCGCGTCGCTTGCCTGCATTATATTATTCACGTTAGTGTCCCATTTATTCGGGTCGCGCTCGATATAGACGAATTTCCAGGCGTGCAGCGTTCCCGGATTCGGATAAAACCCTTTGATATACGGTTTTTTCATCCAGCTCGTGCCGTTGGTCGAAAGCGGGATAATAATTTGCTGCTGCGAGACATAAAATTCGGCGGCGGCGAGCTTTTCAAAACGCGCCTGCGGGTCAACCGTGTTGTTGGCTTCGTCGAGCATTTTGTCGTATTTCGGGTCCCACCAGCCGGTCGCGCCGTCGTTTGCGAGCGTGTAATAAAGTCCGAGATAGGTGAACGGATCCATATAATCGGCAACCCAGCCGCGCCGTCCGAAACCGTCGTAGCCGACGCTCGAAAGCAGCGGCAGATAAGTTCTGAATTCGAGATTTTTGAGCGGAACGGTAATACCCAGATTCTGCTTCCACTGCGCCTGCACGAATTCGGCGACGGCTTTGTTGCTTTCCGCCGTGTTGTAAGTAACATTGACATTATTTAGCGGAAACGACGGACAATTGAAACTGCCGCCGTTTTGCTGAACCGGATAACCGGCTTCGGCAAGCAGTTTACGCGCCTTTTCCGGGTTGAAAGTTCGTTTCGCCCAATCATCCGGCGAGATATTATTTTCCTTCAATTTTTCCGCGTAGATTTTCTTTCGCGCTTCTTCATATTTCGGGAAAATGCCTTCCGGCGTCATATCGTTCAGCGGCTTGATGGTTTTACGAAATTCGGCGAGCGCGTTGCGGTCAATCGCCAGGGCAAACGCCTGTCGAACCTTCAAATTATCCATCGGCGGCTTTTTGACGTTTATCACATAAAATTCCGTCGCCGCTTCCGGCGCGTTTAGATACTCGTCCTTGTATTGCCTGATAACATCAATCCAAGCGGCGGGAACTGTGTGGTTATAAATCGCATCGACCTTTCCGGCTTTGTAGAGATTCATCATCGTCGTCGATTCGTCGAGCGGGTAAAACTCGATACCGTCGAGTTTTATGTTTGCCGCGTCCCAGTAATTCGGGTCTCTGACGACGACAAGTTTGTCATACGGTTTGTTGATTGAAACCTTAAATGCTCCGCTGGTTACGATATTTTCCGTTTTCGTCCAACCGATTCCAAACTTCTCGATAGTTTTCTGCGGAAGGACGCGAAAAAGCTGATGGGCGAGCAGACCGAGGAAAAACGGCGCGGGCTGATATAATTTAACGCGCAGAGTGTAATCGTCAACCGCTTCGACGCCGATGTCTTCGGCTTTGACCGGCACTAATTGCCTGCCTTCGAGCGCGGCTTTCAGCTTGGCATTTTTTTCCAGAATCTTGGCGCGTTCCTTTTCGTCCGCAGGAACATATAATCTTTCGGGCGAATCGAGATAACGATGAAATTCGCTGTCGCCGCCTAAAGTGTCGTGCTGCGACGCGGCGGCAGCGATTTCCGTCGTTTGATTCGGGTTCGGTTCGGCGAAATCCTTTTTCAGCAAAAATAGTCCGTTGGCGTCTCTGACAAAAGACTGACCGGAATTATACGCTTCGGCATATTTTATGTAATAAGCGAGAATCGCGTTGCGCGAGGCAAGTTCGGGCGAAAGAGCGCGGCGGAAGGAATAAACGAAATCCTTCGAGGTAATCGGTTCGCCGTTGGAAAATTTAGCGTTTTTTCGCAGATGGAAAAGATATTCCGTACCGTCCGTTCCGGTTTCCCAACTTTCGGCAATCGCCGGAATCGGCTCCATCGTTTTCGGATGATATTCCACTAAACCGTCATAAATTGCCAGATAAATTCGCGCTTCGGGCTGACCCGTCCCGACTTGCGGGTCGAGCGACTCCGGCTCCGAACCGGTTACATAGCGCACGACATTATCCGACGGCGGCTTCGTCAAGCCGAAAAAGCGATTATTTGCCGAGCTTGTGCAGCTTGCCAGAACCAGAGACAAAACGACCAATGCAACGGCTAAACGAGTTTGATTAAAACCGATTCGCGCCATAACTTTTGAACTCCTTTCGAGAAATGTTGAATACGGAAAAGTCTAATAACAGACTTCGGGAAGAGATGCCAAAAAAATCCGAAACTGCCATAAACTTACCACGTTACCGCAGTTACAGGCAAGAAAAAAGCTGCCGGAAGCAGCAAAGTCTGATCCGGTAGGAATCAATCGTTTTCAATCATCCTTTTTCTTGCTCGCCGGCGACAATTTTCGGTTGTCAATTGTTATTAATCTTGACATTCTTGAGCGAAGGCGCGTCTAAAATGTTAATTTCAAATCCTTTAACGTAGGATTTAACCAGCGAATAAGACGTCGGAAAATAAAGCGGAATGGCGCGAACCTGATTGACGGCTTCTTCTTCGGTCAAACCAGTCTCGACTTCCGTGCTTTTTTCGGAATTTTCAACCGCTGCATTCTCGCCCGGCGGTTCGGCGTTAAATAAAGTTTCCGCTTGATTAGATTTTTCGGAAAAAGTTCCTGTATCGCCCGGCGGTTCGGTTATTTTATTTGTTTCGCCTTTTTCGGCAATTGCCTTTTCCCTGCCGTCTTCGATTTTTACTTTTTCCCGTTCTGTGAAAATCACTGACATATTCGCCATTTCATCCGTCGTCGCCAGAACCGCTCCGCGCCTTAAAATATCGAAATCGCCCGTCTGTTCGGCAATTTCAAATTCGGCGGAATCCTTAACAATAATTTCCGTCCCGACGTTCAAATTCTGCTTCCACATTTTCGCCACGCTTCGAGCGATTCGCTGCTGAACGTTATTGCGATTTATGACCAATCTAATAATCGGAAAACTTTCGCCGTCGGGAAATCCGGCTTCGGCGAGAAGACTTTTTGCGCGGTTCGCGTCTTGCGTAAACTTCGTTTTGCCTGCTTCGTCAAACGGCAGAAAACCGAAAGCCGGAAGGCTCGCGCCGTCCATCTCGTCTTCGGTCAGACGCTCGCGCTCGATGGCAATCGCTAACGCTTCGCGCACGCGGCGGTCGTCAAAAGGTTTTTTGTTCAAATTAAATTCGTAGAAATTCAGTGCGCTGTGCATCGTGAGGCGAAAATCGTCGAACGGCGTCAAAAGTTTCAACGCGAGCGGTTCAAAATCGGCATTCGTAACCGCGTCAATCGAGCCTGCGCGATAGGCGGCGAGCGCTTTTTCGGCATTTTCCGTCGGCACGAATCGCACTCTCTCCAATTCGACGTTTTTTCTGTTCCAATAATAATCGGCGCGGTCGAGCGTGATGCCGTCCTGTCCGACGCTAAAGACGCGAAACGCGCCGTTGGTAACGATGTCGGCGTTTAATTTTCCGGTTTCAAACTGTCTGCCGTCGCCATAGACGGGGCGAAAAATCGGATGCGCGACGAGCGCCGGAAAATCTCTGTCGGGTTTGACGAGGGAAACTTTCAACGTGAAATTATCGACGGCTTCGACGCCGAATTTGATTTCAGTTTTATTTTCCGCCTTCGACTTTTGTTCGGTTTTAACCTGCGCGTCCGTATTTTTTTCGCCTTCCGGCAATTTGGTTTCATCGTTTTGCAAAGTGTTTGCCGAGTTAGAATTAGATTGTTTGGGAAACAACGGCAAGTTTTCGGAAGTCGAATTCCTGGTAAGAACGTCGAGTTCTTTGTTTTCTTTACCCGGCAAATTTTCCTTTGCCGCAGTCTGGACGCCGACAATGTTATTCAGCAATCTAAAATGCGAAACCGTTTCGCCCATTTCCGCCAGACGTTTCCACGAACGCACAAAATCCTGCGCTTTAACCGTCTCGCCGTTTGACCAGCGAGCGTCGCGTCTTAGACTGAATGTCCAGGTTTTATAATCGTCGGACGATTTCCAATCTTTGGCAATCGCCGGAATCGGCTGCAAGGTCTTTGAGTCAGTGTCGGTCAAACCGTCGAAAACGGCGCGGACAATATCGGTTTCCGGCGACGCCGCGGCGAGCGCCGGGTCAAAGGATTTCGGCATTTTGCCGTTGCTCCAACGAAATTCCTGTCTCTGCGGCGGCGCGGTTTGCGAATAAAAAGGCTGCGGCTGCGGTTTTTCAAGCCCATTGCAAGCCGAAAATAAAAGCGAAGAAATTAACCACAGACACATTAGTGAAAAACGAAAAGTGAAAAGTGAAAAGTGCGTAACAACGCACTTTTCACTTTTCACTTTTCGTTTTTCACTAAAATTATCCGTGTTCATCTGTGGTTAATTTCTCCTCTAAGTTTCTTAGGTTATAAAAGTTTTAATCGCCCGAAAATTTCTTCGGTTTGTCTTTTTGCCGAATCGAAACCTTCGGAAGTATCGATTAAAAAATCAGCGTAACGTTTTTTTTCTTCCTGCGGCATCTGTGAGTTGATGCGCTTTGCGGCATCTTCCGCGCTTAAATTATTACGCAGCATCAATCTTTGCAATTGTATCGCGGCATCGCACCAAACGACGATTATTTTGTCGAAGCGATTGTAGCCGCCCGATTCTATCATCAATGCCGCGTCGATAATACAAATCGCATTCGGATTTTCACGCGTCCGTGTCCGCAGCCATTCGTTTTGTTTTTCGATAACTAATGGATGCGCGATGGAATTCAAAAGTTGTCGCTTTTGCTCGTCCGCGAAAACTATGCCGCCTAATTTTATACGGTCAAGCTCGCCGTTCGGCAGCAAAACATTCGCGCCGAAATTCTCGACAATCGCTTTCAAACCCTTCGTATCGGGCGCAACGACTTCACGCGCCGTCTGGTCGGCGTCAAGGACAAATGCGCCGAGTTCGCTAAAAATCCCGCAAACGTAAGATTTGCCGACGGCGATAGAGCCTGTCAACCCAATTTTCAGCATTACGAATTTGAAAAGGAAAAATAACCGCAGATGAACGCAGATACACGCAGATTGTTAAAGGACAGAATCAAATGTTTTGTTTGATTTTTCATCTCGATTTTATCTGCGTGTATCTGCGTTCATCTGCGGTTGAATTTTCTTATGTCTTTTTGCCAGTTTCTCGACATTAAATTCCGCAATTTCTTCCAAAGTCAAACCGAGTTCGTCGGCGCAGGCAGAGATATACCACAGCACGTCGCCGAGTTCGTCCTTTAATTTACTGCGAATTTCTTCCGTTAATTTACCGCCGAAGTCGCGCTGAATTTTCTTAACAATGTTTGCGACTTCGCCCGCTTCGCCCGCGAGTCCGAGCGTCGGGTATTCGAGATTTCGCAGGCGTTTCGGATACATCGCCGTTTCGCTCGCCTTTCGCTGGTATTCTTCAAAGGTTAATTTCATCCGGTTCAAAGACGGTTTATTCCTTGCTTTTCAGTCAGATAAGCATAGAATTTACTTCCATTTTAAGTTTGTGTTGAATAGCTTAACTTAACAAACCGAAATTTTCCATATACAATTTGCAATTCGCTTCAAAAGGCGATTTTTTAATTATGCTGTTAGAAAATAAAACGGGAATGATTTTCGGCGTAGCGAACAAACGTTCGATTGCCTGGGCGTGCGCCGAAGCCTGCGCCGCCGAAGGCGCGAAGCTCGCTTTTACCTATCAAGGCGAACGGTTGAAGGAAAACGTCGAAAAACTGACAAAGGATTGGGACGACACGCTCGTCTTGCCGTGCGATGTTACGAATCAGCAGGAAGTTGACGCGGCTTTTGAAACGGTCGGAAATAAATTCGGCAAGCTTGATTTCCTGATTCACTCGATTGCGTTTGCGCCAAAAGAGGCGCTCGACGGCGAATTCGTGATGACTTCGCGCGAAGCATTTCGGACGGCATTGGAAATCAGCGCTTTTTCGCTGACGCAGCTTGCGCTTGCCGCCGTTCCGTTGATGAAAGACGACGGAAGCATCGTCACGATGACTTATTACGGCGCGGAAAAAGTCGTGCAGAACTACAATGTGATGGGCATTGCCAAAGCTGCGCTCGAAGCAAGCGTGCGTTATTTAGCCGAAGATTTGGGCAAGCAAAACATTCGCGTCAACGCGATTAGCGCCGGACCGATTAATACCCTGTCGGCTCGCGGCGTCAAAAATATGGGCGCGATGCTCGGACACATCGCGGAGAAATCGCCGCTGCGCCGCAACGTCGAAGCGCGTGAAGTCGGCAACACCGCGCTTTTTCTCGTCAGCAATTTAGCTTCGGCAATCACCGGCGAGACGATTTACGTTGACTGCGGCTTTAACATTATAGGAGTTTAGAGGAACGCGGAATGTAGGATGCAGATTGCGGATTTGAAATAAAAATCCAGACAATCTGCATTCCGCATTTTGCATTTAAAGATGTCAGAAACAAAAGTAAATAAAAGCAAAACAAGAAGTAAAAAAACTAAGAAACCGGAAACACTGATAACAATCGAGCCGATAACCGTCGCCGACGCCAAAAAGCAGGAAGAAAGTTCTTATTGGCAAACGACCGAAGACGAAATTCTGCTGCGCTCGCCCGAACCGGACGACGTTTTTAAAAGCTCGGATTCGTGGCGCGTTTTTCGCATTTTGGGCGAATTTGTCAACGGCTTCGACTCGCTAGCGACGATTACGCGCGGCGTTTCGATTTTCGGCTCGGCGCGGACGACCGAAGACAACGAAAATTACGCCGCCGCCCGCGAAACCGCGAGATTATTAGCCGAAGCCGGTTTTGAAATTATCACCGGCGGCGGACCCGGAATTATGGAAGCGGCAAATCGCGGCGCGCGCGACGCAGGCAAAATTTCGGTCGGCTGCAACATCGAATTGCCGTTCGAGCAAATCGCCAATCCGTATCAAACAAAATCCCTGACCTTTAAATACTTCTTTGTCCGCAAGACGATGTTTATCAAATACTCGAACGCCTACATAATTTTTCCCGGCGGTTTCGGCACGATGGACGAAGTTTTTGAAGCCTTGACCTTGATTCAAACCAGAAAAATCCGCAATTTTCCGGTCGTGCTGTTCGGCTCGCAGTATTGGCGCGGACTGGTTTCGTGGATGACTTCGGTAATGCTTAATGAAAAAAATATCAACGCCGAAGATTTAGGTTTGATTCATCTGACCGATTCACCGAAGGACGCGGCGGATTTTGTGATTAGAACCTACGAAGAAGGCTAAAACGGGAAAAATAACTGATAACTGATAAGTAAAAACCGATTCCTTACTTATCAATTATCAGTTATCACTTGATTTCTCGTCCAATCCAAATAATTTCGTGAAATCTTTTCCGCTGAAATCGCAATAATTTCGGGAGTTTGGTAGCTGTGATTTCCTTTGATAAACGTTTCGAGTTCGTCAAACTTTTCTGCGAGAGTTTTAATTAAAAGCAAATGTTCCGTATCTTTTTGTATCGCGCCTTCCCAGAAATAAAATGATTTTATCGGCGGCAAAATTTGAACGCACGCGGCGAGCTTTAATTCGACAATTTTTTGCGCGAGAGTTTCGGCTTCTTCGATATTCGGAGTTGTAGTTAAAACAATCAACATAAAATATTTAGCCGCAAAAAAACGCAAAAGGCACAAAAGTAAAATTATATTTTTTGTGCCTTTTGCGTTTTTTTGCGGCTATTCTTGTTCTATTTTTTCATCAAATCGTTATATTCACCTTCTTCGACCCATTTCAAAATCTCCGACACGCGCCAAATCGGGAACGGGTGCGACTGTCCGGCGTTTAGAATGTCAGCCCAAAATTTATCGAGTTTTTTCTCATCGTAATTTTTCTGAAACTCGCGGGCTTGTTCTAAAAATTGGTCGTAATCGATTTTCGATGAAAAAGTTCCGCCCGCCAGCTTCATCATCGTTCGCCCGATAACGTGCGGGTCCTGGCAGACGAGCAGCGCGGCGCGGTCGCAGGAAAGTTCCGCCCGACGCGCCCACGCAAGCAACGCGCCGCTGATTCCGGCGGAAATCAAAAACTTGATAATTTCCGCGCCCGGAATTAGCCGCGCAACCGAAGCGTTTGCCAATGCTTCAATCAGACGCGCGGCGGTTAAATATAAAACATGCTCGGCGTGAATATGTCCGACTTCGTGCGCGACGACCGCCAGAACTTCTTCATCTGACAGGCGTTCCAATAAACCCGAGTGCATCACGATAATCGGTTTTTCGACGCCGCCGGTAAAAGCGTTGACAATCGGATTTTGCTGGATAAAAAAGTCCGGCATATCGACGCCGAGAGTCGTGCAGGCGATTTGCAGCTTGGCGTGAAGGTCCGGGCATTGCTTCGGCGTAACTTTGACCGCGCTCGCCATAAACGTAACGCGAATCGCCGATTCGCCGGTTATCGATAAAAGTTTTTTGAGCGCCGTGTCGATTCCCGGAATCGCCCGCAGCGCGGCAAGCGCTTTGCTGTCCGCCGGATGAACGTATTCGTGCTTGCTCAAATCGGCAAACTTTTTGTGAGGCGCGTTCGACAAAGGCAGGCGGCAGCGACCGCAGACGGCATCACCGTTTTTGTAATCTTCCTTGACGGAATTTTTCTGCCCGCAATAGCGACACCGAATGCTGTATCTTTCGGCAATCGCGGCGGTTGAATTTTCATTTGGCATAATTTTAAAGTGTATTCAGATGTTTCGGATATTTCAAATGTCTGATGTTTCAAACGAAAAAGCGTTGTAAAAAGTTTTGTTTTTATGCGACTCGCAACCGGACAACCGTTTCGACGTGATGCGTTTGGGGAAACAAATCGAGCGCGGTAATTTGTTCGATTCGATAATTGTTTTCGCACAAAATCCGCAAATCTCTGGCTAGAGTTGAAGGCTCGCAGGAAACATAAGATATTTCCTTCGGCTGTAATTTTATGAGATTTTCGATTGTTTCCTTTTCCGTGCCGGCGCGCGGCGGGTCGAGAAGAACAAAATCGAGGTTTTTTAGATTTTCCGTATTTTCCCTTAAAAAACCCGCGACGTTTTCACGGAAAAATTTGACGTTTGAAAGCCGCGCGTCGGCAATGTTTTTCTCGGCAAAGTCTATTGCCTTTTCGTAGCCTTCGACGCCCGTAACATTCTGGAAATTTCTGGCGAGCGGCAAAGTAAAAAGCCCGACGCCGCAATATAAATCGAGCGCGGTTTCGCCTGCCGCATCTTTCAAAGCCGTTTCAATCAAAGGTTCGATTAAAAACGGATTGCCTTGAAAAAAACTCGTCGCGTCATAAAAATACTTTTCGCCTTTTGCCGTAAAAGCAATCTCGTCGGTCGGCTCGATTATTTCAGGCGAATAGACGGAAACTTCTTCTCCCGCGTTTGCGGCTTCGATTTCGACAATTTCGCTCCAGAAACTTTCCCAGGCGATTTCTCCGCGAAGATTTTTCAAAGTATTTTCGAGTTCCGGCGTGAGAATCGGGCAAACTTCGACATCGATAATTTCGTGCGACTTTCTTTGGAAATAACCGAATTTTTTCTTTCGTGTATCGAGATGCCATTGAGCGCGCGAACGATATTCGTAATCTCGGGGGCTGCCGATTATCGGAATATCTTTTTCGTAATTTATTTTCCCGATGCGCGTCAAACAATCTCGAACGATGGCGACTTTTGCTTCGAGCTGCGCCGCGTAATTCAACTGCTGAAAATTGCAGCCGCCGCAGCGCCCGAAATACGGGCATCGCGGCTCGGTTCTATCGGGCGAAGGCTCAAGAATCTCGACAATTTCGGCGAACGCCGTTTTGCCTTTCGTTTGAATTATTTTGATAAGCAGCCGGTCGCCCTTCGCGGCGAGCGCAACGAAAACGGTCAGGTTTTCGGCAAAAGCCAAGCCGAAACCGTTCGGCACGATTTTCTCAATTTTAACTTCGATTGTTTGGTTATTTTTTGTATTCAAAATGAGTTGAGTTTAAGCGGTGAATTATAAATAAAACAAACTCAGACGCGGAATCGCCGTCTGTTCGCGCAGGCGTTTGAGCAGCATCAAATCGAAGGTGCGCTGATAAACTTCACGCTCCATTTTGCTGCGATATGAAGCGATTTGTTTTTCGATTTCATTTTTTAGTCGCTCGGTTTCGGCGGTTTTCAAAAGAATTTCATCAATATCGGCATCGAATTTTTCCAGTGATTTTTCCAGAGTGTCGGCGTCTTGAGAGTTTTGTTCGAGTTTCTCCAAATGTTTTAAGACATTTTCCAGAGTTTCACGCAATTCACCTTTAGTTTTCGGTTGCGCTTTTTTCAAATCAGCCGAAACTTTTTTCAAATGCGCGGAAACAGATTCGTCGGAGAACAAATTGTTTTTTGATAAATTCGATTCTTCCGAACCTTGAACCTTGAACTTTGAACTTTGAACTTTCTTGTCGCCGCTTTTTCCGACCTGTGTTGCAAGCCAATCGGCATATTGCGCTTCGATTTCCGAACGGCAATACATCAGCGATTTGACGGTTCGCTTTTGCGCGGGCTGTTTGTCCACGCCGTCAAAAACCTGCTCGATACCGCGAAGGACAATACGCAATGGAATGCCGCGCTCCTGCCACGTTTCAATCAACGCCCAATCGAGCGGACTAAGCAGCAAATTCCGCCCGCGCCGACGGACGAATGTTTCTTCGATTTCGCTGAAATAATTAAAGTAGTTCATTAATGGATAGTGGATAATGGATAGTGGATAGTGAAAACGTTTTTAACTATCCACTATCCATTATCCACTATCCACTATTCGAGGCGGATTTTCATACGGCGCAGCGCCCGCACGTCCTCGTCGGTAAATTCGAGTTCGATGTCTTCGGGAAAGTCATCGGAATCTACTTCGATTTTCTGCAAACCGATTTCCAACTTTAAAGTCAGACTCGACTGATACCCGATTCCGCGCAGATTTTCAATCGCTTCGGAAACGCGCAAAGATTTTTCAACCGCCGCGTTTATCGCGTTGCCGAGTTCGCGCACGGCTTTTTTCGCATCTTTATCGAGTTCCATTTTCGTAAAATGAAATGCTACGCGAGCAGGTGAAAATAGTCAAAAGATGGGCGGCGATTAGCGACACGACCAGTAAAAGTCAACAAAAAGGACGCAGGCAAAATCATATAAACTTTGCGCGTCCTTTGAATAAAAACCGAAAATACAATTTGTCTTAATGCGCGTCGTAAGCGGCAATCGGCAAATCGTTTGATAAAACCGACTGCGGCGCCGAAAGCAGAGAATTGTCCGTGCTTCTCAAAACATAAAACGCGCCGTCGGTTTCGCGCCGGACGGCAACGTCGGTTTTGCCGTCGCGTAAGCATTTTGAACAAGCGTGTCGGTTTCCGACAAACCGAAATTAACGGTTCGGGTTTTGCGGCGGTGGCGGCATTCCGGGTCGCCCGCCGTGCGGCGGAAATTCCGGGTGCTGTTGCCTGAGTTGAGCGAGCAGCGTTCTTTGTTCCGCCGTCAACAAACTGAAAATCGCCTGGTCGGTTTTCAATCGAATAAACTCGAGTTCAATCTGCGCCTGAGCTTTCTGATTCAAAATTTGTCTGACCTGCGTTTCGTTAAAAGTTCCGCCCTCGGCAATCGTTCGCAATTGTTCGTCGGCGGCTCTCAGCGCTTCAAAATACGTTTGCGAAGTCGTCCGAGCGCTTCCTTCAAGCGTGCTGATTTGCGTTTTCTGTGCGTCTGTCAAATTTAGCTGCGCGAGCAGATGCGGCGGCAATCCGCCCGGGTGAAATCCCTCACCACCTCCGCGCGGTGGCGGCGCGCCGGTATCATTGCCCGGACGGGATTTTCCTGCTTTTGTGCCGTTCGTCTGAGCAAAAGCAAATGTCAGCGAACCGATTAAAATTGCTAAAACGATTGGAATGAAAATTTTTACGTTGTTTTTCATAGAAGTCTCCTTTTGTAAATTTATTTTTTCGTCGGGCGCAACGCGCCTTTTTCTATAGAAATCCAGTTTATTCGCCGAATGTAAAGATTTTATGTGAAAAGCGGGAAAATTGTTAAGTAATAGTAAAGTTTGAATGTGTCGGTTACTAAACGAAACACTCAATCAATCAGAGACGAGACGGAATTCGGTATCTGTCTCGTCTCTGATTGATTATTTTCGTTGTTAATAATTGAAAACAGGCTTATAGGGACTTCAGAAAAGCCATTAGTTGAGCTTTCTGCGCGTTAGACAACCTCGAATAGCTTTTGGCTGATTGTGTCGCTTGTCCGCCGTGTCGCAAAATAGCGTCCTGCAAAGTAAAGGTCAGCCCGTCGTGCATCAGACGGCTGCGCGTTCTTAATCCCCAAAGCGGCGCAGACCGCATCCGGTTTGCCGTTTCCGCGTATTCCGGCGTCGGCAGAATCGGAATCCCGTCGCCGGTGGCGATGTCGTGCAGCAAAAAGTCGCTGTATGGATGAATGATTTTGTTAGCCAATGCGTTGGGAACGGTAAATGAGCCGCCGTTGATAACTGATCCCGCCGGCGCGGTTGTAATTGAAGCCGTGTGGCAGACATTACAGCTTACCTGGTTAAACAATCTTTCACCGGCAGTCACGTCGGAAGTTATCGCTCCGCGCGACGGCGCTTTGGTGGCGCGCATAAAATCGGCGAAAGCCACCGGATCAACACCGTCGTCTTCCGGGTCGGCGACGCTATCATACTCCGAGCCGTAACCGACAAACTCTCCGCTGTATGTGTTTTCTTCCGGCAGTGTCGGAGTCGTAATGCCCATTTCGTTTAGGTAGGCGTCAAGTGAAAACGACACCAGACTGGCGTGTTGGCTCTTCCATCCGAATCGTCCGATGCGGGCTTCGCCGTTGCCTTCCAGAACGGGAACCATCACGGCTGTGCCGCGCATATTTACGGGTTGGGCATCACGCATCGCAAGAAGCGTGCTGTTGGCAATTGACTCGATAAAACCATCGCCAAGCGTATTCGGCGAGATGCGAAACGTTCGCGTGTTATCCGTCCCTGCGACCTGTTCGACAATATCGGGATTAGTCGCCCGCGAGTGAATGAGCGAACCGCCTAAAGACTCAAAGAATTCGCCGTTTTCCGTGCGCCCCGTGCGCTGGACGGTTACTTGACTCGCGCCGCCGGTAACGACGTTTTGATGACATTCCCGACAGCTCTGCGCGTTGTAAGTCGGACCGATTCCGTCGCCGACGGTTTCAACCTCTTCAAAGATAAATCTGTTGTCGTTATGCGAAGCGAGCGCCGTTACATTATCTTCGGTTATCGATTCAAAAGCCGGACCCTGAGCTGTATAACCGTTGGTTAAATTGTCAAAACCGGTCGGGGCTTCGGTCGCCCGATTTTTATCCGTGTTTTGACGAGCGGCGGCGGCGTCGGATTGGTCGCCATTAAAATTGGCGGGAGCCTCGTCATTCAAGACTCCGTTATGACGAAATTTCTCGCGCCGCATCTGGTCGGCAGTTTGGCTCTGCGCTCTGCCGACTTTGTTTTGAACGGGCGTGCCGTCCTGACTCTTGACATTGTTTTTGAACGCAGCCGAAAGCGCGAACACGACCACAAAAATTGAGATTACCGACAGTTTCAAAGTCTTCATAAATTTTCTCTTTTTTCAATTGGCTGTGGGATTTACAAAAAAAGCTTAATCTTGAATTGTAAAGATTTTGTGTAGATAAAAGATAAAATTGTTAAGCAATCGTAAAGTTGGTTACAGACAAAGTTTTTTCAGTTAAACTGAACTACAAAATCAATGGGAAATACACTCGACAATAATAAAGAGAAACTCATTTTGATGATTGACGACGACGTGAAACTGTGCCGACTGGTTAAGGATTACTTAACGCCATTCGGATTTTTCGTGACAACTGTTTATACCGGAACGGAAGGACTCGATAAGGTGAAGAATAATCTTTTTGACGCGGTAATACTTGACGTTATGATTCCGGGAATAGATGGTTTTGCGGTTCTTAAGGAGATTCGTAAAATGTCAAACGTGCCGGTTCTGATGCTGACCGCATTAGGCGATGAAGCCGACAGAATCGTCGGTCTGGAAATCGGCGCGGACGATTATCTGTCGAAAACTTTTTCGACGCGCGAACTGCTTGCTCGTCTTCGCGCCGTTACGCGCCGTTCGCAAATGTCTGCAATGCAAGCGCAAAATGAGGCTGACGAAATTACAGTCGGCGACATTTCCATAAATTTGGCGACACACGAAGTCGCGCAAAACGGCGAGCCGGTAATTTTAACCGCGCTCGAATTCGATTTGCTGCAGCAACTGGCGCGTTCCGCCGGACGAATTTTAAGCCGCGACCAACTGCTCGACGAGATTGCAGGCAGAAATTACGACGTTTTCGACCGCTCGATTGACGTGCATATATCGTCTCTGAGGCGCAAGCTCGGCGACGATTTCAAAAATCCGCGCTACATCAAAACGATTCGCTCGGTCGGTTATATGCTCGTTGACATAACGAATAACTGATAGTTGATAACTGATAGTTTAGGAATTGGTTTTACACTTTCAGTTATTAACTATCAGTTATCAACTATTAAAATGCGTTTTTCGCTTTTCACAAAAATAATGCTCTGGTTCTTTTTGAACCTTTTGCTTCTGGCGGGGATTTTTCTGATGCTTTTTAGTTTCCGTTTCTCGCCGGATTTGCCGTTTTTTCGTCCGACCGACTTCCGCATCGTCAATATCACGCGCCAGATTTCCGAAGAAATCAGCGACAAATCCCGCGAAGAACGCGACGAGATTTTGAAAAGATACACGGAAAGCTACGCGGTCGAGTTTTTTATGTTCGACTACACGGGGCGACAAATCGGCGGAAGAGAAATCAATTTGCCGCCGGAAGTTTTGCGTGAAATAGCCGCTCCCGAACCCGGATTCAATCCACGCCGTCCGCCGAATCTGCCGGACGGACCGCCGCCGAAACCGCCGCCGGGACGACCGTTTTCATCATATTTCAGAACGACTAGCCCGACGCTTTACTGGTTTGCGACCAGAGCGATGACTTTTGAGCCGAACGCTTCCGAGCCGATTCGCACGAGAATAATTGCCTCTTCCGATTCGTTCTCCGGCAAAGGTTTATTTTTCGACCCTGTGCCTTGGCTGATAATCGTCGGCATCGTCGTTGTGGTTTCCGTGCTTTTCTGGCTTCCGCTGGTCGGAAATCTGACAAAAAATCTCGCTCAAATGACCCGCGCCGCCGAGCAAATCGCCGAAGAGCAATTTGACACGCGCGTCAACGAAAATCGGACGGACGAAATCGGACGACTTGGAACGGCAATCAATCATCTGGCAAGCCGTCTGTCGGGATTCGTGTCGGGACAAAAAAGATTTTTGGGCGACATTTCGCACGAGCTGAATTCGCCGCTCGCCAGAATGCAGTTTGCTTTGACAATTTTGGAAGACCGCGTGGACGAGAAGAATCAATCGTATGTCGAGGACGTAAAAGAAGAAGTCGAGCTGATGTCAAAACTCGTCGGCGAGCTGTTAAATTATTCAAAAGCCGGAATCAAAACCGTCAAAGCGCAATGCGAATCAATCGAATTGCGCCCGCTGGTCGAGCGCGTCGTTGAACTAGAAACAGCGACCGAGCAAGCCGCTATAAGAATTCAAATTGCGGAAAATTTAGAAGTTTCCGCGCAACCCGAATTGTTGTCTCGCGCCATCGCCAATATCGTCCGCAACGCCGTTCGTTACGCCGCAAACGCCGGAGAAATTTTAATCGTAGCGGAAAAAACCAGCGGCAACCAAACGAAAATAACCGTCGCCGACAACGGCGCGGGCGTTCCCGAAAATACGCTCGAAAAGATTTTCGATCCGCTTTACCGCATCGAAAGCCATCGTTCGCGCGAAAGCGGCGGCAGCGGTTTGGGCTTGGCGATTGTTAAAACCTGCGTCGAAGCCTGCGCGGGCAAAGTCTTTGCCGAAAACCTCAAACCGAAAGGCTTTGCCGTCAACATCTTGTTGAAAAACTAATCGCTCTGAAGCAAGGCAAAAGGAAAAAGATAAAAGGCAAAAGTTTAATGTTTTGTTTTTACTTTTGCCTTTTACCTTTTGCCTTTTGCCTTTGCAGAGCGCACGTTATTCCTAAAACTTCAGTTGTGTTAAAATTCTTGCAAATATGAAGGAAAGACGCGAAAAGTTTCAAACTTCTTCGGGCATCGAACTGCCGAACGATTTTAATCCGACGAATTCAAAAATCGATTACGAAACGGATTTGAACGATGCCGGAGAATTCCCATACACGCGCGGCGTCAGACCGAATATGTATCGCGGCAGGTTTTGGACGATGCGCCAATACGCCGGTTTCGCGTCCGCCGAAGAATCGAACGCGCGTTACAAATATCTGCTCGCGCAAGGCACGACCGGACTTTCGGTGGCATTCGATTTACCGACGCAAATCGGGCTTGATTCGGACTCGGAACTTGCGGCAGGCGAAGTCGGAAAAGTCGGCGTGGCGATTGATTCTTTGGAAGATATGCTTCGGCTTTTCGATGCGATTCCGCTCGATACGGTTTCAACTTCGATGACGATAAATGCGACGGCTTCGACGCTTTTGTGTCTTTATTTGGCGGTTGCAAAAAAGCAAAATATCAGTTTCGATAAAGTCAACGGCACGATTCAGAACGATATTTTGAAAGAATATATCGCTCGCGGAACTTACATTTTTCCGCCGAAACCTTCGATGCGCCTGATTACCGACACTTTTGCCTTCTGCGCCGATAACGTGCCGAATTGGAACACGATTTCTATTTCCGGTTACCATATCCGCGAAGCCGGTTCGACTGCCGCGCAGGAAATCGCTTTTACTTTGGCGGACGGAATTGCATATGTTGACGCAGCAATTTCCGTCGGTTTGAAAGTCGATGATTTTGCGCCGCGCCTGTCGTTCTTTTTTAACGCGCACAATAATCTGCTCGAAGAAGTCGCCAAATTTCGCGCCGCGCGGAGGCTTTGGGCGCGAATTATGCGCGACCGATTCGGCGCGAAAAATCCGAAATCCTTGATGCTGCGCTTTCATACGCAAACCGCCGGTTCGACCTTGACGGCGCAGCAGCCGGAAGTCAACGTCGTCCGCACGACGATTCAAGCGCTCGCCGCCGTTCTCGGCGGAACGCAGTCGCTGCATACGAATTCAATGGACGAAGCGTTGAGCTTGCCGACCGAAACGGCGGCGCGAATCGCGCTTAGAACGCAGCAAGTTATCGCGCACGAATCAGGCGTTGCCGACATCGTCGACGCGCTTGCGGGGAGTTATGCGATTGAGGAATTGACCGACCGGCTTGAACAAAAAGCCGTCGAATACATCGAGAAAATTGACCAAATGGGTGGAATGTTGAAGGCAATCGAAAACGGTTTTCCGCAGCGCGAAATTCAGGAAGCAGCATTTCAATATCAAAAAGCCGTCGAAGCGCAGACGGAAATCGTCGTCGGCGTGAACAAATTTCAAACCGTCGAAACCGAACCGATTCCGCTTATGAAATCCGACGCAGCGACCGAGGCAAATCAAGTTAGCCGCGTGCGCTCCGTGCGTGAAAAACGTGATAAGACAAAAGCTGAAAATGCGCTGGCAAAATTAAAAGAAGCGGCTCAGGGAACGGAAAATCTTTTACCGCACATTTTAAATTGTGTCGAAAGCTACGTTACCGTCGGCGAAATTTCCAATCAATTGAGAGAAGTTTGGGGCGAATACCGCGAAGCCGTAACTTTATAAAAATATAATCGAACGGTCGAGGCGATTTTATCGCAAAAAAATAATTTTCTCTGATTGCAAAGTTTCACGGGTTTGATAAAATTTCTTCAATGATACACGAATTGAAACAGCCGTGGAGCGTTACGACTCCTAAAGGTAAAGCAATTGTTTACTTAATAATGGATTACGGTTTTGAAGCGGACACGCTTTTCCTCTGTGTGCTGCGCGAAACGAGCGAATTTTTCTGGTTCAGAAGTTTTGAGTGCCGGATGGAAGATAACTGCTCGATGGGACGAGGCGAGTGGGAAACGCTTGGCGCGGCGCAAGAGGCACAAAGCAAATCGGCGAAACTTCCGTAAGAATGCCGCTTTAGAAAATTAAAAATATTTATGACCGAAGAAAAAAAATCGCAGGAATTTGAAGAAACGAAACCGGACGCGGGCAGTTTGCGTTCTATCCGCGAAATCGTTAAGGATTTGTCGAAACCGATTGCCCAGAAGCATCTGCGGAAGCGGCGGCAAGGCGGCAAAGAGATAACTTATTTGGCGTGGCATGACGCGGTGAAATATCTCGACCATTTCGCGCCCGGCTGGTGTTATGAAATACGCTCGATCGATTCGATTGCCGGAAAATTGATATTAACGGTGCGGCTTTCGATTTTGTGCGCTGAAGGCGTCGTTTACCGCGAAGCAACCGGACAGGAAGACGAAACTTTAGATTCTTACGGAGATTCCAGCTCGAATTCTGAAAGCATGGCTTTGCGGCGGGCGTGCGCGAAATTCGGTTTGGGACTGGCTTTATACGACCAGAACAAATAAATTTCTCGACAAAATCAAAAACTTTGCAATGCGTATTCTTTTTTAGAATCTGCATAACTAATCGCGCATTTGTCAAAACAGATAATTTTTTTCTAAACTTAATTAAAAATCCGAGGTGGAAATATGCAGGAAATTACCGCAACCGAATTAAAAAGAAGAATCGATGCGGGCGAAGACATTCAATTAATTGACGTTCGCCAGCCTGACGAATACGCTTTCACAAAAATTAAAGGAGCGAAATTGATTCCGCTCGGTGAAATCGTGCAAAGAATGAGTGAAATTGACCAAAACAAAGAAGTTATTTTGCAGTGCAAAGTCGGCGGGCGAAGCGCGACGGCGATTCAAATGCTGACGCGAGCCGGTTTTCAGGGGAAAATGTCAAACTTGAAAGGCGGAATTACGGCGTGGTCAAACGAAGTCGACCCAACCATCCCAAAATACTAATCCAGGTGAGAAGTGAGAACCGATAACTGAGAAGCAAAAGCAACCTTATACTTATCAGTTTTCAGTTATCAGTTCTCACTTAATTCCCCTTCTCTTCTTCGCGGCTTCGACTGTATTTTTCATCAACATTGCTACTGTCAAAAGTCCGACGCCGCCCGGTACGGGCGTAAAATATGCGGCTTTCGCCCGGGCTTCCTTCGGATTTACGTCGCCGACCAAAGTAAATCCGCGTTTCTCAATCGTTTTCAAGCGTTTTTCAAGTTCCGTTTCGTCAAATAATTCGCCAGCCAAATTAACATCGGAGACGTTATTCATCCCGACGTCAATGACCGTCGCGCCTTCTTTGATGTGTTCGGCTCGAATGAATCCGGCTCGTCCGATGGCGGCAATTAAAATATCGGCTTGACTGCTAATCTCCGCTAAATTTTTCGTGCGTGAATGACAAGTCGTGACCGTCGCGTTTTGCTGCAATAACAGCATCGCCATCGGTTTGCCGACGATGTTGCTTCTGCCGATGACGACGGCGTGTCGTCCGGCAATTTCGATGTCTGAACGTTTGAGAATTTCAATCACACCGGCGGGCGTGCAGGGCGCGAGCGCGGGTTGTCCCTGCGAAAGTCGCCCGACATTGATTGGATTAAAACCGTCAACGTCTTTTTCCGGGTTGATTCGTTCCAGAATCGCGCTTTCGTCAATCTGTTTCGGCAATGGAAGCTGCACCAGAATTCCGTCAACGTCTTCTCGATTGTTTAATTCTTCGACAAGTTCGAGGAGTTTTTCCTGCGTGGTTTCGGCTGATAAATGCCGGTGTTCGGAAACGATTCCGAGTTCTTCGCTCGTTTTTACTTTATTTCCGACATAAATTTCCGACGCTTTGTCTTCGCCGACGCGCACTACAACCAGGCACGGGCGAAAGTTATATTTTTCGTTCAGTTTATTTATTTCTTGGGAAACCTCTCGTTTTATCGCTTCGGCAATCTCCGCGCCGCTCAAAATTTTTGCTGTCATAATTTTTAATTTTACAGGAAACATTTCCGTATTGTCAGTCTAGGTTAATGAAATAAAAAAGGAATGCAAAAGACAGCGTAGACTCAATTTATACGAAAAAGCATTTTCCAAAAATCACTCCTTGTTTTAGAATGACTGATTGAATTTTGCACACAAATTTTATGCTCAAACCGAATAAAATAAACTCAAAGCTACTCCTTTTCACCATTTTGTTTATTTTTCTGTATTTTTCAGCCGCAGAAAAAGCCAGTGCCTTTCCCGAATTCGATTTTGACGGCAAAGCTGATTTTAGTGTTTTCCGTCCTTCTGACCGTATCTGGTATACATATTCGACTGAATCTCAATCCTACTCGGGCTTTCAATGGGGTTTGGCGAGCGATGTTTTAGTGCCAGCCGATTACGACGGCGACGGTTTGACTGATTATGCCGTCTGGCGACCGTCAAACGGTGTCTGGTATGTGCATCGCAGCCGCGACAACCAACTTTTTACGGTTCAGTGGGGAACAACTACCGACTACGGATACGGCTCTATTCAAGATGTTCCGGTCGTGGGCGATTACGATGGCGACGGACTGGCGGATTTTGCGGTTTGGCGACCGGACAACGGCGTTTGGTATGTGCTTCAATCGACGGACGGCTATAATCCCATACACGCAAAATACTTTCAGTGGGGCGAGCTGGGCGACATTCCCGTTCAGGCGGATTACGACGGCGACGGAAAAGCTGATTTCGCCGTTTTCCGTTACCATCGTTTTCCGTATAATCGCTGGTATATTCGCCAAAGCATCGACAATAAACAGTATTCGGTTGATTTCGGTCTCGCCGGCGTCGACTTGCTTGTTCCGGCAGATTACACGGGCGACAAAAAAGCCGATATTGCCGTCTACCGAAAAGGAACCTGGTATATCCGGCGCAGCGAAGACAATCAATTGGATGTTCGGCAATTTGGATTGCCGACCGACAAGCCCGTTCCCGCCGATTACGACGGCGACGGGCTAATCGATATAGCGGTTTATCGCAACGGAATCTGGTATATTTCAGAAAGTTCGACCGGGCAATTCAGAGTTTTTTATTACGGTTTGGCAAACGACATTCCGCTGGCGTCAGTCGGCGTTAAAGAGAGTATCGTTGCCGTTCCGTAATCGGCAAAAAAGTTTCGGGCGAAAAAGGAGAAGGTCGAAGGACTTTCTCCTTTTTAATTTTCCAAAAAAAAGCTAAAATCCGGCGATGAAAAAGTTTTTTTTTCTATTGATTGTCTCGCTTTTCACGCTCGATGTTTCGGCTCAAAAAAGCCGCGAAGAAATTCATTCTAAAATTCTCGCCGCTGTGGAAGATAGAAATTACACAGCCGCAATCAGCGAACTCAAAACGCTGGAGAAATCCGACAAAAAATCTTTTAGAGCGAATAATTACGATTATCTGCTGGCGCGGACGGCGGAAAAAACCGGCGATTTGGCGACGGCGATGGCGAATTATCAGGCGATTGTCGATAGAAATTCGATTTTGAGCGAATACGCGCTGCGGCATTTGTCGCAAATCGCGCGAGTTTCGGGAAATTTGATGCTCGAAAGAATCTACTTGCGCGAACTTCAGACGATTGCGCCGGACGGTTTATTAAATGACGCGGCAGAGTGGCGAATGGCACGGAGCTATTTTGAAAGCAAAGATTTCGACCGGGCAATCCAAATGCTGAACCGGCAAAACGGCGAATCAGGAGATGAAGAAAGTTCAAAGTTTAAAGTTCAAAGTTCAAGGTCGGAAGACAAAAAAACAAAACCCGACAATCGAAATCCGAAGTCGCGCGAAAATCTCGTGTTGCTCGGACAAGCGTTTTTGCAAAGCGGAAGGATAAACGAAGCGCGGGAAGTTTTTGCGAAATTGATTGACGATTTACCGAATTCGGCGCAGCCGGATGATTTTGCGCTCGCGGGCGCGAAAGGTTTGGACTCGCTCGACGCGGGCAAGGAAAATTTCGGCAAAGTCGCGCCGCAATTGATTGACATGGAACATTTTCGCCGCGCATCTATTTACGGGTTTAATCGCAATTTTTCGCAGGCGCGTCTTCATTATCAAGCAATCGTCAAAAACTTTCCGCAATCTCCGAATGTGCCGGACGCGCTTTTTCAAATCGGGCGCGGTTTTGTCCAGGAAGGTAATTATAACGAAGCGATAAATTGGTTCGAGCGCCTGCAAGCCGAATTTCCCGACAATCCGATTGCCAGAGACGCTTTGAGTCAAACCGCGTCGGCTTATTCGCGCGTCAACAAACCGAAGGAAGCGATTTCGCGCTATCAGAAATTTATCGAAAAATATCCGAACGCCGACAATTTGGAACGCGCCTATTTGAATATCGTCGACGTTTTGCGCGACAAAGGCGAAGAAACCGAGGCGCTGAAATGGACGGTGAAAACGCAGGAAGTTTTTCGCGGGAAACTGCCCGAAGCGATTGCGCTTTTTGCCCAAACTCGAATTTATATCGCGCAAACCGATTGGCAAAACGCGCTTCGGGATTTAGACCGTTTGCAGGCGTTCGGCGATTTGGGCGGAACGCGAGTTCCGGGCGGCACGAACAAAGCTGAAGTTATTTTCTTAAAAGGTTTTGTTCTTGAAAATCTCCGGCGATACGGCGAGGCGATTGACGTTTATCTTTCGATTCCCGACGGGCGCGGCGAGTATTACGGATGGCGTGCGACCGAGAAATTGCAGGCATTGGCAAACGACGAAAAAACAAAATCCTTTGCGACTCAGAAACTCGCCGAATTAACCCAAAATCTCGAAACGAAAACCGCCGAAGCGCAGCGAAAGTCAGCCCAAGCCGTTTTGCGTTTGACGGAAAACGCCGAGATTCGCCGCAAAATGCTCGACGTCTTGAAAAAGTCTTACGCCGGTTTGCCCGATTATCAAAAAATCCCGGGCGGAAAATTACTCGATTTCGGGCGCAGAGAAATTTTCAGCGAAAAGCGCAAAAGTTCGACAGTTAATTACCATAAAAATCTAGCCGACGAACTTTTGTTTTTAGGTTTATACGACGAAGCCACACCGGAACTTGAAACGAGCGAATTACGAATTACGAATTACGAATTACGAGACGAAAAAAGTCCGGTGTCCGAGGACCAAAAACCAAAGACCAAAGACCAAAGTCCAAAGACCGAAGTCCCAAAACAAAACCCAAAATCAAACGATTTCAATTACACTTTGGCGGTTTTTTACAAACGCGGCGATATGGCAAACCGCGCCGTCGCTTTTGCCGAACCGCTCTGGAAAAATGTTCCCGCCGATTATCAAATCGAACTCGTTCCGCCGGAGCAAATCGAGCTGCTTTATCCCGCGCCTTATGCCGATTCACTTTTGCAATTTGCGCCCGCAAAAAATGTCGACGCGCGTTTTATTCTGGCAATTATGCGGCAGGAATCGCGTTTTCGCGCCGATGTCAAATCAAACGCGGCGGCTCGCGGGCTTTTGCAGTTTATCTCCACAACCGCCGACAAACTGGCAAGCGAATTAAACCGAAAAAATTTCAACCAGGACGAGCTATACAATCCGGCGACGGCAATTCGGTTCGGTTCGCAGTATTTATCTAATCTCTTTAACCAGTTTCCGTCGCAGCCGGCGGCAGTCGCGGCGAGCTACAACGGCGGCGAAGACAATGTGTCGCGCTGGCTGGCGCGCGCTAAAACCGACAACCCCGACCGCTACGTTCCCGAAATCGTCTTTACGCAATCGAAGGATTATGTTTATAAAGTGATGGCGAATTACCGTGTGTATCGAGCGTTTTATGACGAGGAATTGAAAGCGAAATAGGACGCTGATTGATTAAGACGGTTGAATTTTTTAGGATTTTATCTTTATCAATATTAGCGAATCCTAATAATCAGTATTCTGTTTGTCTTTGATTTTAGTTTTAGGCAGAATTATTTCTATGCGTAATTTTTTATTGATTTTACTTTCGGTTTTGTTTTTTTCGGCTTGTCAAAAACCGCAAACGCAACCGCAAAACGCTTCGGCAGACGCCAAACGCTATACTTTGCGCGGCAAAGTCGTCGCGGTTGACAAGGCTCACAAAAAAGCGAGCATCGCGCACGAAGACGTGGAAAATTATATGCCCGCGATGACGATGGATTTTCCGATAAAAGATGATTGGGTTTTTGACGAATTGTCAAAGGACGCCGACATTCGAGCAGATTTAGTGGTTGAAAAAGACGGCTTCTGGCTCGAAAACGTCGCCATCGTCGCCGCGCCGAATCCGAATCAAACGCCTCTGCCGATGAAGGAAGACGTTGCCCAAATCGGCAAGGAAGTTCCAGCTTTTACTTTAATTAATCAAGACGGAAAGCGTATTTCGCTAAAAGATTTTCGCGGCAAAGCATTGGCGATTACGTTTATCTACACAAAATGTCCGCTGCCCGATTACTGTATCAAAATGTCGACCAACTTCTCAGACCTCGCCCGACAACTGCAAAACTCCGATTTGAAAGATGAAATTCGCCTTTTAAGCATTTCTTTCGACCCGAAAACCGACACGCCGAAAGTTTTAAAGGATTATGGACTCGCCTATCTGCGCGGCGTTGAAAAGCCCGATTTCACCGTCTGGCAACTGGCAACCGGAACGGACAAGGAAGTAAAGGACATCGCCGGATTTTTCGGCTTGCGTTACGAAACGGATGAAGGCGACAAAACACAATTCAACCATTCGCTTCGCACAATCGTCATCACGCCCGAAGGCAAAGTGCAAAAAGTTTTCTCCGGCAACGAATGGACAACAGGCGATTTGCTGAGAGAACTGCAAGCGACAATGAAATAATTCGGCGCGGATTTTTTGAGAATCATAAATTGCTTTGAATGTAAGTAGCCGGACAGAATAAATTTATAGGCTCTAGGGAAGTTTAGAGAGGATTTTCTCTTAATAACTTCAAGAGTTCAA
>CAXSBF010000030.1:0-50280 GCA_964235785.1 uncultured Pyrinomonadaceae bacterium | reverse complement strand
TTATTATAAAATTGAGACTCTCCAAAATGAATTCGGCAACAGTATCCGGACGTTTCGCTTTATTTCGTCTGCGAAATAATCGCGCCGAAAAAGACTTTGGTGCGCGGACTTTCGGCGCAAAATTATATTAAAAACAATCTATTGCCCGCGCAAGCCGTAGAAGCATACATCAACCGAATCGAATCCTCGGCGGAATGGCAAAGTGCAGCCGCCGCCGAAAACGATGCGTTCAATAAATGTCGCCAAATTTTAAGCGAGCACGTTCGGTGGGGAATGAATGGGGACGATTACGCCGGTTCGAGCGATTGCCGCGCTCTGACGACTGCGTTGCGCGAAATCGCGTTAAAGGGACATAAGCAGCACGCCGGAAATATCCACCGCAGTTTCGGGCGCGACATCGGACTTGTTTCCAAACGCGGAACGAACAAACTGCGGTATGCGCCGACCGATGCTCTGCTGAAAACCTTGTTGTTGACGAACGTGGCAGAGCGTATGGAATTGGGCGAATTTATGGAAACTTTGTTTAGTCGTTACGGTTTCGTCTTCGGCGACCGCGAAGCTGCTCGCGTTCTGCCGAGCGACGAATTCGACAAAAAAGTTTTTCAAGCCAACGCCGGGCGGCTCGAACAGCGGCTGGGCAGTTTGGGAATGTTGAGGCGGCTCTCGGACGGATGCGCGTATGTTGAAAATCCATATTATCAAAGCTAATCGTCCCGGTTGATTTCAGGTTTATATTTTTATGAATAGTGCAGAACTAATCGGAAAAGTTGCCGCCGAATATCTTCGCGGACAGCTTTACGCTCAAGGTAATAATTATGACGGCGAAAGCCCGACGACCGCTCGCTTTATTTTGGATTGCTTGTCAGCCGAGCAGACGGCTGCTTCTGCGGTAGCGATTCTCGCAGACGCTGACTTGTCAGCCGCAACAGAAATAAAACTGCCCGCAAATTTTCTAATCGAATATAGTTTGCCGGAATCGGTTTTGACCGACCGGCGAGCCACTTATTTTCGGAACGCGCCGTGTGAAAAACGAGCGTTATTGCTGGCTAATGTCGGCGACGACGAACAGCAATCCTTAAAAGAATTAGTGCCCATCGGTGCCTCCGAACTATTCAGCCGCCCGGAAATATGGGTGGCTGTAGCTAACGAGAATTTAAATTTAAACGCTGACGCAATCAAATGGTGGACGAAAGCCCTTTCAGGTTTGCGGGATTTGAGAATGCTCTCGCCCGAACGCCTTGCGGAATACGTTTTGCGAACCGCGCGTGAAATTCGAGACGAGGGATTGCCCCTGATTTCAGCTCTGGGAACTGCGCTTCCGGCACTGCACATATCTCGAAACTCAGGTTACTTCAACAGTTTGACCGACGTTACGCGAAATCACGCATCGCGTTGGAAAACTTTGTATGACGCGCTCGACAAGAAATTTGCTCCTTATTTGCAAAAGCTGACGCCGAATCAAATTGCTTTAACCGAAGGCGATTTGCAAAAAACTTTTGAGAAGGTGCGCGATGACATCCCCGACAATCTTCATGCTCCGATTCAAAATTTTATTAAAGCTCCGAGCGGCTGGAACGCCGCCGCTGCTGCACTCTCCGAGTATGAATGGGAATCTGTAGCCCGACTCTTTGACGGATTTAAGCGGGAAAAATTCAGTTTAGCTGATGAAACAATGCGGTTTTACGACGACCGCGAACCGGAGCAGAATCTAAGCGCAGACGAGCGCGAATACCTGAAATTATTGATAAAGCGGAAAACAAGCGGCGCGTGTCTCGACGAAGATTTTGAATTTTTTAATCAGCATCGCAACGAGTTGAAAGACGACCGTAAACTTAAATCCGCTTGGGACCGTTTCATTCACGGAACGCCGCTCGAAACCGAAGATTTTCTGACCGGAATCGTATTGAGCTGCGAGAGATTGTTCAGCAAAGACCGCCCAACAGTCAGCCGCACGCTCAAAATCAGATGCGACCGGACAACCAAGAAAGATTTAAAGGATTTGAACGCCGATGCCGGTTTGTATTTTTCCATTCGCTACGGCGGCGTAAAAAATCTTTTCAGCCGCAAAGTCCTGTGGGAAACCGGCTTCCTCTTCGATTTTCCGTCGCTGCTTAACGAATGGAAGGCGAATAAAATCAAATTAAATGATTCGAGCGCGCGAGCGGCTCTGCAATTAAAATTCGTGCTTGAACTGGAAGTTGAATTTGAAGACGGCGGAACGCAAAAATATTCTACGCAAATGCTTTGGAAATTCAACCCGAACACGGTTGCCGGCGAGTTCGCCGAAGATTGGCGTCGGCTCGCCGTGCATCCTTTTGTTCGTTGCAGCGCAAACCGCGACCCGATCAACAACAAAGGACAATTCCAGACGGTTGATTTATCGAACGTCAAAACCTTTGTCCCGGCTTTCGGACAAGACCGCGGCTCGTTCGCCCCAAGCTACAAACGCGAAAACGATTTGGCTGTTTTGTGGTCGAAGAATTTGGCTTTAGCACTTGAACAAAGATTGATTACGATTGAAACGGCGAACAGTCTGCGCGAGCAGTTCGCGCACTTTCAAAATGATTACGCTCAAGCGATTTCGGATTTTTTGGAAGAAGGCATTAACCATCCGACATTGACCGAACAACTGCGCACTTTTTCAATTTTGCTGGAAACTTTATGCCGACAAGCGAAAGGCGATTTGAGCCGCGAACTTTTGCTGCGTCCGCTTTTGCAGATCGGAGTTGCCGAAGTAGTCGGCGGACAGCCGACCGCCGTCGTTCTGCCGTGGCATCCATTCCGTCTGGCGGCAATGCAGCGTAAAGCGAGGTTGGTTTCTCAACTTCTCGAAGATTTACTGACCAGCAGCGAAGTTGATTTCGGCGATGCTCGCCTTTTCTTCGGCGACATTAGAGATGAATTAGCGCACCCTTTTTACCCGGAGATCGTTCTGGGATGGGCTGACAACGCGCCGCAGCTTTTGGCTTTGTCCGATGCGGTTGCAGACTATTCTTTGCACGAAATTCCGGTCGTTACTAACGAAGGATTAGACGATACGAACGAAAATCCGGCGGAGGCGGCAAAACTGGTCGTTGGTTTGATTAACCGTTATTTGGAGTTACATCCGCACGAAAGCTCCAATCTTTCGGTTGTGCTTTACAACTGCGATTCAGCTCGTCTGCCTCAAGCCGTCGTCAGTAGAATCGGCTCAATGCACGTTGACGACGAAGAATTGCGCTGTCAGGTTATTTTGCGGCATCGGGACGGGAAACGTCTGCGCGCTCTTTATGAAACGATTCTTGAGGGCGCAGATGAGGATGCCGATTCGTTTAACGCCAGCGAAGCGACGCGCGATTTTATGGCGCGTCTCAGAATCGGTATTATGGCTGACCAAGCTCCGCCGCCATCTGAAAAAGACGGGCTGCCGACTGACATCGTTTTTTCGCAGGACGTTATTTCCCGGCACGCCCGAATCGAATGGTATCCAGAAGATGCCGCGGCGGTTGATTTTGAAGAGTGGATTCCGCCGCGCTGGTCGCGCCGTCGCCCGGCTGCGATGGACGATTTGAAGTCAATGGCCTATCTTTGCTGCCCGGTGCAGTCAATCGAAGGCTGGAATTATTTAACGGCATTGACTTCTTTCATCAAAGGCGATTGGGACGAGGATGCGGCGCGAAGATTGTTGCCGGTTCGTCAGCTAAACTTCAGAGATCGTGCGACGGAAAGCATTTTTAACGAAACGCATAAACTGGCGAATTGGGTCGTCAATTACGACGAGTTACTCGACCGTCGTCAGTTGATTACGCAAGGTGTCCGCATCATTCGTTACAAACAAACTTCCACTTCGGGGCGGCATTTAATCGTCTCTTCCCGTGCGCCGCTCAGTTTGCTGACTTCAATGTTACTGTCTCGGCTGAGAGCCTTGAATTTAGAGCTTGCTGAAGCTAATTATCATTTGTTAGCCGACAAATTCATTTCCGACGCTAAAGACATTTCCGGCGATATTGTGTTGCGGGCGGCAAAACACGGGCGCAACGCCAGCGAATTGATGGGAATTGTCCTGAGTCGTTTTCTAGTTCAGCGCGAAATGGGGACGGATAAATATTACGGATGGTATTTTCTCGACGATTATGCCACTTGGCTCGGTCAGCGCGAACAGCAAATCGCCGACGTTCTGGTTCTATGCCCGGAAGAATCCGCGAACGGCAATCTGAGACTTTCCGCGATTATTACTGAATCCAAATACATTGAAGCCGCCGGTCTTTCAGCGAAACGCCGCGAATCTCAAAAGCAACTGCGCGACACGGTTTTGCGCATCGAGAACGCGGTTTTCGGAAATCCCGAGCGGTTCGACCGCGAGTTGTGGGTGTCGCGGCTTTCGGATTTGCTGATTGACGGCGTTCAGTTCCCTGCCAGCGCGAATATAGATTTGGGACGCTGGAGGCGGGCTTTACGAAACGGAACTTGCGAGATATTTTTGCGCGGCTACTCGCACGTCTTTTTGTCAACCGCGCAGGATTCGGGCGACCCTTCGGATTTCGTTCCGGTCGCGGGCATTGAGGATTGTTTTCAAGAAGTTTTTAGCCGCGAGCAAGTGCGCGAATTAACGATGCAGTATTTTCGCGGAAATGATCCGTTGACTTTGCGCCAAGATAATGCAGGAAGCGAAAATAAGCATATTTGGGAAAAGCGTCGCTATCGCACAACTACCGGAAAAAGTTTTGAAGTCGTAGAATCAACTTCGACGGATTCAGCGGGTGAAAAATTCCAAAGTTCAAATTCGGCGGCAAATGGTGGAAATGCCGCGACTACGGAAGCCTTTACTCATTCATTGTTGAGTAATAACAATTTGGAAATAAAGACAACGGAAACTCCATCAAGTGCTAGAGATGTAATTTCTTCGCAGAATTCAAGCGAAACAACTGTCATTTCGGAAATACCGCCGCTCGTTAAAACGCCGGAAGCTGTTCCTTCAGGTTGGGTTTCGCCCGCGATTGAGCCGTTATTAGCAAGGTGGTCGCCCTCCGTCGAAGAATCCACTGACGAACAAACTTGGCTCAAGCAGTTGGAAATTCGCTTAAAAGGATCATTGCAGCAATTTCAACTACAAGCCAAAATTCAAAAAAGCATTTTGACTCCAAATGCCGGTTTGGTTAAGTTCGTGGGCAGCAGCAATCTGACCGTCGAGCAGGTTTTGAAACGCCGCTCGGAACTTCTCACTACCTATGGTTTGAATGTAATCTCCGTTACGCCCGAACCGGGCATCATTTCGATTGCGGTCGAACGCCCGTCACGCCAAATCGTTCCTCTTCCCGAACTTTGGAAACGCTGGCAGCCAGACGTTTCAGGCGGCAATCAGGAAATTTTAATCGGCGTGCGCGAAGCCGACGGCGAACTGTTGTTTCTGTCGCCCGGCAAACATCACGCTCCGCATACTTTAATTGCCGGTTCGACGGGCAGCGGAAAATCAGTTTTGATACAAAATATTATTTTGAGCGTGGCGGCGACGAACACGCCAGCGCAAGCAAAAATCGTTTTAATTGACCCGAAACAAGGCGTTGATTACTTCGAGCTTGATGCTCTGCCGCATTTGGACGGCGGGCTTATTGACGAACAAACCGCCGCGCTTGAAAAGCTACATTCTTTAGTTTCTGAGATGGATCGCCGCTACTCTTTGTTCAAGGTGGCGCGCGCCAACAATCTCGCCGCTTACAATCGAAAAGTTTCCGAAGCCCAGAAACTCCCAGTGATTTGGGTCGTTCATGATGAATTCGCCGAGTGGATGATGGTCGAAGAATATAAAGAAGAGGTAACCGCTTTGGTCGGTCGGCTGGGCGTCAAAGCACGCGCGGCGGGATTGTATTTGGTTTTTGCCGCGCAGCGTCCCGATGCGAATGTGATGCCGATGCAGCTTCGTGCTAATTTGGGAAATCGTTTGATTTTGCGCGTGGATTCAGAGGGAACGTCGGAAATCGCTCTCGGGGAGCGCGGAGCAGAGCGACTTCTGGGTCGCGGGCATTTGCTCGCCAGACTCGAAGGATCGCCGCTAACTTACGCGCAAGTTCCGTTCATTGAAGAAGACATTTTGCAAGATTTAGCAGAGGCTTTGCAGTAAATTTTGATATTAGCGGAAGTCGGTATTTTTGAAATTCGGCTTCCATTTATTTAAAGCAAATTAAGCATCCTTCACGTTCTTCTTCCTCCTCGTCGAGCAAACCTAAGATATGAATTAATTTGTTCGACGAGCGGGCGGAAGTGCCGCGAGATTTTTCCCAATCTTCTTTGATTTGCTGAACTCTCTCCGGCTTTTCAAGTTCTTCCAAAGATTCGTTGCTGCTCCAGTAGAAGGCATTGCCGTTAACTTTATTAGCGTGTTCGTATTCTTTGGCTTTTTCAAACAAGTCTGGGTGTCGTTCTTTCAATTTTACCCACTCAATTTTTTGTTGGTAAAAGCAGAAATAACATCCCGATCTGGTTCGACCCCAATCTGTATAAGGCGGCATTCCGATACCGGACTCTTCGAGAATACGAACGATGTCAGCGCGAACCAGCCCATCCTCGGCGAAGGGATATACAGCTTTTATGTTCGATTTATGGCTAATATAACCTGCACGGTCTTCATCGGCGCGAATTCCCACATAGTTAATGACGTTATCGTCGCCGACGTAATCCTCGAACGGTTTGAGTTTCAGCATTCGGGTACACCATCTTCGATGGCTGGAAGGGATCATGCCGCCATAAACTTTCAACCACGCATCGAAACTATATTCGGGTTTGGTTTTTGCAACGGGTTTGCCTAAGAATGCAGCCAGCCGATACATATACTCGTAAGTTTCGGGCAGCTCGGCTCCAGAGTCGTGGAAAATATACTCCATATCCGGCACTCGGTCGCGCATATACACGGCGAGCGCGGCACTGTCTTTGCCGCCGGATAAACTTAGAATATGGCGAACCGGCTTGGTCATAGTCATTCTTTATTTTATAAGTTCGATGGCTTATTGGATGATTCCATTTTACCGCTGTTACTCTCGCATTTGCTAAAGCCTTTATCAATTTAATTATTCAAAGGGTAATTTACGCTCTACGCGAGTGTTGTCGAGTTCGCTCCCGCCTTCTTTTATGATTGCTGAAAAGGCGCGGGCCGCCGCTGCCAGACCGACTCCGCCGGCTTGAATTATTAGCGTTTTAATTTGCGCCTCTATGTCAGTCATTAGCGCCTCTTGCCCTTTGTCAATGAAAACAACTTTGTCGAATTCTGACCCGTCCGCGTGAGTGACAGCAACTCTGACGGCTGATTGTCCCTGCCTTGATTTCTGGTCGAAGTGCAGACTCTCCAGCCGCTTGAATTTGAGCGAAAGCTGCATCAACTCTTGCGAATAGAGTTCTTCTTCCGAGTCCGACCATTTTGACGGCGGTTTGGCGCAGACGAAACTCCCGAATGATTCGAGCCATTCCGACTCAGACAAATTCATATCGGTGAATCTTTGGCAGAAGCCTTTCAATCGAGAATCGGTGACCATCGTCAAAAGCGCGGCGGCTCTTTCCGATAACGCCGGGCGAACGTCGTTCGGCGAACCGGAAACGTCCAAAGTTTTTATTATCGCCGTCCTCATTCTAGTTTGCAGTTCCGGGTAGCTGGCTTTTAGTTCTTCCATTGCTATCTTCAGCGCGTTAACGAAACCTGCCACGTCATCTTTTCTGTGCTTATCGTCAGCCGCGAATTCGTCGAAACCACACGCTTCTGGAAGGCTTTTGAAAATCAATTTTACCGGCTCGCTGGCATTGATGAGAGTTTCCCGAACTTTCGTCGCGTCGCGGGACAGACTTTTCGTTTTGTGCGTAAATTCCGGGAGTTGAGCGACAAATGAAAGAAGCGGACGAACAATATCCAGCAGATTTACTTTTTGCCGGTCAATCTGTTTGAGCTGCAATACGTCCAGCAGTTGCTTGAACAATTCCTTTCTGACTCCGGCAACTTTGCAAAACTGTATTTCAAATGTCTCTGGAGCTTTAATTAATCGTAAGAAATCGAATCCTCCGACGTGGCGCAAAAATGCGCCGTCCTCGTAAAAAGCGAGATATTGTTCGTAAACGACCGCGAACACAGCTAGCAGTATTGGCGTAACGCCGTCGCGCAGACCGAAGGGCTGCTGTTTCAACTGCTCGAAGATTTCTGAAACTTTAATGCGACCGTCCGGCGAGGCTTCCAAGATTTCTTTGATGCGGCGCAAAGTCGGGCGCACGTTACACGAGTCCCTTTCCGTATTTGGTTCGACTAGTGCATAAGCGTCGCCGACCTTTCGATGAAGATTGGCTTTTTTCAAAACCGAAAGGTAAATCGACATTTCGGGCGGTTTCTTCGTCGAGTCCATACCGAGTAGCGGCTCGTTGGGAAACTTGAATATTCGTTCAATCAGCCGCATTCTTGCGCCGGCAGCAGCAGAACTGAGGACGCTTCTGTTGACCAATTCGTTTTGAATATTGGGCGCATTGTCATAAACCTCGTCGCAAATATCAGAAAGTGTTCCCAAAAGTTCTCGCCCGTTTTCAATACGAAGAACATTGTCCCGTCGAAACCATTGCAATCCTGTTTCGGACAAAGAATATTGTAAGCCGATGAAATACTGAATTCTTTTTTCTAAGGCTTGCCGCGTTGCCGTTATTTGTCTTGAAACTTCCTGTTGAGCGTAGCTGTCGTTTTTGAGTTCGGGCGTATTTTCTTCGATCCACTGCCACCGCTGAACTTCCTGCACCAAACCCGCCAGATTATTCAAAGGTCTAGGGACGGCGAATAATACTTTTGATTTTGCTGAAAGCGTTTCCGAATAAGCGAAACTCAATGCTTTGCGTCTTTCCTCTTCAGTTTCGCAAAGGGCGACCAAAATAGTTCCGTCGGCAAAGTCTTCGCTTTCTTCAAAAGCAAATTCCAAATCCGCCGTGGGTAAATATCGAACATTAAAATGGCGCATATTGCCTGTTTCGATATAGTGTCGCCGGGCTACCAGCGGGCGCGTTTCAAGATATTCTTTATCTTTGATAAGCGTAGAAACTCGGAGAGCCGTTCCCAAAGCTCTTTTGGCGTCTTCATACGCCTTTTCCAGATTAACGCTCGTATAAGCCCAAAGACAGAAACCGCCCGCCGCTCCTCTGTAATAAATTACTCTTTTATCTTTTTGCAGACGATTTATTGCTTCGGCGGTTTGCGACCTGTTATCGCTGATGCCGTCAACCGCTAGGGAAACAATTTGCTCTGAAGCTAAAAGGCTGTTGTCGTCAAGCATATTAAGCAAACCGATTGTCTTTAACAATTCCAAATCGTTTGCGTGATCGGCTTGAAAACTATTAATCATCGAATCAATCAAATTCCAATGACTGCGATAGCTTTGGCGAGTCAACTGATGTCCGAAAGTCGCTCTGGCATAATCGTATAGATTATGCAGCCGGTAAAAAACTGTTTTTCCGACCGCTCGGCGGCTAAATTCTTGCAGACCGAAAGGTTCGTTCGATAAAAGGAAGCTGAACAGAGACCGTTCGTTCTGCCCGAAGCGGCGGAATATCTGCACCAGAACCGGAAGCAGAGTCGGATGCAGTGGGTAAAGTCGAGGGGCAATCTCAATCAAATGATTTTGATTGAAGCGCGCTCCATACCAACCTAATTCCAGAGTTTTTTCCATTTCGTTGCGCGTGGTTTCGGAGACTTCGATGGGCAGGCTTGAATGTTTTACGTTTAGAGCATCGGCAATTAAACCGGCGGTTTGTTCGAGCGGCTGGTCGAACAGTAACAGTTCAAATCTGCCGGCGATTTTCTCCCATTCTCTCTGGACTGAGTGGCTTAGTTGGTCGGCATAAGCATTGAACCCTTGATGCAGAAGACCGATTAACAGAATGGTTTTCTCGCCGCTTCTGGAGGCCGTTTCAGCCAACTTTTGCAGCAGATAAATATCCTGCCTGTCAGGATTAAGCGCGGCGAACTCTAAAAACTTGCCCAGCTCGTCCAAAATAATCAGCAGCCCGCTTCCCTTTCCCGAATTGATAATGTAAGCGTTTGTTTCTGAAATCAATTCAATAACGGTTTCATCATCAACTATTTCTCTGTGATTATCTTTTACGAACGTTTCGAGCCTTTCAAAAACTCTTGGCGTTCTACCTCTTGCACAAACTTCCGTTAATGCTTCGTAAAGTGAACGCACAATAGCGATTGAGAGTGCCTCACGAGAGCCTGTGATGAGAATCGGGAGCAGTTGCGTAGATGTGGTTCCGGCATCGTTGAAATTAATCGCCCGACGCAGTTTCGCGGGCATTTCAAGTCTTTTTTCAGAAAGAAGATGCGCTAACACTAAACCGAATGAAGACTTGCCGGAGCCGTAATCTCCGGTGATTCGCCAAGCTCTCTGTCCCGATTGGGGTTTTAATCCGCTTGTTAAACGCGCCAGATAATCTTTCGTTTGTGGCGTCAGCACGTAGCTGTTCAAAGCCGTGGAGTCTTTGAAGTCTCTTTCAAGATGCGCCGAGCGAAGGAAACGGTTTTTTATATCGAATAGATTTGAAATTTCTGTTTCAGGCATAAGCGGCTTTGGGTTTATAAATTAATGGCAATAAATCTTGTTCAAGTGCAATATTTCTTCTGACTCTCGGAAGTGCTGCCGATTCGACGTAAGTGAATATTCCGTTTGAATTTTTATCAATACTATCGAGGCGACGGCGCACGTCCCATTCGGGAATTTTGAAGATTTGCCCCGGACTGCCGGTAGCGAAAGCGACGTCTCTGAAACTGATTTCCTGCTCGTTTGGAAAATGCATCCGCCAGTATTCGTTGAGACAATAGTTAAATAATTCGGGTGTTATTTCCGGCTTATCTTCCCAACGGAAAACGTAAATCGGCTCTCTTTTTCCGGCAACATCAACGTTGCGCTCGCCAGCCTTAACAATCAATTGTAGTTCTACTAAGGGACAATCAAGATTATCCTCTTGAATATCGCCTTTTCGACTGCGGGTAGGGACGTAAGTATGCAGAAAAACATCAAAGTGTTGCTCAAGAGTTACCGGAGAAAGTTTGCGTTCGAGCTGTTCGGACTTTTTCTTGAAAATCTGTAAAACCTCAGTTCTGTTCAACTCCGGGTGTGGGTAATTATTGAGCAGGTAATTCCAAGCAAATAAAGGTTCGTTAACTTGGCTCGAAATTTTCCAGTGAATCAGCCACAGAGTGCGAATGTCTTCTAGGAATGGATCAAATCCGTCTTTGGCTAACAATGCTCGACCGAAATTCGTATTAGCCAGACCGCCACCTTTAGCTGGTGATGCTATGTCCGTTACCTGAATCCAAAACTTGACAGCTCGCGCCATGTTTTTCCCGACGCCAAGAGCAACCATCGCATCTTCTTCGATTGAAAACAACGTAGATTTTTTTTCAATACCCAAAAATGCTTTCGGAAGCCAAGCATAGCGGCACGGAAAGGTCTCGTGACCGGAAAATCTGTAATTTACTTTTTCCGGTCCGAGGAAGGATAACGAGGTTTGCTTATTTGTAAACATTATTCGGTTTTGAAAAAACACCAATTTATGGTGCGTTGGAAATTACAATATACAGTGTATTGTTTAATAATTCTACGAACGCGTGCCTTTTTATGGAAATAATGATAATACAAACGCTGAACGATGAGATTCGCATCAAATAAGTTTAATCGGTAAATTGCTTCAGGTTGAATTCTTAATGTTTTATGTTAAAAGTGAGCGAAATTCTGTTTTTATATAAAGTCAAATTTTAGAGAAAATTATGTCAGAAATGCAAATGCGTCCGATAACATTAAAGACAGGGATAAATCTCATGTAGGTTAAATAAAGGGATAAATGGTTAGGCAGCGGTTAAAATTTTCTCTTAATTTTCACAACAGCTTATAGCACATCTCCTCAAGGTCAGAACTATGCATTTACTTGATTTCTGAATACATTCGCTATTCGCAAATAGCGAATGTATAATATAAAAATGATGTTAAAGCCGCAGGATATCGTCGTCGCAATGAAACTTTGCGGATACGCGCCGAATGCCAGACCGCCCTATGGAACCATTGCTATGGAACTCAAGATGAGCGCGTCGGAAATACACTCGGCAGTTCAACGATTGAAAGGCTCCCGTTTGCTGCACGGCTCGGAAATGAACGAGAAACCAAACTTGAGCGCACTTGAAGAGTTTTTGATCCACGGCGTTAAATACGCGTTTCCGGCTACTCGCGGCGGGATGACGCGCGGAATGCCAACTTCTTACGCGGCAGAACCACTGTGCCGGCTGATCAAAGCGGGCAATGAACCAGTTCCGGTCTGGGCGGATCCGCAGGGCACGACGCGCGGCATTGCCCTTGCGCCTTTGTATAAAACAGTACCAGAGGCGGCAAAGCTCGATTCCCTGCTTTACGAACGGCTGGCACTGATCGATGCTATTCGGGACGGACGAGCGCGCGAAAGAAATTTAGCGGAAAAGGAACTGAAAAACAGTTTAAAGCAAATTGAAGCAAGCCTATGACTAATCCGAATCTTGAGATGCTGCGAATTGCCGTAGAAAATCTCGGCGATCTTGCCAATGAAATGATTTTTGTCGGCGGATGCACGACCGGATTGTTCATTACCGACGAGGGTGCCGCAGAAGTGCGCACAACTGACGACGTTGATTCGATAGTTGAAGTCACTTCATATGGACAATACAATACGTTTGCGGAGAAGTTAAAGAAAATTGACTTTCGTGAAGACACCCGCGAGGGAGCGCCCGTCTGCCGGTGGGTCAAAGGAGAAACCGTTCTTGACGTGATGCCGCTCGATGAAAAAGTTCTCGGATTTACGAATATCTGGTACCAGTCTGCAATTGAGACAGCCGAGACGCGCGAAATTCTGCCCGGCATGACGATCAAAGTTATCTCGGCTCTATATTTCTGTGCGACAAAGCTCGAAGCTTTTGACGGCAGAGGAGCAGGGGATTATCTGGCAAGTCACGATTTGGAAGACATTATTACGGTGATTGACGGGAGGGCGGGGATCATTACCGAAATATCTAGCGCGCCAGAAGACGTTCGCGACTATATCTCGGGTAAAATTACCGGACTGATGAAAACCAGGCAATTTCTTGACGCGCTGCCGGGTTATCTGCTTCCCGATGATACCAGTCAAGGACGATTGAGAATTTTGATGAATCGGTTAACCCAAATTGCAGAAATGAACTAGACTATCGCCAATTGATCTTTATAAACCGGTGCGAGGTAAAAAGCGCGATAAAGATTTTCTAAAGCATAGACTAAAGAAAAGAAGCAGCTTAAAAGAAAAATCCGCCGGCGACGGCAACTATAGATCAAACTTCCAGATATTTATAAAGACGCTCTTCCAGAAATATCTTCAGGTCGTCAATGCTTTTCACTGTATCCTCAAAAACTACTTCTCCACCTTGCTTTATAAAGATCTGCGGCAAATCTTCAACAACCAAGATTGTTATCTGATAATTCTTCTCTTTTACCTGCCCGCCAAATTCAAGCTGCGCCGTGTCTGAATCAATTAGAGTAAACCGATTCATTTTCATTATATGGATAAGGTCGGAACGCTCGTATGCAGTTATCATATTCGGTTAATTTTAGCATAAACCTGTGCCTACTTCCCTGTCATTATTTCTGTCATTAATGCTGGAATTGAAAACTTGGCAGTGCGTGGAATAATCGAAAAATTAATTTTAATATGCTTCAAAACAAGATTCAGCCTCAGTTTAATGGTTAGAAGAAAACACGCGGTTTTTAGGTTAATTGCAGTAAATTGAGGGAGGGATTAGATAGTATCATTATCGGACGCAGCCAATCAATACACTTCTTTTAATCTAATAAATAGGTAGTTCTGAGTAATCGAGCCAGTCGTGCGGATTAAAGAAGAGTTGTCTCTTTCACCCTTCCCCAATTTCCAAATTAATATTTGGAGCACTCGCACCGGAATCACGCAAAATGTTACCCAATTTTCTTTGATAAATGCAGATTTGACTTTGGAGAATCAATCAATCTAACTATAATCAGGCAAGTATGGCACAGCAAAAGCAAACAACTCGGAAAAAACAAACGGTCGCTAAAACCCTTTTGAAACCCAAAACGGCGAAGGCTAAAAAATTGGACGATTACAAACAGGACAAGCCAGTTCAATTGAGTTTGTTTGAACTACTGCTACCAAACGAAAAACCGTATTCCAACACGGTCGAGTTATACGACTTTATCCCGAAGTATCATTGGGGAAAAGTCGAGCGCGTCAACGGAATGTTCCTCAAATCCCTGGAGCGCGAATTCGAGTGCCGGAGCGTGCGCTACCGCGTCAGCATCCAGCCGGCGAGTCTCAAAGACAAAAACGGCGAAGAAAAATACTACTACCCGTCAAAGCGCGAAGAGCTGGTCGAAGACGCCTTACGAAAATTCGCGGTTGAAGGACAAGGGCTTTTTCTCGACGACGCAGCCGGCGTAACCTTTACGCTCCATCAACTGCAGCAGGAACTGATGAGCAACGGTCACAGCTACAGCAAAGACCAAATTAAGGACGCGCTGCTCGTCTGCGCCAAAACCAACATCACCGTCACGAGCGATGACGGAAGCGCGATTCTCGTTTCCGGTTTATTTGAAACTCTTGGATTGCAAACGCGCGAGGATTGGGAAAGCAAAGGGCAAAAATCGAAAGCCTTCGTGCGGTTCAATCCGCTGGTTACGCAGGGAATCAAATCCAGAAAATTCCGGCAGTTCAATTACGAGACGAGTATGAGCTACAAAAACGTCATCGCTCGTCAACTGCACAAACGGATGAGCCATCACTACATCCAAGCCAGCGTAACGCAGCCATATGCCATCAACTTAACGACAATCATCCGCGACTTCGGCTTGACCGCATATGAGAGGCTCTCCCATAACTTGCGCGACGTGGAAATGGCGCTCGAGGAGATGAAAGAAAAGGATGTCATCCTCAACTTTAAAATCGAAAAAACGCTTGACCCCGCGCAGCGCAACAAACTAATCGAAGCGAAAATCATCATCACGCCCCATCCAAGATTCGCGGGCGAAGTTATCTCGGGCAACAAACGAATCGCTGACATCATGCAGTTCCCCGTCGATGGCGAAAGTTGAAAAGTTCGCTAAGTGTAAGTCAGAACTACCATCTCTAATGATACCGCCTCATTTCATTCAGTCTGACCGATTTTTTGTTTAAATTCTGTTAAAAGGTAGTTCTGACTTACGCAAAAAGGTAGTTCTGACTCCCGGACGGGTATAAAAAGGTAGTTTTGACTCCCGCAAACCAAGTTTTCCACAGGCTGAATGGTAGTTTTGACTTACACCACCGGTAGTTTTGACTTACATTTGCCACTTTAAAAGGTAGTTCTGACTCCCGCAACAAAATAAAAAGGTAGTTCTGACTCCCGCAAATTTTAAAAGTTATCGAAATAGGTAGTTCTGACTTCCGCACCTTTGCTGTAAGTGTTGGAAAAGCAAGGCTTAAAAGAAAAAACCGCGCTTAACCTTTTTATTCTTTTATTTAACCAAATACATAAAGAGACAAGTCAAATCAAACATTCATCTATCTACGACAATATTTTTTAAATCCGTGCCTTCCTTCAATCGTCGCTTAAAAAACGCAAATCCATACCGAGCAACCTGCCAAAGAGGTTTGGCTCTCAAAACACCCGACTGAATCGGACCGACTAAACTTGCAGGTTCCAAGCCCTCAACACCCGTTCTCCCTCAGAGCCTTGCCCGACAAGCCAATTTATAAGGCAAGCACGAGCGACAATTTTTTCGCGCACGGAGACTTCCCTTTTTTGCTGTTCGAGGTTCAGGAAAATGCGGTGCTTATTCTTTCGCGCCCAATCGTAAGACTCGCCGCCCGTGCGTCGCCCGAAGCCTTCGCTTAAAGCGGTGTAGGGCAAATTTTCCTTGACGGCTAACGCGCCGACCGCATTGATGAATGTTTCGGTTGAATGCTCAAACGTCGGTGCGTCTTTCAGATTTCCGCAGTTAATTGTCAGATGCGGGCTGACATAAGTTTTGCCGCGCGGGTCTCTTTCGCGCTTTTGTCCTTCGCAGACAAATCGCGCCCAAGTCAAAACTTCCGTCAATCGTTTAAGACTGCCGGAAACGAATTTATACGGCTCCTTGATTTTAGGACTTTCAGAGTAAATCGAATACGGATAGACAAGCGCGGGATTTACTTTTTCAATGAAATAATCGCCCAATCGCTTAATCGTTGTTTCATCAACACAGTCTCCGAAAAATTCCGCCGGCAAGTCGTGCGTGAACCATTGATATTCGCCTCTGTGCATCACGCTGCGTGTGTGATTCGTTAAAGAGCCTTCGGCGCTGGCAAGATGACTGAAAAATGACAAACTGACCAGACCGATGCCCCATCGGAAATAATGAATCCAAAACTGCGCTCCGTGATTGTCGAGAAGGACAGCGATTTGATTGTTGCTCGGCGAGCAATCGAAAAACAGTTTTCCGTTTTTATCCAGCCGCATCGCGTTGAGAAAATCTTTTAATTCTTTCGACGTCGTAGGAATCTCTTTCAGTGATAAGGCAGGCTGGCGCCGCGTCCGCTCGGTTAAAAGGTCGCCGTGCTTTCCATAAATCAAAAAATTCAGCAACTCTCTGAGCGGCGCGGCGGAAACGGAGAGAGTTTTAACCGGACTCAATTTGCAAACAACGGCTTCGTTCATAAAAAGTTTCGAGCGAATCAAAAAGCCGTCAGCCGCTTTATCTTTTCGTCCTCGATTTCCATTTGAACGAGTTTTTCTCTGAGCCGAACCATTCCGAGCATTTTTTCGCGCACGGGAGCGCGAGCAGCTTCGACAAGCAGGACGCTGATTGACTCGCTCTCTAAGCAATAACCGGATTGGCGGTCGTAACAGCCGTCGTTGTAGTCGTAACGAAATCCGCTCGGCTTGTAAAATTCGCAGGCGATTTCCGTCAAATCGCCCAATCGCTCGGTGTAATAGCTGCAATCGGACAGACAGGCATTATCAATTTCCGTTTCGGCTTCGACGATTAGAAAATCGTCCGGCGACGGGATTTCCCTTTCGGTCAACGCGCATAATTTCAGAAACTCTAAAAGCTCGTCAACCGTTCCTCGCATCGTCTGAAATTCCTCGCCCCAGTCGCCGTCGTCATAAAAGGAACGGAAAAACGGGTCTTCGAGCGTCGGGTTAATTTCCTCCCAAAAAACTTCTTCGAGCCGTTCGCCGGAAATGTCCTCGCGGATCGCGTCGTGCTCGCCGTCTTCGAGCTGGTTTTCTTCCCGCCGCAAAGCGATTTGCTCGCGGACCGCTTTCTCAATACCAGCGACGAGTTCTTCGACTTTTATCTCGTGCGCGAATTCCTCGGAATCATCTTCAAAATCCGAGTAAAAAATCTCGCCCGTGCCGTCCGACTTGATCTCAAAAGTATGCCTGTGGTCACTGGTCGAAAAACCACTCTTGAGAACAATCAATTCGGCTTTACCGGATTGTTCTTTGTTTTGGCTGACTTCAATTTCAAACGGCTTTCGGGCGGCAGAAGCACCAGCATCAAGCATAATTCAAATTCTCGCCGCTTTAGTCCAACACGAGCGGCATCAAAACGTAACGATAGCCTTCGCGTTCCGTCGGCAAAAACAACTCGCACGGCGATTTCCCATCGTTAAAACCAAACGCGAATGTCGGGCTGCCCGCTTTTGAAATTGTCTGCAAAAAGTCCTGCACGTAGCGACTGTTGAAACGAAGGCGGTAAACATCTTGACCGCTCGCGCCATTTAACGCAGCGAGCATTTCTTCCTGCGCCTCCGCTTCGCTAGTGCTTGATTTAAGCGTCAGTTTCCCCGCTTCGATTTCCATCGTCACCGAATAATTCCGGTTGTCGGCTGTTAAGGTTACGCGAGAGAGGGAACGGCGAAAATCTTCCGTGCTGATCTCCGCCGAGTAAACGAGATTTTTGGGCAAAACCATTTCCCAGTTCGGAAACGTGCCGGTGAGTGTGCGCGAAAACAGGCTGTGATTGCCGATTGCAAAACAAAGCTGATTGCCGTTATCGCCGATTTCAATTTGACTTTCCGCGTCGCGGCGAATTTCGCGGTCGAGCAAATCTTCGAGTTGCGCGAGCGTCTTTTTCGGCACGAGTAAATCGAGCTTTTGTCCCGTCGAATTGACGACCGGAAAGCGCGTAAAAGCGAGACGATGCCCATCGGTTGCGACCATCGTCAAACTCCTATCATCAACCACGATTTTCGCGCCACCGATTGTAAAACGGCTCTGCTCGGTCGTTACCGCAAACGCCGTGCGGCGAATCGCCTCGCGCAAAATCATCGCCGGAACCCTCACGCCCGAGTGTTTTTGGACCGGAACTTCCGGGAATTGCTCCGCGCCGACAACACCTAATTTGTGCCGTCCTTTTTTGTAACGAATCTCGATTTGACCGGTCTTGTTCAGTTGGAAGTGAATCGGCTCGTTCGGCAACTCGCGGCTGATGTCGTAAAGTTTCCTGCCTTCGACGAGAATCGAGCCGGTTTGCAAAACGTCCGTTACCTGGCAGACGCGCATCGTCACGTCCAAATCGGTCGCGGTCAGCGCGAGTTCGCCCCGCACGTTTGTTTCCATTTTGATTTTGCTCAAAATCGGAATCGTCGCTTTGCGTTCGATGACCGGCGTGAGTAATCCCAATTCTTCTTTCAGAAGCGATGGGTTGATAATGAATTCCATAATTTTTTATTTTTGTTTTTTGCTAGTTTTGAATTGTACCGGTCGCGGACAACTTCGCTTTTGACCATTCGTAAAACTCGAATTCCGTCATCGCCCGCGTGCCGTCTTTTTCGTATAGGTGTTCGCGCATCGTTAAGTCAGCCCGAATCGTCTCCTCGCCCGTGCGGTATTCGATTTCGGCATAACCTGATTTTTCCAGCTCGCGGCTAACTTCCTTTACCTTTTCGGCGAGATATTCTTCCAAGTTTTCGCGCAATGCGGGACGCGCGATTTTTAGCCGTGCCGGTAAGTCTTCGTCGTCAATCTCGTTTTCAAATTCGATTTCAACGGTCATCGAATTCCAATGATGGTAATAGCTGTTTCTGCCCGTAATTTCAATGCAAAGTTCATCACTCGCCGCTTCGAGCGCGGCAATCAAGCGTTTCACATCGAGGTCTTTTTCTTTGAGATTTTCAGCGTAAACGCGCCCGTAAAACGCTACGCCGTCGCCCTGGCAATAACCCAAACTCCAAAAAACTTCGGTTCCTTCAAAGCCGTATTCGGCAAGCTGCGTTTTGAAGTCTTCGGTCAAAAACTCAGCATCGTCCCAATCAAAGCGGTCGACTCGACTCTGTTCTTCCGAGACGGCAAATTCCTGTGCTTGCCGCGCGAGTTCCGAGAAAAATCGCAATCGTTTCGGTCGCACCGGCGCAAAACGAAATTTCTCGCGCAAAGCTGAAAATTCAAATGTGTTTTCCATCGCTCCAACTTCGGATAATTTGCAAAATGCGTTTTCTATTCGCCGCTTTCGTTTTAATTATTGAACCGGATCGTCGCGGGGCAATATGAAGTTTTGATTTGGGAATCGGTTATTTTAATTTTATTTGCTCGCCCCACAGCGCATCGCCTGCGATGCCGTGCGTCGCCCAAATGACGGGAAAATCCGGCTCCTCCCCGGTTTCGCCGTAAAGGTCGGTCAGATAAACGAGCGCGTCCGGCTCGAAGTCTTTCGCGGCTTTAATGAGCGGACGAAAATCTGTTCCGCCGCCGCCCGTGTATTTTATTCTGGAAAGTTCATCGCTCGCCTCCGTCCAATCAATTTCCGTGATCAGATGAACCACCGCATCGCCGACGATTAAAACCAAATTACGCTGGTTGAAGTGGCACATCGCGCCGATTTCGGCTAAAAATCTGCCTAACAGCTCGCCGTCAATCGAGCCGGAAGTGTCGAGCGCGACAGCGAGCCGCGTCCCGCGCTTTCTAACGATGTCGGGCGCAAAAGGCAAATCAACTCCGGCATAAGCGCGATAATCTCTTTCCAGCGCAAGCCATCGCCGATTCGGGCGCGAGTAATTTTTATGCGTCGCTTCCTGAAAAGCGGTTTGCACAAGAGAGCGAAAAATTTGTTCCCACGGCGTTTCCACGCGCGGCAAATCCGTTGCTAATCTTTCAAGCAATTCCGGCACGCTGCCGCGCAAAAGGCTGAGGCGTTGCTGCCAGTTCCGCTTTTCCTCGTTGGCTTGGGCTTCTGCCGTCAGATTGTTATTCGGTCTGCGCGTTTCGCACGTTTTGTATGATTCGCGTTGTCCGACCCACAAATCGCCGGCGAGCGCAGAGCGGTCGTCGAATTCAATAAGAATCGTGTAAAATCCCGAATCAGTTTGACAGCGGCTTTTCAGAAAATAATAAAACTCCTCACAAGACCAGCGATTAACTCTGGTGAAATCCGCTTTCGTCAGATTTGCTATTTTTCTCTGCTCCTGCGCCATCGGATTGAAAGAATAATACGAAGAACTTTTGTTTGTTGCCGCTGGATTTTTTGCGTCCTCGCTTTTTTCGAGACATTCCCAAAGCCTTGCAAGCGTCCAGGCATTTTTCGGAGTTTCGAGGGCGGTCAAGTTTTCAAGGCTCGTGTTGATAACCGCATCTGCGGCGATGTTCAAAAGTCTCGGATTGAAATTCGCCGGATCGCGTTTTCTGAGTTCCTCGAACCGTTGCGGATGGCACAGCGCGATGTGCAGAATTTCGTGCAGGCAAATGAATCGCCGCTCCTTCGGCTCAAATTCTTCATAACCCGCGCCGGCGTAGATCGTATTGCCGTCGGTGTAAGCAATCGCGCCCGGCTCGTCCGTGTCGGCAAATCCACACCAGAGCGCGAGACTCGCCAGACCGGGCAGGTATTCAATCGCCGCCTCCAAATCCGGGCGCATCCGGCTCGACGCAGCGCGGTTTAATCTTTCAATCATCATTGTTCAATTTCAGATTTGTGAAGAATTTTGTGATTGATTAATCGATGGCTGTGGCGGCAGTGATTGTTGCGGCTGAAGCGGTCGTCAAACTTTCCGTATCGTGGTTTTGCCTGCCGACTGCGGAGGCTTCGCGTTTTTCGTTGTATCGCCAAAACGCCTTCGAGTTTTCGACTTTCCAGCCCGCCTTCCAGATTTTTTCGAGCAGAAGACTTCCCGCCATCGTTTGCAAATCGCGCATCGGCAAGTGAGCAAATCGCTCGCCCGTCTGTTCGTCGAGCCGGTTGACTAGTTCGAGCAATTCGACTGCCGTTTTCTCGCTCGCTCGTGTCGCAATTGCAAACGACAGCGCATACAAGCCGTTAATGTTGTCGGGCAGATACGCACCGATTTTCGACGGCGTTGTTTGCTGAATCTCCAGCAGCTCGTTAACCGACTTCATATTTTTGACTTCTTCGGCGAGCAGCATAAATTCCGCCGCCACCGAATCGCCGATGATGCCTGCGACGGCGAGATGTTTCGTGCGCTTGTCGGCTTTTCGCAATTTTCCCAAGATGTTTGACACTTTTTCCCACGACGCGGGGCGCGGGTAAAGCTCGTGTTTCTGTGTCCGCGCCGCTTCTTCGCCTAACAGATGCTGCGGAAAAACTTTTAAGAAAGCGAGGACTTCCGGCGCGACTTTGATTTTGATGAAATGCTCTAAGGTAGCCTCCATCTGCGGCTCGATGACAATGTGTAGCAGACGGCGATTCGCCGCCGCGCCAAGCCCGCGAGCATTCGCCATATCTTCCGGGCGATTGCCTGCCGCGACGATGATCCAGTTGTCGGAAATCTCGACGTTGCCCTGCCGACGTTCTTCCAGAATTCCGAGAACCGCGCCTTTCGTATCATCCGGCGCGAGCGAGATTTCGTCAAAAAACAAAACTACGGCTTTCTCGTCCGCGCGCGGCGCGAGAAACGCGGGCGGATAAAAAACTGTTTGTTGGCTCACGTGGTCAAGCGCAGGGAGTCCGCCGATGTCGGTCGGCTGTTTCTGGCACAGACGAATGTCGCGCAGTTCGGCATCTATCTCGGCGGCGAGTTGACGCACGGCTTCGGACTTGCCGACTCCCGTTGCGCCCCAGAGCATAAAACTCAACTTCAACGAGCGAAGGCTTTTGATTAATTCTTTGGCTTCGTCCGGCGTGCAGGAAACAGTATTTATCATAATTTTTCTGTTAATTTCTGAAAGTTATTGTCCGGCTTCAATTTGTTGCCAGCCGCTTCTTTTCCTCTTGAGCGCGTTTTGAAGCGTTCACGCCGCGCATCCACTCTTGCGAAGCTGTTCTGGCGACGATTTCCGCCGGTGAATAAACGGCTTTCATTCTGAGAAAAATCAGCCGCTCGAAGACTTCGCGCACGGCGACGAGTTGTTTTTGCGAGCCTGTGTTTTTAACAAAGGCGTGTCCGAAAATCCGCTCGGCAAGAAAAACGGCGAATGAATTGTGCGAGACGAGCAATGCCGCCGGATGCGCGCTAGTTTCGAGCGGAAAACGCAAGAATTTTTTGACGGCGGCAGCATCGTCTTTCGACAAATTGAATGCCGCGAGCAACTCGTTTTCGCCCGGAATCGAGTCGCCTTCGATTGAAGCGCGCTTCTTCTCCAGAAACTTGTAAAAAGAATCGTTTTCGTTTGGCAATAAATCACGCGCCCAGTCTTCGACCGAAACGATTCTGCCGACATCCTCGATTAAATGTTCGGTAAGAATCCGGCGCGTTTCGATTGTTTTGTTTTCGCTCGTTGTCAAGCTCGCCCCGCAAATCCGCGTGCCGAGTTCGATGCCTTCAAGGTGGTGAAGCAAAAAGCGGTGTTTGAAATGGGCACAGGCGGCTTTGCTCGAATCTAAAAAGCTGTGGACTGCGATGTAATCCCGCCAGCAACCTCCGTGAGTTTTCTGACTGATTTGCGCGTGTTGTAAAGGTTTCATAATTTAAACCGCTTCACTCGCCGCTTTGTTTTTAATCATTTCAATTCTTAGCGAAGTGTAAATTCAGCGGAAAAACTGAAGTCGAACGCATAACCGATTTACGAAAACAAAACGACTCGATTGCCCGCCGCTCTCGTCAGCTTCATATCAATCACGCGCTGATTGCCGCTGCCCGTCCACAGCCCCGCGCCCGACGAGAGCGATTCAACATAAGCTCCATCAATCAAAACGTCTATTTTGTTTAACGCCTCGCTGATTGCCGGTTGTTTGACGGCTTTCTCCCGTAAAACTTCGAGCGTATATCCGCTGTAACAAACGATGTGCGGGCAATTTTTCGAGCGCAATGCTTTGACGAGAGCGTTCAAACCTTCAGGTTGCGCGAACGGTTCGCCGCCCAGAATGGTCACGCCGTCGCGTTCATACTTTGGATCGAGAAGAAGTTCGGCTAATTTTTCGACTGAAACTAACTCGCCCGCTTCCTTTGAATGTAGCTGCGGCGTCCAGCATCCTCTACATTTCAGAGGGCAGAATTGAAATAAAACCGAGCTGCGCCTGCCCGGTCCTTCCGTTAATGAATCGTGATAATAGCCGGCAATGCGGACGCTCAAATCTCCCGACGCGGCTTCGGACAAAGCGGCAACCGGCTTGGTGATTTCGAGCGGACGAGCGCAGCCGATTTCCTGAGATTCGCCGAGATGCTCGCGTAAATGTTCAATCGCCAATTGACTCAAATCTGCGTTGTCTTCGACCAAAAACGCGCCGCGCAAATCGTCAACGATAAAAGTTATTTCCGGCATCGGTTTTTCTATTCGCCGCCTTTTGATTTCACGACGGCATTGGCGGCAAAATCGGCGGGTGTGAATTTTTGATAAATCTGCAAGCTGCGATTGACGAATTCGTCTCTGGAAAACGGCTCGCTCGTCGCCTGCCGGCGGATTGCGTCGTGCAGTTTTTCCGTGAACGCGGGCGAAAACGTCGTTACTCTGATTGCTTTGACAATTCCCGTAGCGGCTTCGACTAAAATGATTTTGAGCAGGATGCGTTCCGCCGGATTTTCGCACGGCGCGGGAATGCGGCGATCTTCTTTTGCGACGTTCCACCACGAAAAAGCGGAATCCGACCACGGCAAAATTTCGCCGAAACGATAAAGCAGAAAGACGATTCCGTTTTCGCAGTAAAGTCCGAATTCGGCTTCGTCGCATCGCACGGCTTCGATTTCTTTCGGATTTAGATTTTTCATCGAAAGAAGAAGCGTGTGGTCGCCCGCTTGATAGTTATATTCGATGGCTTCGGGCAATTCCGTCCTGCTTTCAAAAAGCGGTTTTCCGATAGTGACAATTTGCATATTTTTTTTTAGTTCAAAAGAAAATGCGCCGCTCGCAATGCACGTGGGCGACGCATAAATCTTGTGTTTTTCCGAGGGAAAACTATTTTCCTTTAATTTGCCGCTTCACCTGCGGTTGAATTGTGTAATCGCGCGTTTTTTCATCTCGGACGGGCTTGCCGAAGACTTGTTTGATGGCTTCCGCCGTTTTCTCGCAAGCGGGTCCGGCGATGCCTTTAATTTTTGATTCCATTTCGCCCGTCTCGGCGTTGATTTCAATTTCGATTTCCGGCATAAATTTTTGATTTTCAGTTTGGTTATTCAATTCGTGTCGAGTTCCGGCTGGTAAAGAATGGTTTCGGGAAAAATTCGACAATACGCCGCTATTTCGTCAACGTCCGAATCTTCGCCTGCGTCGAGCGCGTCCGAAATCATTTGCGAAATGCGCTCGTCGAGTTCGCTCGTTTCATCTGCGTCCCAGTTGACGGCGACGGCTCGCGTTTTGTCTTCATCCGGGCGAAGACCGATTGCCGAGACCGAATCCGAATAAAAAAGCGCGTCCAAAAACGAACGCGCTTCACCCGCCGTGCCGCGCACGACTTCGATGACGTGAGCCATAAATTTAGTATTTAATGCGAATCTTTATAGTCGAGCCGACGCGCTCTTTGTGCAGCGTGCCGCGCAAATTGCGGGCGAGTTTTTCCGCCGATTTGAGGTTGTAATTCGTCCGCAAATTCGTCAAAAAATTGCCGCGCATCATATACTGCTGGTCGTATTCGCTGATGAGGGGAACGTAACCGTTTTCCGTTTTCTGAAATCCGAGGTCGTTCGACGCGCTGCCGATGAATTTACGACGCACGACGATCTGCGCCGTCTCCGGTCTGCGGTCGCCTCCATAGCCGTAAAGCGATAGTGCTTCGCCTTCTTCCGTCTCCAAGTAACCGCATTCGGAAAGGGCGTTCAGAAGACACTCGCGGTCTTTGAACGCCGTATCGGTGAACGTCATATATTTGGACATTTTTAGGTTTCCACTCCTCTCGAAAAAGTCTTCGTAATCTCCCGTTTTACTCGCCGCTTTCTTTTTATTTGATTTTTGAAACGAGTCTAGATTCGGGTAGAATTTTATTTCCGAATTCAAGTCAGGAGGTTTCATTTCCAAACACGAGAATTATAGGCAGCGTCCCAATTTGGGTTGCTGAAACCTAATACTGATTTGGAAATTAGAATGAGATGGGTTAAGAAATAAAAATGATGATGATTGATTTGAAAAGAGAATTGCTCAGGCATCTGGTTGCGACATTAGCCTTTCGCGCGAAAGTTGCAATTTCAGACGCACAACCGGATTTCGCAACATTCAAGATTAACCAAACCGTCCGAACGCCGGGCGAAATTCTCGCGCATCTCGGAGATTTGCTGGAAGGATCGCTCGTTTTGATGAAAGGTGAATTCGTCGTTTTGAATTCTGTGCCGCTCGCTTGGCAAGACGAAGTGCGAAGATTTTTCTCTGCCCTCGAAGCGTTTGATTCTTTCTTGGATTCGGACGCGCCGCTCGCTCAACCGATAGAGAAAATCACGCAAGGTCCGATTGCGGACGCTTTAACGCACGTCGGACAAATCGTCATGCTGCGCCGGGCAGCGGGCGATCCGGTAAAAACTGAAAGTTATTTCACTGCTGAAATTGTCTCCGGTAAAATGGGCATCGGTTTCTGAGAGTAATTGGTCAGGATTAACCATCATTGAGCAACCCGAAGAAAATCATTGAGCGTTTTAAACTACATTGAGGAAACAAATCCGCCGGAAGTCCGCGAGCTTTTGACGGCGGCGCATCATTTCTTGCAGGAGAATTTGCCGCCTTTCGCCACTTGCGCTATCAAATGGCGGATTCCGTTTTACACTTTGCGCCGAAATTTCTGTTATTTGAATCGCCACAAAGATCACATCACGCTTGGCTTTCCGCACGGCTATAAACTCGCGCCGCTTCCGGGCGTTCTCTTGGACGAAAACGAAAAATTAAAGCAAATCCGTTATCTCGAAATACGTTCCATCGAAGATTTATATTCGGAGACGACACACCAAATTTTGCACGAGGCAGTTATGCTTGATGAAGCGATGGCTAAGTTCAAGCGCAAAGTTTACGGGGAAAATAAACGACGCTTTTATTAAAAATTCGGCGTATTATATTTCCAAAACTCTCGCGCCGGTCGTGTTCGCAGATTGTCCGACTGCGGCGGAAGTGCGGCTGCCTTTGATGTTATTTTTCGCCCAATCGCGGATTTCGTCAATTTTGGTTTTCATCATCTCGGCGGTCGGCGTAATCGTGCCGATTGCCGCGACGACATCTTTTGTGCAGGCGGCGCGGTTGCCGTCAATAAAGGCTTCTAATACTGCGTCTTTGACCGCGCCTTCGATTTCCGCGCCGGAGAATTGTTCGCTCTTTTCCGCCAGTAAGTCCAAATCAAAATCTTCCGGCTTTAACGCTCGTTTGGCGAGATGGACGCGGAAAATTTCTTGGCGGTCTTCTCTCGTCGGTAAATCAACGAAATGAATATAGGAAAATCGCCCGATGCGAAATTGTTCGCTTTCGAGGTCGCGCACGTCGTTGGCGGTGGCGAAAACCAGCACGTCGCGGTTGTCCTGCATCCAGTTCAGAAGATATGAAATCGCCCGCGCTGTTTCGCCGCCGTCGGTTTTATTTGACGACTTCATTCCCGACACGGCTTTTTCAAATTCGGAAATTCCTAAAATGCCTTTGACCGTCGTGGCAATCGAAAGAGCGCGTTTGATTGAAATTGATGCCTGCCCGATGACTCCGCCGCCTTCGCCCATAATTGAGCCAAAATCTAAATCGAGTAATGCGCGATTCGTAATGCTTGAAGCGACTCGTTTGCACAAATCCTTACCGCAACCGGGCAAGCCGACGAGCAAGATGCCTTTACACGGCTCGACGTGCCTCGCTTTGGCTTCTGGCGAAAAGGTGTGCGCCGCTTTTTTCAAAATCTCGCGTAAATGCCCGTAGCCGCCGAGAGAGTTCGCCGATTCCGGGTGAACATAAGTCAGCGCGGAACTGCCGCGAATCACTTTTTTCTTTTCGTCGAGAATGATCGTGAGCGCGTCTTCGGTTAAGCCGTTGCAGCGAATCGTCGCTTTGGCGATGACGTTCGAGATTTCGTCGTTCGTCAGTCCAAGCAGAGCCTGCACGAGATTTCCGCGCGTGACATCATTGACGTTCGTGTTAATGCCTTTTTTCTCGAATTTTTCGAGTTGGATGTCGAGCGTGTTGACTATTTCTTCTTCCTGCGGCAAATCAAGCTCAATGCCGGAAACTTCCTTTTCGAGCGTCTTGATGTCGGGAAAACTCGGTCCGGCGAACAATACGGTCGCCGTGGTAATTTTGAGTTTCCACGCCACTTCTCGCAGAAGCCTGACCAGCACCGGGTCTTCCTGTCCGTAGGGCGCGATATACGGCGCGAAGTCGCACAACAGGAAAATTCCCGTTTGCTGTTTGGCGATGAATTCGAGCGCGGACATCGGGTCTTCGGTTTCGGGAAATACCTTGGGTTCTTTGAGCGAAACGCCGTTCGATTTTTCGTCAACGATTTTCACGATGCCGTTGGTGCGACTCCAATGATAAAGCGGTTTGTCGCGGTGCTTTTCGAGCGTCATCAGTTCGAGAAGACATTCTTTCAGACGTTCTTCCTCGTAAGTATTGACGGCGAGCAAGGTATAACGCGCCCGGATGAGTGTGTCGAGTTCCTGGAGCAATTTGGTTTCGCTTGATTGATTTTCCATCTTTGACAATTTTTTAAATTCGCTTTTGGGCTTAAAATTCGAGCGCGTCGAGTTGACCCAAATTCAAAACGCCGATTCGTTTCGAGCGTTTTTCCTTTGCACTCTCCGAATTATGCTCGCCGCTTTCTTTTTTCGGCGGTTCGGAAACAGTTTCCGGCGGCGCGGCGGGTTTGAAATTAATCACTTTGGCGGGTTTGTAAGAGACGTTTTCCGATACTGTAACTACCGCGTATTTCTTGACCGTCGGACTGTATGAGCAATTAAAAGTTTCGACATACGGCGTTCGCCGGTGATTGATTTTCTCAAAGCGTTTTTCGGAATAACGGCTTTGCGCCAGCGAGAGCGAAAAGTTTTCGACGAGCGGCACAACTCTTAATTTCGTTTCGCTCCGCCCGTGTTCGCTGATCGCGCTGTAAGTGCCGTTTTCGTTGTCAATCAAAAACAAATTGAAAACTTTGTCCGAGTTGATGGAGGAATCAAAGTGATAAAGAAAACATTTTTTGATTATTTTCGGCATAAAAACAAGAACCCGCGCTCGGAGTTAAATTCCGAGCGCGGAAGTGAAATAGAAAATTTTTGAAGTTCGAAAATTTTGAGTCGAAAAGTTCTTGTGATTTATCAGTCAGATTGCATATTACAAAGTCGAATCATCTGTAGAAATTGCGTTTCCGTGATTTATGATTGATTTGACCAGCAGCTCGAAATCTTCGTAGCGGCTGCGATGATTTACGTTGGCGACTCGCAAAGCGAATTTGTCGCCGATCATTGTGCTTGACGGCACAGCCAAGCCGCTTTCCTGAACACGCTGTAAAATTTCATTGTTGATTTCATTCAATGCGGGATCGTCAAATTTTGGGTTTCGATAGCGAAAACAAACAATGTTGAGTGGCGCGGGCGCTAACAATTCTAATTCCGGCTGAGCTGTTATAAGTTCCGCAAAATATCGAACTTGCTCGACATTTTGCCGAATCAAATCAACAAAAGTTTCCACGCCGTAAGCCTTGAGCGACATCCACGCTTTTAATGCCTTAAACCCGCGCGTGAGTTCGATTCCGCGTTCGGCGAAAGGCAATCCGCCGGCAATCACGCCGCGCGTGGTCTCGGCGATGTAACTCGCCGAATGCGTGAATGCTTCGCGGTGCGTTTTGTCGTCGCGCACTAGCACGCAGGCGATTTCAAACGGGAGATACATCCATTTATGCAAATCAAAGGCTACCGAATCGGCTTTTTCGAGTCCGGCGGCTTGATATTTCAATTCGGGAACGATTTTCGTCCACGCTCCAAACGCGCCGTCAACGTGAAACCACAAATCTTCTGCTTGGCAGATTTCGGCTAACGCTTCGAGGTCGTCGGTTGCGCCTGTGTTGATCGTTCCGGCGTTGCCGTTAACGCAAAACGGCTTAAAACCCGCCGCTTTGTCATTGGCAATCATTCGCCGGAGTGCGGCAACATCAATCCGAAAATCCTTGTCAACGGGAACGCGGCGAAAAGCATCACTGCCCAATCCTAATAAATCCGCCGCCGTGACAAGCCAACGATGAGTTTCGGTTGAGCCATAAACTGTCATTTTCGGGCGATTCGCGTCTTGTAAGCCTTCTTTGTGAATGTCAAATCCGGCTTTTGCGTAACGAGCGACAATCACGCCGACAATATTCGCCATCGTGCCGCCGCTTTGCAGAATGCCGCTCGCATCCGCAGGAAAGCCCATCAATTCGATTAGCCACCGAACGACTTGTTTTTCAACCAATGTCGGAGCTTGGTCAAAGCCAGCCATATGCGGATTCATTGCCGCCGCAAGCATATCAGCCATCATTCCGAGCGGCGTGCCGTTACCCTGCACCCAACCGAAAAAGCGCGGGTGACGAGTCCCGTTTGAATACGGCAAAATGTTTTCCAAAAATTCTCGGTAAACCGCTTCTTCACCTTCGGGTTTAACCGGCAAAGGTTGCTGCAAATCGTTGATTACCTGAGCGGGCATCGGCTGCCACGCGGGTTGTTCGCGCAACGTTGATAAATGCTCGATTATGTCATCGATCATTCGATGCGCGAGCGAGCGAAAAGCGTTCCATTCTTTTGGATCCAATGTTTTTTCGATTGCCGTTTGTTTTTCAATTTGTTTAAGGTCCATTCGTGTCTCTCTCGTTCGATTATTTTCGCGTTCGACACTTAGATTAGGTGTTATCTTCTTTACGTTCTATCCGAATCTTGCGGTCGAAACTTATAATGTTATAAAGACATCGAAATAGCGGAGAATTTGAGCGCAAGATTCGGATAGAAGTCATTCTGGTTAGTCGTTACGCTTGTAATTATCATGCGAGAAAATCTAAATATAAACTTTAATCCGACGAGCGATGATCAACGCTGGGAAATAACGCAAGCCAGAGACAGCAGTTTTAACGGCACTTTCGTCTATGGAGTTCATTCGACACGAATTTATTGCAAGCCGTCGTGTCCCTCAAAACGACCCAAAAGGCAAAACGTAACTTTCTTCGTTTCTAATAAAGATGCGGAAAAAGCGGGTTTTCGTTCGTGTCAAAGATGCCGCCCGCAAGACGGCGCACAGGACGCAAGTGCGAAACTCGTTCAAAAAATTTGTCAGGCTATTGCGGCGAGTGAAAACGGCGCCCCGTCGCTCAAAAAATTGAGCGCGGAAGTCGGTGTTAGTTCATTTCACTTGCAACGAACATTTAAGCAAGTGATGGGCATAACGCCGCACCAATATGCCAAAGCGCATCGCATTAAAGAATTCAAAAACCTTATCAAAGAAGGCGAAACGGTCGTCGGCGCAATGTATGATGCCGGCTTTGGTTCGAGCAGCCGGCTTTACGAGCAATCGGACAAAGAATTGGGAATGCCTCCCGCCGTTTACGCGCGGGGCGGTGCGGGAATGAAAATAAATTTTACCGTTGCTGTCTGCAAACTGGGCTTTTTGCTTGTCGCAGCAACCGAGCGCGGTTTGTGTTCGGTGCAGCTTGGCAACTCCGAATGTGAACTTAGAATTAAATTATTCGACGAATTTCCAGCTTCGCAAATCGAAAAAGACGATTCGGTTCTTGGCGAGTGGACGAAAGCTATTTTGCGTTATTTAGACAATGAACAAAAAGAGCTAAATTTACCTTTAGATGTGCGAGAGACGGCGTTTCAGCGACGAGTTTGGACGGAACTTCGTAAAATTCCGTACGGCGAAACTCGCTCTTACAGCGACATCGCCCGCGCTATTGAACGTCCGACCGCCGCACGAGCCGTCGCCCGAGCTTGCGCGACAAATCCGGTTGCGCTTGTTACTCCGTGCCATCGCATCGTGCGTGAAAACGGAGCGATGGGCGGCTATCGCTGGGGAATCGAACGAAAGCAAAAGTTAATAGCCCAAGAGCTGAAATACAAAGACAAACTTAATCAAAATGTTGCAGGAGATTTAAACAAATAAAGGCTAATTAGCTTCAGTCACGCGCTGTTGAATGCGTAGACCTGAGCGCGAAATGGCTACGTTGTCATTTCGATGATTTCTCTCGCTGAAATCGTTCGGAATATCGCGCGAATTAACGCCCTTCAGCCACGGATAATTTGCGTCTTTTGCACGCGTTTCGCGTTTCCAAGTCAGCATAAATTACAGTTCGAGCGCGTCAAGTTGTTCGGTCTTGAGCAGTTTTCGGGCGCGTTTCGATGTCGCTATTAACACGGCGTCAACCGCTTCTTTCATCTCGGCGGAAGTTCGCGTTTTCGCGTCTCGGCTGGCAATTTTATTAAGCTCGGCGAGAACCGTCTCAACCTCCGTGTCGCCCGTAAAATTCATCAGCTTAAACCAGCGATACATCTCTCTCGCCTTTTTCGCCGTGCCGCCCGGAACGAATTTTGAATCGGAGAGTTTTTCCGCCATCTCACGAGCTGCTTCGTAAACGGTTGCGTTAAGTTGATCGAGACCTTCCTTAATCGGAGAAATGCTCGTTTCGACTTCTCTTTTGACGGCTTCGATTTTGATTTGCCGGATGCGCTCTTTTAATTCCCTTTCGCGCTTTTCATCTTCTAAAGCTGATTTGACTTTGATTTCGGCGATTTCTTTTTGCGCCCCGATTTCGATGGCGATTTCGGTTTGCGCCTTATTGGTCATCTGCTTTTCGAGTTCGATTTTTGCGACCCGCGCTTGCTCGGCGCGCATTTCCGAACCCAGAAGAATCACTTTCGGGCGCATCTCGATTCGCATCCCGTCACGAATCGCAGCGATGGTCGGAATCATCGCAAGCGCCCGCGCCGCCGTTCTCTCTATAAAATCTTCGCGGTCGAACGGCTCGTCTTTCATCGTCGCCGTCAATCGCTCGGCGGAATCGGTCGCAAGCTGCCGGAAAGTCATCCGTAAGGTTTCGAGAATTTCCGCGTAATTTTCAATTACTGCCGCTTTTGCGCGGGCGAGATTTTCGAGCGCGGCGGCGAATTCCTTCTCAAACGCTTCAAAAGCAGTGTAAGGAATCCAGCGATATTCGCTCGAACCAAGCACGGTTTCGCACAGTGCAAAGCGAAAGCTGTAACGGTCGAGCGCGTTGTGCGCCTGCGATGCAGCGCGTTGTAGCGGTTTGCGATACTTGTCGGGAAGAAGTCCGGTTCGCGGCGGGCTGAGATGAACGGCTTGTTCTTTCGGAAGTTCGATTCCCAAAGACTGCCAATCAAGCTGACGACTCAATACGGAAAAGCCGGTCGCGTCAATGTTCAGAAAAATTCCCGCGTTTTCAAGCGCGGTCAAATCGAACGGCATCGTTTCGACTTCCGCCGACGAAATTCCGAGATGCCCGGCTGCCGCTTCCTTCTTTTGTACGAGACGGCTTAAAATTTCAGTCGCCAGGTCGGGCGTGTCGTTCATCAAAATTTCCTCCGAACTAACAATCGTTTGCGGCGGCGCGGCGACCGTTTTTGCCGCCGTATTTTCCGGCGCGCCGAGCAACGCCCAAATGTCGTTCGCTATTGTTTTGCCGTCAAAATTCGCAGCGTTCGTTGATTGATTCATAATTTTTTCCATGTTGTTTCAAAGTCTCTACTCGCCGCTTTTATTTTTCTTAAATTTAACATCGGCGTAATAAAGTTAGTATGAGGATTTCTGCCGAGTTAATATTTCGATGGAAAGAGGCTAAAAAATATGAGAAATCTCAGCAAAGCGACAGTTGTTGCGTATGGCGAAGCATCGGCGGAAATTCGGCGGTTGTTTTCAGCCCAGCCAGACCCTGTTGTCGTTGCGCTCGACGGTGGCAGCGGCGCGGGCAAATCAACTTTGGCTTCGATGATTGAGCAGGAATCGGATGCGATACTCGTTCCGCTCGATGATTTCTTCTCGGCTAATATTCCGGATAATCAATGGGACGTATTCACTGTCGAAGAAAAACTGAATCGCGTCTTTGATTGGAGTCGGCTGCGCGAAAATGTACTCGAACCGCTCATTGCCGGAAAGCCCGCCAAGTGGCACGCTTTTGATTTCGAGTCGGGCTTGCGTCCTGACGGCACGTACGGGATGAATATTGAGCCAATCGAAAGAAAGCCGGCGCAATTGATTCTAATCGAGGGTGCTTATTCTGCACATCCTATCCTTGCCGACTTGATTAATTTTACTGTTTTGCTAGATGTGCCAATCGAAGAACGAGGTGCGAGACTTGAGGCTCGTGAGCAGGATAAAAATTTTCTGGCAAAGTGGCACGAAAGATGGGATGCAGTCGAAAGCTATTACTTTAACGAGGTAAGACCAAGAAATTCTTTTGACTTAATAGTAAATTTTGTATCCAGCGCCCGACGGTCGTAATAATGTTCGCCGCTTTTATTTTCTTTTACTTTTAGTTTTCGGTTTCGGTTGGTAATTCACAGCCTTCGCAATCGCTTCCGGTGTGTTGAAGACCGAGCAACTCGCGCCCGATTCCAAGTCAAAATATGTAGCAAAGCGTTTTAAGGTTTGCGTCAACAGTAATTCCGACAAAACTTGCGACATTTCCACGGCGACGCGCTGGTTGACGTTCAAACTCTGCTCGCCCAAACGGATTCGCTCGGCGCAGGTTATCCGTTCTTCGGTCGTTTGATTTTGCCTCTCGATTGATTGCGCGCTCTCACGCTTGAGAAGTTCCGGGTGTTGCAGGCTCGGCGCGGGCAGCAAGGAAAGAATCGGAGACTTACGCGCCGACTCGCAGATCGTTTTTTCGTCTAATCTGTTGCCGATTAAAACCTGTCCGGTGTCGCGCCCGTTGCCGCCGTCAATCCACCAAACGCGCGGGCTGGGGTCGCTCACATATCTCTGCTCGTTGTGAAATTTTACCGCTTCGTGCATTTGAAGCCGCGCCAAGTGATTATCAACACAGCCGACGAGAAAGGTGAGTTTTTGCGACGATAAAGATTGCACACTCCAATCGTCGCGCACGCTTTGCAAAAGCGCGGGCGTGAAGCCTTCTTTGACGAAACCGACTTCGATTCCCCACGCCCGCGCGATGCGCCCGGCTAGCGTTTCGGCTTTATTCTGTCCGATTTCGGCGAAACAAAAATTGCTGCGCGGGATATTACTTGTCTCAACCGAGTCCGGGTCAACTATACAGATGCTCGCCGCTTTGCCGCGCGCGTTTAGTTCAAAGGCGAGACGGGCGAGATTCATCGCCATAAAACTGCCCGTGCCGCCCGCGCCGACGAGCCAGAATTGCACTTCTTTGTAATCAACGGGCAGCACCAATTTGGCGTGCAGATGACTAAAATCCAGACTCATAAATTTTCAACGTATGGCAAATTCTCAGTATTGGCGGCGTGGAGAAATTCTTGGTCGAAAAGATAGGTTTGCCGCTCTTCGCCCAAGTCCCGAAAGATTTGCGCGAACATTTCTCTTTCCTGCTCGACCAAATCGTTGACGTTTTCAAGCGGCGCGTCGGCAATTATCTCCACCGGAATTTCCCAAAACGAATCGTAAATGCCGACGCGCAGACGTATCGCGGGTTTCGCCGTGTGGATGTCAACCAAAATCCCGAACAGGCGAAATTTTCCGCTCTCGTCGCGGTCGTCCTGACTGCTAAAATTGAAACAGCCTGGCGGATGCGTATGAATTTCTAAAACCGCCTGCTGATAAGCTGGATCATCGTCCCGCGCAATCGTACTGGCGAATGAACGCTTGCCGCTGATTTCTTTCCAGAAATAAGTGCGGTGTCGGGCGTTCCAACAAACCGCGTATAAATTTTCGGTAAAATTGCCGTCATCTGTTGAGTTTCGGGCGTGAGCTAAAATCTGCTCAAAAATCTGCACGGGAATTTTTTCCGGCAATTCAACTTGAGCCGTGCAGACAGCCAATTCCGGGATTTTGACTGCAAACGCGGAAACTTCGACGGCAGCGGTCATTTCAAGCCTTCGGGCGCGTTTGAAAACTCCGTTTTGGGCGATGACGATCTCGTAAAGCGGCGCGGTGATAGGTTGGTCGGACGCGAATAAAAATTTGCGCTCGACAAGTTCAGGGATATTCATTTTTATTAAAAATTTGGGGGAAATTAACGAACCGCTTGCCACAGCTCAGAGGCGGTGTGATTGGTTTTGATTAAAGCGTTCTTCGGAAAAGTCTTTTTATGATTTAGCCCGAATAAAAATTTCCGAGCGTCGTCTGGGTACGTTCGGCAGCGGTCTGCGGCGCGGTCGCTGTTGAACGGACTTTCAAGAATCAAACGCCAAACCGTTTCGATTAAGTCCAACCGACATTCGGGCGCGGCGTTTTTACCGAAGCAAATCTCGCCCGAAGAATCTAAATTTGGAAATGGAGCGGCGCAGATTTTCGATTTTGGGCTGATTGTTTTATCGAGCGTCGCCCACAGGTAATATTTTCGTCCTAAACCGATGAGCAGTAGCATCGGGAGCGGGATTTCGATTTCGAGAACCGAATCGGTTGCGCCTTCGCTATTAGCTTCGCGCTCGTCAGCAGGGCGCGGGTCGGTGATGAAGATTTTGCGCCGTCCGGCGGGCAAGCAACTTAGAATTTTATGCGTTTTCTTTTCCTGAGCGAATCGAACGACGTTCGTTTCGAGCCAGCCGGAATCGAAAGCGTCTTTGTCGCTAAATGCGCGCCCGATTTGCTTCGGACTTAAAAATTTCGTGCGCTCGACGTTGCCTTCGCGCCATTTGAGCTGATAATGACCTTCGAGAAAAAATAACGCGGCTTTCGCTTCCGCAGGCGGCGCGAAGAAATTTTGGTTTTCTAATTGGCTCATAATCTCCGAAAAAGCCGTGTGCTAAAAACTCAAAGCGGCTTCGGATATTTGGTCGTAGTCCGTCAGGATGTTTATTAACAACCCGCGTTCATACTGGGTTTTATCCGCCGCTTGTTTCCCTTTTGCCGGCAGCTGTCCCGTATTCCAAATCGTGATGAGTTCTATGAAAGTCGAACGTGCGTCGCGGGCGATGTCTTCATCGAGATTGTCCATACTCGCAAAATAATCTTTCACGCCCGCGTAATCAGTTTTCAATTTTTCTAAATTCTCCAAAGACCATTCGTAAAGGTCGAGCGGCTGGCAATACGTCGTGTCAATGAATGGATTCCCGGAGTCGTGAAAAATAAACTCGATTAAATGCAAAAATCGCTGAATCTTCGGGTTATCGCGCCCACACTCAAGAACCGAAAACGATGGCGTGGCGCGTTCGATTTGCGGCAGATCTTCAAACCTGACATCAAAACTTGCCAGCATTTCCGTCGAGTTTTCGTCCGAAATGTCGGTATCGCGCCACAGAAAAGCAGTGATAGCGAATTGCAAACACGGGCGAAAATGCTGCCACTCGTATTCGTCGCAGCATAAATCGTAATTGACCGATTCAATCGGAATGTGGTCGAAACGAAAATCCGACCAATCGAGCCAACTGCAGAGCGGAAAATAATGTTCGTTGACCAACTTGATAAACTCTATCTCGCGCTCGGTGTGGCAGTCGTTATAGCCCGTCAGTTGAAAACTCGCTTTTGAATTTTTCCATTCTTTCTGGAAAACTTTGCGATAAAGCGCGTAGAGCCGCTCGCGTTCAACTTCCGAGGCGACGTAACATATTGCATCCGAAATCGTGTTGCAGGCGGCTTTCCAACGCAAATACGATACGGTTTTGTTCAATCGCCCGCGAAAATTTCCGCCGTTTCCGTCGCCCGCTCGCCTTTGCTTGTTCTTCTCAATCAAATGACGGGCTACGCTCGGAAGTTTGGGAAGAGATTTTGCGCTCACAATTCCTACTTGAGCCATACCGATTTAGAAGCCGACCGGAATTTTCAGCGGGTGAAATTCACCGGCAGCGGTTGCCAACTCCGCGAACTGCTTTTTCATTTCCTTGTCGTCTGTTTCAACTTCGCGCAGATATTTGCCTATTTGTTCGATGTCAGCGAACGTCATTCGCCCGGATGCCGTTTCACCGTCGCCCCCGTCACAGGAGCGCAGATAAAGGCTTTCGGCAAGCTCGTAAATTTGATGCGCGGTCTCCAGCGCACGGGCGAGCCGCCGCAAAGGGGTTTCGGTCGCGTCCCGTTCGCGGCGGTCATTTTTGCTTTTCGGTTTCACGTTTCTTTTACCGTTCGCCGCGCCTATCCTTTATGCTCCGCTCTTTTGACAATCGAAACAATCATCTGTCCCGCGCGTGTTTCGCGCGAGATATTTGCGTTTTTGATTGACGGGTAATGCGGACTCAATGCTGCCTTGAGCAGTTCGTCATCGGCGGCTATTGACACGGGCAACGGAAATTCCTGCCCTTCAATTTTGACCACCGCCGACGCTACAGCTTCTGCTTCCGGCTTTTCGGCTTGTTGAACGGTCGCCGCATCCGGCGCGCTCGCGCCTCGCGCGGCTGCGTCCGTGTTTTCCGCCGCCAAAGGTTCAGTTTCGTTGTTTTCGTTTTCGGAATTTAAATTTTCGCTCATAATTTTTCTGCTTTTTAGAACAGGCTCGGCTGTACGTTACTTGCCGCCGCTACCTGCGATTGCGGAAGAGGTGCGACGGGCTGCGCCGCCAAGGTTTCTTTTTTCGCCGCGATTTCGACTCGGTTTTTCACGATTTCAGTCCCGCTCAAATTCTGCGTTTGTTGCTCGCCGCTGGTTTTTTCGCCGTTTGCAATAATGATTTCCGGTTTGGTCGGCGCGGGCGTGGCTGTTGATGTTTTCGTGGTCGCCGGCTTTTTAGCCGTTTTGGTTTTCGACGCGCGAAGCTGCTCGATGTATTTGGCGGGCAGAGTTTGTTTGAATCGCTCCAGCTTGCCGCGAATTAGATCAGCAATTTCAATTAAGTTTTCGCCTTCTCCAATTTCGAGAAATTCGATTTCCGGCGGCAAATTGTGCGATGCCACGCTGACAATCGCTCGCCGCCCGCGCCCGTCGCCGATTGAGGGCAGCAAGGTCAAGCTAAGGTTCACCGTGCATTTTCCGAACTCGAACGGTTCTTTCGCGTCCGCCGATTTCGGAGCGGTTGTATTATTTTTAACCGCGCTCGACGGCGGCGGATTGTCTTTGGCATCCGCAACAGGCACGGCGACGACGGCGGTTGATTGCGACTTAATATCGTTCTGAATATCCGCTGAAATTTTTTCACAGGCTACCGGCTCGCCTTCCGTTGCTGCGGCTTTAATCTCTTCCTGTTCGGTTTTTTCCGGCGCGTCTTGCATCGCCGTTGCCCCCGCCGCGTTAGTTTCCGCAGCGAGCGAACCGACAAACGGCTCGCCCGATTCGACGAAGCCTAAAAATTCGTCTTTTTTCTCTTGGGCTTCGGCTGTGTCGTCTTGCGGCAAGTCAGGTGTCGAGACGCTTTCAACCTTTATGGGCGGCGGCTCTGTTGAATCGTTGTTTGAAGCCGCCGAAATGTTTTGCTGAACTTCAAGGCTTGTGATTTCCGCCTCTGAGACTTCGGGCTTCAACTCGCGGAACTCCTCGCAGAAATTTTCGACGAAGATTTCGTGCAATCTGCGCCGCTCGGTTTTGCGCGCGACGTAATCCGCCTTTTGCCACAAATCGTTCGCCAGATTTTTGACTGCTTCGGTATTTAGGTTTTCCGCTGTGACGACCGCCGTCGTCATCTCGGCAAGCCGTCTGGCAGTAAATTTCAACGCTTCGACGTTCTCGGCGTTTTCAAGATTTATAAATGAACCGGCTGTTAATGTCTGCATAATTTTTCCTGAAAATCCTTCAAAATTTTCACCTTTTGCCGACCGCTTTTCTTTTCGCTTCCGTAACCGAACAATCTTGGCGAGTAGAGTTTTATGAAAAGTCGGTTTTGCAAATTCAGAAGCGGATCGAGTTTTAAATCGGTGATAAAATATCTTTTATGGGAGAGCATCGAGGCGTTACCAAAAGTCAGAAAGCGGATACGTTTTAAGCCGTCTGTTTCGGCGATGTTTAGACAGTTACGACGAAATCATTCAAGCCGCGCTCGTCGTTAACGGTAATTGCAGAGTTCTCTCAAAATAAATGAAATTAAAATTTAGCTAATGCCCGAACAACAAAACATCGAATACAAACAAAACTGGCACGACAACTATCTGAAATGGATTTGCGGCTTCGCCAACGCGAGCGGCGGAACGATCTTTATCGGCAAAGACGATGACGGGAAAACCGTCGGCGTAGCGGATTACAAAAAGCTGATGGACGATCTGCCGAACAAGATTCGGGACGTGCTGGGCATAATGGCGGAAGTCAATCTGCACGATGACGGCGGTTTGTATTTCATCGAAATCATCACGCCGCCGTATTCCGTGCCGATTTCCCTGCGCGGCAATTATTACTACCGGAGCGGCTCGACCAAACAGGAATTAAAGGGCAATGCGCTGATGGAGTTTCTGCTGCGGAAATCCGGCAAGACCTGGGATGATGTCGTCGAACCGCGAGCGATGCTTGCTGATATTGATGAGGAGACCGTTAAGCAGTTCAAAGCCGATGCCGCCAAAGCCGGAAGATTGCCGACAGATGACGGCACACTTTCGCTTGCCGATTTTCTCGATAAATTGCGGCTGACGGAAAAAGGACAACTAAAACGCGCCGCAATCGTCATTTTCGGCAAAGACCCGGGACGTTTTTACCCGAATCAAATCGTCAAAATCGGACGCTTCGGCGCGGAGGACGATGATTTGAAATTTCAGGAAGTGGTTGAGGGTAATTTACTTCACCTCTTGCGCGAAACCGTCTTTGAGCTTAACCGCAAATTTTTCGTCAAACCGATCAGCTTTGAAGGTCTTCAGCGTATTGAAAAAGACGAATATCCGGTGGCGGCGGTCAGAGAAATTCTCCTGAACGCGCTCGTTCACCGCGATTATATGAGTAGTTTCATCCAAGTCAGAATATATGATAATAAATTTTGGGTTTGGAACTCGGGAAAGCTGCCCGAAGACATCAGTCTCGAATCTTTGCGGCGCGTTCATTCATCGCATCCGCGAAACCCGCTGATCGCCGACGTTTGCTTCAAAGGCGGCTATATTGATTCGTGGGGACGCGGAACGTTGAAAATCATCAACGCCTGCCGCGCAGCCGAACTTCCCGAACCAAGCCTTGCCGAGCAAGACGGCGGTTTTTTGGTTGAAATCTTCAAAAGCCGTTACGCGCCGGAGCAGCTCAAAAAGTTGGGATTGAACGAAAGGCAGATAAATGCGGTTTTATATGTCGCGGAAAACGGCACTATCACCAATTCGCAGTATCAAAAATTGTTTGATGTTTCTCGTAATACGGCGAGTAACGACTTAAAGAATTTAGTTGTATCGGGCATTTTAAGTTCAAGCGGCATCAGAGGTGCCGGAGCTTCTTACAAACTCATTTGAATTGCACAATAATTGCACAAATTGCACAGCAACCAGAGTCTCGAATTGGAGATTAACGAGCTGCGTCCTCAAACACGCGGTCGAAATCTTTTTCGAGTTCGTCCCATCTTTTCCGGTCCGCTTCCGCGTCATACGGCAACTCGCCAAGCTCGTCGTGCGATTCGGGCGCGCCGAACTTCTCGTTTAATTGCGCTTCGATTTCTTTGAGGCGTTGTTCGTGCAGTCGGTCTTCCTCGTCGTCCCTGTATGGCTGATAAGTGTCGGGCGCGACCAGATGCGCGTCCTGCGGCGCGATTTCCGGGATAAAATCCGTCTTTCTTGGCGTGTTCATAATTGCTCTAAGTTTTGGCTCAACTCTATTTTAACAGCGATTCGCTGTACTAGATAACGCGAGATGCCGCATTGTTTAGCCATACGGCGAAGGCTCTTGTCTTGCAGGTGATGCCGAATGTAGCTTTCTTTAACCTGCTCGATGATTTTATCGAGGCGTTCGTCGGGGTTGATTTCGAGTATCAAACAACGCACGGCGGCTGACAAATTTTCATCGCGCGTTTCCAAGTCTTGAAATGTAATACCCTTTTCAATGAGTAGCGCTCGAACGTGAGCTGCTGTGACAACTTCGGTGTCGAAATATTCGGTAGCGAGTTTTAGAACAAAATTTTGCAGCTCGCGGAAATTTCCCGTCCAGGCGCAATCTTCGAGCAGCGCAAGAGCAAGAGGCTCGATTTGAAAACTGCTTTTGCGCCCCGAAGCGACGCGCTCGCGTTCGAGTCCGGCAAGAAAAATCTCTCGAATTTTATCTTTCTGCTCGCGGAGCGGAATCGTGTCTAAGCCAAGCACGTTGAGGCGGTCGAACAAGTCGTGGCGAAATTCTCGTCTTCCGGTCATCTCGCGCAAATTCCGAGACGTGGCGGCGATGACGCGCAAATCTACGGAAATCTCCTGGCTCGCTCCGACGCGGCGAATCCGTTTTTCTTCCACGGCTTTGAGAAGTTTGGCTTGCAGGCTCAGAGAAAGCTCGCCCACCTCGTCGAGAAAAACCGTGCCGCCGCTGCCGACCTCGAAAAGTCCGGCTCTCGCGCAAGTTGCGCCCGTGAACGCGCCTTTCTCGTAACCGAAAAGCTCCGCTTCGACGAGTTCTTCTTTAAGGGTCGCGCAGTTGAGGCTGACGAACTGTTTATGGCGGCGAGAGCTTTTATCGTGAATCTGGCGGGCGATGGTCGTTTTTCCAGTGCCGCGCTCGCCAGTCAGCAAAACGTGGTGATTCGTGCGGGCATAGCGTTCGATTTTTTCAGCTTGCGCGGCAACTTTCGCTTTGGTTGTCCGGCGAGATGATTTTCCCGTGACGGAATTGCCACATGTGTCTTGCAGAGATCGGGCTAACTCATTCGAGCGATTTTTGAAAAATTGTGTATTCATAGGGCTGGTTTCGCTCGGTATATTTTCAAATTCCGTGCCACTTCCCTGCCCTTCTTGCTGAATGACAGCAAACAAAACCGGTTAAAGATTTTCGACACCTGTCTGCCGCCGCTGCCGAAGCTAAAAATTGTCAACTTTAGTTGACAGAAGTGTCAACTAAAAGTGTCAACTAAAGTTGACAGTTATCGCCCCGGCGAATTCTTTTCAGTTTGTTTTTGATTGCCTTCTGCGTCCCTCTCCCCAAGATAAATTTTGAACAAAAGATACGCCGCTCGATGCCAGCACGGAATGCCTTCGTAAAACGCCTGACACAGCCCGGACTTATCCGCGCGGCGGCAAGCTTGTTCGTTCGCCTCGTAAAACCGGCAGCCGATTTCTTTTGTTTTTTCCTTTGGAACGGAAACGATCAACAAATGCTCCGGCTGCCACGCAAAATACGGTTGTTCGATTAAATGGTCTCTCGCTTTTTCCGTCGCCCGCGTCCATCTTGTTTTCAAATGCGCCGGCATATCTTGTTTATTGATTCCTTCAATCACACGCGCAGACGCGGCTTCGAGCTGCTCGATGTCAATATTCATCATCATTTGTTTTTTGAGATTTGGGATAAAGAGAAAAAACTATTGGTTTATCAGCGAATCGTTCAGACTCACAAGGGCGAGTTGTGCCAAGTCAGGTTCAATTAACCATTCGCGCACGTCAATCGGCGCGAGTTCATCGGCAACCATTGCAGCAGTCGGCGCGCTGCTTGATGCGTTGGCTTTTTCATTTTGAGATTGATCAATAAAGCGCGTCCCGGAGATAGGCGGATATTGCGACACGAGTTTTTGCAGCAGCCCGACCGCTTCCGACTCGTTTTGCGGCAATAGAAAACGCTCGCGGCTGTTTTGCGTGATGCTGGTGATGCCAAGGGAACGAAACTTTTTGGGATGTGTCGCGAAGCCCGGCACGACTTCGACGTAATAATCGCCGAAAACTTTCGAGTTTTTCAGACGAATATTTTCGACGAGTTCGCAGGACTCCTTGCTGCCGATCACCGATTGAAAAATTTCTTCAGACGTTTCCGCCTGCTGCCAAGCGCAGTCGAAAAGCCTGGTGATTTCCTTGACCGTGTGTTTCGGAACTTGCAGACCGACGAGCCGCACGCCTTCGTCGGTCGTCGTGCGAACGATTTTGAATGACGCATCTTTGACGTTTTTGATTTGCCTGAAAATCGGAAGCAGCGCGCCGCTGAGCAGAAAAACGTCTTTTTTGACGAACGCCGGAATTTTCTCGACTTCTCCGTTCCACCAATCTTTTGCCGATCCTTTCGGCACGAGCCGGAAACGAGCGGAAAGCTCAGCTTCGTCCAGATAAAACTGATTTCTACCCGAAGGGCGACTGATCGCATAAGTTTGATAACTCAAGCCCGTTTCCGGGTCGGTGTGAATCAAGGAAGCACGCGCTGCGACGTATTCCGCGCCTTCTGAGCCGAGTTTTCGGTAAAAGTAGGCTTCTGCCCTGTCCAAATCGTCGAAACGCGCCGGATTCGTTGCCACAATCGTTTCGAGTTCGTAGAGATGCGTCGCCGCACCCGTGATTGAGTCGCGGTGAATCTGTTGGGGCTCGCGCCGGATTTTTACCGATTTAGCCTTGATGTCTTCCAGCCCCAAGTCGTATTTACCCGAAGCCTTCAGATGCTCGACGGTTTCCGTATAGGTTTTATAGAAATACTCGAACAGCGCGTTTTGCCGATCTACTTCAAGCGAGAGCAGGCGATTGAAGAAACGAACGATGTTTTGTTTTTCGCCGTCAGAAATCGTCAGTTCGCCCGATTCGCTTTTGGCGAGAAGACCCATATCCAATAGAGCTTGTTTTGCGTCTTCAAGTTCTGGAATCTGAAAACCGTTTAGAATGCGGTCATAAACGATTTTCAGAGCGGCGCGTCCTTCTTTCGATTCGAGATTGAAGCGTTCCAGACCGCCGATTTGATTTGCTCGACGGTCGCCTTTATTGAGCGCGCCGGTGCTGGCAAGCCGCCGGGCAATCGAAGTCGAAAAGCGTTTCTCGCCGCCGAGTTCGGTATAAACCAAAATGTAAACCGGCGGGCAGGCTTGATTGCTGCGGTGCGAGCGACCGAAATCTTGAAGCTGTTTGTCGGCTGACCACTTCAGTTCGGCGGCGATGTGTTCGCGTCGCTGCTGGTTGACGGCGCGTTTGTCCGAATGAAGACTGTCGCCCGTCGCGGCGACTTCCGACATGATGGCGATGCGTTTGCGCCCTCCTTGGAAATTTTGAAGCTCGTGCAGATTCGTCTGCCGCTGCGGAACGCCCGCAATTCCGCGCGGGCGATAAGCGTAATCGCCGTTCGAGAGCTTGACCAGCCGATTTTTACGCCCTGTCATTTCCGCCACGTTCTCCGCGCCGAAGTGATTGATGAGCTGGTCGAGCGGGTGTTCCGGCAGTTGCAATGTCGAAAGACGGTCGAGCAGTTCTTGTTTAAGCGCGAGCGCGGCTTTTGAGTGAATTTGCTCGCCGTTTTCGCCTAATAACGGCTCGTATTTCGTTTTCTCCGTTATTTGGTCCGTCGTTTCCTGGTAAAGCGCGGTCGGAAAGCAGTTTTCGATGAGCTTGATGAGCGTCTCGCGCGGGCTGAAATCGAGATCGGAAATCGCTTCTTCCTCATCCGCCGAACGCGCCATTTGTCTGGTCATTGAGGCTTCGCCCGTGCTGGTGATCGAAACGATAATTGAATGCTGCTCGGATAAAGCGCGCTCGATTTCGCGGATTAAAGTCGGAACTTTAAAGGCGGTGATAATCGCCTTCGAGCAGCGTTGATGCTCCGCCCAGAAATTGCTGACCACAAAGCGGCGTAAGATTTTTTCGCTGTTCGTCAAAGTCAGAGCCTTTTCGGTTTTTTGTAAAATCGCCTGCCAAACTCGCGCCATATTGTCATACATCTCGCGCTGGTGAGCGGTCAGGCGATGCACGACTTCGCGGTATTCAACGCCTAGCCCGGATTCTGCGTCCACGCCCATCGAAAGACTGCCGCAAAAATACCTGCCCATCGCTTTTAGATCGCGGGCTGTCATTTCCATCGCGCCGATACCGCCTTCTTCAATTTCCTGAGCAAATTCGGCAAAAGTCTCGAAAGCGGTTTCCTTGCCCCACAGCCCGAGCCGAACCATATATCCGAGATGCTTGACATCGGTCGCTGACGTAGCCGAAGAATAAACGACGCGATAATCGGGAAATTTTTCCAAGTCTTGAATTTCAACGACTGCCGCGCCGGTTTGAGTTCCGCCGCCCGCGCGCCGCTCGTCGGCGAAGAAGTTTTTTGCCCGGTGTCCTTCGTCGAAAATCAGCAAGCCTTCCGCCCCGAGCCATTGGGTCAGTTGGTCAATCCGGCGGCGACCCTTTTTCGATTTCGCAATCAGAGATTGATACGTGCAGAAAACGATGCCTTTTCCAAGCGTAATTTGTTCTTCAGGTTTGTAATCGTTAATCAGTTGAATCGGGATGCGAAAGCCGAGCCTCGCCATTTCGTCTTTGACGGCTTTGATTAGATCGAATTTGACGCTGAACCAAACCGTGCGCTTTCGTCCCGAAAACCAGTTGTCGAGAATAATGCCTAAAATAGTGCCGGTTTTTCCGACTCCCGTGCCGTCGCCGATAGAAATTCCCGCACGGGCATTTGAGTTCGGCAAAAACTGATTGTGCGTTTGCCCGGCGTAGATAATGCGCTCAAGCTGAATTTGCGAGATTTTGCCGCTCGTAATCAGCTCGACCGGCAAATGCGGGCGATAGACGGGTCGCGGCGGTTTGATGTTTGCTAATCCTGCGGTTTCAACGATGATTCCAGGGTGAGTCGCACCGCCGGTGAGATGCTGACAAAAATATAGGTTTTCGCTCGCTTTATTTGATTCTTTGTAAATTTCATTTCCAATTTTTTCGGTTAAAGTTGAATCCGGCGCGAGCGAAGCGGTTTCCGCGACCGTGTTTTGAACTTCCGTTGGCGATTGAGCCGGATAACTGATATTCTGGGCGAAACCGTTTCCGGCTTCGTGCAAAGTTGGGTTTAGCATTTTAGTTTTTTAAGGATTCGTTCTCGGCGAAATCGTCCACAAAGTGCAGCATTTCGTTCAAATTGCTTGATTCGACAATCTGCGGTTTGAGATGATTCGGTTGATTGTTGATTTCGGGCTTGCTGACAATTACTGCGACGGTTTGAAAAGTCGTGCCGTATTTGTAAAAAACTCCTCGCGGGACGATCAAAAAGGCGTGAACTCGGTATTCCCGATTGATACGATGCCAAAATTTCTTTCCTTTATCGGTTTCAAGACAGCTTTCTGCGCCGAGCAGAGCGACTAGACGACCGCCGGGTTGAAGTCTGAGCAGAGCCGCTTCGACGTGCCGAAAGCCGAAATTTGAATCGCGCGCACCTGCGCTCGCGCCGCTTACGCTAAACGGCGGATTCATCAAAACATAGTCGGGCTTTATTTGAGCGGGCAACAAATCGTCGAGAAATTCGGCGTTGACAGAATTTGGCTCGAAATTTTGCAATTGGAGAAGTAGTTTACGACGCACGGAGATTTCATTAACTACCGTCGGACACCCGGTTTCCCTAAGCCAAACGGCAAGACTTCCCGTTCCGGCTGACGGCTCAAGCGCAAATTTTCCGGCTTCCGGTCGAAGCATCCGAAGCATCAGAAAAGCGAGCGCAGGCGGCGTGGAAAATTGTTGCAGCCTTATCTGCTCCAACCCGCGCCAACTTTGCGTTGGCAATTTGCTCGTCAAATCTTCCAGACGGGCGAGAATGTCGTGTTTATTTTTTGTGTCGAGCGGCTTTAACCATTCCGCTTCGCTCAAATAAAGATTCAGTGAAGTTTCGAGGATTTCGTGAACTAGGTGCGGATCTCCGTCTGAATCAACCAGGGAGATGCCGAAATCTTTGCAAATTTCGACGAGCTGTTTGTTATTTGGAAAATCATCTTTTGAGAGCCGCGATTTGACGGTTTCAATCGCCGCTTTTAGGCGTTCTTTTTGCGGAGAGCTTTCGGTGTTTTTCATAGCTGAAATCACCGCTTACTCGCCGCTTTAGTTTTTTTGTGAGGCTACTAATCCAGCATTTTTTCCGTTCAATTTTGCTCAAGCATTAGCATTGTTCAATTTACTTTTGACGAATTCAGTCAATTCGGAAAATTCTTCTTTTTCCGCCGCTCTAATACTTTCCGTTTCGATTAAATCGCCCTCTTCGTAAATGTAACCATTACCGGAGCCGTCCGCGTTGCTCCTCATCTTCAAAGAACGATATATCATTGAGCGTGGTTTCCCACTCGGCGAAGAGTTTCCGGCAGACTGTTTTTATCAGTCTTATCAGCGGCAAAATCATGTCCCGCTCAAAACGATTTAGGCTTGCTTTGTATAAACCTAACATTTGAAGATCGGCTTCTAGTCGTATTGTTCGGCGCGTCCGACTTCTTTGAGGTAATTCATCTTGTCATTGAGTATATAATTTAACGTTTGACTGTTCAGACCGGGTTCAAGAAAGTAATGTTCGAGTGCTTCAACGATGATTGCCTCCTCGGTTATGAGCTTTTCACGGGTAATTGGACGTGCCGCGTTGCGACGAGATTTGAGTTCTTTAATCGCAAGCTCAAATTCGATTGGGATTCGCAGATTTTTCAGCACGAGGGGAATGCTCATATTAAATTCTATACCCTTCGCTTTGCTCTTCTTTGGCTTTTCAAGCGTTTTTTCAGCAGTTGCTACCGTATCCTCCGGCTGACTCTTTGTGTCTACTTCTTTTGACGACGAATCACCACCGGGTTCTACATTCTTTTCTTTCTCATTTTTTATCAGCAATTCTCTGCTTTTTGAAAATCTATTAGACATAGCTTTCGGAACTCCAATTAAATTTAAAACTTGATTAACCATCCGCTAAATTGCGTTCGATTTGATATTTTCCGTCAATCATTCGATCTCATCGGATGTCAGACGCGGTTCGTAGTCTATTTCCTCTAAAATCTGAAGCGCGATGCGACCGAAAGTATCGGCAAAAAGCCTCCCGCCTGATAGTTCGCCAATTGTTTTGCCATTGCCCGCCGCATCCTTAAATTTTGTCGAGCTAGGAATAAGTTCTCGGAAATCAAAATGCGGAATATTAAGTTCAGCAAAATATCCGATCATTCCGCGCGCTCGGGAAAAGTTCCCGGCTGCAATGGCATCTGTTGTTAAAACACGAAATTTCGTGCCGAAGCCTCCCAAGTCAGAAGCCAGACGTTCGGTTGCGTCGATTGATTCCTGGTCAGGTTTACAGGGAACAATTATAAACGAGCAGTTTTTGGCAATATCTTTCATCTCCGATTTATCCATCCCGCCCGGCGTATCATAGATTACAATATCGCGTTCACCACCGTAATGATTTGCTCCGTACATATCGAAAACCGGAAATGGATCGCTGTGTCCGCGTCTTGTCGCCCAATTAAGCGCCGTTTTATTTTTGTCATCATCTATCAAAATGACGCGAAGTCCCGCATCCGCAAAGGCTCGCGCCAGATTGATTGCCGCCATTGTCTTACCAACACCGCCTTTATAACTTATGATGCCGATAAAAATTGTCGGTTTATTTTTTGTCATAGGTTTCTTTAAAAAATCTACCAAATATCTATATTTTCATATATTTCTTTTAATAAAGCAATGAAAAAATCAAAATATAATTACTAATACCTTTAAAGATTTCTTGGTTTCTTTCAAGAAACCAAGAAATCTTTAATTGAAACTTTAATGTATGCTTTATAACAGTTGCTGGAGGTAATCTAGACTTTTTAGCGTTTCAAAAAAGGTTTGTTCAATTATTTTACGATTTTCTGTCGTTAAATTACCAATCCATTCAGCCAAAGATACCTCAACAATTTTTGCTGAGTTCAAAAGGGCATCGTCAATTCCTTTGAATTTTCGCTCCCAATTAAGAATAACAATATTTTTGCTAAAGGATTTTAAGCCATCTAATTCAGAAAGTATTAAAATCAATTTAGAGAGCTGGCGAATGACAGTCGGGTTTTCAAGGTAGTCATTGTCGAAAGCAAGACTCACTTTTTTGCCGCGGCTAGTTTGAGCGATCAGGTCGTGAGCACAGCCAACACCGCTATTGGCAACGATTAAAAACTGCGGGCAAAATTTTGTGACCACATCTGCCTTGAGAGCGCCTTCGGTAATCAATATGGAGCGATTTAAACAACCCGCACCGAAATCTTTCCAGTTCGCATAATGTATCGGCGTGCCGGACCCGGCGCTTTGCATCGAGGGCAACGAGAGCCACAAGTAGCGTTTTTGCCCGCGATTTATTGAACCATAAAATCTTATTTGGCAGGACTGAATTCTACCCCACGGATTACGGTAGGGAATTAATAACATCGGTTGTGAACTATCTTTTTCAAGCCAAAGACAAGCTTCACCGAAATCGTTTATCCAAAATCCTGGAATATGAGCCAGCCCGTGCGGATTTTCCCGTATAAAGGAAGGGAATTTTTGATTAAACAGGTTTCTAATCTGAGCGGCTAAATCTTTTCGGTCAGAGGCAGAGCAGGGAAGTGCGCCATAGTCCTCAAAGTTTACCAGACCGCGCTCGCGCAAGCCTTTATGCCCGGTTGTCAAACAATCATAATTGCTTGCCGGCGAAAGTCTGAGCAGCGAGGCATATATGAAATCTCGAATTTTAAGCGGAGCGAGCGCGATTTCCTCTGTCTGCTTTTTGTGTAATGGGCGCGGTTCACTTTTTTGCCAAAACGAATTATCGAGAAGCGAGCGGTCGTGGTAAAAAACGCCCCATCGTTCGCGGCGGCTCAAGCGGTCTGCGCCCGCCGTGACGCGAGCGCAGAATGAAATCGAATCGTTTGCAGCGCGGCTGCACCAATCGGGCTTTCCGCAGATCAGACACGGACTTTTTCGGCTAACTCTTTGGTATCTCGAATCTGCCATTAATTAGGTCAAAAGAAAAATTGTTAGAAAGCTTTCGTTACTTGCCGCTTAAATTTTCTAAAAAATTTGTTTTTATTTGCAGTCCAAACCTTTAATACTTCGGTTTCATTTCTTCAAGCCGCCGATCCATATCGCGGAAAAAGCCGG
>CAXSBF010000029.1:0-53448 GCA_964235785.1 uncultured Pyrinomonadaceae bacterium | reverse complement strand
GTTCAAGGGAAGAAACACCGTAGTTCAAGGGAAGAAACACCGTAGTTCAAGGGAAGAAACACCGTAGTTCAAGGGAAATCGCGCATCCTCTATTTGCTTGCGAATGCTTGATTTAAGAGGATTTCCACAGGCTTCCTACTGTTTTAGACAGTATTTAGACATATTTTAGATAACAACAACACTAGATATCGTTCCGGCAAGCCGATAAAAAGACTAATTGTTGTTGTTAAAAAATCTCGTTTATGCAAAAATTTCCTTAAATTCCGGCATCTCACATTACGAGGATTTATGACCGCAAGAAAAAAGAAATCGACGGAAAACTTGTTGCCTTTCAACGAAAATCAAGAAAGCCAAGAAAATGGGGAAACCTTTGCGGTAACTGCTACGCCAAAAGACCAATTCTTAACCGAACCGGAATTTGTTCGGATGGAAAAAAACATCGCCGCTTTCGGTTTTTTCACGCCGACAAGCAAGCGAGCCAAAGGAACGCCTCCAAAAATAATTAAGTTTACCCAAATCATTGACGGAAACCGCGCCGAAGCGAAAGTAACGATTGCCGGCAACACTCTTTACGGAATGCCGACGACCGCCGATCAGGACAAATACTTAGCGTTCCAGAAAATCCTCGAACGGATTAAAAGAGAAAAAGGAAAAATCGAAAATCCCATCGCCTTCACTTCAGCCGAACTCCTTCAGCTTCTCGGACACACGGACGGCGGCTCAAACTTCAAAGATGTGGAAGAATGGTGCGACGTGATGGCTTCGACATACATAAAAAGCGAAGGGGCGATGTGGATCGCGGGCAAGAAAAAATTCGCCTCCGATAGTTTTGTGATTTTTCAGCGCGTGCGACGAACCGGACAGGAACTTGAAGATGGAACGACCGCCGACAAAAATTACATCTGGCTTTCCGATTGGTATCTGGAAAACATCAACGCTTATTATCTATTGCCAATTGATTTCGATTCTTACAGACAGCTCAAAAATAACATCGCTAAGGCGCTGATACCCTTGCTGCAAATCTGGCTCTATGCCAGCCGGGAGCAGGGCGTTTTCGAGAAACGCTACGATGAACTCTGCCAGATTCTCAACATCGCGCAGTATTCGTATCCGTCAAAAATAAAAGAGAAGCTCGCGCCTTCTTTCAACGAACTTATCAATCAAGATTATCTGACTGACTGGGAGGTCGCCGAAACCGCCGACAAAGAGGGTTACAAAATAATTTTCTGGCACGGCAGGAAATTCTACCAGGATCAAACAAAGAGATTGTCCAAAGCGCATAAAGCGCGGCTCAAATTGACTTCGGCAAAAAATGGCAGCGGTAAACAAACGAATAAATATAAGCTGCCGCCGGCGAGCAGGGAAATCTTCGACCGTCTCGGAAAGGAGTTCGACGTCGCCGAATCAAAAGCCATCGAACTGGTGCGAAATTTTCCGCCTGAAAAAATTAAGGACCAGCTCGAATCTTTTTCTTACCGCCGCGAGAAGGTAGAAAATATGTCCGGGTTTATTATCCGCGCAATTGAAAACGATTTTTCCCTGCCGGAGGGTTACCTGGAGATTCTCAAGAAAAAAGAGCGTGTCCTGGCGGAAAAAGCGAGGAAAGCCGCGATTGACGCTTGCCCGCTCTGCGACGACTTCGGATCGCGCAACGTCAAAAGCGAGACGGACGCATTCTACGGTGTGCTGCACGAATGCACGCACGACCCGGAAGTCGAAAGAGAATTTAAAGACCACAAATTTGAAGAGCCTTTTCAGAGTCGGAACGGTGAACTCAAACCATAAACCGAATTTTAATTAAGGTATGTGTGCGGAGCGATGTAAAGCGCGATTTCTGTCTCGTTCGCAAGTTTCACACTCACTTTAGTTCCTTCGTTTCCGCCTAAAACTCGATGCCTTTAATTTGAGCGTAGTTTTGACTTTCGCCGCTCTATATGAACGATAATCACTTTCATATTTTATATTTCAACAATAAAAAGCCCCTCATATGTTTGAATTCACTCTGTTTGATTTAATTTGGAGACTGTCCAATGGATTGAAAGTTTGATTTTTGGTAAATGTCGAAACGGAATAAACGATTACTCTTGTAAAATCTAATTCACTGTTGCGACACTTTAACGAACCATTCCAATACTGAATAGGGTTAAGGAGAAGAAATGAAAATAAGATCAGTGTCAGCATCGTTGTTGTTTTTAATCGGTTTAGTTTGTAGTTTCAGCGTCGCCGCGCAAAACCAGCCTTCGCCGCAGATGGTCGCTGCCAACGAGTTTTTCAATGCTCAAAAATGGACTGAAGCAGCCTCCGCTTACGAAGCGATTTTGAAAAACGAACCGAACAATGGTCGGGCTTGGTATCAGTTGAGCGTGGTTCGTTACTCACTCAAGCAATACGCGCCCGCCGCCGCCGCTCTGGAAAAAAATATTATCATCTCCGACAGTCCGTTCAGTATGTATAACCTGGCTTGCGTATATTCGCTGATGAATGAAAAGGAGAAAGCTATTGAATGGCTGACGAAAACGGCAAATCATCCGAAAATGGTTTTAGCCGCCCTTAATTTCAGCGACCCCGATTTGGCAAATATCAGCGGAGACGCGCGATTTAAAGCGCTGGCGGAAAAACTCGACCGTCAAATACATCCGTGTAAATACAGCACGGAAGCCAGGCAGTTCGATTTTTTCGTCGGCGAGTGGGACGCTTTTAACCCGCAAGGTCGTAAAGACGGAGCGAGCCTTATTCAAAGCATCGCCGGCGGCTGCGGCGTTTTGGAAAACTGGACGGATGGATTTGGCGGCAGTGGGAAAAGCATTAACTTTTACGACGCGCAAAGCGGCAAATGGTTTCAATACTGGATTGGACAGGACGGAAACCCGCAGCGTTACTCGGGCGTCTACAAAGACGGCGCGATTCGCTACGAAGGCGAGCCAAAAACGCAAAACGGGAAGAAAATCATCAGCCGGTTAACGTTCTTCAATGTTGACTCCAACACGGTTCGACAACTCGCAGAACAATCAACCGACGACGGCAAAACCTGGACGGTCGGCTACGACTACAAATACGTCAGAAGAAAATAAACAAATAACAAAGTGGAATCTTTTCCAATAAAGACAAGGTTTTAGCCGTAAATCTATTGAGCCGTCGCGCGTTTGTCGTAAGAATTCTGAGTGGTTCGTATAACAATGCTTTTTCGACTACTGCTTTTGACGAATTCCTAAGTCTGCTTTGCGCGGAGGAACAGTAATGAAAGTCGCAATATACGAAGAATTTGAACAACCGCTAACAATTCAAAATGCGCCCGACCCGATTCCGACTAAAACAGGAGTGGTGCTGCGAGTGAAAGCGACCGGTATTTGCCGCAGCGATTGGCACGGCTGGATGGGAAACGACCCGGACATCAGGCTGCCGCACGTTCCCGGACACGAGCTTTCAGGGATTGTCGAAGACACCGGCGAGGCTGTTACGCGCTGGAAAAAAGGCGACCGCGTAACGCTTCCCTTTGTTTGCGGCTGCGGCTCGTGTCCGCAGTGCGTTTCGGGAAACCAACAGGTTTGCGACCGGCAATTTCAACCCGGATTTACGCATTGGGGCGCATTCGCCGAATATGTGGCGATTGATTACGCGGACGTAAATCTGGTAGAACTGCCGGAAGAAATCGATTTCGTGACTGCTTCGAGTCTCGGTTGTCGTTTTATCACGTCTTTTCGGGCAATCGTCGAGCAGGGAAAGGTGAGCGCGGGTCAATGGGTTGCGGTTCACGGATGCGGCGGAGTCGGGCTGTCGGCGATTATGATTGCCGACGCTTTGGGAGCAAATGTCGTGGCGATTGATATTTCGGATGAAAAGCTGGAATTCGCAAAATCAACCGGCGCGGCAAGCGTCGTTAATGCCCTCAAAGTTGAGAATACCGTAGAAGCCGTCAGAGAAATTACCGGCGGCGGAGCGCACGTTTCCATCGACGCGCTCGGCAGCCCCGAAACCTGTCTTAACTCGATTTCCAATCTGAGAAAAAGAGGCAAACATATTCAAGTCGGATTAATGGAGGCGAAGGCTCGCGCCTCAATTCCAATGAATCTGGTTATCGCCAACGAACTTGAGATTTTAGGAAGTCACGGAATGCAGGCACATAAATACCCGGATATGCTTGAAATGATTAGGAGCGGAAAACTCGAGCCGCAAAAGTTGATCGGTAAAACGATTTCTCTCGAAGAATCATTACAAGAACTTGCCAGTATGAATAAATTTGAGGGAACAGGCGTTACGGTTATCAATAGTTTTTAAAAATTCAGGCAGAAAATCAATAAAAATTGATAACTGAAACTTAGCTTAAATCATTTTCAAATTGAAATTAGCCGCATTAAATTTACAAATTTTACAAATTCTTTACAGGCTTTTAATGACTCTCTCCGTTGAACTATGAGATTTTAGAGATTGTAAAGTTAGACAATGCCAATTATAGGAAAATAAGAAGTAACAAAATGCCGATTTTAAAAACATTTGCTTTCGCCGGTTTCATTATTTTATCAATCGTTTCAATCACGCTTGCTCAAAACGATAAAGTTAAGTTACCCGAAACTGTCGCTGGTCAGCGCGTCACAGCTTATCTGGCTGCTTTTAATTCCGGCGATGAAGCGAAAATGCGAGCGTTTATCATTGAAAATGTGCCGGAAGAATCTTTGAAACAACGACCCGTCGAAGCGCGCCTGGAAGTCTACCGGCAAATGCGCGGCGATATACAATCGCTGAACCTGCGCCGGATAGTCGATTCAAAACCCGAAAAGATTTCAATTTCAGCTCAAAATAAAAGAGGCGAATGGCTTAAAGTCGATTTTATGTTCGAGTCTCAAGCTCCATACAAATTGGTTGGAATCAGCATTAACCAGGCGGAAGACCCGGGAACGGAAACAAATCTTCCCGCAACTTTGACAAAGACGCGATTCAATAGTCTTCTCGAAGAATATTTAGCAAAAATCGTCGCCGATGATGAATTTTCCGGCGTTATTTTAATTGCAAAAAAAGACCAGCCGATTTTTCAAAAAGCCGTCGGTCTGGCAAGCAAAGAATTTAATGTGCCTAATAAAATTGACACAAAATTTAATCTCGGTTCAATCAATAAACTTTTCACGCAAATTGCGATTGCCCAATCGGTCGCCGCCGGAAAACTTTCCTACGACGATAAAATCGGCAAAATACTGCCGGATTATCCAAACAAAGACGCGGCGGAAAAGGTCACAATCAAACATTTACTGACGATGACATCGGGCATCGGCGATTTTTTCGGCGATAAATATCAGGCGATTTCAAAAGACAATTTACGAAGCAACCGGGATTTTTTCCAGCTTTTTGCCGCCGAGCCTTTGCAATTTGAACCGGGCGCGAAAAATCAATATTCAAACGGCGGCTATATTGTTTTAGGCGCGATTATCGAAAAAGTTTCCGGTCAAAGCTATTACGATTACGTTCGGCAAAACATTTCCCAGCCCGCCGGAATGTCGAATACCGATTCTTTCAGCACAAACGATTTGGTAACGAATTTAGCCGAGGGCTACACGCGCGAAGGCATAAACTCCGCCGATAAAAAGGTGCGTAGAAATAATGTTTTAACTCGTCCGGCGCGAGGCAGTTCGGCTGGCGGCGGTTACTCGACGGCGGAAGATATGCTCAAACTGTCTCTCGCTCTGCAAAGCGGAAAACTGCGCGGATACGATTTATCTTCACCGAACGGACAAGCACAAAAAATCGGCGGTTTGGGCATTGCGGGCGGCTCTCTCGGCATTAATGCGAATTTCGAGATTGACGCTGAAAAAGGTTACACGATTATCGTTTTATCTAATTACGACCCGCCGAGCGCAATTGAAGTCGGCAAAAAGATTCGCAGTCTGCTTTCGCGCTTAAATGAATAACCGAAAGCTGAAAAGACTGTGTGTCGCACAATTTATTCGGGCGAAAAATAGTATGGGTCGGACGCGGCGAAGACGGAACGGCAACAAGTTCACTAAAATTATCGACAGGCTTGTTGTTTTGCTCTGAAACGGCGAACTTTCGCCAGATTGCCGCAGTCTTTCATAACGCACCATTGTCGTGTGCGATTGCGACTGGTGTCCAGAAATAACCAGTTGCAGACATCGTTTACGCACCGGCGAATTCTTGTTAAATCTCCGTTTATAAGCAAGTTCGTTGCCGATACTGAAATTTGCCGGAGCATCCGGTCAAGCGCTTCGTCGCGGTCAATCCATTCAAAGCCGAAACCGTCTTCAGAAATTGAAATTTTTTGATGGCGGCGCGCCAGAATCAATTCACGATTCAGTATTTCCAAATCTTTCGCTTCCGGCTGCCAGCCTTCCGTCACCGATTTAAAAAGGCGATAAACGCTTTCGCGCAAATCCAAAGCTCTTTTAAAAACCGTGTTCGCCGCCTGCGATTTATCTTCGCTAATTTGCAAAAGCTTTTTCGCTTCTTTTTCGTCAAACAATCCGGCTTTCAAACTCCAGGCGATTAAATCCGCGTATTCTTCCAGCTTGTCCGACGGGAAGGCGTCATAATAATCGCGCCCGCTTTTTTTATTCGGATTGCTGATTCTACCGCCCGCGGTGTTCACAAAATCAAGACTGATGTCGCCCGCGATAAATTTGAATCTGCTTGTATTAATATCTGGAGTCATAATTTTCCGGCGACTGCAAAATTATAGTTATCGAATAACTAATTCATAAACAAACGGCAGCGCGCTCCAAGCCGCCGTTGCCAGCGGCGGCGAATGTTTTTCTCCGCATTGAGTCATTTTGGCTTCGCGCCATTTCCGTTAGGACGTCTGTGAGTTTAGCGACACCGCCGCGTATCTGTTTTTCATCAAACGCCGCATAACCGAATACTAAACCGTTGCGCCGATACTTATTGATGCTGTGATCCGAAATAGGCGACAGGCAGACGTTTTCTGCGGCAGCTTTCTGCGCCGCTTCCCGGTCGTCGAAGTTGTCGGGCAGCCAGCCGATAAGATGCATTCCGGCATCGTCGGCTTTCATCTCCAACAATCCTTTTAAATTTCGTTCCACTTCCTCAACCAAAATCTTCTGTCTTTCCTCGTAAAGCGTCCGCATTCTTCGGACGTGGCGGGCAAAATGACCGTCGGAAATAAATTCGGCTAAAATCGCCTGGTCAATCAAAGGCGAATGCGCTCCGCTTAACATACGCGCGGCGGTGAAAACATCCACCAAATCCGGCGGCACAACCAGACAGCCGAGCTTAAGCGACGGGAAAATAGTTTTGCTGAAAGTCCCCACATACAATACGCGCCCGTTTTGGTCGAGTCCTTGCAGAGACGCGAGCGGATGACCCGAATAACGGTATTCGCTGTCGTAATCGTCTTCGATTATCCACGCGCCCGTCCGACGCGCCGTTTCGATAAGCGACAAGCGCTGCGTTACGCTCATCGTTACGCCGAGCGGATACTGGTGCGAAGGCGTTACGTAAATCAGCTTCGGATTTTTGCTCATCTCGAACGCAGCCTTAAAATTTAGCCCTTCTTCGTCGACCGGAACGGGAATCAGTTTCGTTCCCGAAAGCGAGAATAAACTTCGCGCGCTCGTGTAACCCGGGTCTTCCATCCAAACCTCATCGTCCGGCTCTAAGAAAACCGCAGCGATTAAAGCAAGCGCCTGCTGCGCTCCGGCAGTGATGATAACCTGCTCGGGTTCGCATCTAATACCGCGAGCGGATTTCAGATGCGCGGTAATCGCTTGCCGTAGCGGATAAAAACCGGCTAAATCGCTGCCGGCGAGCGTTGGCGGCGCGCGCCTATTCCGGCGCACCGCAATCCGCGACCAGGTATCGAAGGGAAAAAAATCAATCGCCGTCAGACCGTTTTGAAAAGGCACGAATTTGTTCGCAGTATGCTCGCGCAAAACGTCGCCCAAGTTTCGCTCCATTTGTCTGCCCTGTCTCGATAAATTTAACTCGCGCGAAAAAGCGGCTGTTTTCACAGCTCGCATCTTCGGCGTTTGCAGCAATTCCTCCGGCAACTCGCCGGCGACAAATGTTCCCGCTCCAATTTTGCCTTCCAAATAACCTTCGGCGAAAAGCTGGTCGTAGGCGTTAACGATTGTCATCCGCGATACGCCGAGTTGCGCGGCAAGCGACCGAGAGGACGGAATGCGCGATTTTGCGGGAATCTCGCCGCTTAAAATCGCCTGCCGCATTTTTTCGTAAATTTGGCGGTGCATCGGAACACGCGAAACTGCTCGGTCGGATAGAGAAACAAACGGAAAACTATTGACTTGCTTTTTCATATTTTTTTGTTGACGACCGTCTGAATTGGAACACTGAAATCTGTTTGAACGAAGGTTATGAACGAAACCAATTCGGGGGCAATTAAATTTTCAAATTTAGAATAATATACATATTTGTAACCGTCAATTTTATATTAGAAGGTTACAACATTATTTAATCAGCACATAGCTTACGCTTGGGGCATTAACAAAAACGCAATTTATACTTTTCTTTGCAGGCAAGCGTCATACTTACGACGCGCTTTTTGCTGATTATTTTCCGGCGGAAAATGGTCTATAAAAAAATCTCGAAAATGGCACTTGAAACAATGCCATTCGCAATTATTATTAAATTCCATAACCCGCCGAAGGAGGATTATTCAATTAGTGAGCGAACAATTAATAATAACCGGCAAAACCAAATTGCGCCGATTGCCGAAACGCGGCTCTTATGAAGTTAAAACAATTTATGAAATTTTAGACGAAGGTTTTATCGCTCACGTCGGTTTTACGGCGTCGAACGGACAAGCTTTCGTCATTCCGACCGGCTACGCCCGGCGCGGCAACGAGTTGTTGATTCACGGTTCCGGCGCGAGCCGGATGATGCGCTCGCTATCCGAAGAAATCGAAATTTGCGTAACTGTAACTTTGATTGACGGGCTGGTTCTGGCGCGGTCGGCTTTTCACCATTCGATGAATTACCGTTCGGTTGTCGCGTTCGGCGCAGCGAAGATTATTACAGACGAAAATGAAAAAATGGAAGCTCTTCGCCTCTTTACCGAACACATCGTTCCCGGTCGATGGCGCGAAGTTCGGCTGCCGAACGCGAATGAATTGAAAGCGACGACGGTTCTCGCGTTGCCGCTCAACGAAGCGTCAGCGAAGATTCGCACGGGAAATCCGGTCGACGACGCGGAAGATTATAAAATAAACGTTTGGGCAGGCGTGCTTCCGCTCGCAATGAAAGCCGGCAAGCCGGCGCCGGATCCGCAGATGAGTCAGGAAATTAATCAACCCGACTACATAACAAATTACCGTCGCCGACTGCGGAGTGAAAATGAATAAAAATCAAATTTATTTTTATAGTTACGAGCGAATTTAGGTTATGAATAAGAAAAATGAACTTCAGATTTTTGCTTTCCCTGATTTTGGTCACAACTGTATTTCCATAAAATTTCTATACGGGATTTATCAAAGATAGCTGAAGGGAAAACCTCGCCTGCCCTGTTTGATTTTGCCATACCAGCGGCAGAGCGGATAGAGAAGAATCAATCCCGCGAACCACGCCGCATAAACCATCCACAACGGAAACCCGGCATCGGGCGGCGCGTCCGAGGAGGAAGCGGGAAAATTCAGGAAATAAAAACCGACGCTTTTACCTGCAAGAAGACTTAGCAGGATGCCGAAAATGTGCGCCACAAACATTTGCAGAATAAAATAGAAAAGCGGCACGCGCCCGAACACGATAAATATGCGGCTCAAAAAGTTGTTTTCGCTTCGTCCGTTTATTTTATCGGTCAGTGCCAAAATTATAAGTGCCGGACCTAATGTCATTAGCAGAAACAATAAAGATGCCGGATATTTCGTCGTGTTGAGAAATGAAAGAACCGTAAACACCGGACTTGGCTGCGTCGTCCAAATTTGCGGGTCGCCGTAAAGATTCGTTGCGCGAATTATGACGAAAAGAGATGACAGGGCGAGTCCGAGTTTTAACAAAAATTTTCGGCGACGTTCCGCTTCCCACGTATAAACGACGCCGAGCGCGTAGCCCGCCGCCATTACGCCGACCCAAGGCAGAATCGGATAGGCGACAAACAGTTTTACATTTTGCGAAAGCGGCACGAATCCCGGCTGGTGAAAAAACATCCATAAACTTTGAAGAAAATTCGGCGCGGGCGTTCCAGCCATCGATGTAGCGGGCGGAACAGCAAATCGGTCGAACAAATTGTGCAGCGCAATTATCCCGATTCCGAGCGCGGCAATAGCGCGTATCGGCAGATAAATGAGCGCGGCGAGAATAATCATCGAAACGCCGAAAATCCAAATCACTTCCGCCAGACCGAAAAAGCTGTAATCGAAGTTAAAAAACAGACTAAACCTGACAACCGTAAATTCCAGCAAGATTAGCCATAACCCGCGTGTGAGCAGAAATTTCGACAATTCCGCGGGACTTTTGCCGCGCATTTTTTGCAGGTAAATGCTCGTTCCGGCGAGAAAAACAAACGTCGGCGCGCATATATGAGTTATCCAGCGCGTAAGGAAAAGCGCGACGTTTGTTTTAGTTAAGTCCGTCGGACTGTAATGAAAAGCCTCGCTGTGGACATACTCGCGCGTGTGATCTATCAGCATAATGACCATCACCAAGCCGCGTAGAAAATCAATCGAATCGATTCGCTGATAAATTTTTTCAATAGTTTGAGACATCGTTTTAAACAATAAAGATTAAATGTAAAATCTGAATCAAGTATATTACTGCCCTAACTTTATCTTGTCGGGAAACATTATATTCGCGCGTCCGGTAGTTTTAAATTGACTCGATAAGACTTTAGATAAGGATAGCTTGAAAATTTAAAGTCGCAATAACCACTTTTCAATAATAAGATTAGTCCGATTTTTTTGTTTCGTCGGAGAAAAAACAAAATAGAGTTGAAGCGAGCAACTCGTTATAGAATAAAGACTCCAAAACAGTTTTATATCATTTACCGAAATATAATTCTCAAAAATATCGTTTCGCAAATGAAAATTGGTCTGGAAAATTAGTTGAAAACCGGTACTTGTCAGGGTTCAAATTTCCTTTAAAGTATAAATTTTGGCATTGGATAATTACTTGTCGGATGCCGTAACGGGTGATACTTATACCGCTTTTGACCCGAGCCTTTGGTGGAACAATCAAAAACTGATTGACGGCGCGGCAGAACGACGCAAGGCGCGTCCCGAATTGAAGAAGACGCTTTATTTTGCGGGCAGCGGCTAAAATACTGCGGAAATTACGCAGCGGTTTGCAGATGTTTTAAGCAAGAACGCGATTACAAGTATCGGTTGGCATTACGAAAAAATGCCGGACGAAAAACATTCGATGATTTATCATCCGGCTGCGCTTAAATCCTTTCGGGCAGTTTTTAAGCCATCGGTTAAAAACTAACGGATGATATTCAAAACGATGACGCGCAAAAAATCGCGTAGTAATGACAGAGACGCGGCAATAATTTTTTTGAGGAGATAATTATGAAGTTCATCGGATTTCTTGCAGCTTTTTTTATGCTTATGGTTATGTCTGTTTATCAAGTCCCGGCGCAGGAGACAAAAATAAAATGGTTCGGACACGCGGCTTTTTCGATTACCACGCCGAAAGGGAAAGTCTTGTTGATTGACCCGTGGCTGACAAATCCCCTAAATCCTGAAGCGAAAGATGGCAAGGATGCGCTCGCCGCTGTGCCGAATGTTGATTACATTCTCATCACGCACGGACACCGCGACCACGTTGGCGACGCGGTTGAAATCGCTAAAAAGACAGGAGCGATTTTAATTTGCAATCCCGAGCTTGCCGGAAATTTAGTCAAGCTCGCTGACTTTCCGGCAAAGCAAGCCGAAACCGATGCCATTATGGGAATCGGCGGCGAGATTCAAATTGCCGACGGCGAAGTAACTGTGGCGATGACATCGGCAGTTCATTCGAGCAGCGTTTTTAATCCGAAAGCCGGAGCGACCGAAGCCGAAAGAGCTTATGGCGGAAATCCGGCGGGATTTGTTTTGATAATCAAACACGGTCCGACCGTTTATCATTCGGGCGACACGGCGTATTTTAAGGATATGGAAACCATCGGCGAGCAGTATCAAATTGATATCGCGCTTTTGAACGTCGGCGGGCATTTCGGAATGGAGCCGCGAATGGCTGCCAAAGCCGCGAAATCAGTCGGCGCGAAGTTAGCGATTCCGCAGCACTACGCGACTTTTCCCGGAATCAGCGCAAACGCCAACGGTTTTGCCGCCGAATTAAAGACACTGAAAATCCCTTTTTATGAAATGAAACCGGGCGAGACGATTCTCTATCGCGGCAAGCAAAAGGTAAGACGAGAGAGTTAAAGCCGGCGGCGGCTTCAGAATTTCCGAATGGCTTTCAGGCGGAAAATATCCGGAAATCGAAGACCTTGCGGCAAAAGATGGCGAACACTCGAAATGTTACGGCGCGTTGTTTGATTGGATTGTGGAATATGCGAGGCGTGAAAACCGCGACCGAATAAAATTAGTTTTGCACGTCAAAAGATTCGGAGCGCATTATTTTCCGCTTGCCCTGAAATAAAAAGTTGAGCCGTCTTGTCAGCTCAACAATTTCTGCAACTCGCCACCGGATACTGAATTTGCCGTCCAGTTAAAACTTCCCGGATTTTGCATTGCCGAACCGGCGCGAATCAAAGCGGTCAGAGCCGCCCGCGCCAACGCGCCGCCGACGCTGATGCGCTTCGCGCCCGCTTCGGCAAGCTGCGCGACAGTCGCATCTTTAACAAACGGCGCAAGAACGTTAACCGGCTTATCGAGCGCGCCTGTCACTAATCGAACTTCTTCAATGGTTTTAAGAGCAGGCGCATAAAGAACATCCGCGCCCGCCGCCTCAAACGCTTGCAGCCGCCGGATAGTATCGTCGAGGTCGCTTCGCGCGTGAAGCAAATTTTCGGCTCGCGCGGTCAGCGTAAAAGGAAAATCGAGCGACCGCGCAGCTTCGACCGCCGCGTGAACGCGCTCGACCGCCAAAGCAAATTCGTAAATCGGATTCGACGGATTGCCCGTGTAATCTTCGATTGAACCGCCGACAACTCCCGCCCGCGCCGCCAGCAAAATAGTCTGCGCCGCTTTTTCCGGTTCATCCGCAAAACAGTTTTCCAAATCCGCGCTCACCGGCAAATCAGTCGCCTCGCAAAGCTCGCGGCAATGTTCGATTGCCTCATCGACCGTAACTTCTCCGTCAAGACGCCCCAGCGAGTTGGCAAAACCGCCGCTCGTCGTCGCCAGCGCTTCAAAACCCAAACCCGCGAGAAGACGCGCCGAACCTATATCCCAGGGATTAGGAATAATAAATGCGCCCGCGCGTTCGTGCAGCGCCTTGAATGATTTTGCCTTTTCAATTTGAGTAATCATAAACACTCTTAAATTCTTGAGTCTTTCACGTGCCGATATTAAAGTCGAAATCATATTGCCCATCCCGTTCCTTAATAGTTTGCAAAGAAGTTGTTTTCGTCACGGCTGATTTCGATTGGGCGAATCTCTAAAACGGCTGCAAGGCAAGCAATACGCTCAAAATCCCTGAACATAAAAAATGTCTTCTATTATATTTCATAAATCGCTCTTCCTTATCATTTTACTCGCGTGTCCGTCGCAATCCAATTCACTTCCCATGTCTTGCCGCCATCGTCCGAGAATGCCTGTTCAAAACGGCAGGAATTCTTCGTTATGTCCGAGATAACAAATCGAACAAGGATGGCTCGCCCGTTTAAGGCTTCCTGGTCGAAAAACTCGCCGCGCCCGTTTTTGAATTCGCCGATTGTCGGCGCAGCTATCACGCCGCCGCCCGCGTTGGCAAAATTAAGACTCCATTGATGAGATTCGGGATTGTATAAACGCAAACTCAAGGCTTCGATATGACCCGATGAACCGGAAACATCGAGTTCTACCAGATTTGCCTTTCCATTCCAGACCTTTCTGACAATCGTAATTCCTTCATATTCGACCCAGGCAGTTGAGCCGGTTAAAGGATTCAAGAGACGTTTAAGATGAGTTTTCCAGGTGCCGATCTCAAAATCAAAATCATATCGTCCATCTTTTGGGACGGATGAGATTTGAGGTGTATTGCTTGATGTGTCCGATTTTTGCTGCGCGGTTGCATTGAAAAACGGTAAAAAGACGAACAAAATAATAACCAATAACGAAACCGGAGTCTTTAATAAAATTGATTTTGTCATATAAAGCCTGAACTATTTTATAGTTTATCGGACTTGCCGCAAGTGCCAATTCTAAACAAAAACAACAGACCAATTTAATCCGATAGATTACGAGCAAAGATAGAAGATGCCCGAAGACGGCAATCTAATTTTCCGAATGCTTCAGGAAAACAATAATTTTCACATCGAAATCGAAAACACGCGCGGCGTTGAAGAAACGACGAGAACAAAAACCTTCGATGTGTTCTTTGACAAGGGACAAGTGTTTGGAATTATCGGTCGTCTATAAAATTGCCAACCCTTATAGCGGGTAAATCCGGATATTTGACGCAAAAAGCGGCGCGCTGTTTAGCTTAACCTGTTCGACTACTTGAATCGGGATTTGCCTTTCAAGGCTCAATCAATTAGGTTGGGAACAGATGACAACGCTTGAAGAAGGTTTGCGAAAAACTTACGAATGGTTTTTGAAGGCGCGTTAAATCGCAGGAGAAATTTAAGTTAAAGACAATTTATGAAAAAAGCGCTTATTACCGGCATTACCGGACAGGACGGAAGTTATTTGGCGGAGATTTTGCTTGAAAAAGGATACCAGGTTCACGGCATTATCAGAAGGTCGAGTTCAATTAATACGGGCAGAATTAATCATCTCTATGACGACCCGGAAATCCTGCACAAAAAACTGTTTCTGCATTACGGCGATTTGATTGACGCGAGCAGTTTGAATCGTCTGCTGGAAAAAATCGAGCCGGACGAGATTTATAATCTGGCGGCGCAAAGCCACGTCAAGGTTTCCTTTGATATACCCGATTATACGGCGCAGGTCGACGCTCTCGGCACTTTGAGATTTTTAGACGCAATTAGAGAGACGGGGCTGCGCCGGGTTAGATTCTATCAAGCCTCGACATCCGAGCTTTACGGAAAAGTGCAGGAGATTCCGCAAACCGAAACAACGCCGTTTTATCCGCGTTCGCCTTACGGCGTAGCAAAACTCTACGCTTACTGGACGATAGTCAATTACCGCGAAGCATACGACATTTTCGCCTACAACGGAATTTTGTTTAACCACGAATCGCCGCGCCGCGGAAAAACTTTTGTCACCAAAAAAATCACCAGAGAAGCCGCTTCGATTGTTTTGGGTAAATCCGAAAAGCTCGTCCTGGGAAACTTGGACGCCAAGCGCGATTGGGGTTATGCGCCCGAATACTGCGAAGGAATGTGGATGATGATTCAGCACGATCAACCCGATGACTTTGTGTTTGCAACCGGCGAGACGCATTCGGTCAGAGAGTTCGTCGAAAAAACATTCGAGCTTTTAGGAATGGAAATCGGCTGGCGAGGCAAAGGCGAGAACGAAAGCGGCGTGATAATTTCAATCGACAAAAACGTTCTGAACGAGAAGACGCGAACCGAGAAACAATTCGTTAAAGCGAACCAAACGGTCGTTCAAGTCCGCCCGTCCTATTTCCGTCCGACGGAAGTCGATTTGCTGATTGGCGATTCATCGAAAGCGGAAAAGACATTCGGGTGGAAAGCGAAAACTAAATTCGACGACTTGGTTAAAATAATGGTTGACGCAGACCTCGAGTTTAGTAGAAATCCGCATCTGGATTATTAGGCTCGACTTTAAATTTCATTACGTTGCTTAAAACGATATTCAGACTCTCTCAGATTAAAATAAAACCAATCATTTAAGTTAAAAACTTATTATATCGTTCTTTAATTTTTCCAATATTGCTCCTTTTCCGCATTGACAGCTTTGTAATATTTGTATAATTTATCTTGCACGATTTTCAATCGAAATTGACAAGCGGCAGTTAATTTACAAAAACATCCGGTTAATAAGATTCACAAAATAGCTTATGATAATCCTGCTTCTCGAAAGCTATTTAAATGATGCGTTAAGTTTCGGAGGACGATTGATTCAATTATTTCAACCCAACCAGGTAAGCGGCAAATTTGTCATAAATTTCGACGGGCAGCGGCAGACTTTCAAGTTTGAAAACGACGTAGCTGCTGCCGTCGTGCGGACCGGGTTTCGCCCTTTTCTCTATCAATTTTAAATCCATCAGCCAGCGTTCCTGTTTGTAGAGAGTGGCGACGCCTTTAATTCCGGCTTTCGACATCAATTCGTGGCTTTTCACCCGAACTCGCCCTCGCTCGTCGGCGAGTTGCACCAGAGCAGCATAAAGTTTGAGCGAGCTTGCCCGCAAAACGTCGGTCAGCTCATATATTTCGTCGCGGTGATTTGCGTCGAGAATCCGCAAAAGCTCGGTTTCCGCCAATCTTTCGGTTGATTCGCCAAAGCGAATGTTTTCGTTTTGAGAATTTCCGATTATTTCTTCGGTTTCGACGGGTTGTTTTGATTCGCCGCCTCTTGTTTTTTCAGTTTCGTCGGCAGCCGCGTTCGCGCCGCCTTTTTCGCTTTTCGCCGATTCGGTCTGCTCCGCCGGCGCGTCAATCAGATTTGTAAAACCGTCGGTTGTTTTGACCGGCTCTGATAGAGTAATCGGAACAAGCGAAAATCCGCCTTTTTTATGAGTAACCTTTTTAGCCGCCATACGCTTTTTTCTCCTTCTTAAACCATTTAATCATCGCCGCCGCCATTCTCGCATAGTCTTCCGCCGCGCGGCTACTGTCGTCGAACTCAAAGATAGTCTGCTTGTGTCCGCGTGCGTGTCCCAAATTCGTATCCGTTCTGATTTGAGCAAAAAACTTGTCTGAAAAAGACGCCCGACAATGCGCTAAAATCGTCTCAGTCAGCGTTAAACGCCGATCAACTTTGGTCATCACAGCGCCCATCAGCCGCGTATCAATTTCTAATTTCTGACAAATCGCCTCTTTTGCCTTGATAAAATCGTCAACACCCTCGACCGAATCAACGCCGATTTCAATCGGCATTAAAACATCGGTCGCATAAACCAGTCCGTTAATGTTGACAATGGTCGAACCCGGTCCGCAGTCGAGCAGTATATAATCGAATTCTTCGAGTCCTTTCATCGCCCGCGCTAAAATTTTTTCGCGCCCGATTTCGCTTGCCAATTCGGTTTCGAGCAGCGCAGTCGTTCGATTCGACGGCAGCAGCCAAAGATTTTCCCGAACTCGACCGATGCTTTCCGCAGCGCGGCTAATTCCCTTCATGACCGTATAGACCGTCGGCGTGACCTCCGTTACTCCATAACCCAATCCGCGCGTCGCGTTCCCCTGCGGGTCTAAATCCACAATCAAAACATTTTTCTTCTGCAATGCGAGCGCGTGTCCGAGATTAATCGTCGTCGTCGTCTTTCCGACTCCGCCTTTGAATACCCCGATCATTATTACTTTTGGCAATGTGTTATTCATAGTAAATAATTCTCCAACGGTTACTTATAAAACAATACTTGGTATAGTTCAAGTTATATTTTAATTTTTACCATTGTAACAGCGTTTTATAATATTACTTGTATAATTACAACTGTTATTAGCCATACAATATCAGTTCTATTCTTTTATCTAAATATCATCTGAACATCATCTAAATATCTTTTATGCTGAAAATTAAACGAATAAATTGAAAGCGGAACGCGCCGCGCCGATTATTCCAGCGTCATCGCCTAAAACTGCGATTAATATTGGCGAACGGAGAGCCGGAACATCAAAATTGTCCCCGTATAACCTGAAATCTTCGCTGCCGGAGTTCACATTCAACCTCTCGGTATAAGATTGTGCATCGCTGCTTTCCATCGGCTCAAAAAACTTCTCCGAAGCAGCATTTAAATAAAATATTTTTTATTGACAAACTCTTTAAAGCGGGTGTAACATCGGCGATATTAAATTACAAGCAGTTTTCTTCCAATCGCTAAAAGCTCTCGAAAACGATTGGTTGTCCAAGGGTTTTTTATTCAACAGTCCATTTTGAATAAAGTCGGAAATTATTTTATAACACGCCGTTAGCCGAACTTTATTCAATTTTCAGGCAGGAGATAAATTTGTGGCAAAAGCTCAGGCAATCGCCGTCGCCGGACAGACCGTTTTAGGTCTCTTGGCAGATAACATACCTGAATCGGAATTCTCGAACGCCCGCTTCGAGCTTTATCAAACCGCCAATTTTCAATCTCCGATGGCTGAGGGAATTTCACTTTTTCTTTATCGCGTCGAAATAAATGCCGGATTAAGAAATATGCGTCATCAGGTCGGTTTGGACGGCGTTTATCGGCGCCCGCCGCTGCCGCTGGATTTATATTATTTATTGACGGTCTGGGCAAAAGATGTCGTCAAACAGCAGCGCATACTCGGCTGGGCGATGCGGACGCTCGAAGACGCGCCTGTTTTGTCAGCCGGAAGACTCAATCATTTCGGAACTGAGTCGGATGTCTTTCATCCGAATGAAACGATTGAAATAATTTTTAATTCGCTTTCGCTCCAGGATTTGTCGAATTTGTGGAGCGCTTTTAAAGTCGGCTTGCCGCTGTCGGTGGCTTATATCGCCAGAGTCGTCGGGATTGATTCGACCTTACCGGCGGAAGAATCTCCCGCCGTGCAGACAAGACAGATTGATTTCGCTAAAAACCGCTAATTTTAGTTAAAGATTTAAGAATCATATGACGCCTGTCCCAATCATTGAAACGCTTTCGATTACCGCGCCGCTCGGACTCTGTTTTCACGACGCGGCGACGGGCGAGAGGGTAAACGAAGGGTTGGAGGTCAGCGTCTATCCGGCGACAAAAAATGCCCGCAAAAGCAAAACGTTCGCTTTGCCGAATCGGGTCGGGGTTTATGTTCTACACACGGCACGCGGTTTGGAAGATTTCACCAAAGGCAGCGGCGACGCGGAATTTTGGCGGAATAATCCGCCGCAAAAATTGTTTGTCGTCGAAGTTTTCGATGCCGGAAAAAGATTCCAGCCTTTTCAATTAACCGTCCAACTTCCGGTGCGAGGCGTCTGGCAATGGGAAAATATTCCGGCTGTTTCGCCAAATAAAAATCTGGCGAGTATTCCGTTATATTCGGCTCCGACGCGCAAAATTTCGGGCGGAATGTCGGTGATTCGCGCGGATTTGCGGCAGATTGACGGCGCTCCCGCTTCATGGGCGGTTTTAGAAGCGCGTTTTGCCGAAAGCCTTATTGCCAGAGGAATTGCCGACCGAAACGGACAAATCGTGCTGATTTTTCCGTCGCTGTCGCCGCAGACCGCTCCGTTCGCTTCGCCGCCGTCAAACGCCGCGCGCATTTCGCTGGCGGAGCAGCAATGGCTTTTGGATTTTACCGTCAAATACCAACCGAAAATCTTTCAATCTTCGCCGCCGCTGTTTTCGGGAAGCGACGAAGAAACTTTTCCCGATTTGCGCCTCGCGCTGGCTCAAGCGACAGGAAAGCTGTGGGCTGACGCCGGGCAAACCGAAGAATACGAGAAAGCCGTTCTGCATTCGGGCAAAGAATTAGTTTTACGCTCGTTCGCGCCGGAAATTCTTTCGCCGATGCCGGTTCGAGCGGTCGCTAGCCCGTCCGTTTTGTTTGTCAGTCCGGCAATCTAAGCCGTTTTTTAAGGAGAAAATCAATGCCTGAATATCTTGGACCCGGTGTTTATGTCGAAGAAGTTTCATTTCGTTCCAAGTCAATCGAAGGCGTCGGCACGACGACGACCGGCTTTGTCGGCGCGACGCGCTACGGTCCGTTTGATTTAGAGCCGGATGTGATAACCAGTCTCGGCGAATTTGAGCGAGTCTATGGCGATCGTCAGCAATTATCTTTCGGAAACGCCGAGGACGACACGAAACAGAAAATGCACAATTATATGTGGCACGGCGTCCGCGCCTTTTTTGAAGAAGGCGGCAAACGGCTGTATATTTCAAGAACTTTCCGCCCGATAACGAACGGGAGCGGTGACGGTTATGCCAAAGCATACATTCCCGCCCTGTCTCCGGGTGAAATCGAGTCGGAAGCCGCCGGTTGGATAAAAGTCAGCGCCCGCTTTCCCGGCGAATTGGGACGAATGCGCGTTCGCCTGACTTTGCAGATGGGACAAAGCGTTCTCGGAAAAGACGCGAACGAAAATCCGACCGTCGGCGGCTTGCTCGACGGCGACGTGGTTTTTATCAGTAACGCTGCATCCAAAAGTTCGCCGATTTTGTCACCACCTCTTCTTTCGCCGCCGATTTTGCCGCCGCCCGCTACCGAAACCGGATTTTTTCTCGCGCAGAAAAAACGCGATTCCGCAACGGGCGAAATGTTTTGGGAATTCGAGTCGCTCGGCGCGTCCGGTTCGCCTTCGCCCGGTTTACTGTTAGCGAAATTGAATGTTGACGACGGCGATAAAATACAAATCGTCAATCTGACGGTTATTACGCTATCGGTTTCCGACCCCGACGCGCAGCCACAGGTTTGGAGCGGTTTAGCGCTCGACCCGAATCACAAGCGAGCCGGAACGCCCGATTCGGTTTTCGCCAAATTCGCCCAAAATCCGGCAAGCGCGCGCGAAGCCAGCCGTCTGCCGATTGTTATCGAAGACAACAAAAAACAGCCGTTTTCAAACGGAACGGAAGTTTTGCAGCTTCTTTTTACGCCGAACCCCAAGAACCCCGATTTGAAAAAAAATCTGATGAATCCCGAATCAACCGACGCCGAGCGTTCGATTGATTTACTGCTCGACGGCGGTAACGACGGAATGCGTCCAACGGCAGACGAATACGGCGGCAAAATCAATCCGAACACCGACCGAAAAACGGGTTTGACGGCTTTTGAAGACATCGAAGACATCTCGATTGTCGCCGCGCCGGGTTCGACTTTTGACGACCCGCAAAACTCTCCGACGATTATCAATCTGCTGATTTCGCACGCCGAACGAATGCGTTACCGGATTGCCGTTTTAGATAGCGGCAACGATCAGGCGATTACAGATGTTCGCGCGATGAAAGCGAAAATAGATTCTAAATACGCGGCGTTTTATTACCCTTGGATTCGCGTTCTCGACCCGGTCACGCAGCAGGAAATCAATCTGCCGCCAAGCGGTTTTGTCGCCGGAATTTACGCCCGCAACGATGTCGAACGCGCGGTTTATAAAGCTCCGGCGAACGAAGTCGTGCGGCTCGCCATCGGGTTTGAAAAAACCTTGAACAAAGCCCAGCAGGAAGTTCTCAATCCCGAAGGCATCAACTGTTTCCGTTTTTTTGAGGGACGCGGCTTTAGGCTTTGGGGCGCGCGGACGACGAGTTCCGACCCGGAATGGAAATACGTCAATCTGCGGCGGTATTTCGCGTATCTCGAACACTCGCTCGACCGCGGAACGCAGTGGGCGGTTTTTGAGCCGAACGGCGAAGCTCTGTGGGCGAACGTCCGGCAGACGATTCAGGATTTTCTCTATAACGAATGGGTTTCCGGCGCGCTTTTGGGCGAAAAACCCGAAAAAGCGTATTTCGTTCGCTGCGACCGCTCGACGATGACGCAGAATGATTTGGACAACGGGCGGCTGATTTGTCTGGTCGGCTTGGCGGTCGTCAAACCGGCTGAATTCGTCGTCTTTCGCATCGGTCAATGGACGGCGGACAGAAAAGCATAAGTAATTTGAGAGGAGGAAAATATGGCAACTGAAAGAGTAAATCCATATCCGCAGTTTAATTTTACGGTTGATTTAGGGCAGGGAATTCGCGCCGGTTTTCAGGAATGTAGCAATATCGGAATGGAAATGACGGTCGTCGAATATCGCAACGGCAGCGACCCGACCAACAATGTTCGCAAAATCACGGGCTTGAATAAAGCCAGCGATGTCACGCTCAAACGCGGCGCCATCGGCGTTTTGGATTTATACGGCTGGCTCAACGACATCCGCAACGGAACGAGCAACGGAGTCCGCAATGTTACGGTCAACCTGATGAGCGAGGATAAAACAAATACTTCGCCGGTTTTGACCTGGCGGCTGCTCAATGCCCGTATCACCAAGTATCAAGGCGGTCCGATGAATGCCAAAGGGACGGACGTGGCGATGGAAGAATTAACGCTGACCTACGAACGTCTGGAAATGGAATAAATCGTTAAGATTACTTCATTTTCGCTTCGGGTTTGATTAGACCGACGAAAAGACAATGATGGCGACGAATCAAAAAATCCGCCGGTTGCCGGGCTTTCATTTTGAAGCCCGGACACCAATGCGCGAGGACGTTTTACCGCGAATGGACATCGCTTTGTTTGTCGGATTTGCCGCGTCGGGTCCGGTCGGCGTGCCAGTCGTTTTGGAATCGGCTAAAGAGTTCGACGCGATTTTCGGAAAGGATTTGCCGCTGGTTTGGGATAAGGAAAGAGGCGAAACGATTTATGCGTATCTCGCGCCGACGGCGCGGGCGTTTTTTCGCAACGGCGGAAAACGCTGCTGGATAATTCGCGTCGCGCGTCGCCAGCCGACCGCGCAAAAGCCGCTCAACCGGGTCTGCTCTAATTTTTTCCCGCTTTCGGGTTTGGCTGGCGTTCGTTTTGGTGAAACGGAGATTGACGACATTACTCCGGCGTTTGCCCGCGCCCGCGCGCCGGGAAGCTGGTCGGATGATTTGCAAATCGGAACGGCGGAGCTTTCAACCGCCGTGAAATTCGTCAATTTAATTGATAACGGCGAGCAAAAAGTTCTGAAACTGGAAGTGTCCGCCAATGAACAGATTAAAACCGGCGAGCTGCTTCGGCTAAAATTTTCCGCCGATTTATCGCTTCTTCTAACGACGGACAAAATTGGAAATGATGACGAAATCAATTCTCCGGCGCAGACAGTTTCTGCCGGAAAGCGATTTGTGAAAATCACCGCCAAACATTTTGTCTGGCTCGAAAATCTGACAAATTTCGCTTCACCGAATTTGGCTCAAAAAGTTTCGGTCAGATATTGGACAAAATTAAATAACATAAACTCTGAAAATATTACGCAGAATTTTACGGCGGTTCGACAAGCCGATTTGCGCGTCAAAACGTCTTTTGACAAGAACGGCGCAAAATTACCTTTGAAAATCAACTTAAAGTTTAACGATTTGCCGAATGCCGAAGCGCCCGAGTCCGGTAGTTTGTTAATCACCAAGTTTCAGGGCAAATGTCTCTGTCTGCAAGTTGAAACAGTTAATATCAACGATTCGGAAATGTTGGAAAACGTCGAGGTTTTATGCCGCGCGGTGTTTTGCCGGAAAGATGTCATAACTCCCGATTCAACGCCTGAAGTCGAGCGTCTCGCTTTTGAAATTTGGATAAAAAAAGACGAAAACTCGTTCACAAAATTAAGCGATTTAGCGTTTAATTCGAGCCAGGAACGCTTTTGGGGAAATTTGCCGACCGATGAAAATTTGTATCGTTTTAGTGAAGATAAAGAATTTCCCGAAATTCCGGCTTGGACGCAAAGCGGTGAGGCGGCGCGTTTTCCGTTAGCCGGCAGCGGGCGGCGCGGAGACTTTTATTTTCCGCTTTTCCCGAACGCTTTTCCTGAAAATTATCTCGGCGCGGCGCGTTTGCAGGGAACGAAACTCCAGCGCGACGGTTTGGAAGAATTCGACGCCGATCTTTTTCTCGATGAAAAATTAAAAAATACCGGTCTGGATACTCTGCTGAACGAAGCGGAGTTTATTCGGTATTTCAGTCCGCGCCCGCGTGCTTTGTGGGGAATTCATTCCGCGTTAGCGCCGGAGTCGACAACGTATGCGGCGGGAGGCTTGCCGACAAATCCGACTTACACAAATTTATCACTGGAAGAAGCGACGATTATTTCCGTGCCGGACGCATCGCACCGCGGCTGGTTTCAAACAAAAAAAACGGGAGCGATTTTGTCGCCTCCGCCGCTTTCGCCTCCGCCCCCGCGCCCCGAATGGTGGCATTTTCAGGATTGCCGAAAACCTGAAATTGAACGAATCAGCGAACCGCTTTGGGAAAACTTTTTGGATTGCCGAATAGAGGTTATTGATAAACCGACCGAACTTCACCCGAAAGACGCCGAGATTTCGACCGGAGAATTTTCGCTGATTTGGAATTATGCCGAAACAAGAGCGTCAACGCTTTTGAGTAAAACTGAATCTCCGCAGTTCGTTTTAGAAGAGTCGGCAGCGTCAAACTTTCAGTTTTCGCAGGAAATTTATCGTGGAAACCAAAAGGAATTCACCGTTTCGGGACGCGCCGCCGGTGTCTATTACTTCCGCGTTCGCGCCGAACTCAAACGCGATTTCAGCGATTGGTCAATTGGTCTGGCAATCAAAATTCCGGCGGCTGAAAATTATGCGGTAAATGCTTCCGATGACTATAAACCGGATGTTTTACTCGCGGTTCAGCGGGCGCTGCTGCGAATCTGCGCGGCGCGAGGCGATTTGTTTGCCGTTCTGACTTTGCCCGAACATTACGGCAGAGACGCCGCCGTCAATCACGTGGCGACGCTTAAGACGACGAAAAATTTGACGGCGGGAAATTCGGGAGTCGAATCGTTAAGCGCGAACGAAAAAAAGGCTCTGAGTTTCGGCGCGATGTATCATCCCTGGCTTTTGACGCGCGAAGACGGTTTTGAATCGGCGCGAAACATTCCGGCGAGCGGCGCCGTCTGCGGCGTAATGGCGCGGCGGACGGCGCGGCGCGGCGCGTGGATTGCTCCGGCAAACGAGCCTCTGCAAGGCGTTTTGGGTTTGGCGAGAACATTTCAACGCGAAAGTTTTTTGGATTTTCAAGATAATTTAATCAATCTCGTCAGGCAAGAGCCGACCGGATTTCTCGTGCTTGATTCCGACACTTTGAGCGACGATTCCGATTTGCGTCCGATAAATGTGCGAAGGCTGCTGAGTTTGTTGCGCCGTTTAGCTCTGAAACACGGAGCGGAATATGTATTTGAACCGAACGACGAGCGTTTTCGCCGTCAGGTTCAGCGCGGTTTTACTTCGCTGCTCGACGTAATGTTCGCGCGCGGCGCGTTTGCCGGAACGACGACCGCGACTTCGTATCAAGTCGTGGTCAGCGAGACGCTCAACAATTTTCAAAGCGTCGAACAAGGTCGTTTTATCGTCGAGCTGCGCGTCGCGCCGTCGCTCCCGCTGAAATTCGTCAGCGTCCGATTGGCGCAATCGGGCGGGCAAAGTGTCGTTACGGAAAGGATTTAAGAAATTTCTTAGATATTGAGCTTTAATTTTAGAACTCAGGGAGATTAAGTAATGGCTGATGAATCGAAGACGTTTAAGATTGTCGGTAGTTTGATTGCTTTACTGGCAGCGGGTAGTGGAATTGTCGCGCTTTTAACATATATCATTCCGCCAAAAAATTCAGACAATCAGACGTCTGAATCGGCTAATACTCGCCAGGTTTCGTCGGACAAGCCGAATGAAAACAGTAGTTCACGGCTGCCCGCAAATAATTTGTCTGAATCTGATAATAAATCGTCGGTGACGGAACAGGTCAAATGCAAAGTTGCCGGAACAATCTATGACGAAGACAAAAACAGAAGTCCGATGCCCAATGTGAAAGTTTACCTGACCGACAATCAGAAGGATACTTTTCTTGTTCGGACCAACCTTAGCGGCAATTTCAAAGGAGATTGCTCGCAAATTCCACAAAATAGCTTTCCGCAAAGACTTAAAATTATAACTTCCTCAAATTTAACTTTGATTGACCCTGATTACTCCATTCCCAGCAGAGGACGAGAAGAAGATTTATTTTTATATGTTTCGGAAAATGAAATCAAAAAGAATGCGGGAAAGACGGCAATTCTGCGGATTTTTACCCAACGACAAATCCCTAAAGTAGTTACGGAGATGACGAACGAACAATCCAATAAACAAGTCTCTCGCAATGGTATAACGCTAACGAACCAGCAAATCAAAAAACCAGATTCTAGTAGATTTACGATGGTGAACAAACAATAAAGGTATAAATATGGCAAATCCGCCGATTAATGAAAGAGTAAATTATCCGTTCACGGCATTTAATTTTGCCGTCGAGATAAAGGTCGAAGGCGTGGCGGAGCATATTTGCGACGCGGCTTTTGCCGAGTGCGACGGGTTGGAGATGACGATGGACGTGAAAACGATTCGGGAAGGCGGCAACAACGGCAAGCAGATACGTCTGACCGGCGCGATAAATTACGGTTCGCTGACGCTGAAACGCGGGATGACCGAAACTTTTGATTTATGGAAATGGGTTGAGCTGATTCAGACAAATCCCGAAACGCGGGCTGACGCGCACGTCATCATTTTTTCGCCCGACAAACAGGTGAAAGCGAAATTTCATCTGTCGCGGTGCGTTCCGGTCAAGCTGAAAGCGCCGCCGCTCAATGCCAGGGACGGCGGCATGGCAATCGAGGAATTGCAGCTCGCTTATGAATCTTTGGAGTTGGAAACCGGAAAATGAGGAAAAACGAGAATGCCGACATCCGTCAACTTAGTTAAAGCCGAATTACAGCAGATTGATTTAGCAAAGACCGAAGTCGCGCCGACGTATAAAGTCGCGGTGCAGTTCAATCCCGAAACGCTCAAAGTCGGTTTTGCCAATCAAATTCAAACGCCGGCGGGCGTCGGCGACCAGCGCGGAACTCCGGCGCAGCAATTTATCGGACCCGGAACAACCAAACTCGCCGTCCAGCTCTGGTTTGACGTCAACGCGCCGCAGGCTGGCGAAGCCGTCAATGACGTGCGAAAAATGACGGAAAAAATCGCGTATTTCATCACGCCCGCCGAAACTCCTCCAGGCTCGAAAAAATTTATTCCACCCGGCGTGCGTTTTATTTGGGGTTCGTTTCAGTTCGACGGTTTGATGGAATCGCTCGAAGAATCGCTGGAATTTTTTTCGAGTGAAGGCATACCGCTTCGGGCGAGTATGACGTTGAATCTGACCCAGCAAAAAATACAATTTCAGTTTTCAGACGAAAAAACAAAAACGCCGGGAACAAATCCATTGACGGCTGCTTCTTCCGGCTCAACGGTTCAAGGTTTGGCTGCGAGGCAAGGAAAAATAAACGATTGGCAGTCGATTGCCGCAGCCAACGGAATCGAAAATCCGCGCAAACTGCGACCCGGACAATTTCTCGATATGAACGAACTAAAGACTTTATTGGAATAAGGGGCGCGGGCGTTTTTGCAGACTTTTTCGTTAAAAATTTTTTTCAAAATGGAGAAGAAATAATATGCCGGTCGTCATCAACGAATTTGAAGTAATGCCGGAAACACCGGCGATAAAAAATCAAACGGCGGACAAAAAGCCGGACGAAAAAGGTTCGCCAAAAACGCCGCCGTCCGATTACGAAGTAAAACAGATGCTGGAACGCCGGACGGAAAGACTGGAGAGAGTTTCGGCAAGTTAAGGAAAAAAGATGCCGCTTGATTCGACAACCGGAATTATAACCGCGAGACCGACGATTTTAATTGGCGGAGAAGAAAACTCTTCTCTGGTCGGCGGGCTGAATTATCTTTTGATAATCGAAAAAACCGAAGGGCTTTACCGCTGTGAAGCGAAATTCGGTAATTGGGGACCGAAGGGCGGCACGACCGATTTTCTTTATTTCGACCGTCAGACGCTCGATTTCGGCAAGGATTTTCAAGTGAAACTTGCCGACGACGTAATTTTTTCCGGCAAAATTACCGCGCTCGAAGCCAATTTTCCCGAAGGTCAATCGCCGGTAATTACCGCGCTCGCCGAAGACGCTCTGCAAAATTTGCGGATGACGCGCCGGACGCGCACTTTCGACGATTCGACGGATTCGGATATTTTCAGCAAAATTGCCGGCGACCACAATTTGACTCCGAACATTGACGCGAGCGGCGCGACGCACAAAATTGTGGCGCAGGTCAATCAGAGCGATTTGGCTTTTATGCGCGAACGCGCTCGCTCGATTGACGCGGAAATCTGGATTAAAGATAAAGAATTAAACGTAAAAACGCGGTCGCGGCGCGGGCAGGATAAAGTGTCGCTCAAATACGGAGCGCAGATGCGCGAGTTTCGCGTGATTGCCGATTTAGCCAACCAGCGAACGAGCGTCAGCGCTTCCGGCTGGGACGTTTCGAGCAAGGAGGCAATCAAACACGAAGCGACGGATTCGATTCTCGGCGGCGAACTCGGAAGCGATGCAAGCGGCGTCCGTATTTTGCAGAGCGCGTTCGGCGAACGCAAAGAGTCAATCGCGCACGACGTTCCGTTCAGCGACGAAGAAGCGCGATTCGCCGCCGGAAGTTTTTTGAAAACAATCGCCAGACAATTTGTCGTCGGGCGCGGTGTCGCCGAACCGAACGCCAGACTGCGCGTCGGCGCGTTTGTCGAGCTTGACGGAGTCGGAAAATTATTCAACGGAAAGTATTACATCGCGGAAATCGCTCATATTTTTGACAACGTGAAAGGTTTTCGCACCGAATTTCGCGCCGAACGAACGGGAATCGGGCAGTAAGTAAAAAGTAAAAAGTAAAAAGGCAAAAGTTAAAATACAGGTAATCCGAAAAAGTTTACTTACAAGCCTAAAGGATAAAAATGTTAGAAACAACCATTTTAGAAAAAACAGTCGAAGCGCGCGTCCCGCACGGATTGGGCGGACGCTGGTATGGCGTTTTTCCCGCGCTGGTTACCGACATCAGAGACCCGGACGGGCAGGGCAGAGTGAAAATTTCTCTGCCCTGGTCGCCCGATACGGACGGCTCGCGTTATGAAGCGTGGGCGCGTCTGGCAACGATGATGGGCGGAAATAATCGCGGCAGTTGGTTTGTGCCGGACGTAAATGACGAGGTTTTAGTCGCCTTTGAAGCCGGAAATCCGCGTCGCCCGTATGTCGTCGGCTGTCTCTGGAACGGAAAGGACAAACCGCCGGAAAGTATGGACGGCGGCGGGAAAAATTACAAAAAAGTTTTGCGCTCGCGCAACGGCGTGAAAGTTACGCTCGATGATACGGACGGGCAGGAAAAGATGATTCTGGAAACGCCGGGCGGACAGAAATTTACGCTCAAGGACGGTCCCGGCGCGATTGAAATCGTAGATAGCAGCGGTAATTCGGTCAAGCTCGAAACCGGCGGAATCACGGTTACGGCTTCGGCGAAGGTAACGATCAACGCTTCGCAGATTGAAGTTTCCGCCGGAATGGTCACGGTCAACGCCGGAATATCGAAATTCAGCGGCGTCGTGCAAGCCGATACGGTCATCAGCAACAGCGTCATCAGCGCGTCATACACGCCGGGCGCGGGAAATATCTGGTGAGAAATAGTTTATGAGAGAGACGATTCAATGGACGGCGCCTTCGCCTTTGTGGGAAACCGCAATCAACCAAACGACGGCTGGTTTGCGGCGCGAAGAATTGAGTCGTCCGAGCATTTTGCGTTTTGCGACCGATACTTTTATGGACGATTTTTTGCAGATGCTCGCCAGCGACCCGAAAAGATTAGAACAATACATCGCATTTCCCGAAACGTGGCGCGGCGTTTCTCCGCCGCCCAAAACGCTCAAACCGGCTCCGGCGTTTGCCAGAAATTTTCAGCGTCTCGGACTCGTCGCCGCGCGTAAAAAGGAAAAAAGCAATACCTTAACGCAATCATCGAAACAATTTAGTGAATTTGCCGCTGTAAAAAGCAGTCCGCTTAAACTTTATCAACCGGCGCACCAGCGTTTTTATTTGATTTCGGCGTGTCTCGTCTGCGAGCGTCCGGGCTTGCCTGACAAAATTCCCAACGGCGGGCGTGAAGAAAAAGTTTCGTTTGTCATTCGCCGTCTGTTTCCGCCGGGAGAGTTAAAAATAAACGAAAAATTACCACCTTTGGATTCGAGCTGGGAAGAATACGCTTACGTCGTTACGGAACAAGGCGCGAAATGGCGGAAAGCCGAAACCAAAAACACCTTAAATGAAAGCGAAGAGCCGCAGCCGCTTTTTGGCGTCGGTTTTAACGAAGACGACGGACGACGGCGGAAACTTTTCGCCGGTGTGATTCCAGCCGGACGGCGCGAAGCTTATATGGCGGCGGGCAAGGCGGCGAAAAGTGACAATTCGGCGGCGGAAATTGATTCGATACCCGATTCAAGGACGCTTTTGATGCGCGCGATTTTCCGCGACACCTGGAAAAGTCTGCTGCAATCGGCGCAGCACGCGAAAAAGGCTTTTGATGAAACGATGCTTTCTTATGATATATCAAAGCCCGAATTTCAAAATGACCCGAAAGTTGTTGCGGCGCTAAAAAATACCGTCAAAAATTCACGCGAGCAAATTCAAACAATTTCGTGGCTGATTTTGTTGGATTTCGCCAATTTTCTGGCGGAAAACGTGCCGCGCGTTTGGGATTCGCTCAACGGTCGCGCGGTTTTGCCGACGCTCAAAACAGCCGAAAATAATCTCGTCGGCGTCATTTCAAATACGACTCTGGAATCAAATTTCGCCGATGATTTAGTGGTGCCTCAAATTTATTCGGCAAGACAAATTGTGCGTTCGTTAAAAGACGCTCTGCTCGCCGTTAAACCGGCGATTGAAAATCCGCCTGGAAAAATTGAAAAGAATCTCGAATCGGTCGCCGTTTCCTACAATCGTCAAGCGCCGGATGCGCTTTATCCGAAATTTTTGTTTCCGCTCGCCGATTTAAAGTTTTCTCTAAAAACCGTTATAGACGGCGCGACCGTTTCGATAACGCCGACGGATTTTGCCGCGAATAATTTTCAAGGCGAAAACCGCGTGAACAAAATCGCCCAAGCGGTCGAGGCTGCTTTGCCGCCGATGCCGCCGAATCAACCGCTTCAAGCAACGCCGCTCGCGGCGCAGACGCCGATGGATATGCGCGAAGGCTGGTTTGTAATTCGCTGCGTCTACGAACGCCCTTTGTGCGGCGCGATTGATCCGCCGATTCTGAGCGAGCCGACCAAACCTTTTCAAATCGCCGGATTTTTCGACCCGGACGCGCCCGCTCGTCCGATTCGCATCGCTTTACCGATTGATACGACTCCGGCGGGGTTGCGGAAATTCAATAAAAACACGGCTTTTATGATGTCGGATTTGCTCTGCGGGCAGGTCAACCGGATGAAAGGCATCACGTTTGCCGACCTTGTTTTTTCAATTCTGCCGTTTCCTCTGCATAAAAGTTTGGACGTGCCGGATAACGGCGGCTGCAAGGATAACGGTTTGTCAATCGGGATGATGTGTTCGCTTTCGATTCCGATTATTACGATTTGCGCCTTGATTTTACTGATGATTATCGTCAGCCTGCTCGATTTCGTTTTCAAATGGCTGCCGTTTCTAATGGTCTGTTTCCCGCTGCCGGGCTTGAAGGCAAAAGATGAATAACGCCGGAAAAATACTCGGAAAAGGAATCAGTTTTCCGCCGCGAATCGGCGCGGACGGGCGCGTCGCCTGGTCGGAAGGCGAGACTAATATTCGGGAATCAATCCGCGTGATTTTGATGACCGAATTGAACGAACGCCTGCATTTACCGGATTTCGGCGGCGGTCTGAACCGATTTTTGTTCGAGCCGAACACGGCGACGACCAGACAGCTTATTCGAGACCGAATCACGAAAGCTCTGGCTGAATGGGAGCCGCGAATCGCCGTCCAATCCGTCAATGTCGAGCCTGACGCGCAGGATTTGCAGGCGGCGGTCGTGACGATTTACTACCGACTCGTGGCGACGCAGGTTTCCGAGCGCGTTAGTTTGAGCGTAACTCTGGGTGGTTCGTAAAAGAGAAAATAAGGAGTTGTCAAAAATTAAAAATGCCATTGCAAATTCCTAAAATTGATGACCGGCGCTATCAGGAGCTGCTTGACGAAGCGTTAGCGCGGATTCCGGTTCACAATCCCGAATGGACGAATTTCAATCGAAGCGATCCGGGCGTTACGCTGGTCGAGGTTTTTGCCTTTATGACGGAGAGTTTGCTGTATCGCGCGAATCTCATTCCCGAACGCAACCGTTTGAAATTTTTGCAGCTTCTCGGAATTCCGCTTAATTCCGCAACGTCGGCTGAAGGAATTGTTTCGTTTTTAAACGAGCGCGGGGCAATTACGCTCGATTCGGGCGTTGTCTTAAACGCCGGAAAAGTTCCGTTTCGCACCAATCGCGGATTGGACGTTTTGCCGATTGAAGGCAGAGTTTATTTCAAACGTCCGCTGAAAAACGAGAAAACCGAAGTTAAGGATTATTACCGGCAGCTTTACGCTTCGTTTGCCGGCGAGCAGATTGGCGACGACGTTGATTTGCAGCTTTACGAAACTGCCGCGCTCGACGGAAAAGATGAAAAAGGCGTGTCTTTAGCGGAAGAAACGATTGACAATTCAGTCTGGGTTGCTCTGCTGGCGCGTGAAAAAGAAGACCCGCGAGAGATCCGAAAACTAATCGCCAATAAAACTTTAAGTCTCGGAATCGTTCCGTCGCTCGACGCGACAACGATGATTTTGCGTCCCGGCGGGCAGCAGGCGAATAACGAAAATTCTTCGTGGCTGTCGTATGAAATACCGAAAAAACCGAACGACGAATGGAAACTTTCAACGACGCAAAGTTTGCGAAAACCCGAATATAAACCGCTCGACGCGCGAGTCGACGGCGACGTTTTGACCAAACCCGGCGTCGTCGAAATTACGCTGCCCGCAGAGTCCGATTTGCGGCTTTGGGAAAATCTCGAACCGCTCGAACTCGGCGCTGACGATTTTCCGCCGACGCTCGAAGACACGAAACTCGGCGAACGCCTGATTACGTGGCTGAGAATCCGGGCGACCGCGACGGCGATAAAATTTCGTTTTTTGTGGATTGGCGTCAACGCCGCGACGGTTACGCAGCGAGCGCGAGTTACAAACGAAGTTTTGCCGGACGGAACAGGCGAACCCGACCAGATAATAAAACTTTCACGCGCTCCGATTGTGCCGCATTCAGTTCGATTGTTCGTCACCGTCGGCAATGAAACGAATGAATGGACGGAAACCGACGACCTTTTAGCAGCGGGCGCGGAAGTGTCCGCGCCGGATTTGCGACAACCGCCGGGCGCGAAAACGGGCAAGCCGAAAAAGGCAAAAGTTTTCGTCGTCAACGCCGAGGCGGGAGAAATTCGTTTCGGCGACGGAATGCGCGGTCAGCGTCCGTCGTTGGACGCGAAAATCAGCGTTTCCTACGACTTCGGCGCGGGAATCGCCGGAAACGTCGGCGCGGGCGCGATAAATACGAGTCCGGTTTTGCCTGCCGGCGTGAAAGTTTCTAATCCGATTCGCACCTGGGGCGGCGCGGATTCGGAAAATGTTCTGGACGGCGAAAGGCAGATAACCGGATATTTGCAGCACCGCGAGCGTCTGGTTACCGTTTCGGATTTTAAGCTGATTGCGCTGCGAACGCCCGGAGTTTTGATTGGACGGGTCGAGATAATTCCGACGTTCAATCCCGAATTTTCGCCGAACGAACCGGGCGACGCGCCGGGCGCGGTGACGGTAATGGTCATTCCGCGCTACGATTCGCGCCAGCCCGACGCGCCCGTTCCCGACCGTTTATTTTTGGACACGATTTGTCAATATCTGGACGAACGCCGCTTGATTACGACCGAAGTTTTCCTGCGCGGTCCGGTTTATAAACCGATTTGGATTTCAATCGGCATCAACGTCGTCGCCGAAAAATCCGTCGCGGAAGCGCGCGAAGCCGTAAAAAAAGCGCTTCTCGACTCGCTCGCGCCGATTAACCCGAATGCTGACTTATTGAACGAAAGCGATGTGGAAACGAATAACGGCTGGCGACTTCGCAAACCCGTCGCCGCGAAGGAATTGGCGGCGGTGGCGAGCCGCGTTCCCGGAGTGATGTTCGTCAATGACGTTTTGCTGGCGGAAGGAAATGAATCGACCGTCGAGCAAATTACGATGAACGGCTTGGAGCTGCCGCGTGTTTTGGGAATTTCGGTTGCCATCGGCGACGCGCTTCCGCTTTCGCAGCTGCGCGGCGCGGCGGCGAGCAGCGATTCCAAACCGCGCCGAATCGTTCCGATTCCGATTGTTCCCGAAGAATGTTGAGATTATGGATGTCAACGGCACAAAATTTCATCTCTTGCTGACCCGCGCCGATTGGGAAACCTGCACAGCGGGTGGCAAATCTCTGAGTACATTCCGGCAAACGGAACGCGACGGCGAAACGATTTCGAATCAAAAATTTGACTGGAATGACGATACGAACGAAGTCACTCTCCAGCCGCGTCTTTTTAAGTTTACCGCTTCGCCGAAAGACGAAAAGCCGAATCTGGAAAATCGGCGCGGCGCGGTGCGCGACCGTTACGGCAACTGGTATTGGATTGACGAAACAAGTTTGAAAATCGAGGTTTTATCAATCGGCTCGCTGCGCGTTTCGGATTTTTATCCGGTTTTACCAATTGAACAACAGGAAGCAAAAAGTGATTTTCAGCCGGTCGAGACGACTAATCAAATTCCCGTCGCGCTTCGCGGACTTGCGGTAACAATTGACCATTATCTGGTCGTCGGAACAATTCAACCGGCGGGTTTATTGGTTTTTGATTTGTTTTCAACCGGCGAACCGCGCCGGATTATATGGCGCGAAGATGTCGGGTTTGCGCCATTCGATATTGCCGCGCGGCGCTGCGGCGGAGTTTTTGTTTTAGACCGCGAAAACAAGCGCTACTGGACGCTCGACCGGGATTTCGGCGCGGTCTGCGGAAGCGCAGTCGAAGCGGATGAAACCGCCGCCGATTTTCAGCCGCTCGCCGAAAGCGCGAAACGCGCGCGCAGCCGGAATCTTTCCGCCGAAAAGTTTTTCTCGCCGCTGCCGAAAGACGGAGACCCGATTTCGATTGAAGCCTTGCCGGACGACACGGTTTTAATTCTCAATCTCCCGACAAATGAAGATTTTTCGACTATTTACCGGTATTACCGCGAACAAAAACTGAATGATTTGAAAACCGATTCGATTTTGTCGCAGGTAGACGAAACCGAACGCTCGACTTTATCGCCGCCGCAAAAATTTCGTCTGCGCGGTTACGACCTCGCTTTTGTCGAAGCAAACGAAAAACAGGGAACGAGCGACCGGCTGTATATCGTGTCCGAAGAAGGAAATCAGGCTTTTTCTTTCAAGCTGATTTGTCCGAACGATTCGGACGTTTCGCCGCCGTTCGATTTGCCGCCGAAGGTTGCGCGGAAAAATTTCACATTACAGCCGATTGACGATTATTTGCCGATGCGTCTGTTCGGCGGCAAAGGTTTTACGGCGGCGGACGGCAAAGTTTATTTTGATTTCGGGACGCGCTGGCTGCCGCTCGTCAAACAAAATCGTCCGAGATTCGTCACCGCAGGAACACTCGAAACGCCGGTTTTTGACGGCAAAGAATCGAATTGCGTCTGGCACAGACTGATGCTCGACGGCTGTATTTCGCCGGAAACGAAAATCGAAGTTTCCAGCCGCGTCGCCGATAACGAAGTCGATTTGGCTTTAGCCGCGTGGCAGAAAGAGCCGAATCTTTATCTGCGCGGAAACGGTTCGGAGCTGCCTTTCAGACAAAACAAAACTTCAAAAGAAAAGGGCAGAGGAACTTGGGAGCTTTTGCTGCAACGCGCTGAAAACCGTTTTTTGCAGCTGCGTCTCGTGTTTTCGGGCAACGCGCAGCGCACGCCGCGAATTTCGGCTCTGCGCGTTTATTACCCGCGTTTTTCGTATCTGAATAATTATCTGCCTTCGATTTACCGCGAAGACGAGCAGTCGAGGTTTTTCCTCGACCGCTTTTTGTCGAACTTTGAAGGTTTTTACACGACGATTGAAGACAAAATCGCCGCCGCGCAAATGTTGTTCGACGTGCGGAGCGCGCCGCCGGACGCGCTCGATTGGCTGGCGAACTGGTTCGGAATCGCGCTCGACCCGGCTTGGACGGCAGACAAAAGACGTTTGCTGATTAGCCGCGCGGTCGAGTTTTTCCAATATCGCGGGACGCTGCGCGGTTTGCGAATCGCTCTGCGGCTGGCGCTCGACGATTGCGCCGACGATAGTATTTTCGAGCCGCAAACTTCCGAACAAAAAAGACGCGACCCCGTTCGTCTGGTCGAAGGTTTTCAAACGCGATTGACGCCCGAAATTATTCCGTCCGATTTCAAGGGAAATCAAAATCTGCCGCGAATTATCAAAAAATCCGTCAAGTGGCAGCCGAATCAAGGCGCGGATGTTCTTCATCAGCGTTACGGCGCGAACTTTGAAAAACAGCCGAACTTGAAATTTCCTCTGGTCAAACCGAACGAGGCGGAAGAAGCGAAAATTTGGCAGCGATTCGCGCTCGAATCAATAGGTTTTGCGCCGTCGGACGCGGCGGCAGCCGAGCGCAAACAATGGCAAGGCTATTTGCGCGACAAATACCGAAATGAAATTGCGGATTTAAATCAGGCGCAAAATACGATTTACACAAAATTTGACGAAATTTTTCTGCCGCGCGGAACGGAAACGAACGCCGTTTTGCCGGCGGATTGGCAAGAGTTTGTCGTTCAAAAGACCGTTTCAAGCCGCGCTCGCCGACTCTGGCAGGATTTTCTGGCGCGTCGTTATCGTCGAATCGGACAATTGAACGAGTTTTACGAAACGAATTGGAGTTCGTTTGGGTTTGTCGCGCTTTTCGATTGTCTGCCGTCTCCGGATAAACCGCTCGCCGATTGGTTTCAGTTTGAAAGCGGCGTCCTGGCAATGCAGCGCGCGGCGCACCGCTTTACGGTTTTAATTCCGGCAATGTTAGACGGCGGCAGAATCGAAAATATCGAAGAACAAAATCGGAAGCTCGAACTCGTCAAGCGCGTCGTCGCGCTGGAAAAACCGGCGCACACAATTTGCGATTTTCGGTTTTACTGGAATTTGTTTCGTCTCGACGAAGCGCGTTTGGGCTTGGATACTCAGCTCGGTTTGGGAAGCCGCGACCCGCTTCTCAATCCCGAATTGGTCATCGGACAAAATTACATCGGCGAAAGTCGTCTCGGCGTGCCGCAGCCGGAAAAATATGCTGAGCGATACGTTTTAGGAAATGAAGTTTTAGAAAAAAATAGACAGGATGGAGCGCAATGAGTTGTTTTAATACGGTTTCAGATATCAACGCGAGTCAGGATTCGGACTTGACCAAGCACGTTAATTTTACGTCGGGAATGATTCTGGGCGTTGACGATTTTACGCAGGAATTTGCTTATCTCGCCGGACGCGACCGCTGGATGGCGCGCGACGCGCTCGGCTACGGCACGATTTCCGGTCTCGGCGTCCGCATCGAAAAAGATGCCGAAAAAGGCTTCCGCGTGATGATTTTGCCGGGCGCGGCGGTCAGCCCGCGCGGACAGTTTATCTGCGTTCCGGCGGCGCAATGCGCTTATCTGAATCAATGGCTCGCGGCGAACGCCAAAGATTTGAATAAACACCTGCCGGGCGGAAGTGCAAGTCCGCCGCTGACTTCGCCGCCGATTGACGATGAATTAACGCTTTTTGTGACGCTCTGTTTCCGCGATTGTCTGACCGATAATGTGCCGATTCCGGGCGAACCTTGCCGCAGTGAAGACGAATTGACGGCGGCATCGCGCGTCAAGGATGATTTTTCGCTCGAACTGCGTTTTGAAGCGCCGAAACAACCCGAAGAAGATGCCGTCCGCAAATATGCCGAATGGCTCAGGCAAATTAAAATTGTCGAAACAGGTTCGTCAACGCCGGTAAATGATTTTTTAGAAGCGATTCGCAGTCAATGGCTTTCTTCGCCTTCGAGTCCGCCGGTTACTTCGCCGCCAATGGTTTTACAAATTAAGACCGACGATATTTGCGAGTATATGCGGGCGGCTTTTCGTTTATGGGTAACGGAACTCAGAATCAAATTGAGCGACAGAAAAACCGATTGCGCGGTAGAAATGATTGGCGGCACAGACATTGAAGACTGTGTTTTGCTGGCTGAACTTCGTATTCCTCTAGTTCCGCTCGCTTCCGGCTTCAAAGTCAGCGATACGAAAGAAACCGTTGTTAATGAAGAAAATCGTCCCTTTTTACTGCATTTGAGAATGCTGCAGGAATGGATGCTCTGCGGCTACGGCAGCTCGACCGGAACGACTTCGCCGATAACGAGTCCGCCGATTTTCAATCCGCCGGTTACGAGTCCGCCGGTATCTGCTCCTCATAATCACAGTTTGGACAATTTGAGCGATGTTAGCGTCGCAGCGCCGATTGACGGACAGATTTTAACTTTTCGGAGCGGCGAATGGACAAAGACGGCAGCGCCTGCCGAAGGACAAATTTTAATTTTTAAAGGCGGAAAATGGATTGCCGAAATCCCTGCGACGACAGGCGGAGTAACCGACCACGGCGCATTAGCCGGACTCAAAGACGATGACCATCCGCAGTATCTATTAGCTGACGGCAGTCGCGGTTTGACAAAAGACTGGAAAAGCGGCGGCAAACGAATTACAAATTTAGCCGCCGGAACAGGAAACGGCGATGCGGTAATTTTCGAGCAGGCAATTAAACAAAACGACGCGGCGGGCGGCGATTTGATTGGAAACTATCCGAATCCGACAATAAGTCTGTTACAGGGAAAATCAATCAAAGCGGATGCGCCCAACCCGGGCGACGCGCTGACCTGGAGCGGCACTGAATGGTCTCCGAAAGCCCCGACGCCCCAAACGGCGCCCGAACCCGCGCCGTCTACCATCCTGCCGCTCGCCACCATCACCCGGATTACAAGAAATCGTTATGAAATCTGGTTCAATATCGACACGCAGAAAAATTCGGCGTTTATTAAAGACCTGGGAGCCTTGGAAGTTTTTGGCGAAAACGATGCCGATCCTTTTCTGACCGGCATTTCAATTATCAATATAACCCCGACTTCCCGAAACGTCTTTGAGGTCGAGTTAAAGACGGAAATGCGATTTATGCGTTTTAGATTTCCTCTCACCAAAATAGAAGTCGCAAGTCACAGTCTGAGTTTGGCAAAATATGCCAGAAACTTTGCCGTTAAATTTATCGGCTCCGACGTCGAAAATAAATTTGCAACAATTTTTGTGCAGATTTCCAGAAACCAAATCGGATAAGCAAAATTGAGAGATTTAGAAAAATTATGGAGCGAGAGCGATGAGTATAAAACTTCAACAGCCAATCGGTAACGGCAGTGTGCGCGCCACCAATTTTTTCAACGGGCGGCTCGTCACCGGAGCGGATATGACGCGGGAGCAAAACGCCCGTCGAGAAACGGTAAATCGCGTCGGTTTGGCGACGGGCGACGGCGTTATTGAAGGTTTGATGGTTGAAAAAGAATTATCCGCCGAAAGCGAACCCGTCGTTAATATCAGCGCGGGTTTAGCCGTCAACCGCCGCGGTCAAATTTTGTGTCTGGCACAAGATACAAGCGTCAATTTGCTGCAAAGATTCGGAACCGTCGAGCAGGCTTCAAATGCTTTCGCCGCTTGTCAGCCGCTGCAGGTCGGGACTTATGCGGCGGGATTTGGTTTGTATCTGCTCGTTCTGTCACCAATCGAGACGAGCGAAGGGATTGCGTCGACGAGCGGTCTCAAAAACGCATTTGCGACTTGTAATACGGATGTCATTTTAGAAAGCGTGCAATTTCGCCTGCTTCCGGTCGATTCGTCTCTGGCAAATGAAATTCTTCCGAATGGGAAACTTTTGCGGAATTACATCGCTTACAGATGTTTCGGCGCGGCGGAAACACGACGGTTTTTCCAAAATCCGCTTGGCTTTTCGCTCAAATCCTACGGCTTAATGGACGAAATGCGGGATAAAACCTTGTCAAAACGGGATGTTCCGCTGGCGATTATCAATTGGACTTCAAACGGTTTGGAATTTGTCGAAATGTGGTCGGTTCGGCGGCGTTTGACGAAAAAGAATGACGCGGAAAACTGGACGCAGCTATCGAGCGACCGGCGGATGAGCGAAACCGAAGCGATGGTCGAGCAGTTTGCCGACCAAATTAGAGGTTCACAGGCGGATGTAAATGATTTTCGAGAAATCAAAGCCGAAGACTATTTTTATTATTTGCCGCCTATCGGAATGCTGCCGCTGGCGACGCCCGGTTCGAGCGCCGGATTTGATTTGGAAAACTTTTTTGGCGACAAACGTCTGGAAGACGTGGCAATGATTGACGGCGAACAGATAAAGCCTCTGCTGCGCGAGGCTTTATCGCACGAGCCGATAAATCTGACTTCGGATGAAAAAATACGGCTTTATCTCGTCAGAGAGAATTTTCTGGCGGCGCAAGCCAAACAAACCAAACAAATCACGATTGTCTTTGCCAAGCGCGCGTTGCCATATTACGGCACGGCGCGGTTTGATTTGGCTGAATGGAATCTAAGCCGTTTTGTTAAGAGTTAAAAAATTTAAGGAGAAAAATAAGATGCCAAACTCAAGTTTGATTAATATAATCGGAGGTTTTTCACCTTCCGATAAGTTGAAGGGGCTGGAATTATTACAGAAACACATTGATATTGATCCGAGCCTTTCTCAAGATTTTAAGGATATTTTGAAGAGAAGAGGCATTGATTTAACGGGAATTTTCGATCCGGGTTTTTTTCCGGTAAAATCGAATCCGGTAAATCCGACTCCGTCGACGCCGGAACAACCGGCTTTAGAAATCGACACAAAATTACAATTGCTGATTAGCTCGATTCCAATCGCCAATCCCGGCAATATCATAACGAGCGAATATCATAACGCTTTGCGCGACGCCGTCAGAGCTTTGGCGAGCAAAATCGGTCTGAGCGTCAACCCGACCGCCGAGTTTAAAATTTTAACATTTTCGCCGAATTTTCTGCCCCTGAAAATAAAGGATTCGGCTGCCGTAAATTGGGACGTAACGCTTAATCGGGCGGCAACACCGCAGGTAGGAGCGGCTGATTTGAATCGTTCGGTCATCGGTGGATTTATCGTTCAACTTCCTGACAGCGCGACAATTTCTCAGATGATTGTCAGAGGAAAGCGATTAGGCGCATCCGCGCCAAATCCAAAAATTTTTCAAGTATCTTTAAATCGTTTGAAATTCGGTAGTGAGCTTTCGTCGGAATCGACACTCGTTTTGGACGACTTAAAACTGATTTCGATGGACTTGAACAATATCGAAGCCGGACTCTTTGAGAAAAAAGAAGGCGTTAAATTATCTAAAAAGGAAGCGGATTTATCAAACAACGAATTGCTTGCCCGATTGAACATCAGCGACCGGGAAATTGTCAACAATGAAGTATGGATGTATTTTGTGACTGCTGATTGGACTGCGGGCGTAAAAGAAGCCGCACAATTTGAAATCAATTCAATCCAGATACTTTGCAGAATTTGATAATTCCGGGATGGAAAACTGGCGGCAAAACTCAACGACGGTTTCGCGTTTAAGAGTCGGCGGAAATGAAATTGACCCGCTGGCGAGTCGTCTGCGTTTCGAGCGGCTTTTCGGCGCGGCGAATTTTCATCCGGCAGGATTGCCGCCGTCAGCGATTGTCTGTGTCAAAAAATTATCCGCGCCCGCGCCCGAAAAACGGCGATTCGGTTTTGACGATTGGCAATTATCGCTCGACTGGCAATCCGGCGTGCGGAATGAAATCGAAAAACTTTTTCGCCGCGCCTTTCGACCGAGCCGCGAAACCGTTCCGGCACAGGCGGAAAGCGTCGTTTTTGCCGATGATTCGGAATTACTCGCGTCTCTGGCAAGCGATTGGTGCGAAGGATTATTGGCGCAGCGCTGGTGGTGGCAAAGTCTCTTTCCGGGTTTGCGGCAGGCGCAGACGGTTGCCCGAATCTGGATTGAAGCGGCGGAATTTGCGCCGAACGCATTGAAGTTACTGGCAAAACAGGGAAAAGCCGTCAAATTCGCGGTTAAATTACAGCCGCTTGAAGCGAACGATTTGTTGCGGCAAATGATTCGCGTTTTCGGGTTAAATGATTTGCAAAAGGCTTTGTTTGAACCGCTTAGCGAAAAAGAGGAATTCACATTTGAGCCGCTGCAAAATTTTATCAAAAAGCGAGACCGGTTTAATGCGGTGACGGAAACTCGGCACGCGGCTTTGGATTTTGAGCGGCAATGTTTGTTGGGAATCGGTTTGCTGCTGGCGCGCGCGCCGCGCGTCGCGCGTTCAGCCGAATTTGCCCGACAGACGCGATTATTTCGAGCAAAATTTGAATTCAGCCGAAAAATCGCGGCGCAAAGTATAGATAAAATTTTAGGAAAAGCGCAACAATACGACGCGATAGAACAACAGAAAATAATAAGTTCGGCTTCTCCGTCGGCAAAAACTAAAACTTCGCCGAATCCGCCCGTATCAAAAAAAACGGAGCAGAAATCTTCTGCTAAATCATCATTCGTAATAAAAAAAGATTCGCTTAAATTTACAGTTGAATCAATCGAATCGTCCGATTCGGCGGAAACTTTAAAGGCTGAAAACCGATTAACGGAAAAGGCTGAAAAAAAACTCGAAGCGGCGGAAATCGAGAAAAAATCAAAAACTTCTCGAATTAAGCAAAACGAATTTTTCAAATCTTTCGACGAAATTATTGAAGAACCCGAAACGGCAATTGAATTGTCGGTCGAAACCGAATTCGGCGGCATTTTTTATCTTTTGAATTTGGGTTTGTATCTGAATCTCTACCGCGATTTCAGCGAATTTCCGGCGCGGGAAATTGATTTGAATATCTGGGATTTCGTCGCGCTTTTGGGACTGGAATTTTTAGGCGAGAAAATCAAAAACGACGCGGTTTGGAAACTCCTGGAACGGCTTTCAGGACGTGAAACAGAGGCTGAGTTGGGAGAAGGATTTAATCCGCCGGACGAATGGCGGATGCCGCCCGAATGGTTGGAAACTTTTCAAACAAATCAAAAATGGCTTTGGACAATTAGCGGAAAACGCCTGGTTATTCGGCATCCAGAGAAATTCAGTGTTGTTAACGCGCCGCTTGCCGCCGACTTTCAGAGCCAACTGGCAGAGGAGCTAAAAATTTACCAAAAAGGCATTTCCGATATTGTCGAAAACGACGCCGAAGATTTTTCGCAAAGTTTATCAAAAAGCTGGTTGAAGAATTTAGCCGAATACGCGCGAAAACGTCTGGCGAAGGCGTTAAATCTGCCGGCGCCCGAACAAATTAACGAGATTTTATTTGAGCGCAAAGCAAAAATTTCGGTCACGGCGACGCATCTCGACATCACTTTCAGTCTTGCCGATTTACCGTTTGAAGTCAGACTTTCGGGACTCGACCGTAATCCCGGCTGGATTCCGGCGGCGGGAAAATATGTGAAGTTTCACTTCGTTTGAAATGAAGATATTAAGTCTTAAAAAGCAAAATAAAACACCGGAAGATTACGTTCCGGCGATGTCCGACCCGGCTTTGTCTTTATCGAAAAGCGAGCCGTTTGATGAAGTTCCGGCAACGCCTGCGGGACATTTCGATTTGTTTCATCTGGCGGCGGCGGCGTATTTGACAAGAAGAATAATTCAAATTTTCGGCACGCGAGAAACGACTTTTGCCGAATTTCCTTTTTTGCAGATTTACGATGAACGGCTGGCGGGACGCGAACCCGACGATTTAGCGGATGAAAAAGCCGCCGAATGGTGGGCAAAAACTTTATCGGATTGGGAGAAGAGATGCGAAACGCAGTTGCCTCTGCGCGATTTGCGCGAAAAATTCGGGCTTAGTTATTCGTCAATAATTTTGTTGATAACAATCGGTTTGATTGAAGAAGACGCGCGTTTCGGCGCGGTGTTCGAGTCGCTGAATGAAATTTCCGACGACAAACGCCTGACATTCGGGACTTTGAACGGCTGGCGGCGCGAAGAAAAAAACGGCGTTTCGGCGCATTCGGCAATTTACGAACTGCATCGGCTCGGTTTGATTCAATTCGGCAATACGGAAAATCCGCGTTCCGAGTGGACTTTGCGGATTTCAACTTTGTTGTGGGACGTTTTGCGCGGCGAAAGACAATTTCCGTCGGCTGACTGGCTGAAATTTACGCCTGCCGAAGATTTACTCGCGCTCGAAAATCTTATTCTTCCCGAAAATTTACGGCAGGAGTTGACTTTATTGCCGAAACTTTTCGAGCGCGGCGATATTCAAACCGCGGCTGTGCGCGGTGCAAGCCATAACAGCCGAAAAACGATTCTCGGCGCCCTGGCAAAATCGCTCGGTCTGAATCTGCTGGAAGCAAAAATTCCCGAAATAAAAGACGACGAGCGTTGGAGAATTCTTAATACATTAGCCGTACTGCTCAAAGCGATGCCGGTTTTTTGTCTGGAAGTCGCGCCGAGCGAAATAATTGAAATTCCGGCAATATCGACGGCAGTCAAAGCGTTCGGCGTCACGCTCGGAAAACAGGGCGGCGTCGGCGGCGCGGGCGTGGAAAAAGCCGTTACTCTGACGGTTAATCTACCTGAAGAAAACGAGCGTCGTCAACATTGGCGAGACTGTTTGAACAAGACCGACACCGATGAGATTGACGAAATAAGCGAGCGTTTTCGTCTGTCGAGCGGTAATATCCGCCGCGCCGCGCTGCTTGCCAAATCTTACGCGGTTTTAGCGGAACGAAAAAAAGTTTCACTCGCCGACGTGCGGCAGGCGACCCGCGCTCTGAATCGTCAGACGCTCGACACTCTGGCGATTTATCTCGAACCGCTTCGGGCGGATTGGAGTTTTCTCGCAGTCAAAGCGGAAACGATGAGCGATTTGCGCCAACTCGAAGGACGCTGCCGGATTCGTGAAAATCTGCGCCGCCACGTCGGTTCGGGTTTGCGCGGACAACTACAGGCGGGCGTCCGCGCTCTTTTCAGCGGTGGAAGCGGAACCGGGAAAACTTACGCCGCGCGACTGCTCGCCGCCGCATTGCAAAAAGATATTTACCGGCTCGACCTCTCGACGGTCGTCAATAAATATATCGGCGAAACGGAAAAAAATCTCGCCCGCGTTTTTGCGTTTGTCGAAGAACTCGACGTGATTTTACTGCTCGACGAAGGCGACGCGCTGCTGACTCAGCGCACCGGCGTCAGCAGCGCGAATGACCGCTACGCCAATCTCGAAACGAATTATCTGCTGCAAAGACTCGAATCTTTTGAAGGAATTTTGATTGTCACGACCAATGCCGGCGACCGGATTGATTCGGCTTTTCAACGTCGAATGGACACGGTGGTCGAATTTGCCGCGCCCGAAGTCGCCGAACGACGGCACATCTGGCAGCTTCATTTGCCGGAAAATCATAAAGTTTCGCCTGATTTTCTGGAAGAAGTTATTCAAAGATGCGAATTGACCGGCGGACAAATCCGCAACGTCGCGCTTCACGCCGCCGCGCTCGCGCTCGGCGAAAAAAAATCTCTGGACATCGGACGGCTCGAAGCGTCGACTCGTCGTGAATATCGGAAAATCGGCGCGGTTTGCCCGCTGCGCGAAAATTTTGAACCGAATTCAAATCTTGACCGATGGTAAAGAAGTGAAAGAATAATGCCGACTGCCGTCCGCACGATAAAGTTCGTTCCTAAGCCCGCCGCGCCGGAGACTGACCCGCGTTTTCAAAACGTCAAAGGAAAAATCGGGCAGAAAGCCGCGCAGATAAAAAAGCATCCGCCTGCCAAACTGAAAGCCTCCGAAGCCGCCAAAGCCGCTAAAGCTCCACCGCGGGAATTGCAGGCGGGCGCAAAGGAAAAACAAACCGATTTGATGAAAACCGCTAAACCCGAAAAGGTCGAACCGGAAAGTTTTCGCGCGCTCTTAAAAGCTGAAATCAAAAAAGTGATGCCGGAAACGCTCGACGATGCCGACAATTTTATGGAAGGCGGCAAACAGGAACAAATGAAGGGCGCGGTGTCCGGTAAAGTCCACGATGAGAAAGGCAAAGCCGAATCGAACATTAAAACAACCACCGAACAAAAGCCAAGCACGGCGGGCGTAAAGGCAAAAGAAGTAAATGACTTGCCGTCTGCGCCGCCGACTCCCGTGCCGGTCGTCAACACCGCCGAAGGGATGCCTGTTGCACGAACCGAAGAGGAAATTTCACAACAATCAAGCAAACAGGATGCCGACCAACAACTAAAAGACGCGCAGATAACGCCCAAACAATTAAAAAAAGCTGACGACCCGCGTTTTACGGCGGTTTTAGACGCGAAAAAAGAAGTCGAACAAACGGCTGACGCTTCACCCGCCAAATATCGCGCCAAAGAAAAAGCTATGCTCGGACAAACCGCCGCCCAAGCTCAAAGCGTCGGCAGACAAAATCTTTTTGCGCTGGCGGGCGTCAAAATCAAATCGGGCGCGGCGGTCAAATCACGGCAATTATCCGCTAAAGCCAAAGATGAAATGGCGCGAAAAGAAGTCGCCGACAACATCGAAGCGATGTATGAAACGACCAAGAAAACGGTTGAATCGCGTTTATCCACGCTTGAAACTACTATTTTCGGTATGTTCGACAACGGTTCGGCGGCAGCCATCGACGCGATGAAATCCAACACGGAGCGCGAGATTGATCATTTCAACGATGAGCGTTACAGCGGCATCGGTGGAAAATTGGATTGGATCGCCGACCAATTTCGCGCCACGCCGAAAGGCATCATCATAATTATCGAAAAAAATCTACAGGTTTTCAAAGCCGCGATGGACGCGCTTGTTGACAGCGTTGCCGACACGGTTGACCGGCTTTTGAAACAGGCAACCGACGAAATTGACAAAGGACAGGCAAGAATAAAAAAATACGTTTCGACCTTGAAGGGCGATTTATTAAAAGTCGGTCAAGCCGCCGAAAAAGAAGTCGGCGGACGCTTTGACGAAATGCGCGCCGGAGTCGAAGACCGCAAAAACGCGCTGGCGCAGAAATTGGCGGAAAGCTACAAATCGGCGATTGACAAAGGAAACACTCTCGCTTCCGACCTCGAAGCCGAAAACGCGGGCGCGGCTTATAAATTGGCAAAGAAAATTGCCGAAATAGCGAAGCTTATTCTCGATTTCAAAGACAAACTGGTGTCTATCCTGAAAAAAGCCGTCAGCGTTATTCTGGATATTCTCTCCGACCCGATCGGCTTTTTCGGCAATCTGATTGACGCGATCGGAGAAGGCTTTTCGCTGTTCAAACAAAACTTCGCCAAGAATTTCGTGACAGCCATTGCCGGCTGGCTTTTCGGCTCATTGGGAAGCGTCGGATTTGAATTACCAAAAGATTTATCGCCCGGTTCAATCGTCAAACTCGTTATGGGCATCGCCGGTTTCACTTACGAAAATCTGCGTGCCAAAGCTGCTGTAAAGCTCGGCGAACGAAATACCGCCCTGCTCGAAAAACTATATGGATATGTGAAATTATTGATTACGGGAAGTCCCGAGGAACTTTGGGCTCAAGTTAAAACTGATCTTGGCAATCTACAGGATACCGTCATCAGTGAAATTAAGAGTTGGCTGATTACCAGCCTCGTTGAAGCCGGAATAAAAAAACTGCTGATGATGGTGGTGCCGGGCTCAGGTTTTGTCCAAGCAGCACTCGCTATTTACAAACTAATCGTTTTTCTCATCCAACGCGCCGCTCAGATTGCGGCTTTCATCAGCTCGGTGGTTGATTCGGTTGCCGATATTGTAGCGGGCAATATCAGCGCCGCCGCCAAACGCATCGAACAAGCTTTGATTCAAGCTCTCTCGCTCATCTTTGACCTGCTCGCACGCTTGCTCAGTTTAGGCGGCATTGCCGACAAAATTAAGTCAATTCTCAAGAAGGTAAAAGACCCGGTTGACAAAGCGATTAACTTAGTCCTTGACAAAATTGTCCAGACTGTCAAGAAATTGTTCGGTAAAGGGAAGGAGGATAAAACAAAGCCCACCGCTGATAAGAAGGATTGGGAAGACGATGCTAAGGAAGCCAGGAAAGACATCTCCGACAAAATAACCAAAGGGCTGAGCGAAAACCAACTCAAGACTGTCGTTGATAGTCTCAAAGGTCGTTATAAAATTAAAAGTATTTCGTTCAAACAAAGCGGTGATGCATTTTCTGTAAAAGCAACTTTCAACCCGGAAGTCGAATTGGTTCAAGGTAAGAAAGTAAAGGTTGAATATGAGGGCAAAAATATAAAAGGCAGCGGGCGGCAACGAGAGGCTGTTCTTAAACAACTTGGATTACACCATACAGCGGTAGGTCATGACCCTTCAATCAGCGATGAAACATTAACTGTTGCCGCAAGAGTGCAGGGCGGTGCGGGCAAATGGACATCCGATATGGCTATGGTCTTAGCAGGTAAGTTAGCATGGGCAGAGGTCAGAAAAGTGGAGAAGAGCAATATACCTATTACAGGCAAGGCTTATATATTCGCTATACCATCTTCTTTTGCAAAAGGTTTTCGCGCAGTTAACAAGGAAGACGAGGCTGACGTAAAGAAGAAGCAGCAAAAAGGTGAAGAGGAGTTATTTGTACTTACACCCGCTGTAGGTAAACCAATCAAAAAGGTCATCAAAGAGAAGGATGCTATCACAGGTGAAGTGACTGAGAAAACCGTTGAAAAAGAAAATTATCAGCGCGGAGTTATCCCGGTAACTATAACCAAAGCGCGTGCATTTTTTGATAAACAAGGCAGTAGCTGGAGAGTTAAAACAGTCCATCCACTAGCGGAATAATATATGTCTTTCATTTACTATGAGGTGAATAACCCATCCAACCAAACCGAGAAATCATCGTTGCCGCCTGAAACACTTGCCGAAGCGATTGAACTCTATATCCCTGACGCGGATTTATACCTGTTAATCGGTGATTATTTAATTCAAATGGAAGTTGGCAGAGATATGTCCGGGTTTTACAAAGACCTTATTGAAGTCATGGGAAATTTGAGATTCGACATTCCCAGTAATGACTTCTATAAAGAAGCTTTAGGCGAAGTTCATCCTGAATTAAAGATTTACACAATTGTTTTAACCGATTTTCATGCTCCGCCAATAATTTTCTTTTATTCAGTAGGAAATCGGGTATGTATTCAAACGAGAACTCTCCAGTCTGACAAAGTTATTGCAATAGCCACAGATATTAAATTTCCTGTTTGTTATGAAAAAGATGATTTGATATATCAATGCTGCCAGTTTTTGTACAGATATCTAAACGATTTGACCCGTGAAATGCCTGACGCAAAATCATTCAGCGATTATAAATCTGATGTGGAAACGTTAAACAAAATATGTCCAAAAAATGAAGGCATAATAATATAGTGTAATTCCGATTGAACTATTTTACCTCTCTGGAAGGTGATTTTTAGCAAACTGATGAATGATTATGCAAATCTTATTCTCATTCCAAAAAGTTCATCAAAACGAAGCCATCGTTGTTTGCGGCTGCGGAGAGTCTTTGAATGAATTAGAGCAACCTGATCAATTCATTACAATTGGTGTCAATGATGTCGGGCGCAAATTTCAGCCTAATTATTTAGTGGTGGTTAATCCGCGCAATCAGTTTTCCGGCGATAGATTCCGTTATGTCGAAACATCGCAAGCAGAATATATTTTCACACAGTTGGATTTAGGTTTGAAACATCCTAATGTTGTCAAATTCCAACTTGGAACATTTGGCGGAACCGATTTTTCTAATCCGAATGTTTTGCATTACACAAACAATTCGCCTTATATCGCGCTTTGTCTGGCAATTCAGATGGGCGCGAAACGAGTCGGGCTGATTGGAATTGATTTTACCGACAATCACTTTTTCGGCGCGAGCGGAAGACATCCGCTCGCGCCGCAGTTTGAAGCGATAAACGAACAATATGAAAATTTGGCGCAAGCCGCTGATGCTTTCGGCGTGGAGATTTTTAATTTGAGCAAAATCAGCCGTTTAACGGCTTTTCCAAAAATCTCTTTCGTGGAATTTGAGAATTTACAGCCGATTTCCAAAAAATCCGCGTCGCTGAAAATACTTTCATACGCGACCACGCCGATTGCGGGTGTTCCGGCGATTCTGGCGCGGTGCGTCAATACTCGAACGACACATTCGGCGCGGTGCGTTTGGGCGACGAACAGCTACGGCAATGGCGTGAGCTTCGCGGGCGATGTCGAATGGCGCGAAACGCCCGAGGAAGCCGAATCTTTGATAGCCGAAGCCGATTTACTTATTGTTCATAACGGAAAAGTCGCGCCGCAACACGAACGACTGCTCAAGGACAGAGCGATTCTGACAATGGCGCATAATTATTTGTGGAATGTTGACGAGCAATTTTTACGACGCGGCTTTTCGGGCGTGGTCGTCGGGCAGTATCAGGCGACTTTGCCGGAATTTGAAGATTGGACGATTGTGCCGAATCCGATTCCGTTTTGGGAAACGGCATACAAGCCGGAAACCAAACCCGACAGAATTACGATTTGCTACACGCCTTTCGGCAGACACGAAAAATATCCGCCCGAACATCCGCTTTACTGGCACTCGAAAGGTTTTGAAACGACGGGGAGGATTTTGGAGAAATTGGCGCGGCATTTTCCGATAAAACTTGAAACCACCGGCAACCGGCAAGTTACGCACGCCGAATCGCTGGCGATGAAGCGCCGTTCGCACATTGTTATTGACGAATGCGTCACAGGAAGTTATCACCGGAACAGTCTCGAAGGATTGGCGGCGGGCTGCGTCGTCGTCAACGGCATCGGTAAATTGCCGGAAGTCGGGAAAACTTTTTTGTATTGCGCGGGCGAATCAAAAGAAATTCCGTTCATTTCATCCGGTTTGGACGAACTCGAACAAACCTTGATTGCAATTATCGAGCGCGGCGTCGAACAGTTGACGAAGGACGGTGAAAAGAATCGAAAATGGCTGGAAAAATACTGGGATTTTGCAGAACAGTGGAAATATTTCTGGCAGCCCGTCGCAGAAAAAACGCTCGATAATTTCACGCATCGGAATGCTTCAAAATTTTTGATTTCCAATGGAAAAACTAAATTCCGCGCAGTAGATTACCTGCCGAAAAAGAGTGAAAAAGTTAGACAGCCGAAGGAAAATTCGTATCTTCGAGGAGACTTGCCAACGATGACTTTCGCCAAAAAAAACGATTTAAATTTGCCGGAATTCGCGGCTTTCAATCACGGTCAAAATTATCCGGTGATGCGGCGCTGGGAGCTGCCCTTCGCGCTTTTCCAGATGCGTCTCTCGGGTTTTATGGCGGTGCTGGACTGCACAATCAATCCCGTAAATTTTCGTGAAAGATTATCGAATCTGTATCCGAACGTCGTCTATCGTCATCATCAGCCGGCGCAGAACGGAAAATTTGTTTTGCCGAATTCAATGCCGGACGAATCGTTTGACCGCGTGGTTTGCGTCAACACTCTGGAACATCTGCTGCGCCCGCAGCGCGAGGCTTTGCTGGCGGAAATGGCGCGCAAGCTAAAACCGGATGGTTTTCTGGTCGTCGCCTGCGACCAATATAACGATTGTTTCTGGGAAAAGCCCGAGTTGTTGAAAATGGGATTGGTTCGCGCTGACCGCGCGGAAATTTTCAACGGTTTTAACCGCGTTACGAGCGCGGAAATCATCGAAAACGTCAAACCTTTCGGATTGCGCCCGTGCGATGAAAGTTCAACTGAAAAAATGACGGACGTTGCCGATTTATACAGCAATATCGAGCCTTACCCGCATACCTGTCTGGGAATGGTTTTGGGCAAAGCCGAAAAACCCGTCTTGCCGAAGGGTAAAAAAATCACGCTCGGTTTGCTTTCGTGGAATACGAAGGAATCCACGCTCGAATCTTTGCAGGCATACTTGCGCGAAGCCGCGATGCTCCGGCGTCTGGGCTGCGAAGCGTCCGTTATCGTTTGCGACAACGGCTCGCTTGACGGAACGGCGGACGCGCTAAGGCAATTGGACAAAAATATCGATTTGCCGCACCGCTTCGTTATCAATGCGGAAAACAGAGGCAGTTCGATTGCGCGAAATCAAATCATTGATTTATTTTTAACCGACGGCGGCGATTATTTGATGATGATGGACGGCGACATTGAAATCGTTCCTTTTTCGAGTTTTGCGATGTTTCGTCATCTAGAAGAACAAGGACGGCTGCTCGGCTGTCTCGGTCCGCACTCGTCGGGATTTTGTCCGCAGCGCGGGCAAACGACCGAATATCTGTTCGATTTATCAAAATGCCGCAAGGAATTCGTCAATTATGTCGCCTGGACGCAATACGGAATGTTCCGCCGCGAAGTTTTTGCCGACGGCGTCAGGTTCGATGAAAATAAACCTTTCGACGGCGAAGGCTGGGGTTTTGAAGACAACGATTTGGCGTTTCAAATGCTCGTCAAAGATTATCAAATTCAGGTTTTCACGGGAATGACTTATCTGCATCGCAACGTTCATTCTTCAATCCGCGTGATAAAAGCAAACGGCGGCGACCCGCGCCTCAATTATGAAAACCGCCGTCATTATATAGTCGGCAAATGGGGCGAGACGGGACATATTCCGCCGGGCGTAATAAATTCACTGCGGCAATCAAAATGTCCCGAAGTCGGGATTATACCAATTCAAACTTGACTGAATGTATTTAATATATGGAGTGCATTAGGCTTTTCAAATGCTCCATATTGTTATCGCCACATTGTCCGGTGATGTCTAATTGCATCGCAAGCACGGCGGGAATCAAAGCGTTGCGGCTACACCCGCATAAGCACTTTGTCTGGAGAAAATCGCGCCTTCGCACGAATTGATGACGGCAAACCGCAATTCTTGACCGTTTAAAATTACACTTAAAGTTTTGCCTCTGACGAATGTTCCCGCGTCCGATAATTGAATTAAAACACCTTTATTATCGGACGCGAAGAAGCGGTAAGCGACTTTTTCATTTCATTTTCATTTCGCTTTTGTAAACCCGAAAATTCCTTACTAGGGAGAGAAGTCGATAAAGAGTCGCCACTTCGATTTCAATTATCAATACCTTGAGATTTGAAGCAAATCCCGCCGATGTCAAAAGAGCGTTTGACGTTGAATAAAAAGGCGGAGGCGTTCTTCTGTGCAAAATACGGCGCGAAGAAAATATACGGGACGGTTATTTTCTGGAAGAAGAACAAACAGGGAAATAACCATTAAGGCTAATTAAAACAATCGTCAGCCACCATTTCAATTGAATCGCGGCGTAAATAAAAAGGCGAAATAATTGCGTTTCAGCTTAAGTACAAATTTATCAGCCGCTTCTATTTTCAAATTGCTTGTCACGCCGAATAAATAACTTGACCTTAAAAGGCTAAAGTAAAGGTTTAAGAAAATTTAACCGTAGTTCAGGGGAAGCATTTCCGTAGTTGAAGAGAAGTAAAGACCGTAGTTTGAGGGAAAGAAAGGCTCAATTTGAGGGAAAATATTAACCGTAGTTCAAGGGAAATTTGCTAATAACCAACCGTAGTTCAAGGGAAGCCGCGACCGTAGTTCAAGGGAAATGACCGTAGTTCAAGGGAAGAAACACCGTAGTTCAAGGGAAGAAACACCGTAGTTCA
>CAXSBF010000028.1:0-53631 GCA_964235785.1 uncultured Pyrinomonadaceae bacterium | reverse complement strand
GGGAAAACTAGCAGTCGCTTTCTTTTTGCTCGTTTTCAATTACTGATTCGCATAAAGATAGAAACAAAATAGAAATATGCGTTTAACCATTCTTCAGGCTGAATAACCGGATACCGATAAAAATGGAAAAGACCTAAGATAGTTGCTGATACTGCGGTTGGCAAAAGACTGATAGGAATATAATAAAACATTCTTATAAATTTAGGGCTTCCTGTTTCATCTCTGCGCCATCTTTCCCAACTATTGAACTCTACCGAGATTCTATCAGAAATTTTAGTGCTGATATTTTCATACAAATATTGAGCAATTTCTTGAATTTGAAAGCCCTTATATGCCATAGCCAAAGTATAGAGGGCATTGATTAGGGCTAAAGTCAGTAATAAATAAGAATTATCGCCATTAAAAATTTCTCTGATATTTTTATACTTTCCCGTTTCCCCAGAATTACTTAAAACCCAGCTTATTACCAAAATTAACGCCGTTACGTAAAGCGTTTGCCAGCGACTATTTTCATTTTCAAAGTTCAATAGTTCCTGCCATCTAGCCTTAAAATCTTCAATTAACGAACTGACAAACAATTTATCACGCTCAAGTTCAATTTTTTTATTTTCAATGTCAATCTTCATTTTATCTGATTCACCGGTTTTAGAATTGATTTCTAAATTGGGAAGATTACTTGGTAGTGGATTCTCTAAAGATTTACTGCGCTGTAAAGTTGCATTTTTGTTTGGGTTCTTATTTTTGTGATGTTGTGTCATATAAATTTCGCGCCGGACATAGAACAGAGATTGCGCATTTATAAAATCGCATAATTCTCGGAATGTCTGCGTCTCAATAAAAATATGATTTGTGTTACTGAGTTATGATTTTTCATCTCAAAACCTTACACGCCTTTTGAAAATTATTGTCCGCATTGATTTTCGGATGTTCTAAATCTATATGGCAAAAAACCTCAAAACCTTGCACATTTTTTTGAAGTAATTTTTGAAATATTTTTTTGGGTGTCAAAAAACCCCTGAAAAACAGGCGCGTGAAAGCCTTATATTCAGGCGATTTCCGAAGGTAAAAACAGGGTGTCAGAAAACAGTAGTGATACTGTTGCCGAATTCATTTTCGAGAAAATAAATATAATTAAACCCCCAAAATATTTAACAATTCAATTTCAGCTTTAAAGCCGAATTTGAATTCGGCAACAGTATCACAGTAGTATTTTGACACCCTTTCTTCATTAACATTTATTTAATCCTGCGATGAATCTTTTATCTTGTTTTAATTAACCGGGTCGTGCATATTAAAGTGGTTTTTATTTTTGGACGGCATTCATTTTATTAAAATCAAAAGGAGAAGCAGGAGAAATTTATGAGAAGAAGACATTACGGCGTTTTCGCTCTTCTGGCAGCAGTCTGTTTGTGGAACGCGGCTACTTTTTTTACCGTCAGTTCGCAAACCAATACTTTGAACGAAGGTTTTGAAGCGGGCGGTAAAACCGCTTATGCGGTTGGAAGCGTGACACTCGGTTCCGGCAGTTGGACTTTGGATGACGCTTTGACGGGTAATTTATCCGGGGATGCAAAAACAGGCTCTTATTCAGCCAGAGTCCGCAACACCGGGAAAGTGACGATGAACTTCAATGTCGCCAGCGCGGGAACGATTTCCGTCCAGCACGCTGTTTACGGCACAGACGGCTCAAGCACCTGGGAGTTGTGGAAATCAACCAATAGCGGCTCGACCTGGACAAAGGTCGGCTCGACCGTCACCAGTAGTTCCGCTTCTCTCTCGACTGTCAATTTTACGGTCAATTCGGCAAGCGCCATTCGCTTTGAAGTTAGGAAAACAACGGGCGGCACAAATCGCATCAATCTTGACAACATCATTGCCACTGCTTACAGCGCACCGACTCCAACACCGACGCCGACCGTTTCGCCGACCCCGCCTCCGTCATCAAGCGTTCATCTAACAATGGGCAATCCGTCAAATGCCACAACGGACGTTAATCAGCCGTCGAATTATCTGATGGACAAACCGCAGTATGCTGAATCCTATAACCGAGACAACGGCAGACCGAATTGGACGAGCTGGCATCTGGATTCAAGCTGGATCGGTTCAACCCCACGCCAGGATGATTTCCGTCCCGACAGCACACTGCCAGCCAGTTGGTATCACGTTACGGCAACCGATTATTCAGGCTCCGGATATGACAGAGGTCATATGTGTCCGTCGGGCGATAGAACAAACTCGGTAGCGAATAACTCGGCGACGTTTTTGATGACGAATATGATTCCGCAAGCTCCGACCAATAATCAGGTCACCTGGGCAAATCTGGAAAATTATTCTCGCACTCTGACGACATCGGGTAATGAGCTTTACATCGTTTCAGGCGGACAAGGCACAAGCGGGTATATCGCAAACGGTCACGTCGCCGTTCCGACTTATACCTGGAAAGTGATTATGGTTTTGCCGAATGGCACAAATGACGTATCGCGGGTAACAACATCAACCAGATTGATTGCCGTCTTTATGCCGAATAACAACTCGGTAGTATCGGATTGGAAACAATACCGGGTAAGCGTCGATTACGTCGAACAGATGACGGGATATAATTTTTTCTCGAATGTTCCCGATACAATTGAAAACACGATTGAGGCAAGCATCGACACTCAGTAAAACACTGCAAAGGAATTTAATTTATATCAAAAGAGGCTTCTACTTGAAGCCTCTTTTTTACTAATCCGTCGTTAAAATATCGGTTTTCCTTTTTTTACTCGGGTTCCTCTTCATCTTCGCCAATCAGCCATTTCCAAAAGGTTTTAGCAACAATTTCGATTAGTTCAAATAAGCCTTTCCCGCGAAAGGAACGAGCGCGTAAAATAGAAAAACACCTGCAAAACGACAGAATCAATTTTCTGTTTTTGCAGGTGTTAGCTTCTAAAGCGCAGACCTTTTTAATTAAAATGTTTCCGACAAACCTTGAATCAGTTCAAACTTTGTTGAAGGTAAGATAAGGTATTTTCTAGCAAAAAGCAATAACAATTTCCGGTAGTGTCCCTCTTCGATTGTTCCACTTCTTTAATTTTTATGATTACCACGTTCATAACTCTACATTCTAATCGAATCCGTTAAAATGGTCATTTTGCATATACAAAATTTGATTTCAAGTTTTTAAATGTGGCAGGTAGATACGGCGACCTAACAGATACTTTAATCTCGAAAACATCTATTAGCTCGATATTATTAGGTAAGTTCCTGAAAATAACCTGCATATCAAGCGGCACATCTCCAATTAAATCCTTTCCTGTGGAATTTGTTTCCTTATCGCCGGTAAAAAGGAATTTTGGTTTGGTGAATTCAGTATTAACTGCAAAAATTCTTGTAACATCGTTGTCAATATTTATATGTCTATCAATCCCCTGACTTATAAATCTTATTGAAACTATAAGCGTGTTTTCACTATACTTTGTCGATAATAGTTTGACAGTTACTCCGTTTACGTTTCTTTCAGTTTCAGGCAATACCGTCGGCGAGGATGTCGGCGTTACAGTTGTTGTTGTTGGAGTTGGCTTTTCTCTATTCGTGTTGCCAATAACCGGAGTAGAAAGATTTGTATTTTCCGGCGGTGATTGCTTAGTATTCTCTTGCTTAAAATTACTTTTTAATAAGACAAAACCTATTATTATTAAAATCACTATCAGTAAAGAAAGCATTATACGCCACGTTTTTTTCTGAATAACAACAACGGCGGCGACAGCACTAATTAATGTCAAAAAAATGCCTAATAAACCAATAAGTTCACTACGACTCCATTCTTCCATAAACACCTCAAAAATTAAATTTTACCTTTACTTTTTTGCTTTCTATCTACTTCCAATAAAAAACCGACACAATTAACCCTAAAACCTAATGCTAAAACGATATTTCGCATAAAAGATTAAGTTTTGGATATCCGGCGTCTTCCCCAAAACGCCGGACGAATTTAATTGTTGTCGGCTTTATAAAACGAGATGAATGTAAACCGAATTTGGAATTGAGTCAAGAATTTTTTTGAAGTGTCCAGCAAAACAAAAAAGACTCCCGGAAACCTGAGAATCTTTTCAACGGATATAGCAGTTCGGGGAAAGGTGAAATTGGTAGGTTTTTAGTTTGAAGAATGAAAAAGACTCTGAGATAAAAGTTTTTAACACAGTTCCATTAAATAGTGATGTAGCTGAATTGAATCAGTATTTGAATTTACAATGCGCGTATTTTTTGAAGTATATTTTTGGGTTGTGTTGAAATTGTCTGTTTCGATTAGCAAATCTTGAGCATCCCACTGAATACCAGTATCAGTATTATTTGAAATCAAATCGGTAATCCATTCATTTATTTTCTTAAACCAATATGAACAATCATTTTCTCGGATATAACCAATCATTGCGCTTTTTAATAATCCCTTTCCGTGATGTCCTCTTTTGAAACGCTCTATTCCGCCTTGGTTTCCTTTAACATAATCTTTTGAGCCTGTCGGTAATAATTTAGCTTCGAGTTCAAAAAAGGCTTTCGTCAAACCAAATGGATTTCGATCTTCGAATAACCACAACCCAAAGTCCGGTTCTCGGTTAGAATCATTAGAATATTGCCATTGTCCTTTAATCCTAAATAGTTCGTTACTAATTCTTCTTTGAAAAAAAATTTCTAATTGTTGGCTAATTAAATCTTCGTCTATCTTGTCGGATTCAGATTGTCTTTTTATGAAATCTGAAGGGAAATCTACTAAATTTGCATCCAAAAACTCAATCACCGCACCAATTGGACTGTCCTCTGTATCTATTTCGGTTTCACCAATGTTTGAGTGAGAGTCCTGACCTATCATTTATCGGCAACCTCAACTTTAACTAAATCTGAAAATACATCATCAGCATCTTTGAGGGCGATAGAACGCAGCCAATAACGCAATGTTTTAGGCTTAAAAAAAGAAACCTTATTTCTCTCATTTAGTCTTACAGTCTTGTTAAGAAACATACTGCTTGTAAATTTGGTTTCAATCAAAGATTTAATGTCTTCGCTTTGTTCATCACGTTTCACAAACTCAAGATCGCCTGTGTTTACACCATAATTAAACTCAGTTACAAAAAATTCGCCCCAATCGTAAATCTTTTTGAGATAAAAATATTTACCCGATTTACCGTAAACGGAGTTAAGCATTTTATTAAAGACTTCGCCAAATTTCTGCAAATCCGTCTTCGTTGCTTTTTTCCAATTCACTTCGGCGGCACTGCCTTTTGAAAGCATTTCAACTTGATAATCTAAAACATCGTCGCAAATTATTTGCTCGACATAAGACAATTTCATTTCATCTTTATCTTCCGAATATGGAAGGTTCATTATGTCTTGATTAAGAATAGTCGTTGCCCTACCTACAAGGTATTCATTGCTAGTCGCCGCAATATAGAATTTATAAATAGTTTTGTTTTGCTCGAATTTATTTGAAAATTTTAAAAGTTCTTCCTTCTTGTTCTTTGGATCAGCTATACCAATAATGGAGTCTTTAAACGTCAAATATTTATCTGAAAAATAATTGGGAATTTTGCTTACGCCAATCATTTTTTTTATTAGCAAATGCGGAGGTGTGAATAGACGTTCATCAGAGATTCTATGAAATTTCTCAGCAGTTTCAATAGTTATTTGGTTTGAATCTATACCATTTTCAGAAAATGCCCTTGTTGGTATAGTTGACTTTAATGTTATGTATGGTGCGGGCGTGACTTGCTTGCTTGGCGAACCGACTTCATACCCTACGCCATAAATCCAATCTTTTGCTTTGATAAAAGTTTCAACTGAGTCAATATCTGACAAACGGTCAATCAAATTTTTAATTCTTCCTCCGCCAAGCAAATTACATTTCCAAATGTGTTTGTTGTGTAAAGCATCATATGATGAAACATAATGAAAATCGTATTTATCAATCTCAAAAAATATCTTTTCTTCAACGCTTTTTGTCCGGCGAACAGTAATATGAGTAATTGGTTTTTCTTTGTCGTATGTTTGCTTTTGGATAAAAATAGCTGATGTTGGCACTTTTGCTGTGCCAAACAATACTTCGACTAAACCAGTAAAGTCCAAAATCTGTTTAACTTGAAATTTTGTGAAAAAGTATTTTCTAAATTCTGCTGAGTTATTATAAAGAAGCGGTGCAGCAGGCATAATCAAACACAGCAAGCCATTTTCTTTGAGCAAATAAGGAGATTGGTCAAGAAACATCAAAGCGATTTGCTTCTTGGGATAAATTCTTTTTTTAGAGTTTGCTTTTATTACTTCATTAAGATTCAAAATCTCTTCATAGACATCTGGCTTTTTTCCTAGTTCCTCAAAAGGCACGTTTCCGATAACCAAATCGAACGTTCCAAGTTTTTCTTTGTCGCTTTTCAAATAATCAAAGAAATTTCGGTCTTTGAAATTGGTTTCAAAAGTGTTGTCAAATTGCAAGTCATTCCAAATTTCTATTGGGTCTAATTCATCGCATAAAGCCAAGCATAGACTAAACACAGTCAAACGAACCGCATCTTCTTCAATGTCAACGCCGAAAATGTTGTCCTTGATAATTTGCAAGAGTTGGTCCGAGGTTAGGTGCGGTAATTGCTGAGTTTTCTCAAACTCTGCGTAGCGATGTCGTTGAACTAATCGTTTGAAAGCGGAAACCAGAAAAATGCCCGAGCCACAACTTATGTCAATAGTTTTGACATTTTTTCTTTTATATTCACTTTGCGGCATTGATTCGTCAATCAATGTATTGACTAAAAATTCCGGTGTATAAACGGCATCATCTCTTTCATTCAATAATTCTTCATAGACAGAGCTGATAAGTTCGACCGGCAGATGATTGAAAGAATACTTTCGCCAATCGAAAAACAATTGTCTTGATTCAAGATTTGACTCGCCGTCAAGAAAAAAAGCAAGTTCGCTCAAATCTTCTTTCTCAATATCCTTACTTTCTTGCTCCGTCCATTTAAATATTTCGCCATTAAAATGACGGCTTAGTTCCGCAAACAATTTAATAATCTTTCCTTTTTGACGCAGAACGCCGCAAAAGTTTTCAGCATCTAATTTTTGGAAAAAATCGTGTGCAAACAGGCGTTCATTTTCGTTTCCGCGTTCTTCCAAATATTTGATTAAAATTGAAGAAACCAACAACCTATTAGCCGTTTTTTCCGGCAAAGTTGTTTTTTTAATAAAATCTTTGCGAACCTTCTTTAGATTAACAATTAAATCATTGTAAGCTGACGTGCTTTCTAAAAACCTATCCTGAGCTTTTTCGCTTTCCCAAAAAACACCACTGTCAAAAAGTTTTCTCGAATAAAGTTTTATTGCTTCGCTGGAAATTTTGAGAGTGTCAATTGGATTGGTCTCAATCGGATTAGTCAAAATTTCGTTGGCGAAAAGTCCAGTAATCCGACGAGCGTCAAGAATTTTTACCGGCTGGCGAGCGTCGAAGATTTTGACATCAGTTTTTTCAACAACGATAAACATCGGAATTTTGCAATAACTCCACAAATCACGATGAATTTCTGCTATTTTCCTATTATCTAATGCGTTTCCAGTGTTGTCATAAATATAAATTTGTGGGATTGGTGTGCGATTATCGGAGAAATGGCGAAAATAAACAGCCGTAGCTCTGAACTCTTTTGCTTTTTCAAGTGCAAAAACTTCTGCTATGTCTAAATCTACTTTTTTATCTTCTAAGTCAGTAATTAAAAGCAGTGAGCCATTCTCAACAAAATCCATCCTCTCCAGATTTTTTTTGAAATGGCTCATAAGTCGTTTAATCTAAGACTTTAACTTTATCTTGTGAATTTTTCTGAAAAAGCGTTATAAACTTATATCATAAAGTTATATATTGAAATTTTCCAGACTGGATTTAATATTTTTGGACGAGAAATTAACTGTGATTTTCCGTTATGACAAAAAACTTTTCGCTATTTCTAAAAGCGAATCAGATAAAATCTGCTAACAATTCAAACTGGAATTGAGAACTGCTAAATCCAAAAATTATTCACAGCCTGTTCAGAAATGGATAGGCTTTTTATTTCTCAATCGCGAGTAGTTCACTTGGGGAACATTCCAAACTCTTACAAACCTTTTCCAAAACATCAAAAGTGATGCCTTGAACTTTATTCTGACTCATCTTCCAAAGCGTTGTATAAGACAAACCCGTTTCCTGTTGTAGTTTATACAACGACATATCTTTCTCTTTTAAGAGTTCCGCTAATTTGATTTTAACCACGCTCGAAATCATATCGAATTTATACACTAAATAATAGATGGTGTCAAAGCTATATCGCGCACAATGTAGCTTCCATCTGCTGAATATATTTTGTTGACAATATATAGCGTAAGCTGTATAATTTAGAAAGTAAGAAATTACTTAAATCAAACAAAACGAGGTCAACAAAAATGCAAATCCAAACAACGACAATCACCACCGAAACGACACAAGTTTTAGGCGCAAATTTCCAAATCACCGTTATTGAACAGGAAATTACGGCTTTCTGTGATACCTGTCCGAACAACTCAACCGCCACCAAACAAACACTTATCAATCGAGGCTGGCATTTGGGAAGTCGAGAACAGTTTTGCCCCGAATGCAATTTCTAAAACAAAAGGCTTAGGAATGTATCAGCATCCCTAAGCCTCTCTTTTAACCCTTTGGCTCCCTTTACAGGGAAGGATTAACACAATGAAAAATATACTACGAAACACAGCCAATTTCCAGACTTATCTCGTCTGGATTAAATACCTTTTCTTCTTCGGCGCGATGCCGACGAAAGAATTCAACCCATACATTTTCATCTCGCCCGCTCAAGCGGACAGGGACGCGTTAAAAACCGCCGCCGCCCGTTTCGAGCTTAAAAAATCGGGAGGTATGTCGAGATGAAACGAGAAATAACCCAGGATGATTTGATTCAATTAGCCGTCAAGCTGAAGAACAAATTCGTCGCCGCATCGCCCGCAGTTCAAAAGAAGATTCTATTGCAACTGTCTGAGATTATCGAAAATCTCGAAGACGTTGAGTTAAAGGACGCTTTCGCCCAACTCCGCAGCCATTTTGAAGGTTTGACAAAACAAACCGAACCCGCCGATTTAGAGGAAATCGAAAAACTGAAAGACGACCATTCGGCTTTTTTCGAGGCGGAGGAAAAACACCGCGCCGAAACACTTTCCGCTTTAGAGGAAATGGCGAAAACGGAGGAGACGGGATGAATAACTACGGGCAAATAATCCAGAGAACGAAAATCAAACGAGGCGTTCACGTCGTCTTTATGAACCACGAGAAATACAAGCGGGTCGTTGCGTGGACGACCGGAGAGGTTGAGTTGAAATTCATCTTTTTAGGCTCGCGTCTCGACCGTCGGCAGCGCGGCGGAGAAATCCGTCGCGGGCTTCGATTCTTTCAAAACCGGCAATCCGAAATAGTCGGCGATTTGGAACGGATGTTAAAAACCGATGAAAACGAGAACGACTAAAGCCAGAACATTCGAGGAAAGCCTTTCATTCATCCGTGAAGGCTTTCTCCGGCTGTCGCTGGACGAACAGCGAGAATATCTGGATTCCCTCCGGCGACTCGCCGGGCGCGTCGAGGATGCGGGGCGGCTCAGGGAATTGATTCGCCTCGAAAGACGGCTTGAAATCGAATTATCGGAACGATTCGAGGAATGGCTCGAAGTCGAGATGAAAGAGGTTTCGGATGGATAATCGAACTCTTTCAGCACGGGAAAGCCTTGATGTCGGTTGGGGCTTCAACCCGCCACCAAATCTCGAATGTCTGCGTCATCAATTTGAGCCGTTATTCGATACGTGCCGTTTGTGCGAGGCGAAGCGAATGGCAAATGGTGATTTTGAACGGGCGCGAAGATTATTTGTCGGAACTAAACGAGCGGGCGCGAAAAGCGGCAGCGCGGTGGGCGATGAATGAAATTATCAAACACCAAAACGAGATTTTGACGCGGCAATTATCTGATATTTTTAACGGCGTTTTGGCGGGCGAAATTACTTTCTCAGAGTTCAAGGAAAAAGTTCTAAATATCGAAAAAGTCTAGGAAATACGGGCGTTTTAATCGTTTATATTAACTATAACGGACACGGCAAAAGTAGTTAGAAAATCATTCAATTGCTTCGCCCGAAATGCAACAAAGAAAAATCAAATAAAATTTATGGTAAATAAAACTTGTTTGACCTGCGGCAAAGATTTTCTCGTTAGACCTTATCAATTCGAGATTAGAAAACACTGTTCAAAAAATTGCCGTCCGAAAGTGTCAACTTCTAAAGTTTGTTTGACTTGCCAGAAAGAGTTTTATATCAAACCGTCCGCTTTCGAGACTGCCAAATACTGTTCAAAAAAGTGTTTTTCATCAAGGTCATTTCTCAAAAACTGTTTTAATTGTAATGCCGTTATAAAAGTTAAGAATTGTAAATTAAAAGCAAAAAACTTTTGTTCACAGGGTTGTTATTTTGCAAGCCTGAATAAAGAAAAGCCTGCATCAGACAAAATCCGGCTTGAGCAAGAAGTCAGAATTTGTAAAAGCTGCAATGAAGAAAAACCGCTTAATAAGTTTGGCGCGAGAATCAAAAACGGCAAGCTGATTTGCCCAACTATCTGTAATCTCTGCAAAACCAAAATTTATCGTCACGGCGCGCCGAATCCTGTTTCAAAAAACCGAAACGATATAAAAGAAGGTCAAGAAACGAAAATTTGTATCAGATGTAACGAAGAAAAGCCTTTACGTTCATTTGCGTCGCATAGAAAGAAAAATGGAAATGTTGGGCGAAGCGCAAAATGCGGCTCTTGCAGGAATGGTTTGCCAATTGACGGTGTTAAAGCATACTTTCCGTATCAAAAGAACGGTGTTTGGGTTAAATTTTGCGCTGGCTGTAAAACTCTCAAACCTTTGAAAGATTTTCAGAAAAAGCAAAAAAGTTACGGTTATTGCAGAATTTGCAACTCGGCAAAAAGTTCGCTTCACGCTAAAAACGCATCGCCGGAAGCGAAAAAAAGAATGCGTGCCAATGCCAAAAAAAATGCGGCAATAAGAAGAGCTAGACAAAGCGGTGCAAATGTCGTCGTTGCTTTTACAATAGACGTTATTATAAGGCGAGACGGCTTAATTTGTTATCTTTGCGACAAAAAACTAACCGCAAAAACAGCAACTATCGAACATATTTTACCGCTTTCGCGTGGCGGCAACCATACGCCGGAAAATGTCAAAATAGCTTGCGGTCGTTGTAATTCGTCTAAAGGTTTTAAAACCTTAACCGAATTCAAAAAATGGCGCGGCGATTACGACCGGTTCAAAAACTCGGTAATTTCTTCCAGCGTATATTTATAAATTACGGTTTTGCCGTGCGAACGAATTTTGAAACAAAAAACTTTTTTGCCCGTCGGCAGTCTTTCAATCCAGTGATTGAATTTCTTGTTTGGTTCGCTCATTTTTCCTTATATGGTTTTAGGTTTTTACCTTCTTATCGGCTTCCAATTAAGCAGGTTGAAGAAATGTTTCCGAAGTTTCAAGCCTGGCTTCGGCGCGAATGGGAACATTTACGCCATCTCTGTGCGGCGAAATATCAAGCGCAATCGCCGAGCGTCCGAGTTCACCGATATACGGATAAAGCTCCGCCTGGGGCTTGAGCAGCGCGTTTCCGGCGATTAAAGAAAAGCGGTTGCCCGGCAGTCCGAAATGCGTTTCAACCGGTTGCTTCGTGTTCACGAGCGCGGCAATCGCGTCGTTTTGGCTCGCAAAAATCTGAGTCGGCATCTGATACTGCGGATTGCGACCGCGCAGGATATTCTCTAGCTGCGTGCCGTCGAAGCCATACATTTCCTTTCCGGTCGGAACCTGGTCGTTGAGCGTGATAGCTTGCGAGAAGGCGTCGAGCGTCTGCCAGTCGGAGCCGATTTTGATGCGGCAGTCTTTGGCTTCGAGCGGCGAAACGTTGATGCAGTCGGGGACGGTGAAAGCACTTTCGTCTTCGGGAATCGAATTGCAAATAATGCCGACGGTCAAACCGATTTCGTCGCCGAAATTCCACACGGGCGCGAACGAATCGACGACGGCGTTATAAAATTTCTGCGTGGCGACGCTTCCCTGTTTATCGCCCAAAGCAAAATTGAATTTCGTTTTCACGCGCGACGAAGAGCGAGTAATGGCGTGCAGGAACTGGTTGCCGTTGGTCGTCGCCGTATTGACGATTGAGCCGCCGCCGGTGACCGCCGTATTGCCGACTGCCAGAAGCGGCAAATTCGCGCGTTTTAATCTTCCGCCGAAGGTAATCACGATTCCGGTTGTCCAGTCGCCGCTAACCACGACGTCGCCCGGCTTGATGATTTTTCCGATTGACAAACCTTCTTTAATCAAAGCGGCTTGGATCTGCGCCGCCGTCGCATTGTAAGCAATTTGCGCGGTCGCTCCCTGCCTGCCTTCGGTATCGATGGAAAGCGGGAAAGTTCCGCCGGTGACACTGCCGCTCCGGGTTAAAGTCTGCACCTCGTTTGCCTGAGCGCCGGTCGGCGAGGCGGCGGCTCCGAAATAATACGCGGCGAGAATCGCCATAATCTGCGGCGTGACGCCGTTCGGAAACGTCAGTGTGACAAGCATCCGGCTGCGCTGCAAAATCTCGTCGTCAATATCGACGCCCTCGCAGTCGAGCAGAACCTTTCTCTCGTCAACCAAATTCAGTTTGACATCCGCCTTCAGACGAAAATCAAGCAGGGCATTGTCGAACAATTCGTCGAGCGCGCTCTGGCGTTTGCCCGCCCCCGAGATTGCCATAAAGCGGTCTTCCAAAAATAGCGGTGTATTACGAGCCATAATAAATCATCTCCAAAATAAAATTTGTATACTTCTCTGCGAACCCGACGAACCGGATTAGCCTTTCGGCACAACCAATTTGTAATCTTCGGGAAAAAGCGAAACCAGGACGTTTGCGTGTTTGGTGTAAAAACCTTTTTTCTGCTCGTCCGATTCGGGAAGTTTGATGGCGGTGTCGCCGTCGTTAATTTTCCTCGGCGCTTCTTCGGCGGAAACTTTTTCGAGCTTTCCGGTTTCCTTATTCACGACTTCCCTTTTGCCGACAAAAATCACGTTATTCGCGTGCTGCGGCGGAGTCGGAGCATTCGTTTTTTGAGCCGGTGTTTGTGTGCGCGCTCCCGGATCGGAAGTTTTTTCTTCGTTCATAAAATTAATCTCCTTTAGCAATCTCTCAGTAAAATTTTCGCTTTCAAGTGCAATTTGACTTCAAAACCTTTGACGCCCGGAATGAATTCGCATTCGGCGTCGTTATTGATAAATTCGCTTTGGGTCAGCGAATTGGTCTGCCGAACCGCAAAAACCGCTTCATCCAAAGCAGTCAAATACTGCTTGCCTGAAAACGCCGCTCGGACGTTCAGCCAGAGCGCGATGAAATCCGTGTGAGTTTTGAGCAGCTTTTTATCAAAAGCGTCCGCGCCCACGCTTTCATCCTTTCGCTTAAAGTTCCGCTCCTGAAACAAATAAAGCTCGTAAGTAAAATAAATCAGCGGCTCGTCCAGTCCGCCCTGTTTCGGGTCATCTTCAAAAATAAGCGGATAAACGACGCAAAATTCGATTGCCGTCGTTTCAATGTCTTTTTGCGTCAATTTCGGCGAAAGATTTGCCCAGAAATCGGCACGCTCGGTAAAATACAGCGGCGCCGGAAGAACAAACCCGATTCCGGCAACGCCCGCCAATTTCTCGCCGATGGCGCGGCGCACGGCTAATTCATTTTCGGGCGTTAAACTCATTTATTTTGCAAACGACGAAATTATGCTGTTTACTTCATCAGACTGCGCTTTTCTTGCTTGAGCTAAATCCTCATTTGAGACGATTACGCGACCGTCTTCAAAAATCAGCTTGTCGGCGTATGGCGCATCGGAATCGACGACTGCGGAAAAGTCACCGTTCCGGCGCGCCTTAATCGATCTGATAAGCGTTCGCGTAAATGGCGCGGCGCGTTCTCCGCGCCTCGACTGCTGATGGCGAACCTTGAAATTTCCACCGCGCGACTTGGTTACGACTTTGCCGGTGTGCGGCGAGTTTTCCATTTTCACGCCCAAATCTTTGGCGAAATCTCTCGCCATTTGAAGCGGAACTTTTGAAAGCGCGCGCTTCAGTTCGGGGCTGTTGAAAATTTTTGAATCGAGCCTGACGCTTGTTTTAATGCTCATTATTCAATCGTGAATCTTTCCTTCGGTTCCCGAATCGCTGAAACCGTCCAGAACGGATTGGTCAAATCCGGCGTCGTCGTGTCGCGCTCGTCCGGCAAAATAACGTAAACGCTCATCTCGGAATCCGCAGACGGCACTCCATAAGCGATGAATGAAGCGCGAACGAAATCGTTATTGAAACCGACTTCGTTTGTCGCAACGGACAGTTTTATTTCATTGCGTGTTTGCCCGTATTCAACGATCCAGCCGCCGGTAATTTCCCTGATGGCGCTGAATACTCCGCCCGATGTCATCTCAAGCAAAGAAATACGAACGCCTTCGGGTAGAGTTATTTCCCGGATTTCATCAAAACCGTCGGCGAAATCTTCAATAATGTCTGCAATGTCGCTGGTCATTCTCTACATTTGTTAAGCGGTGCCGTGTAAACCGAATAAGAATTACCTCCGCCCTCTTCATCAATAAAACTTGCCGCAAGCGGGAATCCCAGACGTTCGCGCACGAAATTTCTGATTATCAATCGCGTTTCGTCTTTATTAGTTTCTATGCCGAAACGCCCGCCGGATATTTTTGAAGTTTTCTTGCGAACTTTCAGCCAGTCGTTAATGTCTTCAAGCGTTTCCGTCGTTTCTTCGGTCGAAAGTTTGTCGAGCAGCTTTTCGGTCGCCTCCAAAGAAATACCGCCGCCGACGATTTGCCGGACTTGCGCGATTTGAAGTGGAGTTAAACTTGTTGCCATTTCAATAGTCCAAAAATTTGAAAAAAGCGCGGAAAATTCGCGGGAAAATTCGCGCGCTTTTTTGATAGTTTTAACGAATTAAAAAACTACTCGTCTTCGGCTAAAATCAACGCCGTCAAACTTTTTACGGTCGGTTTTTCGGGAACCTGAAGACCTAAGCCGTTTGCGATGTCAACTAATTCTTCGACCGATTTTTTCGCCAATTCTTTTTGCGTCCGTGGCGCATTCGCGTTCGCTGCCTCTTCTTGGTCGGCTTCGACCTCTTCGGGTTTGGCAACGGCTTTCAATTTTTTATAACGCGCTAAAGACTCTTTGGTCAGACGCGAATCGTCGAAAGTCTCATTCATCGGAATAAGAACGTTTTCTTTATCGGCAATGCCGCTAAGTGCTACTAATTTCACTTCTTTTCTCCTTATTATTTAATGGATAATGGATAATGGATAACGGCTTAAAATTTTCCGTTATCCGCTTTCCGTCGTCGCGCAATTTAGATTCCCGCCAGTCTTTGAATGGATTTACCGAAATGAACTTCCGCGCCGCCGTTGTGTCCGCGATGGACTTCAATGGTTTTCGGCGGACGTTTGTTTTCGATTACCTCGTCGTACGGTCCGGGTTCGGCGTTCGGATTCGTCGCGTTGCGGGTCATCGTATAGGAACCCATATTCTCGCGTCGCGCGCCGAACAAAACGCCTGCATCGTCGGGAATCATTCGCTGGCGAACGCCCGCCTCGTCAACGTATGACCCGTTGTGCGGCACAATTACCGGCAAGCCTTCTTCAATCATAATTTCGTTGATTCGCGCCAAACCCCGAGCGGCGGAAATGTTTGTAAAACGTCCGCCCAAATCCGCGGCGTTTTTATTGCCGATAAGCTGTTGAACTTTCTTCTGGTTCAAAAACAATTTCGCCTGTGAACCGAAATCGGCGTCCGTCACCAAATCAATGCCCTGCAGCATCAAATTGCGAATATCGGCAAGCGGCGTCGCGTTAGCGGCGTCGGACCACGCCACGGCAGCCGTAAACGAAGGAAACGAAAAAGCGGCGGCGTAAATCAGATGCCCGGTTTCAGACGACAAATTGTATTCGCCTTTGGTGACGAGCAGCCACAAAATCATACGAATCCGGTCGTTCTCTCGACCTAGAAGACGGTCTTGTTCTTTGGCGACCAGATCGTCGATGTCAATCGGAGTGCCGTAGGTTCCGAGCTTGCGGCGTTCGGTAATTTCCTTTTCGTCGATGTTGCGGAATTCTCCGAACACGCCCGGATCGACCGTGTAGCGTTTGGCGTTCAAAGCCTTGACGCGCTTCGGCGCGCCGTTTATGCCGCGAATCTGTTGCAATCCCGCATCGGCGTCTTCCTGTTCCCACGAAATAATGGAAACGTCTTTTTCTTCGATTGGAAAATAATCGAAAATCGGATCGTCCTGAACCAAGGTGTACATTTTTTCCTTGCCGACCTCGGTCAATGTATTGGCGTCTGAGTAACTGTATTCAGCCATTTTTTTTGAAATCTCCTGTTTTAGTAAAATTGGTTAGAAATGAAAAAACACCTGTCAAAAGCTGGAATCGAAGTTCCGTTTCTGACAGGTGTTAGCTTTACTTGAAAAGCGCAGACCTTATAAATTTCTCGTGATTATCTTACATTAGAATCCTGTAAAATCAAACTATTTTTTAATTTAGATAAGACTTGTTGACGAAAGGAACAAGCGCGAAATTTCCAGATAAAACTTAACCGATTACGACGCGAATTGCAAGATAAATCGGTGGTTGGCGGCGGTTGTTTTTAGCAGGCGCGGGGATGGGAAATTAATAGGTTTTTGGGATTGATGAAAAATAGCCTTAATAATAAAAGCTCTTCAAATTTATAGAGATGTTTCTTAACAGTTTATTCATTCGACGTTGACTCCGATTCTGAAAGATTCATTTTGATTAAGTGTATCTGATTTCCTATCGTATCAAGCTTATGATGTATATCATATAGCGTTTTCTCAACATCAAATAACTCCCTGCTGGTAGGCGGGTTATTAAAAAGTGTTTGATAATCCCTTCTTGCCGCCAGCCTCCATATTCTTACCTCTTCAAACCAAGTGGATATTGCATCAGTAAATTTTTCCAAAGAACTTTGTTTCCGTTTAATCTCTTTGAATGGACTGTTGAAAATTGCATTAAACTGATTTATTCGATCCGCAGTTTCCGATTTTAGTATTATGAGTTTTCGATAATATTGTATTTCGTGTGTATATATTCTGATTAGATGTAGTAGATAAGGGGATATACTAATAAAGATAGCGATTAGAACATTGGTCTTTCCTCCTGATAAGCCCCAAGGAAATATAGTCACAACTTTTCCATTAACTTGCTTTCCTAATTCCGGCAGGAAAAAAGGATAAATATTAGCAATAATTGTTGCGAGGAAAAACAATAAAATTATTAAAAATACTGGCACTCGTAGTTTAACACTCAAAAAATCGCTTTTTGAAAAACTGCGAGCAAAAACTACTAAATTAAAAACTAAAACAAAGTGTATACATATAAGATGGGTATTAGTGATTAAATTTTGTCCGACTGCTAAATTTGTAATTGTAAAAGATTTTGCGAAGAATTGTTCAAAACCACCTAATAAAATAATGTAGAAGCAATAGAAAGAAGTCATTAAAAATATAGGTCGGTAAAGAATAGTTAAACGATCGAAAAGTTTTTCGCCATTTTCAATATCGATTTTTGTTCGGTTGAATTCAATAGTTATTTTTTCAATTTCGTTGCGATAATAATCATAGTTCGTGGATTCGGACAGAAGGAATGCTTTATCTTTTAACTCGCTAATTCTTGTATTTAGAGGCTCAATTGTTAAATTCAAAGTTTGAATTTTATTATCTATTGCTGATCGGAACCAGTTTGATGTTGCATAAGCTAGATTCAAGCCTGCAAATATTTCAAAGAAGGAACTGAAAGAGTTAATCTGCATATTTATAGCTTAATAAAGGAAAGTTTAACAGGAAAATAAAGCAAATTAAGATAAGCTTTGGAAACTTTTGGCAAGTTTCCAAAGCTATCAGAATAATTTAACTCTATTAATAAAGTCTCACACCGCCGCGTCAGCCCGTGAAGCGTCATTTCCAAAGAATGGTGTGCAACTCTTAAATCCATCGTCAAACGCTTTAACTAATAATTGCGGAAAGAACTCATTGTTAAAACTGCAAAATGCCTTTCTTTCATTATTGTTCAAAAACTCCAATCTAAAAGAGCGTTTATCGCCAACTGCAAAATTGACTTGGCGAGGCTGAGTTGTAGCATCAAGTCTAATAATACTGATTTCATCCAGCTTTACATCTTTGGGAACGCTTTCCATTCTCTTTTTAAAATCTTCTGATGCTAATCTTACAAAAACTCTATCTGGGAATAGTTCAGAAAGGGTTGCCAATTTTGCACAAATGTCTGTATCTCTGTGAGAATTATCAACAATAACAAATTTGAAAATCTTTTTTTTTCTTGCACCATCCTCAATTGTTTGAATAAAATCAGGTGCATACCGAGTAATATCGCCACTCAAGTCAATATCAAAAATCCTAAACTCATCATCACAATATCTAATCATGTTTTCTAACACGATGGCTGCATGCTGATGGCTGGAGTTCGGGAAAATAAAATTGCTTTTACTTTCGGCGAGTCTTTCAACCACATTTTTATATCTATTGATATTATCTATATTCATACGCACAATATTTCTCTAAATATTTTTAGCAAAACACGTAAAATAAAACGTTATCTTATAATCCGATTAAGTTTTACGCAAACTTAATGCCCATACTTTGATTACAAAAATTGGTTTTTTACAGTTAATTTTTTAACATTTACAAAACTTTACAAAAAGTATTCATAACGCTATATGAGATTGTATTTATTGATTTAAGTAATCTAAATGAAAGAGACGACCCAAATAATAATATCAGTTAAACTTGCTACGAATCAACAAGTTTTAACCTTAATTTAATAGCATTAGTTAGTATACTTTCCTTTGTTTTTTTTGTATTTCTAAAAGCTTTTACTTACATTATGACTTTTTACCTCAAAACCCTTCATACCTTTTGAAAATAATTAGTCCGTCATTATTTTTCGGATGTTCTAAATCTATATGACAAAAAACATCAAAACCTTGCACATTTTTTTGAAAATAATTTTCGGGCGGGTAAAAAGAGGCTCAGGCTTGGACAGGCTGGCGGATGTGGGTTGGAAATCTTTATAAACTAATCAAATAAAGAATTTTAATTATACTTCCTCAAATAAATACTTACGACCTTTATTGGAGATGTAATACATTGCGCCGTAATCCGTATCCACACTAAAATCAACAAAACTTTTATCTACTAACAAATCCAAAAAATACTGCGTTTTCGGTCTGGGTGTTTGAATTTGTTCCGAAATGTATAATGGAACTGCGCCTTCGGAGTCTTCGGGAAGTTCGCTTAATACAATTAATATCTTGATACATTCTTCAGACAGCCTATTGGCTTGAGAACTTGACTCTGATTTCCGCTGTGTCTCAATTTCTGTTTTTGAAGCAGGTTGTAACTCGAAATTTCCTACCGTATGCCAATCTCTTTTACCTTTGATATTCACGGCGCACTTTGCGGTTTCCAATCTATCAACTATATCCTGACGCCTTCCGACTGAGTTATCTAATCTGATAATATGCCGCCCGACAATATCACTAATCGGGCGCAAGTTGCCGATTTCAACCAGAATCGTTCGGTCTGGATTTCTGCCTAACGCCATTCCAGCCTCAATCAAAACATTTTGTCTTGGCTGTGGCGTAAGTTCCGTTTCGTAGTTCGGCTCTTTTCCGCCTCTGTAAGATTCAATCAATCTCGCCTCGTCGTCAGGTGTCATTAAAACAACAATAGCTTGAGCAACTGAAAACGCCGTATCTAAAACATCACCGACGTAAGGCGAGCCTTTGCCTGTCAGCCGAATAGCTTCCGACCATTCTATCGGGTCTAAACCGATTGAGCGCAAAAACTCAAACATCGAACGTCTTAACGCTTCATTTCTGCCGTGAACGACAAAAACTTTTCTTCTGTCAATTTGAGTTTGCATAGTTGTAGATAACTCCGAATTTGAGAGATTTTCTTCCGGTGCTTGTGGGTTTGGATTAGTTGTTTCGGCAAAGTCAATCGTGAGAGACTGTTGCTCTTGCCACTTTTGAAATTGAGTTATTCCACGTTTTTCAATATAAAATAAATAAGTTCCAGTCCAAGTTGAGTCTATTTTAATAAAGCCTAAGTCTCCAAGTAAATCTAAGTTAAATTCTAATTGAGATGTATCGAAATCATCATCGAAATTGAAATCTTCACCACCTGCTAACTCACCATAACCTTCTGATTTATCTTTATTAAAACCGACTTCTAATATTTTATATCTGAGTTCGTAATTGTGCTGAATTTTCTCGTCAGAAATAAGTTTTCTTTTCTCTATTTCGAGAATTCCGAGACTGGTTATTTTCCCGTAATAACCGTATTTTAAGCCTTCCAGAAAACCATTGCTAACAAGTTCAGCAGCAGTGCGCTCAAAAAAATTCTTATCTACATTCTCAAGTTGCTTAAACAGAACTTCAATAGTGCAATCAAGCCCTTTTTCCAAGCAATCAAGGAAATATTTCAGCAGTTCATTTTCAATTTCAGTTTTGTTCACCTTTCACTTTCGGCGGTCTGTTTGTTTTTTGCTCTCGCACAAATTCACACGAATTTCGTATCCGCAAAATCAGCAGTGGCGCGACTGTTCCAGTCGATTGGCAAAAAGACAAATACAGCAAAATAAATGTTTCATTTGGTTTTGTTTGATTCAAGAAGAATTAGAATCTTTAGGTATTAAGGCTTCTTCAATTTCCGGTATTTCAGATGGAAAGAATTTTATCCTGGATTCTTTGTTTACTACTAAAAACCTGTTTTGATGCTCAACAGCATAAATTGATTTATCTTCAAACGGGTTTCCGTTCTCTCTGGGAAATACTAACAAATGCGGTGGTTCATTTATGACATCTCCAATTTCATCAAAGGCTAAAATACGCTCAAATGGAATTATCTTTAATTCATAATAATAAGCCTGATTATTTTTAGAAACTTTTTTATCAAAAAAATTGAAATATTTTCTATGGTTTTTATTATTACTAATTTTAGGGGCGTCATATAGATTCGGGTGGTAGACCCAGCCGATTTCTAAAGAATCCTCAATAATATCCCATTCACGAGTATTCCAATCAAGATATGCAAAAAGTCTCCGACCAATAAAAGCCAAACAATCAACAGGAAAAAACTTACAAAAACGCCAATATCGCCACCAAAGATTTTCTGCATTTATGCTCTTATCAACAAGCGGGTAATTTTTATCTGTCGGATTTCTAAGAAGAATTTCCTGAAAATGGGTTTTTCTAATATCCCCCAACTCTTTAACGAGTTTTTTCTTTAACGAAAGATTTGAGCGTAAATCCGTTTTCATAGAACGCTGGCGCACTTGCAACGATATTCCAAAATAAGCAAATAACAGGTGGTCGTTTTTCGGCTGAAATAATAAATCCTCTATTTCGGCTTTCCCCCAAATATGAAATTCCTGCACTCCGAAACTTAAAACCGTCGAGCGAAAAACATCTCTGGTGGTTTTTGAAAAGTCGCAAGCGGCTACCAGCATATAAGCGTAAGGAACTTGTTCTTGCTGAGATAAATCACTTTCAACTATTTTTTTGATTTTTTTTGGCGTAATGCTTTTTTCCCGTTTGCATTGAATAATCCAGATACGCTCAACAAAAGTATTTCGGGAAACTTCGTCTTCAAAATTTTCCGATTCTTCTACCGAAGTTGTATCCGCTAATCGTTCAATTGCGCGAATGTCAATACCTTCATCTTTTCCTAAACGCCCAACGGCTTCAAGTGTTGCCCAGTTGCGAAAATCATAAACCAATTGACGCGCAAGGTCTTCAAAGCGGTGCGGTTCGAGGTCTTCAAAGTGCAGCGGATTTAGTGTTTTTGTTGCTGTCGCCATTTGATTTTACTTAGCTATTTTACTTTTTGTTTCTGATTTTTTAGTTTACATTCGACGTTTTCAAACGCTAATTCTACCGTTTTTGAAATCGGTAAAACACCATTTTCCCAACGTGTAACCGTATTTGGCTTAACTTCTAAAATTTCAGCTAATGCAGTTTGGGTTAATCTCAACTCTTCACGTCTCTTTCTCAGTTCCGTTCCTTCCATTTTTTCAATATACCTTAGGTATTATTTCTTTCAAAATTTCTATTCAAATTTATTTTCACGATTCATACTTAAAGTATTGACAGTGATTCATACTTAAAGTATTATAGTTATAGATTGAATCTCTCAATCAATTCAAATAAACGCGAGGTCAACAAAAATGCAAATCCAAACAACTTTAATTACAACCGAAAACACAACATCATTCGGCGCAAACTTTCAAATTACGACTTTCGAGCAAACGGTTTTAGCCTTTTGCGACACCTGCGACAGTCAAGCGACGGGCGCGGAAACACTGCTTGAACAAGCAGGCTGGCATCTCGGACGGCGTGAGCAATTCTGTCCAAATTGTAACCGGTAACGACGAAAGGCTTAGGAATAATCTTGGCGGATTTCCTAAGCCCTTCTTTAACCCCAAATAAATGGAGTATCCAACAATGAAAAATATACTACGAAACAACCGAAGATTCCAGACATATCTCGTCTGGATTAAATACCTTTTCTTCTTCGGCGCGATGCCGATTAAAGAATTCAATCCATACGTTTTCATCTCGCCCGTTCAAGCGGACAGGGACGCGCTTCGATGCGCCGCCGCCCGTTTCGAGCTTAAAAAATCGGGAGGTGCGGCAAGATGAAACGAAAAACATCGCGCAAGGGATTCGATTCAATCAAGAAGGCGTTTTGTGAATTGATTGAAAAGTTTGACAGCTCGACTCCCGATATACAACGAAAAATCATCTGGCTGATTTCCGCGCTGATTGAAAATCTGACCGATTCGGACTTGAAAAACTTTTGGATTTCCTATCTCGAAATTATCAAAAGTCTTGCTCCCGAACTCGACACGTTTTACGGCTTAGAGGAAGTCGAAAAACTGAAAGACAATTTTTCCGAGTTTTTCAAGGCTGTCGAAAAAGACCGATTAGAGACCGTTCAGGCTTTAGAGGAAATCAAAAAACCGGAGGTAGCGGAATGAGCAGACTTAACCGCTTTCTTGAAAACTCCGACAAGCTAAAGGTTAAAAACGGCGTTCGGATTCGCGTCTGGCGATATGAATCGAAAGTTTTTACGAGTTTTCGCTATTCGATGAACAGAGGTCAATTCAAGTACCTGTTTCTTAACCGAAATCTGAAACACCGACAGCGCGGCGGTCATATCAGGCGAGGATTCAGATACTTCCGAAAACAAAAGGTTTACGGCGATGTATAACCAGACGATAACACGGCAAAGAAGCCTTGATTTCGGTCAAGGCTTTAAATCAAATCTCGAATGTCTGCGTCATCAATTTGAGCCGTTATTCGATACGTGCCGTTTGTGCGAGGCGAAATGGGCGGCGAGAGGTGATTTTGAACGGGCGAGAAAATTGTTCGTAGGAAGTAAAAAAGGCATCAACTATCTGAAAACAAACGTCTATTAAGTGTTTATATAATAAAGGGTTAAGTTAAATAAGAGGCAATTTCTTTAACTTCTCTTTCAGGCATCAAACGAATTGTTTTTCTTGTTGTCGATGAATAAAATTTCCTTATCCTGCGGCAGTTCGGGCAAGCGAAAAAACTGTTCGGTTGAGTAATCAGACAGTTGCCGACAATAACGGAATTTGAGTTGGTCAAACCGATAACCGCACGACAGTTCGGGTTCTCGCAAGAATCTATCTAAAAGAATAAAATTATTGAATTCAGTCTTTATGGTCTTGAACTCTCGCTGATCGAAAAACTTGTTGATTTCCTTTTAACCAAACTGATATATTTATATTTACGGTAATTAAAACCGCCAACGCTTCAATATCCAACTTGCCTCTAATTCTTGAGGCATCCGCAAACAAAATCTTTCATCCTAAAAGTCGCGCTCGCGGCTTATTCCTTTAACTTCAATCGTAAAACAGGTTAAAAACCACAACCAAAATGAACAAAAGTAGTACCCCTCCTAGTACCCGTCCTAATAAACTCTACTACGGCGACAATTTAGAGGTTCTTCGTAAATATGTCCGCGACGAAACGGTTGACCTCTGCTATATCGACCCGCCGTTTAACTCCAAACGGAATTACAATCAGATTTACAACAACATCGGGCGCGAAGATATTGCTCAGGCGCAGGCATTTGTTGATACCTGGACGTGGAACGATCACGCCAACGAATGCTACGCCGAAATTATGGAGAACAAAAACGGCGTCCAGACCGCACAAAGCATCGCGCTGATTGAAGGTTTGAGCAAGGTTTTAGGCAAGGGCAGTTTATTTGCTTACCTCGTCAATATGACCGTGCGAATTGCTGAAATTCATCGCTCGTTAAAACAGACGGGTTCGTTTTATTTGCACTGCGATCCGACCGCATCGCATTATTTGAAGCTCGTGTGTGATGCCCTTTTTGTTACACGAGGCGGCGATTATCGAAACGAAATTATTTGGAAAAGAGCGGCGGCGCACGGTGGCGCAGTTAATTACAATAACATTCACGATGTTTTGCTTTATTTTATTAAATCAAATAAAGCTATTTGGAATTTCCCTCGCATTTCACACGATGAAAAATATATTAAAAGTCATTACTCACAAATGGATTCAGACGGCAGACGATTCCAGTTAGTTTCGGCGCACGGCTCAGGTCAAGGAGTTCCAAGAATGTTTGGCAATAAAGAAATCACTCCACCAACCGGAAGACATTGGATGTCACAAGAACACATTGACCAAATGATGGCTGAAGGCAAAGTAGTTTTCACAAAGAATGAGATGCCTCGTTACAAAAGATACTTAGAAGAAACAGACGGAACGCCACTTGGTACAGTTTGGGATGATATTTTTCCAATAAATTCACAAGCGCGCGAAAGGCTCGGCTATCCAACCCAAAAACCCGAAGCGCTTCTCGAAAGAATCATCAGTGCGTCTTCCAACGAAGGCGATACGGTGTTTGATGCATTTTGCGGCTGCGGTACGACTGTTGCAGCCTCGCAAAAACTTAATCGCCGTTGGATTGGAATTGATATTACTTATCAAAGCATTTCATTAATTATGAGACGACTCAAGAAAATCGAAAATGCCGCAGAAATGGTTGAATTACACGGCATTCCGCGCGATTTACAAAGCGTTCAGGCTTTAGTCAATAAACGGGACGACCGCGTGAGAAAAGAGTTTGAAAAATGGGCGGTGCTGACTTTTTCCGATAATCACGCCGTGATCAATGAAAAGAAAGGCGCGGACAAAGGCGTTGACGGCGTGGCTTACACGATTACCGGACGAGATGGGAAAGGCAATTTAAGTTCGATGCCGGTTATTTTTTCGGTCAAATCCGGTCACGTCAATTCAGCAGTAATCAGAGATTTGAACGGAACGGTCGAAAGAGAAAAAGCCGCCGCCGGAATTTTAATAACGCTCGAAGACCCGACAAAACCGATGATTTCCGAAGCCAAACAAGCCGGACAATTCAAAGGCGATTTTGCAACTTTCGACCGGCTTCAAATCGTTACCGTACAGGAAATTCTTGATAATAAGCGAATGAATCTGCCTTTGTACGCTGAAGTCTTAAAACAATCTCAAACCGACTCCGGCGCAAAACAACGCAACCTCTACGATGAAAACTAAACTTATAAGATTGTAGTGTTCAAAGGAAGATAATTATTCACCTTCCATCTTTAGTTCTTCGGGTGTTCCTATACCGCGACTCCGCAAATGTTCGATTAGCAACTCAACGACATTTGGAATTGAATTTTTACCGGCAGCGGCTATTTCTAGTTCTGCTATAAGCAGGTCAAACAGCTCACTCCACGTTTTACTGTCGTTCCAGATTACACCTTTGTTGATATATTTTTGCGAAGCCGCTTTCATTTTAGCGTTAAAACCGACGAATGCCTCTTTAGTCTCAACATCAGTTAAATCAATACTGCCGGAACCCGTTTCAGCCTTTAATCTTTTTTCTTCTTGTTCCTGCTCACGGAATTTATTAAATAAAACCAACGACGGTCTTTGCAGCTTTTCAATCACCTCGACCAGCGCCGGCAGAGGAATTTCAATTTTCACTTTTATATTTTTTTTGCCCACGAATCGAGTTTGGCATACAAGTTCGAGATTGTCGCAAGGCTTGAGTCTATTAATCAGTCGAACTTTCAGTACAATATTCTTCCCGCTTTCAACCGGAACTTAAACAGGGCTTCGGCATTGTTTAGCTGCAAAAGGCGGAGTAGAATATTCCTGCGATGTCCAGAATCTACCTAGACGACTATGTAGTCGAATACAGCCTCAGCCAACAGTCTTTCAACGTCCTGACGCTCAAAGAGATGCTCAAGAAAAACGCTCATCTGATACTGGAGCGCAAGCAGTCGAGCGATTACGCGGTCATCGGCGTGGCTAGAACCAGGGAGGAAGCCGACGATATTATGGATTACTTTCAAAAACAGATTGAAGACGGCGACGAAAGTTAGCCGTCGGAGTTCGTTAATTCCGAACCCTGCCTACCATGCTTACCCTGCCTAGTCACGGTCAGTCCGGTTAGCCCGGTTATACCAGTTAGCCCGGTTGTACTGGTACTACCGGTACTACCAAACGGTGAGGTATAAATTAATTTCAAAACAAACCAGGGTCGGAAATTCCATCGTAATTTTGCTTACTTCTACTTAGTCTTACTTACACTTACCCATCCGCAACTATAAATCTCGCAGATTTGCCCAAAATGTTACGTTCAAAGTTGTATTGGGTTGGGTGGGTTGGGTTAGTTATGTTGGGTTAGTTATGTTGGGTTGGGTTAGGTTGGGTTGGGTGTGGTCTTAATTTGGGTCTGTTCTGTGTTGGTAGATGGTCTAGACCGTCTACATCGTTTTGATGATGAATGGCGTGGGTTGGGTGGGTTGGGTTGGTAGGAGGTGGTAGGTGGTGGGTGGTAGTGTTCTAAAATGGATGCCCTTACATTGGATTACATTAGATTGGTTAGGTTGGTTGGGTTGGATAGAATAGGTTGGGTTGGTAGGAATTGGTACTACTTAGGAGTACTAAACCAGCGCAAATTTTTGAAATCCTCTTCGACCTGATGGCGGCAGTAATTCAGAGATTTGATACTTCGTCCATCACGCTTGCGGGCGAAGCATTTTTCGATTGCCGCGCAAACCACTTCGACCGGAATTTCGCGCTCCTGCCACTGCTCGATTATACCCCAGTCGGTCGGACTCAACAGCAGGCTTTTTCCGCGCAGGCGAACGAACGTTTCCTCGATTTTGGCGAAATAATCGAAGTAATCGGATTTCTTAACATCCTGCTGATTTTCCATTTGTTGTTCCGCGCCGGAATTTGCCGCGCTTTTAGCCTCAGCCGCGTTCGTAAATAATGAGAAGCCGCGAGTTCAAGACTTGCGGCTTCCCTTTTTCAGTCATTACTTTAATTACCACAAACCGGCGCATTGTTTTTTCACCAGCGGAGTTTTTAGACCGCTTCGATTATCCATTCCACCCGCTAGACTCTCGTTTGACGGCATCTCTAAACCGAGAGAACCGGCTGGCGTTTCTACGACCGGATTTCTCGGACTGCGAACCTGGAAAAGTTGACCTGCTATCTTCGGCGGTTGAGCCGCGCTCATCATTTGCGGTTTAACGTTTTGTGTCGTTTCCATCTTTTCTACTCCTTTATTCTTCCGTCTTTTTTACTTTCTCAAGTAAAAAAGGTTTATGCCCTGAAGAACAACTTCTGACAAGTAAAAAGAGACTGCAAAAGCACACTCGGGCAATTGCAGTCTCCTCGCAAATCTTTCGTGTCCTTCTTCGATATGCCTACGAGGTTAGCTGCCGGGCTGGAAGCGAAGAAGTCTTCTTCTGATTTCTCAGATACGCCCCGTGTTTTGCTCCGCTGCAAAACTTTGGTTCCCCCGTGTCGCAACCAAAAGAAGCGGCGACTTCGGCGATTAATTTCTATTAGTCTATCCAATCATAAGATAAAAAAGCAAGGTAATAATTCACTGGCGCTTTCCGAGGACTTCATCATTCTTTATTGATGGCATAGAGATTGCCAATCAACTGCCTTAGACATCATTAAGGTGTATTGAAGATATGCAGTTTCATTTGTAATCCGGAAACGGAGCGCCAGAACAGCCGGGCGCTCCGTATTTTATCCGATAAAATTATGCAGTTAATAATTTCACGTGGCGAGAAACTGAAATTGACGCAAGGCTCGATTGATTCGGTCAAGCGAACTTTCTTTACTGACGATTTAATTAAACAAGGCTCTTATATCTCTTTGAAATCTTCCCCCTTTGATTTTCTCAATGCCGTTTGTTCTGCCGATTGTCATAACGGCGTCAATGCCGATGATGAATTTCTTCTCTGTTTGCGCGATAACTCGGGAGTCCTCAGAGAATCGAAACAGCCGCGCCTCAGAGTCATTAATTATATGCAGCAGTATTTGACTGGAAATTTGGAATGGCAGGAAGAAATAGATTGGAAAATGCCGCCTTGTTAAAGCCTTTGCCGGGCTGCCGCGTATTCGGCATAAACTGCCCTTTTACCGTGCGAGCTCCTTTTTATTATAAAAATGGAAACCGGATTGATTTGAGCGTATTGTAAAGCGTTAGGATTTTTCATATCATCTCCAGTTTGGGCTTCAAGAGATTTTTCACTCTTGAAGTCGTTTTTACGCGCCGTCAAAAACTCTTTTCTCGAAATACCGGCATGTGCTATGATTGCCGAATTATTATCTCCGAACGCGCATCAAATGTCCTTAGCGGACCGCCATAGATTTAGAACGTATGGAAGACGCCTCGATCACCGGATCAACCGGCTTGACGCCGAAAACGCATATTTTACTCGTCGGAATAGTATTGTCGATTCTGAACGCCGGTCTGACCGCTTTTTTGACACCGGAGACCGGCGCAACCCAGCAAATCCTACTTCTTTCATTCGCCGTCGGGTTTAATATCTTGACGGTTTTTTGGTGCCGTTACGACAGCCGCGAGCGCGGCGAAGCGCTCGGGCGTTACTTCACGCTTGCGGTCGTCATCTTCGGAGTTTTCGCGCTATTTTATTACTTTTTCAAAACGCGCGGATTGAAGAACGGTTTACTTGCAACCGGAAAATTTATTCTGCTGTTTTTCGGAACGACTTTGGTTTCAGCGCTCATTTTTGCAGTCCTTGATTATGCTTTCTTCAATTCAACGCTCAAATGAAAGTCCGCAAAGTTTTCAATAAAAAGAAAAAGCTTCACGAATACGTCGCCCGTTTTCAGCTTCGCAACCGGGAGTTTCGCCCCGCGGCAGCGACCCGCAAGGAACTGCTCGAAATCGTTGACGAGATACGCGCCCGCGAACACCGAAAGGACGCTTCCCTTCCCGTCGAAAATGCTTCGCCGCTTCTTAAAAGTCTTTTCGAGAGGCATTTAACTCACATTCCGAAACCGCATCAGCGGAAGCTCGCCGAAAGAGTTTTCAGCGAATTTCTGCGCCTCACCGGAGGCGGGCTGAAGGTTTCGGAGCTAAAAAAAATTCACTTTCAAAAATATATCGATTTGCGCCTGTCGGACTTGGGCAAACAGACACAAAAACCGATTACGCCGCAAACCGTCAATAAAGAGCTTTACGCCGTATCGGGAGCCTTATCGAAAGCCGGACTCTATTTCGCCGCGCTCGAAAACTATCAAAAGATAATAATTCCGAAGGCGCGCGAAAAAGATTCGCGCCGGACCAGGATCGTCGGACACGGCGAACTCGATAAATTATTAAACGAACTTCGGAAACCTCGCTCCGGCAAACAAACCGACGTTCATTACGCGCATCGCACGAGACTTGCCGACTGGCTGGAGTTCGCTTCCCTGACCGGTCTGCGCAGAAAAGAGATAGCGCGGCTTAAATGGTCGAATTACGATTCTTCACGTGCCGCGTTGACGGACGTGCGGCGGTGGAAAACCGATACGCTGACGAAATTCTTTCCGCTGACGAAGCGCGCCGCGGAGATCGTCGAAAGCAGACGAATCGCGCAAAAGAGTTCCGAATTTATTTTTACCGCTCGCGGCGAACCGGTAGAATCCGATTACCGAACGCTGAAAACTATGTGCAAGGATTTAGGCATCGATTACGGCAGGTATGCGGACGGCGGTTTCACGCCGCACGACCTGCGCCGTTCCTTTGCCACTCAAATAATCGAAAACGCGGACATCGAGACGACGCGCGAGCTGCTCGGACACTCGAACATTTCTCAAACCGGGACTTATCTGAAAACCGACGAAAAAAGACTTTCCGCCGCGGTGCGAAAAAATGACAACCTTTCCGAAATTATCCACTTGTATAAAAACGTCAGGCGCGGCAAATTGCGATTGAAAAAGTTCGTCGAGAAGGTGCGTAAATTGAAGTGAATTTGAGACGGGTCGTTAAAATGCCGATTTGTTAATTTTTAGAAGCCCGCTAATTTGTGCATTCAATAATTTTAGAAATCAAGGCTCGATTAACGCCGCCTCCACCATCTAATTTCAGATTTATTTCTCAACTCTTAACAAACATCAACATCTCAAGGCTTTCTTTTTAATCATAAAAAAATTTTCTGACTCTGTGATACTTAGCAAGCGTTTTTTGCGCTTTTAGTAAGTGAGACTAACGTTGCAGTATCACGGTTTTTTTAGGAAGGAACAACTTTAGATAATAAGTTGGCTCATTGATACAAACTATGCAAATGCGTAGTAAAAGCCGACGATTGTTATCTACTTAAAGGATTACTTTGCTGACTTAATGCGCTTAATACACTGAAATGGCTTGTCTCGTCGGCTGTTTTGCGAATATACGATTACTACGCAAATTAGTAGTGAAAGCCGAACAGTTGTTGTGTATTTTTATTTTACGAAACGGATGACAATAAATTCCGGTTGAAAATAAAAACTTTTGAAAAGAAAACAAATGAGGAGAACGAAAATGAAAGTAATTTATAATTTATCAAAACAAACAATCGCAACGCTTTTTTTACTGACTCTGGGCGGCTTCGTAATCGCTGCCAACGCAGCGGCTCCGGCAAACGATAACTTTGCCAATGCCGAACAATTAAACGGTTTTCAATTTCATCTTACGCGCACAAACGTCGAAGCGACCAAAGAGACTGGCGAGCCGGGTATCACTTCAAATGTCGGCGGCAAATCCGTCTGGTTCGTCTGGATTGCGCCGGTAACCCGCCCAATGCTGCTGACCACTAATCGCAGCAACTTCGATACTTTACTGGGAGTTTATACCGGCTCATCGCTCGGCACATTGACAAACATCGCTTCCAACGACGACATTTTGGCGCCGAACCGCAGAAGCTCGGTGACGTTTAATGCGGCAGCCGGAACTACTTACCGCTTTGTTCTTGACGGTTATGCCCAGACAAATCAGGCTGCATATGACGGTAGTTTTATATTGGATTTAGAATCAGCGCCCACACGCCAGGCGGCTGATTACGACCGCGACGGCAAAACCGATTTCTCAGTCTTTCGTCCGTCCAACCACACCTGGTATATTTCCAATAGCGCAATTGACGGTTTTATGGCAGACGGAACCGGGCAGGCAGGCGATATTCCCGTTCCCGCAGATTACAACGGCGACGGATACACTGACACCGCGACTTTTCGCCCTTCGGACGGCGTTTGGTCAATTGATGTTAGTTTTACCGGTATCATCGCATTTCAATTCGGTCAACAAGGCGACATCCCGATACCGGGAGATTTCACCGGCGACGGGCGCGCCGATTTTGCAGTGTTCCGCCCGTCAACCGGATATTGGTTTATTCAAAGCACGGCTGGTAATCAATTCATACAACAGCAATTCGGCACTAACGGCGACATTCCCGTTGCCGGTGATTTCGATTTTGACAACAAAACGGACATTGCAGTGTTCCGACCGTCAACCGGATACTGGTATGTTTTGGGAACGCAGGACGGATTCAAAGCCGCACAGTTCGGCACAGCAGGCGATAAACCCGTTTCCGCCGATTACGACGCAGACGGCAGAGTTGATTTTGCGGTCTTTCGTCCGTCAAACGGCTATTGGTATGTTTTGCGAAGTTCTGATAACGCTTTTCAAGCGGCACAATTCGGTCAAAATGGCGACGTTCCGACTGTCGGCGACTACGACGGCGACGGCAAAAGCGATTATGCAGTTTTCCGTCCGACAGGCGGAAGTTGGTATGTTATGCAAAGCCTCAACAATACCTTTCGCTCAATGCAATGGGGACAAAACGGCGATATTCCCGTTACGGCAGTAGCGAAGTAATAAAGAAATGGAGAGTAATTTTTCAATGGCAATCTGCTTTTGTCGCTGCAACAAAAGCAGATTGCCATATTTTTTGTGCAAGGTATTAAGTCGTTATTTTACTTTGGATATTAGACTTTAAATTCTGAAATTAAACTTTTCCTTCCGCTTTGAGTTTTTCCAAATGCGCTTCGACAGATTTTTCGGCAAGTTTCCACAATTGGGGCGAAACGTCCGCATAAACTTTTTCGACAATTTCACGAACGGAATTTGCGCCGTTTTCGATTGCTTCTAAAATTTTTCGCTCTCTTTCAAGGCGGTGTGCAATGTAGCTTTCGATTTTGTCTTTCGCATTTGAAATCGCCGCGCCGTGCGAGCCGCATAAAAATCTGAGATTCGGTAAGTTTTTTAATTTTTCGAGCGAATTCAAATAATCAACCATATTGCCTTCGGGCGGCGCGATAATTACCGAACCCGTGCCGATGACATTATCGCCGGACAACAGAAAGCCGAACTCTTCGTCATAAAAACAGAGATGTCCGCGAGCGTGTCCGGGCGAGTGAAGAGTTTCTAATTTAAAGGTTTTGCCGTCTTCGTCTTGCAGTTCAAAAACTTCGCCATCTTCGATAAAACGGTCAAACTTAATTTTATCGGCTAAACTTTCCGCCGTTAATCTGTGCGCCAAAACGGGAACGCGCCAGCCGAATTTTTCCAAAAGATGTTTTTGCAAAACGGTTTCGCCGCCAAAATGGTCGCGGTGCGGGTGCGTGACGATTATTGCTTTGCAGACAAAACCCTTTTCTACAAATGAATCAATAAATTCGTGAAAAGAATTTTGCTCGCTCGCGTCTTTTGCAGCCGCATCTATTACGACAAACTCTTTTTTGCCGACAACAAAACAATTTGTGTGCGTTGCGGGCGGAAGCGTTTCGGTTTTAAGCGGAAAGCAAATGACGCGCGGATTGAGTTCGATAAAATTGATTTCGCCGTCAAACTCTTGCGACTTTCCCAATAACTTTTCGCTCCAAAAATGCAAGGAAGAATAGGACGCGGATTTATCTGATTCAGGCGGATTACCGCGGATTTGTAGTATTTTGCCTAATTCGTATGATTCGTGTGATTCGTGTGATTCGTGGCTATAATCTTCTTCTATCTGTGTGAATACGTGTTCATCTGTGGTTAAATTTCCCTGTTCAGCCAATTCTTGAAGCGAAATCAAAACCGGCGGCGAGATTAAAACTTTTGAATTTTCCCAAGTCCGCAAAGCATCTTTCGGCTCGATAAATTCAACATTTTCGAGTTCCGTAATCGCCGCGTAAGGTTTCTGTTTCGAGGGACAAACAGCGAGAAAGAATCTGGTTTTGAAACGCACAGGCGAAAATTGCGGAGTCGTCCAAAAGCCGGTGTAGAAAAAATCTTCGGCATCAATCCGCAAACCCCAATCTGCAAGAATTTCAGCCAGAGAAAATCTGCCGGAAATCAAATCGTCGTGAAGCGAGACAAATTGACCTTTTGTTAATTTTTCGCCGCCGCGCGCGAGCAGAACGCCGACTTCTTCAAAAGTTTCGCGCACCGCGCAGACAATAAATTTTGCAAGTCCGGCATCCGCGCAGTTTTCAACTTTTATTTCAGCGTCCGACGCTTCGAGCTTTCCGCCCGGAAAAGCGTGCCAGCCGCCCAGGAATTTTAATTCAGTGTTGCGTTGCGCCCATAAAACTCGCGTTAAATCTTGATTTAATAGAATTACGGCTGCCGCGTCTTTCGGAGTTGCTGGTTTCTGATTCACACGAAAATTTTAACACGAAGATATAAAGAAATTGTCCATAGATAGACACGGATGAACACAGGTTAAGAGAAACTTTTATCTGTGTTTATCTATGGACGATTTTCCTAAACTAATTTAAATCAAACAACAAAAATTCCGTTTCATCTTCCAGCGATTTTATTTCGAGCGAATTTTCTTCGCTGATTGCCGCGCCGTCACCGAAATTTAAGATTTCGCTATTTATTTCGAGCGAACCTTTGACGATTTGAATCCAGGCATGGCGATTTTCCGCTAATTTGTGTGAAACCGTTTCATCTTTTGCCAAAATGGAAGCGTATAGCCGCACGTCCTGGTTTATTTTCACCGAATTGTCATCGCCGCCGCGCGAGGCGACAAGCTTTAATTTTCCCTGTTTTTCTTCGGGCGCAAAGTATTTTTGCTCGTAACCGGGCGTGATGCCTTCGGTTTCGGGAAGAAGCCAAATCTGCAAAAGATGCACCTGTTCGGTGTCCGACGCATTGGCTTCGCTGTGGCGAATTCCCGTTCCCGCGCTCATTCTCTGGACTTCGTGCGGGCGAATCACGCCTTCGCCGCCGGAACTGTCTTTATGCATCAAAGCGCCTTCGATAACATACGTTACGATTTCCATATCCGCGTGTCCGTGCGTCGGAAAACCGCGTCCCGCCGCGACGTAATCTTCGTTTATCACGCGCAAGGTCCGAAATCCCATAAACTGCGCGTCGTGGTAATCGTTAAATGAAAATGTGTAGCTCGTGTCGAGCCAACCGTAATTTCCGCCGCCGCGCTCATCGGCACGTCGTATTTTTATCATTTTGCCTCCTCGCTCTTTTATGAAAATTTTCCTTGTAATTTAAGAATACAAAAAAATTTATCAATTGCAATAATACGGAAATTCGTTTGGTGAGTTTTGAATCGCTTACGCGGAAATCAACCCTTCCCGCAAAATCTTGCGGCGTTTAGCTAAAAGATGTGCGGGATTATTGGTAATCACCGCTTTGACTCCTAAGTTCAAAGCGCGTCTAATCCAAATCTTTCTGTCAACCGTCCAGATTATTGTCGTCAAACCTCTTTCCCTTGCTTCTCTGACGAGTTTTTTAGTTGCCAGCGAATAATGCAGAGACAATTCATCGGCGTGGAATTCTTCGGCTTTATCGATTAAAAGACTGCGTCTGGTAAAAAAGGAAGCAGGGATTTTCGGTTCGAAAAGCGCGGCGGTGCGAAGGTCGGGTAGAATTTTTTTGGCGATTGCGATGCCTTCAAGCCGGAAACTTTTTATAATTATTTGCGAAAACAACCGACTTTGACCGATTAAATCACAGACGCTTTTTGTCAGCACTGGGATTTCCTCGTCCGTCCCTTTTAATTCGATATACAGCAAACCTTTGTAATCTCTTAGAAAATCGAGCAGTTGCGCGAAAGCCGGAATGGTTTCGACAGCGAATTTTCCGTTTGCTCTTTTCGGGTTTTTTAGATTGAACCAGGAGCCGACATCGAAAGTTTGCAATTCTTCGGACGTAAAACTTGAAACGCCGGACGAGAATCCGGCGTTTCGTTGGAGAGTCTCGTCGTGAAATATAATTGGAACGCCGTCTTTGGCAATTCGCACGTCGAATTCGATGCCGTCCGCGCCGTCTTCAATCGCTTTTTGAAACGCTGCCAGAGTGTTTTCCGGCGCGAGCGCCGATGCGCCGCGATGCGCGATGATTAAAGGTTTTCCAGCGCTAGATTTCATCCGAAAAAAATAATAGCCGCAAAAAGACGCAAAAAAAATATCAATAGGACTTTTTCAAACAGAAGTAATTCTAAATTTTACATTCCGAATTCTAAATTAACTGAAGCCTGTGCATAAATAAAGGCTTTGATTTTACCGCGTTAGCGGTTACTTGAATTCAGCCGTGTCTTTTAAGGCACGGAAAACGGACGAGAATTTTACCGCGTCGCGTCAGCGACGATTGAAAAATCTCTTCAATTCAATCGTCGCTGACGCGACGCGCGCCTTGATACTTTAATAACCGTGCTTAAAAGACACGGCTAAGCTCAACACATCGCTACGCGATGATTTATGCACAGGCTTTAATTAACCTCTCATAAATACAATCGTTATTTGCTGCAAAATAATGAGGAATTAAAAATTTAGAATTTAGAATTTTATCGCCGTTCAGTGATTCTGAGAAAGTCCTAATCAAAATAAATTTTTGTGCTTTTCGCGCTTTTTTGCGGCTATTCACTTTACTTCTTCTCTAGCAAAAAAATCATTTTCGACCAGCCAATCGGCTCGGTAATCGGAAAATCGTAATCGCCGACGATTTTGAAATAACGAGCGGCGATTTCCCTGGTTTCTTCCAGCGAATGAATTTTGAAATTATATAAAATTTCCAGAACCGCGCCGACAAACGACGGTTTAACCGGAATTAAAATCAGTTTCGCGCCGGTTTTTAAAACGCGCGCAAATTCCTGTAGACCTTCTTCGAGTGAAACGTATTCTAAAACGCCGCACGTTAAAACCAAATCAAATGTTTCGTCGGCAAACGGCAGTTTCAGGACGTTTCCCTGCACCGCGCAGATATTGTCGGCATCCGCATTTTCATCTTTTTCAAATTGTTCTCGGGCAATTTTGAGTGAATTAAAAGATAAATCGAGAGCGATAGTTTTTTTCGGTTGAAATCCGGCTTCGTAAAAACCGAGCGTGACGATTCCGGTTCCGCTTCCCGCGTCCAAAACGAGCGATTCGCGGTTTATTTCGAGGTCGAGCGAGCGCAGATATTTAGCGACTGAATCTCGATAACCGTTGACCTTCATCATCAAATTATGAACGTCGGCGATGCGGTCGTAAAAATTCTGTGTTTTGGTTTTTACCGTTTCGAGTTCTTGCGCCATCGGTTAACAATTAAAAATACAAAATTAAAAATTAAAACTTTACATTTCCTATTCTTAATTTTGCATTTTTAATTTTGCATTTTTAATTGAAAGATTACTCGCCGTTTAATTCGTCAAAATCCATCTGCCCCAAAATCCGTTGAGCATCTTCGTTGTCAAACTCAAAGGCTTGTTGTTCGAGCGCAAGATGCGCGATTTCGTGATAAATGGGGTCGTCAAGCAGCGTGACGAGCGAAGCGGCAGGCAGCAGCGCGAGCGTTTCAAAAGCGATGGCGCGAATTTGCGGGAGTTCGGTTTGCCTGATAATCTCCGCTATTTCGCTGACTGAAAAGCGTTTTGCCAGAATGTCTGCAAGCGTGTCGATTTTTTTGTAATCGTGTCGTGCCAGAGTGCGTTCGGCAAGCTGGACGAAAACTTCGGCTGATTCGCTTCTGTCCTGCAAGACCGAAGCGCAGGCGTCGGCTAAACTTCTGATTTCACGCAGCTTTTCTGCGTCCTTTTTTATCTCGGCATCTTTGACCTGTTCGTCCAGAGCGGAAAGCAGACGGCTCAACTCCCAATCGGCGTGAGCATCATATGAAAACTTTTGCGGCGTGGTGTTGGATGGATTGGTGACGGTCGCCTGAAGCGCCCCGACCAGCATTTTTTTCGTCAACGGTCGCAAGCCTTCCCAAACACTAACGACTCGCGCGCCAAAATCTTTAATCGTCATTTCAATACTCTCAAGTTTGCTATAAACCGCCCGATTTGTAAATCGGAAATCGCGGCGGCAAGCGAAAACCGATTTTATGCTTAACGATTATATTCGATAATTTGTTTTGACGAAAAAATTTATTGGATTCGCCCCGAACGTTTTTGCCTAATCCTTCGGGCGAATTACAGTTCGCAGACTACAGCAGTCGATATGTATTTCGCTCCAACTGTCAATCTTCAAATCAACAACCGCGAGAGCCGCCGTCGGCATTGATTGGACTTCGCCGGTCAGCATTTTCAAGAGTCCTTCGAGTCCGGGATTATGACCGACGAGCATCACCGAGCCGATTTTATCGTCCAATTCCGAAGCAATGTGCAAAAGACGATGCGGGCTGGCTTCATAAATACGGTCGTCAAATCGAATGTCGGCTTCGATTTGCGCCGCTTCCTTAACCGAAAACGCCGTCTGCTCGGCTCTTTTTGCGGGCGAGCTGATTATCAAATTTATCTCGAATTTGTTTTTGCGAATCGTTTCGCCGACCAACGGCGCAGTTTCCAAACCGCGTTTATTAAGCGGTCGGTCAAAGTCAGCCGAATTCGCGTCTTCCCAACTCGATTTGGCGTGACGAAGAACAAAAAGTGTTTTCATATTTTCATAAATGACTTTATTTACCGTTTTTACCCTAAATTAGCGAGTGAGATTATAATTCAAGATGTAAACACTTGAAAGTATTCTTCAAATGTTTTGTTTCTATTTTCGTATTTATCAAACGTATATTACAGGTAAAAAATTCTTACATCAAAACAACGAGAATGCTGGTAATCAAGCACTTTCGAATGAGATATTTTAGCAGAATTTGATTGTTCAAATTTTCTAACAAAATCCAAAAATCCGTATAAAAAATTCGATGCAATTTCTCATAAAACTATGAATTTTCGGCATTATAAAAAAGGAATGATATTTGCATAAACAACTTCTGAATACTTTATTTTTCAATGCTCTATTAATTATTGTCAGAGTTTTGGGACATATAGTTAAGCAATACCAACAAGGGAGTTTTACATGAAGAACATGAAAGAATTTGTTACTGCGATTTCGCAGACTTCAGCTACTGAATTCAGTATTTCAACCGTCGGCAAAAATGCTGTAAGACGGGCGAATACATCAAACATTTTATTGACCCTCTCATTACTGCTGCTGTTTCCGATTATGGTTGCGGCGCAGGCAGTATCGGGAGTGACCGGAGTTATAACCGACACGGCGGGCGCGGTGGTGCCCGGTGTGGACGTAATACTCTTAGATACTAAAACCTCGAAACAACTTACGACAAAAACAAACGATCAGGGAGTCTATGTTTTTGCAAATGTGCCTCCGGGAGAAGGCTACAAAATTACTTTTTCTATCGCTAATTTCCAATCCTATGTAATTTCAGATGTTTCACTCGGAGTCGGAAGAACGGAGACCCAAAATGCGGTCCTCTCTGCCGGTGGTGTCGGCGCCACGGTCGATGTAGTGGCGGCGCCCGGTGATACACTGAATACAACGGACGCAAGTATCGGTAATAATATTGACATTCGTCAAATAAGAGAACTTCCGATTCAAATTCGCAGCTCGCCGGCGGCTCTTATCGGACTGCAACCGGGCGTCGTCGGAAATAACGTCGGAACGGGAGCAGCGAATCGAGTCGGTTCGGTCACAGGCTCGCGTGCCGACCAGGGAAATATTACGGTTGACGGAATAGATGCCAATGACCAGGCGACGGGTCAGGCGTTTGCAACGGTCGGAAACGCTCCGATTGACGCAATTCAAGAATTTCGCGCCATAACCACTAATCCTAATTCATCTGAAGGACGCAGCAGCGGCGGTCAAATCGAGATTGTGACCAAAAGCGGAACTAATCAGTTTCACGGCTCGTTGCGTGAGTATAATCGAACGGCATTAACGGCGGCAAACGATTTCTTTAATAACAAAAACGGCACCCCGAGACCGCAGCTAACTCGAAATCAATTTGGCGGTAATCTCGGCGGACCGTTGGCTTTCTTTCATTTTGGCGAAGGCGGACCGACATTCGATAGCGGAAAAGACAGATTATTTTTCTTCTTCGATTATGAAGGACGACGAGATGCCGCCGGCGTCACCAATGTTCGCACCGTGCCGCTCGACGCGTTTCGCAATGGCGGATTGAGTTTTATTAACAATACAGCGGGCTGCGGAGCCAACAGTCGGCTCAACACTACGCCGCAATGCATCACAACGCTTACTCCGGCGCAGGTGGCGGCGCTTGACCCGAGACATATCGGCGCGGATCCGGCGCTTTTAAGTTTTATCAACAGCCGTTATCCGCGGGCAAACGATTTGACGCTCGGTGATGGTATCAATACCGGAGGTTTCAGATTTAATTCACCGACGAGAAGAGCAGATAATACATACACGACACGAATCGACGGAAACATTACCGACAGACAAAAAGTTTTTGCAAGACTTAATGTAGTTCGCGGTCGGGTAACGGATACGACTAATACCGTCGCGCAACAGTTTCCGGGCGACCCGGAATCCGGCACGATAGTAACAAAAGATTATTCGCTGGCTGTCGGGTATAATTGGGTGATTAGCGACTCATTTTATAATCAAACAACCGTCGGCAATTCACATTCGGGATTAGACTTTCTTGCTCCGTTTCAACCGGCGTTTCCGAATATATATTCTTTCGGCGGTCTCTCGGCGCCGTTTGCGAGTATAAGTTTTCAAAGTCGAATTGTCGACACGCCGACTATTCGTGACGACGCAAGCTACGTAAGAGGTTCGCATAATTTTCAGTTCGGAGTTCAATTGAAGCCGATACGTTCACAATCGACTTTGATCAATGACTTTAACAGCGTCGGCGTCGGACTCGGCGGAAGAACAAATACGCTAAACTCTGCATTGCGACCGACGACACTGCGTACCGGAACAACGGCTTCAGGCGCTTTTGACAGCGCATTTGCGTTATTGTTGGGACGGATAGGTTCGGTTGCAACCAACTTTAACTACAGTACAGCGGGACAAGCGTTCGCGCCCGGCACCGGAAAATCTCGTGACTTCCGTTACAATGAATATGAATTCTACGTGCAGGACAACTGGAAAATACGCAATGACTTAACCGTTAATCTCGGTCTTCGTTACCAGCTTTATCCGGCGCCCTATGAGGCTAACGGATTTCAAGCGGCGAATGACGTAGATTTAGATCAAATATTTTCCAGACGAACGGCAAACGGACTTGCCGGAGTCGCCGGTGATTCAGCCGAACCTTTTCTAACTTATAATTTAATCGGCAAAGCGAATAAAGGTCGCCCGTATTACGCAACCGATAAAAACAATTTCGCTCCGCGCGTCGGCTTTGCTTACAATCCGTCTTTTACCGAAGGCTTCTTAGGCAGAGTGTTCGGCGACCGCAAAACCTCGATTCGCGGCGGCGCCTCAAAGGTTTATGACCGCGTGTCAGGCTCGGTGACATTTATCGCCGATCAGGTTTCATACATTTTTGACAACTCGGCAACGACTTCATTCGGCGCGACGAGCGCGACGACCGCTTTATTGAATGACCCGCGATTTTCGAGTATCAATTCGATTCCCGTACAGAATGTCGCACCCGTAATTACCAGACCGTTTACGCCTTTTGTCAGTAACGGCGTGCCGTTCGGAAACGCGGACGCGAACGGAGAAACAAACTACGCCATAACTCAAAACTTCAAGGTTCCCGAATCTTATCAATACAGCTTGACTTACGAGCGTGAATTGCCGGGCAATTTTCTAATCAACGTTTCCTATGTCGGACGCAAGGGTCGCAAATTGTTTACCCAGGCAGACGCCGCGCAGGTAGTTGACTTTAAGGATCCGGCATCGGGACAGTTTTTACTATCAGCGCTTAATGCCGTGCAGGCGCAGCTTGTAGCAGGAACGGCGGTGACCGCTCAACCGTTTTTTGAAAATCAAGTCAATCCGTTTTCCATTGCAAACTACGGCGGAAGCTGCATGGCTGTATTCAGAACTTCCTGCACACAAGTCGTCAGCGACAATTTTGGAAGTTTAGTTCAGATTGGTGATGCTTCCGATACGGTTCAAGCTCTTTTCAGTAATGGCTTGCTCAATTCAAATGTCGGCTTAAGTTCACAGTTTTCAACTAACGCTTACATTACCAATTTGGGTAAATCAGATTACAACGGCTTGCTGGTAAGTTTGCAAAAAAGATTTTCGCAGGGTTATCAGTTCGACTTTAACTACACCTTTTCAAACTCGAAGGACAACAATTCAACTGTCGCAAACACAGTGTTTGGCGGCTTGATTTGTGATTTGAAAAATCCTGATATTTGTCGCGGACCTTCGGACTTTGACATACGTCATCTGGTCAACGTTAATGGAATTGTTGAACTTCCCTTCGGACGCGGAAAATATTTCGGAAAGGATGCGAACGGTTTCTTAGACGCGTTAATCGGCGGTTTCTCGTTCTCGGGTATTTATACCTATCGTTCCGGGTTGCCCTTTAACCCGACTACCGGTTCATTTCCGGTCGGATTCGTATTAAACAGCCCGGCTGTTTTAACCGGAAGCACTGCGAGTCTGTCGGGAAATATTCAAGATGTCGGAAGCAGTATTAACTTTTTCGGTGATGCAACCGCTACTGCCGCTGCTCTTGGAGCATTTAGCAATCCGCTGAACGGAGAAATCGGCAATCGAAATTCTCTGCGCGGTCCGAGTTTCTGGAATCTGGATCTGGGACTTCAGAAAAATTTTCGCCTGCCATTTGAAGGACATCGACTGCAAATTCGAGTCGATGCTTTCAATGTATTTAACCATAATGCTTTCAGTTTGCCGGCGGCAAACATCAATTCAGGCTCTTTCGGACAAATTACCGCTTCTGCGACATCGCCCCGCGTTTTGCAGTTTGCGGCTCGTTACGACTTTTAGTTTAATCAATTCAAAATTGATAAATTAATTAGCCAAAACACTTGAAGGTTTCTCAAGAAATTGAGAAACCTTTTTTCTTTTTCATAACTGTCGAGAATAGATAAAACAACTCCGAATCAAAATTCACTGCCGCTGACAAGAATATGTCAATCAGGTTTTTGCAATCCGTGTAGGTGACAGCCGCCGCATTTATTAACCGAAATTACATATTTTATTCCGCCTTTGATAAAAATAAAATTTGCGCTTTAATATGTTAATAAATGAAAACGCAAAAACTCGCCGCTATTGACATCGGCTCGAATTCCTTAAAACTCGTGATTGTCGAAGCCGCCGCCAGCGATTCATTCACTGTTCTGCTTCAGGAACGCGAGCGCGTCAGACTCGGTCACGAAACGCTGCGAAACAAATTTTTATCAAACGAAGCCATCAATCTTTCGGCTGAAGCAATCGCCAAATTCCGCTCGATTGCCGAAAGCCGCCAGGTTCATTCGATTATTGCAGTTGCGACCGCATCCGTTAGAGAGGCGAAAAACGCTTCGGAATTTGTTCGTGAAATCGCAAACCGGACGGGCGTTCGCATCGATGTATTGTCTTCAATCGAAGAGGCGCGTTTAATCGGAATCGCGGCGGCGCAATTTTTCGGCGCGGATGAAAATTCGCTGATAAACATCGACATCGGCGGCGGTTCGACCGAGCTTTCGTGGATGAAAAACGGCGAGCCGCACAAACTTTTCTCGATGAAGCTCGGCGCGGTCGGGCTGACGGAGAGATTTATTCTCAGCAATCCGCCGAAAAATAAGGAACTCAAAAATCTGCAAACCGAAATCGCGTTTGCGCTCGAACATCCCTTGCGAAAATTAAAAGGCGCGACGTGGCAAATCGCCAGCGGCACGTCGGGAACAATTTTAAATCTGGCTGCGCTACTGAATTTTGAAACGGCGGAAAGTTCTTCGCCGAAAGCTGAAATTTCGCTAAAACGGCTTTCTGCATTGAACAAAATGCTTGCCGAAATCCCGCTCGAAAAGCGCGTTAATTTGCCCGTGATTAGCCCGCAGCGTGCCGAAGTTATCGTCGCCGGCGGGCAGATTCTGGAAGGCGTAATGCGGGCTTTGAAAATCGAAACGCTTCAGCCGTGCGGTTACGCTTTGCGCGAAGGCGTGATTATCGATTACCTGCGCTTAATCGAAGCCGAGTCTTTACCGCCCGTGCCGGACGTTGAAGACATTCGCCTGCGCGATGTTTTCGTCATCGGCAGACGTTTTGGTTACGAAGAATCGCACGCCTTGCAGGTGGCGAATTTAGCGGAAACTATTTTCGACGCGCTCGCTCCGATTTACAAACTTCGGCGGCACGGACGAACTTTGCTTTCAGCCGCCGCGCTGCTGCACGATGTCGGTTATCACATCTCGCACGAAGCGCATCACAAACATTCGTTTTACCTTATCAAAAACTCGGAGCTGACCGGCTTTTCGGAAACCGAAAAAAATATTATCGCGCTCATTGCGCGTTATCATCGCGGTTCGCTGCCGAAAGAAAAGCATCTGGATTTTATGGAATTAAGCGAAAAAGACCGGCGAACGGTCGCGCAGCTCGGCGCTCTTTTGCGGCTTGCCGAAGCTCTCGACCGCGGACACGAGAATCACATTACGGCAATGAAATTTAACCTCGAAAAACGCAATTTGTTTCTCAGACTTGAAAGCCGCGAAGACTGCGCGATCGAGCGCAAAGCCATCGAATTGAAAAAGGATTTGTTTGAATCGGCGTTCGACTGCGCTTTAATAGTGAAAAACTAAAAGTGAAAAGTGAAAAACTAAAAATCATATATTTTTCACTTTTCACTTTTAGTTTTTCACTGCTTTACCTAACTTGAATCGGAAACGGCACAAAACACGAAATAAAAATCAGCAAGGTCAAAACGGCGACTAATTTTCGATTAAAATTGAGCGGCGTGTAGTCGAGCGGTTCGGGATGTCTGACGCGCATCATTACGCCCAGCAAAATCGTGAAAAGAAGCCCGCTCGGACTGTTATAAACAAACCAGCCCAAAATCGTAATCGTCGCCATTACGACAAACGCAATCCTTCCCGTCCAGGCGTGTATTTTTTCGCCGAAGACGGCATAAATCGCGTGTCCGCCGTCAAGCTGACCGGATGGAATTAAATTTAAACTCGTAACCAGCAGACCGAGCCACGCCGCCGCCAGGAACGGATTGGAAATTTCAAAAGTCGGACTGATTGCAAAAATTTTCGCCAAGAATTGTAGAAATAAAGGATGTGAAAAATACAAACCTATTTGCTCTGAAATAGAATTTTCTACGGAAGTTTGCCGCACTGTCAGCAATCCAATGATTGTAACCGGAATTATTGCCAAGAAACCGGCAATCGGACCGGCGACGCCGATGTCGAAAATTGCGCGCCGCGAAGGCATCGGCGAGACAATTTTGATAAACGCGCCCAAAGTTCCCGCCGGACCGAGCAGCGGCGGCAATGGAATAAAATATGGCAAAGTCGCGTCAACGCCGTAAAGCCGACACGCAACATAATGACCGGATTCGTGCGCGGTCAAAATCGCCAGCAGCGAGACTGAAAATTTTAATCCGTATTTTAATGTTTCAAAATCAGTGTAAAGCCGGTAAACCGTGTCGGCAATCAGGTGGAAATAAAGCGTCGGAAGAGAGTTTAAAAACTGAAGGATTTCCGAGTTTGTTTGCGGATTAGCATCGGGGAAAATTTCGATAAAGCCAAACGGCTGAAAAACGCCCGCGATGGTTACGGTTACAAAAGCGGCTAATAATAGAGCAGTGTGTTTTGCCCAAGTCCAAGCCGTCGGGCGCATTGCTTCGCGGCGGTCAAAAAGCTGATTGGTAATCGAATTTAAATCAGGCACAAAAAAAATTTACGAACTACGAGAAAAGAAGTGAGATTTCAATTCTTTTCTCGTATCTCAAATCTTACACAAATTTCTCGAAATTCGTAATTTGCAATTTTTAATCAGTAATTTGCTTAGCCTCTGACGGCTTTAGCTTGTAGTTCTTTGCCCGGCTTGAAGCGAATGGTTTTGCCCGCCGGAATCGGAACTTCCTTGCCCGTGCGCGGGTTGCGTCCGATGCCGCGTTTTCTCGGCTTGACGACAAAAACGCCGAACCCGCGAAGCTCGATGCGCTTTCCCATCGCCATCGCCTCTTTCATTGCGTTAAAAAGCGCGTCGACGACTTGTTCCGCTTTTTGCTTCGGCACGCCCGTTTTATCAGCCACGCGATTGATAATATCGAGTTTAATCATATTTCTTCTCCTCCGTAGAAAATGATAAATAGAAAACCTGTGTTGGAACTGTAAATGAATAATAATGACCTAAGTCCGCATCTGTCAAGATTTTGCGTCGATTATCCATATTTTATTTTTGTCATTTCATCTTGAAACTCGAAAAACTTTTCGAGAATCGTTTCGGGAACTTCAAAATGGGGAAAATGCCCGATGCCGTCGAGTTCGACAATGTTTGTCTGATGCGGCACGATTTGGCGAAATCTTTCGACTAGATGCTTGCCCGAAACCGGGTCAGCCGAACCGTTAATAAATAAAAACGGCTGCTGCATTCTTTCCAACGCTCCAACCCAACGCGCGCGATTCGTCTTCCGTTCCGCCATATATCGAATGAGTTTGTGTGCGATTCGGCGCCCGTTATTGAATTTGAACACCCGCAAAAAATCCTCTGATTCCTCGCTCGTCGGCTGCGTGTTTGTGCCGAAAATCGAAGCCAGACTTTTTTTGAAATTTGTGTCGGAGATAAATCTGCCAAATAAAAAACCGATTGGGCTAATGAGAATTCTCTGCGCGAGAATCGGACGATGCGTTTCAGGGAAAAGTGCGCCGTTTAAAAAACAGATTGTTTCGATTGTAAAATCGAGTCGCTTTTCTTCGGCGCGGGAAAGTAATTCCTGCGTGATTGTGTTGCCGTAATCGTGGGCGAGAATGTGAATCTTTTTGATTTTCAAATGTTCGAGTAACGCCTGCAAGACATCGACTTGATTAAACGTCGTGTAATTGAAATCATAAGGCTTGGCGGAAAAACCGTAGCCAATCATATCAAAGGCTAAGACCGGAAATCTTTCGGCGAGCGCGTTCCAAACTTTCTGAAAATCGTGCGAAGAAGTCGGGAAACCGTGCAGACAAAGCAGAATTTCATCGCATCTTTCGCTCAAACGATAAAAAATCGGAAAACCTTTGTAATCAAAAAACTCGCCGCCTGCCAGCCATTCGTCTGAATTCATTTTTTTAGCATAAAAGTTTTCTTCAATTCAGGCAAAAATGTTAAGATTTGAAAACTTTATAAAATTTAAGCGCCCGAGCGCGAAAATCTGAGGTGAAGGAATGTTAGAAGAAGGCGAAAGCAGTAATATCGAAGACCGGCGCGGAATGGGCGGCGGCGGCGGCAGAGGTTTGGCAATCGGCGGCGGCGGTTTGGGAACGCTGGTTTTGATATTGCTGGTCTGGCTGTGCGGCGGCGACCCGCGTGCTTTGCTCGACCAATTGGGCGGAGGCGGAACCGCGCCGGGCGTCCAGCAGGAACAGCAGCCCCAAAATCAATCGAATCAAACGCAAACGGACGCGCAGAAAAGAAAAATTTCATCGGTGTTAAAAAGCACCGAAGACGTTTGGAATCAAGTTCTTCCGCAACAGGCACAGGTCAAATATACCGAGCCAAGGCTAGTCCTTTTTTCCGGTCAAACTCCCTCTGCCTGTGGTCAGGCAAGCGCGTCAACCGGACCTTTTTATTGTCCGGGCGACGAAAAACTCTACCTCGATTTTGCGTTTTTCGACGAATTGACAAGAAGATTCGGCGCGCCCGGCGACTTCGCCCAAGCCTACGTCGTCGCGCACGAAGTCGGTCATCACGTCCAAGACCTTTTAGGAACGATGGATAAGGTTACACGAGCGCAACAGCAGTCCAGCGAAACGCAAGCCAATCAATTATCCGTGCGACTTGAATTGCAAGCCGATTGTTTCGCGGGCGTGTGGGGCAAATACGTGCAGCAAAAAGGAATGCTCGAAGCGGGCGATGTCGAAGAAGCGATGAAAGCCGCTTCGTCGGTCGGTGATGATAGCATTCAAAAACAGGCGCAAGGTTACGTCGTGCCGGAATCGTTCACGCACGGCTCGGCGCAGCAAAGAATGAGCTGGTTCACAAAAGGTTTTCAAAGCGGTCAGATTAGCCAATGCAATACTTTTGCAACAAAGTAACTGATAGCTGATAGTTGATAACTGATAGTTTTTGGATATAACAACTATCAGTTATCAACTATCAATTATCAGTTACTAATGGTTGAAACGGTTTGGCGTAAATTTCCTGAAAAACCCAGCCCAAAAATCTCGCTTCCGCCGTGCAGAACGATTCGAGCCAGCAGCTTGATAAATACAGGCGTTTTTCGGTGTTTGAAGGAATTTGACTGGCTTGTTCGACGTGCGATTGGCTTTGGTCTAATTTGTAACTTTTCGCAATATCTTCATTTGTTTGCTTCGCTTCGCCCAACGCCTGCAAAACTTCCGTAATCCAAATTTGCAATTTTGCTTCGGAATCATTTTCGCCCAACGCCTGGAAAACGCCGATGGCAAAACGCGCTTCGGCATTTTCAAACGGGTAAATTTCGACGCCGTTGACTTTATCGTCCTGCTGTTTCCATCGAAAAAGTTCTTCGACCTGCGGATTTCTGACAATCGCAACCTTTTGGTCGAAATTCAAAAACCATTCGAGCAAATCTGCTAAAGAATTTGTGTTTATATCGCCGCTTGCCGTCCGTTCGAGCTTCGGCGGTTGATTTGTTTGTTCGTTCATCGGTTAATTTTCGCTTTTCAAAAATCTAAATTAACAAAAACAGTAAGCGGCGCAAAGACGCAAACGGCGAAAGATAAAATTATTTGCCGCAAATTCTTTATTTACCCGCAGTTTTCGGCTAAACTTATCAAAAATTTCCCGACAATATAATTTTGCAATCATCATTCATTTTAGCTTTAGACATCGGAACATCGAGCGTTCGCGCCGCGCTTTATGATTTTCGCGGCGATGTTTTGCCCGAAACTTTTGTCAAAAACGAGCGTCAACTGAAATTGACCGCCGACGGCGGCGCGGAGATTGACGCGCTCGAAGCGTTGGCGCAAGTTGAAAAGGCAATCGACGATGTTTTGAAAAAGACGAAAAACCTGGTCGGGCAAATCGAATACGTCGCCGCTTCCGCGTTTTGGCACAGCCTCGTCGGTGTCGATAAAAACGGAAATCCGACGACGCAGGTTTTCGGTTGGGCGGACACGCGCAGCCGAAAATATGTCTCGAATCTACGCGAAAATTCAGACGAAGATAAAATCCATAATCGAACGGGCGCGCGTTTTCATTCGAGTTATTGGACGGCGAAACTTTTGTGGCTGCAAAAAGAACAGGAGCGAGTTTTTCAAAAAACAGTCCGCTGGCTCTCGTTCAGCGATTTTATGGCTTTGCATTTTTTCGGCAAGGCGGCAACGGGCGTTTCGATGGCTTCGGGAACAGGAATTTTCGACATTCGCAAGTGCGTTTGGGACGAAGAAATTCTCAAGTTTTTAAAAATCGAAAAGGAAACTTTGCCTGAAATTGTTGCCGAAGACAGTGAAACATTTCAACTAATCGAACCTTATGCAAAACGCTGGTCAAAATTAAAAGATGCGAAATGGTTTCCGGCAATCGGCGACGGCGCGGCAAATAACATCGGCGCGGGCTGCGCGGAAAAATCGAAAGCCGCGCTGATGATTGGAACTTCAGGCGCGATGCGCGTCGCTTTCAAAGGCGAGCCGCCCGTAAAAATTCCGGTCGGTTTGTGGTGTTATCGAATTGACCGCAAACGAATCCTCATCGGAGGCGCGTTGTCAGACGGCGGCGGACTTTATCGCTGGCTGAAAGACAATTTCCGCCTGAAAGCGAATGACGACCAAACCGAAATCGAAATCGAAAAACGCGCGCCCGACGCGCACGGCTTAACTTTTCTGCCGTTCCTCGCGGGCGAGCGCAGCACCGGATACAACGAGTCGGCACACGGCGCGGTCTTGGGTTTAAAGTCCGCGACCGACACGATTGACATCGTGCAAGCCGCGCTCGAATCGGTCGCCTATCGCTTCGCGGAAATCTACGACCAATTAAACGATGTCGTCAAAGTGCGCGAAATCATCGCCTCCGGCGGCGCCTTGCGCGAATCGCCCGTCTGGACGCAAATCATCGCCGACGTTTTCGGACAAAATATGTCTCTGCCCGACACGCGCGAGGCGTCTTCGCGCGGCGCGGTTTTGCTCGCGCTTGAAATTACAAGCAAAATAGAAAGCGTTGAAAAAATTGCTACGCCGAAAGGTCGGGAATTTAAGTTTGATAAAAAGCGAAACGCGATCTATAAAAAGGCGCGCGAAAGACACGAAAAGTTTTATAATCTACTGATAAACTCATCTGCGAAATAATTAACAAAATAAAAATCTATGACAACCGCAACCAAACCGAAAAAGAAAATTGATTTAGACGAACTTTGCATCAACACCATCAGAACTTTGTCTTTGGACGCCGTGCAGAAAGCCGAATCGGGACATCCTGGATTGCCGCTCGGGATGGCTCCGACGGCTTATGTTCTATGGACGAAGTTTATGCGCTACAACCCGAAGAATCCGAAGTGGTTTAACCGCGATAGATTTCTTTTGAGCGCCGGACACGGCTCAATGCTGATTTACAGTTTATTGCATTTGACGGGTTACGATTTGCCGATGAGCGAACTAAAACGCTTTCGACAGATTCATTCGCAAACGCCCGGACATCCCGAAAATTTTATGACCAAGGGCGTGGAAATCACGACCGGACCTTTGGGGCAAGGCTTTGCGAACGGTGTCGGAATGGCGATGGCTGAAGCGCATCTGGCAGCGAAGTTTAATCAAAAAGGTTTTCCGGTTATTGACCATTATATTTACTGCATCTGCTCGGACGGCGACTTGATGGAAGGCGTTTCGTATGAATCGGCTTCGCTAGCCGGACATCTTCAACTGTCGAATCTGATTTATTTTTACGACGACAACAACATCACCATCGAAGGAAACACTAGCCTTGCATTTAACGAAGACGCCACGAAACGTTTTGAAGCGGCTGGCTGGCACGTTTTGGAAGTTGCGGACGGCAACGATTTAAAGGCGATTGAAAACGCAATAAAAGAAGCGCGCAAAATTAAAGATAAACCGAAATTGATTCGCGTGAAAACAATTATCGGCTTCGGAATGCCGAAACAAGGCACGAACAAAGCGCACTCGGACGCGCCCGGTGAAGAAGCCGTCAAGGAAACAAAACGCAATCTCGGCTGGGACGAAAACAAACATTTCTACGTGCCGAAAGAAGCAGCGACGCATTTCAGAGAAGCGATAAAACGCGGCGCGCAATATGAAAAAGATTGGGACGCGCTCGTTAAAAAATACGAGAAAACGCACGGTGATTTGGGCAAAACTTTGAAGGAAACGCGCCTTAATAAACTTCCCGAAGGCTGGGAAAAATCCTTGCCGAAATTCGATAATGTCGAAGCTAAAGCCACACGCGCTTATTCGGGCGAAGTCATCAACGCGATTGCCGGAACGGTTCCGCAGCTTTTCGGCGGCTCTGCCGACCTCGCGCCGTCGAACAACACGAATATCAAAGACGCGGGCGATTTTGAACCGAATTCTTACGAAGGTCGCAACATCCATTTCGGCATCCGCGAACACGCGATGGGCGCGACGATGAACGGAATGGCTTTGTATGGCAGCGTCATTCCATACGGTGGAACTTTCCAAACTTTCTCGGATTATATGCGCCCCGCGATTCGGCTCGCCGCGCTCTCGCACATCCAGACAATCTACGTTTTCACGCACGATTCAATCGGTCTCGGCGAAGACGGTCCGACGCACCAATCGGTCGAGCATCTCGCCGCGTTGCGAGCAATTCCAAATCTCGCCGTCATTCGCCCGTGCGACGCGCACGAAACACGCGAAGCCTGGCGTGCCGCGCTCGAACGCGACAAAGCGCCGACGGCTTTTGCCTTTTCACGTCAAAAAGTAGATTTGATTGACCGCAAAAAATTCGCCGACGCCAAAGGCTTGCACAAAGGCGCGTATATTTTAGCCGAAGCCGAAGACAAACAAGGCAAAGCGTCCGCTCCGAAATTGATTATCATCGCCACCGGCTCTGAAGTCGGATTGGCAATGCAGGCGCGTGAGCAATTAAACGCTCAAAACATTCCGTCGCGCGTCGTCTCGATGCCGTGCTGGGAATTCTTCGACGAGCAAACATCGAAATACAAAGAATCCGTCCTGCCGCAAGCGGTCAAAGCGCGTCTGGCAATCGAAGCGGGCGTGTCTCTAGGGTGGTCAAAATACATCGGCGACGCGGGCGACACGCTGACGGTAGATAAATTCGGCGCAAGCGCGCCTGCCGCAGATGTTTTCAAAGAGTTCGGTTTTACGGTTGAGAATGTTATAAAGAAAGCGAAAAAGTTAGTTTGATTCCGTGATAAAATCGGAAACGAGGTAAATTCTATGCAAACCGATGTTGCTGAAATGATTTTTGAACGGGTGAAAGTTTTGCCGATTGAAAAACAAAAGGAAATTCTTCACCAAATCGAATCTATCCAAAAGGAAACCCCACTAACGATTTGGCAGAAAATTCGCGCTCGTTCTGAAAAGATTCCCGACGAAGTTTGGGAAGAAATGCCGGAAGACGGTTCAGAACAGCACGACCATTACCTTTATGGAGCGCCGAAAAAATGAAAACGGCTTTTGTTGACACGCAGTATTTTGCCGCGTTCTTTCAAAAAAGCGACCAGTGGCACAAAAGAGCCGTCGAATTGGAATCACAAATCGACGGCTATAATTTTGTCACGACCGATTCGGTTTTAACCGAAGTGCTGAATTATTTTTCTGCTTACGGCAGATACACGCGCCGCGAAATTGCCGCTCTCATAGCGGACGTTTTAGCTGATGAAAATTTTCAGGTTATCGAACAAACGCGAGATGTTTTTCTGAAAGGTTTGATGCTTTACGAATCGCGTCTCGACAAAGGTTATAGTTTGACCGATTGCATTTCGATGAATGTCTGCCGCGAATTGAATATCAACGAAGTTCTCACTCACGACCATCATTTTGAGCAGGAAGGTTTTACGATTTTGTTGTAAATTCTCAAACCGGAAAATGATTTAGAATTGTTTATTAATAGAAAGCTAAAGTTAAACAGACTTCTCGGTATATTTTGACTCTATGTGATTTTTTATCTTCCCATTTGTAGATGAGTCCTTAAATAATCTATTGTGATTATACTCATCAACTAAATTTCTTTCTTTTTCAACCAATTCTTGAATATACAAAATTGCTTTTTCAATTGAGTCTTTGAAATGTTTAGGTTTACTTAAGTCCCAACTTTCACCTTCAGCAATAAATTTAACTGCATTAACCAAATGGAAAGTTGCGTGGCTGATAAAAGTTTCATTCTCACCAACTATTTCTTTTTTCCTTTTCCGACTTTGAATTTCTCGCTTTTTCTGTTCAAAAGGCAAGTAAAGTTTATAAGGCAGTAACATTCTTTCAGCACTAATCTCATTTTCATTGAAAATGACTTCATACCTATCGCCGAACACTTTTGATTTTTGGTTTTTTGCTTCTGAAGGCAAATTGGAATAATAAGCCAAATACAATTGTCCTAAAAGTTCATTATCCAAACGTAATTCTTTGCTTTCATCAATATAAAGATTTTTCTTTCTCTCGTAAAAATACCCAATCTGCTCAAACTGTTCTTCTAAACTTTTTTGAATCATGTCGTTTGCGCGTAAATCACGATTGCTTACAGGAGTTTGGCTATTAGTTGTTTCACTAATTTTTTCTGTTAATTTTCTATCGCTAGTTTCACAAATTCTAACTAAGACTAACCCAAGTTGCTGGTTATTAAACGATAGCCTTATCAACTTGATAAGCGAATA
>CAXSBF010000027.1:0-53645 GCA_964235785.1 uncultured Pyrinomonadaceae bacterium | reverse complement strand
AAAATTCTACCAATTCAACTGTTTGTCTGTCTTTTCAACTACTGATTCGCATATAAATACTCTTTAATGAAAGGACGATATAATCCTTCGACAATTTGAGCGTCACTGAATTCTTTCTTGATATTCCGATTCAAATAACTTTCTAAATCAGCATCCCATTTGATTGTCATTTTATCCGCAAAGTTTTTCTTCTTACGCGTTGATTCATAAATCTTAATGAAATAATTAATTTTGTCTTTCAAAGAAGATTTTGAATGGTCATAAGTCCATTCGTCGCGTTGTGTTTTTAATCCGCTTGAGAAAAGCATAAAAATTGCCTTTTCGGATTTGCCCGCTTTCACGTCTTTATCAATCAACGGCAATAAACTATCCCAATCGTTGTCGGTCTGGTTAATCCAATTGTTTTTCGCGTCGGGTTCGATGCGTTCAAAGGCAATTGTCGAGATAGGATTTTCGCGTATCCATTCGAGCTTCTTTTCCTTGCGCCAGAAATCGTCGAGTTCGATGTAATGAATTTTGCATTTGCGTTTGTCTTTTTGTTTTTCAGAGTCTTTGACTAAAAAGGCAATGGCAACGCCCGTTTGTATTCCGAAAACATTATGCGTCGTTCCGGCAATTTTCGGATTCGCTCTGACATCGCTTCTTAAATCCACGATATAAATTGAATCAAATTCGTTTTGGACGCTTTTTCTAAATCCGTCGAAAGCGCGACTGTCAATAAAAGTTCGGTTGGTGATGAAAGCAATTATGCCTTTGTCGTTAAGTCTGTCCATTGACCAGCGATAAAACCGCGTGAACATATCATAAACAACGATTTGATTCTGCGCCGTTCCGTCTTTGATGTAAGTATCTTTGATGCGCCTATCAATTTCTTTATAAGCGCGGTTTGAATTTTGAAAGTTGTAATTGGCTTGTTTGGCGTTATACGGCGGATTACCGATGATAACGCTGATTCTCTTTTGATTCTGCTTCTTAATTCGTTCGGCATTTTCCGAACTGATGCCGAATAACATTTCTTGTTTATCCTTATATTTGAGCGCGTCGGTGTTGTCGAGCGTATCAACGAAGCAAATGTTTTCAAACATTTTGTAATCGTTCATTTTCTGCTGATAGGTGTATTCGATGTTGAGATTGGCGATGTAATACGGCAGGATGGCGACTTCGTTAGCGTGCAGCTCGTTGAGGTATTTATATTCGAGGTCGCGGTGGCTGATGTGTTCGATGAGTTCGGCGATGAATGTTCCCGTGCCGGTAGCCGGGTCGAGAATGTCCACGCCTTTTTCGTGCAGAGCCGTGCCGAAATGCTCATGCAAAAGCCAGTCGGTCGAATCAATCATAAATCTGACGATTTCATTCGGTGTATAAACGACGCCGAGTTTGTCCGCGCCTTTCGGGTTATAGACTTTGTAAAAATTTTCGTAGATGTTCTTGAGAAACTTTTGCTTTTCGTGATGGTCGGTCAAACCGGACGACGCATCGCGGATTGTGTCGTAATAGGATTTGATGGTTTGCAGATGGTTTTGCCGCTCGCCGTAATCCATAAAGTGGTTGATAACGTCTTCGAGTTCGCGGGCGATGTTGTTGTAGCGATGAAATGCCGCGTTGCCGAAAACATTATTGAAAATATCTTCGGTCAGGATGTGCTGAATTATCATTTCGCGCACGTCTTCGAGAGTTATTTCAGGGTTAATCTCACTTTGCGCGAGTTCGTGAAAACGATTGCGCTTTTCCACGAAAGATTTGTTCTTTTCCGCTTTGACTTCGATAAGCTGGCGCAGGTTTTTAACAATATCGGGAACGTCTTCTTTGAAGCGTTCGAGAGCTTTGCCGAATTCTTTAACAATCGCCGGTTCGTAATTGATAAAGTTCGTAAGGATATTATCGAGCCGTTCTTCATCGAGCATCGAGACGCGCTGCACAAACTCGCCTTCCTGATACAAGACCGCTTCGTTTGTATCTTCAAAGATAATATTTGAATCGGGATAACCGTCTTCTTTGAGTTTCTTGTTAATTTCAAAGTCGAGTTTGTCTTTGCCGTCTTTGGATTCCCAATAACCGAATTCAAAGCGCGTCGCGTTTTTCAACACGCCGTCAGGGTAAATCGTATTTCCCTTTTTACCTTTGACACCGATTTCCGGCACGAGCAGCAAATTGCGTCGTTCGGCGTAAGAATTGACGAGAGATTTGAAAGCATCTCTGATTGATGTCTCGTTATGACTGCCGCCAAAGCGTTTTAGTTTGTCCAATTCGTTGTAATATCGATTGATTAAGAGTTTCGACATAGGATTTAATGCGAGATTCGGAAAATTGAGTAGAAATTTTATTACGTAAGAAAGATAAAAGAAAAGGTCAAACGATGCAACCGTTTGACCTGATTCGTATTTTTTAATACACGAAATTTTCCGCTAATGCTCTTTGTCTTTATAGACTTTACTATTGTCCCAAAAACTACTCTTGCGTGCCGCACGCGGATTTTTGGCGGCAAATTCAATCTGTTTGGCTCTGAGACGCAATTCTTCTTCTTTCTGCCGACGATATTCCGCGCCGGTCAAAGGCGGCGTGCCTCTCGCGCCCCAATAGTATTTTACGGTGATTAAAACCAAAACGGCTGTTCCGACCAGCGTTAAAATCGAAACCAGAATAATCATCCAGGCGAAACTAGACATAGGACAATTTTAACAATTTCGCCCGGTATGTAAATAATTCCCCCTTCGCGCCGGCAGCATATCGCCTTTTACGAGCGACAAAAAGAGTCAGTTTCCGATTATCCGGGAAAGATAAAATAAAAAATCAAACATTGAAGTCGGTTTATTTTCTCTCGAATGAGCGTCAATTATCTTCTCAAATATTTAATTTCCAAACAGTTACAGGCTTGATATTGCGGCGTAAAAATGTATAGTAATTGAACCGGATTTTGTGCTAATATAACTTTTAATTACTTCTGGAGGGCAAATAAAATATGACTTGTTGGCATTGCGATGATGAATTGAAGTTTGATAATCAGACGGCGAATTCGTTTAAGCTGTATCACTGCGAAAGTTGTGATAAATGGTATGAGATGCGTAAGGATGAAGCGAAGGTGAACGGAGCGGTTCCGGTCAGATTTTATGAATTAGACAGTCGTCCGCAGCAACAGGCGACAGTCTAAAACTTCCGTAACAAGAATTACTTTTTGCTCCGAGCGAGCATTACAAATTTAGAAAGAAAAGGTCTATCGGATAAAACCGACAGACCTTTTTTCTTTTCTCAAAAATCAAAAACAAAACTCGAATCTTTCGGTATTTAGCCGAATCATTTTATTGAAACTGCTATTTACTCGAATCTTATTTCGTCAAACTTTATTAACCTGCCGCCTTTTTCGTTCTCGGCTTTTTAGCGTTTATCTTTTGTGCGATTTCGGCTTTGTCTTCGTCCATCATTTCCTTGATAACCATCATTATTTTCGGCATCACGCGCTCCTGCATCGCCGTCATCGTGTCAGTCATAACCGGCGCCATCATTTTTAATGCTTTTTGTCCGGTCGGCGTTTTGTAAAAGGCGGATAAATCCTTGATTTCTTCGAGCGTGTAATACTTATCAAGCATTGTAGAGGTAATCTCATTGACTAATTCGTTGTAATTGAGCTTCTGCATCATCTTGTCCATCAAGCGTTTGACCGAATATTTCCGGTCGGAGACAAAAGATTCGGCAAGCGCTTGTTTTTCGGCTGCAGTTAAATCGGTTCGCTCGTCGAGCGATGATTTCAATGTCGCGTCTTGTTGCGCCTGCATTTGCGGAACCATCGCGGTCATCATTTCTTCCATTTTATTATCGCCGTTCATCAAGAAAACGAGTTCTTTTATCGCGGCTTGTTTTTCGGAAGCGGTTGTGGTTTGTGCCGACGCCGACAGAGCGCAGGTCAGCATAAAAATTGTCAGTGCGAGTTTTTTTAACATATATTTTTTCCTTAGGTCTCAAGCACCTTATCACGATTTGGATTTTTTGACCTTGTTTCTCTGACCGAGTGTGATGTATTTGTCGCAAGCGGAATCGGCGCGTCATTGCGCAATTTTTCCTTTTTATAATTTCAACTCTCAAAATGTAACGAAATGCGTTAAGGGTTATACGATTTGAGATATGGTTTGAATTTTGAAATGTAAAGATGTTCGATAAATAAACACTTTTGTCGCCGTCGATATTTGGCATAATGATTGCTAAATCGTTGGCAGAGGTGATGCAAATATGATGACAAAAAATTTACAACGCAAAATAAAAAATACGGCTTTGGTTTTATCGCTGGCTTTTGGTTTTTTGATGATGTCGGGCGTGACGGCGAACGCGCAGTATAATAACGATGATTATTATCGTCGTCAGCAACAGCGTCAACGCGAAGAACAGAGACGCGCCCGTCAGGAACAGCAACGTCAAAATCGTAACGATGACGGTTACGGCAACAACGGCGGATATAACCGCAACGACGGCTATTACGGCAACGGCGGCGGCGGTTACGGCAACAACGGTAATTACAACAATCTTTATCGTATCGCGCAGCAAAACGGTTACAACGACGGTTTGAGAAAAGGCGCGGAAGACGCCCGCGAACGGCATAACAACCCAACCGGAACTTCAGACTACAAACGCGCAACCAACGGTTATAATTCTTCCTACGGAAACAAGGAAGGCTACAAACAGGCTTATCGCCAAGCATTCCTGCAAGGTTTCAGCGAAGCTCAAAACCAGTATTACAACAACGGTCGCTACGGCAACGGCAACCGAAATCGCACCACGAATAATGCGGGCAGCATCTTTCGCCGTATTATCAGAGGTTATTAATCTCTAGCTTTCAGAGAGCAAAAACAAAAAGCCCGGCTTTATAAAGCCGGGCTTTTTGTTTGGATGGTGAATTTAGTTTTACAGCCTAAACCTTTTATTGCCGAGCGATCAATTCGGTTCGCTAATCTTGCGGCGATTACCTGAAATCTTCGCGTTCAAAGGGAAAGCGCGGATGTTCCGTTTCAGCAAACTTGATACCCGAGTATATTTCCGCAACCGATATTTCACAGTCGAGCGAGGATAAATACACTGATTCATCCAGAGAATTATATTCGCGGTGCAGCCAAACCTTTTCGTCCTGCTTGGTGAAGAGCGTGACGTGCGGGCGGTTTTGCGAGATTAAAAGATATTCGGTGAAACTTTCGATTGATTTGTAATAAGTAAATTTATCCCCTTCGTCAAATAATTCGGTCGAAGGCGGGAGAATTTCGACAATCAAACGCGGATTAACCAGGACTTCCAAACCATAAAAGTTTTCATAAATCGGCTGCTCGCACAGAGCGGTTACGTCAGGATACCGATATGGTTTGTAAATCGGCACTTTGACCCGCAGATTCGAGCCGAAAACGCGGCAATCCTTACCATGCAGTTTGTTTTTGAGTTCGGTAATCGTGTTGGCGACGATTTCTTCGTGTGTCGGCGACGCGCCCGCCATACTCCAGACGTTACCGTCGAAGTATTCGAGCCGCTCTTCCGAAGATTTTTCGAGTTCGGCGTATTCTTCTAAACTGTAATAATGTCGGGCGGCTATGTTTCGCATAGTTTTCAAACGGTAAATTTATTGATTTATTAACTGTCTCAGAACATATGGCAAAATCCCGCCGGCTTTGTAGTATTCGAGTTCAATCGGCGTGTCAATTCGCAGAATCAATTGGATTTCTTCCGTCTCGCCTTCGTTTCGATGCACGCGCAACGTAACATTCTGGCGCGGTCTGACTTCCGCGTTTTCGAGTCCGATTAAATCGAATGTTTCCGTGCCTTGCAAATTTATACTCTGCGCCGATTCGCCTTCTTTGAACTGTAGCGGCAAAACGCCCATCCCGACGAGATTTGAACGGTGAATACGCTCGAACGATTGTGTGATGACCGCTTTTACGCCCATCAGCATTGTGCCTTTCGCCGCCCAATCGCGCGAACTTCCCGTGCCATATTCCTGTCCCGCAAAAATCATCAAAGGCGTGTCCGATTCCTTATATTTCATTGCGGCATCGTAAATCGACATATCATCGCCGTCGGGTTGAAAGCACGTAAAACCGCCTTCCTTCGGCGCGACCATCAGATTTTTGATGCGGACGTTGGCGAATGTTCCGCGCAGCATTACGCGGTCGTTGCCGCGCCTTGAACCGTAGGAATTAAAATTCTCCGGCGCGACGCCGTGTTCCTGCAAATAAAGTCCGGCGGGCGAACTCGGTTTGATTGAACCGGCGGGCGAGATGTGGTCGGTCGTGACCGAATCGCCGAAAACTGCCAGAGCGCGAGCGCCGTTGATGTCTGAAAATTTCCCCGTCCGCATCGAGAAACCTTCAAAATACGGCGGCTCTTGGATATAAGTCGAATCGGTTTCCCATTGATAAACGTCGCCTTCGGTCGAAGGAATTTCGTTCCACAAAGGGTTTTGCTCGGCAAAATCGCCGTAAAGTTTTTTGTAGATTTCAGGCTCGAAGGCGGTTTCGAGAACCTCTTTTACTTCATCGAGCGAAGCCCAGATGTCTTTGAGAAATACGTCGCTGCCGTCCGCGTCCTGTCCAATCGGATGCAGATAGACATCTTTGATAACCGTTCCGGCGAGCGCGTAAGCGACGACGAGCGGCGGCGACATCAGAAAATTTGCTTTGATATTTTGATGAACGCGGGCTTCAAAGTTGCGGTTGCCCGACAAGACCGAAGCGGCTATTAAATCGTTTTCGACAATTCCGTCTTCGATTCCGGCGTCGAGCGGTCCTGAATTTCCGATACAAGTCGTGCAGCCGTAACCGACAAGGTTAAAACCGATTTGATTCAAATACGTTAATAATCCGGCTTTCTCAAGATATTCAGTTACGACGCGCGAGCCGGGCGCGAGCGATGTTTTGACATACGGCGGAACTTTCATTCCTTTTTCGACCGCCTTTTTCGCCACGATTCCGGCGGCAAGCATCACGCTCGGATTGGAAGTATTCGTGCAGGAAGTAATCGCCGCGATAAGCACGTCGCCGTGTCCGATTGAAGTGTTTTGAGTTTCGGTTACTTCGTCCAAATCTTCCACGCGGTCAGGCGTCGGGCGATTGTTCATCATCTCGACTTCGGTTAAAACGTTGGTATTCTTTTCGCTGACATTGTTGATGACCGGAAGCGGAATCGATTTCGGCGATTGCTCGCCGCCGCCCGCCGCGTGCGCGATTGATTTCGCGCCCATCGTTACCATAAAGCGTTTTTCGAGTTCTTCGGCTTGTTTGCCGTAACCGCCGTTGGCGACGGATTTGGTAAAAAGCTCGGTAAATCTATCATCCAAATTAGAAAGCTCGATTCTGTCCTGTGGTCGTTTCGGTCCGGCAACAGATGGCGTAATCGTCGCTAAATTCAAATCGAGAACAATTGAATAATCGACTTCTCCTTCTTTCGGAATGCCGAACATTTCCTGCGCCGTGTAATAATTGCGTATCGTTTCGATGTGTTCTTCGCTTCTTCCCGTCGCTCTGAAATAATCCAGAGTTTTTTCGTCAACGCCGAAAAAGCCCATCGTCGCGCCGTATTCGGGCGCCATATTCGCAATCGTCGCGCGGTCTGTGGCGTGCAGGCTCGCCGCGCCTTCGCCGAAGAATTCGACGAATTTACCGACGACCTGCGCCTTTCGCAGCATTTCGGTAACGCGCAAAACAAGGTCGGTCGCAGTCGTGCCTTGCGGCAATTCGCCCGACAAGTTAACGCCGACGACGTCCGGCGTCAAAATATAAACCGGCTGACCGAGCATCGCGGCTTCGGCTTCGATTCCGCCGACGCCCCAACCGACGATTCCGAGACCGTTAATCATCGTCGTGTGCGAATCCGTCCCGACTAAAGTGTCAGGGAAATAAACGCCGTCGCGCTCGAACACGCCTTTTGCCAGATATTCGAGATTGACTTGATGGACGATTCCGATTCCCGGCGGCACGACGCTGAAACCGTCAAATGCTTGCGTTCCCCATTTCAGAAAACGATAACGCTGCTCGTTGCGCTTGAATTCCATTTCCATATTCTTCTGATACGCTTCTTCCGAACCCGCGTAATCGACCTGCACCGAATGGTCAATCACCAAATCGACCGGAACGAGCGGCTCGATTAAACTCGTATCTTTACCCAAACGTTCGACCGCCGAACGCATCGCCGCGAGGTCGACCAGAAGCGGAACGCCCGTAAAATCCTGCAAAATAACGCGGGCGACGACAAACGGAATTTCATTGCTGCGCTCGTCGTTCGCGCTCCACTCGGCAAGATTGCGAACATCTTTTTCCTGCACCTTTTTTTCGTCAAAATTTCTGAGAACCGATTCCAAAACGATGCGAATCGAAACCGGCAGGCAAGATACTTTTGCGACGCCTTCCTTTTCCAATTGCGGTAAAGAATAAAAAGCGCCGTCCGCGCCTGTTCCGGTTTTGAATGTTTGCCGAGTATTAAAAAGATTGTGTGCCATATTTGATTTTGGATTTTAGATTTTGGATTAAAATGCTTTAACTTTGAGTTTATGGCTTTTTAGCGAAAAATTCAAAATTCCTAATCACTCGCTTTTAAGTTTTCAATAATCGCGTTATATTCAAGTTTCTATTTAGAAGGCGGAGAGCGCAATCCTAAAAAGCGCGATAAACTTTTATTCTAACTGCCACTAATTTTATGAACGAAGGCGACAGTCGAACCAATGATTTTTTCGAGGTTTTCCAACAGAAAATTTGTGCAAAATCTGCGCCGCTTTCCCGCGCGTGTCCGCCGCAGCCTGTCTTCCAATAGATTTTACGCTTATCTTGCCGTTTTAGGACCCGGAATCATCGCCGCCAACGCCGGCAACGACGCGAGCGGAATCGCTACTTATTCGAGCGTCGGCGCAAGCTACGGCTACACGCTTTTATGGGCGTTTATTCCGATGACTTTGAGTTTGATTATCGTGCAGGAAATGTGCGTCCGAATGGGCGTGGTTACAGGGCAGGGTTTAGCTGATTTAATCCGCGAGCAGTTCGGCGTGCGCTGGACTGCTCTGGTAATGTCCGCGCTTTTAATCGCCAATACGGGCGTGATTATTTCCGAATTCGTCGGCATCGCGCAGGCTTCGGAGCTTTTCGGTATTTCGCGCTACATTATGATACCTTTGACCGCCGCCGCCGTTTGGTGGCTGGTCGTCAAAGGCACGCAAAAACGCATCGAGCAAGTATTTCTGGCAATGTCGCTCGTGTTTTTCGGTTATGTTATTTCAGCTTTCCTGGCAAAACCCGATTGGTCAACGGTCGCCGTCGAAACGGTTAAACCGAGTTTTAGCTTCGATTCGGGTTATCTTTTTACGATGATGGCTTTGATTGGAACGACCATCACGCCGTTTATGCAGGTTTATGTGCAATCTGCGGTGGTCGAAAAAGGAATGGATAAGGAAGATTATCCGCTGGTTCGCGCCGACGCGATTGTCGGGACGGTTTTCGCCTGCGCGATTGCGGCGTTTATCGTCATTTGCACTGCCGCGACTCTGCACATTCAGGGAATTACCGAACTCGATTCCGCCGCGACCGCCGCGCAAGCGCTCGTTCCGGTGGCGGGCGTTTATGCAAAATATCTTTTCGCTCTCGGACTTTTCGGCGCGGCGATGCTGGCAATGGGCGTGCTGCCGCTTGCTACGGCGTATTCGGTCAGCGAAGCGCTCGGTTTTGAAAAAGGTCTTTCGCACAGTTTCCGCGAAGCGCCGATTTTTCTCGGCATTTTTACTTCCCTGATTTTAATCGGCGCGATTGTGGCTTTGATTCCGGGCATTCCGCAAATCAAACTTCTGCTTTTTACGCAGTGTATCAACGGTCTATTGCTGCCGTTCATTCTCGTCGCCGTCGTTTCGCTTTCCGGTAACCGCGAGATTATGGGCGAATACAAAAACGGCTTTTTGTTTAATCTTATCGCGTGGATTATTACGATTATCGTTTCGATTCTCTCGCTTTTATTGCTTGCGACGACGATTATTGATATTTTTTAATGATTCAAGATTCAAGATTTAGGATTTAGAACTCAAAATCTTACATTATAATCTCAAGTCTTAAATCATGAATCCTGAATCTTGAATCTTGAATCCTAAACTAACTTATGGAAAAATCCAGCCTGCGGAGAAAAGTTTTATTTTATGTAATTTTTGTCGGAACGGTTATTTTTCTGCTGATTCTGATTCGGTTTGTCGAAGACCTTTTAGGAGCGAATATCGCCGCAATCAAGGAATCGGTCAACGAATATATTTCCCGTGTTTTCAGTAAAACCGAAGGAAAGATGGCGGAAACATTCGTTGTGTTGCTTGTGCAGGTTTTTAGTATCTTAAAAGTTATTTTGTGGATGAGTTTGATAATTTCGACGATACGATTTTTGAAAACTCTGATTTTCAGTACCGCGCTTCGTTCGAGCGAGTATGAATTTTCCACTCTGCTGCAAAACGTCTTATCCATAATCATTTATATCGTCGCCTTTTTTATAATCTTTAATTCGCAATATCCGAACGTTGACCTTGCGGCGCTCTTTACGACTTCGACGATTTTAGGCGTCATTATCGGTCTCGCTTTGCAGGACACTTTGGGAAATCTTTTCGCCGGACTTGCGATGTCGGCTGACCAGCCGTTTCAAATCGGCGACGTTATTTCGATTCCGACCAAAGGCACGGGCGTGATTGAAAACATCTCGTGGCGCGGCGTGAAAATCCGCACGTTTCAAAACAAGTTTTTGATTATCAGCAACAGCGTTTTAGGTAAGGAAGCGATTGAAGTCTCGCCGCGCGACAATCTCAACGCGCGACTCGTTTTTTTTAATACGATTTACACAAATTCGCCTGCCAGAACCGTCCAAATCGTGCGCGAAGCCGTTCGCCAAATCGAAAACGTTTCCCAAAAAATTCGTCCCGTCGTGCGCGTCAGGGATTTGGGCGCGAGCGGAATCGATTGGGAAGTCAAGTATTGGCTCGAAGATTATACAAAGCATAACGACACCGACGCGCTCGTCCGCCAGCGAATCTGGTATGCGTTTCAGCGCGAGCGCATTGAGTTTGCATATCCGACGCAAACCATTCATATCGAAAATAAAGTCGAAGAAGACGATTTTGTCGAAACAGGGAATGAAATTTCCGAACGCCTCAGCAACGTTCCGATTTTTGCGGCGCTTTCGGGCGAAGAAATGCAAATACTTTCCGAAGGCAGCCGCGTCAGAGTTTTCGCGCCGGACGAGCCAATCGTGCGGCAGGGTCAGCAAGGCAAATCAATGTTCGTCGTTCACAAAGGCTCGGTCAAAGTGCAGATAAAAGAAGAAAATCAGACGAAGCTTCTCAACACTTTGCGCGAAGGCGATTTTTTCGGCGAGATGGGACTTCTGACGGGCGAACCGAGAACGGCGACCGTGATTGCCGAAGAAGAAACTCAAGTATTGGAAATAGACAATCTTTCTCTGAAACCGATTCTTGAAGAAAATCCCGAACTGGTCGAAAGTTTCAGCCGCATCGTCGAAGAACGCCGCACGCTTTTAGCCGAAAAGAAATCCGAAACAGATTCGGTAAAGCCGGAAAATAACGCGGGCGTGTTTCATTCAATCAAGAAATTCTTCGGGCTTGATTCTTGATTTAACAAAAAAAAGTCGTGAGCCAAATTCTTTGACTCACGACTTTTAAGAAAAGTTATTTGAAGTTTTAGTAAAGCGTAAAACTGTATTGAACCTGTTTGGTAACGGTCTGCGGAACGCCGTTCTTTTTTGCAGGCTCAAAACGAATCTGCCGCGCCGCCGCAATCGCCTGTTCGGTCAAACCGTAAGGCTGTCCGCTAATCGGCGAAATACTTCCGATTTGTCCGCTCGACAGAAATGTTACGCGCAAGGTAACCGTTCCGGTAAATTGATTTTGCCGAGCCGCATCAGTATAAGGAGCGCGTGGTTTAGCGGTAATTACAACGCCGGTTGTCGGACCGACGGCTACCGCCGGCGGCGGTGGCGGCGGTGTTCTGCTGCCTGTTCCATCACCGGTTCCGTTGCCGTTTCCATTGCCGTTTCCGTTTCCGCTTCCTGAACCGATACCATTTCCTTCACCGGTACCGCGACCGTTTCCGGCGCCCGCGCCTCTTCCGTTTCCAAAACCTCCGCCGTTGCCTCCGCCGCTCGATAATCTGTCGGATGTTAAACCGCTAGGCAGACCGACTTGTTCGTTGGTCGGTTCTCGCTTGATATTTCCCTGCGTTTCATTTTTTACGACAAAATCCGGATTGGTCATTTTAGTAACCATCAATAGCGGATTAGCCGGTTTTTCAACCTGCGTCGGTAACGCGCCTTTAGTTATCGGGTCAGGATTTTCTTTCCCGCCGCCGCCGCCGCCGCCGGAATCTTTTTCAATTTTAGGCTTTGGTTGTTCCTCGATAGGCATCGGCACATCTTCAATCGGCGTGATATACAACGGACTGCCCGCGTCAATCGCGCCGATTAATAAATCTTTATTGAAAAGCGAATAGACGACACCGCCGACCACCAGACTCATCATCAAAAACATCGAGCCGAGCAGCAGCATATTGCGCTGTCCGACGTTTTTCTCTTCGATAACCGTAACGTGGAAACCGTCGTCCGCATAATTGTTTTGAGTGCTGTTTGTCGGCTGATAAGCGTGATTTGTCGTTTGGTATTGACCGCCGTTGCCGTTCCCGTTCGCGCCTGCCGCGACAGTTGCCGCCGGAGGTTTTGTTACAACCGTCGTCGAATTCTTCAGAGGAGAATTTTGCGTGTCGAAGATTTCCGCAACTTTTGTCTTTGCCGTCGGTTGGTCTGAAACAACTTTCTCGACACTCGGCTGAATATCGTTTGCCGTCGTTCCGTTTGAAGAATTTCCGTTAGCGGAAAAAGCGGTTACGACAGGAACGATTGCCGGTTCGATTTTCGGAGAATTTCCGTAAATTCTGGTTGCGGGCGGTGGCGGCGGCGGCGCCGGAATCGCAAAATTATTGTTGTCCGGTTGGCTGACCTTCGGCGTTTCGTACACTTTTGCCGCTTCCGTCGGTCGGTCTGCCGCAACTTTAGCTTCCTCCTGAACCGGATTCATCTCAAATGCCTTCAAAGCTCCGCCGCAATTCGGACAAAACACGAATTTCTGGGCAAAACTTTCTTCACAAGCGACGCAATGTTTTACTATCTTTCCCATCTGTTTAACCTCTCAAACTTTTTAGGCTCTTCCAAAGTCTCCAACTAATTTCTCTTATTATAAACGAATTTTTACGGATGTTAAGTTTTACGGGAAAATTTTAACTTAACCCTTGACTAAATTACAACAATTTTATAGATGCTTTATCGGTTTGACGCGATGCCTGCAACGCATCTAAAATTTTTGTTCGCCCGTTATGATTGTAAATCGTCAATCGTCAATCGCAAAGAGCAAATCATAAACCGATTCGGCTTTCGGCTGCCAACGAAAAATACTTGTTCTGCAACTAACAAATAACTTTTTTCAATGCACAATTTACGATTCACATTTTAGAAAATGAATTACAACAACGATTTCAAAAAATTTACGATTCCGGTTTTGCTTTTGTTTCAATTGGCTTCCGTTTGTTTCGCCCAGACAACAAAGCTGCCCGAACCGCGACAGGAAAAATTGCTCAACGGTTTGAAACTGCTCGTTTGGAACGAACCGCAAGCGCAAAAAGTTACGGTCAAGCTGCGAATTCACAGCGGTTCGGCTTTTGACCCGCAAGGTAAGGAAGGCGTGATGGCTTTGCTTGCCGACGCTTTGTTTCCGAACGAAGCGCAAAAAGAATTTTTCAAGGAAGATTTGGGCGGCAGCCTCGAAGTTGCGAGCAATTTCGATTATCTTCAAATTAACGCCACGGCAAATTCAGATCAATTTTTAACTCTTATAGAAACGCTGGCAACCGCCGTAACCAATCCGCAAATCAATAAGGAAATAACCGCCAAAGTTGTTTCCGCGCGGCTCGATAAAGTCAAGGAACTCGAAAAAAATCCGGCGTATATTGCCGACCTGGCGGCGGCAAAGCGTTTCTACGGCGATTTTCCCTACGGCAGAGCGAAAGTCGGGACGAGCGCGTCATTGGCGAAAATTGATTTTGCCGATTTGCTTTTCGCCAAGCAGAGATTTTTGACTGCCGACAACGCGACGCTTGCCATTAGCGGCAATGTCAAACCGGATTTAGCCTTTCGTGCCGTGCGCCGTTACTTCGGGGCGTGGGGAAAAGCCGATAAAAAAATTCCAGCGACCTTTCGTCAGCCTGATGCGGTAGATACAAAAGCGGTAATCACTAATTCCCCGCTATTTGAAAATTCTGAAATTCGCTACGTAATGCGCGGTCCGGCACGAAATGACAAGGACTTTGTAGCTTCAAAAATTCTAATCAAAATTATGCAAACCCGCCTGCTAAAGAAATTTTCAAAGGAAAATCTAATCGATGCCTTTGTTCTCCAAAGCTCCAATCTGTTGCCGGGCGCGATACTTGTCGGAATATCTTACTCGTCGCTGGATGCGGAATCACAATTGGGTATGATTGTTGCCAGAACCGAAAATTTAGCGGCATTTTTGGCATCCGAAAAAATTTCGATTGATGAATTTGAAAGAGCTAGGAATGAAACGGCGACGGAAATGAATCAAAAAAGTCTTGCTGATTTGTGGTTTGATGTTGATACTTTCAAACTTATTACCGCTCAAGAAGAATTTCAAAAAATAAATAATGTTTCGGTTATGGACGTGCAGAAAATTGCCGACAGATTGACAAAAGAGCCGACAGCAACAGTTTTGACATTGAATTCAAAAGGCGAGAAGAAGCAGTAGCAAGGCAAAGATTCGCAGATTAACATTTACAAAAAATGCCGAACGAAAGAACCGCCGACGAACTGAAACACGCCCGCACCGTGCGCGAGATGTTTTCGCGCATTTCGCCGAAATACGATTTTCTCAATCATTTTCTTTCAATTAACATCGATAAAAGCTGGCGAAGATTGGTCGGCAAAAAGCTCAAAGACATTTTGGACAGAAAAGAATCGGTCGTTTTAGATGTTGCGTGCGGAACGGGCGATTTGGCGGTCGAACTGCAAACAAACGCTGCCGCAAAAATAATCGGCACGGATTTTTGCCGTCCGATGCTTGAAATCGCCGCTCAAAAAAACGGACGGGAAAATGTTTCGATTCCGTATATCGAAGCCGACGCGCTTTCATTGCCGTTTGCCGATGCGAGTTTCGACGCCGTAACGATTGCCTTCGGCTTGCGAAATCTGGCAAATTGGGAAGACGGTTTGCGCGAGCTTTTGCGAATTCTGAAACGAGACGGAAAGTTAGTCGTGTTAGAATTTTCAAGTCCGGTAATTCCGGGTTTTCGTCAAATTTTCCAATTTTATTTCAAAGGAATTCTGCCGAAAATCGGGGGCGTGTTCAGCGGCTCGCGCGGCGCGTATGAATATCTGTCCGAATCGGTTTCAAGATTTCCAGACCAAAAAAATCTGGCAAAAATGATGAGCAAAGTCGGCTTCTCCGTTGTAGAATATAAAAATCTGACCGGCGGAGTTGCCGCGATTCATTCAGGAGTAAAACAATGAGCGTTACAATAACCGTTTCCGACGAAACATATCAAAAATTGAAGACCGTCGCGCAAAGCAAAGGTTTTGAAGATGTAGAAAAGTTTCTCGACGAATGGAAGGAACTCGAACTCGCCAATCGCCGCGAAGTTGTTGACGGAATTCTTGAATTTCACGAAAAAATGAAGGAAAAATACGGCGTGATGGAAAACAGCACCGAGACGCTGCGAGAGGACAGAATGCGCGGATGAAAAATTTAGTTGTCGACAGCGGCGTTTCAGCTAAGTGGTTTGTCGCAGAGGATGATTCTCCGAAAGCATTGCAAATTCTTAAAGATTATCGAAGTCAAACTCTTTCATTTCTCGCGCCTGATTTGATTTACGCTGAATTCGGCAATATCATTTGGAAAAAACAGATTTTTCAAGGTCTTAATCCGAAAGACGCTGATTTTGCCATTAGCGAATTCAAAAAGATTTCCTTTACTCTCACGCCGATAACCTTGCTGTTTGACGACGCTTTCAAAATTGCCGTCCAATACAAACGCACGTTTTACGATTCAATTTATCTCGCCTTAAGCATTAGAGAAAATTGCGAATTCGTCACTGCGGACGAAAAGTTTTATAATTCTGTTCGCAGCAGCTTTCCAAGAATAATTCTTTTGTCCGATTGGCAATAATGAAATACAAAATTCTTAATTTCGCACGTCAAGCCGCGCTTCTTTTATTAGTCGTGTGGACGGTTGTGTCTTTGGTTACGCTTTTGATTGAATTAGTCCCGGGCGACCCGGCGACGGCAATCCTGGGCGACCAGGCGACGCCCGAACAAATCGCTAATTTCAATCAAAAACACGGACTCGACAAACCGGCGTTTTTCTTTGCTTATACGGATGAAAAAGGTTTTGCTTGGAACGGCGCGGACAATCGTTATCTGGATTATTGGAAAGGCGTTTTGACGGGCGATTTGGGAAATTCTTTTCGCACCGACCGTCCGGTTTTGAGTATGATTTTGGAGCGTTATCCGTCAACCATCAAACTCGCCGTCGCCGCTTTGATTGTCGCCGTCGGAATCGCCGTTCCGCTCGGCGTTTTGGCGGGAACGAATAAAGGCACGCTGATTGATAATGCTTCGTCGTTCATCGCTTTACTTGGAATTAGTTTGCCGACCTTCGTGATTGGACCATTTCTGGTTTATATTTTCGCGGTCAAACTTCACTGGTTTTCGCCGACGGGCAGCGCTCATCCTGAAGATATAATTTTGCCCGCCGTAACTTTGGGCGCGGCGCTTTCAGCGATTTTAACCCGAATGATTCGCTCCAGCGTGATTGAAGAACTCGGCGAAGATTATGTTCGCACGGCGCGTGCAAAAGGCTTGAGTGAGCGAAAAGTCGTCTATAAGCACGTTTTGAAAAACGGCTTGATTCCGGTCGTGACGATTCTCGGTTTGCAGCTTGGCGTTCTGCTGGCGGGCGCAATTATCACCGAAAAGATTTTTAGCTGGCAAGGCTTGGGGCTTTTACTTCTCGAAGACGGCATCGGCAAACGCGATTATCGCCTGGTGCAAGGCTGCGTTCTCGTCATCAGCGTTACATATATTCTGGCAAATTCTTTGACAGATTTGGTTTATCGCTGGTTAGACCCGCGCATCAGGCTTTCATAAATCATTGGACATTTGTCATTTAACCAACGGTGGATGATAAATGTTAAATGATAAATGTCGAATGAATAGATTAACTTACATCGGACTTGCGATTGCCGCTGTTTTTATTTTAACGGCAATTTTTGCCTCGTTTATCGCCACGCACGACGTTACGGCGATAGACATGGCGATACGTTACGCCGCGCCCTCCGCAGAGCATTGGTTTGGAACGGACGCGCTCGGGCGCGACGTTTTTTCGCGTATCGTTTTCGGGGCGCGAATTTCTCTGGAAGTCGGAATTATCGTCGTCGTCGTTTCTTCAATCATCGGAATTTTCGTCGGCGCGATTGCCGGATTTTACGGCGGCTGGATTGATAAAATTATGTCCGGTTACATTTTTAATGTTTTTCTCGCCTTTCCGGGTTTATTGCTTGCGATTGCCCTCGTTGCATTTTTGGGCGCGGGTTTGGGTAAATTGATTCTTGCTTTGTGCGTTATCGGCTGGGTCGGCTACGCGCGTGTGATGCGCGGGCAAGTTTTGAAGGTTCGTGAATATGATTTTGTTCAAGCCGCGCGAGCCTTGGGCGCAAGCGACCGGCGCATACTTTTCACGCATATTTTACCGAACGCCGTTCAGCCTTTAATTGTGCAGGCGTCTCTGGGTATGGCGGGCGCGGTTTTGTCCGAAGCGTCTCTGTCGTTTTTGGGTTTAGGAATTCCGCCGCCCGCGCCGTCGTGGGGAACGATGATTGAGGAAGCGCGCGGTTTTGACGTTCTCTACAATGCGCCGCACGTTTTGATTTTTCCGGGCGTTGCTATTGCGCTGACCGTTTTAGCCTTCAACTTCATCGGCGACGGACTGCGTGAATATCTCGACCCGAAACAACGAAAGAGGTGATAACTGATAGGTGATAACTGATAAGTAAGAAATCGGCTTTTACTTATCAGTTATCACCTATCAGTTATCACTTATTTTACATATTCAGTTCCGAACTCATAATCGGGTTTTCGATGATTGAGCCTTCGTTAATCGAGAGCGGGTTTTCCAGCGTGGATTCGTTGATAAACTTGCTCGCCGCGTCGGCGTCTAAAGGTTTGGCAAATAAATAGCCTTGACCGTATTCGCAGTTCAGCATTTTTAATTTGGCAAGCTGTTCGCCGGTTTCGATTCCTTCGGCGATGACCTTCATTTTCAGATTTTGCGCCAACTTGATAATCGTATGGACAATCTCGCCGTTCTCGGCGCTTTCGACCATTCGGCTGACGAAGGAGCGGTCAATTTTCAAATAATTAACCGGCAGGCGGTGCAGATAACTCAAGGAAGAATAACCCGTGCCGAAATCATCGAGGCTCATTTCGATTCCGAATTCTCGCAAGGTGTTCATCATCGTCACGGCTTTTTCGCTGTTTTCCATAACGTGGCTTTCGGTTACTTCGAGCTTTAGAGAACTCGGGTCAAGCTGTGTCGCAACGAGCGCGGCAAAAACCTGTTCGACCAAATCGGGCGCGAGAAATTGTTTTGACGAAAGATTGACGCTCACCTTTAGCGAAGACGTCCACGGATTCTTTTTTTGCCATTCGCGCATTTGACGACAGCTTTCGTAAAGTATCCAGCGACCGAGCGGAATAACCAGACCGATTTCCTCTGCCAGCGGAATGAATTCAGCGGGCGAGACCAGTCCGCGTTTCGGATGATTCCACCTGACGAGCGCCTCGAAACCGGCTAAATTATCATTTTCGAGATTGATAATCGGCTGGTAATACAGGCAAAACTCGCCATTTTGCAATCCCTGGCGCATTTCTGTTTCGAGCTGGAGTTTGCTCATCGCCCGCGTATGCATCGATTGGTCGAAAACCTGGTATTGAGCTTTGCCTTTGGCTTTGGCGCGATACATTGCAATGTCCGCGTCGCGCAGCATATCTTCGGCGCGAATGTGTCCGGCAGTGCTGAGCGCAATACCGATGCTGGCGGAAACAAAGACTTCGCGCCCGCCGAGATTGAACGGAATTTTCAAATCGTTTTGGATGCGTTCGGCGACTAAAATCGCGTCGTTTGTTTCGTTCAGCTCGTCAAGCAAAATCGTAAACTCGTCGCCGCCCAGACGCGCCAGCAAATCGCCGAATCGCAGGGATTCTTCCAGACGGCGAGCGGCTTGTTTCAGCAAATTATCGCCTTCGGCGTGACCGAGTGAATCGTTGACAATCTTAAAGCGGTCTAAATCGAGAAAAAGCACCGCGTAATTTCTCGGATTTCTGCGCTTGCCGCGTTTAATCGTCTGCTGCAAATGATCCATAAACAACGTGCGATTCGCCAAGCCGGTCAAGCCGTCGTGAAAGGCATCGTGAAGCAGTTGCTTTTCGGCAATTTTGCGCTCGTTGACATCTGTAAAAACGCCCATCGTGCCGGTAACTTTGCCGTCGGCATTGAGAATCGGCGCGCCGCCAATCAATACCCACATCATTTCACCGGATTTTTTCTTTAACTGTATTTCATACTGGCTGGAGATTCCTTCCAATCTTTTTTTATTTGCTTCTTTGACGAATTTGCGTCCTTCTCCGTCGAGCAAAAATTCTGAGACTTGTCCGAGCAATTCTTCGCGCGAGTAGCCTGCCATCTCGCAAAAACGGTCGTTGACAAATTCGATTTCATCGGCTTCGTTCACCTGAAGCAAGCCTTCGGTCATACTGTCGAGCAGAGTTCTGAGCTTATATTCGCTTTCGCGCATTGCCGCGCTCGCCGTCTTCTGCTCTTCAATATCGGTGTTCGTTCCGAACCATTTGATAATTTTGCCGTCGGCATCGCGTCCGGCTGTGGCGCGGGCTAAATACCAACGATAAATTCCATCCGCTCCTTTTAAGCGAAACTCGACTTCGTAGTAATCTCCGCTGGCGAGCGATTCAGACCAGCGTGCGAGGCAGTTCGGCACATCTTCCGGGTGTATAAAGTCGCTCCAACCCTGGTTCATTAATTCCTCGAATGTGCGACCGAAGTATTCGAGCGTGCGCCGGTTGGCGTAATCGAGCGTGCCGTCCGGCTGCGCCGTCCAGACTTGATGCAAGATGCCTTCGCCCAGGAAACGGTAGAGCTGCTCGCTTTCCAGACGCGCTTCTTCGGTGCGCTTGCGCTCGGTAATATCGAGCATCATACCTTGCCAGCGCAGCGGTTTGTTTTCCTCGTCGTAAATAAAGCGACCTTTATCATAAACCCAGCGTACGCTGCCGTCGCCGGCAATTATGCGGTATTCATATTCATTACTAATTCCAAGACGCATCGTTTCTTCGGTTTCCCGCGCGACTCGCTCGCGGTCGTCCGGGTGAACGATGTTAATCCACAAATTTGAACGGCTGAACCAATCATCCATCGAATAGCCGAACTCCTCGATTTTCGGACTAATGTAGATTGGCGCGTATGGCGGCTGTGCTTCCGCTTCATAAACTATGAGCGGCAATGTTTCGATAAGATTACGAAAACGCATTTCGCTTTTCCGCAAGGCTTCTTCGGCTTGTTTACGTCCCGTTACATCGTGCATCACGACAACCGCGCCCAACTTCCGATTTTGGTCGTCTAAGAGAGCTTTTCCGCTTGCGATAACCGTCCGCATTTTGCCGTTCTTAGGCGAAATCACCATTTCAACATCGCTCACGCTGTCTTCCCGCAGAGCGCGATAAAGCGGAACGTCAGCCGTCCGCATCAGCGTTTTTCCGTCAGCATAGTAGAGATTGTATTGCTCCGCCCATTGGTCCGGAGACACAGACATTGCCGATAATCCGTGAAATTCGCGCGTGGCTCGATTAAATAGCGTCAAAGTGCCTTCGGCATCGCAGGCGACGATGCCGTCGGAGATATTTTCCAGAACCGTCCGCAAAAATTCCTCGCTTTTATTTAATCGCTCTTCCGCCCGCTTGCGTTCGGTAATATCGCGGAAACTCAAAACCCGACCGACTACTTTGCCGTCAAGAATCTGCGGATAACTGTAACGTTCATAAAATTTTCCGTCCTTAAATTTTAATAAGTCGAAATTTTTATTTTCCGGGTTTTCGTTTAAATACTTTGTCGTAGCGGCAAATTCTTTGGCGTTGCTCAGTTGCGACAAAACGTAATTGATGGTCTTTTCGTTGTCGCGCGAGTTGATAATTTCGTCGGGAATTTGCCACATTTCGACAAATCGGCGGTTGTAGGTAACGATTTTATTATCCAAATCGACGACGAGAATTCCGTCGGCGGTCGCTTCAAAAGTCGAACTCAGCAGCGAGAGATTTTTCTGCAAGGCTTCTTCGGCTTGTTTTTGGTCGGTTACGTCGCGCTGCGTTCCCCAAACGCTGACGAGATTGTCATCTTCGACGATGCCGACGAAGCTGTCTAAAAAATATTTGTCCTTTCCGGCTGCATCGACCTGATGCGATTCGCCGTCTTCAAGGCGATAACCGTTTTCGACAAACGAACGGAGAAACTCGTGGTTTTCCGCATCGGACATCACGAGAAATTCACCGAGTCGCTTGCCTTTCAATTCATCGGCGGAAACGTAACCATACATTCGCGCCATCGCGTCGTTACATTCGGCAAGGAAACAATGTTTTGTAACCAGTTCGATATGTTCTTCAATCGAGATGTCGAGCGGAATAGGCTGTGAATACTCGAACCGCCAGATTCCTTCGCTGCTTTTTTCGATAAACGTCCGGTAACGCTCTTCGCTTTCGCGCAGCTCATTTTCCAATCGACGACGCTCGGAAATATCGCGGGCGATTCCCTGCACGCCGACTTTTATTCCAGCTTCATAAACGAGGCGATTGCTGATTTCCAGAGATACGCGCTTTCCCTTTTTGGTAATTATTTCCAGATGATAAGTAGTCGGAATTTCATTGGTGAGTTTAGCCGCGAGCATATTGCGGGCAGCATCCAAATAATCCGGAGCGACAACCGCGCCGAAATTCATTTTTTGCGCTTCCGCCTGCGTGTAGCCGGTAATAGTTTCGCCCATTTTGTTGAGCGACGTAAAATTTCCCTGCAAATCGGTCGTGTATATTAAATCGTTGGCATTTTCAAACAACTCCCGAAGACCGGCTTCCGATTGCCGCAAGGCGTCTTCGACTCGCTCTCTTTCACGACTGTAAATCAAAAGATTTTTTTGAGATTTCCGAATACTGCGTACCGTCGACCACCACGCCAGCAAGGAGACGACCAGCATTGCGGCGATTGCGACGATTGATAAACTGAAGTAATTATAGGCAGCCGACAATTCCTCGTGCATCGGACGGTGAATTTGCACCGAATTATAAACCTGCCGGACAAAAAATAAAAAAACCGTCGCGGTCAGAATTAGATTGAGAGTTAAAAGGAAAAACAAAAAACGATTTCCCTTTTTTTCACCCGCAACGTCGATTGTCTGAGAGTTTTTCTGCTTCATAGATTACAGATTTGCGCTTGTTTATAAAGTTTGTCGGAGATTTTTGCCGGATTTAGAGACGACGCTTCCTGACGCGGAATAGAAGATTATTCTAAATTGATTTTGGTAACTAAAACGTGAACCGCTAGAGATTGGGAATGCGGCGAGCTATTGTCATTTCGCTCACCCTTGTAATTTTATATTAGTTATCGATTTTTGTAAAACAATTTTTATTTGGTAAAAGATTGTTGTTTTTATACGAATCGCGGCTAAAAATTATTTTGTTAAAAACCTCTTTTCTTTACCGCGAAAAGTTTTGCTAAACTTTTCGCGGTAAACCACAAAGGGGAAGTAAATAAAATTGGTGTCTGCCGTAACGATTGAAAACCTGTCTAAAACTTACCCGACTTCCTTTCCGCGATTGAGAAAGTTTTTTCGGCTGCCCGCCAAACCCGCAATAGAAGCCTTAAAAAATGTCTCGTTCCAAATTGCGGAAGGCGAGATTTTCGGACTCATCGGAAAAAACGGCGCGGGCAAAACGACTTTAACGAAAATAATCGCCACGCTCGTTCAACCGACGAGCGGACGAGTTTCGGTAAAAAATTTTGATTCAGTCGAAAACGAAGTTGAAGTGCGTTCCTTAATCGGTCTGGCGACGGCGGAAGAACGCTCGTTCTACTGGCGTCTGACATCGGAACAAAACTTGATTTTTTTCGCGCGTCTTTACGGAATGAAGGACAAACAAGCCGGAAAAAGAATTACCGAGATTTTTGAGCGGCTCGATTTGACCGAATTAAAAAAACGACCTTTTGCGGAGCTTTCGACCGGCAACAAACAGCGTCTCGCAGTTGCCCGCGCGCTTCTTCCCGCGCCGCCGGTCTTGCTGCTCGACGAACCGACGCGGTCGCTCGACCCGCTTGCCGCCGCCCAAATGCGCGACCTTATTCGCTCGCTTCGAGGCGTTTCCGTTTTGCTGACTTCGCATAATCTGTCCGAAGTCGAAGAACTTTGCAGCCGCGTGGCGATTATCTCCAAGGGCGAGATTCGCGCTGTTGACACGCCTAAAAATTTGCGTCTCAAACACAAACAAACTCAAAAAGTCAAAATAATTTTAGACGGGTTTTCGGAAGATTTTTTGCATAATAATTTAAATAATTTATCAGACAAATTACAGAATTATAAAATTGAAAATCACGCCGAAACGCTTTCAATCGTTTTCGAGCGTGAAGCGGACGATGACTCGCTCGGCAAAACAGTTTCATATTTGACCGAGAACGGTGCAAAAATTTTAGACATCGAAACCGAAAAACCCACGCTGCTCGATGTTTTGGAAAGCTATGAGTAGTGAAAAGCTCGGCTTACATTTGAGTTGGTTTCATTTTATTAAAGACAATTCATTCAAAAATAAAGTTTTTATTCGAGTAAAACTTAAACAGTTGAAAATTAGACACTTAAAGTAAATTCTCAGCAAAATAATGAATGGGCGCAAAGTAAAAATTTCCCCGCTCGGCGACAGCGCGTTGATGATTGAATTTGGAAACGAGATTTCCGTTCAATTAAACAATCGCGTCTTAAAACTTGCAAATTTCTTTACGGAAAATTCTTTTACGGGTTTTGAAGAAATTGTTCCGGCTTACAGTTCGCTGACAATTTTTTATGATGTTCTGAAAGTCAGACAAAATTTTCCCGAATTTGCGACGGCATTTGAAGCGGTCAGGAATTTTGCGGAAAACGCCCTGAGAAATTCAACCGATTTTCAAACGAATCAACAACGAACAGTTAAAATTCCTGTTTGTTTCGATAAAGCATTTGCGCTCGATTTGGATTTTATTGCGGCGAACAATAATATCGCGCCCGAAAAAGTGGTCGAAATTTTTCTCGGCAAAACTTATCGAGTTTTTATGCTCGGCTTTTTGCCCGGATTCGCTTATATGGGCGAAGTTGACGAAAGAATCGCCGCGCCGCGTATAACTTCGCCCCGAAAAAAAGTTCCGAAAGGAAGCGTCGGAATCGCCGGAAAGCAAACCGGAATTTATTCTTTGGAGTCGCCCGGCGGCTGGCAGATTATTGGTCAAACAAACATCGAGCTTTTCACGCCTGAATCGCAAAAGCTGACATTTTTACAGGCAGGCGATTCCGTGAGATTTTACAGGGCAGAAATTTGATTTAACCCAAAACTTACAACTCTAAATTAACCTCAGTTCGGGATAAGAGATGAGCGAAAACAAAACTTTCGATAGAATTTAGTTGACCAAAACTGAATAAATCGAAAGGAGTTTTCGCCCGATGGATATTTTACCTTTGTTCTTTGAGATTGACGAGTTTTGCCGTGTTTTCGAGCCATTATGGAGAAAACATCTGTTGGCTGACTGACTACAGAAGCGGCGCCGCCGCCGCCGTTTGTCGCTCTCGGAGGTGATGACGATTCTGGTTTTGTTTCATCAGAGCGGCTATCATAACTTGAAGCAGTTTTATCTGGAATTTGCCTGCCTTCATCTGAGTTCGGAATTTCCCGCGCTGGTTAGTTACAACCGTTTCGTCGAATTTGAGCGCGATGCGCTGCTGCCGCTCGCCGCCTATTTGGAAACTAAGGGCGGCAGTTGCACCGGCATTTCTTTTGTTGATTCGACCAAACTGGCGATTTGTGAAAACTTGCGGATTCCGCGCCACCGACAGTTTGCCGATTCCCCCGGACGCGGTAAAACCAGTGTCGGTTGGTTTTACGGTTTCAAACTGCATGTCACGGTGAGCGAGTGCGGCGAGTTATTGTCGTGGTTTATTACGCAGGGCAATGTGGATGACCGCCTTCCAGTGGTAGGACTTTCCCGCACCTTGTGGGGTAAACTGTTTGGTGACAAAGGCTATGTTTCAAATCCGTTGAAATTGCTGCTCAAAGAGCGCGGAATCGAGTTTTTAACGGAACTAAAAAAGAATATGAAGCCATACTTCCTTCAGATTGATTCGTATAGAGCATGACGCGCTTTTATCTTGCAAAACCGAAAATATACTCTTGCATAGATTTTATTATTCTATGACGACAGAATTATGGCATTATCTTAATCGGCTATTGAGATTGAATTTTATTTTTTTAACAGGTCCGAATTCAAGAAGACCGTTTGCATCACGAATATTACTTATTTCAGCATCATTATATTCAGGAATTTTAACTTTACAATTCGGACAAGTTTCAAACCAGTATTCAAATCGTATATCAATTTCTCCAGACTTAACAAAAACTTCTGTTTTAGGAATTTTTAATGACCAAATCGGATGAGGGATGGATTGATATTTAGTTGAGGTGAAAGAATACCCAACAAGGGCAATAGAATTAAAATTTTTACCTGATAAATAATTTGATTCAAGTTTGCAATTTTCTGAATCCCTAATTATTTTATAACGAATATCGAGGACATCTATTTTACCGTTTCCGTTTAAATCAACGTATACCTGTATCTCACCAGCCTTGCCATCGGAAAAATTATTTAATGCTTCCATCAAAAAAATTAATTCATCTTTAGTTTCCCTGTATTTAACAAATAAAATTTGTCCTGCAACCGTTTTTTGAAATGTGCTTCCAGATTTATATATTTCAGTTTCGTTTGTTAAAGAACTATTCAAAGATTCTGAAGAATTAACTTTACGTTTCGGGCGTTTAATTTTTTGTTTTTTAGTTGGTTGATTACAATGTGGTGTTCCAGGAGCACCACATTGTCCGAATACCGAACTTACACCAAAATTCAAACACAAACATACAAAACCAGTAACAAACAAAAATTTTGAAATTCCATTCCACATAAAGTTTTCTACCTTTCAATATCCTTTACGCAACGAAAGCCCGTTTGATTGTAATTTATCGCGCCCGTTGCCTCCCAACCGAGGCGATATGTCGTTGTCGCAAAATCTCCCGTCGTCCCGAAACTTCCGCCTCGAATTGTTTTTAAATTCGATTTTCCCGCATAATAGGCAGGCAGTTTGCCATTCGGGTAAGCTTTGAAATCGCTCGCCGTCCATTCCCACGCATTGCCCGACATATCGTTAATGCCAAACGGCGATGCGCCTTTGTATTTTCCGACTTCCACAAAAGACTGTCCGCTTACGTTGGCGTTTCCTCGTTTCCAATCATTTCCCCACGGATACAATAAATTATTCGTGCCGCGTGCAGCAAATTCCCATTCTTCTTCTGACGGCAAACGCTTATTAGCCCATTTTGCGTAAGCATTGGCGTCATCCCAATCCACACCAATAACCGGAAACCTCGCCTGTCCGTTCGGATAAGTGCCATTTTTCCATTCCGTCGGCGGTTGATGACTGGTTGCTTTTACAAATGCAGCATATTGCTCGTTGGTTGTTTCATAAATGTCCATAAAAAATGGATTGACTGAAACTTTGTGCTGTGGCTTTTCGGCTTCTGATTTACCATCGTTACGCCCCAATGTAAATTCCCCACCCGTCACATAAACCATTCCCTCCGGAGCATCCGGTTTTGGATTTCTTGATGCTTCATTCGTCAAAGTATTTCCTAACGCGGTATTTGTTATTTTTTTACCTGCAATATTTGAATTAACGGAATTACCGAAACTCATAAATGCGATAAAACTACCTGTTACCGCTAATCCCAAAAATAAGCCACCAATACTACCTGCGACCAATAATTTCCTTTTTCTTTGTTCAAATTGACTTTGTGAATGCTCTCTTTCCGCTTCTTGATAGATGACGATTTCATTTTCCCGTTCAAGATTTTTTCCCCATCCCGATTCATTTTTATCTCCGGTTTCTCGTCTCTGCAACGATTCGAGATTTTCTGATATTTCAGTTTCCGGCGGAATAGGTATTTTTTGGGTAGTAAACGATTGTGGGATTTCGATAATTTCGTTTGTATTCGACTCTTTTTTACCGATATCTTCAATAGTTGGCTGGGACGAAAAAGTATCTTCGATTTCTCCTATCGCAACATTATCTACCGCTTCATCTTTTATCTTAAGTAAATGAATCACTCTCCCAACAGCAACACGCATTTCCCCCGCTGTTTTAAAGCGTTTATTAACATCTTTCTGCAATGCGTTTTCAACAATTTCTCTTAATACTAGCGGAATATTATCCGGCAAAGGTTTTGGCGCGTCATGCTGAATCGCCATAACTAAACCATAAAGTGATTCTGAATCGTAAGGACGTTTGCCAGTGAGCATCTCATATAAAATTATACCTGCCGACCAAATATCTCCCTGCGGTAATTTGCTTCCCCTAAGTGATTCGGGAGACATGTAAAGGGGAGTTCCCCTAACATTAACTGACATTGAATTTGTCGAAACAATTCTTGAAACGCCGAAATCGGTGATCCGCGGAGAATTTCCCTGCAAAAGAATATTGTCGGGTTTCAGGTCGCGGTGAATGACGTTGCGCGAATGTAAATGTTCGATGCCACGTAAGATGCCAGACAACATTTCTAAAGCTATTTCGTTAGAAGGCGCTTTTCCGCCGTTTCGAATCAACCAATTTTTCAGCGAACCACCTTCGGCAAATTCACTGACAATAATAATATGATCATTGTGAATGATCATATCTAAAACAGACATTACATTCGGATGACCGCTCGCTTGTATCCAAGTATCAACTTCGTCTTTGGCTGCCTTGAGAGTAATCTCATCACCAAGATTTGAAAGAAACTTTAGGGCATGCGGGAATTTGTGCGTAGAGAATTGCAACTGCTTTTCAGCCAGCCAGACCTCGCCGAATTGTCCTCTGCCGAGAAACTTTATCAGCTTGTAATCGCCAATCGCATCATCTTTTTCCAGCATTTTAGTTTTTCTGAGTTACGGATATGAATTTGCTTAAAATATTAGCTTACAAGGTTATAAAGGTCAATAGTCTGTTCATAATGCGGAACGACGACGTTCCAGCCGAATCTTTCGCGGATATGCTGCGCCATTGCCTGCGCCGCTTCAGGTTCGCCGTGCGTCGTGAAAATCATTTTCGGCGTAACTTTTAAGCCCTCGAGCCAGCGCAAAACGTCCTTCCAATCGGCGTGCGCGGAGAAACCTTCGACTTTTTCGACGTGGCAGTGAACCGGAATCCAGTTTTTCATAATGCGGACTTCCCTTTCGCCGTCCTGAATTCTCCGTCCGGTCGTTCCCGCCGCTTGATAACCGACAAAGACAATCGTCGCGTTTGGGTCAGGCAGCATCCGCATCGCGTGATGCAGAACGCGCCCGCCGGTCAGCATTCCTGAAGCCGAAATTATAATTCGCGCGCCCTTTTCGTCGTTCAATCGTTTCGACTCTTCGCGCGTCGAAGCCGTTCTCATCGAACCCGTGCGAAGCGGATGCTGTTTATGAGCCAGAATGCTCGCGTATTCTTCGTCGTGTTCTTCCGAGAAACGGTTATAAACCTGCGTCGCCTGCGCCGCCATCGGCGAATCGACGACGACGGGCAAAACGGGAATGCGTTTTTTCTCTTCCAAATCTCGAATCAAATACAAAACTTCCTGCGTCCGCCCGACGGCAAACGCCGGAATCAAAATCGGCGCGTTTCTTCTTGCAGCTTCGTTGATGATGTCGGCAAGCTGGTCTTCGCTCGAATCGTCGCCGTGCAGACGATTGCCGTAAGTCGATTCGCACATTAAATAATCGCAGTCGGACGGAATCGCCGGGTCTTTCAAAATCGGCTGGTCATAATGTCCTAAATCGCCGGAGAATAGGAATTTTACGCTTTCACCATTTTCTCTCGCATTTTGCATTTCAACCAGAACAAGACTCGCGCCCAAAATATGTCCCGCAACATTGAACGAAGCGAGAAAACCTTCGCAAATTTCTACGGCTTTGCCATCATTCGGAACAGGATTGAGCAATTCTAAAGTCGCTTTTGCATCGTCTTCATCATAGAGCGGAAGCGCAGGCGAATGTGACGTTAAATTTTTGCGGTTGCGATAATCAGCGTCTTCTTCCTGAAGACGCGCCGAATCGGGAAGCAGAATTTTCATCAAATCGGCGGTTGCGCGCGAAGTAAAAACTTTGCCGGAAAAGCCCAATTTTACGAGTCGCGGAAGAAATCCGGTGTGGTCGATGTGCGCGTGTGTAATGATAACCGCGTCAATCTCGCCCGGACGAAACGGCGGGTCTTGCCAGTTTTTTTCGCGCAGTTCCTTTAAACCTTGAAAAAGTCCGCAGTCAACCAGAACCTTTCTGCCGTTGCTTTCCAGAAGATATTTTGAACCCGTAACCGTTCCGACGCCGCCGTAAAAAGTGATTTTCGCCATTTCATTCTCCTTAAAATTTATTCGATTGGTTATGATTTTCCATCTTTTGCGGTTAAAATCAAATTCGTTCACAATCGAACCGCTTTTTTTTAATTCAAAAGACCGGTTTTATTTCACTTCAAAAGTTCTCAATTCGAGGTTTATCAAAATGAAAAATCAATGGCACAAGTCAATCGTTTTCGGTGTTTTGCTGTTTGCAGTTCTCGGCTGCTCGCTCGTCGGTAAAATCAAGGAAGGCATCGAAAAAAGTCAGACGCCGCAGGTTTTAATCAGCACTGACGGCAAATTTCAATTAACCGTTCCCGGCAATTGGAAAACCGAAACCGTGATGAACGACGCAGCGAAGCTCCAAGCCTCTAACCGTTTCAGTGAACTGTATACGGTCGTCATCCGCGAAAGCAAGGAAGATATTTCCGAAACCGTCGACCTCGACTATTATACCGAAATCGTGCGCGGCAACCTGCAAAAGGCGGCTGCCGACGTAGTAATGGCAGAGCCGGTTGCGGTAAGCATCAACGGTTATAACGCCAGGCAATTTGAAGCGAGCGCGACGGTGCAGAATATCAAAGCTAAATACATCTATGCCGTTCTCGAAACACCGCAGGGATTTTATCAAATCATTACCTGGACGCTGACTTCGCGGTATGAAAAAGGAAAGGAAACTTTAATCAACGTTATAAATAGCTTTAAAGAAATAAACGACGAAAATAAAACGCTTCCGCCGCCGCCGCCGCCGCCGCCGCCGCCTGTTGCCGCGCCGAAAAAAATATTGTTCTTCCGGCTAACCGAAAAGGCTAGTTCACGTATTCTCTCGGAAACCACAGAACTTTGCTTTTTTCCGTCGATTTTGACTGCTGTTTTCTAAGGTGAGCGTGCTGTAGAAGTTGGCTGACGGTTTCGCCGTCCTTCCAAAAAGTTGCCGCGCCGAAATTTAATGCCAGGTTGATTTTTTCCTGCCGGGAAACGCTAAATGGATTTGAAACAAACGCGCGTTCGACGCGCCCGATGATTTCTGCGGCGATTTCCTCGTCGGCGGTCGGCAAAACGGTTAAAAATTCGTCGCCCGCCGAACGCGCCAGAAAATCCATTTCACGAAGCTGCTCTCTAATGGTTTTGGCGGCAAACGCTAAAATCATATCGCCCGTCGCGTGTCCGTATTTTTGATTGAGCTGACTGAAATCTTTTATATCGACGGTTAAAATCGACAACGGGCGCGTCTCTCGGAAACGCTGCGACTCGGCGATTTTGTTTTCGACAATCAGGTAAAATGCTCGCTCGTTCGGCAGATTCGTCAAAGAATCGGTCAGAGCGTTTAATAAATTTTTTTCAAAAGCAAAGGAACTCAAAAAAAGCGGCGCGACGCGCGTCCCGACGGCTTCGAGCAATTTCAAAGAATCGGCATCGAAATACTTTTCGTCGTTTCCGTAAAGCGTCAACACGCCGAACACTTCCGCGTCTCTGAGAAGCGGCACGGAAACGGCGGAATTTAACCCCTTCAATGCTTCGGCGGGAAACGCGCTTTTATCAATAAGAAGATTTTCGTCAATTTGAGCTTTGCGGCTGACAAACGCTTTTCCGGCTAAACCTTTGTTAGAATCCGTCGCAACCTGCGCCAGACGCTCGGCGTTTTCGCCGTCCGCAAATGTCGCTTTCAGCCGCGTGTCATTTTCGACGGCTAAAAAAAGCGCGCTGCTCGCAAACGGAATTATTTCTCTGATGCGGCTGGAAACAAGCCGAAACATATCCGCGGATTTGAGCGACGCGCCAAAAAACTCGTTGGCTTCTTCGAGCGCCAGCAGTTTCATATCAATTTCCCGGTTGAAAACGCCATCGGAAATTTCGTGACTCGCATCATCGGTCAAATTGCTAAACCGACGTTTTTGCAAAAAGTAAAACGCCGCCAGGCAAAACAGGTAAAGCAAAACTATCAACAGAAAAACGATGATTTTCACCTGAAAACCGAGATTTGAGGTTGCCGCCAAAAAAGTAACAATCAACGCGCCGAGCGAAAAAATTGCCGGTATAAATTGAATCGGCTTAAAGACGGCAGTTTTGTTTTTTGACAAATTTGAAGTTTTCGAGTCGTTCATAAACTTGAAAAAGGCGGCTTGAGAGAATTTGAAAAGCGATAAAAGCGGTGAAAACATTCGCTGTTTTAAGATAACTTTTCGGCGCAAAGGAAGTCAACAATTGTTTTCAACCGATTTAAAACGCTTGTTTTTATAATTCAGGCGCAAAAAATTTTGAAAAATAGTTCTCAAAACGATGTTTTTTGGCAACTTTTGAGTTGACTAAATGCCGCCAGCTATTTATATTGACCATTGTCCCAAAATTTAACATCTTGGAACACGGCTGCCCAAAAGGCAGTTGGTAAATAATAAATTAACTCTTTTGAGAAGACAGGAGAAATAAATACAAATGAAAAAGACTTTAGCTCTTTCAGCAGTATTAGCAATAGGCGCGCTGGGAATGGCTTGCGAGACAGCAAACACCAATACCAACGGAAATAAAATGAATTCAAATATGACGAATATGACAAATATGTCGAACTCGGGTTCGATGTCAAATTCGGGTTCAATGTCGAATAGCGGCACTATGTCGAACAGCGGTTCGATGTCCAACGGCGGCGGTTCGATGTCGAATGGCTCAATGTCGAACGGTTCGATGTCGAATGGCGGCGGTTCGATGTCAAACGGTTCGATGTCCAACGGTTCAATGTCGAATGGTTCGATGTCCAACGGCAAGATGTCAAACGGCAGCATGTCGAATGGTTCGATGTCCAATGGCAAGATGTCAAACGGCAGCATGTCGAACAGCGGCAGACCGTCGAACACCGGTTCTGCGTCAAACCGTCCGTAGTTTGGCTTTTTTACTTTAAAACAGAAAGCGCGTTGACCGAAAATCAACGCGCTTTCTGTTTTTCGATAAAATTTATTCGCCAAATAATTGAACGCTTAAGTCTTTCGTCGTGGTTACAGGTTTTTTACAGGTAAAATTCTCGCAAACATACGCAGTCGTTTTGCCGTCAATCATTTTTCTCTCCCGCAAAAGCGGAATCAATTCGGCATTTGCCTGTGAATCATTAGCTGAAACCAGGATTTTATTTGGCATATATTCGCTCCAAACTTCGCGCTCCATTTCGCTTCGGTTTTCGCCCAAAATTACAATCTCTTTGGTCGGATTCAAATAAAATTCCAGAGCCGACAAAACGCGCCCGAAGGCTTGCGGATAACGCCCTATTTGCGGGGCGACGAGACGCAAAACCCTGACGGCAAAGCGTTCGTATTTTTCATCGCCCGTCAGTTTTGCCAATTTCAGCAAAATGTCAGCCGCCACAGAATTGCCGGAAGGCGTGGCGTTGTCGTAAAAATCCTTCGTGCGAATGAGAAGTTCTTCGTGATTGTTTCCGGTAAAGAAGAAAGCGCCGTCGTCGGCGTCCCAAAATTCGGAAACCATCAAATCCACCAGACGTTTAGCTTCTTTCAGATATTTCTCATCGCCGGAAACTTGAAAAAGCTCGACCAAACCGTCTGCAAAATTTGTGTAATCTTCAAGATAAGCGTTCAATTTCGCTTGTCCGTCTTTGAAGCTACGCAAAAGATAACCGTTCTCTTGCAGATTTTCCAAAATGAAATCGGCGTTCCGTTTTGCAATTTCCAGATAATTATCATTATCTAAAATCGCGCTTGCTTCCGAAAAAGTTGCCAGCATCAAACCGTTCCAGGCGGTCAAAACTTTTTCGTCGCGGAAAGGTTTGATACGTTTTTCACGTTCCTCGAATAATAGTTTTCTGCTGCGTTCCAAAACTTCTTTTAACTTTTCTACGGAAATCTGCAATTGTTCGGCTAATATTTCAAGAGAGTTTTTGACATTTAAAATGTTCTTCTCTTCAAAATTTCCGTGTTCGGTTATGTCAAAATAAAAATTGAAAATTCGCGCGTCTTCCGCGCCTAAAATCGCAGAAATTTCTTCCGGCGTCCAAACAAAAAACTTGCCTTCCACGCCTTCCGAGTCGGCATCTTGCGCCGTGTAAAATCCGCCTTGTGCGCCAAGCATTTCCCTTTTCACGTATTCCAAAGTTTCAACCGCAATGCGTTTATAAAATTCATCTTTCGTAATTTGAAACAAATGTAAATAAATCCGTGCAAGCTGCGCGTTGTCGTAAAGCATCTTCTCGAAATGCGGTGTCAACCAAATCGCGTCAACCGTGTAGCGATGAAAACCGCCGCCGAGTTGGTCGTAAATTCCGCCGTTAGCCATTTTACGGCAAGTTTGCTCAACCATTTCAAGCGCTTTTTCATCTTTTGTCCGATAAAAATAACGCAGCAGAAATTCCAAACTCATCGGGGGCGGGAATTTAGGAGCGCCGCCAAAACCGCCATTAACTTCATCAAAGGTTTTTACAAAACTTCGGTATGAAAAATCTAACTGCTCTAAAGATAAGTTTTCGCCAGATGTGTCGGTCGTTCTGATTTTTTGAATTTCGCCCAAAATTTCATTCGCCGAATGCAAAACTTCGTCCTTTCTTTCACGATACGCTTCCGCTACGCTCGTCAAAATACGCTGAAAACTCGGCATATTATAACGATTGACGGGCGGAAAATAAGTTCCGCCGAAAAACGGTTTTTTGTCGGGCGTGAGAAAGACATTGAGCGGATAACCGCCGTGACCGCTCGTCATCTGCACAAACATCATATAAATTTGGTCAACGTCCGGGCGTTCTTCTAAATCAACTTTGATATTGACGAAATTTTCGTTCATCAATGCGGCAGTCTCTTCATCTTCAAACGATTCGTGTTCCATCACGTGACACCAATGGCACGCCGAATAGCCGATGCTGACGAGAACGGGTTTGTCTTCCGACTTTGCCTTTTCAAATGCTTCGTCATTCCACGCGAACCAATCGACCGGATTGTAGGCGTGCTGCAGCAGATACGGACTCGTTTCGTTTATCAGACGGTTGGCAAATTTCGGTTTGTTCATATTCTTATTTTAGCTTGTCATTTAATAGTTTCGCAAAAACTTGGCAGCCTTTCGGCAGTTTGATATATTGTTTGCAATGACTCCGCGTTCAATCGCCAAACTTTGCCCAAACATTATTCGACCAAACCTTTTCGGCGGCGATTAATCTTTTTTCTTTCTTTCAATAAATCATTCAAAGTCGGATTCGTCCGGCAAAATTTATCTTCAATGGATTTTATTTCGTTACCAGCCTGAAAATGTTTCTTAGCATTTTCAATAAATGGAGAGAAAATTTATGACACCGACCACAGAATTACAAAAACCGATTATTAAAACCGAACTTCCGGGACCGAAAGCGCAGGAAATTATCGCCGCCGACGCGCAATACGTCACGCCGTCTTATCCGCGACCGGATTACAAATTAGTCGCCGAAAAAGGTTGCGGCGTTTGGGTTGAAGACGTTGACGGAAACATCTTTCTGGACTGCAACGCGGGCGTCGCCGTCTGTTCGACCGGGCATTGCCACCCGGAAATCGTCAAAGCAATCAGCGACCAAGCCGCAACCTTGATTCATATGTGCGGCACGGATTTTTACTATCGCCAAATGCCCGCGCTCGGCAAAAAACTGGACGAAATCGTCCCGATAAAAGCGCCGACCAAATCGCACTTTGCCAACTCCGGCGCGGAAGCCGTCGAAACCGCGCTGAAACTTGCGATGTATCACACGCGCCGCCAGAAATTTATTTCGTTTTTTGGCTCGTTTCACGGCAGAACTCTGGGAGCGCTGAGTCTGACATCATCGAAAAAAGCACAGCGTTCGGGATTTATGCGACAGGCTTTGGACGTGATTCACGTTCCGTATCCGAATAAAATCCGCTCGCCGTTCGCCGGAGTGATGGACGAAGAAACGGCGTCGAAAGCGACGATTGATTGGATAGAAAATCGCCTTTTCCAAACCACGACGCCGCCCGAAGAAGTCGCCGGAATCGTCGTCGAAGTCGTGCAGGGCGAAGGCGGCTACATTCCCGCGCCGCCGAATTTTCTGAAGGAACTGCGTCGTATCTGCGATGAACACGGCATTATGTTAATCGTTGACGAAGTGCAATCGGGGATGGGCAGAACCGGGAAGATGTTTGCCACCGACTATTACGGCGTCGAACCGGATATTATGTGTCTGGCAAAAGGCATCGGTTCCGGTTTGCCGATTGGCGTCTGCGTCGCTCGCGCCGACATTATGGATTGGCACAAAGGCGCGCACGCTTCGACCTTTGGCGGAAACCCGGTCTGTCTCGCTTCGGCTTTGAAAACGATTGAATTACTCGAAAACGGTTTGGTTGAAAACGCGCGTGTTGTCGGAGATTACCTGCAAAACGGTTTGCGCGAATTAATGCAAAAATACGACTGTATTGGCGATGTGCGCGGGCTTGGAATGATGATTGGCGTTGAATTTGTCGAATCGAAAGCGACAATGAAAGCCGCGCCCGAACTGCGCGACAAAATCGAAATGGCGTGTTTTAATCGCGGCTTGATTATCTTAGGCTGCGGCGCAAACACGATTCGCTGGTCACCGCCGCTCATTTTGACGAATGAAAATGTTGACGTTGCGCTTGAAATTTTCGACCAGGCAATCGCGGCTTCAATTTAATGCAAAAACTTTAGCCACGAACAGACACGAAAGAACACGAAATAATTTTATAAAAACTTTTCGTGAATTTTCGTGTCTGTTCGTGGCTAATCTTTATCAAAGCCGCTTATTTACCTTGCGCCGCTTCGGTTTCAGGGAAATCCGCCGCTTCGGTAATCTCTGCATTCGCGTCGAAATCATTCTGCAAATTCTCTAATTTCATCCGCGCACCGCGCAGAGCGGCTTTGCCCAATAAAAGATTAAACGGCGAATCTTTTCGCTCGACGGCTTCGATAATGGCTTTGGCGGCGCGAACCGGGTCGCCGTCCTGTTTGCCGCTGTAGCCGCGAATCGTTTCTTTGTTTTTGTCGGCGGTCTCGCTGTAATCCGAAATCGTCGCAGGCGCGTCGTTTGCCGAGCGTCCAGCCCAATCGGTGCGAAAACCGCTCGGCTGAACCAGCAGAACTTTGATTCCCAAAGGCTCGACTTCCTTTTTTAACGCTTCGGAAAAACCGTTGACGGCAAATTTCGTCGCGTTGTAATAACCAACCGACGGATTGCCGACAAAGCCGCCGATTGATGAAATATTGACAATCGTTCCGTTTCTATTCTCGCGCATCAAAGGCAAAACCGCTCGCGTCATCGCCGATAATCCCCAGAAATTCGCTTCAAACATCGCTCTGACATCCGATTCTACCGATTCTTCAATCGAACCGAAATAACCGAAACCGGCGTTGTTGACTAAAACGTCAATCTGCCCGAAATGCAGCTCGGCTTCCACGACCGCAGCCGCCACCTGCGCCGCGTCCGTTACGTCGAGCGCGACGGCAAGCGCGTTTTCTTCGTTAATCTCTACCAAATCCTGAACTTTGCCCGCGTCACGCGCCGTTACGACCACGCGCTCGCCTTTTTCCAACAATTGTTTCGCCAGTTCGCGCCCGAATCCGGTCGAACAGCCCGTAATCAACCAAACTTTTTTATCTTCATTCGCCATTTTGTATTCACCCTCGCTCGTTATAAAAATTTCTCCGTTGCCTTGTTATAGCTACGATTTTTTCACAAAATCGTAATGCCAGTTACCTAAAAATATTTCAATTTGCTTTTCTAATGTAATACCAATCTCGCTTAACAAACAAGACTTAAGTAGCAAAGCAAGTTTGTCAGACAATTTATAAAGTTCAGAACCTTTAGCCGCTTTTTCCTTTAAATCTTCGCCGAAATGTGTGTAGTAATTTCTTGTGTCGCCAACGAGTTTTATAAATGCATCTTTTTCTTTTATTAAAGGAATTAGTAATTCCTCTCTTTCTTCTATTAAATCTCTTAAACGATTTTTAAGTGTTGGCTCGTTACTATGCCAATATATGCGTCCTTTCAACCAATTTTTATACTCTCTAGGTGCGCTGGAAATTATTTCACTAATCCTTTTAATATGCTCTTCTTCGGGCAAAACTACATTTTTTTTGCTTCTGCGATGATAGACTTCTATTGCTCTTATTATCATTAAAAACTCTTCTACAAAACTTCGTCCGTTTACTCCTTCACTTATTCCTTGAACCCAAAAATAAGTGTTAAGAACTTCATCAAATTCAGTGGAACATTTAAGCCATCTCTCAAATATCAATGGTAAGTCTTTTGAAACTTGTTCATAATATAAAATAATATCCCTGTGATTATCTTTTTTTGATTTTGTCGGGTAAAACGATTGCTGATAAAAAACCTGAATTGGAATATCGAAGCGTTCTTCATCTCTTTCGTAAAAACAATCTTGAGAGTATAACAATAATTCTTCGACAAAATTATATTCGTCGGTTAAAAGATTGATTAAATTTCTAAGCGGATAAATATATTCTTTTATGATTTCCTCAAACCTTTTGTCTCCAAAATTTTCAAAATCAATCCAAATCTTTTCCTCAATTCTAAAACTGTGTTTGTTAAAGGAAGAGCTATTCCTGAATGAAATATTTATGTTTCCTTTTGACGTTTCAATTTTTACCGGTTCTAGAAATTCGTAAGAAATCGTTTCTTTGTATATTTCTGAAGAATTTTCTTTTAAGTTTCCTATTTTCAGCCCAGAAGTGTTTCCTACCCAGTTTGTTAAATGGCTGAATGTTGTGCTTGCTTTATAAAAATTAAAACTTTCAGTTGAAGAGATATGAACATCAACAAAAGCTGTCTGAACAAAAAACTCACAACTTCCACCTGTTTTATTCAACTCGTGAAAGTTTCTACGACTAACCATCGAACAATTGTATAAAGTTATATCTTTATCATTGGTTGAAGTGCCTAATATTATTGGATACTCTCTATCAAATTCTTCTTCTTCACCAAAAATTCCAAAACTTCCGATTAGTTCAAGAGATATTCCTTCTTCCTGTGAAAAGGTTACAACGCCAGCAATCTTTTTATCAGGATATTCACTAAGCCACCATAAGCCTTTATATTCAAAACTTTTCATATTATTAAAAACTCAAAATAGTTAAAGGACTTTGAATTATTTTGATAAATTAATGGAAAACGTCGAGATTTCGTCGCAAAAGAGTTTGTTCGGCATAAGTGTTTGAGAATCTAAAGGTAAATTGTGAAATCAACACATCATTTTTACATCAAAACATTTTTCTATCAAAGTAAAGTTCGTAATGAAGAGCACATCGAGGATTAAATTCGCTGCGGCATTCGGGGCAAGCCGATTCGCATTTGAGATATTCCGCAATTGTAAGCTGATGCCCGCAATTGCCGCATAACACTGCCGACGTATTGCTTTCTCCCACCGACCAAACTTCAGGTGAATGAGCTGTATATTCCGCGTGACATTTGTAACACGGAAACCACTGTCCACAGCATTTGAGTTTGATGGCGATGATGTCGACGTCACTATGGTAGTGTGAACATCTGGTTTGATTATCAATGTTCGTTCCATTTATCTCTATGTTGTGAATAATCATAAAGTGAATTTGAGCTTTTTATCTTTCACTCGTCTTCTTGACTTTTATTCGCAGGCAGGACGTATTGTCCGCCAATGTCATAGCGCTCTTTGTCTAATTTTACGCGACAATGAATTTTCGGACGTCGTTCGACATTTTCCAAACCTAATTTTGAATGCCCTAGTCGTCTAGGTCAAGAAGCACATTTAAAGGCGAAACGAGCGGCTTGATTACTCCTCAAGCCGCTCGTTTACGATTCGTACTGTAAATGATTTTTAGCCTTTTGCTTTCTTGATTTCCTCAACCAATACCGGCATCGCGTCGAAAATATCGCCGACGATTCCGTAATCGGCGATGTCGAAAATCGGCGCTTCGGCGTCTTTGTTGATGGCGATGATTGTTCCCGCGTTTTTCATTCCGACGATGTGCTGAATCGCGCCGGAAATGCCGAGTGCGATATAGACTTTAGGCGCGACGGTTTGACCTGAAGAACCGATTTGACGGTCAATCGGCAGCCATTCGGCGTCGCAAATCGGACGCGACGCGGCAAGGTCTGCACCGAGCGCGTCTGCCAATTCCTGTGCTTTTGCAATGTTTTCCTGCGATTTGATGCCGCGACCGATTGCCACGATGATTTGCGATTTCGTTAAATCGACCGTTGCTTTTGCTTCCTGAAACGGTTCTTCCGGTTTCATTCTCGGCTCGGCGACTTCGACGTTGACCGTTTCGGTTTGCGCATTTCCGCCTTTTGCCGCATTATCGCCGCGATACGCGCCCGATTGAAAGGTTGCGAAATACGGCGCGTCGCCTTCAATCGTTACATCGGCGTCGAGTTTTCCCAAAAAGATGCGGCGCGAGAAAACCAATTTCCCGCCGTTGTTTGTATAACGAATACAATCGCCGACGACTTCCTTGCCGAAACGCGCGGCGACCTTTGGCGCGAAATCGCGGACTTGATAAGTGTGCGCCATTATGACGTATTGCGCGTTTGTCTGTTTGATAATCTGCGTCCAGGCGTCGGCGTAAGCGTCGGGCGTGTAAATGCCGAGTCGTTCGTTTTTGGCAACGACGACTTTTTCAATGTCATACTGCGCGATTTCCTGCGCCAGAGCGCAATCTTTATCGCACGGAATCACCGCCGTAACCTTCAAATTCAAATCCTTCCCGATGCTTTGCGCGGCGGCAACCGCTTCGAGCGAGGCTTTGTTTAGCTGGCAATTTTTGTGTTCGATAAATACTAAAATCATAATTTTGTAAATCTTTGATTGAAACCGGCAAATCGCGGCTTTTCTTTGTTCGCAATTCAGGCTTCAATGTTTGTTAGAGAATACGAACTTCCGTTCTTAGCTTTTCAATCAATTCCACCGCGCCGGCTTTTGCGTCGCCGCCACCGAGCATTTGCGTCTGCTTGGTTTTAAGCGGCAGATAAACCTTTTCGATTTTTTGTGCCGAACCCGAATCTGCAATCGTTGGGGAAACTTCCCTGATTTCCTTCTTTTTCGCCGCCATAATTCCCTTCAAGGAAGCATAGCGAATCTGCGAAATGCCCGATTGAATTGTCAACAGCGCGGGCAATTGGTAAGTGAACCATTGATACCAACCGCTTTCGAGTTCGCGTTTAAGGCGGAGACTATCGCCCAGACTTGCGCGGTCAACGTCAATGACAATTGTCGCGTGCGGAATGCCTAGCAATTCCGCCAAAATCACGCCGGTCTGCCCGTAACTCGCATCGTCAGACTGCAAACCCGTAAAAATTAAATCGGCGTTTTCGTCCCGAATCGCGTCGGCGATTGTTTTGGCGATTTGATAGGGCGATAATTTATTTTCAGATTCGTTGATAATATGAATTGCGCGGTCTGCGCCGCGTGCCAGCGCATCTTTTAAAACCGCTTTCGCCGATTGCGCGCCGAGCGTGCAGACGACGACTTCGCCTTCACCTTTCGCTTCCTTCATCCGCAACGCTTCTTCCAAAGCGTAGCCGTCCGACTCATTCGTCTGATGCGCGATGTCCGATTCATCAATCCATTTTTCGTCCCTGCCAATCCGCAAAATCGCGTCTTTATTGGCAACCTGTTTCATTAAAACAATGATTTTCATAAACTACTTGTCTGAAAGTTTTTTAATAATTGATTTTGCTAAATTTTCGTTAATTTCATTGTGGCGCGGAATCGGCTGCGATTGTTTTGTTTTTAAGTTTGTATACCAATCGTGTCTTGCGCCGTGACGTATTAAAACACAACCGATTTCTTCAAGCCGCTTTACCAAATCACGTCTTTTCATTCGGCAATCGCCATTTCTTCGACTTTTCTAATGTAAGGAATTTCGCCTGATTTAATATCAACGAAAAGGTCTTTCAAATTTTCGAGCAATTCTTCTTTAGAGAGAGCCTGCGTTTCATATTCGGGAAATTCATTCAAATAACCGAGAAAGAACTCGTCGTCCTGCCAGAATGTGTATTGAATCGTTTTCATAACTTATTCATTATAACGCTTGAAAATCAAACACGCATTCGTGCCGCCGAAGCCAAAGCTGTTGGAAAGCACATATTCAACTTCCGCCTGACGCGCCTTGTTCGGGATGTAATCCAAATCGCATTCCGGGTCGGGAAATTCATAATTTATTGTCGGCGGCAATATCTTTTCGTGCAGCGCCAGAACCGAAAAAACCGCTTCGATGCCGCCCGCCGCGCCGAGCGCGTGTCCGGTCATCGATTTGGTCGAACTGACGGCAAGTTTGGAGGCGTGTTCGCCAAACGCTTGTTTTATCGCCATCGTTTCAAACTTATCGTTATACGGCGTGGAAGTTCCGTGCGCGTTCAGATAGCCGATTTGTTCGGGCGAAATTCCCGCGTCTTTAATGGCTTTGAGCATTACGCGCCTTGGTCCTGAGCCGGTTTCGTCGGGTGCGGTGATATGAAAAGCGTCGCCGCTCATACCGTAGCCGACGATTTCCGCGTAAATCTTCGCGCCGCGCCTTTTTGCAAATTCGAATTCTTCTAAAACAAGAAGTCCCGCGCCTTCGCCGCAGACAAAACCGTCGCGCTCTAAATCAAACGGACGCGACGCTTTTTTCGGGTCGTCGTTTCTGGTCGATAAAGCCCGCATCGCGGCAAAACCGGCAATCGACATCGGCGTGATTGCCGATTCCGCGCCGCCGCAAACCATCGCGTCGGCGTCGCCGCGCTCGATGTAGCGAAAGCTGTCGCCGATAGCGTGCGCGCCCGCCGCGCATGCCGTCGCCGTCGCCGTGTTCGGACCTTTCAAACCGTGCCTGATTGAAACATTTCCCGACGCGAGATTGACGATTGACTGCGGTATAAAAAACGGCGAAACGCGGTCGGGTCCGCCCGAAAGAAGTTTATCGTGTTCGCGTTCGATTGCCCAAAAATCTCCGATTCCCGAACTGATGTAAGTTCCAATCATTTCCGCATTGGAGTCGTCAATTTTCAAACCGCTGTGCGTGATGGCTTCGTCGGATGCGGCTATCGCAAAATGCGTGAACGCGCCCATTCTTCGAGCTTCCTTTTTTTCCAGAAAATTCAAAGGGTCAAAATTTTTGACTTCCGCCGCGATTTTGACCGAGTATTTTTCCGTGTCGAATTTCTTAATATAGTCAACACCGCTTTCGCCGCGCACCAATGCCGCCCATGTTGAAGCGACATCGTTTCCGCACGGCGTAACCAATCCGAGTCCTGTAATAACAACCCGACGTTTCATAATAGTGGATAGTGGATAACTGATAGTGGATAGTTAAAACATTTTAACTATCCACTATCAGTTATCAGTTATCAGTTAATTACGCTTGTTTGTGCTGTTCGACGTAAGCGTAGGCGTCGCGGACGCTTTGGATTTTTTCGGCGTCTTCGTCGGGAATTTCGATATCGAATTCCTCTTCAAAACGCATTACGAGTTCGACCAAATCGAGCGAATCCGCGCCTAAATCTTCAATGAAGCGAGCGTTTTCCGTAACTTCCGCTTCATCCACACCTAATTCGTCAACAATAATTTGTTTAATTTTATCTTGAACTTCTGACATTTTTTTCTCCTCTTGTTTCTATAAAGTTTCTAAAGTATTTCTCAAACCGTCTGAATCTTCGACGTTCAAACATCGAACATCACGGTTAATTTGCCGAACCAAACCCGTTAAAATTTTGCCCGTGCCGACCTCAACAAAGGTTTCAACTTCTTGAGCAATTAAATTCTCGATTGAATCCGCCCAGCGAACCGGGGCGGAAACTTGCATCGTCAATGCTTCGCGCGCTCTTTCGCCTTTTGTATTCGCTTCGGCGGAAACATTTTCAATTACCGGAAATATTAAATCTTCAAAGTTAATTTCCTGTAAATCTCCGAAAAGTTTTTCCTGTGCCGGTTTCATCAGAGCGCAATGGAACGGCGCGGAAACATTTAGTTTTATTGCACGTTTTGCACCGCGCTCTTTTAGAATTTCAATCGCGCGGTCAATCGCCTCGCTGTTTCCCGCGATAACGATTTGCGCGGGTGAATTGATATTTGCCGGACTGCAAACCTGTCCTTGCGCCGCTTCAACGCAGGCATTCTCAACCGTTTCAACCGGCAAACCCAAAATTGCCGCCATCGCGCCGACGCCCACCGGAACGGCTTTCTGCATATAAGTTCCGCGCTTGCGAACTGTTTTGACCGCATCGGAAAAGCTCAAAGCGCTTGCCGCAACCAGCGCGGAATACTCGCCCAAACTGTGTCCGGCGACAAAATCAGGCAGCGGAAAACCTTCGCTCTCCATTGCGCGAAACGTCGCAACCGATGTTGTTAAAATCGCGGGCTGCGTGTTTGCCGTCAATGCCAAATCTTCCGCCGTTCCCGAAAAACACATTTCCGACAACTTAAAACCGAGCGCGTCGTTAGCCTCTTCAAAGACCTCGCGGGCTTTCGGAAAATTGTCAAACAAATCCTTTCCCATTCCGACCGCTTGCGAACCTTGTCCGGGAAAAATATAAGCAATCATTTTTAGTTCAAAGTTCAAAGTTCAAAGTTCAAGGTTAATTTTCACTTTAAACCTTGAACTTTGAACTTTGAACTAAAATCTCGCAAGCGTCGCGCCCCAGGTCGCGCCGCCGCCGAAAGCAGTCATCAAAATCAAATCGCCCTCTTTTATTTTCCCGGCTTCGATACATTCGTCGAGCGCAATCGGAATTGAAGCCGAAGAAGTGTTGCCGTGTTGGGCGATATTTGAATAAACTTTTTCTTCCGCGACACCGAGACGAGACGCGACGGCATCGGTAATTCTTTGATTGGCTTGATGCGGAACGACCAAATCAACATCGTCAACCGTGCAGCCTGCTTTTTCAAGCATTTCAAGGGAAATTTCAGTCATCGAACGCACGGCGACTTTGAATAGTTCGTTGCCCTTCATCTTGAAAAAGTTCATCCGATTATCAATCGTCTCGTGCGTCAAGCCCATTCGCGTTCCGCCGCCGGGCGCGTATAACTGCTCGGCAAAGCGTCCGTCCGAACGAATTTTTGTCGCCAGAATTCCTTTGCCTTCAGGAACCGCGCTGAGAACTGCCGCGCCAGCGCCGTCGCCGAAAATCACGCAAGTTCCACGGTCTGTATAATCGACGTATTTGGTCAAAACTTCCGCGCCGATAACCAGCGCGTAACGAATTTGTCCGGTGCGAATCATCGATTCAACGGTCGTCAAGCCATACAAAAAACCCGAACACGCGGCAAACAAATCGTAAGCCGCCGCGTTGTTCGCGCCGATTTCGGCTTGTATCAAACAACCGGTCGAAGGCAAAATCTGGTCGGGCGAAGTCGTCGCGCAAATCAGCAAGTCAATTTCAGAAGCGTCAATTCCCGCGCGTTCCAGTGCCTGATTCGCCGCTTTGACCGCGAATTGCGATGTGTATTCGTCGTCAGCCGCCTTGCGCCGCTGCTTGATTCCGGTGCGTGAAGTTATCCACTCATCGGAAGTATCGACGATTTTTTCCAAATCGGCATTGGTCAAAACCCCGCTCGGATACGTGTGTCCCATCCCGATTATGCCTGCATTTTGCCCCATCGAATTTTTCTTTTCGGATTATTCTGATTGTTTGACTTCGATAATCTGACGACCTTTATACATTCCGGTTTTCGGGTTGATGCGGTGCGGCTGCATAGCTTCGCCCGTGTCTTTATCGATATAAAACTGCGGCGTTTTCAGCGCGTCGTGAGCGCGACGCTGGCGCGTGCGCGATTTTGAATGTCTGCTTTTAGGATTTGGCATAATAAACCTCTGTTAAATTAAAAAATAAAAATTAAAAATGCAAATTTTAGTTGCATTATACATTTTTCTTTGTCGAAACGATTATAGAAGCCAGAATTTTCGTTAATTCTCCGGCTTCGATTTTCAAATCAAAAAGTTTGTTTGGCGCAACGGCTTCGGTTGCTTCTAAAATCTTCAACCAATAAAGCGTCTCGCGCGATTCTTTCAACACTATTGACATTTTGCTGATAAAATCAGGCTTGCTTTGTCCCGCTTGCGCTTCTTCAACGTTCGCTCCAACCGATGTTCCTGAACGCAAAAGCTGCTTTGATAATGTTTTTTCTATTCCCGACTGCTGCTCTAAATAGCGGCAAAGTTTAACAATTCTCACTGCAAAATTAAAAGTTCTTTCCGCAATATCTTTCACTTTATTGTCGCTTATTAATTGTCCCGTCTTAATTTTGCATTTTTAATTTTTATTTTTTAATTCGCGCAAGCCTTGCCAGCGCGGGTCAATTTCAATTTCTTCGCAATTACAATCTATCAAATTTCGGTTCGCGCCGCACTTTTGGCACAAACCTTTACAATCTTCATGACAAAAAACCTGTGTCGGCACGTTCAATAAAACCTGTTCGCGCGCGAGTTCCGTCAAATTTATCTGTTCGTTTTCCAGAATCGAAACTTCCAAATCGTCGGTTTTAAGTTCCGCTTCTTTTTCCTGCGTATAATATTCAGGCGACACGAAAACCGCTTCAAAGGAAAAATCCAAATTTATTTCCGCGTCCAGCAAACATCGGCTGCATTCCACTTCAATCACAGTCGAGATTTTCCCTTCGACATCCGTCTGCGCGATACCTTTTTTAATATATCCTTCAAATCCAACCGCATCTTTCAGCTTTATCGATTCGCCTTCCAAATCAATTTCGTCAGGCTCAATCGAAAAACTCAGCGCAGTCGGCGTATTTTTTAAAGATGCCGCGTCAATAATCATCTTTGATAGAATAAACTTTCGATTCAAACAGCGCAAAAGCAAAAGAATTTATTATAGCCGCCGAATCGGAAGTGTCAAACAGGAATTTATTTCAAACCGCTTTCGATAAAAGCCTAAGTTACTGAATAAACGGTAAATTTTTAACTTTAGCAGCAATTTCATTGACCTTTAATTCCGTTCCTTCCGCCAGATAGTCGTAGCGAACATAAGCCAGAGCGATTTGTCGGTCGAGTTTCGGTGAGAAAACGGTTGACGTAATTTTTCCGGCGTTTTTGCCGTCGAGAGATTTTAGCTCGGCGTTTTGAAGTTCCCCATACGAGTAGCCCGCAGGCGGTTCTGATAAAATCAAGCCCGTCATTTTTTTGGCGACGTGACCGCGAAAATGAATGCGAGCGATGATTTCCTGTCCGATGTAGCAGCCTTTGTTGTAATTGATAAGCCCTTCGATTCCAAGTTCCGGCACAATCGTCGTTTCGTCCGCGTCAACGCCGTATTTCGGTTCGCCGTTTTCGATTCGTAAAACCTCATAAAGTTCGTCGGAGATTTCAACGGCGTTTTTACTTTTTAATTCATTCGTAAAAACGTCCGCTGCGTCTTTTGGAACGAATATATTTATGCCGGAAGAGGTTTCAAATTCTATAAATCCGGGATTTGAAAGTTGAATTTGCAAATCCGTAATTTCAAAATATCTGAAATCATCCGACAAGTCTTTGACGAAAAAATCTCCGGCGAACGTAAAACGATTCAAGTTATTCAAGACTTTTTCATAGGTTTCAGCATCGGTATCGAATAAAAATTTGTCGCCCGACTTGAGAACGCGCGCAATCGCCAGCAGGCGACCCTGCGCGTTCGGAAACGCGGCAATCATTTGCCCGTTTTCCTCCAATTTTGCCGCGTCGCCCGTGATTAAACCGTTCAAAAACATGACGGCTTCTCTGCCCGAAACTTCAATCAGACCCCTTCTCCGCTCGTAAAATCCAACTCCGTTTCCGCGCACGATTTCATATTCTTTTGTGTAATCGGTTTTCATTTTCTCCTAAAAAACTCGTCGTATTCCTTCTCGAAAAATCCGGCGATTGCTTTGCCGCTTGCGACCAGAATCGGACGCTTGAGAAAAGTATATTCACTCGTCATCAAATCGAGCATTTCATCTTCGGAGAGCGTTTTGTCGCGCAAGCCGAGTTCGCGGTATTTGACCGAACGGCGCGAGAAAAGGTTTTCCGCGCCGCCGAGCATTTTTGCCAATTTTTCGATTTCTTCGCGCGCGAGCGGTTCGTCTTTGATGTTGCGAAGTTTCGCGTTCAAGACATCGTGATATTCGAGTCGTCGCAGCGCTTTCCGGCAAGTGCTGCAATTCGGCAGCCCGTAAAAATAAATTTCGTTCATTTCTTTTCCGGTTCGACGTATTTGCAGACGACACCTTTATCGGAAATTTTCTCAAACTTTCCCGCTTTCGTATTCGCTCGCCAGGCGCGAATCACTTTGTAAGTTTTCTGCTTCGCCGACAGCTCCGTCATCACGATTAAATCGAGATTTGCTTTGCCGTTTTGCAGGCAAGACGAACTGTAGGAAAACAAAAACTCTTGATTTTTCTTTAAATTATCAAACGTCAAAACGTCTCTGACTTCCCAACTCGGCACGCCTTTTTTATCTCTCTCCGTAATTTTTTCGAGCCACAACATAAATTTTTTGCCTTTTTGAAAACGCGAAACGCCGTAGTTTTCATCCGACAGCAAACCGCCGCCCAAATCCTTCGCGCCGTTCGGTAAAGTTTCGCCGTATAAAATGCCTTTGTGCCGGTAGCCGACGAATTCGCTTTTTTTCTCCGGCGCGGCAAAAGTCGAAAGCGAAAAAAGCAGAAGTGAGAGGAACAATTTTGATTTCATTTATTTCCTTGAATGTTTATCGGTTAATTTTGCAAATCGCCCGGTTTTATCGAAAACGAAACTAAATTATGCTAAATTTGTAAATACAACGGCAAGTTCCAAACCGAATAAACTCAAATTTTTATGAACCAAATTTCAGAACAATCTATTCTGCAGGCTTTGAGCCAAATTATTGACCCCGATTTAAAGAAGGATATTGTTACGCTCGGCTTTGTCAAAGATTTAATTATCACCGGCGGCGACGTTTCGTTTCGGCTTGTTTTGACGACTCCGGCGTGTCCGGTCAAGGAAGCGTTTGAAGACGAAGCCAGACAGCTTGTCGGCGCGATTGAAGGCGTAACGAATGTTAATGTAACGATGGACGCGGAAGTTCCGAAAGGTCGCGGCATCGCCAACAACGTCGCCGTTCCGGGCGTGAAAAACATTATCGCGGTGTCGAGCGGCAAAGGCGGCGTCGGCAAATCAACGGTTGCAGTCAATCTCGCGGTTTCGCTCGCGCTCGACGGCGCGAAGGTCGGTTTGATGGACGCGGATGTTTATGGTCCGAACGTGCCGCTAATGCTCGGCATCGGTAACGTCCAGCCGGAAGTTTTTAACAATCAACTCGTTCCGCTCGAAGCGCACGGCATTCGCGTTATTTCGATGGCGGTTTTAGTCCCGCCCGACAAGCCGATGATTCTTCGCGGTCCGATGCTGCACGGCGTCGTTCGTCAATTTTTGTCTGATGTCAATTGGGGCGAACTTGATTATTTAATCGTCGATATGCCGCCCGGAACAGGCGACGTTCAACTGTCGCTGGCGCAATTAGTTCCCGTTCAGGGCGCTGTTTTGGTTACAACTCCGCAAGCCGTTTCGCTTGCAGACGTGCGCCGCGCTGTGAAAATGTTTGAGCAGGTCGCTATTCCGGTTCTCGGCGTTATCGAAAATATGTCGTATTTCATTCCGCCCGATATGCCCGACAAACGCTACAACATTTTCGGCGAAGGCGGCGGACAAAGGCTGGCGAGCGAATATAATTTAAGATTTCTCGGTGAAGTTCCGCTCGGAATGGAAGTGCGCGAAGGCGGCGACGCGGGCGTTCCGGTTGTCGTTTCACATCCTGATTCGCCGCAATCGAAAGCGTTTCGCACGGTTGCCGAAGAAGTCGCCCGACAAATTTCAATCGAAGCGATGAAGCCGGAACTCGTGATTATGTCGCGGGCAAAATAAGAAAGAATTTATCAAAAAAAAGAGCAGGAAGAAATGCAAAGTTTTGCATTTCTTCCTGCTTTTTTTGCCTATATTTTTTCTTGCTTACGTGAATCGGCAGAATATAAATTTATTTTTCAACTTATTTTCTGCCACTCATTAGCAACAATTCGATGCGTTTCCCAATCAAAAGCCGCTCCTGTTTCCGCAGACGAAAGACGAATTGCCGTCAGCGAGCCGTAACCGTCGCCGGAATTAGCGTTAATCCACCAACCCGCGCTTGCGTCCCAAACTTTGACTTCGCGTCCGCCGACACCAATCGCGCAGCCTTCGTGATAAATCAAATCATTGTCAATCCAGCGAAGCGGCAAGCCGTCGCTTTCATTCCAACTGCTCGTCCATTGATTAGTCGCAACATCGGAAAATTTCTGAACAAGCTGAATGCGATAGCTTTTCACGCCGCGAGCCGTAAAAATTTCCTGTGCGAAAGCCGCGAGCGCGCCGCAATCCAGAGTTTTTTTGCGGACGGCTTCGCACCAGTAAATCGGAAACGCGGACGCGCCCCAATTAAATCTCTGACGCAGCCAGCGCGGTCCGGTGAGCATGCTTGAGCCGCCGCTTTCGGAAAAATCTTGCGACGTTAGCCATTCTCGCGCAATCTCACAGCACATCTTTCCATGATGCGAAATTTGCGACGGATGCCAATCCTTCCATTTTTCAAAAACTTCCGGCGTTCGATTAAAACCGCTGCCGTTTGTTTCAATTACAACTGTTTCTTTTGCTTTACTAGCCGCGTCCAAATACATAACTCATACTCCTGTCATAAGCTCCGGCATCGCAGAAGACGAGAACGTCGCCAACTCGTGCCGTTTCGGGTAAATCGACATTTGAGGCAACAATGTCGTGTTCCATACAAAGCCTGCCTAAAAGCTGCGCTTTACCTCTGGTTAAAGATTTCCAACTGCCGTTTTTGTATAAAATCCGGTGCGGATAGAAAAAATACATCGGAAGCTCGGCAATCGAGCCGTCCATAACTACTTCTTTTGCTCCGTTTTCGTAATCTCGTATTTCCAGAATCTGCATCGCTACCGCCATCGAAGGCTGCGCGAGAGCTTTGCCCGGTTCGGAAAAAATCCGTTTGACGTTCGGCAAAAATTCGGGAATCATCTCGATTGCTTTCTTGAATTTCGCGCCGGAATTTTTCTGCAAATCCTCCGGGAACCAGCCGCCGCCGACATCCAAAATTTCAATCAATTTTCCCGACAACGCTTCAATCGAACCGCACCAGCGCAGGATTGATTCATACAAATGCCACCACTGACCGATGCCGACATTGCTGCTCGCCATATGAAAATGGATGCCGAATCGACAATTTTTCGGTATTCGCCGGACTGCTTCGAGAAGTTTTTCAAAAAACTCCGGTTTATCTACGGGAATTCCAAAGCGCGATTGAATGTTCGGCGTTCGCAGGCGCACACCAAGAAATTGCGTTTTTATCTCGCCGTTTTCGACGCTTGTAATCACGCGATTTAATTCTTCAATCGAATCGCAAAAAATACAGTAAAACGACGCATCCAGCAAAACTTCCCGCCGCCACCATTTTGCCGGACCATTCAAAATAATTTGTTCGGGCTTGAAACCGACCGCGAGCGCTTTTTTGACTTCCAAAAGGCTGATGGCTTCGGAGAAAAAATTGTTTTCCAGCGCGAGCCTGACAAGTCGCTCGTCCGGATTGGTTTTCATACTGTAAGCATTGGTGACGGATATTTCGTCGGTGCTTAGCTCGGCTGAAAGTTCAGCGGCTTTTTGAAAATATTCGGTTGCCGTATTTTCAAAATAGAGACTCGCAGGAGTTTCCATTTTGGAAAAATCCAAATCTTTCAGGTCTTCGATAAAAGTTTCGGGGATTTGCTCCGTTTGAATTTTCGGAGTTGCGCCGTGTCCGTTACCGTTACCGTTACCGTTTTCCTGATGGTCAAATTCGAGTTTGTGCAGACGATTGGCAAACTCAAGAAGTCCCGACGGATGTTTCAGAGAATGTCCTACGCCGCCGCCAAACGGTTCGGGCAAAGGCGAGAGAGGAAATTCGGGGCGAACCGGAACTTCCAGAACGACGCGGGTGAATTCTTCGGCAATGACAGGCGACACCTTAGCTTTAACGCCCGTCGCGCCTTCGACTAAAGCTGCCGGAATATTTCTGCCTGTAATGGTTGAGCCGTGAACCCAAGCCGGAAAGCGCGGGTTAATTTCGAGCAGCCAAAGCTGATTGTCCGCGTCGCGCACCATTTCCAACTCTGCGCCGCCCGTCCAATTTATTTTCTTTATAATTTTGCGTAGAGGCGTGAGAATTTCTTCATCTACCTCGGAGATATCGCCTGCCCAGGTTTTACTCAACTCGGTCAAATCACGTTTCCGCATTCGCACGCAGTCGAGCAATTCGCCTTGATATGCCGACAGCATGACAGATTCTTCGTAGCCGGAAACGTGCGATTGCAAAAACAAGGTGTCGGTCGCCCATGCGCTCGACAGTATGCTTCGCATTCGTTGAAACGCCGACCAATCGGCTACCTTAACCGCTTCGTAATAAGGACCTTTGAGCCACACTTTCCAGTCGTGTTCGCGGCAAAAAGCGTGCAAATCCCAATCGGAAAGCTCAGTCGTCACAAATGTCGGGATTTTTACAGGCAAGCCTTCGTGCGCCGTGATTGCCGGTTTGCTGACTTGATTCATCGCAGAGAGCGGCGGCGTGAGCAAATTCGGATGACCTTCGGGGAAAAGATTGGCAAACCACATAATTTCGAGGTCAATGCTTGAAATCCAAAGCCCGCCCGCGTCGAGAACTTTTTTTATTTCTGCGGCGTGGGTGTCGAGATTCAATTCCTGCCAAGGTCTCTGTAGCCAAATCTCGTCAAAATCCTGCCAGTGAATTCCCGAACAACGGTTCGAGTATTCGACGCCGACGATTTCGGCTTCCGGGTAAGCCTGCCGCACCGAGCGGGCAATGCCGATGCCCGGCTGCGGATTTGTTCCCGAATAAAGCCCGCTAATATAGATTTTCATAATTCCCCTTGCCCGATAAATCAAATTAAAAATGTAAAATGCAAAATCATAAAACTGATTTCAATTTTTAATTTTTAATTCTTAATTTTTAATTGTTTCAAGCTTGCCCAAAACGAAGGCGTTGACGCTAGATTAAATTCCGGCTTCGGAATTTTTTCTCTGAATTCGTCGGTAAAAACACCATCCACGCGAATGCTGAAAGATAAACCTTCGCACGGGTCGCTGCCGTGAAATTGATTGACCGAATCGAACCACGCGCTGTAGGTATCGACGTATTTCTTTTCACCCGTTTCGTGATTGAGCATATAAAACGGCTTTTTCAAATTCGTCCGAAACCACAAAAATTCGTGGCAAAGGTCGGTTTCCACGTGGTCGCGGTGCGCCGGCACTTCGCGCGGCGCGTCGTCATACATAATCAATATTCTGCCGGTCGATTTAAACGGCAAAGCGCGAATGAAATCGGTCAGCAGAGCGAATTCATTTGCCGCTTCGGTCGGATGCCAAAGCTCTGTTCGGTCTAAATCAAAATAACTATCCGGTTTTTCCGAATACGCCAAATAAATCATCCGCGAGCCGGGACGGTCGGCGACCGAATCGTTTAATTTATACGGTCCGGTGTAGAATTTGTAATCGCTCTGCGCCTTTATCCGTCGCCTGATTTTTTGCGTGATGTAACCGTCGAGCGAGCGCAGACGTTCGATGTCGATAAATTCGTCGAACGATTTATAGCTCGGATAACTTATCCGCGAATCGTAGCCTTCAAAGACGAAGGTGTCTTCGGCAAACGCCCTGTCAGCAGCCGTTTCGGTTGTTTCGCGTCGGCTGACCATCTCTTGAATTTCGCTTCCTGATTTGTCCATAAAATTGTTTTTTAGATCGCAAAATTTGATTTACCTTCTCTCAAAAGCGCTTTATAAATTAACCTAAGTTGCTAGGTTCTGTTGACATTTTATCTGAGCCAAATAATTGAACTAACCAGATGAATG
>CAXSBF010000026.1:0-59766 GCA_964235785.1 uncultured Pyrinomonadaceae bacterium | reverse complement strand
GAATACTGAAACGATTTGTTCGGACGGAATGTTTGGCGGTTCTTTTTAACATTTTCACTCCTGAATTTGGGAGGAGATTATAAATGAGGATAATAAATTAAATGGCGTGTCACTGTCTTGGCGGAAAAACGCCTTGCATGGCAATAACAAAATTCAATATCAAATACGGCGGCATATTGTTATGCGGCAGCGAGCCGCCGGTCAGCGACAAAGCTGCCGGGTTTGCCTGTGTATTGACCGACGGGTCGGGTAGATACGGGCGCGCTATCGAAGAACCCGCCCAGTCGTTGCCGGCGGGCGAGACATTGTTTCCCAAAATCGAACGCCCCATCGCATTATGGGTGTGTGCCGGCATTTCAGCCGTTAGTAAAGTAACCGCCTGGCTGCCGCTTTGTTCTCCGAGAAATCGGTCGCTCAAACCATTGCCCTGTCCTTGATTCATCGGCGCGGAGCCTTGAAGGTTTGGCAATGCGAAAGTGCTTTTCCCGTCGCCGCCGTAATAAGTGCCGAGCAGGGAAAAAAGCGCGGTATTTTGGCTGATGGGCAGCAACTGTCCGTTACACATTGCCCAGCCGGTCGGGGCGAAATTGAAACCGACGATTCTGATTTCAGCAACAAATGGATCTGACATACAATCTCCTATAGTTAAGTAACGCGCCGTAAATAATTTCTGCGCGGCTAAATTTAAATTTTTATCCTGTAATCCGCCTTAATTTCTTGACGGAAAGATTCCTGTTAGCGCGACGATAAAATTGATGACGAGATACGGCTGTAGATTACTATGCGCCTGGCTGCCGCCGGTGTTGGTAATCGATTCCGCCGCCATCGCCGAGTTCGAGCTTGCGCTATACGGATTCTGCGTCGTCGACGCCCAAACGTTGTTGAGCGGCGGGACCAAAGTTCCGGTAGCCGAATTACAATTAACCAGGTGATTGTGCGCAGCCATTTCCTGTTGGGTCAAAGTGTGCGCGACTTCACCGCCCGCTTGACCTTGATTAAATCCGGTTCCGATGTGAAAAGGCGTGCGTCCCTGCAAATTGGGCAAAGCAAACGTTGTCTGCCCATTGCCGCCATACATTGTTCCGAACAGCGAAAAAAGAGCTTGATTTTGATTGATTGGAAGCTGTTGCCCGTTGCAAAACGCCCAACCTTTCGGCGGATAATTCCAAGAAATCATTTTGATTTCTCCCAAAAAAGGTGTTCCCATATTTATCTCCTCTAAATGTTCCGATTGCGCCGTGCGGCGCGAAAAATTATTTTTGCCTTTTGAAATCCTGCATCAGCTGTTTTAAGTCTGAGTTGGAAAAATGCCGAAAAGCGAAATTATAAAACTGACTACTAAATACGGAGCCATATTGTCATGCGGCTGACCACCGCCGGTTGGCAAGATTGCGGCGGCATCCATTTGAACCAGCGGCGGCGGAGCCGGCGGCGGAGCCGGCACTTGAAAATACATCTGGGTTCCGGTGGATGCCGCCGCCCAAACATTTCCTGCCGGACTCGAAGCCGTTCCGGGCGCGCTCGAGCAAAGCGGCACATGCGCGTGCGCCGGAATTTGCTGCGTCGTTAAAGTAACGGATTCAGTTCCGGCTTCTTCTCCAATTTGAAAAGTGGTTCCCGAAACAGTTCCCTGATGAATCGGAAAACGCCCCTGCAAATCGGGCAAGCCAAATGTTTCCTGCCCGTCGCCGCCGTAGGTTGTGCCGATTAAATTAAACAAAGCGTCGTTTTCCGAAATAGGCATAAGCTGCCCGCTGCAAAATGCCCAACCTGCCGGTGCAAAACTTCCGCCGAACATTCTGATTTCGCCAATGTATGGATTGCTCATTTTAAGACTCCTTCAATATAAATTATTCTATGCCGGTTATGCGCCGGTCGCTGTTAAATTCGTTTCCCTGACAGTTGGCTTCCACTGCCATAAAACGTAAAAACCTTCTTCGCCGACGGGCTGAAAACCCAGCCGCGAAAAAAGATTTGCCGATGGATTGTAACTTTCGATATGAATCTCCACGGGCTTTTTCGCCTGTTCGCCCGCCTGCAAAATTTCCGTAATCAATTTTGTTCCTACGCCCCTGTTTCGATATTCGGGTAAAACTGTAATGTCGAGAATTTTGATTTTGTCTTCCTGGCGGTCAACATAAAGCCTGCCGATTGCCTGTTCTTCGAAATTGATAATGCTGTATGAAGCATTCGGATAACGAGAAAAATAATAATTGTGTTGAGCTTGAAACTGCATTTCGAGAAAAGCGCGTTTTTGCTCATCGCTCCAAGGCACAACCGCCATTTCCCGGCTGCGCGTCGAGGCATAAATTGTCAGTAAAACCGGCTCGTCAGAATTATCGATGGGAGACAATTTTGGAAGCATATAATCTTTAAATTGTCTTTCAAAAAAACCTAACTTGCGTGCAGAATAAAAAAAAAGCTAACTTGCGTGTATAACAAACAAAAAGTGAGAGCATCTTATGCCTAAATAATCAAAAATGCAAATGGTATTATCAATTTTACATTTTAGTTTGCATTTTAAAAAATTTGGTAGTAGCCTCTTGATGCAAAAACTTTGCTAATAATTTGACGAGAGGACAATAATCATGAAATTTTCGAGAAGGAATTTTATAAAACTGGGCGGCGCGACCGCGATGGGAACATTGGGTTTAGGGAATTTAGCCTTCGGACAAAAGAACTCTTTTTTCGCCGACCAACTTTCCGTTAGCTCGCTTGCCAACCCTTTATCCAACTACACCGCCGATGAGTTCAGAAAACATCTGGGCACGAAATTTTACCTGGCGAGTTCAGGCGCGACAGACGCCGCCAAATTGACTGCGGTCAAATCTTCGATGGTTTCCAAAAACATAACCGCTCGAAATAAAAAGGCTGAATGTTTCACGCTTACTTTTCAGTTGCCTTCGAATGCGCCGCAAGCGGTTTACACGGTTAGTCATTCGCGTCTCGGAACTTTTGATTTATTATTAGTTCCCGGTAAAAACGAAAAAGCCGAATCCCTGCTCCACGCCGTCATCAATCGCATTTAGTTCGCCTGATTTATCAAACGGTTATAAGCGGCTTCATATCTGATGCCGTCTCCACTTTGCCCGATAGGAACGAGAAAAAGTATTCCGCTGCCAAGCCGTTCGTGGTTGAGTTGGTATATTTTTTGCGGCAGAAGCAAATCGTTCGGACCTAAGAAAAACAACGAAAAAATTTCCTGCCGCGGAGTAATCGTCGGCTCCGTCACCTCAATCAATTCAAGCTCAATCGGTTCGGTCGTCTCGGTTACGAGAAATTTCGTGTTGACCTGCGCCGCCAGTTCCTCATATTTTAATTTGTCAAACATTCGTTTTTGTTCCTGATTAAATAATTTTGATTTTATGAACTTTGCCACCGCATGGCGAGATACATCTCATCTTTATTAATAATGGCGAAACCGCTCCGCTTATAAAGGCTGACAGCCCGGTCATTAGTTTTAAGAACATGTAAAGTCAAAGATTTATTCGCCGTCTTCGCCTCCGCTTGCAATTGTTTTAACAGGAATGTTCCGATTCCCTGACTGCGGAATTCAGGCAGCAAGGCGATATTAACCAACTTGATTTCCCCGCTACGTTCGACGATTAAACTTCCGACCGGCACTTTATTCAGTTCGACAACCAGATAATCCGCATTGGGAAATTGCATTTTGTATGTCTGATTTTGCAAGCGAAACTGCATTTTGAAAAAGTCGTTTTCCTGCTGCCGACTCCAATTCAAAATCGCTAATTCGCCGCGCCGCGTTTCGGCATAGACCGTCTCCAAAAACGTTTCATCCGCGGGTTCAGCCGGACGCAGCGAAGGATTTTGTTGAATTGTTTGTTTTTCTTGAATCACAGAACGAGTCATCTCTTAAAACGCTTTTTATACTTTTGAAATAAAAATGCTCCCGGCAAGAATTGAACTTGCGACCTTTCACTTAGGAGGCGAACGCTCTATCCAACTGAGCTACGGGAGCGCGATGCAATTTTAGATTTTAGATTTTGGATTGTCCAGCCATTAGGAATCGTATCTGATTAAAGAGCGCACGTCGTAACCTTTAAATTTTTCGCGTCCGTTTAGAAAATCAAGTTCGACGAGAAAAAGCAAACCGACAATTTTGCCGCCGAGTTGTTCTACTAAATCAACGACTGCTTTTGCCGTTCCGCCTGTCGCTAACAGATCGTCAACGATTAAAACTTTATGTCCTTCGCCAACCGCGTCTCTATGTATTTCCAGCGTGTCTTGTCCGTATTCCAGATCATAGGAAACGGAGACTTTTTCGGCGGGCAGTTTTTTCGGTTTGCGGACGGGAACGAAACCGGCATTCAAGTGATAAGCGAGCGGAGCGGCAAAGATAAATCCGCGCGATTCGACGCCGATTACCGTGTCAATCTCTTCACCCTTGAACTCGTCGGCAAGCGCGTCAATCGTCTGACGCAATCCTTCCGCGTCTTTCAGAAGCGTCGTAATGTCGTAAAAATTGATGCCCGCCTTCGGAAAATCAGGCACTTCGCGGATAAGTTTTTTTAAGTTGTCCATTTTTCCAATTCAAGATTCAGGATTCAGAATTCAAGATTGAGCAGCATAATCCAACTCCCAATCTTGAATTCTGAATCTTAAATTCTAAATCAATTATCTTTCGATTCTAAACGATGAATACAAATTGCTCGGTTCTAAAACTATTTCTTCGAGATGTTCGACTTTTGAAAACTTCGGTCCCGCCGTCAAATCGTGTTTAAATTCTTCGACTTCCTTTTCGTTTCCTTCGGTCAAAACCTCGACTCGTCCGTCCTTCAGATTACAGACATAACCCCGAACTTGATGGCGTGCGGCGGCGCGTTGGGCGAAAAACCGGAAACCGACGCCCTGGACAAATCCGCTGATGATAAATTTTCTGGCAACAACCATAAAAAGTTCAATGTTCAATGTTCAATGTTCAAGGTCTGCGATTTAAACTTTGAACCTTGAACATTAAACTTTGAACTATCCTAAAGCGTCCAGACATTCGCTCAAACTCCGCTGCCGACAAGTATAGACGGGCAAACCGCGCAGCATAAAACGGCTGGCGGCGGTCTGCCGCAATTCATCGGCGAGCGCGAGAAAATCCTTCGGCTCGTCGGTTTCAAAACTGACGACAAATTCTTCGTCGCTAAACCCTAAGGCGTGCGTCAGATGAATCTTGATATTCTCGAACTTTTTTCCGACCATAAAGTTTTCTTCGACGAGCGCGTGGCGTTCTTCTTCGGACTTGTCGAACCAATCGCGGTTTTTCGCGCACGGATAGAGAAAATGGTATTTTTTCGCGCCCGCGACGATGTGAAAACGGTCTTCGCGGCTGCCTTCGTTTGAAGCGATAAACATTCGCTTTTTGGTAAAGGAAAGATAATTGTCGGTTGTTTCCAAAAAGCTGCCCAGATTCGTGCGGTAGAGACGAGCGGTCATTTCCTGAATCAAATCCAGAGATTCGCCGATGCGCCAAAACATTAAATCGGCTTTTGAATCGAAGCCGACCAGCGAATAACTGAAAAGCAAAAGATTTTCGCTGAATTCGTCGAAAGCGTTTTGAAATTCGCCTTTGAAAATTCGCTTTGTTTCCGCGTCGAGCTTGCGCCAGTCGGAATTGACGCGCAGAAACATAAAGTTAATGAATTGCTTTTCGATTTTCGGAAACTGCTGAAGTATCTTGTTGTCGGAGACAAGGCGCAAACCGTTTGTCTCCGGAACTGCCCTTTCCAAATCAAGTGATTCCATTATTTTATCTTAGAATTTAGACTTTAAGTTTTGAGAAAATAAAATTTTTAGATTGTTATTTATCGTTCGGTCGAAAGCCATAAATTAAGCTGTAAAAATTTCGGTTTCGATAGCAGCCGGATTCACTCGTCTATTGTGGCAAGTTTCGCCGCCGTTGTCCAAAGCGAAAGCCTGTGTCGGCTGGTTTATTGAATATTTTCTTTTTCTCTGCCGACCAAAAACAAATAAGAATACATCGCGACGCCGGTCAAAATTCCCGTGCCGAATTTTACCGCCGCCGGAAGTTCGGACGGCGACAAAAAACCTTCGATAGTTCCGGCAATCACCAGCAAAAACGCGCAGCCGACAACAATCCGCGCCGCTTCGAGACCTTTCTTTTTTAAGGCTTGCGCTCTGGTCTGGTCGCCCGGATTGATCATGGCGTAGCCAATCATCATTCCCGCGCCGCCGCAAATGTAAATGCAGGAAAGTTCGATAACGCCGTGTCCGACGACGAAACTCGCCAAAGCGTTCCCGAAATTCGCGTCAATTTTATAACAAACGGCAAACACGCTGCCGAGCCGCGCGCCTTCAAACGCCAGATCGTAAATCGCGCCGATGCCGAAAAACGCTCCCATCGCAAACGCCCGAAACGTAACCAGGATATTGTTGGTCAAAATTTGGCTCGAACCGACTTGATTTGCGTCGTTCAAACTCAACCACCATTTTTCGTTTGCTCTGACCATCTCGCGCACGTCGGCATAGACGAATTGCGAAAAATCCATATCGCGCCAGGTAATTGCGAAACCCAAAGCGGCGCAGCCCGCGAAAACAGCAAAGGCAATCGCAAAATAACGAAAATTTTTGCGGAAAGTCTGCGGAAAATCTTTGGTGAAAAAATTCCACGCCAAATTCGTGCCTTGACTTTCGGCGCGGTAGATTTTGCCGTGCGCGCGGATGACTAAACTGTTCAGATAATTGACGAGCTTCGGGTCGCGCGTTTCACTGCGGGCAATCGCTAAATCAGCGGCGGCGCGGCGGTAAAGCTCGCCGAACTCGCGCACTTCGAGACGCGAAAGTCCGCGCAGGGAAGAAGTTTCCAGAATAGAAAGCAAATCTTCGAGACGCTGCCAATTATTTTTTCGCTCGTTCACAAAACGGCTCATCTTAATTTTGGATTTTAGATTTTAGATTTTGGATTGAGTTTTTCAATTGCAAAATCACTCTTAACTTTATAAATAATTTGTTGAGACTACCAAATATCTAAAAATGTTAAAATTATACATTGCCAATGCGAAATCTAAAATCTAAAATCTAAAATTAAAAGTGGCTGAAGAAACGAAGAAAAATCAGGAAGAAGAAGCGATTGAGAAAACCTACGATTGGAGCGTGACCAAACGTCTGCTCGGTTATCTCAAACCGTATTGGACGACGGCGGCGGTTGCGCTCGTTCTCACATTTTTGACGAATATCCTGATCAGTTTGCAGCCGTGGTTTACCAAGCACGCGGTTGACGATTTTATTACGCCGAAACAGACCGACGGTATTTGGTTTTTTGCTTTCGCCTTTTTCTGTCTGTTTCTGTTTCGCTTTATTTTTTCATACATTCAGGAAATTCTGCTCAACGTCGTCGGACAAAAAGTGATGTTCGACTTGCGGACGCAGATTTTTACCAAACTTCAACATCAGGAAGTCGCGTATTACGACAAAAATCCGGTCGGGCGGGTTATCACGCGCATTACTTCGGATGTGGACGCGCTGAACGAGCTTTTTACATCGGGCGTGATTGATGTTCTGGGCGATTTGGTAATCATTTTTGCGATTATCGGAATGATGTTTTGGATGGATTGGAAGCTCGCGCTGGTTTCTCTCATCACCGTTCCGCTGCTTTTTACGGCGACGAATTGGTTTCGCAAACGCGCCCGCATCGGTTTCGACAAGGTGCGAACGCGCACCGCCAAACTCAACGCTTTTTTGCAGGAACATATTTCGGGCGCGCAAACCGTCCAGCTTTTTAACGCTGAAGCCAAGGCGCAAAAGAATTTTCACGACATCAACGACGATTACCGCAACGCCAATATCGAAACGATTTATTACTATGCGATTTTTTATCCGATGGTCGATTTTATCGGCGCAATCGGCGTCGCGCTCGTGATTTGGTTCGGCGGCTACCAGATTTTAACCGGCGTTTCGGCGAGCGGAACGGCTTTGACTATCGGAACGGTCATTGCTTTTATCCAATACTCGCAACAGCTTTTCCAGCCGATTCGAGATTTGTCAGACAAATTCAACGTTCTGCAAGCGGCGATTGTCGCTTCGCACCGAATCTTTCAACTGCTGGATTTGCCGATTGAAATCAGAACGCCCGAAAAACCGAAAAAGACCGGAAAGATTGTCGGCAATATCGAATTTCAAAACGTCTGGTTTGCTTATAAAAAAGATAATTGGGTTTTGAAGGACGTTTCCTTTTCAGTAAAGGCGGGCGAATCAATCGCCCTGGTCGGTCATACGGGTTCCGGAAAAACAACCGTCACAAATCTTCTGATGCGCTTTTACGACGTGCAGCGCGGCAGAATTTTGCTCGATGGAGTTGACGCGCGCGATTGGGATTTGGAATCTTTGAGAAAAAATTTCGCCGTCGTTTTGCAGGACGTTTTTTTATTTTCCGGCTCGCTTGCCCACAATATTCGGCTCGGAAACCAGGAAATTTCCGATGAAAAAATTCTCTGGGCGGCGCGTGAAGTTCACGCCGACGAATTTGTCCAAAAAATTCCCGACGCTTATGAGTCCTTGGTTAAAGAACGCGGCGCGGGGCTTTCAGTCGGACAAAAACAACTTATTTCCTTTGCCCGCGCATTGGCGTTTGAGCCTTCGATTTTGATTCTCGACGAAGCGACCAGCTCGATTGACACGGAAACCGAACAGCTTATCCAGCAAGCGGTTGACCGCGTGATGCAGGAAAGAACATCCCTGGTCGTCGCGCACCGGCTTTCGACGATTCAAAAATGCGACCGGATTTTAGTTTTCCATCACGGCGAGCTGCGCGAAGTGGGAACGCACAACGAGCTTCTCGGAACACGCGGACTTTACTGGCGGCTCTACCAACTTCAATATGTCGAGGAAAAAATAGAACATCCGGCGGCAAGCGCGCAAAATCAGAATTTGAATCTCGAAGCCGAAGCCGCGAGTTAAAGGCGCCGTGAAAAGCTTTGTCGAATTTGCTCGCCCTTATAATTTCCGCGCATAAGAGTTATAATTTTCCTTAACAATTCAAAACAGATTACTGGAGAATAAAAATTGTCAGAAATTGAACAAGATTGCCTGCCGAAAACACACTCGATTTCGGTCGTAAAAGTTGCGGAGGCAAATTTACCGACTCAAATCGGCGAATTCAAAATTGCAGGTTATCGCTCGCAGACGAGCAACGAGGAATTCGTTGCTTTGTTTAAGGGGCGAATGGAAGCCGATTTTCCGACGCTCGTGCGGATTCATTCGCAATGTTTGACGGGCGACGTTTTCGGCTCAATCAAATGCGACTGCGGGCAGCAACTGGAAAAAGCGATGGAATTGATTGAGCAAGCCGGTCGCGGCGCAATCGTCTATCAGCAGCAGGAAGGTCGCGGCATCGGAATTATCAACAAGATTCGCGCCTACGCGCTTCAAGATGAAGGCGCGGACACGGTCGAAGCGAACGAAGAACTCGGTTTTGCGGTCGATTCGCGCAACTATCAACAATGCGCTGAAATTCTTTTCGATTTGGGACTCTGCAAAGTGCGCGTGATGTCGAACAACCCGGACAAGCTCGACGCTTTGGAAAAAGCCGGTCTGCAAGTCGTCGAGCGTGTTCCGATTGAAGTCGAAACCAGAGAACCGGCGGCGCATTATCTAAAAACAAAAAGGGAAAAACTCGGTCATTTGTTAAAGTTTAACGATTGATTTTTTCCAACGATTATTTCTTTGTCATTACACCGATGTGATTGATTATAAGGCAAAAAAAAGAGGAGCATTTCTGCTCCTCTTTTTCATTGTTAATTGATTTGAGATTAGAAATTGAGTCTCGCACCAAATTGGACTTGTCTTCTTCCGGCTTTTGTCGCTGTGACAAATGAAGAAGATGAAATATCAGCTTCACCGACATTGGCAAACAAATTCGCGTGATTGAAGACGTTTTGCGCGTCAACACGAAGTTGGAAGTTCACTCTTTCGGTAATAGCAAATCTCTTCGCCAAAGCTAAGTCAACATTCCAATATCCCGGACCGCGGAAAGCATTTCTTCTGGTCATATTATCCGGTAAGAAACCGTTTTCACCCGGGAAGATATTATTCGCCGTAGCCGGCAATGCGATTGAGCTTTGATTTGACAAATCAATAAAGTTAAAAGTGTTCACGCCCGCATCCGCTCCTTGTGAACCCGTGAAACTAAAAGCTCCATTAGGAATCAAGCGTGTGCAAGTCGAGATTCCGTTAACACAGTCATAAACTGAGAACGGGTTTCCGCTTTGAACATTGATAATACCGGAAAGCACAAATCCGCCAAGCAGAGTTTTACCGATGCCGTCCGAATATAACTTACCGGTCGGCAGTTCCCAAACGAAATTGGTGATAAAACGATGTCTGGTATCGAAATCGGCAAATCCATAATCCAATGACGGATTATACGGATCTAAAAATCCGAGATTGAATGCAGTTCCGGTTTCGCTGAATGTCGAACTCAGATTGTCTCTGCTGACAGCATAAGTATAGCGCGAAGCCATTGTTAATCCGCTGCCAAAGAGGTTTCCGCTTTCCAATGAAAAAGTAATACCCTGATAAGATGAATAGCCGCCGTTACCGCGGAAATTGATATCGCCGAATCCACAATTCAACCGAGTGGATGTGGCTAAACCGGCGCAACCCGATGAATTACTTCCCAATAAGGCTGGACCACTGCCCTGACGATTAATATTCGCAATCGAATACAGTTTTTTACCGGTTGTTCCCGAGAATTGTGCAGAAGCGGTCAGTTGACCGAATCTACGCTCGAAAGTCGCGCTGTATTGATGTGCATAAGCATTAACAATATTCGGATCGACGGCTCTCAAGCTGACAATCGGCAGAGTAATCGTTCCGCTGCTTCCGGCTAAAGGACCGGCATTGTTCAGAGTAATGGGAATAGGCGTATTGTTAAAGTTAGCTGACGTTACTGAAATTACGCCGTAGTTGGGCGGATTTTGAATAACGTTAAAAGTAACGTTTCCAAAGTTGCGTTCATAGCGAAGCGCATATCCGGCTCTTATACTGGATTTACCATTGCCTTCGATGTCGTAAGCAAAACCGACGCTCGGAGCGAAATTGTTTTTATCCGCTTTCCATAACTCGCCGACCGGACTGTTCGGAGCAAGCTGAACAGTGCCGGTTCTGACATTGGCAGCCGAGAAAGTTCCGTCGCCGCCAAAGTAGAAATTAGAATCTAATTTGGGGTCAGAGTTTCTTTGCGGACCGTAGTATTCATATCGAAGTCCAACGTTAGCAGTAAAGCCCGGGAACAATTTGAATTGATCCTGAACGTAACCCGCATACTCGTTATATGTATTGTCACGGCTGAATACCGGGAAACCGACGGGCAAGGTCAATGACTGACCGGGGAATCTGCCCTGCGGATTAACAGCAGCCTGGAATGTCTGGATAACTCCGTTGAAGAAGTTTTCCGCCGATGCCGCATTGCTGTTTCCTAATGTTTCTACCGCATTCTGATAAGCTCCGAAAGCGCGGTTGTCTCTAATTTTATAGTATTGGAAACCGGCTTTAAGGAGGTGCGATCCAAGGCTGTAATTGAATTCCTGTGAAAAGTTATAAACTTTTTGCGGACCGCCGAAAGGAATAGCCGAACCCGGACTAAACGGTAAATATCCCGGGAAAGCTACTCTGGAGCCGCCAAGCGACACAGCAGTCGATCTAAGATAAAGCGTCGGTCCTGCAGCCTGCGCGCCGAGCGGTTGATCTTCAGACAATTTGTTGAAGGTAAATCTGCTGACGCCTACTAAATTACTGCTTAATGAGTATGTCGAAGCAACCTGGATATTAGTGTTGTCATTTGTGAATCCGGTGCTGAAACCGGCATACGGGCTGCTCGCATTCGAGCCTTCAGGCGAAGTATTTCTATCGAGCGAATAAACACCATAAATCTGAACTTTATCAGAAACATTCCAGTCAATTCTGTTAGCTGATTGAATACCATCGACCGGTGTTCCGGCGCCAGTGTTGGCTGGAACGCTGTATTGAACCTCATTAAAAGTAAGAATTCTGCCGCTGGTTGCAGTAATACTTTGTGTTCTTCCGGTTGGAGTAGCAGCAAGTGTGTAATTCGCAAAGAAGGCACGTGTTGCCGGAGCTGCGGCAGCAAGCGAAGCCGCTGTCGGAACTAAAGCCCTCGCATTTGCAGTACTACGGGTTCTTAACAATTCGGTATTGGTAAAGAATAACAATTTGCTCTTGATAATCGGACCGCCAAGCGAACCGCCGAATTGATTTCGGTTAAAGAATTGTCTCGGCGCCGCGCCGCCCGTTACGGCTCTGGCGTTTGCATCAAAGCCGGCTGATGAGAATTTGGAGTTACGGTTAAATTCATAAAGCGAACCGAAGAATTTGTTTTGTCCCGATTTGGTAACAAGGTTGACGACGCCGCCGGTCGCGCGTCCGAATTCGGCAGTGAACGTGCCGCTTACAACGCGAAACTCTTGAACCGAATCGAGCGGAACGCTTTGACCGACCGAAGCGGTAAAGGTATTGACATTTTCACCGCCGTTCAACAACACGCTGGTACTTGCCGAACGTTGTCCGTTGATAGCGACACCAACGCCGCGTCCGCCATTATCGCCTTCCGAGACATTGCCGATAGTGTTAATAAAGCTATACGGGTCACGGGTAATTGTCGGCAGATTTTCAAGCTGCTTGGTGCTGACAACTTCAGACACGGTCTGGTCGGTTGTGTTGACTTCCGCAATGTCGGCTCCGCCGGCTACTACGTCAACTACTGTCTGACCTGCTGCTGCTGAAAGTTGTGCATTAATTGTTACACTAGAGGCAACCGATATATCTCTGGTAACCTTAAACGGCTGAAAGTTTCCGCTTGTGACGGTAACATCATAAGTACTCGGTTGAACATTAGATATAACGTAATATCCTTCATCGTTGGTAGTTGTAGTTCTGACGAATCCGGTTTTGGTCGAAGTTATGGTAACTGTCGCGCCCGGCACGACCGCATTATTCGCGTCGATTACTGTACCCGAAACTGACGCTGTTTCACCTTGTCCGAAAGCTATTGCCGTCAGACAGAAAACGAGCGACAAAATTAAGGATATGGATTTTAATTTGTTTGTCATTTTTGTTCTCCTAAAATATTTTTTGCGAAGATTAAATATCCTTTGCTCAATTGCTAAGGACAGATTTGTCTTGTTACAGGCAATTTGAAAGCCACACTCTGAATACCAATTCAGAACCGCTGCTAAACCGTTTGAATACAACAAATGGTGAAGATTTTATGAGCGCACAAAGGATTAATTTTTTCAGACTTTCGACACCTTTTTTCCAATAATTTGTAAATTTTTTCATTAGATTGAATAACTTGCTTTTGGGTTAGACATTTTAGTTACCGGAGACGACGACAGCATCCGCTTCGGCGGCGACCGTTGAAGGTAGAATTTGGCGGGCAGACCGCCGCAAAATCATTGCCAAGAGCAACAATCAATTGCCACCGGAAGTATTTATCAGAAAAATTAATTTTAAGTCTGATTGTCGGCGACGAGAACTGCAAAATTTTATATTCGGTAGAGACGAATACAAATTACTTATCGCGTTTCAAAATTTTAAACAAAAAGAGTCGGGAATTTATAAATTCCCGACTCTTTTTACGCTTAATTCCGGCTTTACCAGATTTTACAAAAATCAGTTCTAACCATCGCGTTGCCTTGCTTGCAGCCAAAGGCTTCGGCAAATTGCGGCAAGTTCGTCAGAGGTCCGTTGGCGCGATACCGCGCGTTTGAATGCGGGTCGGTCAAGACTTGCTGACGTTCAAATTCGGTGGTTGATTTTGTCGCCCAAACTTGCGCCCAACCGAGAAAGAATCTTTGTTCGGGCGTGAAACCGTCAACATTTGCCGGCTTAGGTTTGCCTTGCATTGATTTTTGAAAAGCCGCGTAAGCCATCGTCAGTCCGCCTAAATCGGCAAGGTTTTCGCCGAGCGTTAATTTGCCGTTGATATTTAATCCGGGTTGGATTTCATAACCGTTAAATTGGTTAGTGACGCAGGCGGCGCGTTCCTCAAATTTTGCGCGGTCGTCTTTTGTCCACCACGATTTCAAATTGCCTTCGGCATCGAATTGGCTGCCCTGATCGTCGAAACCGTGCGTAATTTCGTGACCGATAACCGCGCCGATCGCGCCGTAATTGATAGCGTCATCGGCTTTGAAATTAAAGAACGGCGGCTGCAAAATCCCGGCGGGAAAGGTAATCGTGTTTTGTGCCGGCGAATAAGAAGCGTTGACCGTCGGCGGCGTAAATCCCCAACGAGTTTTATCGACCTTTTGATTGACATCCTTCAAATTGCGGGCTATCTCGAATTCCGTGATATTTTTGCCGTTTTGAAAAAACGATTTGCGGTTGAGTTTCAACCCGACGTAGCCGCGCGGATTTTGGTTAAAGCCGATTTTGCGCTGATAAGCGTTAAGTTTCACCAATGCTTTCTGGCGCGTTTCATCACTCATCCAATCGGCTCGCGCGATTTGTTCACGGTAAGCCGCAAAAAGATTGTCAATCAATTCGCTCATCCGTTTCTGAGCTTCGGGCGTATAGGCTTTTTTGACATATTCCGCGCCGAGCGCTTCGCCGACTGCATTGTCGGTCGCGCCGACACAACGCCGCCAGCGCGGTTGCTGCTCTTTCGTGCCGGTCAAATAGCGACTGAAAAAGTTGAAGTTTTCATCGACAAACGCTTTCGATAAACGCGGCGCGGCGGAGTTGACAGTCATCCAACGCAAGTAAGTTTTCCAATCGGAAATCGAAACGTCAGTCAACATTTTATTGACTTCCGCGAAAAAATCCGGCTGACCGATATTGACTTCCGTCACGGGCGGAACGCCGCGCGCCGTCATATAATCCGTCCACGAGAAATTCGGCGTCAGTTCTGAAAGCTGCGCCAGAGATTTTTTATTGTAGCTCTTTTCCGGGTCGCGCAGCTCGACGGGCGATTTTGAAGCGTTCGCCAGCCGCGTCTGAATCGCCATGACGGTTTTAGCATTCATCGCCGCTTTGTCCGCATCGTCGCCGAGCAGTTTAAACATATTCGTCATATATTCGACAAACTTGGCGCGAGTCTCGACCGATTTCGCATCGTCTCTCGTATAAAAATCACGATTCGACAAACTCAAGCCGCCCTGTCGGGAATTAGCGATATTCATCGAACTGTTTTTCGCGTCCGCGCCCGCGCCGAAGCTAAAAAGAACAGGAATTCCCGTTTTGTGCATCATCGCAATCTGACGCTGTAAATCCTTTGCATCTTTAATTTTATCGATTTGTTTGAAGTAAGGCTTGAGCGGTTTAGCGCCGGCTTTTTCAATCGCCGCTTCGTCCATACACGAGGCGTAAAAATCGCCGATTAATTGTTCATTGCTGCCTGCCGCAGCTTTATTTTTCGCGTTGGCATCAAGAATTTCCCTTAAAAGATTGTTGTTGTTTTCACCGAGGATATTGAAACTTCCCCAGCGCGAATACGCGGCGGGAATCTCGGTGTTTTTTACCCAGGTGCCGTTGGAATACTGAAAAAAATCGGTGCAGGCATCAGCGGTTGTATCCATTCGCGTGATGTCAAAACCGATGCTCTGCGCCGAGACGGATGTCCAGACTGATAATAATACGGTCAGAGCGACCGCAAATCGAAAACTTAAAATACGCATTTATTTCTCCTGAAGATTTGATTTTTGGAATTTGATGCAGGTTTTTTACGGAAAGATTCTAAAAATGTTTCAACCTGCGAAAACTTCCGGCAAATTCTATGATTGAGCGTGTTAATCTCAACAAATTCAAACGACCGGAACGAAATTTTCGTTGACTTTTGTCCAGAGCGTTTTTGCTAATTCCTTGCGATTCGGATTGTGAATCGGCTCGCTTCCAAAGGTTATGACCGCCGTAAATTTCTTCACCTGGAAAAGCTCCCAGAGATGTTCGCCAAAAGTTTTTTCGTCCCACCAGCAAATAGTATCGACGGCTTTCGGCGAATCATTCGGAGTTTTATAAATTATCGTCGCGTAGGATACGGGCAAATCTCGCTGCGCCGCAAACTCTAAAAATGAAGAGTTAAACGGCAGAACCGTTTCGCCTTTGGTGCTTGTGCCTTCGGGGAAAACAATCACGCCTTCACCGTTTTCCAGCCTTTCAATAATTTTTGCGCCCGCTCGCGGAATATCGCGTCTGTTTTGTCGATTGATAAAAATCGTTCCCATATCGCTGCAGATTCTTCCCGCCAAAAACCAGCTTTCCATCTCTCCTTTCGCTACAAAAACGCCTTCCAGAATCGACCGAATCGCGGCGACATCGGCGTAGCTCAAATGATTGGAAACAAGGAAAAACGGCGCGCGCGGCGGCGCACCGACGACTTCGACATTCATACCGGAAATTTTGACGAAGGCGCGCGCCCAGACGCCGAAAGCCGTCTGTCGCCACATTTGTTTGTTCGGTATAAAAATCTCGCCAACGAACCAAAAGCTGTAAAGTCCGAGAGTCGAAACAATGAACGATGCAAAACGAAAAACCGCGCGAAGATATTTCATAGATTAGTTCAATATGATATTGAAAACTATTATGCGAATCAGTAGTTGAAACCTAATTTCTCTTTGCGAGTTTTGCGAAACCTTTGCGTTCTTCGCGGTTAAATTTTTCTCTTACCGCAAAGAACGCAAAGGTTTCGCAAAGTTCGCAAAGGAAACATCTATTTTTCCAACATTTATTTCAAATACTGATTCGCTTTATTTACTATTTTATAAATTAAGCTCAAAACGACAAAAGTCGAAGTCTCAAACTTACAAGACTTCGATTTTTATTTAAATGCCAAATTAGAAATAATACTGAAAATCAGTAAGTAGGTATGGAAAGTAGTCGGTGTGTCAGTAGCCCGACGGTGAAGCCCTCCTTCACCGTCGGGCTACTGACACGCGCTCAAATTATCGGTATAACCGTCGCAAAAAGCGCGAAACTTGCAAAAAGGAAAGATAGAAAAATTCCTTTTTGCAAGTTTTGAGCCTTTTTGCGGCTATTACTTCCCTATTTTTAAGTAGTCAGACAAAATTAAAGCGAGGAAGTAATCGGACAGAATTATTTTATTAAGATTTTTGTCTACAAATGGACACAGATACACACAAATAAATCAAAAAAAATCGGTTACTTCCAAAGAAGCGCGCTTCTCGCTTTTCAATAAAATCATCCAACCCCGCTGCCGAAACGAATGTGTCCGACCATTATGATAACCGTCTTCCAACTCTGCCCGTTGCGTTTTGGTCAATTCAATTACTTTTGTTTTACCCATTTCGCTTAATAGTCTAAACTATTTCTGCACGATTACTTAATATTCATCCAAACATAGAAAATTATAGTCGTCATACATTGTTGTATCGTACGGAATTATGTAATAAGACGGCTTATAAGCTGAACATATATTATCATCCGCTTCAGGGAATATTACATAGCTTTTATTTGCCTTTCTTGGGAAGATAAAAGTAAAAAGCCCGTTTGCATCAGTGAATGTCGGCTGCAATGGCTCTGCAATACTGGTAATAGTGTCAACAGCATAAGCGTTTATCTTCAAGTTCTCCATCGGAATCACAGTACTCTGAAAAGTTACCGTAGCTTGACCATTAACTGTGAAAACAGGACGCTGTGCCTCTGCCGGAACAATGATAAATGTAATTAACGCCGTTAGCATCAAAATCCTCGATAAAAAAATTTTTGACATTTCTAAATTCTCCTTGAACTTTTTAGTTCTGTCATTGAACCGGAGTTTGTCCATCAGAATTATTCCGATAGCTCCGGTTCGCCTCTTCGTAATGATACGTTATTCTGCATTTGCTTCTAAAATTTTCTCCTAGAAGTTATGTCCCTGCGGTGTATTTTTCCAATAAACAAATCCGACTAAGTAGTCGTGCAAAATTAAATGCGACCGAAAGACTACTAAATCTGTGTTTATCTGTGTTTACGCGAAGCAGGACGATTAATTTTAGTTTCATCTAATTTTGTCCGGTTACTTATGAAACTACAGGCGGACACAGATAAATCAAAAAAAATTTGTGTGTATCTGTGTCCGCCTGTAGTTTCATTTTTCTTTAACTTAACTTTGTCCGACTGCTTACTGGTGCCGAACTCGCGTTAAATTACGGCACAAAGGCGTTTGGAACCGGTCGGTCGGTCGGATCACCGAACTGCACTGACGCGAATCCTTCCGTGCTTTTTAACAGAAACCAGGTGCCGCTTGACGGGCGATAAACCGCCACATCGGTTTTAGTGTCGCCGTCGTAATCCGACGGAACGGGTAAATCCGTCGCCTCGCCGAATTGCGCCGAGGCGAATCCGTCGCGGCTTCTGAGCAGATACCAGGTGCCGTTCGACGGGCGATAGACGGCGTAATCTGATTTACCGTCGCCGTCGTAATCTCCGACAACCGGCTTGTCGGTCTCTTCGCCCCACTGCACTCCGGCAAATCCGTCGCGGCTTCTCAATAAATACCAAGTTCCGTTAGAAGGACGAAAGACGGCGTAATCGGCTCGTCCGTCGCCGTCGTAATCGCCTGTCACCGGTTTATCGGTCGAGACGCCCCATTGCTGGCTGGTGTATTGACCGGTTGTTCCGTTCAAGACATACCAGGTGCCGCTCGACGGGCGATAGACCGCCAAATCCGTTTTGCAATCGCCGTCAAAGTCAGCCGGAACGGGAATGTCATCCGGCAGACCGAACTGAATCGACGTAAAACCGGCGGTCGAGCGTTGTAGAAACCAGGTTCCGCCGCGATAGACGGCAATGTCGGTTTTCCCGTCGCCGTCATAATCGCCGGGAACAATTTTGTCGGTCGAAAGTCCGAACTGAACGGAGGTAAATCCCGACTGCGATCTTTGCAGAAACCAGGTGCCGCTTGACGGACGATAGACGGAAATGTCCGCTTTATTGTCGCTGTCAAAATTATTACGGCTTCGTGTTTGGCAAGGCGCTGCCGTGCTGCAGCCGGTGTTACATTGTCTCGAACCGAAGATTTTCACGTCGTCAATTCGCACACCTACCCCTCCGTTACCAACGTCAGAAGCCATTACCCAACGGAATCTGGCTGTTTGACCGCTCAATGAAGCAGGCAGATTTACCAGCACATCATCATAGACATTAGATTTGCCCGTCCAGGCTGAACGCCCGACGAGAGTGCTGCCACTAGCGATATTCGGATAATAATCTAATATACTGGTATAGCCTCCGGTGACAAAAGAACCGCCGACGGTTATATCTTTCCAGGTCGAGTTATCGGTTGAATATTCTAAGACCATACCGTCAAACCCCGGTTCGGTATCATAGAAATTTTTGAATGAAAGCTGCGCGTCGGCGGATTGGATTTGGACCGGCGGACTAACCAGCGCGGACGTGCTTTTCAAACCATCGTCATTAGCAAAAGCATTGTTCGGCGTCGAGCTGGGCATTGCGGTCTGCGTAATCCAATTGATACTCGTGCCGAAAAGCTGAACATTCGTCCAGCCGGCAGGCAGAGCGGGCGCAGTTACGCCGTCGAAATTTTCAATCAGGGTTTGCACGCGCAAACCGGTCGTATAGGTTCGTGTAACCGTTCCGAGATTCGTCGTCCCGTCGTTGACATTAAACGTCAAGGTTACGTTCGAGCCGCAACTGAGATTCGGGTCAACCCTAAAGGTAAAGTTTCTGGTCGCGCTGCCGCCGTTAGCAGCGATTGCGCCGAAATTCTGCGTTCCGCTCGAAGTCGTTACGCCGCCGCCCGTCTGCAAGGTCGCAGTCAGATTTGTTGTCGCGGCAGCGCCGTTATTTTGCAGCGGCAAGCTAACGGTAACTTCTTCGCCCGGGTCGGGAACGTTGTTTGCTATGCCGCAGCTTTCCGAAACAATTTGCGGATTCGCAGAGGCGGAAAACGCGGTAGTCGGATCCAAACAAAAATTAACCGTCTGCGTTTGTCCGTTACCCACGTTTACCGATATTAAACCGCTCGCAAGAAACCCGAATTTGCTTGCCGAAACATTATAAGTTGCCGGAGAAGTGATAAGCGAAAATGTCCCGCTCGGATTGGACACGCGATTAAATCCGCCTGTGGCGTTAATCGAAGCTCCGTTAATCACGGCTCCGGTGGCGCAATTTGTAACGGTTCCTTGAATAACTCCTTTGGGCGCGTCGCTGCATTGCGGAAACCTGAATTTTCCGACACGGGTTGACCAGCCTACGCTGCTATTGACTGCGTAATACTCCTGCGTATACCAGAAAGTACAGTCATCTGACGGGTCGACATTCATTGCGCTGTAATCGCCCCAACGATTGCCGCCACTTGTTTGTGAACCGGTTGCGGCAAACATCAACGCCTCGCCTTCGTTAAGCGTTCCGCTGTTTTGAACGTTATTGGTTCGCCCGGCAATTTTGATGTCCGCCCTCTGCGAAGTTCCGGCTTGGCTAAAACCCAGGGCAATATCACCGGCATTGTCCTGAGCGATACTGCTCAACCAATTATTTAATCCGGTCGCGCCGTTGCCCGGTGTCAGATTATGAGTTCCCTGGTCGAAAACCGAAAAGGAATCGCCCGAACGCCGCATCTCAAACCACCGAACGCCTGCCTGATAAGCGGCAGCCGTCGTCGGATTGACTCCGCTGACATTGACTGTGAAATTGCCCGCGTATGAGTTAACCGGATTGGCGGTCGTTCCGAAGTTGCGATAGGCAAAACGGTGCATCGAGCGGTCGGCAACAGAATCCAAGCCCTCGCCTGACTGTTGCTCGATATGCGCGCGAGTACTTGTCGGATACCTTCCGTCGAGCGGCGCCAACTGCACATCACCCAAAACCGTCAGAATCGAGCTGTTCGGATTTGTGAAATTCGGAACCCATTTATACATCCGAACTCCGTCAACCGGATCGCCGAATTCGGTAGCCTTATATTCCCCGATAACTTCAGCCATACCGACCGGAGGAGCAATTAAACCGTCAATATCTCCCGGCAGCGCGCCGCCGGTGTTTCGGTCGATTGCGCCGATATTGACATAAATAGCAGCGGCGGCAGGGTCGCCGACCAGAGCTTTTGCTCTATCCTGCGTTATGAGTCCCAATCCTAAAAAGTTGCCGGCAGTAGTAGAAAACTGGTTAAAGGTCATATGGTAGCCGTCCGTCCAGACGCCGACCTTCGGATAATCATTCAGGGTGTTTGCTTGATACGCATAACTCCAAACGTAATACGCGCCGGTCGGGTCACCCGTTACGGAAAGAGCGACGCACTGATAATTAATGCCCAGACCCAAACCATCGCCGGGAAAAACCGGAACGCTGAATTGACTGACGTGCCAGCGGTCGGCAAGCGAATCGTAAAGGACAATTGCGTCGCCGTCGTTAAAAAGGCGACACGGGTCGCTTGCCGGAAGCGCCGAAAACAATGTGTTTGTCTGGACAGGACCGGAAACGACCGCGCCTGATTTATTAAATATCTTTAATACATTATTGACGGAACTTACATAGTGGTTTGGTCCGACATCGCCGTTGGTATCGGGCGGCGTGCGTCCGCCTAAACCCGCAATAGCATTATCGGCGGCGGTTGCTCCGTTAAAAGTTAAACTCGGCGTCGGCATCGTTTGCGGAGACTCCGGTCCATACGAATTCGGGTTTGGATTTTTTTTAAGCAAAGGGTCTTCAAAAGCGCCGTCTCCGGCGCCCGCGCCCGGAACTATCTTCTTGACTCGTTCCGCGTTTAATTCGTTAATTTCCACATTTTCTTCGTCTTTTGCAGAAACATCCGTTTCTTCCGGTTCTTTATGTTTTACCTTTCTTATCGCTTCTTCCCGCAGCTTTTCACGGTCAACGTATTTTGCTCGATTTATGAGGGCGTCAGGGTCGCTCGTCGGCATATCGCGCACCATACCCGATACGGCAAAATTTTGCGGCTTGATTCGCAAAACTCCGTTCTCATACTTCATTACCTTATCCGGCAGAAAAGAACCGTTATCTTCTTTTTGTGTAGGCTCGACATTCGAGTCCGCCTGCGACGGCAGTTTTACCCAAATCACGACAGCTAAAGCCGCGATGACGACAAGCGATAATCTCAACTTCCAACTCATTTGATGTTCCTCCAAAAATGACTGCTTTGCTCAAGAAAAATTGCGTAAAGTATTAAACGTATTAGTAAAGACCGTAACGAAAAACCCGCTGAATTTTCTATAATTGCGAATTACAAATTGCCCGCAAAATCTCCCGCGATAGTTTGATACTAAAAACCGAATTTAATTATAAATGATTATGCCAAAAGATTTGTGAACTTTTTTGAATTGAGTATGCAAGCGTTCCTGCCGGATTTAACATTTGCTTTGTTAATGAATGAATTTCACAACCGTCGAGTTTCGTAACTTCAGGTTGTTTGGAAAAAGAAATTCAATTGCAGCAGATAAAAAGGTTACTTTACTTATTCAAAATAACAATTTCACAACAATATAGCTTTTTTTCGGGTAATGTCAAAAAACTTAGGATTGTGAATCGCTCGTAAAGTTTGCACGCAAAAATAAAATTTGGGCAGAAAATTTTATTTTTGTAGTTCCGCAATTGGAAATTCCGAAGCAACAATCATTCCTCAAACTGCAATTCTTCAATAATTTCCCGCATAATTCTTTTCCCTTTTTCCAATTCTTCGGGCTTGAGCGAAACCGCGCCGACGACCGCGTGTCCGCCGCCGCCGTAGCGCTCGCAAATTTCCGCGATATTATGAGTGCGCGGACGCGGCGACCAGGGATTCGAGCCGACCGAGATTTTTGTTCTAAACGCGCTTTGCGTCAGCGAAACGTTATAAGTCGTCTGCGGATAAAAATAATACGGAATAAATTTATTGTAGCCGTCAACCAAATTTTCGGTTAAATCAAAACTGACGACGCCGCGCGAATAGTTTGATTTTTCTTTTATAAGCTCGACCATTTGCCAATGCTGCGCCAAAATCGGTTTTAATTTCAACTGAATCTCCGCGCTTGCGACCAATTCATCCAAACTTTCTTCGGTCAGGCGGCGAATAATTTTTTCAACAAACGAAGCGTCCTTTTCGCCTTCGATAACCTGCATTAATTCGAGCGCGGGCGAGCGAAGTTCGACGCATTGGGCGGGCGATTCATAAAGCGCGCCGTCAATAATGCGCGCCCAACGGATGAGTTCGGCGAGCGATTCGTCTTCAAAACCGAAATTTTCGCGGGCAATGCGGGCGATAAATTCCGCGCACGATTTACTTGTCGTATCGAGAAACTTTCTGCCCGATTGGTCACCCAGAAAATCGGTTTCATCTTCCGGCGTGAGAAATGCCGATTGATGGTGGTCAAACCACCAATCGAGACGCGAATCGGGCGAATATTTGAAATCGACAATCGCGTTTTCGTCGCCGTCGAACTGTTCGGCGTCAAAAGCGTTTCCCGCGCGGTGCATTGTCGGCGTGTAAAAAATCTCTGCGTCTCGATTGATTTTAGCCAGATAGAATTTGGAAAAAACGGCGGCTGATGAAACCCCGTCAAAGCAGTTTCCGTGATAAAGTATGCGAAGTTTCATAATTGTTCGGTTTGATTTTGCCGGATAAACAAAACATTCTAGGTTAGACGGCAAAAAAGTTATCGTCAAGCAAATAAAACCGAAGATGAAATCCGAATGCTGTTTTGCCAAATCAAATTTAACGTTTTATATTCTCTTGTGCTAAAGTTACGCACAAATTTGAAGTTTAATATTGAAGGTTATCTCTCCAATAAACCTTGATTTACTTATATCGAACCGCTTGCTAAGCAATTTTCACAAAAACCGCATTCGTCAAATGACAATCAAAATCAAAACACAGACATATTCAAAGCGCTTATCCTCGACCGGGATATTATTTGTAACACTGGCAATTTTACTAGGCTGTAATTGTGCCTGGTCGCAGGAAAGAGAAATTAAATCTGGTGTCCCAGTTCATAATTCGTCTGAAAATTATAGAAATTCAATCACACGCAACTATAAGAAAATAGAAGAATCTTCCGCTAAAAAGATTGAAACTGCGGCGACGGCTGTTACTTCCGACACAGAACACCCGCAGGAAAAGCCGCGTTCCGCACCGCTCAAAGCTGAAGACGAACAGCGCAAAAAAGAAACCGAACGAAACCAAACAAATGCAAAAACCGTTTCTGATGAAAAAAATCCTTCTCCAATTGAAGCCAAAGAAAAGTTTCACTGGAAACCGGCTTTACTTCAATCGGGAATTTTACTCGGCTTCCAGCACGGTTTTAGAATGAAACAGGAGAAAACCAGACAAGAATTAGTCGGACCGTTTTTCCGCGATTGGGCAAACTCGGTAAAAAATCTTCGCGGCTGGCGAGACGGAGACGGCACTTTTACAAATTATGTCGCACATCCTCTGCAAGGCGGAACAACGGGAAGAATTTTTATCAATAACAGCGATAATGCAAAAAAGCAGGAATTCGGCAAATCAAAAAAGTATTGGGAAAGCCGTTTAAAAGCGCTGGCTTGGTCAGCCGTCTGGAGTACGCAGTTTGAAGTCGGTTTGTTTAGCGAAGCCAATATCGGCAACGTCGGTCTCAGGGAAAGGAACGGGCACAGCACGATGGCTTGGGTGGATTTGGTTGTTACGCCCGTAATCGGCACCGGAGTCGTCGTCGCCGAAGACGCCATTGATAAATATATTTTAAAGAATTGGCTGGAAAGGAAAACCGCCAATAAAATTACAATCAAGTTATTTCGCAGCGTTTTTACGCCGACTATCAGCGTTTCAAATCTCTTGCGCTGGAGAAAGCCCTGGAGTCGAGATAATCGCTGAAACTGAAATTGAAAAATTCGGAACTTTATAATTTTCTCGAAAAATATAAGAATTCAACGGTTTGAAACGAGATGCGGCAAAAGGAATTAAGAATTAAAAGAAAACACTTTTATAATTTTCAAGCTGCAACTAAAATATGAAAATTCGCGCTGCCGGTTTTGAAGATGCCGAATCATTGGTTGAATTTAATCAAGCGATGGCGCTCGAAACCGAAGGAAAACAACTCGACGCGCAAATTCTGCAAAGCGGCGTAGAAGCCATTCTGCACGATGAGAAAAAAGGCTTTTATGCGGTAGCCGAAAGCGACGGTAAAATTGTCGGCGGTTTGCTGATAACTTTTGAATGGAGCGATTGGCGGAACAGTTGGTTTTGGTGGATTCAGAGCGTTTATATTCTGCCGGAGTTTCGAGGACGAAAAATTTACAGCCGACTTTACGATTTCGTCAAACAAAATGCCGAAGAGAAAGGCGATGTTTGCGGATTCAGATTATACGTCGAACGGGAAAATACCGCCGCCCAAAAAGTTTATGAAAAATGCGGAATGGAAGCGTCGCATTATTTGATGTATGAAGAAATGATTTTAAAATAGAAAAAAGACCGAAATCTGAACACTGAATTTCGGTCTTTTCTGAAAATAAAAATCTAAAGCGACAAAAGCTAACCTAAAAATTAAAAATACAAACTGTCCGTCTCAAAGAATATGAAATCCCGCTTTAGAGATTTTTTTCAAACTGTTGATAAAGCATCGACTCTTGCCATTGGCGGATTATAAAACCCGCCGACGGTTTCAAGCGTCTGCGTATTAAACTGTTTTCTGGCGCCGCACTGTAGGCAGGCGCGGTAAGCAATTCTTTTATGGGAGAAGGGGCGGCTCAAATTTCGATGCCCGCACCCGAATAGCCTTACCAATATACCGACTCGCTTGCCGAAGACCTGCACATTATCTGCTGCTTGAGATTCAAGCAAGTTGTTCGTTTTTGTTTGAACTTCCTTAGTCATCAGCGTTCTTGCCGCGACATTCACGGCTCTGTTTCCTCCCCGAATCAAATTTTTTATAAAAAGCCTATTGTGCTTGACCTTTTTTCACCTTTAAGTTTTTCCTAAAAACTCTCCGGCGACACTCCATCGCGTTCGCCTGCTAGGTTAGCAAGCATTATGCCAGAGCGAAAAAACATTGATTTTTATTGACAAACACAAATAATATCTACTCTTTGCGAGTTATGGCACCAATTCACTAAAGTTGGATTCTAATGTCTTTTTTGCATACAGCGATTGTTTTTCCGACAATCGGTCGTCTGATTTTAATTCAAAAGGATGTTTGTGTTTTAATCGAAGACAATGCAAAAAATCAGCGAAGATGAATTTGCGCGGATTTGTTCGGGAATTTATGCAGACCGCGACGAAATTTGCAAACATAATCCAATCGGCACAAAGCAGGAAATTCTTTTATGGATGCTGCTCGCTTGTTTAATTTATTATTTGAGTTTGTCGGAAATAGAAACGCCGTGTTTTAACGGTAGTCCCAACGCGGAAACTTACCGGAACGCGATATTGTTCGTTTTAGAAAACAGAAAAGAAAGAGATTTTGACGCGGATATTTATTTGAAAAAATTAACGACAATCTCTTGAAATAGAAACTAAAAATGATTATTGAAACTTTTATTACAACGCCTTTCGAGCAAAACACGCGAATTTTGGCTTGCGAAGAAACTAGAAAAGCCGTTTGTGTCGACATCGGTGATTCCGCCGACGAAATCGCAAATTTTATCAACCGAAACAATCTCGACTTGCAGGCGATTACCTTAACGCACGCGCATCTCGACCATATCGGCGGAGTTTCCGATTTGCACAAACTTTTTCCACAGGCGGAAATTATTTTGCACGCGCTCGATGAAGATTTATATTACAGCTTGCCCGAACAGCCGCTTTTTATGGGTATTCCGCGCGAGCAGTTAAAAGCTCTTGGTCTCGAATACGAAGTTCCGCCGAAATTAACACGCAGTTGGCAAGACGGCGAAACTTACGCGGTCGGAAAGTTAAATTTTAAGGTTTTGCATTGTCCCGGACACACGCGCGGTCACGTCGTTTTCGCCGAAGAGACGATGAAAAAAGTATTTGTCGGCGATTGTCTGTTTGCAGGCTCAATCGGCAGGACGGATTTACCGGGCGGAAATTACGAGCAGTTGATCGATTCGATAAACGATAAAATTTTGCCGCTCGGCGATGATTTTACGGTTTATACAGGACACGGCAGCGAAACGAATATGGGGCGCGAACGAGCGACAAATCCGTTTTTGACGGGCGCCTATCAAATCGGGCGGTAAGAATTATTTAAAGAAAGAGCGCACCCGTTTTTACACAGATGCGCTCTTTTCCATCTTACTTAAAAGGAATTTTTACTTGCTTAGTTAGGCATCAAAACCGTATCGACAACGTGAATGACGCCGTTCGATTGTCTGACATCGGCAATCGTTACTCTCGACATTCCACCTTTTTCATCGGTCAAAACTAAAGTGTTGCCGCTCATCGAAGCAGTCAATGTTCCGCCGGAAACGGTTTTAAGCGTTGCTTTTCCGTTGCCTTTTTTGATTGCCTTCATAATCGCTTTGGAATCCATTTTGCCAGCGACGACGTGATAAGTCAGAACTTTAGTCAACATCGCTTTATTTTCCGGTTTCAGCAGAGTGTCAACCGTTCCGGCTGGAAGCGCGTCAAATGCGCTGTTGACCGGCGCAAAAACCGTGAACGGTCCCGCGCCTTTTAATGTATCGACCAAACCGGCGGCTTTGACGGCGGCGACCAGCGTCGTGTGGTCTTTCGAGTTGACGGCATTCTCGACAATGTTCTTGTCTTTATACATCGCCGCTCCGCCGACCATCGGATTGCCGTTCATCATTTTCTTATCCGACATTGTATTATTCGCCATTTGTGCCGAAGTATTCACGGCTTGAAAACCGAATGCGAATACCAGCGCGAAAATCGTAAAAATTAATTTCTTCATATTTTTTTCCTCTATCTGTATTTGAATTTAAGAAATAAAAGTCATTCTTTGAATTAGATTTCGCACGACTTGGACAATCGGATGCAAATAAAAATTATTTTTAATTTACAGTTGACTTAAAAGTTGGAATTTTTTATCGATTTAAAGAAAAATTGCGCGAATGAAGTTATCATTCGCGCAATTTTTTGTGTCGTGTGATGTTCTGAAACTAAAAACGTTTTGTATTTATGCGACGGTAATTTCCTTTGAAAGATAAACGTCTTGAATCGAATTGAGAAGCTCGACTCCTTCTTTTAACGGGCGCTGAAACGCTTTTCTGCCGGAGATAAGTCCCATTCCGCCGCCGCGTTTGTTGACGACCGCCGTGCGAACCGCGTCCGCTAAATCCGATTCGCCTTTGGATTCGCCGCCCGAATTTATCAGACCGCAACGTCCCATATAACAATTCGCCACCTGATAACGCACGAGGTCAATCGGATTATCGGTCGTTAATTTTTCATAAACCAGCTTGTTTGTTTTGCCGTAAGCCGGATTCCCCGCCAGGTTCAAAGCATTGTAACCGCCGTTTCGTTCGGGCAATTTTTGTTTGATAATATCGGCTTGAATCGTCACCCCGAGATGATTTGCCTGTCCGGTCAAATCGGCGGCGGTGTGCATATCGCCCGCGTCGGTTTTGAATTTTGAATTTCTCAGGTAACACCACAAAATCGTCGCCATTCCGAGTTCGTGCGCGTAGGCAAAAGATTTTGCAATCTCGGTAATTTGTCTGGTCGATTCATCCGAACCGAAATAAATCGTCGCGCCGACCGCGACTGCGCCCATATTTCTGGCTTGTTCGATTGTGCCGAATAAAATCTGGTCGAATTTATTCGGGTAAGTAAGCAGTTCGTTGTGATTTATCTTGACGATAAAAGGAATTTTGTGCGCGTATTTGCGCGAAACGATTCCCAATACGCCGAAAGTCGAAGCTACCGCGTTGCAGCCGCCTTCGATTGCCAATTTGACGATATTTTCCGGGTCAAACAACGCCGGATTCGGCGCAAAGCTCGCGCCCGCCGAGTGTTCAATGCCCTGATCAACCGGCAAAATTGAAAGATAACCGGTTTTAGACAACCTGCCGTTGTCAAAAAGCGTCTGAAGTGAGCGCAAAACATTTGGGTTGCGGTCGGACTGCAGCCAAACGCGGTCGACGAAATCCGCGCCCGGAAGCTGTATATTTTCTTTCGGAATCGTTTTTGTCGTGTGATTCAAAAGCATTTCGGCATCGTCGCCGAGCAGGTTTTGTATTTTACTGTAGCTTGTATCCATTGCTAATCTCCGAATATAAGAATTTAATAAAGCATTTTTGCGACCGATTATAGCACAAAATTTCTGCGGAGGCTTCAGACGGCTTTTCTCTTGAAAAAGTCTGTGAATTGATATAATATGCTTTAGAAACATCGAATCCGACACGATTCCGGCTCAAATTTCAACGTTTCCCATAATCCTAATTAACCCGCATTATTCGCGGTAAAAATTCACTCCCGAGGTATATAAGTATGTCTAGATTTAGCGGAAAGCAGATTGTCAAACTTTCCATCTTCTGTTTGTTGCTGGCTTTTTCACAAGCAATTTTTGCTCAAGATAAAGAATGGCGCGAGGTAACGCCGGAGGAATTGGCGATGAAAACTCCGAAAGTCGAAGCCGACGCCGACGCCGAAGCCATCTTTTGGGAAACTCGCATCGACGACAGTTCCGTCGAAAAGTTGTCGAGAACGAATTACGTCCGCGTCAAGATTTTTACCGAACGCGGACGCGAAAAATTCAGCAAGGTCGATGTTCCGTTTCTCAAAGGCTGGAAAATCAAAGACGTTGCCGCCCGCGTTATCAAAGCCGACGGCTCAATCGTCGAGCTTAAAAAGGAAGACATTTTTGAACGCGAAATTGCTAAATCCGGCGGCGTAAAAATAAAAGCGAAATCCTTTGCCGTTCCGAATATCGAACCGGGCGCGATTATCGAATATCGTTATCGTGAAGTAATTGACGGCGCTTCCGCAAGAGGAATGCGGCTCGCTTTTCAACGCGATATTCCGGTGCAGAATCTTTCCTATTTTTACAAGCCTTACAACAAGAAAGAACCCGTTTTTCAAAGTTACAATATGACGGATACGAAGTTCGTCAAAGACGACAAAGGTTTTTATCTTGCCTCCAGATTAAATGTTCCTTCCTTTAAGGAAGAGCCGCGAATGCCGCCCGAAGACCAGGTTCGTCCGTGGATGTTGATTCAAGGCGTAACCAGTAATCCAATCGCCATTTCAGCATTTTCCTATGCTTCAACGACTAAAGACCCAAAAGACACGCAGCTTTACTGGGGCGCGGTGATTGCTGAAAGAATCGGGCTGACAAATTTTATGACAAAGTCGAACGGCGATGTCAAAAAGGCAGCGATGGAGATTACGGCAGGAGCTTCGACGCCCGACGAGAAGTTAAAGAAACTTTATGATTTCTGTCAAAAGCAAATCAAAAACACGACTTATGACGCTTCGCTGACCGATGAAGACCGCCAAAAACTACCCGAAAATAAATCAACCGTCGATGTTCTCAAACGAAAAGTCGGCACTGACGCGGATATAGATTTGCTTTTCGGAGCGATGGCGAGTTCGCTCGGTCTGGAATCCCGCGTCGCTTATTTGGGCGACCGCAGCGAAATGTTTTTCACACCGCAAATGACCAACGAATACTTTATTCATCCCGGCGCAATTGCCGTATTTGTCGGCAACGATTGGAAATTCTTTAATCCGGGAGCGAATTTTCTGCCTTACGGAATGCTGGCTTGGTATGAAGAAAAAGTCTGGGCGTTAGTGGTCGGTGAAAAAGATGCGAATTGGATACAGACGCCGCTGACCGGCTATGAAAAATCAACCGCAAAACGCACGGGTAAATTCAAATTGCTCGAAGACGGAACGCTCGAAGGCGATGTTCGGATGGAATATGCCGGACAGCTCGGCTACCGCTATAAAATGCAAAACTTCAAACAATCAGCCGGAAAGCGCGAAGATGATTTGAAGGAAGAAATAACGCGACACATCAGCACGGCGGAAGTTTCCGGTATCAGCGTTGAAAATGTGACTGATACCGAAAAGCCTTTTGTTTATGCCTTCAAAGTGCGAGTGCCGAATTACGCGCAAAAGACCGGAAAACGTCTTTTCATTCAGCCCGGATTTTTCGAGTATGGAGAAAATTCGATATTTTCAGGCGCAAAACGCAAATACGATATTTATTTTCAATATCCCTGGTCGGAACACGACGATATAGAAATCGTGATGCCGAAAGGCTTTACGCTCGATAACGCGGACGCTCCGGGCGAAATCGCCGACCCGCAAAAAATCGGCTCGGTAGATGTTAGAATTGCCGTCGATAAGGCATCGAATACGCTGATTTATAAGCGCAATTTTCATTTCGGCGGCGGCGGTGTTACCTTGCTGCCGGCAGCCTCATATGAGCCGCTTAAAAAAATGTTCGACCTTTTTAATAAAGCCGATACGCACACCGTTACGCTTAAACAGAACTAAAACAGTTGGCAGCGGCAGTTGGCAGCAAGCAGTAAGTAGACTAACTTTTCCTGCCGCCTGCCGCTGCCAACTGCCGACTGCTACTTTACTTGGAGATTTTTATGACTCGACTCTTTCGCTTTGTTTCTTCGATTTTCTTTGTCGTCCTGCTTTTTACAAGCGCTTTTGCAAACGTGGACGGCTCGCTTCCGGCTTGGGTTCGGCAGGCGGCTTCGGCTGCTCCGCCGATTTACGCCAAAGATGTTCCCGCCGTCGTGCTGCATAACGAGCAGCAAGTAACTTTGGGAAGCGACGGTAAACTCACGACGGTTGAAAATTACGCCGTCAAAATCCTTGTCCGCGAAGGAAAGCCTTTTGCGACGGCGACGGCTTTTTATTTATCGAGCTTCAGCAAAGTGCGCGATATGAACGGCTGGCTGATTCGTCCTGACGGTTCTTCAAAAGAATACGGCAAAAAAGATATTCTGGACGTTATCGCCGACCAGGACGACGTTTATAACGAAGGGCGGCTTAAAGTGATTGACGCGACCGGCGAGGTTGACGCCGGTTATATTTTCGCTTACACGGTAACGACCGATGACACGCCGCTTTTCTATCAAGACATTTGGAGTTTTCAAAGCAGGCTTCCGACTATGCTTTCGCGTTACACGCTCAATCTGCCGAGCGGTTGGAAGGCGTCGAGCATTACATTTAATCACGAAACAATCGCGCCGCAGGTAAACGGTTCGAGCTACGTTTGGGAACTCCGCAATCTGGCGCCGATTGCGCCCGAACCGATGAGTCCTTCGGTCAAAAATCTCGCGCCGCACATCGCCGTCAATTACGCGCCAGCCGATAATAATCAAGCAGTCAATCGCGCCTTTGCCGATTGGACGGCGGTTTCGCGCTGGGGCAGCGGAATGCACGATTCGCAAGTCGTCGTCGACGACGCGGTTGCCGCCAAAGCCAGAGATTTAACGGCGAATGCGAAAACCGAACTCGAAAAAATTCGCGCCGTCGGAACGTATGTCCAAAATTTGCAGTATATTTCCATCGACATCGGCGTCGGCTACGGAAACGGGTTTAAGCCTCGTTCTTCAAGCACGGTTTTGAGTCGCGGCTACGGCGATTGCAAAGACAAAGCGAATTTGATGCGGGCAATGCTCAGGGCTATCAAAATCGAATCGTATCCGATTGCGATTTATTCGGGCGACCCGACTTATGTCCGCGAAGAATGGGCGTCACCGAGTCAGTTCAACCACTGCATTATCGCCGTCAAAGTCAGCGACGAAACCAAAACGCCGACCGTTATCAATCACGCCAAACTCGGACGACTGCTTATTTTCGACGCGACCGACCCGTATACGACGGTCGGCGATTTACCGGGTTACCTGCAAGGAAGTTTCGCGCTGATTATGGCGGGCGACAACGGCGGTTTGGCAAAAATGCCGATTACGCCGTCCGACACCGATTCTTTGAATAGAAAAGTCGAAGTCAACCTGACCGCCGAAGGCGCAATCAACGGAACAATCTCCGAACGCGCGAACGGTCAAGCCTCGACGACTTTTCGGCGCGAAATGCGAGAAATGTCCGCGCCGCAATACCGGCAGGCAATCGAAGGCTGGCTGACGCGGGGCGCGACCGGCGCGCAGCTCGTCAAATTAACGCAGACCGACAAACAAGCCGACGCGAGTTTCGACTTGGACGTAGAATTTTCCGCGCCGCGTTACGCTCAACTGATGCAAAACCGCTTGCTTGTTTTCAAACCCGTCATCGTCGGCAGAAGAAACGGTATAACATTAACCGAAGTAAGGCGCGAGCAGCCGGTCGTTCTCGATTCAAATTCGATGAAGGAAACAGCCGTTTTCAATTTGCCGCCGGGCTTTGTCGTTGACGAGATGCCCGACGCCGTAACGCTCGTAACGCCGTTCGGCAAATACACGAACAGCTACGAAGCAAAAGACGGCAAACTCTTTTTCACGCGTAGTCTGACTACAATGCGAACGACCGTTTCGATTGATAAGTATAATTCGGTCAAGGATTTTTACTCGAAAATTCTGGCGGCGGAACAATCGCCGGTTGTGCTTTTGAAGAAGTGAAAAACTAAAAGTGAAAAGTGAAAAGTACTAGAAAAGACTGTTAAGATTGATTCTTCAACAGTCTTTTCTATTTTCAGAGTATTTTACTATCATATTTTAATTATTCACTATTCACTTTTAGTTTTTCACTAATTAATTATGCTCAAACGCCTGATGCACCGCCGCGAACGCTATTTTGCTTTTCTCAACGACAATCGCATCGTGCATCCGTTCGGCTGGGGCGTGGAATTTATCAAAGAAAATGCCAACGGCGACGACCCGCGAAAAATCTTCCGCGAATATACCGAAAAAGTTCTGGCAAACAGCGACGAATTTTTCTTTGCGCCGAATGTTACGAATTATTCGCTTGATTTGTCAGAACCGTTCGCGGTAGCGAGCGGGTCAAACGCAGATTCAAACGCCGAAAAAAACCCATTCGCTGCCGCGAACGATTCTGACAAATCAATTTTAACTTGGACGAGCGGCATCCAAACTACTTCGATAGAAAACAACACGGCTTATGCCAAATTTTTCCCACACGAAAAAGACAAAAAAGCCGCCGTCGTCGTTTTGCCGCACTGGAATGCGAAAGCCGGAAGCTATTTCGATTTATGCAAGATTTTTAACCGCGTCGGCATTTCGGCTTTGCGCCTGACTTTGCCGTATCACGAAGAACGGATGCCGCCGGAACTCGAACGTGCCGATTATTTAGTCGCGCCGAATGTCGGACGCACTTTGCAATCGCTCCGGCAATCGGTCGTTGACACGCGCGCCGCCGTCGCCTGGCTCAAACAGCAAGGTTACGAAAAAGTCGGAGTCGTCGGAACGAGCATCGGCTCTTGCGTCGGATTTTTCGCCTTCGCGCACGATTTAATGATTGACGCAGGCGTTTTCAACCACGTCTCCGGCTACGTCGCCGATGTCGTCTGGCAAGGTCTTTCAACTTATCACGTCAAACAAGGTCTGGAAAATGACATCTCTCTGGACGAGCTGCGCGAGTTTTGGCTGCCGATTTCGCCGATGGTTTATATGGATAAACTCTCGAAAATGCCGCCGCGTCCGCAACGCTATATTTACACGCTTTACGATTTAACTTTCCCCGTAGACTTATCGCGTCAAATGATGCAATCATTGCGCGACCACAAAATCGAACACGACGAAACCGTTATTCCCTGCGGACATTACACGCTCGGCGAAAAGCCTTGGGTTTATCTTGACGGCTGGAAGATTGTGAGCTTTTTGCGAAAGCATTTGAGATAAATTATTTTTTCGCTTTAACATAATTCACAAAAACCTTCGCTTGTCCGGATTTTGCAATTGTAAATATATATACAAGCGAAACATTTGCTTTTACAGTTTTACCTGACACTTTCGTTTGTGAAAATTTAGAACCTCGCGCTGCTCCTTCGGAAATGAAACGTAATACTAGATGACCTGTAAATGCCTTTGCCGAAATTACATTTCCGTCTTCATTGATTAAGGCTTCAACAAAAACTTTCTCAACTTTATTCAATTTACCGCCAAAAACCGATGGCACGGATGGTTTAGGTAATTTAATGGCTTTTCCGATTTCAGTTCTGTCCGCTAAATCTATAATCGGTTTACCTCTCGGAAGAACAATTTGTTTCTGTTCTTCTGTTCGCTGTGGCAAAGTCGATTTATCCAAAGAAAAATTATAAACAATTACTCCTGTTACTTTTATTGGCTTTCCACTTAATTCAATTGGCTTCCATTTAGATTTTAGCGCAGATTTGACAGATTCAGCCCAAAGCAATGGATGACCCGAAACAGCTTTAGCAGATTCGACGTTTCCATTTTCATCAATTGTAATTTGAACTTGAACTGCGCCGGAAGCATTCACCATCAAAGCTGCTTTTGAATATTCGGGTTCAGGCAGGAAAATCGGATTATTATTCAGCACAAAACCGCAGTCAGAACAAACTATAACTTTCTTTTGTTCCGATTGAGTTTTTTCTTGAGCAAGAACAATCTGCATCGAACAAAGAAAGAGTAAAATTGCAGTCAGACATATTTTTCTTTTCATCATTTTTTGTATTTTACATTTTATTAGACACCAATTCCGCGCTTTAGTTCCCGGAAAGTTTTCATTCGTGTTATTTGTGTAATTCGCAGCTAATTTCTGCTAAACTTTTCCCGACTTTCAATGACTGCGCTGACTGAAAAACATAATTTGACAATTGACACGGCGGTTGCGCGGCTCTTTTCTCGCGCCGAAAATTCGCGCGGACTTGCAGCGGCAGATTTGCGCGGGCGCGTCGAAAAATCAATCGAAAAATACGTTCTGCGCGACAATGAAAACGCTTCGGGCGCGGAGATAAAAGAATTCGTTGACGCGCTGAACGCAGACGATTTGTGTTTGATAATTGCTTGTGAAAAAGGCGATGAAGCGGCGTGGAACGATTTGGTCAAAAATTACGACGCAACCGTAAAATCGGCGGCGCGGAGGATTTCAAACAATGCGGAAGACGCCGAAGATTTGGCGAGTTCGATTTGGGCGGAGCTTTACGGTTTAAAACACGACAAAGACGGAAAATTGAAAACCAAACTTTCGTATTATTCGGGACGCGGAAGTCTCGCCGGTTGGCTTCGCGCCGTCGTTTCGCAACTGGCGATTGACGGGTTTCGCAAAACTTCAAAGTTTGTGCAGATTGAAGAAACGCGCGAGTTTGAAAATTTGGCAAACGAATCGTCGGAGAATTCCGACAACGCAAAAATCGTTCACGCGAGCGCGAATCCCGAAGAAAATTTCAGCCGAAAGCAAACGCAAAAAGACGTTTCAAACGCTTTGCGAAAAGCAATCAATAATCTCGAAGCCGAAGACAAATTAATTTTAAAACTTTATTATTTCGACGATTTGAAACTCAAAGATATTGGAAACACTTTAGGATTTCACGAAGCGACGGCGAGCCGCAAAATCGCGCGGATTCAAACGGAAATGCGAAAATCGGTCGAGAAGAGTTTGATTGCCGAACACGGTTGGACGCGAGAAGAAGTCAAGAAGCATTTAACTGAAGCCGCAACAAAGCTTGATGTCGGTTTGGAACGAATGTTTGCAATTTTGCTCTGTTTGGCGCTTGTGCAAGAAAGTTTTTGGTAATGCGTTCTGTAATTTGGGAAAAGATTTAGCCACAGAGAACACGGAGCGCACAGAGATTTTTGAAAGATTTAGCCATGAATTACACGAATATCAAGAATTATTTTTATAATTTTCTATTCGTGTCAGCGCGTGTAATTCGCGGCTAACTTCTCTCTGTGAACTCTGTGTTCTCTGTGGCAAAAATTAAAATGGAATTTGAATTCGACAAAGAAATGGACTCTCTTTTGCGGCAAGCGGCGCAAGGCGAAACTGCGTCTGTAAATTCAAAATTCAAAATTCAAAATTCAAAATTGCCGCATCTGGATGCCGACGAGATTTCGATTTTTGCAGAAAATGCTTTGCCGAAAAAATTGCGCGAAAATGCCGTCGCTCATTTCGCGGATTGCGACCGTTGCCGCAGAATTTTGTCTGATTTAATCGCGCAAAATTTGGAAAATGAAATTGTTTCCGCCAAACAAGCCGATGTTTTTGCGCCGAATATTCCCTGGTATCGCAGCCTTTTCGCTTTTCCGAATCTGGCTTACACGCTCGGCGCGCTGGTGCTGGTTTTTTCGGGACTTATCGCATTTACGGTTTTGCAAAGCGTCGATAATTCTAAAAATTCGGAAGTTTCGCAAGTTTCCGAAAGACAAACGGGCGGCGGTAAAGGAATGTCTTCTGACGGCGAGGCTGAGATTGTCGAAAGAAATGCAGACGTATTGACACCGCCGAATATGTCTCCAAACGACGCGATGTCGAACGCTTCGATGTCGAATTCGGCTTCTTCCTCAAACGCAACGATGTCGAACGCTCCGTTGAATTCCGCCGCGCGAAGCTCCAATGCAAACTCGGCTTCAAACGTTTCGACCGTTTCAAATAAATCAAGCGTTTCCGCAAACGCCTCGCCGAAAGCAGAGCCGCGCACTGAAGGCGAAGCAGCAAAACCTGCCGCAACTGATTTAGCTTTTCAAGGCGCGACAGCACAAAACCTGGCAGAAGAAAAACGCGAACGCGGCAAAGACGATAAAAAATCGGCGGAAACGTCTGACATGACAAAAACATCTCCCGCGTCGCCGAAACCGACCGAGCATTCCGTTTCCGTTGACGGCGTGGATAAGTCTGACGCAGACAGTGTAAAAGCAAAGAAAATGGCGCGGGCGCAAAGTGTCGAAACGACGAGCGTCGGCGGAAAAACTTTCAAACGCGCGGATAATGTTTGGGTTGATTCCGCTTACAAAGGTCAACCGGCAGCCGTTATCACACGCGGCACGAAAGAATATAAAAAACTCGATTCCGGCTTACGCTCGATTGTCGAAAATCTGGGCGGAACGATAATCGTTGTTTGGAAAGACAAAGCATACCGAATTCAATAATTCTATCTCACAGACGCGAAGAAAAAGATAAAACAATCAAGAAGTTTGTTGTAAAATGAATTTATGAAAGCTATTCGTTTTTATCTGCTTTTGTTTCTTTTGTGCCTTTTTGCGGCAATTTCAAACGCGCAATCAGTCTGGCAAAAAAATCTCGACGGCAAAGTTCAGTTTTATCAAACGACCGATTTTGGCGTAATGCTCGCGGGCAGCGAAAATTCTTTGTATGCGATTGACGGACAGACGGGCGAAACCGTTTGGCGCAAGCGAACGAAAGGTTTGGACGAAACTTCGATTACGCCCGTTCCTTCGACCGATTTGATTTTAGTTTCTTCGGATGAAGGCGACAAATCGCGCGTCGAAGCGGTTGATTTATTGTCGGGCGGAAGCGTTTGGCGTAGCGATAAGGTCAAAGGCGATGTTTTGCAGCTTGCGGTCGAACCCGCAGAAAATTTGCTCGCCGTTGTTTTAGTCAAAAAGGCAAAGGGCGGAATCGGCGAAGAATTCAAGCGCACGCCAATCGTTCACGTTTTTAATCTGGCAAACGGCGACGAGTTGTGGAAAAAGGAACTCGAAAGTGACGTGGAAATGATGCCGTCGCGTTTCGGCGAAGATTCGGGCGAAGTTCCCTTCACTCTGGATAATTATCGCGCGCCTTTGATTTTGGACGGCAGACTTTTTCTGTTTTACGAAGGCGTAACTTCCTACGACGCGCGGACGGGACGCGAAGGCGAGCGCGAAAAATTCAAAGTCAACGAAGACAACCTGGCTTTGACCGAAGCCGACCCGATTTTTGACGATAAATTTCTTTACACATCGGGACGCGGAAAAGTTCGCGCCGTCAATCGCAAAAGCGGCGAAGTCGAATGGGAAGCAAAGGATTTGGGCGTTACGCCGGAAATGGCAATTGTCGGAAATGTTTTGTATGTCAGAACCGGCGGGCAATTTACGAGCATTAAAGACGGCGAGATTAAAGAAAAGGGTTCGTTCGGCGTGTCGGCGATTGACACGAAAAACGGCAAAACTCTGTGGCGTTATAAAGGCGCGGACAAAGGTCTGACGAATTTTGTTTTTGCCGATACAAACACGATTCTCGTTGCCGATAAAGACGATTTGATTACGATTGACGCGCGAAGCGGAAAGCGAATCGACAAATTTGAACACGATGTCGAAAAAGCGCAGTTTGTTTTAATAAATGAAAGCGGCGAAGCGGTTGTCGGCGGGCGCGACGAAATCGCAGCTTTTCGAGTTCAAAGTTCAAGGTTCAAAGTTCAAAGTCAATCGAAATTTCAAAATTCAAAGTTTAGTGTTCAAAGTTTTGCTGAAATCCAAAATCCAAAATCTAAAATCCAAAATCGAGAGCTTTGGCGAGTAAAACACAAAGCGCCGTCGCGCGGTGTTTTTCGCACGATTGCGGGAATCGCGCTGAGGGCGACCGCGCTTTATTTTCGATATGGCGGGCTGGCGACTTCGGCTTTGAACATCGTGCGCGGCGCGAGTGTCGCGCAATCGGTTTTAGGACTTCGCTGGTCAGGGCTGAAAACTCGATTTTCGTCGTTTGATTTGACGACGCTGGCAAGTAATTCGGCGAAAAATTACGCTTTAAATAAAATCAATCTTTATGGAATTTCTGCGAGAACGCCAAACCTTTTGAATCGCATTAACGGTCTGCAAAACGGCGCGTCGAATTTGCCGAATTTACCGGATGCAGGAAACGTTCGCGGCAGAATCATCGGAAATGCGATTGACCGCGCCACGCCTTCCCGCGCCGACGTTCAGGAAAGTTTGATTGACAGACTCGACCCCGCGCGGCAGGTCGAAAAACTTTCCGAATATTTCTTGCGTCGCAAACACCTCGCGGATTTGCGCGGAAATTATATGTATTTTTACACGGATTTTCCGAAACCTTTTGACCGAAAAGGCTTGGTCGGCGTCAACGTTCACACCGGACGAGACGCCAGATTCGTTTTGATTGGCGAACCCGACGCGCGTTTTACAATTGACGAAACCGTCGGCTTGCTTTATTCGGCGGATGGCAACAGATTGCAGTCGTTTGATGTTTTGAACAAGTAAATTCCACCACAGAGAACAAAAATGGAAAATGGAAAACGGATAATGGATAATGAAAACGTAATCTTAAAGTTTTTTATTTTCCATTATCCATTATCCGTTTTCCATTAAATCATCTGTGTGCATCTGTGTTAATCTGTGGTTTCAATTCCTTTGTTTCAACCGGTTAAAATTATGAAATCAAAAATCGTTTTTGTCTTGTCTCTGTGTCTCTGTGTCTCTGTGGTGAATTCTTTCGCGCAACAATCGAAAGAAAAACCGAACGCGGAAATTCAAAAAATGCTGAAAGAGATTTCGGCTAAAAATATCGAAACGACGATTCGCAAACTCGTTTCGTTCGGAACGCGCAACACTTTGTCCGAGCAGGATAATCCGACGCGCGGAATCGGCGCGGCGCGTGATTATTTGTTCGGCGAGTTTCAGAAAGTCAGCGCCGATTGCGGCAATTGTTTGCAGGTCGAAAAGCAGACGTTTTTGCAGCCGAAGGCGAATCGCGTTCCCGAACCGACGAATTTGACGAATGTCGTTGCGACATTAAAAGGCACGACAAATCCTGAAAGAGTTTATGTCGTGTCCGGTCATTACGATTCGATGTGCAATCTGGACGCGACGGATACGAAGTGCGACGCGCCGGGCGCGAATGACGACGCTTCGGGAACTGCCGCCGTTGTCGAAATGGCTCGCGTGATGTCGAAGAGAAAATTCGACGCGACGATTGTTTTTATGACCGTTCCGGGCGAAGAACAAGGACTTCTCGGCGCGACGTATTTTGCCGAACAAGCCAAACAAAACAAAATGAATATCGAAGCGATGTTCACCAATGACATTATCGGCGGCGTAACTTCATACAAAAATGCGCCAGACCGCCAAACGGTGCGCGTGTTTGCCGAAGGCGTGCCGTCGGATGAAACCGAACAGCAAGCGAATTCGCGGCGCAGCGTCGGCGGCGAGAACGATTCGGCTTCGCGCCAACTCGGACGCTTTATCAAAGAAGTTGCCGACGTTTATTCGCCCAAATTCCTGGTGCAATTGATTTACCGGCGCGACCGATACGGACGCGGCGGCGACCATATTCCGTTTTTGGAACGAGGTTTTGCGGCGGTTCGTTTTACCGAGCCGCACGAAGATTACACACATCAACATCAAACCGTAAAAATCGTGGATGGCAAACAATACGGCGATTTGATTGAGTTTGACGATTTCGATTATATTGCGAACGTAACGCGCGTCAACGCCGCAAGTTTAGCCGCGCTCGCGCTCGCGCCGGCGCGTCCGAAAAATGTCGGCATTATTACGGGACGACTGACCAACGACACGGATTTGAAATGGGAAGCCGGAGCTGACGCGGATTTAGCCGGTTATGAAATCGTCTGGCGCGATACGACTTCCCCGTTCTGGACAAATTCGGTTTCTGTCGGAAACGTGACGAGTTACACGGCGAAGGAAATGTCGAAAGACAATTATTTTTTCGGTGTTCGCGCCGTCGATAAAGCAGGCAACAAAAGTCCTGTGAGTTATCCGCGACCGATGAGCCAGCCGCGTTCCGCTCAATAAAATGTGGTTTGAAGTCGCCATCGTCGCTCTAGGTTTGCTCGCCGGACAAATTTTGTTCGGACATTTTGAGGAGCGGACTCCGCGCGGGCGAATATTCTGCAAAAATGCGCTCGGCATCGTTGGATTTGTTTTGATTTCTTATTTTTTCGGCAGATTTTGGTTTTACGTTTCTCTGTTTGCGGCAATGATTCCGGTTTTAATAATTCACGCCTGGTGGCTGCCAAAGCACGGCGTTAACGGTTTGACGGGCAAACCGAGAGAAAAATATTACGAACTGCGCGGCTGGAAACGTGAATAATTCAGCCGGCGCGGTTTTCTGTTTTTAATTTTTAAGAAATTTTCTCGCAAAGATATAGTTTTTATTTCCTTCAGTATTAAAAAAAGTATCCGACAAAAATTGTCTTAGCCGGATTATTTCAATAGAATAAATCCGCCTAGACAAAATACTTAACGTCCTTAAACAATTTAATCAATATCTAAGGAGCAGCGGTTATGAGCAATCGAGGAAAGAAAATTGTATTAGCGGCAAGCACTTCGGAATCTTCGGAATATCTTCGCAGCACCTGGCGTCAAATGCTTCTGGGAACTTTGCCCGCGCGTTATTCGCGTTTTCCGTATTACCTGATTGATATTTCCTGGAAAAACGACAAGCTGGAAGATGGTCAAGCCGTCGCCGTGCCGAACGGTTTGCGCGTTGTCGAATCCTTGCTTTTGGAAAAATTCGCCCCTGAAGACATTGCGGTTTGCTATACGGACGAACTCGATTTGTTTGTCGGCGAAGACACGCGCGTCGTCGGTTTTCACGCGCATAATCCGCTCGGAATTACTTTTGCAACCGACGTTTACGCGCATTTTTACGGCTCGGAAGTCGAGCCGATAAACGCCGCCGAATTTAAACGGATGATAACGCATCCGGTTTTGGCGAAACACAAAGAACATTTAAAAACTATCGTCGGCGGACCGGGTTCGTGGCAGATTGAAAAGAAAAATTTGCAGGACGAATGGAATATCGACTGCATCGTCGACGGCGAAGCCGAAGATTTTGTTCTTGACCTTTTTGAACGCGCCGTGCGCGGCGAAGCTCTTCCGCGAAAAGTCGAAGGCAAAAGTCCGCAAATGGACAAAATTCCAACGACGCGCAATCGCTCGACCTTCGGCGTCGTCGAAGTTACGCGCGGCTGCGGGCGCGGCTGCCAGTTCTGCTCGATTGCTTTGCGGAAAGGAAAATCTCTGCCGCTCGAACATATTTTGGAAAACGCGCGCGTGCAGGTCGAAAACGGCGCGGACACGATAATGCTGACGACAGAAGACATTTTTTTGTATGAGCAAGGTCCGAAATTCGACACGAACGTTCCGGCGCTGAAAAAATTATTTGAATCGGTCGCGGCAGTTCCCGGCGTCAAGCACGTCGTTCAATCGCACGGCACAATCGCGCCGATTGTTCGCAACCCGGAAGTAATTGAAGAGTTAAGCTCGGTTGCGGTAAATATGTCGACGCATCACCATCACGCTTCGACGCATCCTGACGGAAAATACGCTTCGCTGTTTATCGGGCTTGAAACCGGCAGCCCGCGTCTTTTTAATCAATATATGAGAGGTAAGGCGTATCCGTATAAAGCCGAGCAGTGGGGCGACGTGATTTTGAAGGGAATGGAAATTATGAACCGGCAAAACTGGTTTCCGTTCTGCACCTGGATTATCGGCTTGCCGGGCGAGACTGAAGAAGATACGAAACAATCGCTAGACCTTTTACACGCGCTCAAAGGCTCGAAATGGGTGATTATTCCAACCTTATTCGTGTCTCTCGACGAGACACGAATGGGCAACAACGAAAGCGCGCAGCTTTATAAATTGACCGAGCTGCAATGGGAATTTTTCTTTACCTGCTGGCGTTACAACCTGGATTTCTACCGCGACGACGCGAGCTTTCACCGCAAATTCAACCTGGGCGTGCCGATTTATTATTACACGATGGGACGGCGCCTTTTCGGAAAAGCGATGAAATATCCGATGATGCGGCTGGCGCATTTTCCCGAAAGCATTTTGAGCCGTCGGCTTTACCTGGATTTAAGAAAAAACAGTCCGCTCGTCGCGCCGCGAAACGTTGAAATTCCGGCGATGCGGGCGCGTCCGGCAATTCCGGTGCTGGTTGATTAAGTCCAAAAACAGCCGCAAACAAGTGCAAAAGGCATAAAAGGGATTTTTTAATTTTGTGTTTTTTGCGCTTTTTTGCGGCTAAATCCCTTTGCTCGACTTGTTAATTTCTCATACCCGAATCAATTTGGTAAATGTTATAATCATAGGTAATTTTTTAACGCATTTACTTTTTCGATGCTCGAAGCAAGCAAACAATTCGGACGCTATAAGATTCGCTCGCAAATCGGCGCGGGCGGAATGGGCGAGGTTTTTCTTGCAGAAGACCTGGAACTCGAACGCCTCGTCGCGCTGAAAGTTCTGCCTGGCGAATTCGGCGAAAATGACGACCGCGTGCGTCGTTTCGTTCAGGAAGCAAAAGCCGTCTCCGCATTAAATCATCCGAATATCCTGACAATTTATGAAATCGGAACAACCGGCAACGCACGTTATATCGCTTCGGAATATATCAAAGGCGAAACTCTGCGCGAGAAAATAAAAGCGAAAAGTTTAACTGTTTCCGAAACTCTCGACATTGCCGTTCAAGCTGTCTCCGCACTCGAAGCCGCGCACGCGAGCGGCATTATTCACCGCGACATCAAGCCGGAAAACATTATGCTGCGCGCCGACCGGCTGGTGAAAATTCTCGATTTCGGTCTGGCGAAACTAGCGGAAAAAAAATCTGAAAACATTGATGCCGAAGCCGAGACACGCGCCCGTATGAATACGCAGGCGGGAATGATTTTAGGAACGGTGGCTTATATGTCGCCGGAACAGGCGCGCGGAAAAGAGGTTGACACCCGAACCGACATTTGGAGTCTGGGCGTCGTGTTTTACGAGATGCTGACCGGACGCCAGCCGTTTAGCGGAGAAACAATCAGCGATTTGATTGCCTCGATTTTGATAAAAGAGCCGCAAACCTTCGATAAAATCAATCCTCAAATTTCGACCGAACTCGAAGAAATCATCTTCAAAGCCCTGAAGAAAAACTGCGACGAGCGTTACCAAACCGCGAAGGATTTGCTGGACGATTTAACGCATCTGAAAAAGAAGCTGGAGTTTTCCGCCGAACTCGCCCGCAACACATCGGTCGATAACATTTCTCGAGTGTCGAGGAACACCGCTAAAACAATATTGCCGCCTTCGATTGCCGTTTTGCCGTTTGCCAATATCAGCAACGACGCGGAGAACGAATACTTTTGCGACGGCTTGGCGGAAGAACTATTAAATTCTTTGGCGAAAATCGATAAATTAAAGGTCGCGGCTCGCACGTCGGCGTTTTCGTTTAAGGGCAAAAACATCGGCGTCGAAGAAATCGGACGCGCTCTAAAAGTTGAAAACGTGCTCGAAGGCAGCGTCAGAAAATCCGGCAATCGTTTGCGAATTACCGCACAACTCGTTAATGCTTCAAACGGCTATCATTTATGGTCGGAACGTTACGACCGCGAGATAAAGGATATTTTCGACGTGCAGGACGAAATCACTCTGGCAATCGTCAACGCTCTGAAGGTGAAATTGCTGGGCGAGAAAAAAACCGCCGTGCTGAAGCATCAAACCACTAACACGGAGGCTTACGAATTATTCCTCAAAGGTCGTTACTATCACAACAAATACACCGAAGAAGGACGCAAAACCGCGATAGAATTCTACGAACAGGCAATCACGCTCGAACCCGAATACGCCGCGCCGTATGCCGGAATAGCGATGAGCCTGGGAATTAGCGTCTATTTCGGGTTTCGCTCGCCGCAGGAAACCATCTCGCGCTGGCGGGCGAATGCCAACCGCGCTTTGGAGATTGACCCGGATTCGGTCGATGCTCACATCTCGCACGCCAATTCCAGATTTTTTATCGAATGGCACTGGGCGCAAGCCGAAGCCGGATTCAAACGCGCAATCGAACTTAACCCGAACAGCGCGGAGGCTCACTGCTGGTATGGCGTTTTTTTGATAAACCAGCACGATTATCCGCAAGCGCTCGCCGAAGCTAAACGCGCGGTCGAACTCGACCCGCTCTCCCTGCTCGCCAATATCTTTTTAGGCTGGATTTATTTATTTACGGGTCGCCCGAACAATGCGCTTGCACAGGTGCAGAAAATGCTCGAAATCGAACCGCGTTATTATGCGGCATACTGGCTTAAAGGTTCAATCTATATGGCGGGCGGAATGTTTGAAGAAGCCCTTGAAGCCTACGAAAAAGCCTGTCTGTTTGGCAAAACGCATTTAAATCTGTCTTATCTCGGCTGCGCTTACGGTCTTTTGGGAAGACGCGCCGAAGCCTTGCAAACGCTCGACGAACTGCTCGAAATGAGAGAACGGCAATACGCGGCGGCAATGCACGTCGCGCGTATCTACAGCGGAATCGGCGATACCGACAAAGCCTTTGAATGGCTGAACAAAGCGGTTGACGAGCGAAACGGCGAGCTTGTCTTCGTCGATACTTTGACGAAAGTCGGAACGGGTAATTTGATGGGGAGAAACCTACGCGACGATTCGCGTTTTAAAGATTTGCTGCTTCGCATCGGACTTCCCGAATAAAAATTGCCCGGTCGTAAAATTGCAGACAAAGCTGAAGGAGAAGACATTATGCTCGGCGGAAAAACTTCGGAACAATGGATTGAAGAGTATTCGCACGCTCATCAAAATCCGATAAATAAGCTGGCGCGCAAAATCGGGATTCCGATGATTGCGCTGTCGCTGCCGCTGTTTCTTGCGGCAATTTTCATTAAAGACTTTTGGGTTGTGCCGACGACGCTGTTTGTCCTCGGTTGGATTCTGCAATTCGTCGGACATTATTTTGAGGGAAAACCGCCGGAGTTTTTCAAGGATTGGAGATTTTTACTCGTCGGTCTGCGCTGGTGGCTCAAGAAAACGCGCGGATAATTTTTCAGTTCAAAATAAAAAAGGCTGAAGGTTTTAAAACCTTCAGCCTTTTTTATTTTGTGCCGACCTGTCTTTTAGATGTCGTCAATTTCATCTTCGATTTCCAGAGAGTCGTCCAATGTAAATTCCTCTTCCGGCTCTAAATCATCAATTTCCTCGATTTCGTCAAATTCATCAATTTCAATGCCCGGCACATCCATCGGAACGGGCAAATCCAGACCGCCGCTGATCAGCGGAAAATCGTCGTATTCCTCTTCCTTCTTCTGATTGACTGTCGGGTCATATTCGACTTTGACATTGCGGTAATACTTCATTCCCGTTCCCGCCGGAATCAAGCGTCCCATGATGACGTTTTCCTTCAAACCGCGCAGATAATCGACGCGACCGCTGATTGCGGCTTCGGTCAAAACGCGGGTCGTTTCCTGGAAACTCGCCGCCGAAATGAACGAATCGGTCGAGAGCGACGCTTTCGTGATTCCCAACAGAAGCGGTTCGGCACTCGAAGGCTGTCCGCCGTCGTCCATCACGCGACGATTTTCGTCTTCGTAGCGGAAGCGGTCAACCTGTTCTTCCAAAAGGAAGTCCGTATCGCCGACATCCTTGATTTTCACCCAGCGAAGCATTTGGCGAACGATACATTCGATATGCTTGTCGTTGATGTTTACGCCTTGCAAGCGATAAACTTCCTGAATTTCGTTGACGATATATTCCTGTAGCGCTTCGGTTCCGAGAACGCGCAAAATATCGTGCGGATTAAGCGGTCCGTCCATCAGCGGTTCGCCCGCTCGAACGTGGTCGTCTTCCTGAACGGCGATGTGCGTTCCGCGCGGAATGTCATACTCACGTTCTGCGCCGTCTTCGCCCGTGATGATGAGTTTGCGCTTACCTTTGGAAATCGCGCCGAATTTGACCGTTCCGTCAATCTCAGACATCACGGCTGTCTCGCCCGGACGACGCGCTTCAAAAAGCTCGACGACGCGCGGCAGACCGCCCACGATGTCTTTGGTTTTCGTCGTTTCACGCGGAATTTTGGCAATAATGTCTCCGGCTTCGACCGCTTGCCCGTCTTCGACGTGCAGGTTGGCGCGAATCGGCATTTGATAAGTTTTCAAAACCTTATTGCCGCTGCCACGGATTTCAAGACGCGGCTGTTGTTTTTCATCCGAGTCTTTTACCACGAGGCGTTTTTGTCCCGAAACTTTATCAATCTCCTCTTCGAGCGTTTTTCCTTCCTTCAAATCCTGGAATTTTATCGTTCCCGAAACTTCCGTCAAAATAGCGAACGTGAACGGATCCCAGGTCGCCAGCATATCGTCTTCCTTAACTTTCTGACCGTTTTTAACGTGAACGTGCGCTCCGTAGACGATTTGATAACGCGCCACTTCGCGCCCGCGTTCATCCATCAAAGCGAGGTCTGATTTTCCGCGTTTCATCGAAATCTGTTCGCCCGCGCGATTGGTGATAACTTTGAAATCATCGAGAAAATTAACCGTTCCGTCCATCGAAGCCGCGTGTTTGGTTTCCTGTTCAAGGCGCGCCGTTCCGCCGACGTGGAAGGTTCTCATCGTCAACTGCGTTCCCGGCTCGCCAATTGATTGGGCGGCGATAACGCCGACCGCTTCGCCGATTTCAACCGTGTTGCCGGTTGCCAGGTTGCGACCGTAACATTTGACGCAAATGCCGCGACGCGATTCGCACGTCAGCGGCGAGCGAAGACGAACTCTCTGCAAACCGGAAAGCTGAACTTGCGCCGCCAAATCTTCGTCGATTTCCCGGTTCGCCTCGACAATCGTCGTGCCGTCAACCGGATCGATAATGTCGTCGAGCGATGTGCAGCCGACGATTCTGTCGCGCAAAGATTCGACTTCTTCGCCATTGCGAATAATCGCTTCCGCCCAAATCCCGCGCAGCGTCCCGCAATCCTGTTCGGACACGATAACGTCCTGCGCCACGTCAACCAGACGGCGTGTCAGGTAACCCGAGTCAGCCGTTTTCAAAGCCGTGTCAGCCAAACCTTTTCTGGCGCCGTGCGTCGAAATAAAGTATTGCAGCACGTTCAAGCCTTCGCGGAAGTTAGCGACAATCGGCGTTTCGATGATTTCGCCCGAAGGTTTCGCCATCAAACCGCGCATACCGGCAAGCTGCCGAATTTGCGCCTCAGAACCGCGCGCTCCCGAATCTGCCATCACGAGAATCGGATTTAATTCCTTGCGGTCTTTTTCGCGCTTGTTCATCGCCAGGAACATTTCTTTGGCAACCTTGTCAGTTACATCCGACCAAATCGCCGTTACTTTGTTAACGCGCTCCATATTCGTCATCGTCGCGTCTTCGTATTGCTTTTGCAGTTTGTCAACTTCCTTACGCGCGTCTTCGATGATTTTCTTTTTGCTCGGCGGCGTCACCATATCGTCAATGCCGATTGAGACGCCCGATTTCGTCGCGTAAAGAAAGCCCATCGATTTTAAGTCGTCGAGCATCACGACCGTTTGCTCGTGTCCGAGCTTTAAGTGGCAAAAGCTGACGAGCGACTGTAAGCCTTTCTTTTTCAGCGTTCCGTTGACAAACGGCAAGCCGTCGCGCGTCAGACGTTCATTCAAAATAACGCGCCCGACGGTCGTGTCAATCAAGGTGTCGACTTTCGGGCGAATAATCGCCCGCATCACGTCCTGCGTGTTGTGTTCCTTCGTCAAATCAATCAAATCGCCTTTCCAGCGCAGTTTGATTTTGGTTTGCGTGGCGACGGCTTTTGCGTCCAGCGCGAGCAGAACGTCGTCGACCGTATTAAAAGATTTGCCTTCGCCGACCAATTCTTCGCGGTCGAGCGTCAAATAATAACAGCCGAGAACGATGTCCTGCGACGGCACGGTAATCGGTTGTCCGCTTGCCGGACTGAGCAAATTGTTCGAGGCAAGCATCAAAACAGTCGCTTCGATTTGCGCTTCGGCGGAAAGCGGAATGTGAACCGCCATCTGGTCGCCGTCAAAGTCGGCATTAAACGCCGTGCAGACGAGCGGATGGATTTTGATTGCTTTACCTTCGACAAGGACAGGCTCAAACGCTTGAATCCCAAGACGGTGAAGCGTCGGAGCGCGGTTTAATAAAACCGGATGTTCCCGAATTACTTCTTCCAAAATATCCCAGACAATCGGCTCCTGGCGTTCGACCATTTCACGCGCCTGCTTTATCGTCGCGGCGTGCGCGTCTTTTTCGAGTTTGTTATAAATAAACGGTTTGAATAATTCCAAAGCCATTTTCTTCGGCAAACCGCATTGATGCAGTTTCAGTTCGGGTCCGACGACAATTACCGAACGTCCCGAATAATCAACGCGCTTTCCGAGAAGATTCTGGCGAAAACGTCCCTGCTTTCCTTTCAAAGTTCCCGAAAGAGATTTAAGCGGACGATTATTCGCGCCGCGCAGAACGCGACCGCGACGACCATTATCGAATAATGCGTCAACCGCTTCCTGCAGCATTCGCTTTTCATTGCGAACAATGACTTCGGGAGCGCGAAGCTCCATCAATTTTTTCAAACGATTGTTGCGGTTGATGACGCGCCGATACAAATCGTTTAAATCCGAAGTCGCAAAACGTCCGCCGTCGAGCGGAACGAGCGGGCGAAGTTCGGGCGGAATAACCGGAATGATGTCCAAAATCATCCATTCGGCTTTATTGCCGGATTTTAAGAAAGAGTTTGAAACTTTCAGGCGTTTGGAATACTTTAGCTTTTTCTGCTGCGAAGTTTCTTCTTTCATCTTGCCGCGCAGTTCGGTAACGAGTCCGGGAATGTCAATCTTCATCAAAAGTTCTTTGATGGCTTCGGCGCCCATTTTCGCTACAAACTGGTGCGGAAATTCCTGCATCAATTCACGATAGCGTTCGTCGGTCAGCAAATCCTTTTCTTTCAGTTCCGGCACGTCGCCCGGGTCAACCACGATATAAGTTTCAAAGTAAAGAATTTTTTCGAGGTCGCGCAGAGTTATATCTAACAGATGTCCGATACGCGACGGCAAACCTTTGAAAAACCAGACGTGCGAACACGGAGAAGCAAGCTCGATATGACCGAGCCGCTCGCGCCGCACCTTCGATTGCGTAACTTCCACGCCGCATTTATCGCAGACGACGCCGCGATGCTTCATTCGTTTATACTTTCCGCACAGGCATTCCCAATCCGACACGGGACCGAAAATGCGCGCACAGAAAAGCCCGTCGCGTTCCGGTTTGAACGTGCGATAGTTAATCGTTTCCGGCTTGGTAACTTCGCCGTGCGACCAGGATTTAATTTTTTCGGGCGACGCCAGAGATATGCGAATCGCCTCGAAATTAGGTGTTAACTGCGTTTTGTTTTCGTTTTGAAATCTAAACATTTTTCTCCTAGTTCAAGGTTCAAAGTTTAAAGTTCAAGGTTGTTCTTATCTTCGGCTTTGAACCTTGAACTTTGAACTTCAAACTCATTAATCTGCCCCTACAACTTCGCCGACACCAGCCAGCACTACGGTCGGGTCAATCTCGTCTTCGGTGATGAGTTCGACATCCAGACAGAGCGATTGCAGTTCGCGCACTAAAACATTGAACGATTCGGGAATGCCCGGCTCGAAATTCGATTCGCCCTTGACGATGGTTTCGTAGATTTTCGACCGTCCCGCCACGTCGTCTGATTTACAAGTTAATAATTCCTGTAAAATATGCGCCGCGCCGTAGGCTTCGAGCGCCCAAACTTCCATCTCGCCGAAACGCTGTCCGCCGAATTGCGCCTTACCACCGAGCGGTTGCTGCGTAATCAAGCTGTATGGTCCGATTGAGCGAGCGTGAATCTTGTCGTCAACAAGGTGCGAAAGTTTGAGCATATAAATGTAACCGACGGTTACTTTCTGCTCGAACTGCTCGCCCGTTATGCCGTCGTAAAGTCTGGTCTTGCCCGACAATCCGACCGATGGCGGAAGTCCCAATTCGTCGTATCTGTCGTTTGCCTTCTGAATATACTGCTTGATTTCATTTTCGCTCGCGCCGTCAAACACGGGCGTTGCGAAATGAAGCCCCAAGACTTTTCCAGCCCAGCCCAAATGCGTTTCGAGAATCTGACCGACGTTCATACGACTCGGCACGCCGAGCGGATTCAGCACGATGTCAACCGGCGTTCCGTCCGGCAGATACGGCATATCTTCTTCCGGCAAAATGCGTGCGATGACGCCTTTGTTGCCGTGCCGACCAGCCATCTTGTCGCCGACCGAAAGTTTGCGCTTCATCGCCACGAAAACCTTCACCATTTTGATAACGCCCGGCGGCAATTCGTCGCCTTGTTTCAGCTTGGTAATTTTTTCTTCGTAGATGTCGCTCAAAATATCAATCTGACGCGACGTGCGCTGTTCGTATTCTTTGGTTTCGCCCGTCGTATCAATCGTCCCGGCTGCAACTTCAGCTTTGCGAAGATACTTGATTTCAACATTTTTCAGAATGTCGCGCGTCAGCGTTTCGCCTTTTTTGACAAGAACGCCGTTGCCGTCAGTCAAATCCTTCGTCAGCTTGCGACCTTCAAAAAGCTCGTAAATACGCTCGTCGCGCTGCTCGCTCAAAATACGAATTTCGTCTTCGAGGTCGCGTCGCAAATCGTTTTCTTCGAGCGCTTCAATATCGAGCGAACGCTCGTCTTTTTCCTGCCCTTTACGCGTGAAAACCTGAACGTCAACAACCGTGCCGTCAATTCCCGGCGGGCAAGTCAAACTCGCGTCCTTCACGTCACCGGCTTTTTCACCGAAGATTGCGCGAAGCAGTTTTTCTTCCGCCGTTAATTGCGTTTCGCCTTTCGGCGTAACTTTTCCGACGAGAATCGAGCCGGGTTTGACCTGCGCTCCGATGCGGATAATTCCCGATTCGTCCAAATCGCGCAGCATATTTTCGCCGATGTTCGGAATATCTCGTGTAACTTCTTCGGGTCCGAGTTTCGTATCGCGGGCTTCGATTTCGAGTTCTTCGATGTGAATCGAAGTGTAATAATCTTCCTTCACAAGACGTTCGGAAACCAAAATCGCGTCCTCGAAGTTATAGCCGCGCCACGACATAAACGCCACCAAAACATTTCTACCGAGAGCGAGTTCACCTCTGTCGGTGCAAGGTCCGTCGGCGATGACCTGACCTTTTTTCACTCTTTCGCCAACCTGAACAATCGCTCTTTGATTGATGCAGGTGTTTTGATTCGAGCGTTTGAATTTGACGAGCGAATAAATATCCGCCGTCACTTCGCGCGAAATCGTGCCGCCGACTTGATTGTCGGCTTTGACGATAATGCGCTCCGAGTCAACGAAATCAACTACACCGTCGCGTTTTGCGATAACTACCGCGCCGGAGTCTCGCGCCGCTACTTGTTCCATTCCCGTTCCGACAAACGGCGATTCGGCACGAAGCAGCGGAACAGATTGACGCTGCATATTAGAACCCATCAAAGCGCGGTTCGCATCGTCGTTTTCCAGAAACGGAACTAAGGAAGCCGCAACCGAAACGAGCTGTTTCGGCGAAACGTCCATATATTCGATTTCGTCGCGGTCAGCCGTGATAAACTCGCCTTTTTTACGAGCGGCGTTGCGTTCGTTGACCAAATTGCCTTTTTCGTCCAATTCGATATTCGCCTGTCCAATGGTGTATCTATCTTCTTCCCAGGCGGTTTGATAAAACGGAAACGGCTCGAATTCGGCTTGGCGCTCATCCTTTTTGAGTTTCTTGTTTGCCGCCTCGATTTGCTCAATCGGAACGTGCTGGCGCGGTTTCAAATCAGTGTCGCCGCCGTTGATGATATTTGCATATTCGACCACGCGCCCGTCTTCAACTTTGCGATACGGCGATTCGATAAAACCGAATTCGTTGATTCTGGCAAAGCACGAAAGGCTCGAAATAAGTCCGATGTTCGGACCTTCCGGCGTTTCAATCGGACAAATTCGCCCGTAATGCGTCGGGTGAACGTCGCGGACTTCAAACCCCGCTCTTTCGCGCGAAAGACCGCCCGGTCCGAGCGCGGAAAGACGACGCTTATGCGTGATTTCCGACAGCGGATTCGTCTGATCCATAAACTGCGACAATTGCGACGAGCCGAAAAATTCTCTTACGGCAGCCGTTACAGGTTTAGCATTAACGAGGTCGCGCGGCATCGTTGTGAACATATCCTGTTGGATGGACATTTTCTCTTTGATAGCGCGTTCCATTCTTTCGAGTCCGATGCGGAATTGATTTTCCAACAACTCACCAACGGCGCGGACACGGCGATTTCCCAGATGGTCAATATCATCTTGAGTAAAGTTATCGCTGTCCCTTTTCATCCGCAACAAATAGTTGACGACTTCGTAAAAATCGCTGGCTTTCAGAAGCGAGTTGTTAATATCTTCGCGCTCCGGTCTGCCCATTTTGATATTGAATTTAAGCCGTCCGACACGCGATAAGTCAAAACGACGCGCGTCGAAAAACATTCCTTCAAGCAGACGATAAGCAGTCGGCACGGTCGGCGGGTCGCCCGGGCGCATTTTTCTGTAAATTTCGAGCAACGCATCAACCGGTTTGGTAATGGTGTCCTTTTTTAAAGTCGCCGCAATAATTCCACCGATTGTGTCTTTTTCAGGGAAGAAAACCGAAAAATTTTCGACGCCTTCTTCGATCAGTTGCTGAATTTTAGCTGCCGGAATTTCCGTATTCGATTCGATAACGACTTCGCCCGTTTCGGTATTGACCACATCGTCCAGAGCAAACGCGCCTTCAAATTCCTGCGGTGAAACCTCAACTCGTTCGATGCCGAGTTTTTTCAGCTCCTTCAATGCCGAAGCCGTAATTTTCTTCCCGTGACTGACAACTGCTTCCTTTTTATCCTTAATATCTTCTTCCGCCCGCATTCCCTTCAAACCGGTCTCGCCGTCTTCTTTAATTTTCACGAAGAGTTTGCCCTTTTCGATAATCACTTCGTCAGTTGTATAAAGATGACGAAGAATATCAGCGTTGGTGAATTCGGCGTTTTTGATAACTTCTTCCAGAATGTTGTCGGAAACAGTCTTCATATCAATCTGCGGGTTGAGCCACAAACCGAGCGCGCGTAAAAAGATAGTCGCTAAAATCTTGCGCTTCCCAAGTCGCGCGTGAAGAATATTTTTCGCGTCGTATTCAAATTCAACCCAGGAGCCGCGATACGGAATGATTTTCGCTAAAAAAGTGTCGCGGTCGCCTTTGAAAAACACGCCCGGACTTCTGTGCAATTGAGATACGATAACGCGCTCGGTGCCGTTGATAACGAATGTTCCGTTGTCGGTCATTAAAGGAATTTCGCCGAAGAAAACGTCTTCTTCCTTGATGTCGCGGATGGTCGAAACGCCCGTCTCCGCGTCTTTGTCATAAACGGTCAAACGAATTTTGACTTTGAGCGGCACGCTGTAAGACGTTCCGCGTTCCTGACATTCCTGCTGGTCGTGTTTGTGTTTCAACCCAACCGGCTCGCCGCAGTTCGAGCATAGTTTCGGACGCACGATGTTGAAAGTTCCGCAATTATTGCAGAGAACTTCAGCCGAGCCGAACGGGTCAACTTTGACTTTCGCGCCGCATTCTTTACAGTTGGCGCGGAGATGTTCAAGCCCTTCCAAATTTCCGCATTTGCACTGCCAGTTGCCGATTTGATATTCGACAAATTCGAGCGTCGCCGTTTCGCGGAAATCGGAAACCGGAAAGATGGATGCAAAAACCGTCTGCAGCCCGACCAAATCACGCTCCTCGGGTATCAAGTCCATCTGCAAAAAACGATTGTATGATTCGCGCTGCACTTCGATCAGATTCGGAATGCGGGCGGACGTATAAATTTTTGAAAAATCGACGCGCACGGGCGCTTGGCTCGTTCGGCGACCAAGCCCGTTGGTATTGGTTTGTAGCGGATTGACAATCATAATTTTTTATAATTTCGGAATCGGGAAAATATTTTTGTTGATTTAAATGTCGTTTGTTGCTAAGATTTTTCAACGAAACATATTCATCAACTTTTCAATAAAGACGGCAAATGCGGTCGCGGGTAAAACCTACCCTGACCGCTTAATCGTTAGCAGTTTTGCTATAATATAAATTTTTCGAGAGTGTCAAAAAGGACACCAGCTCTCCAAGTCGTCTACGAGAAACTTCCTCTCTTTGATGCAGGAAACTCAAAGCGAGTTTTCCAACCGATAAAAGACAAGCGTCAAAATATACAAAATTTTAACGCCCGTCTTTCATAGTGTAACAATCAAATTATTTAATTTCAACCGTCGCGCCCGCATCGGTCAATTTGGTTTTGATTTCCTCAGCCTCGGCTGCGGAAACGCCTTCCTTAACCGCTTTCGGCGCACTGTCAACCAATTCCTTGGCTTCCTTCAAGCCAAGACCGGCGACAACTTCACGAACAATCTTGATGACGTTGATTTTTTGCTGACCGGCGGCGGTAATGATAACATCGAACGTATCTTTTTCCACTTCCGCAGGCGCGGCATCACCACCGGCACCAGCCGCCATCGCCATCGGCGCGGCTGCCGCAGCAGCGGAAACACCGAAAACTTCTTCCAATTCCTTAACCAATTCCGACGCTTCGAGCAGCGTCATGCCTTTTAAAAACTCGACTACTTCATCTTTTGAAACTGCCATAATAATTTATATTCCTCCGTTTAGGGTTCTTGTTTTAATTTGTAAATCGTTAATCGTCAATCGCTAATTGCGTTTTTTACACGCGAGTCGCAATTTATTATCAACGACTTTGTTGATGTCAGCCGCGAGAACCCACGGGACGATTTTTCGTTTGGTTGCACCACAAACTCCAAATAACGTCCGAGCCTTGAAAGCGACCTGACTTATCGCTTCACTCGTTTTACCTTGAGTACGGCTAGAAAACTTTTTCTATTCTGCTTTTTCCTGTTCTGCTTCCGGTGTTGTTTCCGGCGAAGATGCCGATTCAACACTTTGTTCAGTTTCCTGCGCTGTATTCGGCGTTTCCGCGGCTTCAGCGCTTTGTGCAGAAACTTGTCCGATTTCTTCCGGCGGCGTTTCCGCAGTTTTCACTTCTTCATCTTTCGCTTCGGTTTTTTGCTCTGCCGGAGCATCGGTTTTCCCTTCACCGATTAGTTTGACAACGACTGCCAAGTTGCGCGGCACGGCGTTGATAACCGTAACAATGCGCTGGGCTTGAGCGTTGATGACAAACATCAGCTTGGAAATCAATTCTTCTTTTGAAGGCAAACTTGCGATTGATTCGACTTGCTTTAAGTTGACGACTTTGCCTTCGACAATGCCCGCTTTGAACGTATAAATATCGGCGTTGTCTTTAATAAATTTGGAAACCGTTTTCGACAAAATAACCGCGTCGTTTTGCGTCCAGGCGATTCCCGTTACGCCTTTGAAATGCTCTGAGGCTTCTTCATACGGCGTTCCTTTAACCGCGATGCGAGCCAAAGTATTTTTGACGACTTGAAACTCCGCCCCGGCATCGCGCAGACGATTGCGAAATTCCTGGTCTTTTGTAACGGTTAATTTATTAAAACTAACAATCATCGCCGATTTGGAATTGTTCAATTGCTCCGTGATAGCGTTTAAATCCGCTTGTTTTCTTTCTCTTGTTTTCATTTTTCTATACGCTCCTCACTTTTTACACAAATGCCAATTCGTCGAGCAGAACGCCCGGACTCATCGTCGCCGCCAGATTGATTTTTTTCAAATAACGACCTTTCGCCGTCGTCGGCTTAGCCTTTATCACGGCATTGATTAAAACTCTGGTATTTTCGAGAAGTTTTGCTTCATCAAACGAAACTTTTCCGACCGGCGAGTGAATTACGCCAGTTTTATCAACGCGATACTCGACCTTACCGGCTTTGGTTTCTTCGATGGCTTTTTTCACGTCCATCGTTACGGTTCCGGTTTTCGGATTCGGCATCAACCCGCGCGGTCCTAAAATTTTTCCGAGCTGTCCGACTTTGCCCATCATATCGGGCGTCGCAATCAGCGCGTCGAATTCGAGCCAGCCGCCTTTGATTCGGTCGACAATATCTTCGCCGCCCGCAACGTCTGCTCCGGCTTCTTCGGCTTCCCTGATTTTATCGCCCTGCGCGATAACCACGACAACTTTTGTTTTGCCGCCCAAACCGTGCGGTAAAACCAGCGTTCCACGAACGAGCTGGTCGGCTTTGCGCGGATCAACGCCGAGCCACATTGTCAATTCAACCGTTTCATCAAATTTTGCAAAAGCGATTTCTTTAACCTTACCAATCGCTTCCTGCAATTCGTATCTTTTGTTCGGCTCGACTTTTTCCGCCGCCGCTTTATATTTTTTTCCTCTTTTCATTTTATCTCCAAGGTTCAAACGAAATTTCCAAGAATTTCTCCCTATTTATTAAAGAATGAATTTTGAAGTTAAGAAATTTGAAAGACGAATAAAGTGTGATTTGTTTTATTCGCAATTCAACTTCCAAATTCTATCCTTCAATCGTCAATCCCATACTTTTCGCCGTGCCTTCGATTGTCTTGACTGCCGAGGCGAGATTCGTCGTGTTCAAATCCGGCATTTTCTTTTTAGCAATTTCTTCAATCTGAGCAGATGAAATTTTTCCTACTTTTGCTTTGTTCGCCGTTCCCGAACCTTTTGCAATTCCTGATGCTTTACGCAGCAAGTCGGCGGCAGGCGGTGTTTTCGTTTCAAAAGTGAACGAGCGGTCAGCATAAACCGTAATCACGACCGGCACTTTCATATCCGGGTCATCATTCTGCGTCTTTGCATTAAATGCTTTGCAGAACTCCATAATATTCACGCCGTGCTGCCCGAGCGCCGGACCAATCGGCGGAGCAGGGTTAGCTTTGCCCGCCGGAATTTGTAATTTGATATAACCTGTAATTTTCTTAGCCATAAAATTTAGTTGATAACTGATAACTGATAACTGATAGTGTTAAAGCCAATTCTTAAACTATCAAATATCAGTTATCAACTATCAGTTATTCCTCTTCTGCAAACGTTACTTTTTCGACATCTAGGAAATTAAGCTCGACCGGAGTCGAACGCCCAAAAATCGTGACGGTAACTTTCAATGTCGTTTTTTCTTCGTTTATCTCTTCAACTTTTCCGGTAAAACTGGCAAAAGGTCCTGATTTGATGCGAACGACTTCGCCTATTTCGTAAGAGAATTTCGGTTTCGGCTTTTCCGCTGCAATTTCGACGTTGTGAACAATCTGGTCGACTTCCGCCTGCGTCAGCGGTGTCGGTTGTTTCCCGCCGAGAAAACCCGTCACTTTCGGCGTGGATTTTATCGCGTGAAAAACATTGTCGGGAATTCGTCCCTGTTCGGTGCATTCGACTTCAACCAAAACGTAGCCCGGATAAAACATCCGCGACGATTCGATACGTTTATTGCCGCGCATTTCAACGACCGTTTCTTTCGGCAGCAAAACCTCGGTGATTTGTTCGCCCAACTGCATATCGCGGATGCGTGCGTTCAGACTCTCAAGCACTTTGTTTTCGTGTCCTGAATATGTGTGGATAAAATACCACTGTCTCATCTGTAATCCTTATATACCGACAATTTTATTAACTAACCAGGTCAGCGCTTCTAAGATATAAACCCACGCCCGGTCAACTAAAAAAAGATAAAGAGCAAAGAAAATGACGTTGACGATGACGATAATCGTCGTGTTTCTGACAACATCCGAAGAAGGAAAGGAAGTTTTATCAAGTTCTTCGCGCGTGTGGCGAATAAAATCGCCGACGCCTTCTTTGCTGTCTTTTTTATTGTTATTATTGTCTAAGGTATCAACTGCTTCTGACAATTGTTTATCTCCTCAAAATTTTTCTGGCAGGGGTACCAGGACTCGAACCCGGACCTACGGTTTTGGAGACCGACATGCTAACCATTGACACCATACCCCTCTGCTTAACTGATAACTGATAGTGGATAGCTGATAGTTAAAATTAAAAACTGTCAGTTATCCACTATCAGTTATCAGTTAATTTTATTTATTTTCTCTGTGCAAACGGTGGCAACGACAACGATTACAAAACTTTTTAAGCTCAAGCCTTCCCGGCGTGTTTTTTTTGTTTTTTGTCGTTACATAATTGCGCTCTTTACACTCGGTGCATTGCAAAATTATATTATCTCTCGGCATAATCTCAACCTCTTATTTATTATTCGACAATATCACTGACGGTGCCTGCGCCGACGGTTCTGCCGCCTTCTCGGATGGCAAAGCGAAGTCCCTTTTCCATCGCAATCGGCGCAATCAGCTCAATCTCCATCGCGATGTTATCGCCCG
>CAXSBF010000025.1:0-62670 GCA_964235785.1 uncultured Pyrinomonadaceae bacterium | reverse complement strand
TATTCGCTTATCAAGTTGATAAGGCTATCGTTTAATAACCAGCAACTTGGGTTAAGATAGATTTTATGCTTTCGATTGAAGAATTGACGGAAAACCTGCCGGATGCGCCCGCCGCACGACTGTTTTATGAGCAGTTTTCGGAAAGGTTTCCCGCCGACGCAAAAAAGCTCGCCAAAAACGAAGGCTTGCTTTCCGATGTTTTGACGCTCGCCGCTTTTAGTCCTCTGCTTTCGCAAACTATTCTGCAAAATCCCGATTATATTTCGTGGCTCAGTCGGCAGCGCATTTCGACAAAAGTTTCCGTGAAGGAAGAAATTCTCGAATCTCTGGCGCGTTTCGCGCTTGTCAACACCGGCGTCGAAACTAACATTTTGCTGGCGCGTTTCCGTCGCCGCGAGCTGCTTCGAGTTTTTCTGCGCGACATTCGCGGTCTCGGCACAATCGTCGAAATCACAGAGGAAATTTCCAATCTGGCTGACGCGATTTTGGAATATGCTTTGCGAATTGCCAGACAGGAACTCGACAATCGTTACGGCAGTCCGCTTGCGATTGACGAAAAAGGACGCGATAAAGCGGCGCAGTTCTGTGCCGTCGCACTCGGTAAACTCGGCTCGAAGGAATTGAATTATTCGTCCGATATCGACCTGCTTTTCATTTATTCAATCGACGGAAAAACTTCCGGTCGAGGAACGCGCGGCGCGGTCACAAACCGCGAGTATTTCGTCAAACTCGCCGAATTTATTACCAGACTCGTCGGCGGGCAAGCAGGCGAAGGCGCGGCGTATCGCGTGGATTTACGCCTGCGACCGAACGGGCGCGTCGGCGCATTGGCAATCTCTCTCGCCGAAGCCGTCGCTTACTATCAAAAATCAGCGCAAAGCTGGGAACGGCAGGTTTTGATTCGTTCGAGAGCGAGCGCGGGCGACGAAAAAATCTTTCAAATGTTTTTTGAAAAGGTAAAATCAAGCGTTTTCTCGACCAATGAAACAATCGAAAACGCTTTGCGAAACGTGCGTCTTTCAAAGGAAAAAATCAATTCGGAGAAAATCTCCGACCGAAATTTCAACGTTAAATTAGGACGCGGCGGAATCCGCGAAATCGAGTTCATCGCGCAAGCATTGCAGCTTGCATACGCGGGCAAAGACGAATGGCTTCGCGCCGCGCACACTTTAATCAGCCTGTCGCGCCTTGCCGATAGAGAACTGATTTCCGAATCCGAACTGACCGAACTATTCGAGGCTTATCAATTTTTGCGCTGTCTCGAACATCGCCTCCAGATGGAAAACGGTCTGCAAACGCATCTCGTTCCAACCGAAGTCGATAAGCGGTTTCTAATCGCAAAGCGAATGGATTTTCCAAACGCGGAAAAATTCGACGCTTCATTAAATTTTCATACGTCAAACGTCAGCCGAATCTTCGAGCGTGTTTTCGGAAATGATGAAAATCAAAACACATTTGCAGAGACAAATCTTGCCCTTGCCCAATCAACCGACCGGATAAAAGAATCGCTAAACTTGCCCGATGCCGGAAATCAATCGAATGACGGCGGCTTTCGCCTCAATAATTTTGACGGAACGCAGGCGAATCAAACATTAAAATTAATTCTCTCTTCTTTGGAAAAATCCGACGTGAAGATTGATTTGAACGCGAAAACTTTGGAAACGCTCAAACTTCTTTCGGAAACTTCGGCGCATTTTGCCGAAATGCTTGCCGCCAATCCGAATTTAATCGAAAACCTGCCTGACACCGACGAAGATTTTTCGGAAGAAAATTATTTGCGAACATTTATCGCCGCAATCGAAAGAAAAAAAGATTTCCGGCAGGAGTTGGCGGTTTTACGAAAAACCTGGTCGCGCTTTTTGCTGAAAATCGTCGTTTTCGACATTCTGGAGAAAATCACCATTCGGGAAGCTAAGCGTCTGCAAACGAGTTTGGCTGAAGCCGGCATCGAAGCCGCGCTTTTTATCACGCGGCGCGAAATTGCAAGACGTTTTCCATTCAAAACCGCTGACACAAACGAACAGCGTAAAGATGATTTGTTCGGCAGTTTCCCTTTCGCCGTTTTGGGTTTGGGCAAACTCGGCGGCGGCGGGATGGATTACAATTCGGATTTGGATTTGGTTTTGGTGTTTGATGAAGTTCCAAGTTCAAAGTTCAAAGTTCAAAGTCTGGATAAACCCGATGCAAATTTTCTAAATGGCGTCAATCAATTGACGGAGGTTGAAACTCAAAATTTTGAACCCGAAACTTTGAACCTTGAACTTGGAACTTTTTATACCCGAGCTGCCGAAATATTTGTAACCGTTTTGTCGAGTCTGACGCGTGAAGGTCATCTTTACCGAGTCGATTTGCGCCTGCGTCCCGACGGCAAAAACGGCGCAACCGTATTGAGCAAAACTTCCTTTCTCAATTATTTAGAAACCAGAGCCGCACCGTGGGAATGGCTCGCTTATGTCAAACTTCGCGGCGTTGCGGGCGATTTGGATTTAGCCAAAGATACTGAACTGAATGCGCGAAAAATCATTCACGAAAAAGCGCAAGAATTCAGGATTCAAGATTCGGAATTTAAGATTTTAAGAGATGAAACACGGCGCATTCGTGAACGGCTCGAAGAAGAAAAGGCAAACACTCGAAAGGGCAAGGAGATTGACATCAAATTCGGCGCTGGCGGAATGCTCGACGTTTATTTTGCGATGCGTTTTCTGCAGCTGCGCGACAATATTCAGGACGACGCGGAAAATCGCTCGACCGCTTTTATGCTCGGAAAACTTTACGAAAACAACTCTCTGAATCGGCAAGACTTTCAAAATTTTGCAAACGGTTACGAATTTCTAAGCGAACTCGACCACAATTTACGTTTAACCATCGGACGCTCGACGCGCCTGCCGCTTGCCAATCAAACAGTTTTGCAGACGATTGTCAAAAGAATGAAATTAGATTCGGTCAAAGATTTGCTCGAAAAATTAACAGCGCATCGCCTCGAAATTCGCGCTTCGTTCGAGAATATTCTCGAAAAATAAGTTTCTTGAAAAGTAGTCTATAAGGTTTATGAAATGAAATTTTGCTTGCCAGAGCGGAAAAAGAAGTGTTAGTATTTATCAATCTTTCGAGCCGGTTAAACTCGATTTTTCTAAACTCAAAAACTAAATATTTAAATCCCTGGAGAATTAAAATGAAAAGATTTCTATCTTTGTCCTTAATGTGTTTATTGCTGCAAACCGCCGTGTGTTTTGTTTTGTTGAGCGGCAACGTATCGGCACAAAAAGCTGGTGATATTGCTAAACAACAAGAGACCTTAAACAACGAATCAATTGTCGATATGATAAACAAAGAGCTTTCGGAAGCGATTATTATTTCAAAAATCAAATCCTCGAAGGCTTCATTCGATACTTCCGCTTCGGCATTGCAATCCCTAAAAAAAGTCGGCGTCTCCGACGCGGTGATTATGGCGATGGTGCAAAAAGCATCGGGAATGGAAGTTACCGCCGCCGCCGCCGCGACCGGAAGCAGCGGTTCAGTCAATATGGAATTAAGCGGTCCGGCGATGAGCGTTTCGATTCCCGACGGAACTGAACTTAAAATTATGACGACCGAAGAAATCAGCGGTCAAAAAGTGGTCGAAGGCGACCCGCTGACTTTCAAAGTCGCGGAAGACGTAAAAATAAACGGAAGAACCGTTATTGCTAAAGACACGATGGTCAAAGGAACGGTTGCCGCCGCCAAGAAAAAAGGTTTTATGGGCAAAGGCGGAGAATTAAGCGTGCGGATTGAATCAACCCAAACCGTCGACGCGCAAAAAATCAAACTTCGCGCCTCAAAAAGCGGCGCGGGCGGCGATAATATGGGTTCGACCGTGGCTTTAACCGTATTGTTCGGACCGCTCGGACTGTTGCGTAAAGGAAAGGAAGCGAAAATTAAAGCCGGAACGGTTTTGTCGGCTTTTACCGACGAAGCCAAAACGGTAATGGCAAAATAATTGAAGTATAATTCGCAAATTGATTCGTAGTTTTACGCCGTAATTTTGGCTTTGTTTTTAAGCCGTATCAAATTTGGCTCTGACATCTTCAAACCAGCACCGCTCGCAAAAGCGGTGCTTTTTTCTTTGTTCGTGGGTAAATTCGGCACTCAAAGGCAATCTTTCCGCCAGGAATTTTTGTTCGCCGGTTAATTCTTCCCACGTTTTCATTGCGCGATGATGACATATCGGACACATTTTTTCGTGAAAATCATTCATCTTCTTTGTGCGTTTCGGCATTTACAGTTTAATATCTTTAGCAAGTTCTGCAAAATTAAGTCTCGAAATTCGGAAATTTTATCAATGAAAATAAAGTATCTCTGGTTTTTTATGTTTGTCTGCGCTGCGCTGACACAGGTTGTTTTCCCTCAAACAGAAGAAAAATTCGATTTCTACACGCGCGGCGCGTATCGCGCGGAAGTTCCGCGACCACAAACGATTTTGCGCTATGATGTCGGCAATTTCCACACGACTTACGCGCAGATGGAACGGGTTATCGAAGCGATTGCCAAAGCCGCGCCCGACCGCGTAAAAATTTACGACATCGGCGAGACAAACGAACATCGGATGCAGCATCTGGTTGCGATTTCTTCGCCCGAAAACATCAATCGCATTGACCAAATCAAAGCAAACAACGCGCGTCTGACCGATTCGCGCGTGACTTCGGTATCTGAGGCAAATACGATTGCTCAAAATAATCCGGCGATTGCGTGGATGGCTTACACAATTCACGGCAACGAATCGGCTTCGTTTGAAACGATGATGCAGGTCGTCTATCAACTCGCCGCGTCGAACGAACCGCAGACTTTGGATATTTTAAATAATTGCGTAACACTTGTTTTGACAGGCGAAAATCCCGACGGACATGAAAGATTTGCAACCTGGTATAACTCGGTGGGGATGGGAAATGCCGACCGCAACGCGCTCGAACACCGTGAACCCTGGTCTGTCTATGGACGCCTTAATCATTACCGTTTCGACCTGAACCGCGACAATATAGCCGCGACTCAAAAGGAAACGCAGAATATGCAGCGGGCGTTTTTTGAATGGAATCCGCAGGTTTCCGCCGACCATCACGGTCAGCCGTCGCAGTTCTTTTTCCCGCCCGCCGCTCTGCCGATAAATCCGAATTTGCCGCAGCCGGCAACAAATAATTGGCTCGATAAATTCGGGCGCGCTAACGCAACCGCCTTCGACCAAAACAAATGGGACTATTTTGTCCGCGATATTTACGATCTTTTTTATCCGGGTTACTGGGATTCGTTTCCGTCTCTAAACGGCGCAATCGGGATGACTTATGAAACCGACGGCGGCGGCTTTAAAGGTTTGCGCTGGACGCGTGAGGACGGCTCGATTGCGACTTTGCGCTCGGCAATCGCCAAACATTTTGTCGCCTCGATGACGACGCTCGAAACTTTAGCCAAAAATCGCGCCGAGCGGCTTCAGGATTTTTATGCTTTCCGTCGCACGGCAATGGAAGAAGTCGCGCGTGAAAAGATGAAACGTATTGTAATTTCACCGGAAAAAGACCGTGTAAAAACTGCCGAATTGATAAAAGTTTTGCAACTTGCGCGTGTTGAAATTAAAGTTTCCAACGCTTCGTTTTCCTCGAATTCAGCGCACAGCTTTATGCAAAGCAATGCGCCGAGCGTTTCCAGAACTTTTCCTGCAGGCTCGTATATCATTGATTTGAATCAGCCGCAAAAACGAATTGTCAAAGCGCTGCTCGAACAGGACACGCCGCAGGATAAAGCGTTTGTGGACGATAATATGGCGCGTTTCCGGCGCAACGAGCGGCGCGGCAGTTCTGCAAACAAAGAGGATTACGGATTTTACGACATCACCGCCTGGAATCTGCCGCTCGCCTTCGGCGTTGACGCTTATTGGACGGAAGACGCGGGAGTTGTCAATTCAATCGTCGTTACGCCTGAGTTTCTCGAACAGGCAAAACAAGGAACGGTTTCGGGACGCGCGCAGATTGCCTACATTATTCCCTATGAAAGCGACGGCGCGGGCGCGTTGGCTTTGCGGTTATTAAAAGAAAATTTTCGCGTGGCGGTGGCAACGAAGCCTTTAACGGCGGGCGGAAGAAATTACAATCGCGGAACTTTTGTGGTCAGAGTTACCAGAAATTCCGAAACGGTTCACGAAGCCGTCGCGCGTTTGGCGCGTGAACTCGGCGTCAACGTCGTCGCGGTTAATACGGGTTTTAACGAAACCGGCGAAACGGGAGTCGGCAATGAAAATGTCGTCTCGCTGCAAACGCCGAAAATTGCGATGGTTGCCGACGAAGCGGTTGACCAGACGAGTTACGGCTCGATTTGGTGGACGCTCGACCGTTACGGCGTTGAATTTACGCCGTTGACAATCAACAACCTCAGAGGCGGAACATTAAAAAATTACAATGTTTTGATTATGCCGAATGGCGGAGCAGGAAGATATTTCAGCGCCCTGGGCGCGGGCGGGGTGACGGCTTTGAAGCAATGGATTTCGGGCGGCGGAACTTTAATTACCGTCAAAGGCGCGTCGGTTTTTGCCGCGCTCAAAGATGTCGGTTTGACTTCTTCAAAGCTCGTCGGAAGCGATGATGACGAAGATAAAGGTAAAGTAACTGAAGAAAAAGAACCGGATAAACGGAAGGAATCCGAATCGGAGCCTTCGCCGTCGCCGACACCGAAAACAAAAAAATCACCCGCGCCCGAACCGACTCCGACTCAGGAATTAAAATTTGACAAAGCCGACGGCGCGCCGCCCGTCTTGCCGCCGATTGCATCGCCTTCGGCAAATGCGGGTAAAGTGCCGGAAGGCATCGCGGGCGCGATTTTCAGAGCGACCGTTGACCGAACGACTTATCTGACTTACGGCATCGAAGACGACGAAATACCTGTTTTGCTTGCGTCAGGTTATTTTTTCCGCTTTTCAAAAGACGGCACAAACGCGCTCTTGTTTGAGCCGAAACCGAAAAAGCCTCTGACGATTTCAGGTTTCGTCTGGGAAGGCAACACGGAAAAACTCCTGAAAGGAACAGCGTATATCATCGACGAGCCGACCGGCGCAGGTCACGTTATTTTATTTGCCGAAGAGCCGTTCTTTCGCGGAATCTTCCGCTCGACAACCAGACCGTTTTTTAATTCGATTTTATTCAACGGAACGTTTTAATTGATAGTGGATAACTGATAGTTTTGAATTGGTTTTACACTATCAGTTATTAGTTATCACTTATCAACTAGAAAGAAGTGTTCACCATTCGCACTAATTTCAGCGATAAATTTGAGGTCAACGCGCCGATTGGAAAAGTGCGCGAGTTTTTCGCCGACATCAAAAATTTTATCGAATTGATGCCGAATGTCGAAAGCATTCATACTAACGGCGACGGCACGGCGCGTTGGACGATTCGCGCGGACATTCCGCTGATCGGCGCGATGCGGCAATCTTTTTCGGTCGAGGTTGCGGAAGACAGCGACGACAAAATCGAGTGGATTCCGAAAGCGGGCGAGAAACAAAATTTCCTGCGTTACGCGGCTGAATTTATGGAGAAAAGCGCAGATACAACATTTGTGCAGTTTTCGCAAAACGTCGAGCTTCGCCGCAATGCCGCCAGAGAACTGCATTTGCTTGCCGGGCTTGCGGGCGAAAACCGCGTCAGCCAGGGAATGCAGTGGGAAGTTTCAGGAATGATAAAGAAATTTGTGCAGAGGGCAAAGGATAAATTGGAGAAACCCAAAGTAAGAGATTAAAATTCACATTTTTGCAAGGAAAAAAATGACGAAAGGCAAAGGCTTTCGTCATTTTTCATTATCGAATTAAAACAAATGACAATTGATTATGTGACCGCGCCGCCGTCGACTATCACGACTTCGCCGCTCATAAAGCTGTTGCGCGGGCTGACCATAAAGGCGGCAAACTCGGCGAGTTCGGCTGGTCTTCCAAGGCGTTGCCGCGCCACCCAAAAATCGTGCATTTGCAAAAGGCGTTCCGGTAGAGAATGCCCCAAATCGGTGTCGAAAATTCCGGCGGCGATGGCGTTGACGGTTATTCCGAAATTTGATGCTTCGCGCGACAGACATTTTGTAAAACCGATCATTGCCGCTTTTGAAGTCGCGTAATGAACCGACGTCGGAAGACTGCGAATCGCGCCGATGCTCGTTATATTGAGAATCGAACCGGCGCGCTGGCGAATCATCTGTTTATAAAAAGGCTTCGTCACGGCAAAAAGACTGTTGACATTCGTATCAATTACCCAATCCCAGGATTTATCGGTCGTCGTGGCAAAATTATCAGGCTTATTGACGGCGGCGTTATTGACTAAAATATCGATGCCTTCCCACGCTTCCTTTATTTCGCGGACGAGTTTTTTGATTCCCAGGCGGTCGGTGACCGAGACTTTGTAAGCGAGCGCGCGTCTGCCGTGAGCTTCGATTTTGGCTTTTGTTTCCTCGGCTAAATCGTCGCGCGAATGGTAATTAAAAGCGACGTCCGCGCCTTCTCGCGCAAAAACCTCGCACAATGCCGCGCCGATGCCTCTCGTTCCGCCCGAAACAAAGGCGCGTTTACCTTCCAATAATAAATTCACAAAATTATTCGCTCCAATAGAACTAAAAAGAGAGTTTAGGCAATTCACCGTGAAAAGGCAAAACAGAGGTTTTGAATTGTCATCGGTTTTTTGCTGAATTAGTTGTGAAAAACCGATGACAATTTTGTATGGTTCGGGAATTTTTGCAAATTTTATTGAAAAACGAATTTTAGACAAGCGCAGGCAGAGGTTTTTTGTTGACTTGCGTATTGGAAGGCAAGAGGGCAGCAATTTCCCGGATAATCATCTCGGTCGAATTCGGGGTTGCCAAATCGAGCGTCGCGGCTTTCATATCGGCGTATTTTTTTGAATCGCCCAGCAAACTTTGAATTGTCGGGATAATATCGGTAGCTTTTTTCAGCAAAATTCCCGCGCCGCGTCTGGCAATCATATTAACCGTTCCCGCTTCCTGCGGCATCGGCGGCGTAGTCGCGTCGGCGATTATCGGAAGACGGCAGGCTAAGGCTTCAAACGTCGTCAAACCGCCGAGTTTACTAATCATCACGTTTGCCGACTGCATCAATTTCTCGATGTCGTCCGAATAACCGATGACTTTGACGGGAAATTTCGCCGTTTTAGCCAACGCTTCAGCTTCTTTTCTTAACACTTCGTTTTTGCCCGCTAAAAATATCGCCTGAACGTCCAACTCGCCGCGCACCAGTTCGCGGAAAATTTGCGGGATATTTCCGCCGCCAATCCAACCGGCGTTGACGAAAATCGTGAATTTTTCCGCGTCCAATCCAAATGCCTGGCGGGCTTTTTGCGCGTCCTTTTCGCTGACTTCACGGAATTTCGGGTCAATCGGCATTCCCGAAATTTTAATTTTTTCAGGACTGATGCCGTAATCGATAAGTTGTCGGCGCGATTCGTCGTTTGCAACCAGATAAAGCGAAACATCATTGCACGCCCAGCCTTTCCAAAAACCGTAACACGGGTCGGTAACGACTGTAACGAGCGGAATTTGATTTGATAAATTCAGCTCCTTTAAGATTCTGGCAAAAATGTGCTGTGTCAAAGGATGAACGCTGACGACAATGTGCGGACACCACTTTTCAAAAATCTCCGTGCAAAAGCCGATACATCGGCGGTGAACAAACTCGCGCGTTTCGGGGCGAAATCGGTTCATTGTCCAATAGACATATTTCATCCAGTGCTGTCTGTTTCGCAGAATCCAATTATAAACGCCGACGAGTTTTCCCGTAATATGATGCGATTCTTCAACCGCTTTAACGACGCGAACGGCAACCGATTTCCCTTTCCAAAACCGATTTGCGCCGTCCAGAATCGCCTGCGCCGCCGACCGATGCCCGCCGCCGGTGTCGGAAGAAATTATCAGAATTTTCGGTGTGTTGTGAGGCATTATTAAAATGAGCAGTAGGTGTAAATCAAATCTTACTGCTCTTGCTTAAAAATTTATACATTTACTGCTAAACCTTCGTTTTGCGGCAATTGTTTTTCCATTTCACGACTCGCCTTTTTCATTTGGCGTTCGAGTTTTTTAATCTGAATCAAATGCTTAGGGTTAAACGGCAAACTTGGATAATAAGAATTCGATTCGTGCGTGCAAAAACAACCTGATTTGGCTTTCTGACGACGCGCCTTCATTTGCGGAGAATTCCACGCGCCCTGAAAGTTCCAATCATAATCACGCAGATTTCCGGTTGCTTCAAGATTTTCACACGAAGAAATCGTGCCTTCGTCGAAAATCACGGCTCCCGCCGTTCCTGCGTAACAGGTCATTTGCGGCTCGCCGGTTTCTTTGGTTTTGGCGATAAGGTCGTGCATATAAAGGTCAATCGCCGCTTTGAAAAATCCCGCGTCGCCGCCGTAATTATTTTTTATCGCCGCGTTGCGCGTATCGTCTAAAATCATTTGCGACAATTCGGCATAACGGTTGTGGTCAAAATTAAGCTCCGTCGGGTCGGCAGACGGCGGGCGAATGTAGTTGATATTTACTTTGTCCGGCTTCAAATCGTGTTTCAGAAAATCATACCAATCGAAAATCGTGTCTTCGTTCGAGCGCATCACGCAGGTGCAGGTTTGCACATCGAGATTCGGAAATTCCTTTTTCATTTCCTTCAAAGTTCTGGCTGTATGAATCGCTTTGTCCCAACTTCCCTCTTTGCGTCGAATCTTTTCGTGCGCTTCCTTCATTCCATCGATTCCGAGCGCAATCGTTACGTTCAGATTTGGGTTTTCCTGCAAAACGCGCGTTACATCGGGGAAGATTCGTGGATGAATTTGCCCGTTCGACATTATGTAAACCGAATCCAGCTTGTTGTTTCGATAAAAAGAATTACAAATCTCCGGCAAATCTTTTCGGGTGAACGGCTCGCCGCCCGCGAGAATCAAAACGCCGAGATTTCCGCCAAGCGTTTCGGAAATTTTTTCAATTTCCTCGGTTTTCATTTGCAGTTTTTTACGCGGGCGGTCGTCAAGTTCATCCGTGAAAAAACAATGCGTGCAGCGCATATCGCATACACTCGTCACTAAGATATTTAATAAAATCGGTGCAAACGGTTGCCCGATTGCCAACTTCGCATAGCGTTTTAATAATTCTTTGGTTGTAAAATCCATATTATAATTCCTCTCGAAATAATGCCGCTGTCTTTGATGCAAGACGACAAGTCAAGGTTTAACTTTATCTTATCGCACGCCTTTCGGGCAATACATTTGATTATCACATTTGCTTATCGAAAGCCGAAGGTGATTGTAATTATTTTGTAATTTGTGATTTTAGGCGAGTTTGGAATTTTACACAAATTATTTTGCAGAAGTTGTGTAGTTGAATAAATTGTTCGGCAAAAAGGCAGAAAACCGCCCGAAGCAAGAACGCAAAACCCGCGACGAAAAACACACTTACTTCGTGCGCGTTTCCGCACCTGCGTAATTTCCAGCCGTGCGCTAAAATGTATTATATGTTTCGCAGAATTTATTTAGACAACAGCGCTACGACCCCGATTGACCGCGAAGTCGTCGAGGCGATGCTCCCCTTTTTGACTGAAAAATTCGGGAATGCTTCGAGCATTCATTTTTACGGACAGGAAGCGCGCGCGGCAGTCGATAAAGCGCGGCATCAAGTCGCCGGAATTATCAACGCGCGTCCCGCAGAAATTGTTTTCACATCCGGCGGCACGGAAGCAAACAACTTGGCGATTCGCGGCTTGCTGGAAGCCAATGAAAAATACGGAAAACATATTATTACTTCGGAAATCGAACATTCGGCGGTCAGGGAAGTTTGCGAGGATTTGGAAAAGCGCGGTTTTGAAGTCTCTTATCTTCCGGTTTATGAAGACGGCATCGTCAGAATTGAAGACGTAAAAAATGCGATTCGTGACGATACGATTTTGGTTTCCATAATGACCGCGAATAATGAAATCGGGACAATTCAGCCGGTCAAAGAAATCGGAAAACTTGTGCGTTCGGAAAATGAAAAAGGTAGAAAAATTTGGTTTCACACGGACGCGGTGCAAGCCGTCGGCAAAATTGAAGTTAATGTCGAAGAAATCGGTTGCGATTTGCTTTCAATCTCGGCGCACAAACTTTATGCGCCAAAGGGCGTCGGCGCGTTGTATGCGCGGCGCGGCGTCCGGCTGCATTCACAAAGTATCGGCGGGCATCAGGAACGGGAACGACGCGGCGGCACCGAATCAGTTCCGCTTATCGTCGCTTTCGGAAAGGCTTGTGAGATGGCGAAAAATAATTTGCCGCAAATCGCCGCGCATTTAAAAAATCTACGCGATAAATTTGAACAAAGCGTCGGTGAAATTGTTTCGGATTTTGTTTTTAACGGCAATCATGAAAAGCGTCTGCCGCATATTTCAAACATTTCCTTCTCATCGATTGAAGGCGAGGGTTTGTTGATAAACTTAGATTTGCAGGGCGTCGCCGTTTCTACTGGCTCGGCGTGTTCTTCCGGCTCGCTCGAGCCGTCACCCGTGATTCGCGCTCTGGGCAAAACCGACGAATTGGCTCGCGGCGCGATTCGTTTTAGTTTCGGGAAAGACAACACGACCGAAGAGGTTGAGTATGTTTTGGAGGTTTTGCCGAAAGCAGTCGGAAATCTACGACGTCTTTCACCGAATTATTTGAGGCAGACCGCAAAATAAACAACTGCCGCAAAAACAAATCTTTACCTGGTAAAGTTGTCGCTAAACGGAGTTAATTGTATCTCAATTTGTAAATATCTTTAGACGGCTCGAAGTCGCAACGGGAAATTACATATGTCATCGTGTCAATTCCATAATGCGCGTTTCTTTTTTCAAAAGTCATCCCGATTTTTTCCAATACGCAGCGTGAAGCTGTGTTTTCGGGATGGGTTGCGGCAAATACCTTCTTAAGCTGCAATTCTTCAAATCCAAATTTCAAACAGGCTTTTGCCGCCTCCGCAGCAAATCCTTTACCCCAAAAATCCTTGAAAAACGCAAACAAAATTTCCACATCCTGCGTTTCGTCAAAATACTGAAAACCGCAATACCCGAATATTTTATTACTGCGCTTTTCACTGACGCGCCATAATCCAAATCCACGCTCTTGCCAGCGCTTGCCAAAGTTCCGCAAAGTGATTTTCATTTGTTCACGGGTTCGTCTATTTTCAGGCGAAAGATATTTTTGAACTTCTTCGTCATTGAAAAGTCGATACACGAAATCTAAGTCGCCGTCTTCAAACATTCTCAGCAAAAGCCGTTTGGTTTCAATAAGCGGCAAGTTTGATTTCGTAGCGTATGCATGCGATTTCATTTGCTTACTCAATAAAAATCCTGGATAAAAATTCTGATAATAAAAACAGCCCCGATGATTTATCATCGAAGCCGTTTTTGCGGGATTCAGTTTCCTCCCGGGTGCGGACAGACTTGTAATATTGCTTTTAGTCGGTGATGAGCATTCCGTCGGTTATCAACATTCCATCTTTGCAAGGCGCGTCGGTAATAAGCATTCCATCCGTGATGAGCATTCCATCCGTGATGAGCATTCCGTCGGTAATAAGCATTCCGTCGGTTATCAACATTCCGGCTTTTCCGATTAGGGCAATGCCGCCTGAGAGAACTGTTCTAACGCTTTTTGTCGAGCAGGGAGTCGAACTACCCGTCGATGCTTTATCGGTAATCAGCATTCCTGCGTTTGCTGCTGTTGCTCCAAGTCCTAAGGTTGCGGTTAATGTTAATGTTGCGACGATGTTTTTTAAGTTTTTCATTTTTTCTCCTCTAAGTTTTTGTTTTTAATTTTTTAAGCCTTCCGCTTCGTTCTGTCCTTTACTATTACAAACGTCGTGCCAAAGGTGAATATTACTTTTTAACATCATGTAAATGGTTGACATACAATAGCTTATGATTTCATCTTGAGCAAAGTAAGCACTGTTTCGGCAATTGCTCAAACTGTATATTAAATGCTCACCTCTATGGAATCGGCAGTATAAGTTGTTGTAATTAAAAGCATTAGTAGATAGTGTATTAGCTATACACATTATTGCTGTAAAGCAAGTATCCACTAACCCGGCTTTGCACAAAAATAGCCCTAAAAACGTTAGTTTTTGGGCAAAAACCGTAATTTTTGTGCAGACAACTCTATAAATATGCAAAATTAACATCTGCACAAAAATTACGAAGGGCATAAAGCCAAGTTATGGTAGTTTCTAGTGCATTAAGCGTGCCAGAGAAAAGATGATAGATTTTATCGATATTTTTGAACTGAGAAATGATTAATTATTTGTAAGCAAGGTTAAATAGGTTTTATACTTGCGGATTATGTCAAAAATTAAAACCTTTTTCACCGAATTGCGCCCGAACATTATTTGGGATGTTATCAAATTTGTTGGGGGTGCGTTAATGTATACATTTTTCGCTTCCGGTTTTTTGACAGTTGCAGCACCAACAATTTCAATGAATCTAGTTGTTGTAGGCGGATTGTTCTTTTTATCTCTTTTGCTTCTGGGAGGTAGCTATTTTTTTCAAAATCGACAGAAGAAAATCGATTCCAATCAAAAAGATTTAGCTCAAGATGAAACCGGAACTAGCATCGTAAATAAACAAAGGAAAAGTCGCTCCACAATTCTTGTTTATGGTTTTACAGGTCTTGTCTTAGTTGGGTTACTTGCATCCTCTTTTGCTGTAGGTAGATTGAGCGCATCTGCTAACACAACTACGAATTTCAATGCCGGTGCAAAAATGGTAGAAGTTAAAGATAAAAACTTTTCAAACGAAATGGTTTTATTGGACGGGTATAGTTATGAAGACTGCAAATTTACAAATGTCAAATTAGTATATAATGGAACTACTCGACCAAAATTCAAACATAACACTTTTGTGGGTTCTATTGAGATTGCTTCTGAGAGTCCTACTGTAAATGCAACTTTTGCTATTTTAAAGGGTATTGGAATGATTGACCCTGACATTCCTTTTAATGATTCTAATGGAAAACCATTAGAGCGCGTAAAATCACCCAAGTTTATTTATCCTTCTGATAGCCCATAAGGTCTTTATATTCCAAATTATCCGAAGCGATAAGCCTTATAACCTATCGCTTCGGATAATAGTTTTTAGTCTCTGTAAAACTCCGGCTCAATTCCTAACTCATAAATCGCGCTAACCACACGGCAAAGGTTATGACAGAGAATCTTTCAGAATTCGCGGTTTGTCTTAGCGGTTTGTTTTGGGTAAGATAAATAGAATCCTACTTGTGACAAAGTTAGGTAATCTCCTTAAGAGTGAGCAACTTTAAGCCTGGCTTTGAGAAGCCAGGTATTTTTGTTTGAGTTATTGTTTAATGTCAGTAAAAATTTTACTCAATTATTAACTCATAAATCCGTGAACCATACGATAAAATGTCATATCATAAAACTTTACAAATCAGTTCGGGTATCTATGTCTTTTCGACAGCTAAAATCACTAAATGAAAAATGTGGATGATTCGTTTTCCGCTTTTATAATTAACGAGATTACTGGAAAGCAAATTTACGGATTTCGCAATTTGACCCGATATAAAATATATTTTCCGACTTTTTCGCCTGTATCCCTTTCATACCATTTATCAACCGCTGTCAAATCAGATTGGGTCGCCTGGTGAATAAGGACAAATGAAAGCGGCGGTGTTTTGGCATTTTCGTAATTAAAGTTTTGTCTGAATTTTTCATACCGATTGACAATTTCGGCGATTTTTTCGGTTGTAATCGGCTTAGCTTCGTCGCTCAAAATGGCAGCTTTCGTGTCCCAACCGAAAAAACCCTCGACTAATTCGGTTCTTCCCTTTTGCAATTCACCTTCAAGCCACTCTTCATCGAGATTTTGATAATAGATAAATTTAAAAAGCCTTTCAGTGCTTTCCTCGGGCGTCAGGTCGGAAAAAACCTTTTGATGTGGCGACCATAAAACCGCCTGCGATGAAAGCGCGGGCAAATCGTCGCTGCAATTCAAGCTGTAAATACTATTCATCAATTTATACGGATAAAAATCAAACGAAAGCACAACTGCAACTTGTTTTTCTCCGTAATTTTCCGAACTTTGAGAAATCATCTTGATTCTTTGCGCGACCGGCAGCAGTTCGTCTCGCCAGATATTCTCTCCTCGCGCCTTTTTGACGCTGAACTGTCCATCCGAGTAACCAATATAAAGAGAAACCAAAGCAATCAAAATCAAAATTACATTAAATTTTCGATTGCTCAATTTTCTATTCAATAAAACGCAAACAAGCGTGAACAAAGAGACTGCTGAAATATAATTGACGCAATAGAACTGGTAATGAACCGGTTGGAGCGAACGCCCGGACAAAATCTGTTGATTAAAAACAAGCGGCGCGACCAGCGCGAACGCCATCAGAAAAAGAGTCTTCGGCTCTCGCAAGTCAAGCCAGCCAAAACCTTTTGCAACAAAAAAACCAAGCAAAACCGCAAAACTTATAATTTCGGGAATACGCAATAAATCCGGTTTGCGGGTAAAAACCAGCAGATGCACCGAATCGATTATCGTCCCGCGATTCGCCAGCAGAATAAAATAAGGTATAGAAGCAAGCAACAAAAATAAGCCGAGACCAAGCAAGGAAATCGCTGTTTTTCGCCAATCTTGACCGCGAAAAATTATCGATAGCAAAATCAACCCGAATAACCAGGCGGCGGCGGTCGTCCACAGATAAAAGTAGGAGAAGATGAGAAACGTGAATGAAAGCATTGCCAATGTTCCCGAAAGATACTTTGACTCTCGAGTGTCGCCGCTTAAAAATTTCCAAACAAACGCAAAGAATAAAAACAGGGCTGGAAAACCGATTGACGGAACTGCGCGTCTGGCAAAAGGAAACGCAATAAAATAGTAAATGCTTTCGGGTGAAAATCGGCTGACAAAACTTCCCTGACCGGCAATCAAAACGCCCGTCGAGAAAACAAAAACTGTCCCGACGAACGACAAAAACGGATTTTCAAAAAGCAGATACAGCAGCCAAAACAACGCGCACGCCGACAAAAAACCGATTATGCCACTGAACCAAATCATCGCCGTCGAAGATGAAAGTCCGAGAATTCTTGCCGGAATAGCTATCGGGTAAAAGGCGAGAAATTGAATTGAAAACAAAGATTCATCGAGCGGATTTTCGGCGTTGTCCGTGCGTCCGGTGTATGACGAATTGCGGCGCGGCTTGCCGTCTATCAGCGTTTGGGTGTAAGCGGCGTATGCCATTTCATCGTGGTCGTGATAAGCATAAACTCCGTTCCAAGCATTGCCGCGAATTCCCCACAACTGAATTTGAGGCGCGAGCGAATAGGCGGAAACGATAATTCCGGCAAGCAAAGCCCAAAGCAAAACTTTTTTTTGCGGCAAATAATTCTTCAAAAAAATTCTCCGAAGCGTTCAAACTTTAGAAGTTGTTTGAAACTTGCGGAGAATCTTACCGTTTTTTTTATTGAAAGAAAACTGTTCCTCTGATTACGGAAATTCGATTTATTTATTCGGTTTCTTTGACAAAGAGTTCTTCGAGAGATTGTCGGACAGGCTGGACGGAAACCAGGCTTCCGCCCGCGTTTCTGGCTGCCTGCAAAACCTTTTCAATATCTTTTTCGTCCGAAACATTGATATTCGCGCCGTTTGGTTTTGAATAAAAAGTCGCGCCTGCGATTTCGGTCAATGAATTTTTCAAATTCTCCGCCGAAACTCCCTTGACGGTAATTTCAAACGATTGCTTTTCGCCGTCGTTTAATAGAAGCTCATTTAAATTACCCGTCGCGGCGAGTTTTCCGTTTCTCAAAATCGCCACGTTGTCGCACAAAGCCTCGATGTCCGACAAAATATGCGTCGACATAAAAACGGTCGTGCCATTTTCGCGCAAATCGCTGATAAGCTCTCGAATTTCGCGCCGTCCAATCGGGTCAAGCCCGCTCATCGGCTCGTCGAGAAAAACGATTTCCGGTTCGTTTATCAGGCATTGCGCCAAACCGACTCTTTGCAGCATTCCTTTGGAAAATTTACGAAGCTGTTTGTTCCAATCTTTTTCGTCTAACCCGACGCGCGTCAAAAGTTCTTCGGTTTTTTGTTTCCTTTTTGCTGCGTCGAGTCCGAAAAGTTCACCGAAATAATTCATCAACTCCGACGCTTTCAGATAATCATAAAAATAAGGATTTTCGGGACAATAACCGATTCTGGCGTGCATTTTCACATCGGAAATATCGCTGCCCAAAATTCGCGCCGTGCCGGTTGTCGGAAACATCAAGCTCATCAAAATTTTTATCGTCGTCGTTTTCCCCGCTCCGTTTCCGCCCAGGAAACCGAAAATCTGCCCGCCTTCGACTTGCAGATTCAAATTGTCAAGAGCGCGCACTTTTTTCTTTTTCCAAAAGCCGACTTCGTAATCTTTCGATAAATTTTCGATTTCAACAATGTAGCTCATAATTTTTATGCTTTTTCACTGAAAAAGTCATTTTCATTTTGACCAAATTCAGAAAGACTATAAGTTTTATTTTTCCAAAAAATAAATAATCCGGCAAAGAGCATAATCAACCAGGAAAAAAGTGAAACATAAGAAAAAATTCGAGTAGTTTCCGGCTCTTGAAACCATATTCGCACAGCGGCTGTTTCAGCCGGAAGCGGCACTAGCATTACACCGTTGTCATCGAGTTGAAGTTCGGTCGGCTGACCATTTACCGTTGCCCGCCAATGCGGATAATAAAATGTGGCAATTCTTGCTGTAGTCGGATTTCCGGCTGAGAAAATAATTTCTCTTTCCATTGGTTGCCAGGCGATTATTTGGGCGGAACGGTCTTCAACTGAAACTTTTCGAGGAAAGCCGACGCCTTCTTTTTTCGACCAAATTGTCCACCAGCATTCATAGCTTCCGGAATTTACTAAATATTTGGTTTGCGCGGTAAAATCTTCACGCGGCATTTGATTCGATTCTCTTATAATTTTCGCAAAGGTGAAAACAACACAAATCGCAATCAAACCGACGGTTAACAGCGCCATCGGTCGCGCTTTTGTAAGAAACAAACTTATTAAGCTGTCGTAACAGGCAGCCACAAAAAATGCTCCGGTCATTGAAGTGATTGCCAGCCAGCGCCAGGGAAATTGAATTTTTTCGAGAACCGAAAAGTTCTCCCAAATAACGACACTCAGCGGCGTGGCGATAAAGACCGAAAATATAAAAAGAATCGAAACGTTAAATATTTTGTCGTTACTTTTCACTTTTGACCATTTGTAGAAAATAACCGCACACGAAACGAATACGCCGGCACTCACCAAAAGCATCGAGTCACAAAACAAAGAAGAACGATAAACGTTTTCGGAAAATAATGCGTAGAGAAAAGAACAAAGAAAATTCGAGTGAAAATCATATTCATTGGCGGTAAATTTGGTGGATGTGTGTTTTACAAAATCCAGTTCGCTAACCATTTTTATCCAGTAGAACGAACTTGCCAGAATTCCAAGAAAAACCCCGGATGAAAGTTTGAGCAAAGTTGAAAATAATTTACTTTTTTCGAGCGATAATAGCGAATAAATTAAAAGACTTAACGAGCCGATAATCGTTAACGGAAGATGCGTCAAAATAAGCAGGCAATAAAAAACGGCAAGTCCGATTACGTCAATAATTTTTCCTGAACGGCAAACTCTGGTTACGAAAAGAAAGCAAAAAGGAAGAATCGAACTCGCGGCAAATTCAGCATAAGTGGAGGCGTTATAAATTTGATTCGCGTGATACGGCATAAAAATATAAACTACCGCCGCCGCCAAAGACGCATTTTCACCGAACCATTCCCGACACCAACGATACATTCCGACGCCGCTTAAAAAAAACCAGAAAGCAAAAGTCAGAATGCTTGCGTCAAACCAATTTCCCGCCAGATAGCGAAAACCGACCATTACATAATAAGCAAGCGGCGGGTAAAATCTGATGCCGACATCACCATAACCGCTATTTGTGGCATCAGCCCATCCCGGATAAAAATTTCCGTTTTGAATCGAATTGAAAAATGTTATCGCAAATTGGTAATGCTGCGGCGTATCGCTGCCGTTTGGAATGCCGTAAAAGATTATCGGCATAATGATGATTATAGAAGCTAGAAATAGAATACTTAGATTAAAGTATCTTCTTTTCACACTCGTTTTGTAATTGTCGTTCATAATTATCTGCTTGATTAGTTTTGCGGAATTTTCGTCCTTTCAAAATCGAGTTTTACGTCGCAATTTTCTTTGTCTAAAACGTAAGGCGCATCGCTCGGGTCGATTAAATTGTATGAATTGTCAATCCGAAAATCTCTACCGCCGGGAAGTTTGACCGTTTGCAACAGCGGCAAAATCTCGCGCCAATTCGCGGCGCAGCGTCCCGTTTTTGTTTTAAAGGTTTGAAGCGCGACGCGGATTTCGTCCCGTTCATCCAGAGAATCGAGTTCAGAAAGACGAAGAGCGGCGCTTTTTTTAGTCTGCTCGTCTTCGCTTTCGTCGAACATTTGCCGGAAAATAATGCGCGCAGTTTCGCGGCTTCCGCCTTCGGTTTTGGTTTTTGCCGTCATCATTTGCATAAATTTCGGCGCGCCGGGAAGTTTTGCCCCGGCGGCATATGCCTCGGACGCCTTTTCAAAATTGCCGAGTCGCCAATAGATATAGCCCAAATGTTGATAAAGCCGCCACTGATTCGGATTATCTTCAATTCCCTTTTGAAGAAGCTTTATCGCTTTGTCTTTGTCAATCGCGGGCAAGACGGTCGCGCCGAATTCATAGACGCTCAAAAATTGCGGGTCTAACGTCGTCGCATTGTCTAAATACGGATAAAGCAGACGCGGATTTAGTGCGTTGAGATTATCGAAGCTAATGTTTGCGTCAGGATTTTTGATGATTTTATCGCCGAGGTATTGCAGCGACTGCATCCAATACCAATCGGCAATTAAGCCTTCAAAACCCATCGAATAGCCTTTCAAACGCGCGCCTTGCAGAGCTAAATCTTCGTCGGCGTAATTTTCCGGCAGAGCGGGACGATTTTTTTCAAGAAATGCGCTCAAGAGAAAAATGCCGACCAAACCGCAAATAATAATACCGACGGATATAAAAGTTTTTGTGGAATTCGATTTCATAAAAACTTCACGACAAGAAAAACCGCACAGAGATTTTTAGATTGATGAATGAAAAGTTATTTGAAGTTACGACGGCTAAAAATTAAAATCGTTGCCGCAAGCAAAACAACGACATAAACAATGGCGTAGAGAATTGCGCCGCCGAGCATCGAAACAGGCGGCGAGTCGCCGTGTGAAGCGTTAGTTCTAAAATTATAAAATGAGAGATTAGGCAAAATGTAATAGATAAAATTAAAAAATAACTTTGTCGCGGTTGTGCCGATGCTGTCAGCAAAATCACGCAGCGAAGAACTGAAATTTCCGATGATAAAAACAAAGAATGTTAAAAGCGCGGAAAGCGCGGGGGAGGAAAATGAAGAAAATAGAATGGCGACTGCCGTCAAAATCGTCAGTTCGAGCAGAATCAAAAAAATCGCGCCCCAAATCGAAAAGGCGAGATTTCCTCCGCCCACATAAAGAATCGCAAATGACACGCCGACGCCCATTACAAAAACATTAACCAGCAGCGTCAGACACAAACCCAGGTATTTTCCGACGATGAATTCGCCGCGTCCGATTGGTTTCGAGAAAATTGCAAAAACCGTGCGCTTTTCTATTTCTTTGGAGACAAGACTGACGCCGACGAAAATCGAAATGAACGCGCCGAACACGAGCATCGCGCCGAGTCCGAGATTGATAATCGTTCTGGCTTCGTGTCCGTCGGTCAGTTCGCCGAGGAAAATCGCGCTTGCCGTTATCAGAAAAACAAAAAGCACGAGATTATACAAAACGCGGTCGCGGACGGCTTCACGAAAAGTATTGCGTGCAATAATGAAAATTCGCTTCATAGGAAAACTTTGGTTTTAATAATGGAGTCGTTTGAAGAATTTCAAACTAAGGCGTGATTATTATATTATTTTGAGCGCGGAATTGGAAGAATAAATTTGCGGGAAACGAGTGTTTGTTAATAAAAAATCCCGCCCGGCAAACGCTGGGCGGGATTTTTCTTTTCCTTGGAAGAACAAGTTGTTACTGAACGATTTTGCCGCCGTTAGCCGAAGAAACCGCTGTGCAAGTTGCTGCCGCCGCCGTGCCGCCCGTTGTCGGGTCGCCGGAGGTTACGTCCGTATAAGCATAAACTACGCCGTCAGTCGCAACGCAGAAACGTCGTGTTCCGGTTTGCGGAATGCCGCTCGTTACGGTCGGGTATGCGCCGATTGCAAACGTCGCCGCTTGTGTCGCACTGGCAGCGCCAGCCTTTGCAGCAAATAAATAGCCACTCTTTCCGGTCGCGCTGGTTACTTGCGAGTCAACTAAATTAGCGCCGCTTAAATCCGTCAAAAGGGCGGTGTAAGCACCGTTGCCGGTCGTTGCGCCATAAGTAACTTCAGCGCTGTGGAGAGTTCTGGAAGTCGATTGAGCCGAACCTTCGTTAGCGGCGCGACGGGCGGCGATTAAGTTCGGGATAGCGATAGCGGCGATGATGCCGATGATAACAACAACGATTAAAAGTTCGATAAGCGAGAAACCTTTTTGATTTTTCATTTTAGTTTTACAATCTCCTAGATATTTTTAAGTCTTTTTCTTTTTCTACCTTTCTCAGGTGACACTGCGTTATAAACAAACTCCGTGCCAAAAAAAATTTAGATTTAAAAAACGCATAAAACTTCGATGAATACTGGACAATATCACCTTTTCGCTTTTATTGAGGATGTCATTTTATCAGTTTCTTAACCTGCCAAATAACAGATTTTGGCAATTCGCAAGTGACGGAAAACGTCATTTATCTGTGAGCGCGAACAGAGCTGCTTATGAATTCTGCACAGGCTGCGTAAAACTCTTTGATCGACTATAACTTTACTTTCAATCGAATTGTTCCTTGCCTTTGTGCTTAGCCGATTGAAAAGATACCAGCGCACCGGCTGGGGAATTTGAATTATAGCCAGCGCAGCAATTATTGCAGTATCGCAACGAAATATCCGAAACTTTATTTCAAAATTTTTAATTATTTATAAAGAAAAAGAGAGACAGCCTAAACTGACAAATAAAAAAATCGCTCTGCTTCAATAAGAAAAGCAGAGCGATTAGAATGAGTATTTTTGTTTAAGTTTAATTATTGAACGATTACGCCGCCGTTAGCCGAAGAGACTGCCGTGCAGGTTGCCGCCGCCGCCGTGCCGCCCGTTGTCGGGTCGCCGGAGGTTACGTCCGTATAAGCATAAACTACGCCGTCAGTCGCAACGCAGAAACGTCGTGTTCCGGTTTGCGGAATGCCGCTCGTTACGGTCGGGTATGCGCCGATTGCAAACGTCGCCGCTTGTGTCGCACTGGCAGCGCCAGCCTTTGCAGCAAATAAATAGCCACTCTTTCCGGTCGCGCTGGTTACTTGCGAGTCAACTAAATTAGCGCCGCTTAAATCCGTCAAAAGGGCGGTGTAAGCACCGTTGCCGGTCGTTGCGCCATAAGTAACTTCAGCGCTGTGGAGAGTTCTGGAAGTCGATTGAGCCGAACCTTCGTTAGCGGCGCGACGGGCGGCGATTAAGTTCGGGATAGCGATAGCGGCGATGATGCCGATGATAACAACAACGATTAAAAGTTCGATAAGCGAGAAACCTTTTTGATTTTTCATTTTTTTATTCATATTCTCCCAAGAAAATTTTATTTTTTTGACCTTACGGACGCGATGAACTAAAACAAGATTTGTGCCAAAAGTTTCGAGATTTGCGAGAGAACATATATCGCAACAAACACAAAGGTTTTATTAAAATCATTTCTTTACGATTTTATTTTTCCGGTGAATTCTCAGTCAATAATTAACAGTTTTTGGCAATGCGCTTATGACGAAATTTGTTATTTCAATCAAAAATTTATAAAAGCAGTCGATCCAAAACTATCAATTATAAAAAGTAAAGTCCCGCTCAACCTCAGCCAAGCAGGACTTTTTATCATTGAGCGAACAAGTTTTATTGAAGCACTGCGCCGCCGTTTGCCGTAGATAATGGTTCGCATGCTGCGGGCGGTCCGGCGCGGGTCGGGTCGCCGCCGTCGCTGTCCGTATAAGTGTAAAATATACCGTCGGTTGAAATACAAAATCGTCGCACCCCGCTCAGCGATATTCCACTCGAATACGTCGGTCTTGCTCCGATAGCGAAACTGGCAATGTTTGAACCGCTCTTGTCAACCGCTTTAGCCGCAAAGAGATAACCGCTTTTTCCGATAACAGTATCAGTTACCTGAGTATCGACTATTTTGGCATTACTCAAATCTGTTAAATCAGCCGTGTAATTCCCGTTACCGAACGTCGCGCCCCAGGTAGCTTCCGCGCCGTGCAGGATGCGCGAAGCTGATTGAGCGGAGCCTTCGTTAGCGGCGCGACGAGCGGCGAGCAGGTTCGGGATAGCGATAGCGGCAATAATGCCGATGATAACAACAACGATTAAAAGTTCGATAAGCGAAAAACCTTTTTGATTTTTCATTTTTATTTTCACAATCTCCAATTTATTATAAGCCTTCTTCTATTCTGCGTGAGTCCGGGCTCAAATCAATTACTACAAACTTCGTGCCAGAGGATTTTTAATATTGCAAGAATAAAAAAACCTTCGATAAACATTGGACTATATGAAGTTTACTTTTTGTTGTGAAAAAAATTTGGCAAATTTAAAACTTGTCGAGTCACAAGTTTTGATAAATTTTGTGACGGAAAATGTCAGAAGTAAGTGATAACTGATAGGTGATAACTGATAAGTAAAAACAAGTTCCAATACTTATCAGTTATCACCTATCAGTTATCACTTATTCGCTGTTTCGCATTTGCGCCGAGAGCGAGCGAATCTCGTGTTTATCGAGCAAATGTCTGAGTGAACGAACGGGAATTTGCAAGAGTTCGGCGGCGCGGGTTTGGCTGCCGCCGGTTTTCTTGAGAGCCTCGACGACGTAGGTTTTTTCTAAATTATCGAGATGCGAAACCAAATTAATTCCGTCATCGGGCAAATCGAATTCGGCTTTGATGCGCGTCGGGTTGTAGTTTGAAACGTGGTCTGGAAGTCGTTCGGGTTGAATTTCTTCGGTGCGTTCGAGAGCGACGGCGCGTTCGATGGTGTGTTCGAGCTCGCGGACATTGCCGTGCCAGGCGTAATTTTCGAGCATCTGCATCGCTTTTTGCGAAATTGAAACTTGCCTGCCCGTCTGCTGGCAGAATTTATTGATAAAATGCTCGGCGAGTTCGGCAATATCTTCTTTGCGTTCCCGAAGCGGCGGAAGCGAAATCGGAATAACGGATATTCTGTAAAAAAGGTCTTCACGGAAGCTGCCGTCGTCCGACATCGCCTTTAAATCGCGGTTGGTTGCGGCAATCACTCGCGTATCAATTGGCATTTCATCGTGCGCGCCAACGGGGCGAACTTTTCTTTCCTGCAAAACTCTCAGCAGTTTAACCTGCATCGCGGGCGACATTTCACCGATTTCGTCGAGAAAAATCGTGCCGTGGTTGGAGGCTTCAAACAAACCTTTGCGATTAGCGTTTGCGCCCGTAAAAGAGCCTTTGACATAACCGAAAAGCTCGGATTCGAGCAGTGTTTCGGTGAATGCGCCGCAGTTAATCGAGATAAAAGGCTTTTCGGCTCTCGGCGACAAATCGTGAATCGCCCGCGCGACCAGTTCCTTTCCCGTTCCCGATTCGCCCGTTACCAAAACGGTTGACTGAACTTCGGCAACCGTCTCAATCATCTGAAAAACGGCTTGCATCTTGTCCGAATGCCCGATGATGTTTTTGACGCTGCCGCGTTCGCGCTGAGCGCGTTTGAAGGCTTTGTTTTCGACAATCAGAGTTTGCCGCTCAAAAGCTTTTTTGACGATGACTTTTAACTCTTCGACATCAAAAGGTTTTTGGATAAAATCGTCCGCGCCGAGTTTGAACGCTTCCCGCGCCGTATCGACGGTTGCGAAAGCCGTCATCAAAACAACGCCGACATCGGGCAAAAATTCTCTGGTTGCTCGAAGCAGTTGGATGCCGTCCATATCCGGCATTTTAACGTCTGTAATAATTACATCGGCAGGTTCGGTTTGCAGCAATTCGAGTGCTTCGCGCCCATTCCTTGCCGTCCGAATCGTATGTCCGTCGCCTTCAAAAACAAGCGTCAAAAGCTGCCGGTAACTTTGTTCGTCATCAACAATTAATAAATTTGACATTGAAAAATTTGTTAAGCTGTCGGCTTGAAATGCGGTTTCAGATTTCAGATTTGAAATACCGAATCTTAAACTTTAAAGGTGAATATCCGGAATTTTGAAAATCCAGCCGTTTATATTCTCACAGAAAAACGCTTGCTTATTCAAGAGGAAATTTCGGTTTCTTCTTTCTTGACATTCAAAAACCCTTCAAGGCGCGATGGATTAAATGTGTTTTCCGCTTCGTCCGGCACGTTCGAGAAACTTTGATTTCTATATTCGGTCGGCAGTTCGACCGTAATAATCGTTCCCTGATTTTCGATACTGCGAACATTTATCGTGCCGTTATGGTCGCGGATTATCTGATAAACTATCGAAAGTCCCAAACCCGTGCCGCCGGTTTTCGATTCGGAAAAAGGCTCGAAAAGCCGCTCGACCTGTTTGGCTGACATTCCGCAGCCTGTGTCCTCAAACAAAATACGGATGCGTTCAATCTCGAGGCTTTGCAAAGTAATTTTCAACCGACCGCCATCGGGCATCGATTGAATCGAGTTTCTGGCTAAATTCCAAAAAATCTGTTTAAGCTGCGTCGAATCGGCGGAAATCATCACCGGCGTTTCAGGCAAATCAGTTTCCAAAACGTGATTTTCCTTCACATCCGGGCTGTGTTTTAGCAGCGTGAAAGTATCGCTGATGGCTTCGCGCACGTCGGTTTCCGAAAAATTGCCGACGCGCGGTTTAGCGTAAGTTAGAAAATTAGTGATGATACTGTTTAAACGGTCGGATTCGCGCAAAATAATTTCCATCAACGCCGCTTGCGAGGATTCAGGCGCGGTTTGCATCTGCAAAACCTGAATCGAGCCGCGCATCGCGCCCAGTGGATTGCGAATCTCGTGCGCGAGTCCCGCCGCGACGCGCCCAACTGCCGCTAATCTATCCTTTCGGCGAACGTTTTCTTCCATTGTGCGAATCTCGGTTAAATCCTGAAAAGTCAAAACCAATCCGGTCGTCTCGCCGTCTTCGCTAAAAAGCGGCGAGATATTGTAGCCGACGCGGACGGCAAAACCTTCGGGCGTGATGCAATCGGTTTCAAAGCGCGGCGGCTGGTCGCCCGTATCGGTCGCCTCGAGAGAGTCGGCAATCGGAAGTTTGATATTGCCGAACAAAGAAAAAATCGATTTGCCGCACATCATTTCGGCTTTATGTCCGGTAATCTCGGCGGCGGCGGCATTGAAGGCGTAAATTTTCCCTTCCAAATCAGTCGTAATCAGACCGGAGCGAATCGATTCGACAATTCTTTCGTGCAGCACGCGCAAATTTGCTAATGATTTCGCGGTTTCCTTTAACTGCTCGCCCGAAGCGCGGCGGGCTGAAAGACGCGAGGCAAGCAAGCCGACGACCAAAAAAGTTATGTCGTAAGAACCGACAATCTGAATTGTTCTGGCAACATCGGGAGTTTTTCCGAACGTATATAAAACGGATGAAGCGACCAGAACCGAAAGCAAGGTGAAAAGAAAAGTGCAGATTGAAGCCATAATCAACGTTTCGCGGGCGCTCAAAAAAATGCTCGAAACACTGATTAAAACAATATACAGAGAAATAAACGGAGAAGTTACATCGCCCGTCCGCCAGATGAGCCACGTTATCGAAAGCGCGTCGAGCAGCAATTGAAAACGTATCTGCCAGACAAAGCTCCGGTTAAATTGCAGAACGAAAAAATAAATAATCGTCAGCCCGACACTGACCACAAAAACGAGCAGTAATCCGCGCGGAAAAGTGTCGAATGAAACTTTAAAGTTTCCCGTGTTCCAAAACCATTTGGTTACCAGCAGCAAAAAAACGACCAGCAGGCGCCCGGTAATCAGTGTTTGAATTTTCTGTGTTGACTTCGTGTTGGCTGAAAAATAGTTTTCGTCTAAACTGAACATAAGTTGTTATAGAAAACAAGAGAATGGAAAGCTGAAAACGAATGACAGTTGAAAAACAAGCTACTTCACCGATTATCGACCGGCGTCCGTGGGGAAGTTTCACGATTTTGGACGAAGACGCCGACTACAAAGTAAAAAGAATTGAAGTTTTCCCGACAAAGCGTCTGAGTTATCAGAAGCACGCCCATCGGAGCGAACATTGGTTCGTCGTGCGCGGCACTGCTAAAGTAACATTAAACGGCAAGGAATTTCTACTAAAAAAAGGCGAAGACGTAAATGTCCCGGTCGGAACGCTGCACCGCGTCGAAAACCCGGACGCTGAGGAACTGCTGATTTTTATCGAAACGCAAACCGGCGATTATTTCGGCGAAGACGATATTGAAAGATTGGAAGACGATTTCGGCAGGATAGAGAAATAGCCGCAAAAAGTCGCAAAAATCACAAACATAAATTTATGTGAGAACACGAAAATTATTTTCAAAGTTTTTTCGTCTGAATTATGAGCCAACTTCTTATGACTTTTGCGCCTTTTTGCGGCTAGTGCTAAGTAACATTAGTTTTTGTATTTTTGTCGCGTGAGCGACTGTTTGAATTTAGCCGTGTGTTTTAACGCACGGGAACGAAGAACAAGATTTTTTGTCGCGTCAGCGACAACTGAAATTGACCGCAAAATCCAATCGTCGCTGACGCGACGCGCGGCTTGTTCGCCTGTTCACCGTGCGTTGAAACACACGGCTAAATTCATAAAATCGCTACGCGATAAATACCAAAAACTTAGGTTACAAAGCACTAATCTTTTTCAATGATTTCCTTGGCGGCATGCAAGAGGTTTTCTGCGGTAATGTCGGCTTTCCTTATTAATTTTCCGACTTCCTTTTGTCCGTAACCAGTCAGAACCAGCGCAGTTTTTGTTCCCGCGTTGAAACCCGTTTCGACGTCAATCGCTTTGTCGCCAATCATCCAACTGTTTTCCAAATCAATCGAGAAATCTTTTGTTGCTTGTTCAATCATTCCTGTTTTCGGTTTGCGGCAAATGCAGTTATCAACAGAGTTATGAGGACAAAAATAAATCGCATCGAGTTTCGCGTTTTGTTTGGCTAACTCCGATGAGAGTTTTTCGTGAATTTTGCCTAAGGCATTTTCGTCAAAAAATCCGCGGGCGATTCCCGATTGATTGGTAATTAAAATTGCGAGAAAATCGTTTTCATTCAACAACCGTAGGGCTTCCGAGGCGAAAGGGAAGATTTTTAATTCGTCGGGACGCGAGAGATAATCTACGTCTTCACAAATCGTGCCGTCGCGGTCAATAAATACTGCGGATTTTTTCACTTGGGCAGAACGGGTTTGAAAATTGCTTCGAGCTGACGTTCAACACGGTCGATTCTTTTTTCAATGCCTTCCAATCGCTGGTCGATTCGTTTAATTTCGGAGCGAAGCTCACTTAAAAGCGTATCAAATTTTGCGTCGAACCGTTTTTCGAGTTGTTCTAAAAACTTTTCAGTCTGACGTTGATTCAACCAGGACGCGCCAAAAATGGCTAAAACCAAAGTTACCAGAGCAATAACGATTGTTGTATTCGCGTCCATAATTTATCAGTCCAGTATTTTATCACAAATCATCGAAATTACCTTTGCAAAAACTTCCCGCGCCGAAATTCGCGTCATACAGCGATGGTCAATCGGGCAATCGCGCAGCATACACGGCGAGCATTCGACATTTTTATAGACTATTTCCGAGTTCCAGGGCTGCGTCGTTTTCGGATTTGTCGGACCGAAAATTACTAGAGTTTTTGTTTCTAAGGCTGCTGAAATATGTGCCGGACCTGTGTCGTTTGAGACAAGTAAATCGCAAACGCTCAAGATTGCCGTCGCTTCGGCTAAAGTCGTTTTGCCGGTCAAGACAATCGGTTTTATTCTCGATTTTCCCGCAACTTCCAGAGAAACGTCCAATTCGTCCGGCGAACCGATTAAAACAACATTTGCGTTTAGTTCAGTTAAAATTTTATCGCTCAATTCGGCGAAACTTTCGGTTTGCCAACGCTTGGCTCTCGAATTGGTCGAACCTGCGGCGAAAGCAATGATTTTCTTTGATAAATCAACGCCGTTTTCCGACAAAAAATTTTGCGCTCGCGCTTTGCATTTTTCGGAAACAGTCAAATCGAATTGCGGTTCATTTTCCCAAACCTTCGTTTCTCCGAAAAACTCTTTCTCGATTTCAGCGGCGATGTTCAAATAGTAAAAAATTTCGTGTCGCTCGTTTTTCCAGGCTGGAACAGGCAAAGCGTCGGTCAGCAAAAAACTTCTTTTGTCTGTTGCGTAACCAATTCGTCTTTTGGCGCTGCCGAGTTTGGCGACGAGCGCGGATTGAAATGAGTTCGGGAAAATGATTGCCAAATCAAAATTACTTTCACGCAAGATTTTTGCCTGGGCTAGAATGGTTTTAAAGTCATATTTTTCAGACTCGACCGGCAGAATTTTGTTAATAAAATCCGCGCCTTGAAAAATTCCCTCCGTGCGCGAGCGCGTGTGGAGTGTAATTTCGGAATCGGGAAAAATTCGCCGGAGTTCGCGCAGAGCAGGAATCGTCATTACCGCGTCGCCAACCCAATTTGTTCCGCGCACCATTATTTTCATTTTACGAAAATCCAAGAATTTGCCCGCGAAATACACAAAAGACGCGAAAAAATCCAAAAAAGTTTTCGTGTGTTTTGCGTGTTTAGCGGGCAAATTTACTTGACTTGAGCCGACGTATTATCAGGTAATTTGAACGAGTGGTTTTGCTTCCGCTAAGGATTTTGCGTTTGCGCCTTCTTTGCGTAAAATCTCGACTTCTTTGACAAATTCTTCGACAATATCTTCGCCGGAAACGCGCCGCATCGGAACGCCGTCCTTGAAAATCATCCCGACGTTTCTGCCGAATGTGATTCCGAGCTGCGAATCGTGCGCTTCGCCGGGACCGTTGACGGCGCAGCCCATAATCGAAAGATGGAGCGGTTCTTCGACGTGCGCCAATCTGCGTTCGACTTCAGTAACTATCTCGACAAAATTATCAATGTCTAATCTTCCGCACGTCGGACAAGCGACAACCGTCACGCCGCGCTTTCTCAGTTCGAGACTTTTCAAAATCTCCCAACCGACGCGCACTTCTTCGTGCGGCTCTGCGGCAAGACTGACGCGAATCGTGTCACCGATGCCTTCGTGCAATAAAATACCCAAACCAATCGCCGATTTTATTGTGCCGCCGAATGCCGTTCCCGCTTCGGTTACGCCGAGATGAAACGGGTAATCAACCTTTTCCGACATCAAACGATACGCCGCGACCATTCGATTAACGTCCGACGCTTTTAGAGAAATTATAATGTCTGAAAATCCTAAATCCTCTAAAATCCGAACGTGGCGCATTCCCGATTCGACAATCGCTTCGGGCGTTGCCGTCCCGTATTTTTGCAGTAAATCTTTTTCAAGCGAACCGCCGTTAACACCAATTCTGATAGGAACTTTCTGCGCTTCGGTCGCGCGGACAACTTCTCTAATTCTGTCGAGCGAACCGATATTTCCCGGATTGAGTCGCAGTTTATCAATTCCGGCTTCAAGCGCCATTAAAGCTAATTTGTAATGAAAATGAATATCGGCAACAAGCGGCGCGTCGGTGCGTTTTCTAATTTCCTTCAGAGCGATTGCCGCGTCTTTGTCGGGAACGGCGATGCGGACAATCTCACAGCCTGCCGCGACCATTTCTTCGATTTGCTTTATCGTTCCTTCAACGTCGGTCGTGTCGGTTTTCGTCATCGATTGGACGGCAACCGGCGCGTCGCCGCCGATTTGCACGTTTTTGACCATTACCGCTTTGGTTTTTCTTCTCATTATTTTTTTAGACACAGAGAACACATAGTTCTCAGAGAAACGCTAAACCCGTAAAATAATTTTATATTTCTCTCTGTGTTCTCTGTGCGCTCTGTGGCAAAAATGCCTTACCTATCAAAACAGGCGCGATAAATCAAAGAATATCGTCGTGACCATCAATAATAAAATAACGGCAAGCCCGACGAGTTGGATTTTTTCTTTGACCGCCATCGAAAGCGTCAAACCGAACAAAGCCAAAAATCCTTCGATTCCCAAAACCGCAATCTGTCCGCCGTCAAGCATCGGAATCGGCAGCAAATTAAATACGCCAAGGTTCAAGCTAATCAAGGCGAGAATTGAAACGAGTCCGGGAAAGCCTTGCTCTCTGACAACTTGCGCGATTATTTGAACAATCCCAATCGGTCCCGCAACTCCGGCTTCTTTGACCGAGCGCTGCCCAGAGAAAAGCTGACCGAAAACTTTCCCCGTCAGGCGGATAATTTCAAAATTTGAATGGACCGCAAAATTCGCTGCTTGCGCGATTGTTGCCGGTTCTCTGGTTTTTATTTCATCTTTGGAAAATTGAACTCCGATACGATAAGTGCTGTCTTTTTCGACGGCATTTATATCAACAATTTTTCGCTCGCCACCGCGTTCGATTGTTAATTTGAAAGGCGTTCCTTTCGTTTGACCAATCATTTCCCTTAAAGTCGTCGTATTGCGAACCGATTGGTCATTAAATCCTATAACGCGGTCTTTAGGCTGAAGAACTTGCGCCGCCGGCATATTAGGCTCGATTGCTCCGACAATGACAGGTTCAGCATCGGTCGCAGGCAATAAATCCAATTCGCCGATTGCATTATCGCCGCGCATTGATTTAGAAGGTTTGACGGTCAGATTCACACGCTCGCCACCGCGCTCGACTGTCAATGGAACTTCTCTTTCGGGCGCAATCATCGCGTCGTGTTCGATATGCTCCCAAGTCGGATTCTCCACTCCGTCAAAACCGACAATTCTATCGCCCGTTTTGATTCCGGCTTGTTCCGCCGCGCCCGCCGTTTTGACAAACTCGACAATCGGCGCGGGCATCGAAGGCAAACCGTATATCCAGGCGCCGAAAAACGGGATTGCCAGCGCGAGCATAATATTCATAAACGGTCCGCCAATCATCAACAAAAACTTTTGCCAGCGCGGGCGCAATTCGTAAAGTTCGGAATCGGGAACGACTTCGCCCTGGTCGTCCTTTCCTTCCAGCGGTCCGGTCGCTTCGTCGCCGTAAAGTTTAACGTATGCGCCGAGCGGAATCGCGCTGATGCGGTAATCGGTATGTCCGATTTTTTTGCCCCAAATTCTCGGACCCAAGCCGAAAAACGAATATGCGTCAACGCGGATACCGAGAAGTTTGGCGACGGCGAAATGCCCGAACTCGTGAATGTTGATGGCAACGCCGAGAACGAAGATAACAGCTAAAATTACTAATAAAATATCGGTCATCGTATAAATTCCTTTTCAAAAATAGTTGACTGCTTAGAAACAAATTCCGTCGGTCAAGTTGTCATTAAAAATGTATAACGCTCCGCAAAGTTTAGCAACTACGGCAAAATATCGGCGATTTTGATTTTTGCATCCGGCGCGGCAAGCGGCGAGACCGAATCTTTTTCGGTTAAAATTCGGATTTCGCCGTAACTAAATCCGTAAAACGCTGTTTCGTCTTTAATCGGACGACGATAGACTTCTAAGCGTTTATCTTTTACATTCACAATCCAATAATCTTCAATTTTGGCTCTCGCATACAAACTGGCTTTTTTCCCTCGGTCGTAAAGCAGTGATGTGTCTGATATTTCAATAATGAGCGCGGCAGTTTTCGGAATTGATTCTTTAAAATCCCGTGCCTTTCCTTCAATTATCGAAATATCCGGTTCAGGTTCTGAGGTTTTGCCCATATTAATCGGACATTGGACGGAAACAAAATGCTTTTTCTTGAAAATTTCGCGCAAAACTTCCGCCGCCACATTCACTCCCGAAAAATGCAGGCTGCTCATCGCGCTCATTTCATATTCTCCTTCGTCAAACTCCGTATATTCATATTTGACAAAAATCTCGCCTTCGATGAGTTCGACTCGTTTTCCGTTGAAAAAACCCAAATCGGCGAGCCGATAATAATCATTTTTATTCCACAAAATTTTCGGCGGTTCTTCTCCGAAGTTATCTTCCGTTTCCGTAGCAAAAAATGTCGAGCCGCGTTTAATTACTTCACTCGTAGTTTGCTGCATAAATTTTCACCTCGCGTTTATCGAAGCAGTCTTTTTCAAATTTTCCAACTTCATTATAGCCTGTTTTCTTGCCCAAGCATCGGTTTCAAGGATAATTTCTAAACTTGCGGCGGCTTGCGATTCGTGTTCGTTCATTACGTCTTCGATGATTTTCGGAATGTCGCTTAATCGAATTTTGTTGTCTAAAAATGCTTCGACGGCGATTTCGTTTGCGGCGTTCAAAGCCGCAGGCATCGTCCCGCCGATTCGCAACGCCTTATATGCCAATGCCAAACACGGAAACTTTTCCAAATCGGGTTCTTCAAAATTTAATTGAGAAATTTTTGTAAAATCGAGCGGCGGCAGACAATTCGGTTTTCTGGTCGGATAAGTCAAAGCGTATTGAATCGCGTGTTTCATATCGGTTACGCCGAGCTGCGCGATAAGCGAGCCGTCAATCATTTCGACGAGCGAGTGAACGACCGATTGCGGATGCACCAGAGCTGAAATTTCGTCTGCCGAAAAACCGAACAGCCAACGCGCTTCGATGACTTCCAAACCTTTGTTCATCAAAGTCGCCGAGTCAATCGTCACTTTGTCGCCCATATTCCACGTCGGATGATTTAAGGCTTCTTCGCGCGTGGCGTTTTCGATTTCCTGTTTCGATTTCGTCCGAAACGGTCCGCCCGAAGCCGTTAAAATAAGGCGTTTGACTTCCCTTTTAGATTCGCCGCGCAGGCATTGATGAAGCGCGTTGTGTTCGGAATCGACCGGCAAAATCTCGGCTTTATTGTCACGCGCCGCTTTGGTCATCAACTCGCCCGCCATCACCAGAGTTTCCTTATTGGCAAGCGCGACTCTTTTGCCCGATTCCAAAGCGCGAAGCGTCGGCACGAATCCAACTGCGCCGACGGTTGCCGAAACGACCGTTTCAACTTCTTTATGCGTTGCAACGGCGATTAAGCCTTTTTCGCCAATCTCGATTTTCGGCGCTTCCGTGTTTGCTTTATTTAGTTCCCGAAGAAGATTTTCGGCGCAAGTTTCGCTTTCGACTGCGACGAGTTCCGGTTTGAATCGAGATATTTGTTCGGCAAGTTTTTCGACATTTTTTCCCGCGCCGAGCGCGACGACGCGAAACTCATTTTGCAAATGCTCGACAACCTTCAGCGTATTGCACCCGATTGAGCCGGTCGAGCCAAGAATTGAAATTGCTTTCATAAATAATCAATCGCTCTCAGAGTTCGATTGCCTTGACATAACTTTACATTATAAAAGCGTTTTTTTTCCAACTTAGAAGTTTTCCGGCGCGTCATAAATTGCGTGTCAACATTCGGAATAAATTTTAACATTTCGTTTTTGACCGAAAATACTATAGAAGGGAGAAATACAATGAAAAAACTTTTAGCTTTAGCAATTCTTTCGTTATCGTCGGTCGCTTTTGTGTCGACTGTAGAAGCAAAATCGAGTAATGCGGCGGCAAACAGTGTCGTCGAACCGCAAATTCGCGTTCAAATCGGACAGAACGGTCGCGGTAATAATCGTCGCGCCGTTCGCACCTATACACGCAACGTGCGTGTCGGCAGACAGCTTTTCCGCGAAACTTACCGAGTTATTTACCGAGCAAACGGCACAACCAGAACTCAGCTTGTCAGCCGTGTTCGCGTCGGTCGCTACTAATTGCTAAATAATTTTACAAAAATACATTGAACGGGAAGCTACTCTCTTCTCCCGTTCAATTTTCTTTTCCTAATGTTTCCGCAAATTCCCGCGTCGCTTCCAGATAATTTCCCTTATCTTCCTTTCCAGCCAGATACGAATTGAATTCCGCCGATTTGTTTTTCGGAACGCTCAAGGTTTGCCATTCGGACGAGCGGAAATGCTTCGCCAGAAAAGTGATTTGTCCGACGTGCGAAGCGGTGTGCATCGCCGCCCGATTTATTGCTTTGACGACCGTAAAATCCTCGCCGCGAATTTGGACGATTTTGTCTAAATCTTCCGCCTTCAACGACTGCAAAGTTTCAAAAAGCGCATTCCAGCCGGTTTCCCAAAACCGCATCAAACTTTCGCGCGTATCGTCGTCGGCGACAAATTCCGAGTCACGATTGCGGTCGGGTTTTTCGCCGTCCGAAGTTAAAAAATCAGCCCAGCGCGAGCGCAGATTTCCGCCGATATGTTTCGTAATCGTCGCAATCGAATTGGCTTCGGCGTCAATGGTTGTAAAAAATTCTTCGTCCGAAACCTGCGCGACGGATTTTTCCGCGAGCTTTTTATAACTGCGAAAAGCGTCGATTGATTCGTCCAGGAAATTTTGCAAAATTTGTTCCGACATATTTATTTTCCTTCTTTAAAGTCTCTGTAATAATCCTTGATAAAATCCTTCATCGGGAATTGCCACCAGCCGAAATCGAAGTCTTTAGCTTCATCAATCGCCCGTTTCGCCGTCCAATTATCGTGTCGAATACGATAAACGGCGATAACCGTTCCCGTGCGGTCTGCTCCGCGCCTGCAATGAACGAAAACGGGTTGATTTTCCGGCTTGTCAATTTCTTCGATAATGTCTTCAATGTCGTCGGTTTTCGGCTCGAACCAATTGCTCAAATTGAAGCTGATAATTTTAATGCCCGCAAGTTCCGCCCATTCTTCTTCAGGTTTGGAATTTTCATCCTTGCCGCGCAGATTGATAATCGTTTTTACTTTCATTGCGACAAGCTGATTAACGCCCGCTTTGGTCGGTCGCCCGCCGCGATAAAGTTTCTCGTTCACCTTTGAAAAATTGGGCAAATCCTTATTCTCGACAGCTTTTTGAGCGTGAGTAAAGTTTGCAAGAGTAAAAACCAACAAAATTGAAAAATATCTAATCGTCGATTTCATATTTTTACTTTCCCCGAGACATTTTCTCTTTCGATTGTTACCTGCTCGCCTACATATTTTGGAGCGTTTATTTGTTTTCTGCAAGTTTCCCTTATTTCAAAATGCAGACATTGAAACATCAATGTTTGCAGCGTATCTCAGCCGTCAATCGGAAGACTGACGCGAATCAATTCAAGTCCTCCGTCGGCATCGATAAAATATTCCGCGTCTTTCGGCAATACAAAACCGTCGTCCTTTTCCAAACGGTAAATTTTGCCTTTGCTGTCGGAAACACGAAGTTTTCCTTTGAGAATGAAAAAGAACAAAAACTCGCCCGAATGCTTGACGGAAAAGCGCGAATCGGCAGCCGCGCGAAAGACACGAACATCGGCTAATCCGTTTGTCGCTTCGGCAATTCCCGTGTCGCGCGCTTCAAATCCTTCAAACGATGATTCGTTCCAGACGGCTTTCTCGCCGACGTGATGAAGAAAACGCTGTTCGCCGTAAATTTTTTCAGGCGCGATTGTTTCGTTCGGAAGATTCAATTCGTGGTCGGCAAAAGTTTCGTGAATTGCCGGACAGCCGATTTCCAGAACTTCAAACTTTTGGGAAGATTCCAAAACGCGATGCCTGATTTCCGGCGGCTGCAAAACGCAATCTCCGGCACGCATTACAAACGGCTCGCCCTGATTTTCATAAACCAGACGCGCCCAACCCGCGATGCAGTAAATCATCTGAAACCGAACTTTATGGAAATGAACATAATCGGGAATTTCGCCGCCTTCGGGAATGCGAATGTGCGAAGCGACGAATCTGCCGCCCAATCTGCCGGGAATCAAATCACGATACTGCATTCCGGCGCGACCTTCGCTCCAGGAATTTTCGCCGTCCAAAGTGGTCAAAATAAACTCCTGCGTTCCGTCGGGAATTTCGATTGGCGATTCCGAGTCGGTGAAAATTACGCGAACGCCGTCGGGCGATGTAGTTTCACGCGGCGCGTCAAACGCCTGAAAATCGCCGACGAGACGCAATGTCAGCGGTTGGTTTTCCGACGAGCTTTCCAGCCGCAGCGTCGTTCCGTAGCCCGAAACAACCGCAGTCGAAGGCGCGTCCGCCGGATAAATCATTTCGACGCGAAAGCCGAGACGTTCGGTAAAAAATTCGAGCGAGCGGTTAAAATCGGCGCACGGCAAAACGATTTGTGCTGAACGAATTTGGTCTTTCATTAAGATTTTATCGAAATAATTTTCGCCGCGATTTCGCTGCGTGAAAGCGTTTCCTGCTCGCCCGTTCGCATATTTTTGAGCGTAACTTTATTCTCGGCTAACTCGCTTTCGCCCAGAACGCAGACAAACGAAACGTTTATCTGCGAAGCGTATTTGAATTGCTTGCCGAGTTTGTCGGCTTCGGGATAAACGAAAACGCGCAAGCCTTGCCCTCTGAGTTCGTTTGCCAGCGACAAAGATTCGCCGATTGATTCTTCGTTCCAGATTGTTACCAAAACATCAGCCGAATTTGTTTCGAGTTCCGCCGGAAACATTCCGCGCTCGTTCATCACAACCAAAATTCTTTCAAGTCCGAGCGAAAAACCGCACGCCGGAATTTGTTCTTTGCCGAACATTCCGATTAAGCCGTCGTAACGCCCGCCGCCGCCGAGACTTCCCGCTAAATCGGGAACATTTATCTCAAAAATCGCGCCTGTGTAATAAGACAAACCACGCGCAAGGCTTGGGTCTATTATTATTCGCTCTGTTACCGGCTCTAATATATACGACTTTATCGTATCAGATGATTTGAATGCTTTAAGAAATTCTAAGAGTTTTGAAATTCCTTCTTGGTTCTCATCATCCGTATTCTTAAGTAAAAATTCGGCTAAACTTAATAATATGGTAAGATTTCTCTCATGATTAACTAACTGCTTTTTGTGTCTTGCCTTTTTAACAATTTCACTACTTAATTCTTGCAACTCATCAGTATTTCTGGATAAATCTGATTCCCTGATTTTCTTAATTACCTTTTCTGCTTTACCTCTTAGGTCAACAGTGCGTTTATAATCAAATGCTGCTTTTTCTTTTTTGTCGGAGATTGCTTTTTCTATTTCAGTTATCTGCTTTTGTAATTCAATCAACTTTTTAGTTGGGGATTTTCCTAAGACATTCTTAATATCGCTTTCAACAAGAGATTCAAAGAAAACTAATAATTTTTCGGCAGAGTTTTGACTAACACCGCGCTGAAGAAACTCTTTAGTAACTCCTTCTTGTCCAATTTTGTCTAGTTTATCAAGAGCAACCAACGCATCTGTATATTTATCCGAAGGCACACCTGTAGCATCTAAAAGTTCAACCAATAGTTTTCTGTGATTTACACGAATCACAAAATCCTCAAATCCTAATCTCTCCAAAATCTCGCTGACCGCCGCGCAGAGTTCCGCTTCGACAATCATCGAACTCGAACCGATTGCGTCAACGTCGCATTGGTAAAATTCCCGAAAGCGTCCGTGCGCCGGACGGTCGGCTCGCCAGACGGGTTGGATTTGGTAGCGTTTGAAGAATTTCGGTAAATCGTTTTTGTGCTGCGCGACGACGCGGGCGAGCGGAACGGTCAAATCGTAACGCAGCGCGAGGTCGGCTAAATCTTTTTCGCTTGAAAAACTTTCTCCGAGCTTTTCGCCGCGCTTTAAGATTTTGAAAATCAACTGGTTGCCTTCTTCGCCGTATTTGCCCGTCAAAGTTTCCAGATTTTCAACCGCCGGAGTTTCGAGCGGCTCGAAACCGTAGCTTTCATAAACTTCCTTGATAATGCCGATGACGTATTCGCGCTTTCTAATGTCTGCGGGCAGAAAATCGCGCATTCCGCGTGCCGGTTGCGTTTTGCTCATAGTTTAATAATGGTAGTTGCTAAACGGTAAATGGTAAATGACAGAAACATTCTTTGATTTACCGCTTACCATTTACCGGTTACCATTACTTCCATTTCCAAACGAACGAATAATTAACGTAAAAAACATTGGCGTTAAAGCCCGGATTATTTATTTTGCCGCCGATGTTGCCGTTTGAAATGTGAAAGTATTTGTAGCCGAAATTGACGGCGCGTTTTGCCGACAGCATATACATCAAACCGCCGCCGAATTCACCCGTAAAATTAAATGGTTTGCTGCGGGGAACGGGAACGGCTTTGTTTGTAAAAAGCAAACCCGCGCCGACTTGGGCGTATGGTTTCAAGCGATTTTTTGCGAGAAAGATAAAGCGAAAATTAACGGGCTGAATGCCGACGCCGAAAGTGTTTTCGCGGATTGTCGGCGCGACAATCGGCGTTGCAATCGGTGAAACATAAGCCGGATTTTTCACTTCGTTTTTGGTGAAAACGGCAAGCGGAGTCGCGCCGAAAAGATATTCGTAACTGACATTTCTTTTCGTGCCGATAATGCGCCCGAAGCGAAAACTCGCCAGATACAGATGGCGACCATAAACATCAAATTCTTTTGGACCCGCGAAATTGCTCGGATTAAACGGCGAAATCCCGAATTCAAACTGTAATTCTTTATCGCCTCGACGAAGTTTGTAGTCGTCTCGCGTCTCCGCGCTTTCCTCGCTGCCGGACGTTTGAACGACGGTCGGCTCATTAGACACGGTTGCTTTGTCTTTGACGGTTTTCTGCGCGAGATTTGGAGTCGCAAAAATTAAAAAAGCAGCAAATAGATAAAAATATCTCACAAATTTTTTGATTCCCTTTGTTCGTATAAATATGCGGAGAATTGTGAATTATACTATCGCGCCCAAAATCATTTCAAAACCTAATATCCGAAATTCATTCCGGCATAGACGAAATTGGAGTTGTAGCCGATATTGATATTGCCGGTGTAAAGATTCGAGAGGTGATGATATTTGTAGCCGACGATAAAATTCCGGTTCTTTTTGAGTCCGATTTCCAAACCCGCGCCGAAATCCGCCGTGTAATTAAGCTTCGCGCCGGTTTCTCTGGGTTGAAGCGGCGTGCGAAAATCCGGTGTAACGTGCGTAAAATACATAAACCCGACACCGCCGCCGATAAACGGCTGATACTTTTTACGATTTCTGAAATTTAGCTGCAAACCGCCCGGCGCGAAACCCAATCCATAGACGGTTTTTCGGTCGTGAACGATTTGTGTTGTATTTTGCGCGGTTTGAAACGGCAGGCTGCGCGGATAATTTAGAACGGCGACGGGAATTAAATCCAAAATATATCTGAGTTTGACGGATTTGCCGTACAGCATTCGATGAGAATAGCGAAAGCCGAGCATTTGAAAGTTTCCGCCCGCCGACGGACCGCGTAAATCTTTGTGAATCGTCGAAGTTCCGCCCCAGAAACCGATTTCGTTAGGCTTAGTCGAGTATTCCGTCGGTTGTGCTGTTTTGGCGGATTCGTTTTGAGAATTTCTTGTTGACTTGTCAATACCGTTTGATGAATTTTGCGCTCGCGCGAAGGCGAAACAAAAAATTACGATAATAAGCCAAACCGTAATTCTCAGACCGACTTTAAAAATACTCATTTAAATTTTTACCCTTTGTTAATTCGCTATTGTTTGTAAATTCTTAAAAGTTTTGTGTAATTCTGCCAAAAGCGAGCCTGATTGAAAATTTCATCATCAGTTAATTCTCGCTTGACGCGCGCGGGACTTCCCATTACAAGCGAACGCGGGGAGATTTTTGTATTTGGCGTAACTAAACTGCCAGCCGCAACTAAGGAGTCGCGCCCGATGCGAACTCCGTCTAATATAATCGCGCCGATGCCGATTAGACAACCCGTTTCGATATGACAGCCGTGCAAGGTTACGCGATGACCGAGCGTTACCTCGTCTTCGATAATCGTCGGATGCGTTTTGCTTGAGACGTGAATGATGCTTCCGTCTTGAACGTTCGCGCGTTTTCCAATGCGAATATAATTGACATCGCCGCGCAAAATCGAGCCGAACCAAACGCTCGACTGCTCGCCGATTTCGACATTGCCGATGACTGTCGCGTTTTCGGCAACAAAGGCAGTTTCGTGAATTTTCGGGTGAAAATTTTGGAAAGGGCTAATCATTTGAATAGTGAAAAACTAAAAGTGAAAAGTGAAAATTTAGAAATATAATCTAAAACCCTTCCTCATCTAAAACCATTCCTCAACTTTTAGTTTTTCACTTTTAGTTTTTAGTTATTTCGCTTCTTTATAAATCACACCGTTTTTCATCACAAAAACCGGACGTTCCATCCGGTGAATGTCTTTCAGCGGGTCACCCGTAACGGCGACAATATCGGCGTATTTTCCGGCGGCGAGCGAGCCGACGGTTTTGTCCAAGCCGAGCAGTTTTGCGCCGTTCATCGTTCCGGCGACGATTGAATCCATCGGACGCATCCCGCCCCATTCGACCATCAGCGTAAATTCGTGTCCGTTTGTTCCGTGCTGAATCACTCCGGCATCCGTTCCGAGCGCGATTGTTACGCGGTTTGCGATGGCGAATTTAATTCCCTTTCGCATCGCGGCAGCGGCGGCAAGCGCTTTTTCCGCCCGCAAGCCTTTCAGCACACCGCTTTTTGCCAGACGCTCGACGGTTTCGCCAGCCATCAGCGTCGGCACGAGATAAGTTCCGCGTTCAAACATCATTTTCGCGCCTTCTTCGTCGAGAAACGAACCGTGTTCGATTGACGTTACGCCTGCGCGGACGGCGATTTTGATTCCTTCCGTGCCGTGCGCGTGCGCGGCGACTTTTCGGTCTAGCTTCGTCGCTTCGTCAACGATTGCCTTCATTTCTTCAAAAGTATATTGCGTCGCGCCGACCGCGTCGCCTTCGGATAAAACGCCGCCCGTCGCGCAGATTTTTATCAAATCCGCGCCGTATTTGACTTGGTAGCGCACGGCGGCGCGAACTTCGTCAACTCCGTTGGCTATTCCGGTTTTGTAATCGCCGTCAAAAAGTCCGGGTTTATACCCGTTTTCGTCGCAGTGTCCGCCCGTAATTCCGATAGTGTGCGCTGCTGTCAAAATTCGCGGTCCGACAACCCAGCCCTCGTTAATCGCTTTTCGCAACGCCAAATCCTGGAAATCAGGCGCGCCGACGTTGCGAATGGTCGTGAAACCGCTCATCAAAGTTTTTTCCGCGTTGCCGACGCCGAGAATCGCGCCGAACGATTCGTAATCGTGAACCAGCGCGTTTTGTCCTTCCGGGTCGCCGAGAACGCGCCCGATGATGTGCGTGTGAGCGTCAATGAATCCGGGCAGCAAAGTCGCGTCGCCGAGATTGACGACTCGCGCGCCGTTTGGAATTTTGACGTTTCCGAATACGCCGATTGCTATGATTTTATCGTCGGTAACAACGATTGCGCCGTTTTTTATCGGTTCTGCGCCCGTCCCGTCAACGATTTGCGCGGCTCGCAAAACGATTGTGCCTTTGCCGCGCGGCTCGCCGGGCGCGCCCGTCTGTTGTGCGTGAACCACGCAAATTTGGCAAACAAAAATCATTAAAAACGTCAGAACAGTTTTCGTCACAGACATATTTTTTCACTCTCGATTTGATATTTTGGAAACGCTCCGCCGATTATAAGCGCGAGCAAACGGCAAACACAACCGTTCACACGGACTTTCTCTTTGCTGACGATTCTGGCAAAATCAAATTTATTTTGATTTTTGGATTTTAGATTTTGGATTGGGAAATTTTATGTCGAAACGACCGAAAATTTTAGCGTTTGCCGGAAGTCTGCGCGAAAAGTCATACAACAAAAGAGTTTTAAAGGTCGCCATCGAAGGCGCGAGACAAGCGGGCGCGGAAGTAACATACATTGATTTGAAGGATTATCCGCTGCCGATTTACAACGCCGATTTGCAGGACACGCAAGGTTTTCCGCCGCTTGCCGCCGCGCTTCAGCGTCTACTTCTCGAACACGACGGACTTCTGATTGCTTCGCCCGAATACAACGCTTCCCTGCCCGCCGTGCTGAAAAACGCTATTGACTGGACATCACGCGCCAATGGCAGCGTTAAGCTCGGCGAAGGTTTTAAAGGCAAAGTCGCCGCGATTATGACCGCTTCGCCAGGCGCGTTCGGCGGCATTCGCTGTCTCGGACATCTTCGGGACGTTTTAACGATTCTGCTCGTCAATACTTTACCGTCCGAAATCGCCGTCGCCAAAGTCGGCGGAGTTTTTGACGGCGACACCGACGAAATAACCAATGAAAACGTCCGAATAATTTTGGAAGATTTAGGCAAATCGCTGGCTGATATGTTGCGAAAAACGCACGGCGAAGTCGAAGTCGTCGCAAGCGCGGCATCGAATATTAGTAATAAACAATAAGATAAAGATATGTGTTTAGATAACGAGATGATTGTAATGTTTTTTCTTGTTTTTGTTATTGCTCCGATAACATTTGTGGCAGGCATAATTTACATCGTTATTAAAGCCGTCAAGAGCGGAAAGTTGAAATGATTGATTTAAGAAGCGATACGGTAACAAAACCGACGCCCGCGATGCGAAAAGCGATGGCGGAAGCCGAAGTCGGCGACGACGTTTATGCCGAAGACCCGACGGTAAATTTATTACAAGAGAAAGCCGCCGAGCTTTTCGGGAAAGAAGCCGCGCTGTTTGTGCCGACCGGCTCGATGGGCAATCAAATCGCCGTCAAACTTCACACCGAGCCGGGCGATGAAATCATCATCGAAGAACGCGGGCATATTTTTAATTACGAAATGGGAACGTCTTCGGTCGTCGCGGGCGTGCTTGTTCGTCCCGTGAGGAGCGCGGACGGAAGCGGAATTTTGAACTGGGCGGAAATCGAATCGGCGCTGCGCGTCAACCAATCGTATTCCGATTGCCCGACGGGTTTGATTTGCCTGGAAAACTCGCACAATCTCGCGGGCGGAACTGTGATGACCGGCGAGCATTGCGCTGAAATTTGCGGGCGGGCGCACGCGCTCGGTTTGCCCGTTCACTTAGACGGCGCGAGAATTTTCAACGCTTCGGTTGCTTTGACTGAATCGGTTGCCGAACTTTCAAAAAATTGCGATTCGGTTCAGTTTTGTTTGTCAAAAGGTTTGGGCGCGCCCGTCGGTTCGCTGCTTTTGGGCAAAAAAGATTTTATCGAAGAAGCTCGTATCTGGCGCAAACGCTTGGGCGGCGGAATGAGGCAAGTCGGAGTTTTGGCGGCAGCCGGTTTGATTGCTTTGACGGAGACGCCGAAGATTTTGCACGTTGACCACGAAAATGCTCGATTGCTGGCGGACGGATTGGCGAACTTGAAAGGCGTTTCGATTGAGGCGGAAAAGATTGTTACAAACATTGTAATTTTCGATGTTTCAAGCGCGACTCTTTCGTCCGTTGAAATTTGTGCAAAATTAAAGGAACACGGAATTTTAGCTTCGCCTTTCGGAAGCGCGATTCGGATGGTTACGCATTACGACGTTTCGCGCGAAGATATTGATAAAACATTAAAAACTTTGTCTGTCGTCCTTAGTCATTAGTTCGTTGAAATTCTTTAACTGACCGCTGACCACTGACCACTGACCACTGACCACGAATGATAATCGCCATTGACGGACCTTCGGGCGCGGGCAAATCGACGCTCGGCAAGATGTTAGCCAAAAAATTGAATCTGCTTTATCTCGACACCGGCGCGATGTATCGCGCCGTCGGTTTGGCTGTGCTGGAAAAAGGAATCAGTTTTGAAGATGAGAAAGAAGCATCCGATATTGCCGCTCGCGCAAGTATCGAACTCGTCGGTGAACCGGAAAACCAAAGAGTGTTTTTGGACGGGCGCGATATTTCAATCGAAATTCGCACCAATGAAGTCGGGCAGGCGGCTTCGATTGTTTCGACTATTTCCGAGGTTAGAAAAATTCTGGTCGAACATCAAAGAACGCTCGGAGAAACGGCTGCCAACGGCTGTGTCCTTGACGGACGCGACATCGGGACGGTAGTTTTCCCCAAAGCCGATGTCAAATTTTTCCTGACGGCAAAACCCGAAGCGCGGGCGCGGCGGCGTTATGAAGAAGACTTGCAAAAAGAACGCGCGACGACTTATGAGGAAACTCTCGCGGAGATAAATTTGCGCGACCGACGCGACGTTTCACGCGCCGATTCTCCCCTGACAATTGCCGAAGACGCGGTTGTGATTGATACGAGCGAGCTTGATTTAACGGAAGTTTTTGAACAAATGATGAGCGTCGTGCGTGAGAATCAAAATGCGAAATCTAAAACTTTTTAAATTTACGTTCAAAAATGAACCTGCCTGGATTTTAATTTTGGCGTTTTTCCCGTTGTTGATTGCGTTAATCTTTATTACAGTTTCTTTATTTTTCCGCCGAATTTAACATAAATGTTGTTCGATTAACGAAATTTCTATTATTGTCCGTAACGAAAGTTTAATGCCGCCAATATCGAGGACATCGTGAAAAACAAAAAAAACATATCGCAAATTTTATTTTTAGCAGCATTTTTTTTAGCGTCCGGCTTAAATTTTAAGACCCCGGCGCAAGCGACGAATGTCCCGAATAAAACATCCGCGCAGCAATGGCAGTTTGCGGTTTCGGGCGATTCGCGCAATTGCGGCGATATTGTAATGCCGACTATTGCCAAGGATGTTTCACAAAATAACGCCCGCTTTTACTGGCATCTCGGCGACCTGCGCGCCGTCTATGATTTTGATGAAGACATTAAACAACGCGCCGGAGCCAAACCTTTGTCAATTCTCGCTTACGAAACGGGCGTGTGGCAGGATTTCATCGAAAATCAAATTAATGCGTTCAAAGTTCCGTTTTTCCTGGGCATTGGAAATCACGAAACGACTTATCCGAAAACCCGCGCTGATTTCCTGATTCAGTTTTCCGATTGGCTCAATACGCCGACGATTCAAAGTCAAAGGCTGAAAGACAATCCGAACGACCATATACTTAAAGCCTATTATCACTGGCAGCAAAACGGCGTGGACTTTATTTATTTGGATAACGCGACGACAGACCAGTTTGATAAAGCGCAAGTCCGCTGGTTCAATGCCGTATTGGACAGAGACAAAGCCGACACTAGTATTAAAACCATTGTAGTCGGAATGCACGAAGCATTGCCCGACAGCATTTCATATGACCATAGTATGAGCGATTATCCGACAGGCATTGAAAGCGGTCGCCTCGTCTATCAACGTCTGCTTCAAGCGCAGAATCAAGACCATAAGCTGGTCTATGTTCTCGCCAGCCATTCGCACTTTTTTATGGACGGGATTTTTAACAGCGAATACTGGAATAATCACGGCGGCGTTCTTCCGGGCTGGATCGTCGGAACTGCCGGAGCCGTGCGCTACAAACTGCCGCCGGACGCGGAAAAACTCGCCCGCAAATCACAAACTAATGTCTACGGTTACTTGTTGGCGACGGTTAATCCGGCAGATTCTGCCGACGGAGCGATTCGTTTCGATTTCCGCGAACTAAAAGAGCAGGACGTTCCGGCGAATGTCCAAACAAAGTTCGGCGCGGAATTAGTTCATTGGTGTTTCGAGAAAAACACTCAAACGCCCTGATAAATATGAGCAACGGCTCATATCATTGATCAGAAACGATGTAACAAACTCCACGCTCAGTTATGTTAAAAATGCTTGAAGACTACGCCGAATTTGACTTAAAATCGCGCAGTCGTTAAGATTGCAATTCGTTCTTTTTATGCTCCCGTAGCTCAGTTGGATAGAGCAACAGCCTTTAACTAAAAAAGGAGCCTGTGCTGGGAATTAGTAACTTGCACAGTGGAGAGTGCTATATCGGTGAATATCTAAGGGAATTTTATATAAAATTTCTATGACAACACCGAGGGAACTTTGTGAAAGCCTTTGAAATAAGTAGAAATGATAAATCATCATACAAAAAACAAAGGCGATTTAGGAGTTGCGAAGGCTTTCTGTGATTTGGTTGAAAAAGGATTCGTAGTTTTGTTTCCCGCAACCGAACACGCGCCGTTTGATTTGGCGGCTTATAAAGACAATCGTTTTATTAAGAATCCAAGTCAAATATCGCCGAGCCGTTAACGGTTCAGTCCGGATACCGATGAAAAGTTGGTGGGCTGACATCAACGGTTCGCACGGAAAGCAAATTGATAAATCACAGATTGACGTTTTTTGCGTTTATTGTCCTGACACAGACAAGTGTTATTACTTTAAGCCTGAAAATGTCGGAAAGTGTTTTACGATTCGCGTCGCAGCGACTAAAAACAATCAGGCAAAAGGTACAAATTTTGCCGAAGATTACACAGAGACACCGTAGAGACTACACGCACTCAGACTGAAATGTCTAAGATATAGTCCAGACTTTCAACTTATTTTCTAAGGAAAATAAGGCTTGGGAAACCAAGTGAGGTAAGCTAAGCTGTGGGTCGCACGTTCAAGTCGTGCCGGGGGTATTTTATATTTAAAGAAATAGCGGACAGTTTATAAACTGTCCGCTATTTTTGTTATGTATTCGCAGGCAAATTAGGAATTAGTCGCAGTGCGCCCTATCTCTGTAATCGGCTTCAAATCATCGTCATCGTTGGTTCTATTAAATGAACTGACCGTGCCGCTAATTGTATCTCTGTTTCCGGTCAAACCCGTTCGCGTATCAGATAAAGACGTTTCGTTTAGAACCGAAGTCGGCTGCGGATTCGCCGTCGAATGAGTCGTCTTTTTTTCTACCGAAATTTTCGTGTCCGGTTGTTTAGTGTTGAATTTTTGATTGACGAACGGACGACGTTTTTTCTCTTCTTCCGTTCCGAAATAATAACTCAAACCCGCGCCCAAACCGATGCTGCCCAAAAGCGTCAATAACATTTTGCCGTTAGAAAAGGATTCTTTTTCGGCGTAAGATTGACGATACGTTTCGCGCGACCTGTTAGGCGATTCATTTTGCGAAAATGAACGATTGTTTTGCCGATACGTTCTTCTTTCATTGTTTGGAAAACGGTCTGATTCAAATCTTCTTTCGCGCGAGCGGTCGGATTCTGACTCGGAAACTTCGCGGAGAAAGTCTACCGTTTCGTGGTGATTTGTCGCGTGTTCGGCAATGTCGGCTTGCGCCACAATCCCGACGCATTTTCCGCTTTTATCGACCACCAGAATGCGGCGGATTTGTTTGTCTTCCATTACATCGAGACAATGATTAATGCCGGTGTCCGGCGTAACTGTAACGATGTCGGTCGTCATTATATCGGACGCCTTCATTTCGAGCGGATTGCTGCCCTGGCTAAAAGCGCGGACGGTAATGTCGCGGTCTGTAATCGTTCCGATTGGACGTTTTGATTGATGGTCGTCAACAACCGGAATGCAGCCGCAATCATACATTTCCATCATATGCGCTACTTCCTGTAGAGTTGAATCCGAGGTGCAGCACGCCGGATTTTTCGTCATAATTTTTTTTACTTGCATAATTCCCTCCTTAAAGTTGAAAAAAGTCGAAAAATTGAAGCGAAATAATACGCTTGTTTAGAACTGGCAAGTCGAGCAATTTCTATTCCTTAAATTGTATGAATTGTAAAAAAAGATGAATGATAATTTTGAAGCTGTGGAACTCGCCTGCTAATCAGGAACAAAAACAATTTCGGATGGTAGGTTTAAACCAACCGAATGATTTTTTAACTTTAAAGAAAAAAACGGGCGAGAATCTTACAATTCTTACCCGTTTTTTTACCAAATCTGCAAAATAATTATTCCTGTTTACCGATTAGACGGATAATCAGTTTCGATTCGGCGATGTTGTCGGTCAGCGGCGCGAAGTTGTATTTTATGCCGTCTTTGTCGCCGCTTTTAAGGACGATTTGGAACGAGCCGTTTTTCGTTTGAAAAGCGCGTGCGAAGGCGCTGTTGGTTTTGATTTTCTGGATGTCCGCGTCCGCCGTCTGGAAGGTGTGGACATTATCGTCGGATTCAAAGCGCACGGTGTCTTTGGCGACGTAGAGCGAGCCTTTGCAGAAAACCGAAAAGCTGCCGTTGTGGTCGTGGAACACGCGAAACACGGCGCTTCCGCCGCGAGCCAGCGATTCCTTCATATTGCGTTCGGCTTCGACGTAATTGTTAAAGCCGTAAAGATTCATATAACCCAGAATTTGATAAGCTCTCGCATTATTCGCATCGAGTTTGACTGCTTCCTGAAGCGTGGCGAGCGCGCCTTGTTTGTCCTGTTTGTTGTCGTATTGGTCAACTGCTTTGTCAATCAAACCGTCGTAGATTTCGGCAGTTGTCGGCGCAGGCGGTTTAGGCGGTGTCGTTGGTGTTACGGCGATGGGCTTAACGAAGCTTGACGCAACCAGATTAAGCAAAGCGACGCTTCCGCCCGCTTTTTTTAGTTCGGCGAGAACTTGCGAATTTGTTTGAAAGCTGACGCCGCGGGCTTCGACATTTTTTCGCACCTGCACATCGGCAACGCCGTTTTCGAGCAGCGCGACAACGGCGTCTTTGGTGAGCGGCGTGCCGGAGAATTTGGTTTTACTGACTGTGGTATTGACGGGCGGTTTCGTAACCGCTACATCGGCGGCACGGTAACTGGTGCGAACCGCTTCGATAACTTCGGGACGCGCTCCGGCGGCGACCAGTTCGGTCTGCACGGGCGCGGACAACAGAAAATCCACGCCGTTGCTTTTGACGATGGCGACAATTTCGCGCGTTTGCAATTGTTTCGAGCGCAGAACGCTGATGAGCTTTTCCTTTTTAACGGCTAAACCTTTGTATTGTTGCGCGAACGAATTGCCGTAAGCCGACAATAATACCAAACAGATGATTCCCGCTTTGATTAAAATTTTAGTTTTATTATTTGTAAAAAATCGTTTGTACATCTTTTATAAACTCCTTAATTCAAATACCCTTCGGTAACGATTGCCATTTAGCAATCACCCGTTAATAAACACTCCGCGCTCGGTTTCTTCCCCGGTTTCTTCGGCGCGGGAGCAGCCGATTTGGGCGGCGCGGCAGGTTTTTGAACAGCCGTTTCACGCGGTTTGTCTTGTTTCGTGGCGGTTTTATCCGCCGGCTGCGGCACGAGCGTTCCGGTTTCCGGCACAAGCGGTTTTATCTCGCTCGTTCCTTGCGGCGACGTCGGCGGTTTGACTTCCGTAGTTGCCGGCTGCGAATTTGTCGGTTGTTGCTGTTGCGCCGGTTGTTGAACTTGTTGTTGCGCCGGTTCTTGCTGCGTTTGTTCTTGCGTTTGTTCCTGCGTCTGTTGCGGCATCGTTACAACTTCCGGTTGCTGCTCCTTCGTTTCGACAACCGCAGGTTTTTCGACGGGTTTTACATCTTCGGCTTTTTGTTTTGCGCTCCCGCCTAACATAAACATCGGCACGGCTGCCAAAAGTCCAATCAAAAATAAACCCGCGACGCCTGCTCCGACATAATGAACCCAAGTAAGTTTGCTGAAAAACGAAGGCGCGACTACATTAGCGACTCGAACGTCTTGAGTAATAGTTTCTTCATTTGCCGCGCTGAGCTTGGTGGCTTTCATTGTGTTTGCCGATGCGGCATTTGCCGTTGCTGTTTTTGCGCCCAAATCTGTTTTTTTAACATTGATGTTCGGAAGCGGCGCGGTTGCGGCATCGACCAGACGAGTTTGTTTAATTTCTCTTTTGACGGTAACCGCTTCGCTTGTGCGCGGCTGCTGGATTATGGGGCGCGAAGGTTTGGTTTCGGCGCGCATTTTGTGCATTCCGGTATTTCCGCGCATTGTTCCGGCGGTTGTAAATCCGGCGTCGAGCAAATCCTGTAGAAATTCTCCCGCGTTTTGGTAGCGTTCGTTCGGGTCTTTGGCAATCGCCTGCATAATCGCGGCTTCGACTTCTTCGGGTATATCGGGATTTATTTCACGCGGCGGAATCGGCATTGTCTCGGTTTGAAGTTTCATCAACTCAAACTCGTTTTCCGTATCGAACGGAGTTTTTCCGGTCAAAACTTCATAAAGCATCATTCCCAAAGCATAAATATCCGAACGCGCGTCGGTTTCCTGACCTTTGACCTGTTCGGGCGCCATATATTCCAAAGTTCCGATGATATTTCCGGCGCGTGTCATTCTCGCGCTTCCCAAAAGGCGTGCGATACCGAAATCCAAAACTTTCAGCTTGCCGTTTTCCGTCAACATCATATTCGCAGGCTTGATGTCGCGGTGAACAATGCCGAATTCGTGCGCGTGGTTGATGCCGTCGAGAACCTGACAGAAAACCGGAATCGCTTCTTCGGACGGCAGAGCGCCGCGTTTCTGCAAAATAGAATCGAGCGTTTCGCCGCGCACGTATTCGAGAACCATATAAAGTTCTTCGCCTTGCCGAAACAGCGAATAAAGCGACGCGATATTCGGATGATTGAGTTTTGCCAGAGTTACGGCTTCCGAGCGAAAGCGTTCAACAATAGATGTTTGGCTGGCAAGTTCCGGTTTAAGAGCTTTGATGGCAACCTCGCGGTCGAGCATCGTATCGACGCCTCTGTAAACCGCGCCCATTCCGCCTTCGCCGAGCTTTTCCTCGATTTTATAATTTCCTACCGTTTTTCCGATCATTTTATTTCTCCTGATTTTGCTAGCCGCTGATTTGCGCGATTGACGAATCTAAACAAATAAAAATTATTTCAGTGCTAACTCTAATATTTTTATTTCCTATCTTCGTCAACCGGGCAAATCAGCGGCTAATACTGCTAATTACTCAATTCGCCGGTTTCAACTTCCCTGGTGATACGCACGTTTTCGCTTGCTTCGGCATCGCCTTGCGCCGAGACGCGAACTATTCCGACCGTTATGTTATCGTGTCCGCCGTTTTCCTTTGCCTGCTCGATAAGCCGCTCGCCCGCCGCGTGAACGTCTCTTGCGGAAACCCAAATCCGGCGAATCGCTTCGTCTTCGATCATGTCGCACAAACCGTCCGAGCAAAGCAAAAATTGGTCGCCCGCTTCGACCGTAAAAGTTTCCGAAACTTCGACATCCACCGAAGGCTGCGTGCCGACTGCGCGTAAAATAACGTTTTTATCGTCGTGATTGCGGGCTTCTTCCATCGAGATAATTCCGTATTTGACCATTTCCATCACCTGCGAATGGTCGAGCGTCAGCATCTCCATTTTTTGCCCGCGCAGACGGTAAAGCCGGCTGTCGCCGACGTGCGCCGAGAACGCCCGGTCGCTGAGCAAAACCAGCGCGATAACGGTCGTTCCCATTCCGAACATTTTTTCATCCGTCAGCGATGTCTCATAAATTTGCCTGTTTGCCAGCTCTATCGCGTTTCGCAAGGAACCGGGCGCGGAATGTGTTTTATCGGCGTAATAAAATTCGCTGATTAAATCGACAGCCATTTGCGAGGCGACTTCGCCCGATGCGTGTCCGCCCATTCCGTCGGCGACAATCGTCAAAATCCCCTTTTTGAATTGAGTTTCCGGGTCGTTCGGCAAAACGTGCCGTCCGCTGTCCTCGTTTGCCTCGCGCACACAGCCTGCGTCAGTCTGAACCGTTGCCGTTATTGTTTTTGTTGCCCCATTCATATTCAATTTTTTTGTTTCAAACATTTCTTTCCCCTTTTGTATTTGCGAGTTATTTTGTATTTTATAATATTTATTTCGGTTTGAGCGAAAAGGTATAAACCTGTTTGCGGCTCGAAACCTCAATCTGCACGGTTTTATCTTCAAAACCGTTTCGCTTGAGCGTCAAATCAACTTTTTCACCTTCGCCCGCTTCCAAATCAAACGGTGTCGCGCCGACCGTTTGATTATTGCGAAAAACCTGCGCCGAGCCTTCATCGACATCAACCCGAACGCGCCTTTGAGCCGTCGCCTTTGCAGATTGCGCAACGATAGTTTTGCCGTCTTTGGAATCAACGGCAACTTTTGAAGCGGAGTTTGCCGTTGTATTGTTTGCGCTCGAACCGTTCATCAACCAAACGCCGAGTCCGACCAAACCAAACAGCAAAATCACGGCGACCGAAGAAGCGACGGCAATCATCACAACCGGAAGTTTTTTCCTTGACGATTGATTTTGAAAATTTCCATCGTTTGAATCGGTTTGATAAGAATAATTCTCGGAAGTGTTTTGACGAAAAGATGCGTCCGTCTGATTTTGACCTGACGAAAAATCCATCACGTCAGTTGCGATGGGCGCATTTTTTGACGAGAAAGCAAACGATTTTTTTAACCCCGAAAATGCCTTTGCGGTTTTCGAGTGCGACTTTTCACCCCTCAAAAATTGCCTGATATCTTCGAGCAATTCATCAGCCGTCCGGTAACGTTCAGCGACATTCTTTTTCAAACAACGCGCCACAATCTTTGAAACTTCGCGCGGCACAGCCGGATTTATTTTTTCGGGCAATTCAAATTCTGCGAGCGTAATCTGCATACACAATGCACCGATGGTGTCGGCTTTGAAAGGCTCAATGCCGGTCAGCATTTCATATAGCAAAACGCCCAACGCCCAAACGTCGGTTTGTTCTGACGCTTCTATGCCCGCCAATTGTTCCGGCGCTAAGTAACTCGGCGTGCCGATAACGCCGCCTGTTTGCGTCAAACTATGACTGGTCGAATCTTTGGCAATACCGAAATCCAGCAATTTGACCGTTCCGCCGGAAGTCAGTTTGATGTTTTGCGATTTGATGTCGCGGTGCAAAATTCCGTTTTGATGAATAAAAGCAATGGCTTCGACAATCGGCTGAAAGGTTTTCAGCGCGTCTTCAACCGTGAAGGCGCGTCGCGCAACCAAATCTTCCAGACTTTCGCCGTTGACGAATTCCATAAAAATACACCACCGACCGCCAATTTCTTGAAAATCATAAAGTGCGGCGACGTTCGGATGATGCAGGCTGGCTTGCAGACGCGCTTCGTTAAAAAAGCGCTCCGTAAAAGAAGCGTCCGAACATGATTCGCTCAAAACCTTGATGGCGGCGGGACGATTGAGTTTGGCGTGGACGCCTTGATACACCTCGCCCATCCCGCCCGCGCCCAAAAAATTTGTCACGCGATACTCGCCAATCATTTCGTTCGGTTGAAAACGCATAATCTGAAAGGATAAAGGATAAAGGATAAAGGATGAAAGGAAAACAAATCAGGTTTTATCCCTTATCCCTTATCCTTTATCCTTCAATTTCATTCCGTCGCCAGAAACTCTTTGCCGTAGCGAATCGGAACGGCGTAAGTTATCGCGTCGGCTTGTTGTCCGGCAAAGAAAATTCCGATGACGCGCCCTTGCGAATCAAAGACAGGTCCGCCGGAATTACCCGAGCCGGTCGAGCCGGTGGCAAGTTGGATAACATCGCCCATTACGCTGACGCGCTTGTCTTTGGCTTTTTCGTCGCTGTCGCGGATGATGTTTCCAATATTCGTCGTCGTGACGGTCGGGTCGGGAATAATCTTGATTTGCGTTCCCTTGTTGAAAACGTCGCTCGATTTGATTACGCCGTAGACTGCCGGAGACGCCGCCGGATAACCCATGATCGTTACCGATTCGCCTTTTTTCAGCGTGTCGTAATTGTCATAAAGCTCGACTTTCGTCAATTGTCCGGGAACGTCTATTTTAATCAAAGCGACGTCGTGACGGTCGGAAGTTTGTTTAAGCTGCGCCGCCATTCTCGATTCTTTTCCGGCAAGCGTTACGTCAAGCGTATCGTCCACGCCTTTTAAGTTCCCTTGCAGCTGTTTCCCTTCCTGTTTGGTGTTTGCCGGAACCCAATCGTTCGGCGGCGGAACAAGAGAACTCGAAGCCAATTGTCCGCTTGGCGTTATAACGATGCCGCGCGGCGTGTCTTGCGGAAAGTGATAAGTCGTCATCCAGGTCGCGGCAACGTGGCGATTCGTTAAAACGAAACCGTCGCTGGTGACGATAAAACCGCTGCCCGTATGTCTGCCGCCGATTGGCACGGTCAGAGCGGTTTTTGTGTCCGTCAGAATCGGCTCGTATGAATCTTCGACTTGAATATAAACCGGAATCGCGCCGCCCGCCGTTTGGTCAATCGGACCTTTTCCGTAATTGACGCCCATTATTTTCGATAAATATTCACGACTGTTCGGAACGTATTGATGATAAATCTGCGCTTGCTTTTGCGTGTCAATCAAACGCCACGCGACTTCGATATAAACAACCGATTTTCCGTATTTATCGTTGATGTCGGAGGCGGAAATCGGCGCGGCGGCTTTATCGTCGGCAATCTGTTTTTTCACCGCGCCGGTTTCGGTGGCGAGCTGTTCTTTCATTGCCGATTCGCGGTTCGAGCTATACCAATATGCCCCGCCGATAACCGCGCCGAAAAGAATCAAAACGCCGAGCGCGGCAAGCCCGGCGATTAGTCCGAATTTGCGACCCTGCGATTTTTTCGTTTCGGTAACGGTATGTGAAATCATTCTTTCGACCGTCGCTTTACCGACTGTTCCGGGCGCGTTCCCTGCGGGCGGAGCAGGCGTGTTGTAATTTGCCGCGCCGGTATTCGCGCTGACGACTCTGGTCGCCGGAGCGGAACTTCCGGCTGCCGAAACGTCCATCACTCTAGTTGCCTTTGCGCCGTTGTCGGGGCGCGGCTCGACATCGAATTGAAATTCGGGTCCGCCGGGACCGAATTGCACCATATCGCCCGGCTGCAATTTCATCGTCCCGGTGAGGCGTTGTTTATTGATGAATGTTCCGTTCGTGCTGTTTAAATCCGTGACGAGAAATGCGTTCGGGTCGTTCGGGTCGCGGCTGATTTTGGCGTGCTGGCGACCGACCAAATCATCTCGGTCGGGGTCGTATTTGACGGTTGCCGACGTATCGCGCCCGAAAATCAGTTCGTTGTGATGTTTAATTGCGAATTCTTCGACCTGATTGGCTTTCGAGCCGCTCAAGTGCTTGATAAGCATTCTTTCCATATTTTTTGCTCCTAAAGTTTCAGATAAATTGTGAAAACCGCTGCTCTTTCCTTTTTTATTTTTAAATTTTTGACTAAAGTGTTCTAGTTGAAAATTTCCCTTAATAATAAAGGCGTATTTTGGTAGAATTTAGAATCATTATTTTTATAATTTTCCTAAATTTTTTTACAGGTAAGTATTGCTCTGTATATAAACGCAATATTTTTGACCAAAACGGCTCAAAAAAGTTTTACATAATTGACAATTTATTTTTGAGGCAAAATCTCGATTCAAGATTTGTAATTTCCAATCTCCAATCTTGAATCTCTAATCTGTTAAGTATCTTTAAGGTTTATGAACCGAACGCCCGTTACCAGAGACGCCGAAACAGAAGGCAATCTGGAACTGAATAAATTATATCCGCTCGTTTATGACGAACTGCGACGGTTAGCGTTTTACTATATGCGGCAGGAACGCAGCGAACATACTTTGCAGCCGACCGCGCTGGTTCACGAAGCCTATCTGCGTCTTTTTGAACAGGAAAACGGCGCTTATCTGAACCGCACGCAATTTATCAGCATTGCGGCAAATATGATGCGGCGCATCCTTGTCAATCACGCCGTCAGCCGCAACCGTCAAAAGCGCGAAGGCGGAATGGAGCGCGTCACGCTCGACCGCGCCGTCGATACTTTTGAAGAAGAAACATTAAATTTACTGGTTTTGGACAGAGCATTAAAAAACCTGTCGCGGCTCGACGAGAGACAAGCCCGTATCTTTGAACTAAGATTTTTCGGCGGCTTATCGGTCGAAGAAACCGCTCAAATCGTGAACGTTTCGCCCGCTACAATCAAACGCGAGTGGACGATAGCCAAACTTTTTCTGCAACGCGAACTTTCTCAAAAGGATAAAGGATAAAGGATAAACAATTCATTTTCTTATTTATCCTTTATCCCTTATCCTTTATCCTTCAAAATATGTCTCCCGAACGGTGGCTGCAAATCAAAGATGTTCTCGAAGCGGTTTTAGCACAACCGCTCTCGGAACGTGCCGCATATCTCGCTAAGTCGTGCGGCGCGGACGGCGAACTGCTCGGCGAAGTCGAATCGTTGCTCGCTTTTGATAATTCAAAAGAACACGACGTTTTTGAAAACAACCGACTGTCTTCTTTCTTTAACGAAGAAACAGACAACCAATCCAAAGGATTCATCGGCAAGCAAATCGGCAAATACCGGATAAAGCGCGAACTCGGCGCGGGCGGAATGGGCGTGGTATTTTTAGCCGAACGCGAGGACGGGGATTTTGAACAAAAGGTCGCCGTCAAATTCCTGCGACATTTTTTTTCCGCTTCGGCTCTCCAGCGCTTTTTACTTGAGCGAAAAATTCTGGCGCGTCTCAGGCATCGTTTTATCGCCCAACTTATTGATGGCGGAACGACCACCGAAGGCACGCCTTTTCTGGTGATGGAATACGTCGAAGGCAAACCGATTACGCGGTTTGCCGACGAGCAAAAACTATCGGTCAATGAGCGGATTGACCTATTTTGCAAAGTTTGCTCGGCTGTTTCGTTCGCCCACCAAAATTCGATTGTGCATCGTGACTTAAAACCGGAAAACATTTTGATTACCGGCGAAGGCATCCCGAAACTGCTCGATTTCGGAATTGCCAAACTGCTTTCGGAAACCGAAGTCAAGGCGACTGTTACCGAGCATCAGCCCTTTACGCCCGAATACGCCAGTCCCGAACAAATAAAAGGCGAAGCGATTACCGCCGCCAGCGATGTCTATGTTTTGGGGGTAATTTTGTATGAGCTTCTAAGCGGTTATCGTCCGTTTCAATTCATTGACACGAAAAATCAAAAGGAAATTTGGCACGTCGTCAACCGTTCGGAACCGCCCAAACCAAGCGAAGCGGCAAAAAACGAATTACAAGTTGAAAGTCCAAAGTCCAAAGTCCAAAGCCCAAAGAGCGAAATTTACAGCTCAAAATTTATAGCCCAAAATTTAAAATCACTAAAAGGTGATTTAGATAATATCGTCTTAAAAGCCTTGAAGCGCGAACCCGAACGGCGTTATAAATCTGTCGAAGAACTGACTGAAGATTTGCGCCTTTACCAGGCAGAATTGCCGATAAAGGCGCGTCCCGATACGTTTTTCTACCGCGCGGGCAAATTCGTCGGTCGCAATCGTTGGGCAATTGTCGCCGCCGGTTTGGTCGTTTTAAGTTTGTCAATCGGATTGGTTGCGACCGTGCGGCAATCGCGCCGCGCCGAACGCGAACGCCTGCGAGCCGAACAACGAACCGAAAATCTGCGAAACATTTCCAAATCCTTAGTTTTTGATGTTCACAATGCGATTCGCAATCTTTCGGGAAGTTTGCCCGCCCGCGAAATTTTGCTCGAAAGAGCCGTCGAGCAGCTTCAATTCTTGGCGCAGGACGCAGAAGACAATCCTGACTTGCAGGACGATTTAGCGCAGGCTTATTTTAATGTCGGCGAGATGCACCAAGCCGCCGGAAACGTCGCCGAATCGGAAGAATATCATCGCCGCGCCGTTGCGATTTACGAAAAACTGCTTGCCGAAAATTCGCAAAACCCAGACTACCTGCGAGGCTTGGCTAGCGGTTACGGCTTTTTGGCGAACGTCGCTTATCTGCGCGGCGAATCCGGGAAATCCGCCGACCTTTACGCGCAAGTTCCCCCGATTTTTGAAAAACTCGTCGCCGAAAACCCGAACGACGGTAAAAATTCTTCAGATTTATGGAACGCTTATTCTAATTACGCAATCTCAGTTCTGAAATTGGGCAAACCAAATGAGGCTTTGATTGTTTGTAAAAAAGCATTGACGATTGCCGAGCAATTGAATCAAACTGAAAAACCCACGCCTGACAACCGGCAGATTTTATATCAAACAAAAGGTTTAATCGCCGCCGCTTACGCTTCGCTTGGCGATTATCAAAAATCAATTGTCGGGCTGAAAGAAGTTATTTCCAAAGCGGAAAAATTACACGACGAATTTCCCGAAGACACCAGATTTCAGTATGATTTGTGGGCGTTTTACCGCCGTCTGGGAATTGCGCGCGATAAAAGCGGAAATTTTTCGGAAGCGATTTTCAATCTGGAAAAATCGCTGGCGCTGATTGAAAATCTAATGCAGAGCAGTTTGAAAGATGCAGGCTACAAGCGCAACACTTCAATTACATTGCTCGCTCTCGGACAAGCTTGCTTAAATCATCAGGAACCCGAAAGGGCTTTACCCTATTTGCTTCGCTCGCGTGAAATCAGCGAAAATCTTTTGAACAATGACGAAAATAACGGCGAAACGATTGCCGATTTGGCTCAGATTTACGGCAATCTCGGCGCGGCTTTAGCAAAAACGGCTAAACTCGGCGAAGGTCTTTCAAATCAGGAAAAATCGCTGGAATTTTTTAATCGCTCGCTGGCGAAAAGCCCGGAAAACAAGGAACTCAAACACAGTTTTGCCGAAATAGCCGAACAAACCGCAGAAACTTATGTTCAATTGGCAAAGGGAGAAAAACCCGAAAAGGCAAAAGAGTTTCGAGAAAAGGCGAATTTACTATTGAAGCAAAGTCGACAAGCTGTCGAAAGATAATCTCGCTTAATTTATAAACAAATTCTGAAAATCAAAACTGAATAACTGACGGCTTGAACAAACGGCTTGTTTGCTGTAATAATTAAAAACTCGGAAACTCGTTATTTGCAGTTCAAGCAATTTTTATGGCGGCTATAGTTCAGTTGGTTAGAACGCCTGATTGTGGTTCAGGAGGTCGTGGGTTCGAGCCCCACTAGCCGCCCATCTTATTTATTTTCAACAACTTACCTTAAATCTTTTCGCTCATTCAAATCATTTGATAGTCTGATTTGGAGGAATGAATGGATACCCTTTTTGAACAATTCATAAAAGAGCGTAGGTATTTCAGAAATCTATCTGAAAGAACTTTGAGCTTTTACACCGAGACATACAACTACTTTAAGCAAGTCGGCGCATTCGATGATTTATCAAAACAATCGTTGCAAAATGCCGTGATTACATTTCGTGAACGCGGAACTGGCATTGGCGGAATCAATGCCTATATTCGCGGCGTGAACACTTTTCTTAAATGGTTACACGAAGAACACAATTTTGAAAATTTAAGCCTTAAACAATTAAAGGGAGGACAAACCGTTTTGCGCTCTTTAACTGATAGTGAACTAAAAATTATCGTCCGGTATAAACCAAAAACCTTTACCGAGAAAAGGTTACAATCCATCTTATTGCTGATGATAGATACAGGACTTCGGATTAACGAATGCCTAACACTCGAAAGAAGTAAGATTGACTTTGATAATTTGTTGCTCTCAGTTATCGGCAAAGGAAATAAAGAACGAATTGTTCCCTTCTCCTACGAGCTACGCAAGGTTTTATTTAAGTATTCAGCCTTGCACAAGTTTGAACTGATGTTTTGCACTAAAAGCGGCTGTAAGGTTTCCTATGATAATATCTTGCGCGATTTCTATTTACTTTTTGAAAAGTTAGCAATAAAGCCTGACGGAGCGTTTCACTCCTTCAGGCGAACTTTTGCCACTAATTATGTAAGAAACGGCGGCAATCCGCTTGTATTGCAACGTCTCTAAATGGGGACTCGTTCCGAGTTGGTCTAAAGAGGCTCCTACTTCTAAAGGCTTAATAAATGCCAGAGCCGAAACCATTACGGAGAAACCTTCTTTCCGTGAAGCATTCAAAAGCCGCAGATGTATTATTCCCGCGAGTGGTTTTTATGAATGGCAAAAGAAAGGCACAGGCGCAAAACAACCGTTTTACTTCTATCTTAAAGAGAAAGATGTGTTCGGATTCGCCGGACTTTGGGAAGAATGGCTTAATAAACTAACAGGCGAATTACTTGAGACCTGCACGATTATTACAACCGAAGCTAATGAGGTGTTAAAGCCCGTTCACGATAGAATGCCAGTTATTCTCAAGCCTGAAAATTATGATGAATGGTTAGACGCGAAATTAAAAGATACAAGCAGGCTTCAAGAGCTACTCAAGCCCTATCCTGCAAAGGAAATGAGTTCTCACGCTGTCAGTCGAAGCGTCAACATTCCTGATTCTGATTCTGCTGAATTAATTGTGCCTTTGAACAGTTTGTAAATTTTACTCGTGAAGTTTTCAGAATTATTAAACTTAAAATTTGATAGTGCAGGTAACATAATAGAATCTGAAATAAAAAGATGTTGTCCTCACATTCCTGACGATGTTATTGAACAACTTTTAGCACCGCACGGCAGAAAAGAGGACTTCCAGTTACAATATGAAAACCTAGAGTTAAATAAGATTACTTGGAATGAAATTAAAGTTAGTGGAAATGATTTAATCAGTTGTGGAATTTATTCAGATTTTGTTCGGTGGGTAAATAGTGTTAGTAAAAGAGTGAACTGCTTTAATAAAGATGGGTGGTGTTGTATTGACAGTAGAATTGAAGTTGTTGATTATTGGAAAATAAATAACACTTGGAAAAGTAAGCCTATATTCATAAAGGGTAGTTTAATTAATGAGAACGCATTTTTAAGATTAGTAGAAGGTCACACTCGTATAGGAACACTCATTGGTCTAATAAGAAAAAACATTATTCAGGCAGATAAACTACATAAAATTTGGTTTGGTAATTTATGAATCCGGAGTCTCTAATAAATTTGGAGTCTCTAATAAATTTGTGTAAATGAACTGTTGGTGAAACTGCTGCTCGGCAG
>CAXSBF010000024.1:0-68032 GCA_964235785.1 uncultured Pyrinomonadaceae bacterium | reverse complement strand
CTGCCGAGCAGCAGTTTCACCAACAGTTCATTTACACAAATTTATTAGAGACTCCGAAAGTAAAGCTATGTTGTAAGATGCTCTCAGATTTACCTTATTATCCTTCAAATCAATACCAAGGAACTCAGCAAACATTGGATATTCCAAAAGCTGATAAAGTAATGCCGCAAGACCATAGTTTGTATTTTTGGTAAAAGTTAAATGTTCTTTTGACCTTCTCTGACACCATTGAAGCAATTCTTTGTGCTTTCCAATATCTGCGCGAATTGTATTTGCAAATCTAGCTTTCCATTGTTCATATTTATCCCAAATTTCAAGTTTCGCGTCTTCCTGCCATTTCAAATCCTCAAACAAATTTGGAAAGATAAAAATAATAGCTCCAAGGAGGAGTTGAATCTCTTCGCGTTCAAAAAATAGTGCGGAACGTGGTGAAAATATCTTTATACCTTTGTTTTCGAGGTATTTGGCAAGTCCTATTACGTCTTGATGTTTCACTGACCGGAAAAGAAAAGCTATTTGGTTGTAATCCTTTATTTTCTTATTGTCTTCAAGAAACTTTATAAATTGATATACCTCTTCATTATACGTTTCTGGGTTTCCTTTTGCGCTTACTTTGATGACTGATGGATTATCAATAAACTCTGCTTGACGAGGTTTTATAGCTTTTGGAAAGCGGAACATTTTACCGTCTTCTTCCCAAGTCGTTTGTTCCATCCAACGATTATAAAATTCAATAATGTGCGGATGTGAACGGTAATTTATAACAAGTTCAGCCTTCTGACATTCACCGTCCGCGAAATTCTGAGGAAACTCTAAAATGTTCCTGATTGTCGCGCCTCTAAACCGATACAGTCCTTGGTCATCATCGCCAACAACGCAAATTCGCCTATGCTTATTGGCAAGCAACATTAAAATTCTTTCCTGAATGGTATTCGTATCTTGATATTCGTCAATCATCAAGTATTGAATCTTATCCTGCAATTTCTCCAAAATGTGTGGCTGATTTTCGAGGAGGTGCAAAACTTCGGATTGGATATTAGAAAAATCCAAACAATTGTCATCACTTAGTTTTTGTTGATAGAGTTTGTAAAAATGCCCCATAACCCGAATGTCAGGAACATCTGATTTAATCAATTCATCCACGTCCAAGCATTCTTCTGCTATCTTTGAAACAAAGCCAATGACCTTTTGCGCCTTTTGCCATTTTCCACCTGCATAATCCCCCAGTAACAAGTGTGAATTTTCTATTGAAATGAATTCATTGATAAAACGGTAAACAAAATATTTTTGGTCAAAGTCATCAAGCACTCTATAACTTCTCTTTAAGCGTGTGAATTCTCGGTTTTCTTCTAAAAATCTTAGAAATATAGAATGAAGTGTTCCGATATACATTTCATTCAAGTTCACCTTAATGTTTAATTCCAGCAACCTGTTAGAAACACGGGTAATTAGTTCTTTGGCAGCTTTCTCTGTAAAAGTTGCTACCATTATCTGTTCTGCTTTCACACCTTGTTTAACCAGATGGAGCGTTCTTTCTACTAATGTATAAGTCTTTCCCGAACCAGGTCCGGCAATGATAAGAAGGGGGGTGTCAATGCTTGTAATTGGGTCAACTGGCTGAGTAATTGTGAAATTGGTAAGGGTATCTAATTTCATTACTATTGTTTTGGCTAAGAATGAGATAAGAAAGCCCTTTTAATATAAATTAAAGTGCCTATAAACGACAAGAGAAATTTTTATTTGCCAAGTTTATAAGCTGTTAATCTACTTTCTTTTGATTTTTAATTATCGCCTTCTTAGTTTCGGTTTCAATTGTCTTTAGAGCCAAATGCAAAAAGGGCGGAATCTTCATTTCATCACGTTCCCACCGAGCAACAGTATTAGCTGTTACACCTAACTCAGTAGCAAGTTGTTCTTGTGTAAAATCTAACTCGCTTCTTTTTATTTTAAGATTTTTTCCATCCATTTCTCTAACTATACACATAGTATAAAACTAACACAATAATTTTATTAAAAACTATACGTTTCGTATTGACTTTCTTCTATACAATGCGTATAGTTATAGATAGTTGGAAACAACAAATCTTAAATTTTGAGAGGAACTAAAAAATGATAAAACTTACTACCGAAAATACTGTAAAGGCAATCGAAAGATGCCGCAAACTGAAACCGCAAGTCCGCTTTATTGCTGAACGAGTCTTTGCTGTGAAATCTGCAAATAATACTAATTCTTACACCGTCCGCTTCGATGTCAAAGACGGCGCGAAATTCGGTCAATGCGAATGTAAAGCAAGCGAACGCGGTTTGGTCTGCTATCACATTATAGCCGGAGCGACGGTCAACATATACAGGCAAGGTTTGAAACGTCAAACGGTCTAAAGGCGAAAGGCTTTCCTAAACCCGCAAAATCTAGGAAAGCCTCTCTTAACCCCTAATAAAAAATCAGGAGCTTACAATGAGTAATTTAACACAAACACAACAACAGGCTAAACAAGCCTTCTTAAATCGTCAGCAAGATGAAATGCTTGCTATCTATCAAAACGCAGGACAAAACGAAAGAAACGCCATTATTAAGCAAGTAGGTTCGTTTCTATCAGTTGTTCCGCAAGATGCAAAAGTCTTTTGGTTAAAGTTCCGACGCAAGTTAGAGATGTTGAACGAGTCAAAAGTTTTATTTCCGCTTGGCAAAGTTTATCTAACCATCGGAGCAAGAGAAGCATTGGAAGAAGCGAACCAAACTCCGAATGAATTTCTGGCAAAACATAAATCTGGCGATTATGGCGACATCTGCAAAGATGACAGGCGAGAAAATGAGCTATCAGTTAAAGAAGGTTTTCGTATTCTCTCAAGTTACAAAACTTCTACAGGCGTAAAGCTGTGGCTTATAACTGAGGCTGATAGAAGTGCAACGACTTTACTTTTACCCGAAGATTATTGATTGAATTATAAAAAGGCTTGTTATATTCTAGTTAGCAAGCCTTTTATACTTGAAATGTATAGGTCGCAACTTATAATTATAATATATAGTATGAAGGTTGGGATGAGCGTCTGATTTGAGTTTTTTAGTTTGGCTCTGTTGCTGCTAAACTATTGAAAATAAAGGCTATAGTTCAGTTGGTTAGAACGCCTGATTGTGGTTCAGGAGGTCGTGGGTTCGAGCCCCACTAGCCGCCCCATAAATTCTTCTCTTTATTCAGTGCATCTTATTCGGGCAAAACTTCATCTTTTTAGCTAATCGGTTTTACTCAACAAAAATTTTGTCTTTTTCGCCTGAAAAATTATACTGTTAGTTTAGCAGTTCGTTTGCGCCGATTGCTTTCCGCGAGGTTTTTATGACAGCTTTTAAATTCATTTATTGTTTCGCAGTATTATTGCTTTTTAGCGTTCAGATTACATTTGCTCAATACAATTCCGAAGTTTATGCCCCGGGCGAATTACTGATTAAATATAAAACCGGCGTGAAATCTGCGTCGGTTCGTTCGATGAACGCGCAAACGGGCGCAGCCGTCGTCGAAGAATTCCCGGACCTCGGCTGGCAGCGCGTCAAAGTTTCCGCCGGTCGCTCGTTTAATCAAGCGCTTTCATCTTATAAATCGAGCGCGGTGGTCGAATCCGTCCAGCCGAATTTTTATTATCACCTTCTCAGCACGACAAATGACACGCGCTTTTCCGAACTTTACGGAATGCAAAAAATCTCCGCGCCCGCGGCTTGGGATTTAAGCACGGGAAGCGCCGCGACGGTTGTTGCCAATATCGATACCGGAATCGCATACACTCACGAAGACCTCGCCGCGAATATGTGGCATAACGACGGCGAGATTCCCGATAACGGCATTGACGACGACGCCAACGGTTTTGTCGACGATTATTACGGTTACGATTTCTTCTATAACGATTCTAATCCGGTTGACGATGCGGGCGGACACGGCACGCACACGAGCGGCACAATCGGCGCGGTCGGCAATAATTCTCTGGGCGTGGTCGGCGTAAGCTGGAACGTCCGTCTGATGGCGATAAAGATTTACAGCCCGAACGGTTTTGACACAACTTCGGCACAGCTCATCAACGCTTATAATTATGTGCGAATGATGAAACAACGCGGCGTCAATATTCGCGTAACGAATAATTCCTACGGCGGCTGCGGGGAGGCTTGCGATTACGACCAGGCTACTAAAGACGCAATTGACGCGCTCGGCAGCGCGGGAGTTTTGCAGGTTTTTGCCGCCGGAAATAATGCCCGCGACGTCGAAACCACTCCGTTTTATCCGGCAAGCTATACGACTCCGAGCATTTTAACGGTTGCCGCCTCCGACTCTGATGACAATCGCGCCGGTTTTTCAAACTTCGGCGCAACCAGTATTGACCTTGCCGCGCCCGGCTTGGGAATTTTAAGCACATCGAATTCATCAAATGACGCATATAAGGTTCTTAGCGGAACTTCGATGGCGACTCCGCACGTAACCGGCGCGGCGGCTTTGCTTGCTTCTTACAATCCAAATCTTTCGGCGTCGTCGTTAAAGGCGACTTTGATGAATTCGGTCGATGCGCTTCCGCAGTGGAACGGCGTCGTCAAATCGGGCGGCAGACTGAACATAGCAAAGGCTTTGCAAAATCCGACCGTCTGCACATTTACGCTTTCCAGCGCTTCTCAAAACGTTTCTTCCGGCGGCGGAAATTTTTCCTTCGATGTATTGGCGCCGCAAAACTGCGATTTTTCAGCTGCCAGCAATGCGAGTTGGATTTCCGTTACAAGCGGCAGCTTAGGAAGCGGAAACGGAACGGTAAATTTCAGCGTTCCGTCAAACTCGGGCGTCGCGCGAAACGGCACGATTACAATTGCCGGACAAATATTTAATATCAGTCAATCAGCAATCAAATCGAACAAGCGTATCAGAATAGTTTTTTAGGATAGAAGTCGATTTTGCCGACAGCATTTTAAATTTTAAGCATCGTCAAACTTTTAGCGGTGAAAATGCGTCTAAAATTTTGTTAGCAGCGTAAATAAGATTCATCGACATTCATTTTCAAAAGTTTCATTTTGTTAAAGAAGTATTGCAAAAGTCGCGTTTTAAGTAGTATATTAAATTTTCTCGAGAGTTTGACACAAAATTCCGCACGAACGTCTTTGTGGAAAGTTTTAAGATAAAAAGGAAAATTCAATGAACAATATCTTGACCAAAAGCAATAAGATTAGCGCAATCTTTGCTTGCCTGTTGCTTCTCGTCGTGGCGGCTTCCGCCCAAATCAGCCTGCGAAACGCGGTTGATACCGACAATGATAAAAAAGCCGATTTCTCGGTCTTTCGCCCGTCCAACGGTTTTTGGTATGTCTTGAAAAGCAACGGCGGCTTTATTTTTCAGCAATTCGGCGACGGTAACACCGATTATCCGACTCCCGGCGATTATGACGGCGACGGCAAGGGTGACATTTCCGTCTGGCGCGAAACGACCGGTTTTTGGTATCGCTTAAACAGTTCAAATAATACCTTCCAAGCCGTCCAATTCGGCGCAATCGGCGATGAACCGGTCGGCAGAGATTATGACGGCGACGGCAAAACCGATTTTGCGGTCGTTCGCCGCACGAACGGTTCGATGATTTGGTATTTTATGAATAGCCGCGACGGTTTCAAAAGCGTTCAGTTCGGTTTATCCACCGATTTTACCGCGCCGGGCGATTATGACGGCGATGGAAAATTCGACCTTGCCGTTCAGCGTCCGGGCGCGACTTCCGCTTCTCAATCGATTTTCTATATTCTCAAAAGCACGGCGACTACATATGAAGCGATTCCGTTTGGTTTGAGCGACGATTTTGTTGTTCCCGGCGATTATGACGGCGACGGCAAAACCGATATTGCAGTCGTGCGAAATGGCGCAAATGCTGCCGCTAATTTGACCTGGTTTATCAGGAAAAGCACTGACGGCGCTTTGATAAGTTCTTCGTTCGGCGTAACAGGGACAGACCAACTCGTCCAAAACGACTATGACGGCGACGGCAAAACCGATATTGCCGTCTGGCGCGATACGACCGGAACTTTTTATGTCCAGCGAAGCTTCGACAATGTGATAAGTTTTGTTCAGTGGGGTTCGCCGAGCGATTCTCCTATTTCCAGCTACGATTCTCATTGATTGTTTTAATCGACTAAAAAAAAGGTTGGAGATTTAACCGAATCTCCAACCTTTTTTTCTTTGTAATTTTTTGCAATAATCGGTTGTTAAATTTGATGACGACACTCAGCGACAAAATCGGCAGGAAATTTTCCGGCAAAAAAATCGTCATTGTCGGTGATTTGGTTGCCGACCAATTCCTGCGCGGCAAGATTGCCCGCGTATCGCGTGAAGCGCCGGTTTTTATCCTGCGCCACGACGAAACCGAAACATTGGCGGGCGGCGCGGCTAATGCGGCGGTCAACGTCGCTTCTTTGGGCGGCACGGCAATTTTAGTCGGAGTAATCGGAACAGATTTGAACGGAAACGCGCTGCTGGGAAAATTGCGGCAAGCTGCGGTTGACTGCAATTTTGTAATTGCTGCGGAAAATTATCAAACGACGACCAAAGTTCGCGTGCTTGCCGGACAGCATTACGCGCCGCGCCAGCAGGTTATCAGAATCGATTATGAAAACCGCGAGCCGATTTCGGAACAATTGCAAAATGAATTGAAGCAAAATTTTCTTTCAGCCGCCGAGGACGCCGACGCGATAATCGTCTCCGATTATAATTACGGCGTGGCAAACGCGCTTTCCGCGGCAATTGCGGAAAAAATCGCTGAACGAAAAAAAGTTCCGGTTCTGGTTGATTCGCGTTTTAATTTGAAAAATTTTAACGGCGCGACAACCGCCACGCCGAATCAGGAAGAAGTCGAACAAATTTTAGGCGCGAATTTCACCGTCGCCGATTGCATTAAACTCCGCGAAAACCTCGGTTTTGAATCCTTGCTGATAACGCGCGGCAACAAAGGTATGCTCCTGATTGAAAAAGACCAGCCGCCCGCATCAATCGAAGCGGTCGGCGCGAAAGAACCGATTGACGTAACCGGCGCGGGCGACACGGTTATTGCCGCCTATGCGCTCGGTCTGGCATCGGGTTTGAGCTTTTCCGACGCGGCAGCCGTTGCTAATCACGCGGGCGGAATTGTCGTTATGAAAAAGGGAACGGCTTCGGTAAGTTTTGATGAATTACAAGCATCTCTGGGAAAAATTGAAACGGCGGAACACAAAATAAAAGCAATCGGATAAACTTTATGAATCCTATCAACTCTATAAATCCGATTGGCAGTTTCGCCCCTATTTTAGACAGGCTTCGCCTTGTTGCGCGAGTCGCCATCGAACGCCAAAAAAGACGTAAAATCGTGCTGGCAAACGGTTGTTTCGATTTTTTCCACATCGGTCACATTCGATATTTAGCGGGCGCGAAAGCTCTCGGCGATTGTTTGATTGTCGCCATCAATTCCGACGAGCAAGTGCGAAAATTGAAAGGCGAAAATCGCCCTTTGATGCCCGAACGCGAACGCGCCGAGATTGTTTCAGCCCTGAAGTTTGTAGATTATGTAACGATTTTCCCGGAGCCGACGGTCGAAGATTTGATTCGCGCTATCCGTCCCGATTTTCACGCCAAAGGCACGGATTATACAATTGAAAGCGTGCCGGAACGCGAAACGGTGATTGCAGTCGGCGGACAAGTGGCAATTGTCGGCGACGCTAAAAACCATTCGTCAACCGAATTTATTCAAGCAGCGGCAGAGAGGAGTAGGCAGCAGCAGTAGGCAGTAAGCAGGAGCAGTCGACAATTGAGAGGAATTGTATCTTATTTCAACTCACTGTTAAATACTATTGCCAACTGCTTTCTGCTACTGCTTACTGCCGCTGCCTACAGCCTAGTGCTTTATGTGGAACGCTCGCACGAAAATTGATTTAATCATCGAAGTTTGGGAAAAACTCGATTGCGAATCGGTCGGCGGAAAGGAAATCGAAGCCGTCGAAGCGGTCGTTCGGGAAAAATACGGCGCGAGCGCGGTCGAATCGCCGATGATTATTGCCCGGTTGCTGGCAGATGAAGGCGCGGAATTGCGCCACGCGGAGATTATGGAACTCGATGTCGAACGACGGCTCGAATCGCCTTACGCGGCGATGTTTCGCAACATATTAAAATTTGCCGACTTCCGGCAAACACTCGGTTCAATTCGCCAACTCGAAAATCTGCGCCGTAAATTTCTGTCGGAGAATGACCGCGAAGGTTTGCGGCTCGTGCGCGAAACCGCGCTCAAGGGTAAAAGCCGCGCTCAAATGATTGCAAAAAATCAAAAGGTCGAACAAAAGAAACGTGAAGAAAAACGGGAAATTGTCGAATGGTTCACAATATGGCTCGAAAGTCCCGAAGTTTTTGAAAACTGGATTAATCTGCGGCAGAATTCACCTGATTTTTTAGAGCGTTTCGGGAAGACCAATCCAACAGATTGAAATGATGAATTAGGAACGATGAATAATGAATTAAAATCAATTTCTTACATTCATCATTCATCGTTCCTAATTCATCATTTTAAACTCTCGCCTTCAATCCAAACTTCGCCACCTGCATAAATTTCCTTTTTCCAAATCGGAACGGTGCGTTTTAATTCCGTTATCAGCCACTCGCAGGCTTCAAAAGCGGCGCGGCGATGCGGCGCGGCGACCGAAATAACCACGCTCGTTTCGCCGATTTCGAGTTTTCCGAGGCGATGAACGATGCCGACCGACGCAATTTCAAACCGCGCGCGGGCATGTTCGATAAGTTTCCCCATTTCGCGCAGAGCCATCGGCTCATACGCTTCATAAACCAGATAAAGCGTTTCCCTGTCTTTCGTCCATTGCCGGACATATCCGTCCAAGCTAATCGTCGCGCCGCACTCCGGCAAAACAACACGCCGCGCAATCGCGCCGACATCGAGCGGTTCGGCGGTAATTTCAAAAAAATCTTTAGTCATTTATCATTTATCATTTATCATTTGCCGTTTATCTAGAAAGAAGGACGATAAATGATAAATAAAATCAGCCGCCTGAAACAGCCGTAAAAACCGCTAATTCATCGCCGTCGTTAATAAATTGTTCGCCGTTTGCGTATTCCTGATTAACCGCGAAAAGCAAAGAGTGTTTTTGCAGATTCGGATAAGCGGAAATGACTTGTTGGAAAGCGTTGGCGGCTTTAGTTTCCGTTTCCAACTCAATTTCGATTTCCCTTTCACCGACCGCTTCCGCCGTCGCGCCGAAAAATAAAACTTGCACTTTCATAAATAGTTTTAGCCACAGAGCGCGCAGAGAACACAGAGGTAAAACAAAAACTTTATCTTCTTTTTTCTCTGCGTGCTGTGGCTAATTATTTCTTAATTCCCTTTTCAAAATCTTGCCCGTCGCGCCAATCGGCAAACTCTCGCAAATCTCGACGAGGCGCGGATATTTATTAGCAGCAAACTGTTTTCTGCACCAACCGGTCATTTCAGTTTCCGACAAATCAAAACCTTGCCTCAGCACGACAAAGGCTTTTACTTCTTCGCCCAAACGGTCATCCGGAATGCCGATAACGGCAACCAGCGAGACGGCTTCGTGCGTCATAATCACTTCTTCGAGTTCGCGCGGGTAAATGTTGTAGCCGCCGCGCAGAATCATATCCTTTTTGCGGTCGACGATTGATAAATATCCTTCGTCGTCGAAAATTCCGATGTCGCCCGTGTGAAACCAGCCGTTTCGCATCGCCTCAGAGGTTGCTTCGGGACGTTTGTAATAACCCTTCATCACGTTGCTGCCGCGAATGACGACTTCACCGCGCTCGCCGTGTTTTACCTGGCGGTCGTTTTCGTCAACACATCTGACCTCGACGCCGAAAATCGGTTGTCCGACCGTGCCGGCTTTGACCGGCTTTTCAAAATGATTAAACGTGGCGAGCGGCGATGTTTCCGAAAGTCCGTAGCCTTCGCTGACGCGCACGTTTAATTTTCCTTCGACTTCCTTCATCAATTCGACCGGCATCGGCGCCCCGCCGGAAGTAACGGCAAGAATGTTTTCGGCAATCGGCGAAACGTCGAAATCATTTTCCTCGACATATTTGAGCAAAGCCCAATACATTGTCGGAACGCCCGTCCAAAAATTTACTTTTTCCTTTTTCATCGCATCCAGCGTCGTTTTCGGGTCAAAACGCGGCAGAAGAACGACGCGGTTTCCGCCGTAGAGATTCGTGTTCATCTGACAGGTCAGCGCGGTCGTGTGGAAAAGCGGCAAAGTTATCAATGCGGTCTTTTGAACGCCGTCGGTAAAATCAGAAACGGGCAAATAAAGCGCATGCATCGTAGTCACATTTGTCATCAAATTCAAATGCGTCAGTTCCGCGCCTTTCGGCTGTCCGGTCGTCCCGGAAGTGTAAAGAATCGCGCAGGTGTCGTCCGGTTCGGTCGGGAAAATTTCAAATTCTTCGGATTTATCAGCCGTGATTTCCGCCAGAGTTTTTGCATTTTCAAACGGACTCGGCGTGTTTTCATCCGAAGTTATCACGACAAGATGCTCGCAGGTTTCAACCCGTTCAAAACCTTCCTTGACGGTTTCGGCAAGCGCGAGTTCCGATGTTCCCTCATAAACAAAAACGGCTTTTGCCTCGGAATCTTTTAACTGATAAACAATCTCGCGCGGCTTGAATAAAATACTGAGCGGCACGACCGCCGCGCCCGCCTTCATAATGCCGTAATAAATAATCGGGAAAAACACCAGATTCGGGCAGCAGAGAGCGACGTTATCGCCGTGACCGATTTTCATCTCGACCAGCGCGTTCGCCACTCGATTTGAAAGCGCGTTTAATCGCTTGTAAGACAGACGCTCGTCGCCCGCCACGATTGCTTCGTGTTCGGGATGCAATTTCGCATTGTGTTCGAGGATTGAAGCCAGATTCAAAACGGTCGCGCTTTTCATTTGTCATAGTTTAACGCGGCTTTTTTAGTTCCTCAATGCGCCGACCGAATTCTTCCGCTAATTTATCGTTTGCGGCGCCTTTTATACAAGTTATCTCAACAATACCGAACCGATAAAAATTTCTTAGTTTTCCCTTTGCGACTTTGCGACTTTGCGGGAAACTTTATTTATCCTGCAAAGACGCAAAGAGGAAGGCAAAATATTTTTGAGATAGCCTTTAAATAATTTTTCTGACACTGTGGATAAACCAATTTGTGAAAGTAAAGCCGGTGGAAAACTAAATTTCCACCGGCTTGTTTTAATTAAGAAAATAATGATTTTCTTTACCGTTTTCGACTCTCCTTTTTCAGTCATTAATCTTCGTCTTCAGAGACATCAATCAAAGACGCGCTCGTTACCATATCGCCGTCGTTCATCCGAATTAGCGTTACGCCTTGCGCGCTTCTGCCCGTCTGCCGGATTTTATCGGTGTCGAGCCGAATAAGTTTGGCTTGCTGCGTAATAATAATCACTTCCGAATCTTCATCAACCGGAAAAACGGCGACGACCTTACCGGTCTTTTTCGTCGTTTTCATATTGATGACGCCGCGTCCGGCGCGATTTATCAGGCGATAAGTGCCGACTTTTGTCTGTTTTCCGTAACCTTGCTCGCTAATCGAAAGCATTCTCTCGGACTCGTCCGTTGAAACGCAGCACGCCGAGACGACAAAATCTTCTTTCCGTAAATTGATTCCGCGCACGCCGCGAGCCACGCGACCGAGCGGACGCGCATCGTTCTCGTCAAAGCGAATCGCCATTCCGTCGTGCGTGGCAATAAAGATTTGCTTCGTGCCGTCAGTCACGAAAACATTCAAAAGTTCGTCGCCGTCGTCGATATTGATGGCGTTAATGCCATTGGCGCGAATGTTTTGATAAAGCGACAAAGAAGTTTTTTTGACGATTCCCTTTTTCGTCACCATCGTCACATAAACTTCTTCGACGAAATCGCGCACGGGCAAAACTTCGACCAATCTTCTTTCAGTGGAAATCTGAATCAGATTGACAATCGCTTTGCCGCGAGCGGCGGTGTCGCCTTCTGGAATTTCGTGGACTTTGATTTTAAAAACCTGTCCGTCATCGGTGAAAATCATCAGAAAATCGTGCGTCGAAGCCGTGAACAGATGATTCACGAAATCGTCATTTTTAGCTTTCGCGCCGAATCTTCCTTTGCCGCCGCGACCTTGCGTCGAATAAGCGGAAACCGGCGTTCGTTTGATATAACCGGCGTTTGTAACCGTGATTGCGACTTCTTCGTCGGCAATCAAGTCTTCGATTTTCAGTTCGATTCCGGCATCGACGATAACGGTTCTTCTTTCATCGCCAAAGTTTCTTTTGACTTCTTTCAACTCGTCGATAATAACTTGACGCAGTAATTGTTCGTTTGTCAAAATCGCTTCGAGTTCGCTGATGAATTTGAGAATCGCTTCGAGTTCGTCAATGATTTTCTGACGTTCGAGCGCGGACAAACGGCGAAGCTGCAAATCTAGAATTGCCTGCGCTTGAATATCGGAAAATCGCAAACCGCCGACGACTTTTTCTAAATTCTTCAGAAATTCTGTTGTCGTTTTATCGGCAGGCGCGCCGCGCCACGTTTTAACTTCCTGAAGAGTTGCAAAATTTCCGGTCAACCACGCCTTAGCTTCGTCAATCGAACGCGAATTGCGAATCAGCGGAATTATATAATCGAGCGCGTCAATCGCTTTGTTCAGACCTTCCAAAATATGCGCCCGTGCCTGCGCCTTGCGGAGTTCAAATTCGGTGCGGCGGCGCACGACTTCGCGGCGAAACTGAACAAACGCTTCAAGTATTTGTTTGAGATTCAAAACCTTCGGCTGCCCGTCAACAATCGCAATATTGATGATACCGAACGACATCTGCAACGGCGTCAACTTGTAAAGTTTATTTAAAACGACTTGCGGAACAGCGTCGCGTTTGAGTTCGATGACGACTCGAATACCTTCGCGGTTCGATTCGTCGCGGATTTCCGAAATGCCGTCAAGCCTTTTTTCATTGACAAGCTCAGCGATTTTTTCAATCAATCTGGCTTTATTTAACTGATATGGAATTTCCGTAACGACTACGGCATCGCGTTCCGTGTTGCCGCGCCCGACGCGGTCAATCGCGGCTTTCGCGCGCATCTGCAAAATGCCGCGTCCCGTGCGATATGCATTATGAATTTCCTCGCGTCCGTAGATAAAACCGCCGGTCGGAAAATCCGGTCCGGGAATAATTTCGATGAGTTTATCAATCGAGATGTCGGAATTTTTAATCAGCGCAATCGTCGCGTCAATTACTTCAGACAAATTATGCGGCGGAATTTTCGTCGCCATTCCGACGGCAATTCCTTCCGAACCGTTGACAAGCAGATTAGGAAACCGTGTCGGTAAAACCTTCGGCTCGGACAAGGATTCGTCGTAGTTCGGCTGAAAATCAACCGTTTCCTTTTCGATGTCCGCCATTACTTCGGCGGTTAGTTTCTGCATTCTGACTTCGGTGTAGCGCATTGCCGCCGCGTTATCGCCGTCAATCGAGCCGAAATTTCCCTGTCCTTCGACCAGCGGGTAACGCAGGGAAAACTCTTGCGCCAGACGCACAATCGTGTCATAGACGGCGGTGTCGCCGTGCGGATGGTATTTGCCTATGCAGTCGCCGACGACGCGGGCTGATTTTTTATAAGGTTTGTTGTGATAATTGCCGAGTTCCTGCATCGCCCAAAGCACGCGCCTGTGAACCGGCTTAAGACCGTCGCGCACATCGGGCAGAGCGCGTCCGATGATAACCGACATTGCGTAATCGAGATACGAACGCCGCATCTCGTCTTCGATATTGACCTGATTTCTTTCTAAAATTGTATCCATTTATTTTCCTTATTTTGCGATTTTTCCGCTTGCTTGTGGTTGTGTATTTTTCCTGTGTGAAAAGGCGTGAACACAAATAAAATCTGGACATTCACACGATTTAATTGTATTATTATTATACAGGTAAAAAACCTGTTTAGCAACCTTGCAAGTTCCCTCTAAATCGTTCTAAAGACAGCAAATTCCAGTCCTTTTCAGTTCCTGAATTCTTAAAGATTTTTTGTTCCGATTAAATCTTAAAAATAACTAAACTTATGATTCCTACACCCACGACAGCAAACGATAATCGTCGTATTCAGAGAGTAAATTTGAGCCTGCCGATTCGCGTCGAATCGCAGGTCAACGAAAGCGTTTCCTGGAATGAAGTTACGCGCCTTAATGATTTGTCAGCCTTCGGCGCCGGTTTTAACCTGCGTCATCCGGTCAAACGCGGTCGGCTCGTGCAGATGACGATTCCGATGCCGCGCAAGCTGCGCTCGTTTGATTTTACCGAACCGCAATACAAGGTTTGGGGATTGGTCAGAAGCTGCATTCCAAATGCGAAATCTCCAACGATGGAAAATCATTCGGTCGGCGTCGCCTTTATCGGCAAAAATCCGCCGAAAAGCTATTACAACGACCCGGCAAAGCTGTTTGAGATTTCGCACCGGGAAGAAGGAAGTTTGTGGCGCGTAGTCGATGCCGTCAGCGAACCGGACGAAAGTCATCTGCCGAAGGAGCTTCGCCGCCATTCGCGGCATCCGATTCCCGCTAATGTTCTTATCGAAACTATTGACGAAGAAGGAAATGTTTTGACCAGCGAATCTACCGTTACGGAGAATATAAGTTTGAGCGGCGCGTCGGTTTTCACGTCGCTGGCAGTCGAAATAGGCACTTTCGTACGCGTCAAAAGCGAACAATATAACGCTTCGATTATTTCAATCGTGCGCGGCAAACGCCTTGGTCAGGATAATATTCCGCGCGTGCATCTCGAATTTGTCGACAGATTTTTCCCGCTCGAAGGAATTGAATGATAACAGATAAGTGATAACTGATAACTGATAACTGATAGTGATTTGGTTTTAACTATCAGTTATCAACTATCAGTTATCACTTTTTAGCTTTTCTCGGTTTTCTTTTTAAAGTTTTATCCCTTGTTCGCACCAGGTATTTGAGTTCGGTCATAAACTCGGAAACGTCTTCAAACTCTAAATAAACCGAAGCAAAACGGACATACGCCACTTTGTCGAGTTCCTTTAAGCGGCGCATTATTATTTTACCGATATCGCTCGTCTGCCGCTCGCGGTCGGTCGATTCCTGAACGTATTTTTCAACCGAGTCAACAATCGATTCGAGCTGCGTTGCGGAAATCGGGCGTTTTTCGCAGGCTCGGAGAAGTCCGGACATTATTTTATTGCGGTCAAAGGCTTCGCGTTTCCCGTCCTTTTTGACGACCAGATACGGAATTTCGTCAATTCGTTCGTAAGAAGTAAAACGTCTGCCACACTGAATACACTCGCGGCGACGCCGAATCGAATCGCCTTCTTTAGACTCGCGCGAATCGACGACTTTATCTTCTAAATGAGCGCAAAACGGACAACGCATATTGATTTTGGATTTTGGATTTTGGATTTTGGATTGCCCAAAACACAAAACTATTGGTTACATTCAGGCTTAAAATACTAGATTCTCACTTCTGAATTTTGAATTCCGTCCTTTTCATGTTCGACTTCTTCGACGGCGTGTTCGCTTGAAAGTAAACTTCTTAACCGCGCAACGTTTATATCACCGTGGAAAAAATAATATAAACCGAAAATTACGGCTGGCGCAAAATAAACCAGGTGCATTGCGATTGAAGTCGCCGCCGCGTCATTTTGAGAAACGTTTAAAAAAATCAATCCGCCCGCCGTCGCCGCGTGAAACGCGCCTGCCGCGCCGCCCGGCGTCGGCACAACCGAGCCGATTGCCGCAAAACCCATTATAAACAACGAATCGGTAAAACTAAGCGGCAAATTAAAAGCTAACAATACTAGCCAGGTCGGAATTGCAATCGACAACCACAGCAGAATTGTCCAAAAAACGATTGCCGCAATCTCGCGCCAGTCCTTTAAAATCTGCAAAGACGCGGCAAGCTGTGTCAAAATACTGATAACAATCAACCTGACGCGACGCGGGATAAATTTTTTATCAATTTTTTTTTCAGTCCAGGCAATAAAACTCGACGAAAATTTTTGATAAAAGAATAATGCCACAAATCCGGCGGCTGTCCCGACGAGCAATAAATTGCCGACGAATTTTATATAAGCGACTTCCGTTTCGCGTCCTGACGGAACGTGAAACCAAATCAGATTGACTGCAAAAAAACAAATCAGCGAAGCAAGATCGAAAATTCTTTCGACGCCGAGTGTTACCAGCGACGCCGAAGGACGAACGCGGCGGTCGCGCATCGAAAGCCACATCGGACGAATAATCTCGCCCGCTCGCCCGATGATAAAAATCACCGAAAAGCCGACCGTTGTTGCCGCAAAAAGCTCCTTCAGAGAAGTTTCAGTAATCGGAGCAAGCAGCGTTCCCCAACGAATTGCACGCAGAAGATAACCGAGACAAACAATCAAAGTCGCAATTATCAAGTAAAAGGCATTTGCCTTCCGCAAACTTTGACTGACTTCCTGCCAATCTAAATTGCGTCCAAAAAACCAGAGTATAAAAACGGCGAATAAAAAAAGTAGTATGAATTTTAGATACTTTCCCAAAATATTTTCCGACCTGCAAATAAAATATAACAATCAAAAATTGAAGTAATCTTACACTAAAAACAAAAGATACGGTATTTCATTGCAAAACGACAGCCGTTGTTTTGTCAATTAAGCTGGCGAATAATCAGCAAGCTCAAGCCAAGAAACCGAAAAAAGCCAATTTCGCTCCGAAATTTGTTGCCTAGTTTTGTCGTTTGATTTAGAATTTATATATCTCGCAACTACTCAAAACGTTTGATATCAAGGGAGGACTTTCTAAAATGGAAAACAATAACAAATGCGCTCATCCGATGTGCGGCTGCGCTGTCGAAAACAACGAGAAGTATTGCAGCGACCATTGCAGAGATGCTGTCGACCAGGACATCGTGGAAATAACCTGCGACTGTCGTCATCCGGGCTGTTAATAACTTTTTAAACTAACAAAATAGGAAAGGCTTCGCTCAATTATGAGTGAAGCCTTTCCTATTTTGTTAGTTACGAGTCGAATGTAAAAACTAATGATTTGCAAAACTAATCGTTTTTACTTCGCTCGCGCCTCTCAGGAGTTTTATTCGAGTTTGCGCTGCCGACGACATCGCGGTCGTCGGCGTTTCCCTCGGTTTCGTCGCCGCGCAGCATTTGTCTCTTTATTTCATCAGGCGACAGATTTGTAGATTCTTCCGAAATTTCTTCCGCGCTCCAATCTTCGCGCCTGGTTTTTGAAAACTCTTGGTCGTCATTTTCCGGCATCTGTATTTTCTCCTCAAATTAAACGGTAAAATTCATAAGTTTAAGAATGTGTTTCCAAGCATAACACGATGTTTTTCCAAAATAAAAAGGGCGAACATTTCTGCTCGCCCTTTCTGAATGAACAACAACAAAAACCCGTTTATTGATTTGAGTTGAAATTTGACGGAGCGGAAGCGGTAATCATAAACTGCGTCCCTTGAGCGAGTTCGACATCGCCGCGACCCTGCAAAATAACAGTTCCCGCGCCCGCGCCCGCGCCGACCGCCGCGCCGATTGCCGCGCCCGAACCGCCGCCTGCGATTGCGCCGATTGCCGCGCCGATTAACGCTCCGATTCCGGCGCGAGTTACGGTTTTCGTCGTTTGATTATTGTCTCGAACGCTTCCTTCATTGTTGACGGCGACTTTTTCGCCGTTCACCAACGTAACATCGTCAACGCTGCCTGCAAAGCGGTAAGTTCTGCCGTCACGAAGCCGAATCGTGTCGAATTCGAGTGACATATTGGCTCTGCCCGTAGCGACTCCCGAACGTTGCGTTTTAGCGACTCTTCCTTCGATGGTCGCTCCGTTGAATTCAGACGGCGATGTAACTTCCATCGTAAATCGGTCGCCGTCCTGACTCGTTTTGGTCGAAACTGCGCTTCTCAACATAGCAGTCAATCTGGTGTTGTTTGGAATAACAAAATCAGTCGAAGTCGCGCCGCTGTTTTGTCCGCCGTTTTGATTGTAGCCGGTATTTTGATTGCCGACGCCCGAAAACTGTGCAACGTTGTCGGTTTTGTCATAAACGCTCGCCACCGTTACCGTATCGTTTCGGTTTTCCAGATAGACGCGGCGGATAACTCTTAATTGACCATTGCTCGTCGGAGTAAAGTTGACGTAAAAGTCATTGGTGCGGTCGCCTTCATAACTTAAAGCCACGCCGTCATAATTAGTATTAGCGGTAACTTTGATGGTGCGTCCATTCGCAGTTGTTTCGGTTCGCGCCGTTCCGTCGGCATTAAAACTAACTTGCGGCGAAGTGTTGGAGGCAATAGTTACCTGTTTGTCTCTTTTTTCAATCACCAGAGTTTCCGGCGAAGTTAAACGTCTTTCCAGATTTCTTCTCAGATTTTCTCCCTGGTTTGCCGTATACAACGACGTTGCCGCCCGGTCGACAATCGCTCTGACATCATCGCTCTGCGAAGGATTCAGACGATATGTTCCCGTCAGCATCTGGTCGAATTTGCTCGCGGGTGAATACTGTCGATTCCAATTCCAGGTTACATTGTAATAATTCGCCAGCGTATCCAAATCGGTTCGGATAAGTCTCCATTGACTTTCCGCATTAGTCGTAAAGCGGTAATCGCGCATAAAACTGTCAATGTAGTAAGCGCGGTTCAAAAGCTCGTCAATGTCTGCCGAAGTCGAGCGTCGACCGTCGAGATTTTGTTTCAATCTATCGGTCGCAGTTTGAAAATCGGTAACATATCCGTAAATCGTCGTCTGACTTCTCGTCTGGTTCAAAACGCCCCGGTCAAGCACGGTGTTCAATTCGCGTTTATACGAATCAGTTCGCGTTTGAAGCCGTGTTAAAAGAGTTCGCACGTTGCCTTCCGGTACACGATAGCCGCTTGTCGTTCCTGTGTTTATATTTCCTGTGTTTATATTTCCGGTCGTTTCAACATTCGTCGTTGTTTGATTCCAGTTTGAACTGACGTTGTAATAACCGGCTAAAGTATCTAAATCCGCTTTCAGTGAAGCCCAATCCCGCTGAACACCCTGATTCATACGGTTATCTCTGACAAAATCGTCAATCGAAGCCGCGCGACTCAAAATATCCTGAACATCATTTTTTGCCGAGCGGCGCGTGTTGACATTCTGCTTGAGTTGACCGATTTCAGTTTCAAATTCCGTGATGTAACCAAAAACAGTGTCCTGGTTAGCGGTGTTGCTTTGCGCGTTTCGATTCATTGTTCGTGTTATCGAACGCTTGAAAACATCTGTTTTTGCTTCGATTCGAGTTATTAGCGCTTGTATCGTGCTGTTTGGCACGCGATACGGATTATCACGATTTTGCGCGTTAACTGTGATGGTTGCTGCAAAGAAAACTGCAAACAAATTAAATGTTATAACTTTTAAGATTTGATTTTTCATAATTTTTCCTCCGACGGTTTGAAATGTTTGACAAGATTGGGGAGAGTTAGTTTGTCTCTTGTCGTTCGGTTGCCAGGTTTGTTGCAACAATCGTGCCGCCGGTTGCAATAATTGTGCTAATGCTTGAAGTTGCTTGGTAAGCGAGATTATTCCGGCAGATTATAATAATTTTTCTTTGGATAAAAAGCTGTCGCCGTAATACATTCAGACAGATTGAAGTCGTTTTTGATGTTGCGGGAATTTGAGAGTGAAAACCGAACCCGCGCCGATTCCTTCGCTTTTTGCTTCGATTGTTCCGTTATGAACTTTGACGATATGTTTTGAAATTGTCAGACCTAAACCCAAACCTCCGTAATTTCTGGTGCTGGACGTATCGGCTTGGCTGAAGCGGTCGAAAATTTGCGGCAGAAATTCCGAACTGATACCTTTGCCGTTGTCCCGGACGTTCATTTGAACAATTCCGTCATCGGCGAAAACTTCGGTTTCAACTCTTCCGCCCGAATCGGTGAATTTGACGGCGTTGGACAATAGATTATAAATGACGATTTTGATTTTAGCTTCATCACCCAAAATCAAATGACCGTTCAGGCGATTGTCCTTTAGAAATTCGATACTTTTTTCACGCGCCGTAAATTCGATTTTCTGCGAAATGTCTTCAAACAAATCAGAAAAATTCAGCTGCTTTTCTTCGACATTGATTGTGCCGGATAAAATCTGCGAATATTCCAATAATTCTTCGACCAGTTTTGTTTGCGAGCGGAGATTTTTATTGATTTTTTCGAGCGCTAAATTTTTCGTATTCGCCGACAAATTTTCGGTTCGCAGAATTTTTGTCCAACCCGCGATAGCGTTGAGCGGCGTTCTGAGTTCGTGGGAAACGACGGCGATAAATTCGTCTTTAGTCGAATTCGCCTGCTCAGCCAAAAGCCGCGCTTGCTGCTCGTTTTCAAATAATTTTTGCTTTTGCGCTTCGGATTCGGTCAACCGGGCGGCGACGGTTTCGAGTTTCAGACGCGCCGCAGTTTCCCAGTAAGTCATTCCGAAAAGCAGAAAACTCCCGACGATTCCGCTTAAAAAAATCAGAGGCGTCCAACCGATGCTGGATTGTTCTGAAAAAGCCGGAAGCGATACATATTTAATCGTCCACTTTCGGTCGACAATTTCTTTTGTCAATTCGGTCGATTGGTCTTTTTCGATTTGATTGGCTGATTTTGAAATGTTTTCAAAAGATGTTTGCGAGAGAAGAGTTTCAGCCGTTGGTTCGCCGTCGTAAATCTGAACGGCAATATCGGCTGTATCAGTGCCTTTTTGAATTTCGTCGAGAAAATCCGCCGACCGGAACGGGCTGTAAATATAACCGATTAAATTTTTTCTTCTTTCTTCAACCGTCGCGGGAATTTTGCCTTTTTTATAAATCGGAAGGCAAATCAAGAATCCCGACTGCGAAATTGCGTCGCCGCTTTGCAGCAAATTTACCTTCGCGCTCGCCGCCGACGTTCCTGAATCTCCGGCGCGAACTAATGCCTCTCGTCTATTTGTCTCCGTGGACATATCGAACCCGATGAGTTTTCTGTTTTGCTCGTTATAAGGTTCGATATAAATGACTGATTGATAAGAATCGCGCTCGCCGTCGGGGAAAATGTTGAAATCTTCGATTCCTTCCGCCTGCATCTTTTTTGTCAATGCTTCGCGGTCTTGCGGCAAAACGATTTGGCTGTAGCCGATTGCCTGAACGCTTTTATAATTACGCTCCAGGTCCAGACTTTGGATATATGCGGCGAAACTTTCGCGGTTCAGCTCGGCAGCCGATTCGACAAAACCGCGCCCGCCTTTGAGCAGCGCGATGTATAAATATATTTTATTTTCGATTGCCGATTGAACCCGATTGACTTCGTTGTTAAACCTGGCTGTATCTTTACTCAGAGAACTTTTGTAGAAGTTATAAGTAATGCCCAGAGTCAGGAATATCGAAACCGCTAAAACTAAAAAAGGAAATCTAGTTTTGTTTTCGCGGTCGTTTTCTCCAAATTTTTTCAGAAAATTCGCCACAATTCGTTACTGCGCCGCTTGACGACTAAATTCAAAAGCTGTTTGAATTCATTTGTTAATTGCAAGACTTATGCCGTGCGGAGTCGGATTTTCCGACGGACGATTTACAGTTCTAAAAAGGATTTTTTATAAATTATTTGTTTAAATACTAATTTTTCGGGCGCGATAAGTCGTATGCTTGCTTTGCATTATGTCCGAAATCATTGCACCGCCGTTATAAATTCGCGCGTCATTTTTCGGCACAATGCCGAGATTATTTGAGCAAAAAATTCTTTTTATATGGCACTGTTCTTGCCTAGTGCGGTTTCGGAAGTTGGTTTAATTTATTTAACAGGAGATTTAAAATATGTCGGAAGAAAATAATACGGGAAATAATTTGATTTGGGCGATAACGACGCTGATAATCGTAGCGATTATTGCCGGAGCCTTGTATTACAGCGGCTTCCTCGGCTCAGCGGGAAAACCTAAAACAACTAATGTAGAGGTAATCGCTCCAAGCGGCAGCACGACAACGACGACGACACGATAAACTTCGATTTTAACTCTAAGGAATATAAAGAGAAGCGATATGTAATTGCCGACATATCCCTTCTCTTTATTTGTTTTTTAATTTTTATTCTATATTGTGCCGCTTTATCATTCCGTAAAGTCGCGGACGATATAAACCCAAAAGATTGGCGGCGGCTTGTTTATTGCCGTTGGTTCTTTTTAGGGCGGCAGTTACGACGCCGCTTTCTATCGAGTTAAAAACGTCGTCCTGCTCAACGCCTTCAACGGGTTCTTCGAGTTTTTCGACAATAAATTTACCGACCTCTCTGAACAAATCTTCCTTCGTTATATTATTTTGATTCAAGATACTCGTTCCGTTGGTCGCAGTTATTATTTCCTTTTCGCCGTTTGAGAGACGATTATCTCCCGCATTTTCCTTTTTTGAAATACTTGCAAAAGAAATCGAGCTGTCGAGGTTTTTCGGAATATTCAGCTCGCTGATTCTGCCTTCTTTCGATAACAAAGTCGCTCTTTCGATAACGTGCTGAAGCTCGCGCACGTTTCCGCGCCAATTGTAATTCAGCATTTGCTCGTAGGCTCGCTCTGAAAATTCAAAATTTGTCTTTTTATACTTTTCGGCGTAAATCTGCAAAAAATGGTCGGCGAGCATCGGCACGTCTTCCATTCTTTCCCGAAGCGGCGGAATTTTTATCTCGATGGTGTTGATGCGGTAATACAAATCCTCGCGCAGGCTGCCGTCCTGAATAGCGTCGAAAGGATTTCTGTTGGTCGATGAAATCAGTCGAAAATCCGCTTCCTGCGGTTTCTCGCTGCCGACGCGGTAATAAACTCGCTCCTGCAAAACACGAAGAAGTTTCGGCTGTAGTTCGGCAGGCATTTCACCGATTTCATCCAGCAGAAGACTGCCGCCGCTCGCTTGACCGATAAATCCGCCTTTATCGGCGGTCGCGCCGGTAAACGCTCCTTTGGTATGCCCAAAAAGCTGCGATTCAATCAATTCCTTTGGTAGAGCCGAACAGTTTAATTTTACAAAAGGCTTTTTCGAGCGATGACTTTTATAATGGATGGCATTTCCGATAACTTCCTTTCCGGTGCCGGATTCGCCCAAAATCAGAACATTGGCGTCCGACTCGGCAATGCTGTCAATCATTTCAAAAATGTCCTGCATCGCGCGGCTGCCGCCAATAATTCCTTGATACGAGGAGCGGCTCGAAAGCTTTCCGCGCAGTTCCAGAATTTCTTCCGCCTGATGTTTGCGCTCGACTGCTTTTTCAATTAGAACGAGCAGTTCTTCAAACTCGACCGGCTTTTCGACATAATAAAACGCGCCGGCTTTGGTCGCTTCGATAGCCTTTTCGACCGAGCCGAATCCGGTAACCATTATAATTTCAGTTTTCGGCGAAACTTCCTTGCAGCGGCGAACCATTTCAATGCCGTCAAAATCCGGTAAATTAAGGTCGGTCAGTATTATGTCAAACTCGGTTTCTTCAACCAGCTCGATTCCCTTTTTACCTGATTCCGCAGTCGTAACCTCAAATCCTTCGGAATCTAATTGAAACTTCATCAAGTCACGAACCGAAAGGTCGTCGTCAATTACTAATGCTTTATACGCCATAGTTTTGTCGTTTTTTCGCTTTCAGGATTCAAGCTGCTAAAAATTTAATCGGCAATAAATTGTATCAAATTAAAACAGATTTAAGAAAACGAACGCTCAAAGTTTTGATTTTTTTGCAAAGAAAAATGACTGCCTGAAAAAGCAGTCATCGAAATTTGAAATACACCCGGCAAGATTCGAACTTGCGACCCCATGATTCGTAATCTTGTCAAATTCTTTTTTTGAGTTTAGATAATATCATTCTTCATCGTGTTATTCAGCATTTGCAACATTTCGTTTGTTTTAATCTCGCTAAGTTTTGCTGGTTTTAGCACATTTGGCACACAAAAATCTGGCGATCACCTGAACGACGGCAAATAAAATCGGCACTCTTGGTCGCTTCGTAGAGTTTGACCCATTCTAAACGAGCTTTTATTTTGTGTATCATAGTTCATCATAAATTAGAAATGATGTCTATGATTTGCACAGCTTACTGAACATTAAAGCCAAATGTATTTGACTGTGTTCCGTTAGGATTATTGGCTCGTATACTCCAGTTACCTGTTCCATTCAGCGTTACTGCCATTACGAATGAAGTGTTGGTTACACTCGAAATTTGCGAACCGCTCAAAGTTGTGCTACCGCCCCCAGGAAAGTTGATAGTTACTGTAAGTCCTGATTGGAAGCCTGTTCCCAATACCGTCACATTTTGATTTAAGTTGCTTCGAGTCGGACTAGAAGGCGAGATACCTGTAATCTGCGGTTGTACAGTGAAGTTAAAAACGCCTGAAACCTTGTTGTCAGGATTTCTAACCCTAATTCCCCATATGCCAGAGGAGTTGAGTGTAACTTGCATTTTGAAGCTACTTGAAGTCACATTTGAAATCTGTGTTCCGGATAATGTTGTTCCACTCCCATCTGGAAATGTGACATCAACAGTTAAACCTGTTAAAAAATTGTTTCCGTTTACCGTCAAAGTCTGATTACTACCGCTGGCGGACGGACCGGATGGCGAGATTGAGGAGATTGAGGGCGTCCCTCCAACCACTTGGAATGTGCCGTCCACGCTTTTACCATCTGGATTTGTAATCCTAAGTGTAGCCGTGTAGGGAGGAGTATTTCCCATAGTAACTTGTACAGTGACTTGATTGGCGTTAACAAAATTCAAGCCCGTACTGGCTATGGGAAATGTCCCATTCGGTGTGATAACTGAGGCACTAAATCCATTCTGAAAATTGCTTCCATTAACTGTCAACGTAGTTGTTTGGTTAATCGTTACTGTGGATGGACTAATGCTACTGATTGTTGGTGATGGCGCTGCAGGTGCTACAACTTGAAAAGTACCATTTGCGCTTTGCCCGTCAGGATTAGTAATACTTAAGGTGGACGAATAGGGAGCCGTTCCGCCCATAGTCACCTGCACTTTCACTTGATTGCCGTTCACAAAAGTTAAACCTGAGTTCGCGATTGGGAAAGAACCTCCTGGAGAAATAACTGTTGCGCTAAAGCCATTCTGGAAATTGCTTCCGTTAACGGTTAATGTCGTTGTTTGATTAAGAATGACTTGGTTAGGTTGAATGGAACTTACAGAAGGAGAAGGGTTAATAGAACAAGTAATCGTTCCTGGACTGTTATTCAAATCAGAGGTGCTTGTCTCAAATCTCACCCTGACAGTATGCGACTGACCATTCGTTAAACTAGCGGGCGTTGGTATATTAAAGCCGTGAAGTCCGTTATCTCCAAGATAACTACCGACATCTGGTCGGGATTGATTAGCTGGAATAGTTGTAAGCAGCGTTGCACCATCATAGATACTGACGTTAATCGAATTATTGAGTCGATTTCGATCAGCAGCCCAGCCTCGAATGGCATTACAATCTGCCACCTCAACATAACCAACGTAATTAGTCGGTGTTGGCGTCGGTGTCGGCGTTGATGTTGTACCGCAGGTTATTGACTTTGGACTATTATTCAAATCAGAACTGCTTGCCTCAAATCTTACTCTGAGAGTATGAGGTTGCCCGTTTTTTAAGCTAGCGGGCGTCGGTATATTGAAACCATGAAGACCATTATCTCCAAGATAACTGCCGACATCCGAGCGTGATTGATTTGCCGGAATAGTTGTTAGCAGAGTGGCACCATCGTAGATACTGACGTTAATTGAAGTATTAAGTCTGTTTCGATCAGCAGCCCAACCACTAATCACATTACAATCTTCAACGTCAACATACCCGATGTAATTAGTTGGTGCTGGCGTCGGCGTTGGAGTTGTAGTAGTGTTACAGGTTACTGATTTTGGACTATTATTCAAATCAGAGTTGCTTGTCTCAAATCTCACTCTGAGAGTATGCGGCTGACCATCCGTTAAACTTGCAGGGGTTGGTATATTAAAACCGTGAAGTCCGTTGTCACCCAAATAGTTGCCGACATCGGGTCTGGATTGATTTGCCGGAATAGTTGTCAATAAAGTATTTCCATCATAAACACTGACGTTGATTGATATATTAGGTCTATTCTTATCGGCAGCCCAGCCTCTAATGGAATTACAATCCGCCACTTCAACATACCCATCGTAATTATTCGCTATTGGCGTAGGCGTTGGAGTGGGCGTCGGTGTTGTGCCGCAAGTTATTGACTTTGGACTATTATTCAAATCAGAGTTGCTTGCCTCGTATCTTACTCTCAGATTATGCGGCTGACCATTCGTAAAACTAGCAGGCGTCTGTATATTGAAGCCGTGAAGTCCGTTATCTCCAAGATAACTACCGACATCGGAGCGTAATTGATTTGCCGGAATGGTCGTTAACAAAGTATTTCCGTCATAAATACTGACGTTGATTGATGTATTAAGTCTATTCTTGTCGGCAGCCCAGCCTCGAATAGCATTACAGTCTGCTACTTCTACATATCCGTCGTAGTTGGGTGTTGTTGGAGGCGTCGGCGTCGGTGTTGCTGTGCCGCAGGTAATTGTTCTTGCACTATTATTCAAATCCGAGCCGCTTGCTTCATATCTTACTCTGAGATTATGAGGCTGCCCATTTATTAAGCTGGCAGGTGTCGGTATATTGAAACCGTGAAGACCATTATCACCCAAATAGGTGCCAACATCAGAGCGTAATTGATTTGCCGGAATAGTAGTTAGCAGAGTGGCACCGTCGTAGATACTGACGTTGATTGATGTATTAAGTCTATTCTTGTCGGCAGCCCAGCCTCGAATAGCATTACAGTCTGCTACTTCTACATATCCGTCGTAGTTGGGTGTTGTTGGAGGCGTCGGCGTCGGCGCTGGCGTAGGAGACGGAGATGTACCGCAAGTTATTGACTGTGGACTACTATTTAGTTCAAAGTTTGACCCATCTACTTTTACGGATATTCTATTTGTACCAACTGTTAAACTAGAGGGAAAATTAAAGTTAAAGCCATGCAAACCATTATCCCCTAGAAAGCTTCCTACATCTGGACGGGATTGATTGGCTAAAACAGTGTAAAGGTCAGTAATACTGCCATGCACAACAAAAATATTCACATTTACTGGGGTAGCTAGTTGCTCTCCATTCGCTGCCCATCCAGAAACTCCACTACAACTAGCACCCTCAAGATAACCAATGTTTCCACAAAGAAGGCTTTTCGGGCTATCAGATAAATTATGATTGGGTCCAGCGATTTTAACCCAAACTGAATGCCGAAGCCCATCTTTTAGACTAAATGGAGTTGGAATGCTGAAAGCATGTTGACCATTCCCTTTACCCTTTACCTCTAAATCATTTCTATAATTACTGGCTAATACAGTTGTGAGTAGAGCATTGCCATCATAGATATCTACGTTAACCGGGGTGTTTGGCTGACTACTGTCCCATGCCCATCCATCAATTGTATCGCAACTTGCGTTGTCAAGAAAACCTTCGTAAAAGGTAGTGTTCCTGTTTGCATTTATAAAATCTCTACCGTCTCTCTGTCCATCATCAACCATTTCTTGAAGGTTGATGTAGTAACCATCGTACCCATCTTTATCCGTTGCCCAATTTGATGCAGAACCTACTAACGACCAGGTACTTGAGTTAACTGCCGTCGTTTTCCTAATTTCAAAATGCAAATGAGGTCCTCCACCAGGATCAATAATATGTCCTATTACTGATTCTCCTTTTTTAACGCAAGCACCTACATAAATTGTCGATGAATCAATATTAATATGTAAGTAGATTGAATAAATACTGGTTACTGTTTCGGAAGGATATGAAAAATTTTGACCGTGTTCCGTACCACTTTTAGCGGGTATCGTAAAATTTCCAGTATGTCGTATTGCAACTAAAGTACCTAGAGTACCTAGGTTGCTAACTTTGACGACAGTCCCATCTGCTATTGCATAAACAGGCTTTCCTAGATCAGCATTTCCAGAGCCACCAGTTAAATTCCAATCCTCGGCAGGATGATAACCTCCTTTATCACTAAAATAATGACCAAAATAGTTGAAAGGCACATCCCAAGTTAAGTTATCATTTGGATTATCATCAATAATTGGCAGACTAAATCCTGTTGCGGTGTTGCATTGCGCTTGAGCATTCACTGAAAAAGCAAATCCCATCATTCCTACAAAAAATAAACTCCAAATTATCAGTTGTGCAAAAGACATTCTTTCTCTCATAGCAGATTCTCCAAGCCAAGTTAATTTTATTTTAATTGTTTAATTAAAAAGCTTTTTTTCAAAAATAGGATTTTTATTGATTAGTAATTTACCCTGCCTTTGGCATAAGAGACCCATGTGCAGGGATACCGGTGTAATTAATTTAGGACTAAAATTTAGTCACTTTATAAAAAAGGGAATAAACTCTTTTAACACGTTGAGCAGATTTCTCATTTTATGAAGTCACTAAGATTACTTTTTCTTGCTGAAAAAATATTGCCTTGCTCTAAAAGTAGTGATAGAATCTTGCCGCTTTATAAATTTTAATCTCGCAGGACTTGGTACGATTGAGCCTTTTTCGGTGGTACTTGAGAAACTCAATTCAATTTCGTTTTTTGGTTATTGCCAAATTTTTGACAACCCTTAAAACGACACTGAAACTTAAACCTTATATAGAGCGATTCGAAACTTTGGTTATGACTTGCAGGATAACCGAAAAATAAGGATTGTCCATGAATTTAAGTTAAAACTTTCTTAAAATAATCAAGAATTGCTCTTACCAAGCAAAAAATATGAATAAACAGTCCGGAAACTCTTACCAATTCGGTTACTTCTTTTTCGATGCCACTAAACTTGCTCTTTACTACCAAAACCAGTTGGTCAGAAATATTGGCGAAAAATCTTTGCTGGTTCTTAAGGTTTTACTACAAAACGCTAATGAGCTAGCTTCACACGAAGAAATCATCAAGAAAGTATGGTCGGATAGTCCTAATGGAATTACTGCAATTCATCTCGCTCAAAACATCAAAAAGCTGCGAAAGATATTGGCGGAATTTGAGCCGGATAAAAAGTTTATCGAAAGTGTTAAAGGGCGCGGTTATATGTTTGTCGCGGAGATTTCGCCCGAAGAAATTGAAAGTGTGCAGGAAGTATCTTTTTCGCTATCCGAACAATCGTTTACCCAAAATGAACCGGAGTACATCCCGATAACAGAAAACCAGTCACGCCGAACTTATCTCAAGCCCTTATATATTTTTTCTTCACTATTATTGCTTTTTCTAGTATTTCTATTCGTCCAATTTTGGTTTTCATCTAATGATGAGCAGAAAATTAAGCGGGTTGTGGAAGAATCGCAGAAATTTGAATCGATGGTTTTATACAGTAATCCACAGAATGTTGAAGATACACAACTTTTAAACTACTGGTTGCCAGAAACAGATTTTAACTCCGATCTCGATATTAGAAAAATCAGGGCGGGAATCCAGCGATTGGTAAATGAAGGTAAGTATTATGGTAAGGAATCAAAATGTGAGCAGTTCGAGTTTCAGTCGATTGAAATTAATCAAACTAATGATTATGCCATTGTTAAGACAATGGAAAAATGGTTTATTGCCGAATATCTGAAAGACGGAACGCTGCACAAAAACAAAACTATTGGACCTTATTTTGTAATCTATACCGTGCGAAAACTTGATGGGCGCTGGTTAGTTGAAAAATCGAATACCGCAAGAGCTAAGCCCGACCAAGGAAGATAATTTTATGGATAATTTAATCGTAGCAGGCTCAACAGGTAGAGTTTGTAAATTTGGCTGCAATTGGACAGGTTGCGAGCAAGGTTTTTACGATTTTATAAATCAAGAGAAAATCGTAATCGGCAGAACTGCATTACCGCTATTGGGACTCTTTCTAAATTCTGTGTAAACTCGCCTTATCCACTGATTTAGTTTTTTGACTTACCTACTGACAGAACAAGGTTGAGCATTTCAATAATTTGGCACTCAATAGGCACTCATTGAAAAGGGCAACTCTTATTGGAGTTGCCCTAAACTATTTATTCTAAAAATACACCCGGCAAGATTCGAACTTGCGACCCCATGATTCGTAGTCATGTACTCTATCCAGCTGAGCTACGGGTGCGTAAAGCAAGTTTTAAGACTACAAACCTTGTCCTTTTGTGTCAAGCATCGCGTAACGGAAAACGAAAAACGGAAAATAATGAAATGTTATTCTTATTTTAATTTCTTCATCTTGTTTCATACTTCTCAGTTCTCACTTCTTATTTTTCACTTAGCGAAATAGCCTTGTCGAGTTTTTGAGATAAGCCCGGAATTATCGACTTCAATTTTTATTGCCCGCCATTTGCCGTCGCGTTTGATATTTTTCGGTTGATATTCGACCGTGTAAAGCGCGCGCAAATCGGCGGCGATTGCCGCATACAATCTTCCCATATCTTCCAGACGGTCGATGGCGTTAAGCGTTCCGCCGGTTCGGTCGGCAAGTATTTGCAGACGGGCGCGGGCGGCGGAGAACATTGCGATTTGGACGGGCGTCGGTTCGGCGAGTTTAATCGGGTCGCCGGTCGGCAGCGCAAGCGGATAGACGGTTACGCCCTGCGCGTCGGATTTATTCAAAATGCGATTTAGCGCGTCGCTGGTTTCAGGTTTGATGGCGTTCGGTATTTCGCTTTCCTTAAATTTTCCTAAAAAGTCGCGGTCGGCATCGCGCAAGCTTGTATCGACACCATCGGTTAAAACGATAATCGCTTTGCGGCGTTTGCCTTCTTTGGCGAGTTTTTCGAGCGCAAAATCGAGCGCTTTATAAAGCTGCGTTTTACCGCGTCCATTGGCTGCGCCGATTGAATTGATAATAATTCTTCGGTCGGATGTAAAATCGTTTCGCAAATTAACTTTGTCGTAAAATTCGACGACCGCCACGCGATCATCCGGCGCGAGCGCGTCGATAAATCGCAACGCCGACTGTTGAATCGTCTGCCGAAAGCCGAGCGTCGAGCCGCTCATATCGAGAATTAAAACCACGCTGAACGGCGCGACGGTCGGCTCGAACCGGGCAATTTCCTGTTTTACGCCGTCTTCATAAACCGTAAAATTTTCTTTGTTCAAACTCGTAATCGGTCGTCCTTTGGCGTCAACAACACCGACATTCAAGCGAACAATCGAAGAATCGACTTTGATAATGTCTTCGTCCTGCGCCGAAACGGTCAGAAATCCGAAAAGTAAAATTAAAAATAAATTTAGAATTTTATAAGATTGCATAACTCAAACTAATTTATCAGACGCTTTAAGACAAAGCGCGGTTGTATGCCGACTCAAATCGAAATCATCTTAACATTAACCGATTTATGGTTTATAATGATTTGTCGCCAAAAGATAAACACACAATTTTCCAATTAAGTTTTCTGATTTTTCGCCTGATAAAAACGGCTATGTCTTACAAACCAAAATTTTGCTGCGAGTGCGGAGTTCCGATTGAAAGAGCCAATTGGAGACTGTTAACCAGCAGGCGTTTTTGCGAATTGTGTGAAACCGATTATAAACTCGAAGATTGGATTCCGAGAGCAATATTCGGCACAGCAATTTTATTCGGTATTTTCGGTTTGGGAACATTTTTGCAAAAGGCGGAAAAACCTTTGAATTTGGCATCCGCTAATTCTACGAATTTCAACAAAAGCGCAGTTAATACGCAGGTTTCAACTAATCTAAATGCTCAATCTTTTGCCAAAATTCAAGAGACGAATCTGAATGTCGGACAGTTACCGATAAAGACGGCAAACGCTTCGCCGAAGCCGGAATTGAAAACTCAAAAAGTTGAAAACCAACAAAGCGCGGCGCAGGAAGCGATTTATTTCTGCGGCGCGGAAACAAAAAAAGGAACGCCCTGCACGCGGCGCGTCAAAGGCGGCGGGCGATGCTGGCAGCACACAGGCAAACCGGCGATGCTGCCGACGGAAAAATTGATTGCGAGCCGGTAGCTTCCCGGCTTGAATTTTTGCCGTATAATTTTTAAGTTACAACTTAGGCGAAAGAATTCTTTTCGCGTAAATCAATAATCAATCGCCCGGAAATTTCCGACAACTTTTATTCTCGATAAATTCAAACTTTTTAAGACCGACGATGAAGCCTTTAGCCGCTAATACATTACTCCAAAATCGTTATCTAATCGTCCATTTGATTGGCAAAGGCGGGATGGGCGATGTGTATCTGGCGATTGACCAGAGGCTCGGCAGCGCCGTCGCGCTCAAACGCACCTTTTTTTCCGGCGATGAAATGCTGGCTGACGCTTTTGAACGCGAGGCGCGAACGCTTGCCCGGCTTCGTCACAATGCTTTGCCGAAGGTCAGCGACCATTTCACCGAAGACGACACGCAGTATTTGATAATGGAACACATCGCGGGCGACGATTTGGCAAAACGGCTGGAAGTGTCGGAAAAACCTTTTCCGGTCGGTTGGGTTTTGTTTTGGGCTGACCAACTGCTCGACGCGCTCGGCTATATGCATTCGCAGGAACCGCCCGTTATTCACCGTGACATCAAGCCGCAAAATCTAAAATTGACCGGCGAAAATACTATTATTTTGCTCGATTTCGGTTTGTCCAAAAACACGCTTGGCGAGACGCGCGCATCGTCAACCGCCAGCGTCGTCGGCTACACGCCGCATTTTGCGCCGATGGAGCAGATTCGCGGAATGGGAACAAACCCGCGAAGCGATATTTACTCGCTTTCGGCGACGCTTTACCAGCTTTTGACCAATGTCGTTCCACCCGATGTTTTAGCCCGCGCCGACGAATTATTAAGCGGAAAACCTGACCCGATTCAACCGCTCGACGAAATCAATCCTGAAATTTCCGGGGAAATTTCCGACATAATTTTAAAGGGAATGGCAATCAGTCAGGAACACAGATTTTCCGACGCCCGCGAGATGCAAAAGGCTCTGCGCGAAGCCTACGCGCAAATTCAAAATACAAGTACAAAACCGATTGTTGCTTTTAACGCGCAAAGTCACAATGGAATTTCAGGGATTTCACAACCTCTTTTAAGAACAAATATTAGTCACGCTTCGCTGCCTGCCGGCAAATCAATAAAAAGTTTGCCGCCGGAAGATTTCGGGCAATCCGAGAAAATATTTTCCCGACCGGCTGCTCAACCGTCAACAGAAAAAAAATCAAACCGCAGATTGTTGGCAATCATCGGTTTCGGCTTGCCGCTTGTTTTAGCAATAGCGGCGGGACTCGGTTGGTTTATACTGTATAATTCGGAAGCAGCGACAAGGAAAATTCCCACTCCGCCGCCCGAAGCCGTGACGATCAGCCCGACTCCGCAATCGGTATCTGAATCCATTGCCGATACGAATGCGAATACTGACACACAGGACGAAAACAATTTCAATACCAACGCAACCAATCAAATCAGCAATCAAACGGACGATGCCGATATTCAAAACACGATTGATAAAACCAATAAACCAACTCAGCCGACGGTTATCAAAACTATGCCGAAACAAGCGCCGAAGCCGCCTGCGAGGGTGAAGAAAGCAACACCTAAACCGACTCCGCTGCCGAAAGCCACGCCGCAGCTGCCGAGAATTTTGCCGTAATCGCAGGAGAGATGAAATGAGCAAAAGCCTTCTAAAATTTATAACTTGTTGTTTGATATTGACGGCTTTTTCGCAGAGCTTGGTCGAGGTCGACGCGCAATCGGAGAAAGACCTCAAGAAGGCTGCTCAAAAGGCTGAGAAAAAGGCTGGCGAATTAGCCAAAGAAGCCGAGAAAAGTTTCAATCAAAAAGATTATCAAACGGCAATTGATAAATATGATAAAGCGATCCTCTCAGCTCCGAATAACCCAAAGTCGTATTTATGGCATTTTCAAAAAGGTAAGGCTCATAATGAATTAAAGCAATTTGACCAATCGCTCAAAGAGTTCGACATGGCTTTAAGTCAAGGCTACAATCCGCCGCTCGAGGTTTATAAACTTCGCTGGTCGCTAAATTTCGAGCGAAAGAATTTTGACGCCGTTCTCGACGACGCGCAAAAAATTTTGCAATCAGAACCGTCAAACCTGCCGCTCAATCAGGCAGTCGGTGAAATTTATCTCGCTAAAAATTCCTACAACGAAGCAATCGCGGCTTTTCAGAAAGTTCTCCAGCTAGACCCGAACAACGCCGACGCATCTTATTATGTCGCTTTGAGTTATCAAAAATTGGGCGACGCGCAAAAACAGAAATCCAACGCTTTGGAAGCAATAAAGAAAAACACGAAATTTTCGGGCGAATCTTATTTTATCGTCGGCGACGCCGAGCAGAAGTTCGGGAATTATAACGAAGCAATCGAAGCGTATAACAAAAGTTTAGCCTCCAAACCTGGTAACGCCGCAACTTACTACAATTTGTCTGACATCTACCGCAGCCAAAATCGTTTTGAAGAAGCAATTGAAGTTTTGAAAAAAGGCGTCGCGGTTTTCCCGAACGACGCGAATCTTTTTATCGATTTGGCTTTGCATTACACCTTAGCCGACCAGAGCGCGTCTGCAATCGGCGCGGCGCAGCAGGCGGTAAAATTTATGCCGGACAAAACTGCGAGTTATGCGAGTTTATGCCGCGCTTATTACGAAAACAAACAGTTTCAACCGGCTCTCGAAGCTTGCAATTCCGCGCTTAAATTAAATCCCGACGACGGCGAGTCTAATGTTTATCTGGCTTTTACTTATCTTTCTTTAGATAAACTCGAGACGGCTAACGGTTACTTTGTCAGAGCGGTCAACGAATTAAAAGACTTCACACACAAAAACCCCGACTATTCCGACGGATTTTACCTTCTGGGAAACGCCTATTATTACGCCAACCAACCGAAAAGCGCCATCGAAGCCTACAGCCGAAGTTTGCAGTTGTATCCGCAATCGGCGAAGGCGCGTTTTAATCTCGGCTTGGCTTATTTCGTCAACGGCGATTTAACCGCCGCCCGCGAACAATACGAGCCTTTGCTGAAAATTGACAAGGATTTGGCTGCCAAGCTGAAACAAACGCTCGATAAAAAAAGCGAAAAGCCGAAATAAATTTCGACTTTTCGCTTTTCATTTCCCTTTAAAATAATTTTATCCGAAAAACGATTTAGCCGGAAAATCGAAATGATTGCCCATCAAAAAATAAGCGAGATTCGGGTTGTCGTGCGAGCGGTCGTAGCCGACAAGCTCGACATACGCGCGACCTTTGATTTCGTTTTCGCCTGATTTTCCGGCAACCGCGCACGCGCCTTCCCAATAAATAATCATCGTCGTCCCACGCGTGTCGAGTTCCTGATTCTGCATCGCGGGCGTCACGGTCAAATCTAAATTAAACTTCGGAACTTTTAATTTCCAGCCGCTCGGATAGACGGCTTTTGTTAATTCGCTGCGCCAGAATCCGGTCGGCTCAATCGTAAAATCCGTGTGTTCGAGCGGCGTAAATTCGCCGTCTTTTTGAACAAAAGTTCCGCTCGAAAAAGTTGAAACGCCGCCCGCGCCGTTGCGAATTTGGTAACACATCAATTCGGTTTCGTCGTCGAGTTGAACCGAAAACCAATCCCAGCCTTTTTGATTGTCGGTCGGCGTCCAAGTCCCGAATTCTCTGTCCATCCACGCCGAGCCGTCGAAATGTTCGGTCTTGCCGTTCCAAATAATATCGCCTTCCATTTCCATTCTCGTGTAGGAAAAATAGCGCGAAGCCTGACCTTCGTCCTTGAACGACACGCCGTTTTTCGCTTTGCCGTTGAGAATCGGTTTTTTCGTCGGTTTCAAAGTCGCTTCAAAAACAACATCGCCGCCGGTCGTCGCCCGCAAAATGTGCGTGCCGTGCGATTCGCGTAGCGACCAATCGCCGAGCCGCAGATGAAAATGATCCTCGCTCGCCGACGCGGGCAAATCGAACCAGCCGTTCGCGCTTTTGCGGTGCGCGTAGCGAAATTCTTTGTCGTCCGTGTCGGTAATGGCAAAGTGCGCGAAATAAATCGGATTGCCGAACAGACGCAGCGGAACAAGCGAAAATTTATCCAAATCCGTGCGTCGTTTGAAAAAAACCAGCTCGAAACCGAATCTCCCGCCCGAAGCAGTCGCGCCGTGTCCGGTGTAATACCACCATTCGGTCTGCGCGTTTTTGTGCGCGTATAAATCTCGCGGTAATTCAACTGCGTCAAGTTCCGTACCGTCGCGCAAAGTGTCGGCTTTCCCGACAAAAGTATCGGTCAAAGTCTCAAATAAATCCGTCGCCGTCGTCTCAAACTGTTTGAGATAATCCTGCAATGTGTCCTGAATCGTATTTTGTTCGCTCATCTTTTCAAGATTTCCCTTTTGTAAAATTCTTTAATTATTTTAACTGTTGAAAAAATTAATGACTAATCAACCTGTTCTACCGAAGATTTCTCTGTTAATTTTCGCGCGAATTCAGCGACATCGGTGAAACTGCGCGGGTAAAATTCGCTGACGAAACGATTCCGAATATGCTCATCTTCAAAAACTCTGCCGCCGAGCAGAACCGGAATTTTAAGTTTGGTTATTTTCTCTCTGAAGATTTTGTAATCGCGCGTCAGCCGTTCCAAATCATTTATAACAGTAGCGGAAATGCACACAAAATTTGGAGAATGCCGCGTAACCTCGTCAGTCAGACAATAGAGCGGAGTATTCGCGCCAAAATTTATAACTTCCAAGCCTTCGTTTTCTATAGTAACTTGCGCCAGAAGCGTCGGCAGTTCGTGAAGGTCGCCTTCCAACGCGCAGCACATTGCCAAGCCGTTCCGCATTTCGGGAACGAGAAGCGCGCTTCTGAGTTTGTATAAGGCGGATATGGCGGTGCGAGTCGCCAGATGTTCCTCGGTTACGCTGATTTTCTCTTGATGCCACAATTCGCCGACTTCCCGCATCGCCGGACAGACGATGCGGTCGATTATTTCCGTCAGCGGCTTGCCTTCCAAATGCGCGGTGATAAAAAAGTTTGTTACCGCTTCTTCGCCTCCGTCAATCAATGATTGAAGAAATGCCGAATCTGAACAAGCTTTTTTATCACGGGCGCGGTTCGTCGTCTTTGTAACGGATTCGTCGCCGTGACTTTGTTTCAGCCCAAGCCCTTGCTCGCGCTGAAAACGAATGACTTCTTCAGCGCGAAAACGCCGATGACCGCCGCTCGTCCGTTCGGATTTTAAAAGTCCGGCTTCTTCCCAACGTTTAACGGTCGCATCGCTGACGCGGCACAAGCGAGCAACTTCTATTGTGGTAAAGCCTTTTATGTCTGCCATCTTTATTTATACGTTACCAAAGTTTCTCCCGAACGTTTAGAAGCGAGAAAGAAAGATTTTCCGCCTATGTAATTTATAATACACAAAACGCACAAGTCGCACAAATGAATTTTGAAAATAAAACTTTTCGGGTAAATAATTATCTGAACAGCTAGAATTATTCAATAGTTTGAAATAAACCATCAAATACACTTGACTCGTATAAATATTTCCTGTAACATTTAAATCGCACAAACCGCACACGGCAATTAAATGTGATTATTCGTAGTTTTGCGGAAACAAATTGGCGATATTCGCTGAGGAGTCGGGAAACATCCCAAAAAATAAACAGGAATATTGAGCATTAATTGCTTAATAATTTTTCAAGGAAAAAAAACAATGGCAGGAACAGCAACACAACGCGCAGCAACAAAAGAAGCACAGGAACATTCAGAAGGAATCATCGCCCGGACGATTGAGGAACAAACCGCAAAATTGCCGTCGGACATATTTCTTTGGGGTGCGCTCGGCTCAATCGGGGTTTCGCTTTTTTTTGAGTTAAAGGGCAATGCGGAAAAAAGCCGCTTCGTCGGTCAATGGGTTTCGCCTTTTCTGCTGCTCGGGGTTTACAACAAGCTGGTGAAATTGGCGGGTTCAGACCGGGTTAACAAGTAGTCGGTCTGCTCCGGCGCAAGAGATAAAAAAGCGAAAAAAAACTGATTGCGATGATTGCGGTGCGCCGCTTGATTAAATCTTCTCGGCAAGCCGGACAAATATCTATGGCAAACATAGATGCACCGAACGAACAAGGGGCAGGAATGGGCAGAATTTCAGAATCCGTTTAGAGATTCTGTCCATTATTTACATTTTTCGATTTTTTTTAATTTTTTTGATTATTTAAGGAGTTTATTTATGTTCAGCAAACCGGATTACATAATTTTAATAGCATCCTTCGTTTCTTTTTTATTTTCGGTTTCTCTATGGTTCGGCGTGTTTGGCGCGGAAAATAGAGATGCCGGAATTTTTGTCGGATTATGGGTGCCTTCCATCCTCGGGTTTGGTCTTTTCTTTAAAACGAGCATGAAAGGAAGGCAGGTATAATGACATACATCATCTTTATAGTCGGTTTACTTGTTAGTTCAGCGGTTTGTTACGCGCTGTTTGCCTATACAATTCACGAAATGGGGACTAATGAGAAAACAAGTAATATACCATCAGAATTAATAAAGCAGCCGATAAAATGATTGTAAATTTGAATAATTCGCACGTAAATTCGGTGTCTCATTTGGCGCCGCAATTTCAAATCGCCTTTGATGTAAAATATCAATCCATTAAAACCGTCGAGCGCGCAACCGAAAAGCCCTGAGCGTGATTACCTGTGGCTTTTCTCATTTTTGTAGTGGTGAAAACAACATCAGTGTGCTTGCAAGGTAGTAAATGGATTTGGTATTATGTTCTTTCGTTGGTGGTTGCCAGTTAGTTAGTTAGATACTTAGTTAGTTAGTTAGTAGCTATTTCGGTAGTTACTTGGTTAGTTAGTTAGATACTTGGTTAGTTAGTTTACAACCATCGATGAAAGAAGCCGCGAGCGTTAAAACTTGCGGCTTTTCTTATGTCTTAATTTTCCGTTTCCACTTTCCCAAAATTCTTTCTATCTTCTTCGGCAAGCTCGCCGATTTTCAGCATTAGAAAGTCGGCGATTTCCTTGTGCGTTCTGAGGCTGTCGCGCTTTTCGTAAAATTCCGAAAGGTCAAGCGGTGTGCCGAAATAAATGCGGATTTTCTCGCCGCCGCGCCAGTTTCCCAAAATCTGTTTCGGCAAATCGTTTCCGAGTCCGGCGATGAAAACCGGAATGACTTGCGGGCGCGCCAGCATAATCACTTTTCCGATGCCGGGCTGCGCGGGCAAAAAGCTATAGGCGTCTCCCGACAAATTGCGCTTGCCTTCCGGGTGAAAACCGATGACGTTAGCTTCGCCGCGCGAGCAAATTTCAACTAATTTCCGCATCGAAAATTTATCGAACTCGCGCTTTTTTATTTCGCGGTCTTCGCGGAAAAACGGCGGGAACATCGAAAACCAGCCCATTACGAAATTGACGAACCAACCGAGGGGCGAATCGTAAAAAAACTTGGCGCGAACAGGGAAAAACAATTTTATCGAACGCTTTGTTTGACGAAAAAGAACGCTCGAAACCGTGTATAAATCAAAAAACGAACGATGATTGGCGACGAGTAGAAGCGGTTTTTGCGTGTCGGTTTGCTCGACATTTTCCAAACCGTAAACGTTCATCAAATTGTAAGTTGCAAGTTTTATCCAAAGCGAGCCGATGTATCTCTGGCAAAACGTCCAAAATCTTTTCCACGCGCCTTGGTTCATACGGTCGGCAAGTCGAAAACCGATTTTTTCGACGGTTGAAAGAACCGATAGCTCTTCCCTCGTTGGAAACAGCACGGACTCTTTTTTTATGATTTCGGATTCCTGCTTGGATTCTAAAGTGTTTTCGGACATTTTAAAAAATTATAACGCAAAGCCGCTGCCTTACACGAAGGCAATCGTTTTTGCGTTAAATAAATTCTTCAACAAGACCTATTTTACCAAAGTCGTAAATGCCCAATTTTGCAAAGTCCGCAGCATTTTTTCGCTAATTTTCGATGTTTCCTGCGGATTATCGCCGCTCGCGGGCGTGAAAAGATGCGTTTGATTCGGAATGATTCGCAGACTCACGTTTTTGTTGCCGCCGTTCGACAAAGCCCGCGCCAATTCCAATGAATGATACGCCAAAACCAGCAAATCGCGCTCGCCCTGAACGATTAAAACCGGACAATTTACTTTGGCGGCGAGCAGCGACGGATTGCTCGCCGCGTGTTCACGAAACCAATCGAGTTTTTTATCGTTAGCGTTTTCGGGCTTTTTTGCCGCTTCAAATCGATTTAGCAAATTTTGAGCAACCGGCATAACTTGAGATTTATCCGAAGCATTAACCGTTTCCCGTATAGCGCGTTGATATACTTCCTGTTCGGAAATGCCCTCGCTCGTTGGGCGCGAAAGTCCCGCGAGCAAAATTATTGCCGCGACTCGTTTATCCTCGGAGGCAAGCGTCAGAGCAGTTTCCGAGCCTTCGCTGTGTCCTAAAAAGCCGATTTTTGATTTATCAATTTCCTTGCGCGTCGTTAAATAATCAAACGCGGCGCGGCTGTCCGAAATCAAATCTCGATAGGAGGTTTCGGCGGCTTTTTCCTGAATAATCGTGCTTTTGCCGACGCCTCTGTCGTCCACTCGCAAAACCGCGACGCCCGCTTTTGAAAGGCTCTCGGCGATTTGACGATAAAGACCGAAAATCGTCGAGCCGTCGCGGTCTTGGCTGCCCGAACCCGAAATAATAACGACGGCGGGAAAAGATTTTTTATCGTTTTTGGGAACGGTAAAAGTTCCCGCTAAAGTGTTTTCTTTGTTTGGAAAGGAAACTTCCTCGCTCGTAAATTCGCCCGCAAAAGTCTGCATTTGAACTTTCGGCGCGGCACTTATTTCACGCAAATCGTCAAACCCTTTTTTAACGATTTGCGCTTGCTGCGCGGGAATTTCAATCAAATACGGAACATTCGCTTTGTCCACCCAAATTATTATTTTTAAACCGCTTTTCGTGTGAACAAGATTATATTTCGTGAGTGAAATTACTTGCTTATTCGATTTAAAATCTTTTGTTTCCGCTTTTTCCAGCACGACGGAAAGATTTAAAGATTGACTCGGCAAAAACGCGGTAAAATTTTGCGCGCCGCCTTTCTTTTGGTCATATTGCGCCAAGAGATTTATAAAATTACTCCAGACATTATTTTCCGTGATAACGGTCGCCTCGGTTTTGACAATTTTTGCAGGCTGCTCGCCCGTTACGGTTTTCGCTTCGCCGCCCGCGAAAGTCGTGGTCAACACCTTCGCGCCGTTTGATTCAATCACAAATTCGACCGGCTTATCGTTTTTCGTCGTCGTGATAAAAGTCGTCGTCGCAACCTTTGAAACGGTTTTGACTGTGCCGTCGGCAAGTTTTTCCGAAGTATAATCTTCTGTAGCGACGGCTTGGCTTCCGACATAAACGATATAAGTTCCAGAATCTTTCATTTGTGCAAACGTCTCTTGATTAAAAGCAAAAACAACCAGAAACAGCGCCGCAATTATAATTTTTCGATTCATATATTCATTGTCCCTTCATCGAAATCAAACTCAAAATTGTCAAAAACATCGGCAAAATTAACAATGCCAGATAAAGTTTTGCCCTTTTGTGCGCGAAGTTGATCGTGTAACCGACGCCGCCCGGTTTTTCGACCATAAACGCCGCGTCTTTCGCATTGTAATAAAAAAGTCCGTCCGTCCAGCCCTGCATTTCATCGGCAGTCTGAAATGTAATTTGTCCGGTCAGAGATTTTATTTCACGGCTTGCCAAAATCATTCGATACAAATAAAAAGCCATTCCCGCAAGCAGCAAAAATAGACCGACCCAGGTAAAAATGTTCAGCGCGGAAGCGGTCGAAGGTAAGACAATCGGCGACAAAACCATCAAGCTGATTGTTCCCAACAAAACTCCGCAAAACAGACGAGACCAATCGATCATCCCGACACTCGCCGAGAGAGAAATCTCCTTGAGTGACAAAACTTCTTCTGCTTTTTCAGCGGGAACGCGAAAACGCGCCCGGATAATGTCTTGTTTAAGAATAATCCAAAAGATTTGCAGATACGCCGCCAAAACCGGCATAAAGAAAATGCTTCCGAAACCTTTTTCCGCCCAACCGTCGGGTTCACCGGCAACGTTCCAGTGAATCGGAACGACGTTCGGCAGTTGCGGATAGTAAAATACCAAAACAGCAAACGGCGTGATTGTCATTAAAACTATGATTGTTTCCAGTGCCGGATTTGTGAAATCTCCCAAACGTCGCGGCTTGAGCGGCGTGGCAAGACGTGAAATCGTCCGCTTGTCACGCAATTGCCAGGTTTGCCGCTGATACTTAAACAAGGGAAACAAAATTACAAAAGTTGCAATAATGTATGCTATTGCCAGACTATTTGCTGATAACGCGCGGAAAAAATATAATCCCGCGAGGCTTGCAACTGCAATAACCAGCAAATCTCGGCGATACTTCTTCAAAATCGGCAAACCGTATGTTTGAAAATCATCGTTTTTCAACACAATGCCGAAAAGCGTCTGCTGCCCGTTTAGCGTCGGCAGAAAATAAAACAACAGAATTTCGAGTAGAAATATAACTATTAAAAAAATTGTGTCCGTCATTTTTACCTCGTTTCGCGGAAGATTCCGCGCATTTCATCAACTACCAGATTCATAATCTCCGCCCAGCCCAAGCCTGCCAGAAACATATTGGCAAGCGCCGAGCGTAAAGGTTTCCGCAAACTGTCTTCGTTTCTTTCAAACGTCGTCAAGGATGAAACAACCGCGCCAGCGCCGTGCTTGATAGTTAATAAACCTTCGTTTTGCAGCTCGCGGTAAGCCATCGCCACCGTATTAAGATTGATTCCCAAATCACCCGCAAGCTGCCGAACCGACGGCAGAACCGTTTCTTCCTTTAATTCCCTCTTGGCAATAAGAAGTCTGATTTCATCGGCAATCTGCTGGTAAATCGGTCGGCTGTCGTTTTCGTCAATTATGATTAACATAAATTGTATGCTGTTACTATACAATGTAATTTTAAAATTGCAAGCAGAAATTTAAAAAATCTTCTTTTATAAAATTAAACCGAAAATCTGACGGTTTACAGGCATTATCAAAATAATTTCTTTGCAGCGGGAATAAGTAATGTATATTTAATTTGCAGCAAGAATAAAAAACTTAATGAATTGGGCAACAAATTTTCTACTGACAACGGCGGGCGTAGTTTTACTTGCCCTGGTTTTCTATGACATCTACGCGACTATTCTACGGGCGACAAAACATCCGGGTCCGTTCAGCGAATTTATCAATCGCGGTTTGTGGTGGTTGATGTCACGTTCGACACGAAATTTTGACCGGCGTTTGCGACACCGCGTTCTTTCGTCCCTCGGACCGCTTTTGATGCCGTTTTTAATCAGTTTTTTTATTTTAATGCTGCTTGCGGGATTTGCTTTGATTTATCTGCCGCGAATGGAGACGGGCTTTAAAATCGACAATGAATCTAATTACAATCCAATTTTTCAAGCGTTTTATTTTAGCGGCATCACGCTGTTGACTATCGGTTACGGCGATATTTTGCCGACTTCCGGGGTTACTCGAATTGTTGCAGTTATCGAAGGCGCTTCGGGCATCGCCATTATCTCGCTTTCGATTACTTATTTGCTGACCGTCTATGGCGCGCTCGAACGAAAGCGCGCGGTTGCGCTCAAGTTTTACCACCAAGCCAGGCAAGGCGCGGACATTTCCGGTTTTTTGTCGAATCATTTTTCGCGCGGGCGTTTTCACAGCCTGCCCGAATTTTTGCGAGACGCGACGCACGATTTACAGGCGCTGCTCGAATCGCATATCGAACATCCGGTCATTCATTATTTTCATCCGGTCGAGGTTTATAAAGGACTTCCCCGCGCGCTTTTCTTCGTGCTTGAAACGGTGGCGATTCTCAACGCGCACGTTGACGAAAAGGAATATGTCGAAGCGGGCGACCACCCGGACGTTTTAATTGCGGGCGACAACGCCAAGCACGTTTTGTTTGAACTCGCAACGTCGCTCAAACTCGAAGCGCACGCCACCAACCCGTTTGAGTCCGAGGCGGAAACGCTTCGGCGACAGCGAAAATGTTTTAATCGCGCAATGAGGCATTTGCAGAAATCAAAAATCAAAACACGCACCGACACCGAACAAGCCTTTGTCGAATATGCGGCAGACCGCGCGACTTGGGAGCGACAGCTTTATCATTTTGGAGATTTTCTCGGATACGACTGGGATGAAGTAACAGGCGACCGCAGTTTGGAAGACGCGACCGACGACGAAGTTACGGAACGACACGAAGCCTTGACTTTAGAGGATGAAGCAAGCAGCTAACGGCAAATTGAAAACTTCGACCGAAGGCGAAACGGTTTAGCTTGTTTCAAAAATTTTAGATATAAAAACGCCTTTCAAAAATTCCTGCGGATTGATTTGGCTTTGCAAAACGACGCCTTTGTATTTGTCCGATAAAAGCATCATTGCGGCTTCGCAGAGCGGCGCGGCGGTCGTCGTTTGAATCGCCCGCAGATGATTGCCGTTTATTTTAATCGGCTCAACGAAAAACGCCTTCTCCGACATTCGGCGTGTTCCTCGCCCGTCAAAACCTTCAACGGCGGCGTGAGCTAAAACAAAATCGTCTTCGACGGCAGGAACTTCACGAAGAAATTCGGCTAAAATTTTCGCCGGTAAATCCTCGTGTTCAAATTTATTCAAGATGTTTTCCTCGGCGAATTTTTCGATCACGCCTTCGACCCAGGCGTAATGCCCGACGTGGCGCAAGGTTTTATAATCTAAATTCTTTGCTTTACCGCGAAAAAAATCCGGCAAATCAGCCGCGCCGCCCGATGTTAAATCCGCTTCAAAAGTTCTGCCGCCGATGACGATTGTTTCTCTGTCGGACAGCGCGGGAATTTGCCGGATTTCATAATCTCGAATGACGCGCGAAGGTTTGACGTATTCGGTCGCCACGCCAATCGGCGACCACGTAAAACCGTAAAAATGCGGGCGATGCGCGTGCGCCGTCAACGCGCCAACCTTCATTTCGATTTTTTCAACTTTTTCAACCGCAAAATCAGCTTGAAACTTTTGATAAAGCGACATCGCCAATACATTGATAAAACCGGGCGCAAGACCGGTCTGCAAGATGAATCCGGTTTCGGCATCTTTGGCGAGATTTATTATTTCATCGGTTTCCGCCACGTATTCGGTGAGATTCGCGTAGTGCATTTTGAAATCACAGGCAAAACGCGCCATTCGCGGAGCCTGGTTTCCGGGCGAACAATCGAGCAAAACGTCGCAATCTTCAAAAGCCGCTTTCATCCGTTCCTCGATGCCGTCTCGCGCCATCAAAACCGTTTCGACGTTTGAAGTTTTTTGCGAGTTTCGCGCTACAAACTCTTTCGCTTTGATTAAATTGCTTTCGCCGACGTCACCGAGAAAAATTTCAACGTCAAACTCCGACCATTCCCGCAGAAGCAAAGCGGCGGCTTCTCCGATTCCGCCGGAGCCGGCAATAAAGATTTTTTTTGTCATTTGGGAATTATTCTGTTTCGATTTGCTCAGAGATAACTGATTCGTCTTGCCGTGATTGCTCTTTGTTTTCGATAGCAGTTAAATTTTTATTGCTTTCCTGATGCAGACTGCCGACTTCCACGTTAAATTCGCCTTCAGCCCGAGTCACCGGGTCGCCCGTCAAAATCCCGCCGATTGCTTCGATTTCCCCGACAATCATTTGCCCGACGGCGGAGATGTTTTCGCTCAAACCGCTCTCTTCCTTTTCTTTTGTTTCGTTTGTCATAATTAAAATTCTATAACGAAAAAGCTGACTTTGCGAATAAGACAAAATCGGCAATTAAAAACCTCTACAAAAGCACGGATTATTCAATCCGGGTTGATTCAATTATTGCTCCCAAACCATTGCTGTAAAAAATAAAGAATACTTAACGAGATTGCGATGCCTAGCGAGAAGAACATAAATTTTCTGGCTCTGGTTTTATCAAACATATATTTACTCTACATTAAAATACTTTGCCTGCGGATGATGAACAATAATTGCCGATGTTGATTGTTCAGGGTGAAGCTGAAATTCTTCCGACAACTCGACATCAATTCTTTTAGGCTGTAAAAGTTCAAAGAGTTTGGCTAAATCTGCCCAGTCGTTTTTTCATAATCAAGACACTATTCTTGCTTTAATATCTCCATTAGTTGAAAATTCAGATAAAGTTTTTCTTTTCCTATGATTATACTTTTCAGAAAGCCTTTTCCCTCTAAACTTTTCAAATAATTTCCCGATGTTTTGATATTTCCTAATCCGGCTGTTTCAACGAAATTTCGTTTTGTGTATGGCAAATGAAACAGTATTTCCAACAAATCCTTTGAATAAACTTTCGGGAGTTTTTTTTGAATATCCTCACCCATATATTTCATCAGCTTTTCTATTTTTTCAATTCGGTCTCTGCCGCTTTTGGCAGTAACTTCTATCATATCAAGGATATACATTATCCAGCTTTCCCAGTCATTTTTCTCGGTGACGTTTCTCAGATTGATGTAATATTCGTTTTTATTCTTCAAAATATAACTGCTCAAATACAATGCAGGTAAGTCCATCAATCCGCAAATGTTCAAGTAAAGCAGCAAAATTATTCTGCCTGTCCGTCCGTTTCCATCATAAAACGGATGTATCGCTTCAAACTGATAATGAATCAGCGCCAGTTTTATCAACGGGTCAATTTCATCGTCGGTATTGATGAAATTCTCTAATGCTCCGAGTTTATCTCTTAAAACATTTTCGCCTTCGGGAGGCGTGTAAATAATTTCATCGGTTTGCGGATTTTTTAACTGTGTGCCGGGTTGATTTCTGACGCTCGACCGGTTTTCTTTGATAATCTGCATTATCTCTATAAAAAGGTTAGTGGTTAAAAATGGTCTTTGCTTTATTTGCTCCACACCGAACCATAACGCATCTTTATAGTGAATAACTTCTTTTGTTGCCGTGTTTTCAATTTTCTTCTCTGCGACCGACGCTTGAAAAAGTGCATCCTGCGTAGTGATAATATTTTCAATTTCCGAACTCGCTCGAGCTTCCTGCAAATTTATCGTGTCAATAAAAAGCAACGGATTCGGTAAATTTGTGATTGCTCCTTTCAACTCTGAAAGTGAACGACTCGCTGAAATTGCTTTCTTGAGAATTATCTTTGTTTCAATATCTATTTTGGGCGGCAAATCAGGCAAGTCATTGTATGGTTTTAGCAGATTATATGTCATTTATTTGTATTTTGAACGCAGGTAAATTTTACACTTGTTCACACAACGTAGGCAAATTGAGAGACAAATTGCCTGCGTTCAACTTACAAGGATGCTTATTACCTGCCTTCAAAAAGCAAAAAAGGCAAAAAAATTGTATAGTTTGCTGTCAGATTTCTACTCCACATTGAAATACTTCGCTTCCGGATGATGAATGATGATTGCCGAAGTTGATTGTTCGGGGTGAAGCTGGAATTCTTCGGAAAGTTCGACCTCAATTCTTTCAGGTTCTAACAATTCAAAAAGTTTTGTCTGGTCTTCGAGATTCGGACACGCCGGATAACCGAAGCTGTAGCGCGAGCCTTGGTAGCCTTGATGAAAAAGTTTGGCTAATTCGCTGGCGTCGTTTTGGGCGAAACCTAATTCGGTGCGGATTCGTTTGTGCCACATTTCCGCGAGCGCTTCGGCTGATTCGACCGAAAGACCGTGAAACAAAAGATAATCGGTATAGTTGTCGTTTTTGAAAAGCTCGGCGGCGTATTCGCTCGCGCGTCGTCCCATTGTTACCAAATCAAATGCGACGACATCAATTTTGCCGGAATCTTTCGACGCGAAATAATCCGCCAGACACAGATTTTTGCCGCCGCGCTGTTCAAGCGGTTGGCGCGGAAAAGTGAAGCGTAATTTCTCTGTCTGTTTATCGTCTTCGTAAATGATTAAATCATTGCCTTCCGACTGACACGGAAAATAGCCATAGACGACTTTCGGCGTCAAGAGATTTTCTTTTTTAGCCTTTTCTTTTATCGCCGCAAACTTCGGATAAACCGTTTGTTCGAGAAGTTTTGCGTAATCTTCCTTCGACGATTTTCCCTGTTTGTATTGCCATTGACCTTTAAACAAAGCCGTTTCATTTATAAAAGAAAAAACTTCATCCAAATCAATTTCATCAACGACTTTTGAGCCGTAAAAAGGCGCGTTTGGTATTTCAACATCGGTTGAAACATCGGATTTCGTCTTGTGCGTCGTGTCACCGGAAACTCTCGACCGGACACGCGCCGCTTGTTTGCCCAGTTTGGCATCTTCGCCGACTAAATCTTCAGCGTCTTCAACTGTCTGAATTGCCGATTGGTCATCGGTCTTCGGTGTTTGGTCTTTGCTAATTCCGTTTCCTGCGACAGCGACTTTGGACTTTGGACTTTGGATTTTGGACTCAAGTTCGCCTGCGGCAAGCAAATCCATCGCGTGAAGTCCGTCAAAGGCATCACGCGCGTAAAAAAGTTTGCCGTTGTAAAGCGGAACCAATTCGTCGTCAACGTATCTGCGATTCAAAGCCGCGCCGCCCAGAACGACCGGCACATTGATGCCGCGCTCGTTCATAATTTCGAGATTGTCGCGCATTACCAAAGTTGATTTGACAAGCAGACCGCTCATTCCGATAGCGTCGCATTTCGTTTCTTCAAACGCTTTCAAAATATCGTCAACCGGCTGCTTGATTCCCAAATTGACGACCTTATAACCGTTGTTCGTCAGAATAATATCAACCAGATTTTTGCCGATGTCGTGAACGTCGCCTTTGACCGTAGCCAGAACCATTACACCTTTGTTCGATTCGCCTTCGACTTTATCCATAAACGGTTCGAGAAATTTAACGGCGGTTTTCATTACTTCAGCCGATTGCAAAACGAACGGCAACTGCATCTGTCCCGAACCGAACAAATCACCGACGGTTTTCATTCCGTCCAGCAAAATGTTATTGACAATATCGAGTGCCGGGTATTTTTCCAAAGCTAAGTTTAAATTGTCTTCCAATCCAATTTTTTCGCCGTCAATAATGTGGTGTTTCAACTTTTCTTCGGTTGATAAATTGGAAACGTCGACCTTCATTGACTGCGCCGTTTTGCCCAGAAACATTGTCGTAAATTCGCCGAGCGGGTCATAAGTGCAAACATCGCCTTCAAACTTTCGCCGGTCGTAAATCAAATCAAGCGCGACTTCGACTTCGTGTTCGTTAAAGCGATTGAGCGGCAAAATTTTTGAAGCGTTGACGATTGCCGAATTCATTCCGGCTTCGACGCATTCGTGCAGAAAAATCGAATTAAGAACGACGCGCGATGCCTGATTCAAGCCGAAAGAAACATTTGAAACGCCCAGAATTATATTGACTTCGGGCATCTCTTTATGAATCCGTTTGATTGCTTCAATGGTTGCTTTCGCGTTTTCGCGGTCTTCTTCGATGCCCGTCGAAATCGGCAGCGCGAGCGGGTCAAAGAAAACGTCGTGTCCTTCAAAGCCGAACTCGACGGCTTGTTTATAAGCGCGATGCGCGATTTTCAATTTCCCTTCCGCTGTCCGCGCCATTCCTTCTTCATCAATCGTGCCGACGACGACCGCCGCGCCGTATTCTTTTGCCAGTTTCAAAACCTTTAAATATCTTTCTTCGCCGTCTTCGTAATTCGTCGAATTCAAAATACATTTACCGCCCGCGTGCTGAAGTCCGGCTTCCATCTTTTGCCATTCGGTCGAATCGAGCATCAGCGGAATCTTCACATTCGTAACAAGACGCGAAACGAGTTCGTGCATATCCTTTTCGCCATTCCGCCCGACGAAATCCACATTCACATCTAAAATATGCGCGCCCTCGCGTTCCTGTTCTTTGGCGAGCGAAACAAGTCCGTCCCAATCTTCCCTTTCGAGCAAATCGCGCATCTTTTTCGAGCCTGACGCATTGACGCGCTCGCCGACAATCAAAAACGAATTGTCCTGCGTGTATGGTTGCTGAATAAAAATTGATGAAGCCGACGGAATCAAATTCGCGCTTCGTTGTTTCGGCGAAAGTCTTTCGACTTGCTCGACAACTAATTTCAAATGTTCGGGCGTGGTTCCGCAGCAACCGCCGACAATGTTCGCGCCGAAATCTCTCGCAAAATGCAGAACATAATTTGTAAAACTTTCCGGTGTTTCGTCGTAAAACATCGCGCCGTTTTTGACTTCCGGTAGTCCTGCGTTCGGCAGAACGGAAACCGGAAGCGGCGAGTTTTCGCACAAATACTTAATACTTTCAGTCATCTGGCGCGGACCTGTTCCGCAATTCATCCCGATAACGTCAATCGGAAACGGTTCGAGCGCGGTCAGCGCGGCTGAGATTTCAGTTCCATTGAGCATTGTGCCGAAAGTTTCGATTGTTACTTGCGCGATTACGGGAAGTTTCACCCTTCGCTTTTCAAAAAATTCAAAGATTGCGGCGAGCGCGGCTTTCGTCTGCAAAATATCCTGGCAAGTTTCGACAATAAACAAATCGACGCCGCCGTCGAAAAGTCCGCGCACTTGTTCCCGGTAATTTTCCTTTAATTCGAGAAACGAAATATGTCCGAGCGTCGGCAGCTTCGTTCCCGGTCCCATCGAACCGGCGACAAAGCGCGGCTTGGCTTTGGTTGAAAAATCATTGGCGATATTCTTTGCCATTTGCGCGGCTCTGAAATTCACGTCGTAGGCTTTATCGGCAATTCCGAACTCCTGCAAAACAACCGTGTTTCCGCCGAAAGTATTCGTTTCAATAACATCCGAGCCGACTTCGAGAAAAGCGCGATGCACGTTTAAAACCGCGTCGGGGCGCGTGTAGAGTAAATTCTCCGAACAGTTCTCGAAATTCGCGCCGCCGAAATCTTCCAGCGTCAGATTCTGCGCCATTAAACTCGTTCCCATCGCGCCGTCGAAGACGACGATTTTTTCTCTCAGTAAATCTAAAAATTTGCTCATATAAAATTAAAAACTCCGCGCCAAACAAGCGCAGAGTTTTCGTCAAAATCATTAAATTGAAACTCTTAGCTGTTTAGCGTTTATTTTTCGTGGTCGCAAGTCGCCGTAACTTACCACGCTTCAAAGTTAAGAGTTTATAGAGTCGGCGGTTAAGAGTCAAATTATTGCCTTTACTTTCACATCAAAACAAACCTTTAGTCAAAAAATCGGAAAGCCCGCAAACAAAAACGTGAACCGCTTTTTATTTCAAAACAATTCACGTTTTAATTATTAACCCGGAAAAATAAAATTATCTGACCTTTATCATCGGGTCGCCGAACAGCGCCCACGAAAGCCGCACGTCGCGTCCGGCGTTAATGGTAGTTTTGGCGTCATTTGCCAAATCGCCGAGCCGCTTCATATTTCCGAGCGTCAATTGCTGGAAAAAGCGGGTTGCCATAATTTCCTGAATGTCAGGCGTAGTCTCGCCGGTCGAAGCCCAAACCGCCGCCGCGCCGCCGTTCGGCGCTTTTAGCAATGCTTCCGCCAGACTTTCGTTGGCAATAGCCGGCGGAACAAAATAGCCGTTCAAACAAGTCAGCATCGTGTATATCGAATAATTATTGCCATTTGTCAAAACCGCCGCGTCTGTTTTATTGAAAAAACCGCGCGAAGTCCACGCCGCGCCCGAACCGTGACCGGCATAATTGATGAAAAATCTTCCGAGGTTCATTTCACTTAAAAGATGTGTTTTTGCATTAGCTTCGGCTTCGTTAATCATTACACTGGTTGTTCCGGCTGGCAGCAGGTTGCGTAATCGGTTACTGGTTCCTTCAAAATCCCAGCCGAGCGGTTGGTCGCTGGCAAAAATTACTCCTCTGCTAAACCCTTGCGCGGACGTTAGCTCAAAGGTCTTGGTTTTCTCCAGCAACTGTGTAACTTCGGCTGCGCTTCTGGCAGGCGACCTGCCGATTGCAATTTCGGCTAAACCGTCGTCGTCAAAATCCGCCAATGTATCGTCGCTCGGTATTTCTCCATAAACAGTGTCGACCAATTTTGTCGGAACGAAATTGAAATTACCGACTCCATTGTAGTTACGCGGGTCAAACGTCGCATCGCCAATCAAGAGAACGTAATGCGGAGCGGTCTGCCAGTTGTTTTTTGCATACTGCAGAAAGCTGCGGATTGACACGGAACTGACCGCGCCGAAATTAAACTCGTCGAATACGTCTTCGATGTCGACGACTTCGACGTTAGTTCCCTGTCCGCGGCGGTAATTTGCCCAATCATTCGCCTGCGCCATCCAGTCTTTATACGAAATGATGACTAAATCGCCGTTGTGCGCGGTGGTTGACAAAGTCGAAGGCGTGTTCTGAATAATCGAAGCCGCCTGCAAAATTGCCGAATCTTCGACCGCATACATCACGCGACCGCGATTAGCCGGCAGATAAACGCGATAAGCGCCGTTGTTTTGTTCAATCGACAGATTACCGACGAGCGTCGGACGGTCGGAGTAAGTAATGTCAAAAACGCGAATGTTCGGCGAGCCGAAACCTTCCAGATTACTCGCCTTGTAGTTTGCCGTGTAAAAGGAAAGTTGGTTCTGCTCGGCTTGATACTGCCGCGCATAATTCACTTTTACCGATTCAAACAAACTGACATCGGGCGAACCGCCCTGCGCTGTGAACTGCAGCGTGTTCGCGCCGGCGCGCAAAAACGAAGTCGGGATATTAAAGTGGCGAGTAGCCAAATTGCGCGAATCGCCGGTAATTGCGCCGATATCCTCGCCGTTTAAGACGACTCTGGTTTGATGCGCATAGGTGGTTAGACCTTGAAGTCCAATATCAATCGAAGCATTTGAAGCGGCAAAATCGACTGACGGCAAATTAAAACTGACGTTGGCGGGAGTGCCTAAAATAACTGTGCCGAAGAAATTCTCCGCGTCGCCGTTGAGGATAAGCGTCGAATAGTTAAAACGCTCTTTTTTCGTCAGCGATTGTGAAAAACTGTTGGACAAAACTCGTCCGCCGATTGGACGGCGCGAGGTCGTTCCGATTCGCTTTCCGTTCTGCGCGCCGACGACCAGGAAATAAATTTGCTTATCGGTATCTATCGTGTCAATTCCGCGCCCGTAAAACTCGATAAAGGTTCCGCCCGCGCCGACGTTGATTGATTGCTCGACGCCGTTCACATAAAGCTGCCAGAGCGCTGGCGAGGCGTTCACGTCAAAACCGGCGGATTGCAGCTCGACACGCGAAACGCGATAAAATCCTTCTTTGGTAACGCCAATCTTAACGCCCGGCTGCGCCGCTACCCAGTGCTGCGTTATAGGGTCGGCTTGCAAAGCATTGAGGTTGACTTCGGATTGCAAATCATCGGGCAATTCATTTTCGTTTCGCAGAGAATAGGGATTTGCCAAAAGCGAGTTTTTCTTGAGAGACTCGGAAGACGCGCCGGCGACGGCAGTTAAATCCTCGACCGTCTGCGGAGAAATCATTACGGAATTGACCGCTCGTCCGTTCGTATCCAAACTTTGCACGTAATAAACGGAATCGGAATTTCCCTGCGCGTCGAAATACGAATATTTACCGGCAGTCTGCGGTTGTCCGCGCATATATCCGCCTAAAACCAGACCTTTATTGATGCGTTCGGTCAAACCGCCGGAGACGCGAAAAACGTAAAAGCCCAGATTATTCGATTCGACGTCCGTTTGCCATTCGATAAAGACGCCGTTGCCGTCGGTAAACGCTTCGGCGCTGCCATATTTAATCGTGTTCCTTTCAGATTTTATGATTTTGCTTTTGCCGTCCGTTCTCTGCGCGGAAAGCGGCGCGTTCAGAAATAACGCGAGTCCCAATATAAAAATTAACGATAAACATTTATTCATAACTGCCAGTACTCCTGATTACGAAAATAATTGCCAGATTCTAACGAGAGTTGAGAAATCTTAAAGTTGGTATAAACAATATAGATGCTAAGTTCTCTGCATTTTACAACCTTTTTTTCCGTTTGCCAAGAAAATTATTCGACCGAACGTGATTTACAGTATTATTTTTTCTAAAATTTCGCATACAATACATATAAACAGTATGAAATCGTTAAAAACTCCACTGATTATTTTTATTACTATCGCTTTGGTCGTTTCTTTTATTCCCGTGCGGACGAAAGTATTTGCCGCGTGGCGCGAGCCGGTGCGCGGCAGACACGCGATGGTTGCATCGCAGCACGAGATTGCTTCGGAAATCGGCGTCGAGGTGCTAAAAAAAGGCGGCAACGCGATTGACGCGGCGATTGCCGTCGCATTTGCGCTCGCGGTCGTCTATCCCGAGGCGGGAAATTTGGGCGGCGGCGGTTTTATGCTGATTCGGTTTAACGACGGTCGAACAACATCAATCGACTACCGCGAGATTGCTCCGGCTCAGGTAAATCGTGACGTTTATTTGGACAAAAGCGGCAATTTGATAAAAGGCGAAGGCTCTTCGACCGTCGGTTACCGGGCGGCTGGCGTTCCGGGAACGCTCGCCGGACTGGACGCGGCATACAAAAAATACGGCTCGCATAAAATTTCCTGGGCGCAGTTGATAGAACCGGCAAGAAAATTTGCTCAAAACGGTTATGTTTTATCAAATCGTCTGGCAAATCTGTTAAAAAGTAACGAAAAAAATCTCTCGCAATACGAAGACAGCAAAAAAATCTTTTTAAATGACGGTAAGTTTTACGCGGAAGGCGACGTTTTCCGGCAGCCCGAACTCGCCCAAACCCTGTCGAGAATTCAAAAACTAGGTGCAAAAGAATTTTACGAAGGTCAAACCGCCCGACTTATCGCCGCCGATATGAAGCGGCACAACGGTTTGGTAACGCTCGAAGATTTGAAGAATTACCAGCCTAAGGAACGAGTCCCGATTCGCGGAACATATCGCGGTTACGAAATAATTTCGATGCCGCCGCCATCTTCGGGCGGAATCGTTTTGCTCGAAACCTTAAATATTCTGGAAAATTACGATTTGCGTTCGATGGTTTATAACTCGTCTGAAAAATATCACGTTTTGACCGAAGCGATGCGCCGCTCGTTTGCCGACCGCGCCGAATTTATGGGCGACCCGGATTTTACAAGCGTTCCGACCGCCAAATTGATTGACAAAAATTATGCAAAACAAAGAAGCAAAACGATTGATTCTAATGAAGCGTCAAAAAGCGCGAAAATCGGACACGGCGAAATTGCGGGAAAAGAATCAATGGACACGACGCATTTTACGGTCGTTGACACCGAAGGCAATGTCGTAACGAATACCTATACAATCAACGATTTATACGGCTCGGCAGTAACGGCGAAAGGCACCGGAATTTTGCTCAACGACGAAATGGACGATTTTGCGGCGCAGCCCGGAAAACCGAATATGTTCGGGCTGATTCAAGGCGAGAAAAATTCCGTCCAGCCTCGAAAGCGTCCGCTTTCTTCGATGACTCCGGCGATTGTTTTACGAAAAGACGGTTCTTTGTGGTTTGCGCTCGGCGCGCGCGGCGGACCGAGAATTATCTCGGCGGTTCTGCAGACGATAATCAATATGGTCGACCACGATATGAACATCTCGCAGGCGATGGACGCGCCGCGCATTCATCATCAGTGGTTTCCCGATGAAATCCTTTACGAGCCTTTCGGGATGAATTCGGACACGCTGAAAATTTTGGAAAAATTCGGTCATAACTTTGCCAAAAAACCGGCGAACGTCGCTTCGGTAACGGCAATTGCAATCGAGGAAAAAACCGGCGTTCGGCTCGGCGCGGTCGATTCGCGCGGCGACGGTGAAGCTATCGGTTATTAACAATTAAAAAACGTTTCGCGGTATGGTAATGTGGTAAAACAGTTTTGAAAGGGAGAATCAAAAAATGAAAAACAAATTTAGAAATTTTTCTTTATTAATGTTACCTCTTGCGGTAATTTTCGGCGCGGGTTGTCCTGCCGCGCCGACTAACAGCAACACGACAATTGCCAATACAAACGTCAACGTCTCGACCAACGGCAACACCGTTTCCGTCGGCAATATCTCGACGACTGTGGAAACCACCTCGACGGTCGTCGAAAGTAAAGAACCCGAGCAATATCAAGCGACTGTAATGTTGAAATTTGAAACTTCGGGCGATAAAAAAGTTTCCACACAGCCGATAAAAGCCGAAGTCGCGCGCAACGGCGCCGACCGCCGGATGGAATTCGCTATGCCGAGCGGCGAAAAATTAGTCTATCTCGAACGCGACGGAAAACAGATGCTCGTTATGCCGCAGCGCAAACAATACGCCGAACTAACCAAAGAAGCGCTCGGTTTTGAAATTCGCAGCTTGATGATGCCTGAAAAAATTGTCAAACAACTGAATAGTTTGAAAGGTATCGAGCGCGTCGGCGAGGAAAAAATTGACGGGCGCGACGCGATTAAATATCGCTTTGCCGCCACGACCGAGACCAAATCGCAAGCCGGACAAGTCAATACCGAATCGTTTATTTTTGTTGACAAGGAAACGGGTTTGCCGCTTCGTTCGTTCAGTAATGTTGAATCGCAGGGAAACATGCAAGGTATGAAAAGCGCGAGCCTCGTAACTGAAATAAATAATATTCGCACCGTCGCCGAGCCGACGCTTTTTGACGAACCGACGGATTTTGCAAAAGTTCCGCCGGAACAAATTCGCGGGCAAGTTGATTTATTCTTCAGCGCGGCAACGGCGATTGTTACTCAAATGCTGAAAAGCGCGCAGACGCAGCAAACCGCGCCCGCCGCTTCACCAATGACAACAATGACTGCTAAACCGATGCAACCTTAATAATTTGATAAGTTTAGAGTTCAAGCAAATGTTTGAACTCTAAACTTTTATGGAGCAAAAATGAGCAAAGCAGTTATTTTTATACTCGGCGCGATTCTAGGTTTGATAATCGGCGGCGGTTTGATTTTTTATTTTTACGGCGGCGGCGCGCGGCGCGCCGCACAGCTTCCGGGCGAGCCGATAAAAGCGCCGGAACAGACGGGTTCGCCCGCTGGCACGGCGACCGTCGTTTTGAATCAACAATTTTTCGACACGATTCTTTCGACGATTTTCCGCGATATGAACGCGCCTGCATTTCCCCTCAATCTGACCGGACAAAATAATTACGCCAATACGATAAAACCGCAATATGCTTCTTTCGCGCTGCAAGAAAATTGCGAAGGAAAAATCGCGCTCAAACCCGAAGGCAGCGGCGTAACGACCGGCGTTCGGCTGGAAAACGGGAAAATCGCCGCGCCGCTCGCTTTTGTCGGCAGCACTTCGGTTTTCGGTCAATGTATTAATTTCGCAGGTTGGGCGCAGGCAAATCTCAATCTGCGCTTTGACGAGTCGCAGCAAAATGTCTATGGGGAGATAGATGTCGAAACGGTCAATCTCGACGGCGTTTCACCGATTATCGGCGGGTTTGTAACGCCGCTTGTGCAGTCGTCGCTCAACAGCCGCGTCAATCCGATTACGATTCTTAGAGGTCAGCAGCTTGCTTTGAATCTGCCGATTGCCGCGTCGGGCGGAACGCTGCAAGCGCACGTCAAAGATGTCCGTTCGGAAGTCAAAGACAACGCCGTCAATCTTTTCGTAACTTACGATTTTGCGGGAACAAAGGAAAGCAAGTAAAAAGGCAAAAGGTAAAAGGTAAAAGGCAAAAGTGAAAACTCTTCATTGGTTTTTCCTTTTGCCTTTTACCTTTTACCTTTTGCCTTATTTATTTGTCTCTTTCAAAAAACTTCGTTGTGTGTTCGGTTACGCTCGGCTGCGCAAAATCTTTTGTGTCGCGCCAGTTTCCATTGACCGGCGACTCGTATGAAGAAACCGGCATTGTTTGTTGCGGCGGAAGCGCATTTGAATTTTTATTGCCGGGCAGCGCATTTTGAACAACCTTCGGTAAAACACTTTCATTCGCCGAAATTTGCGGAATCTTTGATTCAAAAAACAGCGCGTAAAGCATTCTTAAAATTCCGCCCCAAAAAGTTACGAGAGCAAGGACGGCGACGATTAAATCCGGTCCGTGAACGGCATCCACTAAAAGCGCGACGAGCGGAACGATAATCATACCGATAATCAGCAACAGACCGCCTTGTTTCAAACCGCGTTTGCGTGGCGAAATGATATTCGGGTCAAAATTCGGCAGAGTTTGCGGCAAAACTCCGCCGCTCGCAATAAGGTGCGAAGTTCCCGTCAGCAAAAACCCGCAGCGCGAACAAAATCTTGTGTCTTCCGATGCTTGCTGCTGACCGCAGCTTGGACAAAACATAAATATCTCCTGCCTAAAATTTATTTTTCCTTCTGCAATAATTTCGTTGTGTGGTCGGTAACGCTGTGAGGCTGAACCAAATCGCCCGTGTCCGGCGCTTTCCAGGAATTTGCCGGTGAAACATAATTTTGCGCCGGTTGACTTTGCTGCGGCGGCAAAGCCGTTTGGTTTGACCGATTCGCCTGGAAAAGTTTTTTTACTTTATTATTCGGCATTTCCTGATTGTAAAACTCTGCATTGCGCGGCTGGTTTTTTAGAAAAACAAATGAGGAAATTACTAAAATCAATCCGCCCATCGTGCCGAGAACCGCAGACATTCCGGCGAGTTCGTCAATGCCTACAATTCCGAAAAAGGGCGTCATTATCAGCACAAAAAACATAAACCAAAACAGCGCGAAGATGAGTCCGTTGCGACGCGAAAAAAAATTCTTGCCTTTGTTAAGTTCGGCTAATTGCGGCAGAAACCCGTCGTAGCGGAGAACTTCCGAAACGAGCGCGAGCGGAAAACCGCAGCGCGAACAAAATTTTATTTCGTCTGAAATTTGCTCTTGACTACAGCGCGGGCAAAACATAATTTATCTCCGATATTTGAATGGAACTTCAAAAGAATTCTTTGTCGCTTACGAATTTTATCACCGAAAAGTTCAAATCGCCATTTTTTATAGTTTGGGCAGCTTTTCGTCGGAAAACATTTTAAAGACGGCAAAGGCGCGTCCTTGAAAATGTTCGGCGCGGGCGACGGTTTCGAGAAGAAGCGCAAAGATTGTTTTCAGTTTTTCCGGCGCGGGAAGTTCACGCCGAAGGTCTTCGTCTGAATTCAGAAGCGAAAAACCTTTTTTTCTGGTTACTTCGACTTCGTTTAAGTATTCTGAAATTAAATCTCCGCTCGATAATTGTTCCGGCAGCGTCCATTCAAACGGGTCGTCCCAGAGTTTTGTTGTCAGCCCGCCGAATGTCTGCTCGACCTTTCCCGCGCTTCGCAAAATGTATTCGCCGCACGAATTCACCGGAAACAACGCATCCGTTTCGCGCGGCTGCCAGAAGAGTTTTTCGTCGGGAATTTTTCGGACGAGTTCGCAGGAACGAGAATGTATTTGCAGAAATTGTCGGTCGAATGATTCGATAAAAGTTTTCATAGAAAAACGGGCTGGCAAGATTCTAACTTGTCGCCCGTCTTTTGTCATCGAATCGTCCAGCTTTCTAACGCTTGTTAAATCGACGGTCGTCTTCCATCAAAACCAAACCGTAATTCTTCCCGTTGTAATTCACGCCGTTTTGAACTTTGCCTTTGATGCCGAGTTCCGCGCCTTTTGACGGCACGCCGCGCTGCGTGATGACCCAAATCGAACCTGTTCCGTCGCTGACTTTGTAAATTCCGCCCTGTTCTTTGATTATCGGAATCGAAACGCCGTAGCTTGTATCGACTTTTCCGGCAATGCCGACTTCTTTGTCATAATATCTCGACGGATTTGCCTCGATGTCGGCAATGCTGACGCGCTTTGGACACGCCGCCGTCATCAGTCCGACGGCTAAAATCAAACCGAGCAAAATCGCCTTCACTTCTTTTCTCATAATTTCTCCTTTTTAATTTTTAACCGAAATTTCGGAGAGAGACTTTTTTCAATTGATACAGATTCGCCGGACACGAAAAAGTTTGCCATAACTTTTAAATTCTGCGATGCTTTAAGCGTTTTTCTTAACTTAACTCCCCGAACCGAAAACTAATGGCGACAGCGGCACAAGAGATTACACCGGAAAAATTTTCCTTTACTTCGAGCATCGCGGCGGACGTTTGGCATCAGAAATCGAGTCCCGAAGCGTTCGAGTGGTGGTATTTCGACGCGCTCAGCGAAGACGGGCGCGACGCGGTGGTGATTATATTTCTCGACAACTTTATCTTTTCGCCGCGCTACAACGCTAAAAACAGTCGGCAGGAAAAACTCTTTAATAAAATAAAAGACAGACTTTTAAGACGAAACGGTGAACACAATTACAATTTATTTCCAGCTATCGCCTTTATTTATTACCGCGACGGCAAGCCGAAATATCGAGCGATTAACGAGTTTGCGCCCGAAGAATTTTCGGCGAGTCTGGAAAAAGCCGAATGCACAATCGGCGATAATTATTTCCGGCTCGAATCCGCGCCTTACGGTTCGGGTTATGTGCTTTCCATTAACGCCAGGCTCCGCAAAAACCGTCGGCTCGAAGCGCATTTTGAATGGCTGTCGGTCGAGAGCGATTTTACGCCCGACAAATCTATCAACATCGAAGACGCGCACAGTTGGAATCTGGCTGTCTCGAGGGCGGACGTAACGGGCAAAATCAGCATTACCGACGCCAAAGGAAAAGGCTCGGATGTCGTGCATTTTCGCGGCACGGGTTATCACGACCACAATCTGGATAATCGGTGGCTGCCGAAAACCGTCTGCGATTGGCAATGGGGACGCGCTCACTTTAACGATACGACTGCGGTTTTTTATCGTTATAAGGAACACGGCGAGAAAAATCCGGCGACCAAACTTTTCACCGTCAAAGAAAACAACTTACGCGAATGCGACGCGGCATACGAAGAATTGAATTTCAAGCGCGACAAGTTCGGTATTAAATATCCGACGCTGCTCAATTTTATCTCCGAAAACAATACGCGCCTCAGCGTCAAACAGAATAAAATTATCGATTCGAGTTTCTTTTATCTCAGATTCTTGAGCGAAATGACTTTAACTCTGCCCGACGGCGAACCGCGTCAAACCGTCGGCATCACCGAATATTTCAAACCGAAAGCCCTAAAATACCGCTGGCTCGACTGGCTGACCAATATGCGAATCGGCAGACGCGGCAAGGGAGCGTTTCTTCCCTAAAAAAGTTCAAAGTTTAAGGTTCAAAATTCTTTGTCAAGCTGAGATTTAAGATTCAACATTTAAGGTTCAAATTTGTAATCTTCAACTTTGAACCTTAAACTTTGAACTTTGAACCTTATCTATGCAGAACAATCCGATTATCAACAAAGAAAACATCAATCGTTTTCTGTGCGAAAACTGCGGCGCGAATATGGTTTTCGACCCGAAGAACGGTCAATTGACTTGTCCGTATTGCGAAAGCACAAAGGCAATCGAGCAAACGGGCGAAGCAATTGTCGAGCGCGATTATCAAAGTTATCTGCGTCCCGATGCCGAACGCTTGCAGCCGATGGCGACCGGCGCGATGCAGGTAACGTGCGAGACGTGCGGCGCGACGGTTACATTCGTGCCGCCCGAAACTGCGCGAAACTGCGATTTCTGCGGCGGAAAGATTGTCGCGCAGCCGAAATCCGCCGACCCGCTCGTCGCGCCCGAAGGCGTGCTTCCCTTTTCGGTTACGGCTCAAACCGCTTCGACAGCGCTCAAAGGCTGGATAAATTCGCGCTGGTTTGCGCCGAACAACTTAAAAATTTTGGCGCAGCCGGACAAAATCGGAAGCGTCTATATTCCTTACTGGACTTTCGACGCCGACACTTTTAGCCGCTACACGGGCGAGCGCGGCGAGTATTATTATGAAACCGAATATTACGAAGAAAACGGCGAGCAGAAATCCCGACAGGCGCGCCGCACAAATTGGTTCGGAACGTCCGGCTCAATTTCCAGACATTTCGACGACCTTTATATTCCCGCGACCAAATCGCTTTTGCCCGATTACGTCAAACGTTTGAATTGGGAATTTAGAGACTTAGTGCCGTATGAACCGGCTTATCTAGCCGGACACAAAGCGCAGACATATCAAGTTTCGCTTGAAGAAGGCTTTGAATTATTCAAGCAGGACGCGACGGCAATAATTTATAACGACGCGCGTCACGACATCGGCGGCGACGAACAGCAGGTTCACAACGTCAGCACCGATTATTCAAACATTACGTTCAAACATCTGCTCGTTCCCGTCTACGCGGGCGCGTATCGCTACAACAACAAAGTTTTCCAAATCGTCGTCAACGGCAGAACCGGCGAAGTGCAGGGCGAACGTCCTTACAGTTGGCTGAAAATCGGTTGTTTGACCGTTGTTATTTTGATTGTGTTGATAATTATTCTCTTAATCGCTTCGGCGAGAAATTAAGATTCAGGATTCAGGATTCAGGATTCAAGATGTAAATTTTGATTTTTTAATTTTGAATCCTGAATCCTGAATTTACTTATTCGTCAGTTTAACCGCCGTGCCGTAAGCCAGGACTTCGGTCGAGCCTTGCGTGAATTCGGTCGCGTCATAACGCATTCCGATAATCGCGTCCGCGCCGATGGCGTTAGCGTGCGTTACCATTCGATTAAAGGCTTCGACGCGCGCCGCTTCGCAAACCTGCGAAAATTCTTCGATGTTTCCGCCGCCGATTGATTTAAAACCGCCAATCAAACCCGCGCCAATTCCCGTCGCCCGCACGACGATGCCGCGCACCACGCCTAAATACTGCACAATTTCGCCCATCGCCACATCGTTTCCTGTTGTTACAATCATTTTTCAGTCTCCCTATTTTATTTATTCATACCGTAAAGCCTCAATCGGATTCAGGCGGCTTGCCCGAAACGCCGGAAGCACGCCTGCTAAAAAAGCAATCGCGCAGACCAGCAGTAATACAAATATAATCGCAAGCGGCGTAAAGACAAACAGACTGTAGCCTTCAAAAGATTCGAGATAAGTTCTCGCCAGAACGACGTTGGCGATTTTGCCGACGACGATGCCAGCGACAATGCCGATGACCGCGCCCCAGAATCCGATTAAAACCGATTCGAGCGAGAACAGCAAAAAGATTTTCGCGCGTCCCATTCCGAGAGCCTTTTGCAGTCCGACTTCCTTCGTCCGCTCCAAAACCGCAATGACCAGCGTATTTATTATGCCGAACGAAGCGGCGAGCAGAGCGATAGAGGCAAAAAGGTTTAGCCCGATTTGCAAAATTCCGATGGCGTCGTAAGTTCTCTTGTCGCGGTCGGCAAAGGTTTCAGCCGAGAAACCTTTTTCGTCCAGTTTCTTTTTGGTGTCGGCGATTTTCTTTATATCATTCGTATCGAGCAGAAATGTATAGCTGAAAAACTTATTGTAATCTTCGCTCTGACTGTGCTGCTCGTCATAAATCTGACGCGCCGTTTTCGCATCAATGAAGCAGTTGAAATTTGCCATCATTCCTTTGGTCGAAACGCCGACGATTTCGAGTGAAATTGTCTTGATTGTCTCCGGGTTTGATGAAAGCGTTTTGATTGTTTCAGGCTTTCCCGCTTTGTAACCGATCGTCGCCGTTTTCCCAATCAGTCGATTGATATTTTCATCAAACGCTCTGGCAAGCGAGACGGGAAGCATTATCTGGTTTTCGCCGTCAATCGTCTTTCCGGCTTCGGTCTTTTGTTTCACGCCGTCCGAAAGCATTCCGAGTCTGACTTGATATTTCTTCGCGCCGTCGAGCGTGATGTATTCGCTGCCCGCCTGGTAAGACGGCGTAACTTTTTTGACTTCGGGAAATTCACGCGCCAGATTTTCCATCTGCGCGGGCGAAACAAGCATCGAATCCGGGTCAAGCGGATTTCCCGCTTCGTCGCTTTTCACTTCCTTATATTCCCTCGGCTCGCCCGGCTTCGCGTCTTCGTCCGTCTTAATCGGCATCTTTTTCCGAACGAACAAAACATTGCCGCCTTCGATATTCTTCACCTGATTTTCGACGTAATCGCGCAAACCGCCGCCCAGACCGTTGGTCAGTGTCAGCGTGAACGAGCCGATGAATATCGCCGCGACAGTCAGAAAGGTTCGCAGCTTGGCGCGAAAAAGGTTGCGGTTGGCAATTTTTATCAAGTCCCGAAGTTTCATAAAAAAGTGATAACTGATAACTGATAACTGATAAGTAATGAGAATGAATTATCTTTTACTTATCAGTTATCAGTTATCAGTTATCAGTTATCAGTTATCAGTTAAAATCCTTCCGTCCTTCATCTCGATCACTCTTTTGCATTTTGCCGCCAAATCCGCGTCGTGCGTGACGATAATCAAAGTAATCTGTTTTTCTTTATTCATCCGAAGGAGCATTTCTTCGATTGCCCCGCCGGTGTTTGTATCGAGATTGCCGGTCGGCTCATCGGCAAAGACGATGCGCGGGCTTCCGACGAGCGCGCGGGCGATGCAGACTCTCTGTTTTTCGCCGCCGGACAAATCTTTGGCGCGTTTGTCTTCTTTGTCCTTTAGTCCGACGGCTTCGAGCGCGTCCATCGCGTCGCGGGTTAAGCGATACTGCGACGCGCCGCGAATCCGCATCGGCAAGACGACGTTTTCAAAAACGGTTTCCTGTCCGTTTAAGAAAAATTGTTGAAAGACAAAGCCGAACTTTTCGTTTCTCAGCAAATCGCGTTCTTTTTCCGACAAAAGAGAAACGTCCGCGCCTTCAAACATCACACTGCCAATCGTCGGCTGGTCGAGACACGCGAGCAAGTGCATCAAGGTTGATTTTCCGCTTCCCGATTTCCCGATTATCGCCGCGCAGTCGCCCTGCTTGATTTCGAGATTGATATTTTTCAAAACCTCGTAATCCACGCCGTCGCTCGTGTAGGTTTTACCGAGATTGATTGCTTCGAGCATATTTCCTGAGTTGACACATTCAACCGTCAAAGTTACTTCGGCTGATACGAAAGAAGCAGCGTGTTTGTTTAAAAATAAAAGATGCCGCTCGAATCGGGCGGTATCCGAATGTCCGAATTTGGCGCCTCTTTGGAGTTAAATTCATTTATAAACGTTTACAAATAATGTTTATAAATGAATTATAATATTAAAAGAAAGCTTGACTTGTAGTTCACTACTTGTCAGAATGTATTTGGACTTTACAGGTCTCGCCCACAGCTTCAACTAAAAAACTCTCGTAAGTTAGACGGTTCCGAATCAAAACAACAATAAATTCTTCATATTATAGGCAGAACATTCCGGTTGTTCAGCAGGAATGCCGCTTGCCGAATTTATAATGGCTCCTACGAAATTCTTTATATTTATTTTGATTTCAGTCTGGAACTTACCGGGAATTTGTTTTACGAATCCTCGCGCCTGCTTTTAATTTTAAAAACATCGACTTTCTGAGAAAAAAATAATGACCAATTCAAATTTGACACCAAAAACGGCTTTGCGCTTTTCATTAAAGACCGTCCGGCAAGCAATACAATCTGCGTCGCGCTCGGTTACGACGGCGGCGTTTGTTTTCCTGTTTCTTTCGGGAGCAATCGTATCGTCGGTTAAGGCGAACGGCACGTATTACAATTTTACGAGCGGTAATCTGACGCTGAATATCACTCCGGCAACCGTCGATTTGATAAAGGGCAAAAGCGGTTGGAGCAATATTCCAAGCGTTGAGGGTTATTGCGGTAAGGGATTAACCACCACGCACGGTGTTAATCCGCAGACGATATTAACCAGCGAAAATACAGCGCTGCCCGACACCGCACAAACTTGTATTAACCCCGATAATGGAAACCCGAGCGCATTTAACGCCGGCGGTATTGCCGAATTCGACCATAATGAATATCTGGCTATCGGTTTTCAGGGCAATGTGCAGGCAAATCCTTATCTCGTCTTTTACTTGAATACAGTCGGGCAGACTTATTTGAGAATCGGCTATGATTTGATTGACATTGATTCAGGAAGTAACGATTCGGTTTCCCCGATAGCTCTGCAATACAGAATCGGCGAAACCGGAAATTTTACAAATCTTCCCGCCGGATTTGTTGCCGACGTAACGGATAAGGGCGTTGCCGGCAGAAAAACGACGAGAAGCGTTGTCATGCCTGCTGATGCTTTGGGTCAATCGAAATTACAGATTCGCCTGATTACGACGGATGCCGCCGGAAGCGACGGTGATAGCTCGCCGGACGAATGGATCGGCATAAACAATGTGGTTGTTTCCAACCTGGGAGTAACCGCCGCGGACGCAGCCGTCGGCGGGCGCGTTTTTAATCCTTCCCGCAAGCCTCTCGCCGACGCTGCGGTCTTTATGTATGACAATACGGGCGGCGTTCGGGCGACGCGAACCGATTCAAACGGTTTCTACCGTTTCGACGGAGTTACGGCAGGCGAAACATACGTCTTTGAAGTCAGAAGTAAAAAATACGTCTTTCCGCAGCCGGTTCAATTATTGTCCGTTACCGAAGATTACGCATCGCTCGACTTCTACGCCGCGCCTGTTCCGCGTTTCGGGGATTTGGCTTTACGTTTTAAGTAAAAGTCGAACTACGGAGAATAATAAGAAAAAGGCGAAGCGTGACAAACGCTTCGCCTTTTTTCTCACCCGATTGTCGAAACTATAAAGAGAAATCGCGCCCGAAATTAAAAACGAATCGCTCTGACAGGTGATGAACTTAAAACGCAAATAACATCTGTTCTACCTGCCGAAAAAGCCCGGCTCCATTAAATACCAGTTATACAAACCCGCCGCTAAACCGATTAAAAACACAATTATCACGATGACTTTTTCCTTCGTCGTTTCGGGTTTTCCGAACATCGAGGGAAAAGCCAGCAAAAACAATCCGCCGATTCCGACGAGCGGCGCGAACGCCGCGATTTTTGTGGAATACTGGCGGTTTTGCAGCAGTTCCTGCCAGTTGTAATAAACCAGAAAGACGGAAACGGCAATCAGAACCAGAGCAAAAAGGCGCGCTTTGATGTTTTTCATATTATATTTTTCAGACGACAGCCTGAAAACCGCATACGTTGATTTACGCCTGGAAATTTACCCGACATAAACCGCAGCTAAAGCGAATCGGTTTCATTTATACAACGAATTCGTAAGTTTTAGAAACCCGGTTTAATTATTCCGGTGCAGGAGCAAGTCTTGTGCCTGCTCCTACTTTTGTTAACGCGCTTATAATTATTCCCTTGGCATTTGGTTGACGATTTTCATTGTCTTAACGCTGACGTTTGCAACGCGCTCGAGCAAATCAATCACCTGTTCCTTATAATCTTCAAACTTGTAAGTATTAAACCGCTCGGCAATCGTCGCATCGAGCGGTTTTTTTTCCTTGTATTGGTCTAAAATCCATTCGAGCGCGGAGCGATTGCCGAGTTTATATTCCCAGGCGAGCGCGGGAACGTCGCTCAGAGACGTTTTTGAATCTATTTCGATTGTATTATTCGTCTTGTCGGCGCGAAGCTTCGGTTTCGCCTTCGTCACAAACGGTTTGTTATAAACTTCTTCGGTCATTATTCCGCCGGTGAACAAATCGTTTTGCTCTTTTTTCCGAGAAAGCCTGTCAGCGGTTGTTTCCACGTAATCGTGTCTGGTTAATTCATACGGCTCCTGCGTTTCGTAATTGATGTGCAAATCCATCAACTCTCGTCCCCAATCGCGCCACTGGATAAAATCTTCGTAAAACGGCAGACGCGGAAACTCGCGCTTCAAATTTTGTTCGTATTTTCGGCGATACTGCGGCGAGTGGAGAACGCCGTAAGTGTAATAAAAGATGTCCTGCTTCGTGATTTGCGCGTCGTTCGCCTTGTCAGAACCGTCTGCGGCAGCGGACGGGTTCTTCTTGCGCGACTTGATTGAACCACCCGCTGCCGCAGACAATTCCGACTTGTCGCCGTAATGCGTTTGAAATTGATTCAACGCCCAATCGGTGATGTTTTCAATTCGGTCTTTATCATCATTAGGTAAATCATAGTAAAGCGGCAAACATTGAGTTTTCTCAAGGCAATCTAAACCTACAATACGACTTGATGCCAATGTTTGAAACGATTGACTAGCTCCAAGTCCAGATATTGAAATTGTTGCATTGTCTTCCAATGGAATAGAAAGCCATTGATAGGTTCTGCCGTTAAAATGCTTGTCTAAATATAAATGCGAATCAGTAATTGAAAACGAGCAAAAAGAAAGCGACTGCTAGTTTTCCCC
>CAXSBF010000023.1:0-69362 GCA_964235785.1 uncultured Pyrinomonadaceae bacterium | reverse complement strand
GGAAAACTAGCAGTCGCTTTCTTTTTGCTCGTTTTCAATTACTGATTCGCATATAAATCATCAAAAGGAAGTATTTTATACAAATGCTTCTTTTTTTCTATAATACACGGTCGCAAAAGATAATGGGCACACTCGTTGACCTTCCGGTATTTTTGAGTGCTAGTAACTTGCCGCTTCAAGGAATATTTTCAAGTGGTTGGTATATTAAACCGAGATTCACCAAATTTAGGCTGATCGTTATTCCACATTTCATTTGTGATAATAATTTCTTGCTCAGTATTGTTGAAAAAAAGATTGTGTAATTCAACAAGCTTTGTAAAGGACTGAGAATGTTTTCTAGCTTGCTCTCTGAAAGCTAAAAGTAGAATTGGAGGTGATGTTGCTTTTGTTTCATATGCCAAGGTCTGTAGGTTGGTACAAATATGAGTAAAATCCGATTCGATGAGTTGCTCCATTAAATCAACCATTTCTAAATCAAAATAAACCGCGTATTTTTCAACAGTGCGGTTCAACGCTTCTTTGAAGAGCTTAGAGTCAATTGCAATGTAGTCAGTCCATGATTTAGATGGCTTTACAGGTGCGGGTTTAGAAATGTCAAGAAAACCGATTTGCTCAAAGTAGTTATCATCAAACAAATCTCTAAGTTGTGAAGGTTTATTTGGTGGAATTGAGTTTGTAGCAGCTTTGAACATTTTGAATAGAACATTGAAATGATTTCTTAGAGGTCTGCGTAACTGGCGAAGTGCTATCTCCTTAAATCTTTGTTTCTCCTTTTTTCGATGTTCTTCCAAAATTTTTTCAATAACGGCGACAGTAAGAATTATGCCAAAACCCTCTGCAAACAAATTCCCCGAAAGATTACTCAACCATTCATCACGATTAGTAGTGTATAAAAAAACTCCTAATAAAATTACAAGAATAACTACTCCTATAAATAACAACGTCCTTAATTCAATTTTCAGCATAGAGATTCAGTTAAAAAGTCTTTCTAAGAATTAATTTGTAAATGGCGACAATTCTTCCGAAAAGAATGATTGATCGCCGATACATTAAGGTTGATGGATTAAAGTTTTTCAAATTTATTTTTGATAAATAATTTTTTACCAAAACTAAAACCTATTCAGTTAAGGACTTTTGCCAATTACTTTGCTTTGGGTTTCTTCTTTATACTTGAGGGTTTATTGGTCCAGAAGAAAATATCTCCAGGATCGTATTCCAGCGCCTGACAAACTTTTTCTAATGTATCGAGTGTAATTGTTGTCACGGTACTGTTGAAAAAGTAGTAGATAGTTGAAGGCGAAATATTAGACTTCTCTTTTTTGGTTATAAACTGTACCAATTCTCTTACTTTGAGCAATCACTTTTATTTTGGATTGTAGTCTCATAGAAATTTGCGTAAGTTCCACAATTCAGTTTAGTGCATTATCTTGTGAAAGTACGTGAAAAAGAAGAGAAGTAGCAGTTGCTACTGCTAAAGGCTGATGTTTCTTATGCTTCTTCCCATCCCCCCAATCACAGATTGATTTCACCAACAAAGAAGGTACACGTTTTCTCTGGGCTACTGCGTAAACACCTGCTCCTTCCATTTCACCACCAATAGCTGTCGGAAACTGCTCAAAAAGTTCGTCTCTAAAAATTGAGTTATCTACTAATTTTTCTGCTGAAAGAATAGTTCCAGAGTCTTTTTTACAAATACTTCCGTCAGGTAAAGCAAATTTCCAGTCGTAGGAATGTTCAAAACGATTTAGTAGAGTTGTATCTGAAGGAAGCGGAGTTCCGCGGTAAACCTTTACTTCGCCCACGCGCTGGTTATCGTATGGAATAATCGACTTAGCAATTAGAACCTGTCCGATATGTTGTTTCTGAGGATTTTTAGCAAATGCAATTCCAACCATAAAGACAGCTCTTGGTTTCCAAAGCCGCAAGCATTCTTCAGTTGTTAGAATTGCAGCATCGCTGCCACTGAGCCCCATTTCACATTTTGTCACAACCGCGTTAAAGGATCCAAATTTACCAACGTAATAAGTTCCCGTTTCCCAAGCTCCTTTAAGAACATCATTTTTTGAGGATAGCGGCTGCAAATAACTTAAGGCATATTTGAGTTCAACTTCTGTTGCAGTAAGAATTGCTACTTCTATTTCAGAGACAATAGATTATAACTCGCCAGTCGGGATTTTTAATGTTTGCGGAAAATCTGCTATGTACCAAGGTTGTTCTTCAGCTTTATACGTTAATTCTCCCTCATCAAATACACTCCGTAATTCATTTTGTCCTTTTCTGATAGGCAGCCTGCCTCGTAATTCAATCAAAGATTGGTTGTTGGCGAAATCTGTCAACATTTCCTCAATTAAATGAAGGGGAGTAATTCTAGATCCACCTCCGCCATTGGCAAGCAATTCAATAGCTTCATACCAAGCATCGCGCCCTCCCTGATTAACAAATAAGAAACTAACATCGCCTCCGCTACGGTTCCAGATCATATTTTGCGATGGTCCGGTTTTGTAGAGTTCAATAGCTATTCTTCGCAATTCAGCCTTTAATGATTCTTCCATTTTTGTAATTTATTATAAATTTAATACTTCCCGCCAAGTTCATAAAATAACCTTTCGAGCACCTCTATCTTTTCATTGTTGTGATAGTCCTCTTTAACTTCCATCATAATGCTAATTGTCGAAAGTTTCTTGCCCCCCCCTCCATTACGTAACGTTTGGATGGCATCCTGCCAAGAATTGCGACCGGTAGTGTGCTTTAAGAGCACGGAACTATCTCCACCAGCTCTTTCCCACAAGTGTTTTTGCATTGGACCATCTTTGTAAAGGTCTATTAAACATTCAGTAAAGGCATTCCACCAATCTTCCCAATGCAACCGAGTTTTCTTTAACCTTGAAAGTGTTGGGGATAAATAAGATTCTATCCATCCAAACAGGTTCGCACACTGTTCTAAAGCAGGTAATAAATCTACACGAGCATCTCTTTCAATTTGGCTTTTCAAAACCTCTGCGCAATTTCTCCAGCCACGCTCTTGAATGAATTTCCCGAGCTCAATAGCCATTACCTGATTTACATGTTTCTCTTGAATTAAAGTAAAAGATAAAAGGTTTTCAAAGTCATAACGATCAAGCTCTTCAAAAAATCTAAAAATTCTAAACAAAAAATCAAAAGGATTACTGGCATTTTTCAATGCTCGTTTAGCTTTGTCTCCATTTAGAACATAACTTCTTAAGGGCTGTTCTGGTTTTGAGATTTTTTCAAACTGCCGGTTCTCGCTAAATAGTTGCCACCAAGCATCCGCCGTAGTGGATAAAAACTGTTCAAGGGGATTGCCTTGCAATTGCGTCCAAATACTTGTACGTTTCGAGTAATCAAGCAAATTTGCAAATCCGCTTTGTGCAGCCAATGGTATTAGTTTTTGCTCAGCTAATTCACCATTTAATTTAATATCAAGGATTTGAAAAATAATTTCTTTTTGATTTGTCACATTCAGCCAGAACTTATCGGCAGCTTTTTCAAGCATTAATCGAGTAAGTTTTTGCCAGACTGTGTTTTTTAAATCGATACGAACTAGCAACTGCTTTTTTGTTACAATTCGTTGAGCCAGGTAAGGCAGAAGTCTATCATCTTCAATTTTAAGAGCTGCACTTAAAATATCATCATCGCGAAGCCGATCAAATAAAACGGGTAATCCACTGTTTTTATCATTGACTTTCAACGGTTCAGTTTTCAGCTGTCGCTTAACCGCTTCTAAAGGTGACAAGTACGCAGTAATAACTGAAGCGTATAATCCCCATAGTTTTTCACTTTCAGCATAATCACTAATCTTTTCGCCTAACCTTTCTGGTAGATTTTCAGGACAGGTCTCGCTTAGGATTTCACTGGTTTCTTCTAGCTGGGGAAAGTAATTTTTTAATAATTCAAATAACCTGTCGTCATTTTGCCACCATCGCCACAGAATTCCGGCAGTTTTCTTATTCCAATTTTCAGTTACACTTACCAATGAGTCTAAAACTGATCTACCCCAGCTTTGCTTATTAAACTCCTTTGCCCGCAGAAGAATTTTCGCTGCTTCAACTGGAGAGAATCCAAGGAGATTTTTTTTGAGCCAATCCTTAGTAACGACATTTAACTGCTGGTCAGCTTCTGGAAAAGCTTCAAGGTCGAGATTGTTAATGGCAAATAAGTCTTCAAAACTCCCGTTCTTAAGGTTTTCGCAAAATTGGCGGAAAACCCCTTTTTTATACTCCCCACCTTGATTTTCGTTTGGGGCAAGTAATGAGATCCTGTTCATGAATCCACGAAATTCACTTGCCGTGATTTCGCCTTGATCTAATTTTGACTGGTAATCCACACATTGCTCGCATAAACGAAGTACTTTCCAATCTGCTGGTTCAATCGAAAGATCAAAAAGAAATTTCCTTACTAATTCTCCTTCTTTCCGACCGAGCAGGAAAGCTACCACCTTATTTTTCGGCGCTTCGACATTTGTCGGAAAGATTCTTCGATACTCAATCCACCTTCCTGCTAATTGAGAGGGTGTATAAATAATGTCCGGGTGCTTACTGCCAAAATCTTGGGGGACAAAACAGAAACGAAAGGATAAGCTTTGTCTCAATAAAGGCGACATCCGGCTCCATAAAGCAGATATATTCTTGACGAAACCTTGTTGACCGATCCAAACTACGGAGTTATTTGTTTCGTTATCAACCAAATTATTGCAAAGTGCTACTAAACCAGGAGGCTCATCGCTTGCTTCATATGATTCGTCCTCTTTAAGAGGAACTTTGTAATCACTAGATTGATTTTCTTTTCCTTCCTCCAGAGTTAATGAGAAAGCGGATAATAATAAATCGAGGTTTGAAATCTTAGTTGCTTTATTGAGCGGGTAAAACAGCGCTTCACTATAAACCATTCCGGATCTGGAAGCCGTAAAATCGGGGAAAATTTTGATTAAAACGTAGTAATCTTCAAAAGCAAAACCGCGAAAAAACGGTTCCCAAACTAAATTCGGTGGTGAATTCGGAGCTTTGTCTGTAAAAGTTCTTAACCTTGACGCTTCCGATTCAATTTCAGAAGCAGTTTTTATTAAATCGTGCGCTCCTTTTGAGTCACCATAACTTGCGCGGAATCCGTTAATCTCCATTTTCGATCAAATCCAAGACTTTTGTTAAGGGATGTGTCAAATCCTTTTCATGTTGACCATCGGGAGTTACAACATAACCAAAATTTTCGGGTCCTTTGTCCAGATATTCTTCATCCGGTATATCAGGATCTAAAGATTTTCCAAGTGAGGAAAGTCCATATACTAACAACTTGTCTTCTTCCCAATTAGCCGTAACAAATTCCGAAAACATCGGTATTTTTTGTCGTAAGACATCCATCGGCTTAGCCAATTCGGTCGCCTCTGACCCTTTAAGTTCATCCCAACACGACAAAATGATCACAAGAACAGGATCCTTTCTTTTTTTAACAAGCCCTTTCTGGGTTACAGCTAAAAGAGCTTGCAACAATTCGACGAAAGTAGCCGATGTAATCGAGTTTTCGGTTGTCCATTCCATTGTCTTTGCTGGTACTGTTTTTGCAATTGAATTGCCGGGCGGACGAGTTTGAATATCGTCTGGCGCATGTACCAAACTCAAGCGGATAAAAAATAACCAAGCGTGACTTTGTTTTAGCCGATTTATCCATTCCGCTGTAATCAACCTGTTTTCTACTATATTTTTAACTTGCTCGCCGTCATAATCAGGAAACAAGAGATTAAACTCCTTGTTTTTTGTCGTTATCAGCGGCAAGTCAATTTCATAATAAGTGTCAGAAGGCGTGTGATCTGCTGTTCGACCCTCATTTAGTCTTTCTAAAATCTCCTCCAAAGCAGCTAGATTTGAAGGCGAAGCACGTAATTGAAGGCTTGCTTCACCCTGCCTTAAGCGTGCAAATAGCTGACCTATGAAGTGTGTCTTTCCAGTATCATTAGCTCCAATGACAAGTAAATTCATTTATTGCAAGAAATACGCGATTTAAATCTCTAAAATCTTCAAAATATTTACGATAAACTTCAACAAATCATCCGCGGAATGAAAGCATCATGTCGTTCTGGGAAAATACAGGCTCGGGTTGAATTAAAGGAACCTCAATACGGGCAGTATTTAACCAATTGAATAAACGCTCGAATTCGGCTGAAGTAGGTCCGAATTTTTCGCCATCCCTTATTGTACTAACTTTGAACTCTTCATAATTCTTTAGAACCTTAGACAAATATTGTTTGAGCACAGCTATTTTCTCTTCACCTTGGAGTCCATCAATTTTTGACCACACAACCGCAACCGGACGATTGCGTTGAACTGAACTAAGCCTACTTATTAAATTTTGATAAGCTATTCTTGCTTTACCGCGGTCATAACCGGAAAGAATGTCGCAATCAATAACCAAAACGAAAATAGTACTGTTTTCAGCAATCCAGCGCACGCTCTGTGCTTCAGGCGCATTTTCGTTGAGCGACCATCTTTTGAACCACTCTCCAGGTGCATCTGTAAAGAGCCAATCCTCAAGCATGCCGTCTGAATGACGCAAAGCTAGATGAAGCAAACCAGGCACCCGCTCTTCGGTAAGCGCCGTATGCGGCGGAAATTGAGGCGGGTTCGTTTCTTCATTCCAACGTAACGGGACAGTGATATTTTCCCATCCGGCAAACGAATACGAGCCGGCAAATTGTGCTTCTCCCAATCGTTTGCCATGCCATAAATGTGAATAAAGAATGCTAAGAAGCGTAGTTTTTCCAGCTTGGTGCGGTCCGAGGGTACCAACTACACAAGGTCTGCCACGTCCAGCGATCAGATTTAAATCTTCCAGTCCAAGTGGGATACCAGACCAACTAATTAACGTACCGTCGGATGTACGGTTAATTTGTTTCTTAGACACGACTGACCTTTCACCAAAATTCGGACATTCCTTAAATTCTAAGCCTTTAATACATTTACGTTCCGGCGCAATACAGTCTGAATCTGAGCATTCTTTTTCCATATTATTTATTTTTGCACTGCTAAACGTTGTGCCTGTAAATCGCGGAAAAACCAAACAGATAAATCTTCAAAAGAAATTTCAATATCTTCTTTCAAACCCAGCGATGAAATTAAATCTCCCGCTGCACTCCCAGTTCCAAGTCTTTTAGTTACTAAAGCAAAAAGCGGCAATGGATCGTCAAAGTTTTTATAATAATTGCCGCTTTCTTTACCAATGAGTCTGGTATTCGAGCTTGAAACAATTTTATTAATTAAATCTGACAATTTTACTTTGATTTGTGTCTCTTCATTATGAGCTGTACGAAAGGACTCCCGCAACAAGTATTCAACGCTTATTGGATGTATTGCAGGCAATAGTTTATATAAATCAAACGCCATAAAAAACGAGGCTTCAGCAGGTTCAAGTTCACGGTAACTTGCTTTGAAAGTCCGGGAATACAAAGTTTGTCTCCACCATAATAAATCATCTCGTAGCCGCTCGGCTTGGACGCCCCCCATTACATTTTCATTAATATGAACAAGACCTTGTTTTAACTCTTCTGCCAGTCTGTTTAATTCAGCTGTTACCGAATCTTTCAAATCAACCGCTGATTTGTCAATTCTTTCCCCGACAGTTTTGGCAACTATTTTAGCGAATTCAGTCGCCCAAGGGGCTTGACTTGTCGGCCACGCAGAATTAGCTCCTGCTATCGCAGTGCCGGCGGAATCCGTGGGACCACAGGCTTTAAGTAAATCTTTCTCAAATTTTTCTGTTTTTGCCGTATAAACGATTATTTCTTCTAGCTTGTAATTAAAAGACTCTGAGTCACTTACAGTATAATCGGATTTTTCCCACTCTGCCGTAACTTTCTGTTCTACTTTATCGCGGAGAGAAATCACAAACTCCATTAGTAGTGTGCGCTCATTCGGATCAATTGTAAGATAATTGATTAAGCTGCTGGCGGTTAACCAAATAACCGCCGCCGATGTAACGTCCTTTGACTGTCTGTTCAAAGCTTCCCAAATGATTGCCTTCCAGATTTGCCGTGGAGCATCGGGGACATTTACCCGAATTGTTTTCCACTTATTTTTTAGCACTTCATCAATTTCGCGAATAGCAGATAACTCATCTGAAATATCAGGATAAAGTGCAGTCAATGTATAACGCACCAAATTTACTCGGCTTTTTACCAACTTCTTACCTATTTCTTCAATTGTAGATTCAACGAACTTAAATCTTTCATCGCTATTTAAATCGGGCAATAAACCGACATTTAAAAATCTACTTAATAAACTTTCCATACTTTTGTTAAATGATCGAATTTTGAGGTTTTGAAATCTAATTTTCAACTGATGAAATTAAAATGTTGAAAATTTGGATCTCAAGTAGTTTAGCCTATTTTCATTTTAGCTCTTTTATAAGAATAACCTTTTTCAGAAGTAAAATAAAGATTATTGATTAGCAGGTTATTCAAATAGAGAGATTTAAGGAAAAAAGAATTCTGTTAATAAATCCTAAAACATATTTTATTAGCTTGTTTTTGAATTTTTAGGCGGTAAACATTTAATCAAGGTCGCGCACATTTCTCACACAAAATAAAAAGCCCTCAGTTGGGCAAATTTACAAGTTTGGCATTCTGGTAGTGATGAACCATTCCGACATCCTGAAGCTCCCCACCTCTACTGTCAAGAGGGTAAATAATCCGGTGTTTTGGGGAAGGAACATTTGTCTACTATATAATTGTTTAGCCGGACTCTGGTAATTTAATGTCATCATCAATCAGCATTTCCACCGACACGCCTGCCAATCTTGAATATCGAAGTAAAATATGTAATGCGGGTTCTCTAATTCCTGTTTCGTATCTTGAAACATCCGTCCTCTTTATTTTAATTTTTTCACAGGATAAGCTGTTTGCCATTCCAGTTTGACTTAAATCCAATTTAGTTCTAATTGATAACAACTTCGCAGCTAAGAATTCCGGCTTAACCCGACTTGCGCTTCCCATCAGAAATTACCTCCTGAAGGAAAGTTATGTTTCGACTTGACTATTATTTTATAGCAAAGTAAAGTTCTGTTTATTTTAGCTCCATTTGGAACTAAAAATCTGTTTAGACATTTCCGAGCCAAGTCAAGATAAAGACTGTTGGCTCTCCAAATCACGAGCGAATATGCGCTCCTTGCGGTATGAGCAGTATTATCACCGAGCTATCAAAGAAGTTTGTCCTAAATTGTTTTTAGAATAGCAAAGACGGCTTTGCCCGTCATCCGCAGTATTAACTTTACCCACGGTTTATAGGACGAGCTTTTGATAACTGAATTAATGCAGGCAGTGGCGGTTTGTCGAGTCCCGGAGGAAAAGTAAATTTATGCACCAGGAGATAATTATCGCCTCGCTTGCCGGTCTCGGCGGAATGCTCGGCTGGGGTCTGGCTGACTTCTTCGCCAAAAAAACAATCGACGAGATTGGCGATACGGCGAGTCTTGCCTGGGGGCATCTGTTCGGAACGGTTTCATTGTTATTAATGGCGCTCGTCAGATGGCAAGTATTCGGTCAAAGCATAGCACTGCCCACCGATCTGAAAACCTGGTCTTTATTGATTGTCTTCGGGATGCTCCAAGCCGCCGTTTATCTGTTCGTCTATAAAGGATTCGGAAAAGGGCAATTGGCAGTCCTGAATCCCATTTTCGCTTCTTTTGCCGGGATTACCGCACTGCTCTCGGTTACGTTTTTCGGAGAACCAATCGGCTATCTGACAATTTTCGGATTACTGGTTTTGTTTTCCGGCATCATTTTAATCAGCACCGATTTTGCCGCCTTAAAAGCCAAGCGTCCGGGCATTTCGCACATCCCCGGCTTTCGGGAGATAGCGACGGCGACGTTGCTTGCCGCCGTCTGGACGCTCTTTTGGGATCGCTTTATCGGAGGCGCGGACTGGCTCGTCTACGCCCTGCTGATGTATGCCTTTATGACGATTACCATCCTGCTCGTAGCCGTCGTCCAAGGAGTCGGTCTGCGAATTGAAAATCATGCGGTATTGAAGTTCCTGATACTAATCGGCGTGTGCGAAACGATTGCCTATCTCGCCATCAGTTGGGGCTACAGCACAACTCCATTAACGAGCGTGGTTGCTTTACTGAGCGGCGCGTTTTCACTTCCGACGATTATCCTGGCTCGCGTTTTTCTAAGGGAGAAAATAACCGCGCTTCAAACGGCGGGCGGCATTGTTATTATCCTGGGAATTATGCTGTTAGCCCTTGTCTGAAGATAAACGAACTCTCAATTACTTTTTACCAAGTATGACCAGCCAGCTTTTTGATAGAGATTACTTAGAATCGCTCGATTACGAGACGCCGTTCTTTTTATTCTCGAAGAACAGAATTCTCGGCGCGTTAGCGGAATTCAAACGGTATTTCCCGAAAGCCGGAATTCACTACGCGATGAAGGCAAACTCCGAGCCTGAAATCTTAAAAACTTTAGCTGATAAGGATTGCGGGTTTGAAATAGCATCGGCGTATGAGCTTCGGATGCTCAAAAAATTGAATGTTCCGCCCGGGAATATTATCTACGGCACGTCTGTCAAACCCGCCGCTCACGTCAAGGAGTTCTACCATTACGGCGGGCGAACGTTTGCGGTTGATTCGCTGCCGGAGATGGAGAAAATCGCTTGCCTCGCTCCCGCATCGAGAGTCTTTGTCCGGTTAAGCGTCGATGACGCGGGCAGCGTGTTCAGATTTTCAGAAAAGTTCGGCACTTGCAGGCAAGATGTCATTCCGTTTTTGAGGCGCGCCCGCGAATTAGGGCTGCAGCCCTTCGGCATCAGCTTCCACGTCGGCTCGCAAGCCGGTAATCCGATGGCTTGGGCAAATGCGCTCGAAACCGTTAATGAGATTCTTGAGGAGTTAGCTGGATTCGATATGAAAATCGAGGCGATCAATATCGGCGGCGGCTACCCCTGCGATTATGCCTCGACAACAAGCAATCCCTGTTTGCAGGTAATTGCCGAGAATATCTACCGGCAATACACGAGGTTGCCCTACCAGCCGCAATTAGTTTTGGAACCCGGCAGGGGAATGATTGCATCGAGCGGCGTTGCTGTCGTCAGCATTATCGGGCGAATCCAAAGAAGCAGCCAAACGTGGCTGTTTCTGGACGCTGGAGTCTATAACGGCTTTTTTGAATCGATGGCGTATCAGGGTTCGACCCGCTACCGGATAACCAGCCTCAAATGCTTTCCAAAGAATACGGGCGATATGCGGTTTGCCATTGCCGGTCCGACGGGCGACTCGCCGGACGTTATCACGCGCGGAGCCTTGCTGCCTGCGGAAGTGAAAGCCGGGGACAGGCTCGTCATCCATGATGCCGGAGCTTATACGCTCTCCTGCGCGAGCCGCTTTAACGGTTTTCCCAAACCCGAGGCATATCTGGTTTAAGAGAGTGTGCCGAGTCGTATCGCTCAACTATGACTTCACTAATTCATTAATTTTAAAATTCTATTGTCGAAAGCGGAGGAAAAGAGTTATGAACAAATCAAAAATCAAATTTGCTGTCGGGCTTTTACCGGCTTTGTTGTTTATCTTCACGTCTTTGCTTATCTTCGCGGAAGTCACGACCGTTTCGGCGCAAGCGGCGACGACCGATACGCTCACAGAAGGAGAGATTTACGCGGAAGCCAATTTCTGGACGGCAACCCAAAGCCACAGAAATGGCGGCGAGCAGGTCTACGGCGGGCGCGTCAGCTGCGGAGTCGGCAGAAATGTCGAAATCGGAATAAACGCCTCGTTCAGCGACCCGTTCGACGCTGATTTTCCGCCTGAAATCCAGCCGGGCGTCAAATGGAAATTATACGAAAACAAAAAACGCGGAACGGCGGCGGCAATCGGAGCGACCGTCTTTGTTCCGCTTGCCAGACTCGAAGAGACCGACGCCTTCGTGATGATTTACGGCAATGCGAGCAAAACTATCAATCGCTTGGGCGGCGCCAGAATAACCATTGGTGGTTACGCACTTCTTGCTCGAAACCGTGATTTCGGCTCGCGCCAGGGCTGGAATTTCTACTACGAGCAGCCGGTAACTCGGAAAGTGAGTGTTTCGGCGCAATGGGTGACGGGCGATAATCGTTTCGGCTACCTGACGCCCGGAGTGAACATCGCGCTCTCAAAGAAAAGCAGTTTGTTTCTCGGCTACAGCATCGGCAATAACGGTTACGACAATCACGGTCCATATACCTCATACGGCATTTACCGTTAAAAGACCTTTTTAACGACAAACGTTCAATTAAACTTTTCTTTTGTCGCCAAAGAAACCGGCCCGAATGATAATATAATCCGTTGACAGACTCTCAGGTTTTACCGGAAGCTAAATCGGGTGCTTTTCGTTTTCCGGTAAAAACGGTTATCGATGGCGGATTATACAATTGAGATTATTAACAATCAGCGGAAGCTGGCAAATCTGCTCGAAGGTCTTGCCTCAGCATCCGAGTTTGCCATCGACATTGAAACCGTCGATTGGTGGAACCGCCGGTGTGAACGTATCGCGCTCGTTCAAATTGCTTTCGGCACAACAAGTAGCGACAGCAGCGGAGCGGTCAAGGTTGCCGTCATCGACGCGCTTTCCGAACTCGATTTGAAATCTCTCGGGGCGGTTCTGGAATCAAGCCGGGCGGTTAAAATCATTCACAATGCCGCCTTTGACGCCACCCGGCTGTTTCGTCATTACAAATTCAAGACAGCGCCGATTTATGACACGATGCTTGCCGCCCGCCGAAACGGTGAGAAGCGGTGTTCGCTTCAATCACAGGTCTTCACTCATTTGAATCTGCATCTCGATAAGGGAGGGCAGCGCAGCGATTGGAGCCGTCGCCCGCTCGACCTCAAACAAATCAATTACGCCGCTCTCGACGCCTACGCCGCATTGCAGCTTTACCGCCATCAGTTGAAGAGAAATCTAAACGGGTCGTATCGCCTGAAGGATTCTTCCGCATCTCTGCAAGGACGGCTTCCGCTTGGAGGTTCGTCAAAACAGGTTAATCCTGCAACCGAGCAGGACGTATCACCACAGAATCGAAACGAAGCCACGCCAGAGACAGCCACGTCCACGATTAAGCTATCAGCTCCGCTCGTCGCTTTACTCGGAATCATCAGCGAGCTTCCCACACGCTACGGTCCCGAGAGTCTATCGGTATCGGTCGGCACAGGTAGAATCGGACTCGCCGGTTGGATTATTGACCGAACGCTCGGCAGGGACGCGGATTTTGATGAGGAAACCGCCCGTTTAGCCATAGCCGAGCTGTTCGAGCGGCAGCTAATCCATCTGACTGAAACCCGCCGTCTCGAAGCTACGGAGGAAGGAAACCGAATCTGGCGGAAGATGAAGCCGGTTTGAGTTAGTTTTTCGCAGAAAGAGCATTAACAGGTTGAGAATTAATAAAAACGACAGAATTCACTACTTTATTTTTACCCGCACTCAGCTTTGTATCGAAGTTAAATGTTGAAAACATTACCTTAAACAAATCAGATAATCACTTCTCAAAATTATTTTCAAAAAAATGTGCAAGGTTTTGCATATTTTTGTCATAGATAAATGAACATACAATTAAAGTAAGTTTTTTGCCTGATAAACATCTGGCTAAATTTGAACCCGGATAGTCGTTGTCTTCAGACGCGAATACAGTCGAGATGATTAATTCCGCGAATATATCAACCCGGCGGCGCCGACTATCCGTTCAATATCAGGCACCCGCGAAATTACCGTAATTGAAATTAGTGTTTTTAGGAAAATCGCCGACTGCACCGGGCGGCGGCGGTTGGTCAATCAAAATAAGGAGAATTCATGCCGGATAACGAACAAGGACAAGACTAAATTATGAACGGTGAAATTACCGAATATCACGTTGTTTTCGGCGGCGAACATTGGCAGGTCACCTGGAAGACGAAGAAAATGGGCTATCCCGCCTGGGATAAGCGCGTCGCCCTCAGTGCCGCCAAAGAAATGGCAAAAAAACACACGCCGAGCAAGGTTGTCATTCACAACCGCGAGGGAGTCGTCGAAAAGGAAATCCCGTATGAAATTAAATAACCGCACTTCGCTGCGGAATTAAGGAGCCACAATATGAACCGCATCGCTTTTTTTACTTGTATTATTTTGTTTGTTTTGTCTTCATTAGCCGTCAGCCCGGCAAGCGCTCAGGTTTCGTGCGCGGGCATTAACTCGCTTTCCGAATGTCTGATGACCGGCTGCGGCGGCGGCGACGGCGAATTGAACAAAAGGAAAAACCGCACCGCCGTCCCGTCCGCCGCCAATATCCTGAGCCGGACGCTTGACCAAATCCGCGGCTGGCAGCAGCCGGTTTCGTGGCAGAGCGGAGGCGACCGGGTTTCGCTCGCCTTCCGGGAAGACAAGGCGGTCGCAGTGATGGCGTATCTGCGCGACGCCCGTAAGTCAGGAAAGGAATCAACCAACTGTAAATTGAGGGGCGAAGCGAACAATGACTTTCACCTTGATTTAATATCGAACCCCGATGCGCCGCGGGCGTCGGCAGTAGCGGCGGAAATAACCCCGCGCTTCCGACCGGCGGGCTGGGATTTTGAGAAACTCGACTCGCTGGGAGAGGATACCCGTTTCGTCCGCGTGACCGGATGGATTACGCTCGATACGATGCATATTTCCAATCCCTTGGTTCGGGCGACCAACTGGGAAATTCACCCGGTGACGAAGTTCGAGGTCTGCACTTCGACCGTTACGCGCTGCCGCAGCGGGATAGGTTGGGTGCTTCTGGAAAATTGGGAGTCTGACGATGAATAATAAATCGCGCCGGCATGCCCGGCTATGGAGGTATACGGTGCAATTTCTAACCCGCAAGTATTTTCGCATTTTTTTATTTTCAGTTTTTTGTTTAACCGTATCTGTTCTGGCTCAAACTAAATTTCCTTATGAAAAAGCCGAAATGCCGTTTAATGCTAAACCTATCGAGCGTGCTATTGACAGAAATTGCTCTGATCGGGGATTGGTTAAAAAAACAGCGAAAGGTTTTGCTGCACAGGAAGCTCAGAATCAGGCAAAGAATAACTTTAGCGCAAAAGGGATAGCAGTTCCGATCCAAATTGCCGATTTTGACCGTTTAGAAAAAGTGAGTTTGCAGGCACGAAATTGTTGGTTCAAGAAACTCACCGGTTGCCGGAAATTAGAATTAACCGGCGGATTGCCTGTCAATCGTCAACAATTGGCGGACATTACGACAACTGAAAACGGAGATAAAGTTGGTGAAGGCACGATTGTTGTCCTTGAGGCAAAGGCGCTTGATTCACATTATTCAAATACGAAATACAACGTTTATGGCAAGGACAAAAACGGTAATCCTGAAATCGGCAGCGGGGAATCGGTCAACTGCAAAAATCTGGAAGAGGTCGATAGTTCAAGTATTGATCACAATGACATCCATATTGTTTTAGCGATGCCGGGTGAAAAACGATCTTGTTATAGTGTAACAGCCGAGATTAGCCCGCATTTTCGCCCGGATTCGTGGAGACGTTTTCACGATATGGAAGGAAATGTAAATATCGAAGCCAAAGGTGTTGACTTTAAGAAAATTCAACTAGTCAGAATCGCCGGACCGCTCTTTTATGATGCCAGTCACGAGCCGTGCAGTCCGGGAAAACCAAGTAGTCCGGCGCGGCGCAGTATTTGGGAAATCCATCCCGTTTATCAATTAGACGTAAAAGTTAAGGGGCAATGGATGAGTTTTGATGACTGGGCAAAAACTCAATAGAATTACTTTAACAGCCCAATTACCGAGCCTCTTGAGATTTTTAGTTTTCGGGCAATCTCGGATTTGTTCAAACCTTTCCCGTTTTTATAAAGTTTCGGCAACCTTTTCCAGCGAGATTAGTTCAATATTTTTCCGAGAATAAAAAAAAGTAAAAAAATGTGCAAGGTTTTGCACTTTTTTGCCATATACGGGTAAAGAAGCAAGTTCTTTGTAATTGGCGGAAACATTTATTTTGAGTGAGTAACACAACTTTTTCTAATTGACAAATATGTCGGATGAAAAACTCAAAATGGTCGGCTGGTATGACCCGTCGCAGCTTTTAGATACAGCGAAAAAAACAGTCATTTCAACCACCGTCGGCGAATTTGCCGACCCGAGATTGGGAATGGCTGACCCGCAGCCCGGAGCCTTTTTTGATTATTCAAAGCAATTAAATCAAACGCCGGGTGATTTTGCGCCGGACACAGACAAAGATAGAAGCGAAATCTGGATTGATTACGCCGCCGATGTCGGCGACGGCTGGAATTCGACCTACGCGGTTGCTTATGCTTTGGCAAAAGAGACTTTTAAAGTCGACAAAGTTGACGAGCCGCTCGAACGCGGCGAGGTTTTGATTTTCGGCGGCGACGGCGTTTACCCGACAGCGAGCGCTGGCGAATACGGAAGAAGATTAGTAATGCCTTACAGTATGGCTTTTAAAGCCGCTGGCGTCGTGGCGGCGGCGACAACAACCGGCAGTGGTGCTTCTGCCGCCGCCTCCAGCGGCTCTTCCGGTATGGTTAATCTCAAAAAAGAGCCGCACGTCTTCGCGCTGCCGGGTAACCACGATTGGTATGACAGCCTGGTCGCATTTAGAAATTTATTTTGTTCGCACATATTTAACAACCGCAGATTCGCCGACGCTTGGCACACGCGCCAAAAACGAAGCTATTTTACGCTCAAGTTGCCCGGTAACTGGTGGCTGCTAGCGGTTGACTTGCAGCTTTCGCACAATATCGATGTCAACCAACTGGTTTATTTTGAATCAATCGTCAAGGAAATGGAGAAAGGCGACAAGATAATTTTTTGCGTTCCCGAACCATACTGGGTCAAATCGATAAAATATGACGAATTCAACCTCGCCGAAATCCAGCGAAAGGAAGAAAGCATTCAAAAATTGGAAAACTTTTTTGAAAACAGGGGAGTTGATGTCAAAGTTTATATCGCGGGCGATTTGCATCATTATCGGCGGTTTGAAGACGCTGCCCGAGTGCAAAAAATTACGGCGGGCGGCGGCGGGGCGTTTCTGCATCCGACGCACGATTTTGACTTCAGGAAACATAACAGCGTTAAGAAAAAGGGATTTTCTCTTATAACGGATTATCCCAGTGTCAAAGAGTCGAGAAAACAGGATTGGAAAAATTTCCTATTTTTCTGGAACAATCCAAAGTTCGGCGTTGTTACGGCAATAATTTATGCGGTTCTGGCTTGGTTGATAAACGGAAGAATACCGAAAGGGGAAGGCTTTTCATGGGCGAATGCCGTTTTTGAAACGATTGACCGAATTGTTGCTACGCCGCTGGCGGCGATCGTGGTGGTATTAATGTTGTTTGCGGTAATACTTTTTACCGATTCAAGCTCGTGGCGACAAAAATGGTTCGGCGGGTTTACTCACGGATTAGCTCATCTGGGGGCGATATTCGTTTTCGGCTGGCTGGCATTTCGGGTAAGCGATTGGTTTATCGGAACTTATGATGTCGTCGATTCAACTTACCAAAATTTGATATGGTTTGCTTGTGTTCTAATTGTTCCAGCCGCCAGCGGATACTTTGTCGGCGCGTTTATTATGGGGCTATACCTGTTTATCTCACTGCACCTTCTCGGGCGTCACGAAAATGAGGCTTTTTCCGCGCTGAAAATCGAGGATTACAAAAATTTTCTCCGCCTCCATATTGATAAAAGCGGGGCGTTGACGATTTATCCGATAAAAATTGAAAAGGTTCCGCGAGCTTGGAAGCCGGTTCCGGGACGCGATGGAAAGATCCGGTATTATGAGCCTCAGACCGCGATTAAGCCGGAACTGATTGAACCGCCTATCTCGGTTTAACTTTTTCTACATAAAACGCTCAATATGAAAATTAAAAAGTCAACTAGATGACAATGTTCCTTAGCATATTTGGCATTCAGCCAGATGAGTGTTTCCTTATTGAGTTTTATTTTTTGATATTAAATTCACAATTTTTGGAAAGGAGATTCAAATGTCTAATAACCGGATGCTACCGATAGTCTTGGCGCACGGCATTGCCAGATTCGATATTTTGCTGGAAATACAGAGGGAAAAATTTAACATGCCGGAAAACCCGCTCGATGACGAATTCCAATACTTTAAAAACATCAAAACGCATCTCGAATCGCACGGCTTTGAGCCGGTTTTCCACACGAATCAGGATTTTGCCGGTTCGGTCGATTTTAGAGCCGAACAGTTAGGAAACAAAATCACCAAAATTCTCTCGCAGACAGAAGCAGACAAAGTTCATATAATCGCGCACAGTATGGGCGGTTTGGATGTGCGTCGAATGATTATCGATTTCGGTATGGCTGATAAAGTCGCCAGTTTGACCACCATCGGTACGCCTCATTTGGGGACGGTTCTTGCCGACCACATTATTAGTAAGGGCGGAATTTTTTTTATTGAGATTCTCAGAAAGGTCGTCAAACTCGATTTAGACGGATTTAAGGATTTGACGATAACCGCGTGCGAGGAATTTAACCGACGGGCAGAAGAGCAGGAAGCCGCGAATGATGTTTTCTATCAAACATATTCGAGTTTTGAGGACTTAAATCAAGTGTTCATGCCGCTTGTCGCTTCGTGGCTTTATATCCGAAATATCGAAGGACGAAATGACGGACTTGTTCCGGTCTCCTCACAGCAATGGAAAAAAGAGTTAATCGCCAGCGATGGGCGGCGGAAGACCGTCATACAGAAGAAATTTCCGCTTCCAGCCGACCATTTGAATCAAGTCGGTTGGTGGGATTTGGAAGAAGCCGTCAATCCGGTTTTCGCCGGTAGTCTTATCAAGCAAAAAATAGAGTATGAAAATAAAATTAAGGATGTTTATGTGGAAATAGCGAGGAATTTGCCGCAAATTTAACCAGGCGAGTTTATTCTGCGAATCATCGAGCCTCAGCCATCGATGTAATAATCGGCAAAGAATCGACTTTTTTAATCGAAAAGGAGTAAATAATGAAATCAAGAAGTTATCTTTATGTCGGCTTTTCTACAACGCTCAACATAATAGTTAATGCTTTGACTTTCGGAAAATACCTTTGGCTCGAAGGCAGAGTCAGCGGTGGAATTTTCAGAAACTGGGCGAGACGATTCAGTTACAAACCGAAAAATTTTGTTTTGCCGACGACCGAAGAAGAGCTAATCGAGATCATAAAACATTCGAGCAGTGTCCGGCTTTTCGGCGCGGGACATTCGTTTAACGACGGCGTCGTCTCGGATGAGACGCTCATATCGCTTGATAATTACAAAGGCGTCGTCGGTAAGGATTTGGCAAACAACCGCGTAACCGTCCGGGGCGGAACGCGCGTCCGAGACGTGATAAAAATACTTTCGGGTGAGGGTCTCGCCTTCGCCTCGCTTCCTTCGCACGACGCGCAGAGCATCGCCGGCATTATTTCAACCGACGTTCACGGAACGGGCAGAGATTGGGGATTTGTCAGCCAGCTTGTTCACAGCATAAAAGTAATTGACGGCAAAGGCGACATTCACGTCTGCGAATCTTCCGACGATCTTTTCAGAGCGGCAATCGGCGGAGTCGGCTCGGTCGGCATCATTTCGGAGGTAACGGTGGAAGCCGTCCCGCGATTTAACGTCGAGCAAATCTGCGTTCTGGAAAATCTCAAATGGGTTGAAGAAAATCTCGAACAAATCATCGAGGACAACGACCATGTCAGCCTTTATATTTTCCCGTTCGCCGACAAGTGCCAGATTAACAAATGGAATCGCACGACGCAGAATCATTCATTTCTAGGAGATTTCCGCGAGTTCGTCAATATTTCGCTCGACGCCTTTACTTCCGCCTGGTTCGGAAATTTGATGGCTTACACGGGAACGCTGAAAAAGTTTTCCAACTTCGCCTACCGGTTTAAGAAAAAAACAGACCTTGTGCTCGAAAGCGACAAGGCGTTTACCCGTTCGATTTATCATCTTCACCAGGAGTTTGAGTTCACCGTCCCGTTTGAAGAAACAATTGCGATGTGCCGTCATTTTCGGGATTTATTTGAAAATATGTATCAGGCAGAGCCGAACGAATTACCATATACCCTTCTCGAAGTTCGGTTCACGCCCGAAGGTCACGCGCGCACGCTTATCGGAGCGGGACAGATGCGGCGTTGCTGCTGGATTGACCTGATCTGCAACGATTCGCACGGTTTTGAGAAATACTATTCCGCCGCCGCCGAAGCGATAAAAAATATCGGCGGTCGCCCGCATCTGGGAAAATTCGGGCTGAATTTCGACAAAAACTATTTAGCAGGTTTATACGGAGAAAATTTTGAAAAATTTCTTCAGTTAGTAAAAAAACACGACCCTGAAAATAAATTTGCTAATGCTTTGACTCGACGACTTTTTAGAGATTAACAGTAATAGGGAGCAAAAAAAACTACTGTTTTTTGACACCTCTTTTTTGCTTTCCAAAATGCCCTGAATACAAGGCTTTCCAACACCCGTTTTTCAAGGGTTTTTTGACACCACTGGAAAACGATTGAAAACCGTCTTTGCCCACAATCTAAAATCTCCAATAAACCGCCTTTTATAAAACTCCGGCAACTATTTACCAGCAAATTTATTCTAATAACTTTTAGAGAATAAAAAAAAGTAAAAAAATATGTAAGGTTTTGCACTTTTTTGCCATAGACATTTAGAAAAGGAAAACTGACAAATTTTAACTTTAGTAAGACGAGGCAAAAATAAAAATAAAATGTCGAGATTGAAAGAATCTTCTTGACAAAGAAATTTCAAACAGGTTAAAGTAAGTTCAATTTTTATCGGAATAGTTTTCTTTTATAAGAACGAGTTTAACAACAAGATTTTATTAGTTTCTCTCCCGGACGTTTTGCGGAAATTGATAAAACAGTTCTCGATAACCGGTATGTTTTAAGGTTAAGGAAGTAAAGCAATGCTCACAAACCACGAAGGTATTTTTGTGCGACGCGACACCTAAAGCTCAGAGGGACAACCCTCGAAAAGCCAACGGTGTTTTTGTTTTATGAGCCAAAGGAAATATTCAGGCAGAGAAAACTAAGAATTAGAAACGGTGAAAACGATTTAAGAACCGAGAAAGTAATAAACAGCAGATTGAAAATTTGAAAAAGAAAAAGTCCGACCAGTAGCGACTAACTACCAACCGGACCTTTTTGATAGAAATCTTCAGCTCATTCGAGAATGCGCCAATGATGCCTAACAAGCAGCCTGCATCGTAACGCATCTCGAAGCTAAAGACAAGCGAAATATATAGTTTGTCAAAGAAAGCGAGGGATGCGTTTCTGTTTTTGTAAACAACCTCGCACAACAGTTATAAAATTAGAAATTATATAAAAATAGCTAAAAATTAAGGAGAAAGAACTGCCGGAGGCAGCCGCACCAATACCATGAAAGATTTGTCAGCCGCGATGATGGTAAACTCTACGAAAAAAGCAAAATCAGCTAACTTCCCAAATGATAAGCGACAAATTAACCTGCCTTTCCGGTTCACGCAAACCATTTGTGCATTTTTGATTATCAGTATCTTGACCGTTTCGGTTCCCGCCGCGCCAGTTGAAGTTAAAGCCTATCTGATGAGTGTCAATCAGAATATCCGCATCGCACTCCTCTCTGGCAACATTCAGGCGAGCATATCAGGATGGATGAACGCTCTGCTCCTGTTTTTACCTGCAAAGAAACAAACCGAATCAATCGGCAGAATTGAGATTGCACCCGGCGGGATAACCCGTCGTCAGGGCGAGCCGATCAACTTTAATGCCATTGGTTATACGACCGACGGCAAGATTGCCGGCGGACTAAAGTTTAAATGGACGGTTAAGGATGTCGGCAGAGATCTAAAAGAGCATAATCTGCCGAATGGCACTTTTCAGGCGCAGACCACGGGTAAATTCTTGATTACCGCCGAAGCAGGGGGATTGTCTGCGCAAGTCAACGTCACCGTCGAAGAAAATATTCCGTTGATGATAATGAAGAAAATCAAGAAGGATGAAGCAAAAGGCGATTTGACGCTGATCAATAAGCTTAAAGAAAAGAAGCAATATACAACCGAGAATATTTCTTCCAAAAAAGATTACAAGGATAAAAAAAATGATAAGGCGAATAATGTAGAGGCACGGTATAGACCAATAGAGCCGCCGCCCACAGAAAAATCACATGGACCTAATGCCGGGGATGTGGATGCCGAATACGAAAGTGCCAACCATGCCTCGGATGCCGTCAAATCAAAGTCGATGCCGATGATGCGACCGATTGACGAACAGGGCTGGGACGGCACGAACTGGTACCTGGCGGACGACCCGGACAATCAAATCGGCGCGCCTCCGGGAACATCACCCGATACAGCAGCCGGAAACGGTAACTTTCAACTGTCGGCGCCGGTGATTACTTTGCCCGGACGCGGAATTGACGTAAATCTTTCCTTAAATTACAACTCAAGATTGTGGAGCAAAACCGGCAGCGGGATGTCGTATGATTCGGACCGCGGATTTCCCGCTCCGGGTTGGTCGCTAGGCTTCGGTAAGATGATGTTTATGGGAGCGGCGGGCGGCTGTATGATGGTTGATGCCGACGGGACGCGGCACGGCTATACCGGAACAACCTCGACTTACGGCTATTCTAATTACAGTTCGACTTCCTTTAGCGGACATACAGCGGATGGAGCATTCATTGATTACGACTGTTACGTTTCCACTTATAACGGCACGACGACTATGTCGGGATCGACTGTTCTACCAAACGGATCGCGAATTCAATATTACGGCAATTCGACCAGCGGGCAACAAGCTTTTCCGACACAAATCACTGATGCTCAAGGCAATTATATCAATATCTCGTATCGCAACGGACACGGACCGGAGATTCAAACCGTCACCGACACGATGGGCAGAGTTGTGACCTTCAATTACGACTCGTCCAGCCCGAGCCGCCTGATTTCGGTCACGACCCCGACGATGGATAACGCGGGAACCAGGACCGTCGTGCGCCTGCATTACAAACAGATAACCCTGAACCCGGGTTTCTCCGGCTTGACGACTGATGCCTCGAACTGGAGTCCGTATGTCATCGACGCAATTTATTACCCGGGAACCAATACCGGCTATTGGTTTAACGATACTGATTCCTATTCTTCTTACGGAATGATTGCTAAAGTTATTGAGCAAAGGGGGATGAGTTGGTCGGGCGCGGCAGGCGACCAGGGAACAGTGACACCGGCAACAATGAGCAAACAGGCGGTTTACAATTATCCGCTTTCCCCGGATTACACATTGACCGACGCTCCGACCTATTCGACACTGACGGAAAGCTGGGCGGGAATGGACACCGCGGCGGCGGTCACGAGCTACGATATTCACCAAAACTCGACTCCGCGAACAATAACCGTCACTCAGCCGAACGGAGTAAAAAGCGAACAGCTTTCCTTTAATCACTCAGGGCAGTGGGACGACGGGCTAATTTATCAGGACAGGACGCTTGACGCCGCAGGCAATCAATTAAGCAAATCGGTCGTAACCTGGGGGCAGGGAGCTTATGATACGGCTCGCCCTGCACAGACAGAGGTAACTGATGAAAAGGGACAAACACTGAAAACTGTTCATACTTATGGAACCAATTACAATCAACTGATTTCTCAAAAGGAATATGATTACAACGGTACGACTCTTCTAAAGGATACGCAAACTTCATACGAGAATAACTCTGCTTATATAAATCGGCATATCTTTAACCTGGTAAAAACCCGAGAAATCTTTGACGGCGCGGGAGTCAGAAAAGCCAGAACCGAATACGAATACGATAACAACGCAGTTGTCAATGGAACACAGAATCACAACTTAAAGGAAACTCCCGGCGTAACGATGCATCTTGCTACCTCAGATCCTTATACAACGGAAACGAGAGACGGAGCATGTCTCAGTTCGCATTTTGAAAATCCACAATGTGAGTATGAGGGACAAATAATCTATGTCGGTCCATTTCAAACCGAGATGACCTGTATCTCGGAATGTACCGAATATGAGCAGGTTAGCGCCTACGACCCGAACTCGATTTTTAGAGGGAATGTCACCAAGGTTACCAGCTACACGGATGCATCTCCAACTACACCGACAGGACCAATCTCGCAAACTAAACAGTATGACGACACAGGGAATCTGGTTGCCGAATCAGCTTCGTGCTGTCAACTGAAAACCTATGTTTACGATGACCCAGCCACCCAAGAAATAGATACGCAGTATGCCTATCCCGTAATACAAACTCGGGGCTCAAGTGACCCCAACTCTACAGTTAGAAATACAAATAACGTGATACATGATTTTTTTACAGGGTTGGTAAAACAAGTCACGGATCCAAATGGGCGAACTGATATTATAAGTTATGATTCAAATACACTACGACCAATAATTTCTACTTCTTCAACTGGAGCTTATAAACAGACAATATATGACGAAGATGCGATGACCGTCACGGAAGAGACACACGAATATGGTGGTAATCTGACAGCAAAAAGTATTACATATCTAAACGGGGTCGGACAGGTCGTCAAACAACAGGTTCTTGGAGCGAATAATGTCTTCGATACTGCCGAAACCAAATATACCAATCTCGGTCAGGTGTGGAAACGAAGCAATCTATACCGAGTGGGTGATACTGTGCAGTGGATGGAAACGGTTTACGATCTGCTGGGTAGAACGAAACAGACAATCGCCCCTGATGGAAGTGTCTCGCAAGTCTTTTATAACGAAGCCGGCGCCGGGCAGATGCCCGATTCGGCAACCACTCTGACCGGCAATACGATTCGCGTTAAAGACGCTTGGGGACGTGAGCGGTGGGGACGCTACGACGCGCAGGAAAGACTGGCGGAAATCGTCGAGGCGAATCCGAACAGTGACGGGACGGTTTTCGCAGCGGGAAGCCTTATTACAAAATATACTTACGACACGCTCGGCAATCTGACCCAAACCCAGCAGGGCGTCCAAAACCGTTATTTTAAATACGACAGTCTGGGCAGACTTACGCGCCAAAAAATGGCTGAACAAACCGCGACCTTGAACGATGCGGGAACATATATCGGCGCAGGACAGTCGGGAGCAAACTGGAGCGAGGCTTTTATTTATGATGAGCGCTCGAACGTCACTCAGAAAACAGATGCTCGGGGCGTTAGAACATACTTCAGGTATCAGGATAATATTACGGGCGCGGAAGATCCGCTGAATCGCCTTCAGGCGGTTACCTATGATCTGTCAGGACCACACGATACAAGCCAGAATATCAACGCGGCTTTCAATACCGTTTACGAGTATATGCCAACTGGTGACCAAGACCGAATCAAAAAGATCAATTCGACAGGCTTGGTCAAAGAAGAATACGCTTACGATTCGGAAGGACGCGTCAGCAATTACACGCAGACAGTAACTAACCGTGAAAACTTTCCGATGCAGATGACTTACGGGTACGATTCGTTGAGCCGCGTAAAAGATGTTTATTACCCGGCGGCATATGGCTTGGCGGGCTGCTCCCCCTTGACGGGTTGTCTGCGCAAACATGTGCAAAACACCTTCGATGTCGCCAGCCGTCTATCAACTCTGACTGTGGATGGGCAACAGCAAGCTGGTGATATTTTATTTAACGCAGCCAGCCAGGCGACTTCAATTAATATTGGCACGGCGGGAACCAATCAGGTTAATGAAAACTATACGTTCGACCCTCAAACCGGACTGCTGACCAATCAGAAAGTACAGCGCGGCGGGCAGACGCTGCTCGATTTAAGCTACGACTATCAGCGCGGAAGCAGCGTCGGTAACACGACCGGCGGTAAGAGCGGGCAATTGACGAAGATTTCTGACAATCTCAATCATAACCGGGATCGCAACTATCAATACGATGGTCTCGGAAGGTTAACTAAAGCCATCGGCGGTCCGGTCAGACCGAGACTTGGCTCGCCCGGCTGGAATCAGCAATATGTCTATGACCGTTACGGCAATCGTCAAAGCGTAACGGTGAGCGGGAATGCGGCTGATAATAGCCCGGTTCCAATTGACGGATTTGCCAGTCTTTCCTATGACACAAATACCAACCGGATTACCAACGCGGCTTTTCAATACGACTCGGCGGGCAATCAAACGCGCACTCAGTCCGAGGACGGCTCGTGGCTGCGATTTGAGTATGACACGGCGAATCGGCTAAGCGTTGTCAGGCGAGATAGCGATGGAGCGGCATTGCAAGCCTACCAATACAGTGCCTCGAACGGACGGCTGATGAATTACGATTATCTATCGGGCGAGTTTATTCTTTACGCTAACGATGGCGGGACGACCGTTTCCGAATATCACGAATATACGCAGAATACACCGACGTGGACGAAGAGTTATGTCCATTTAGGCGACCGATTACTCTCAACCATTACACCGAACGGGACGGGCGGCGAGACGACCGACTTTAATCATTCGGATACACTTGGAACCAGAACAATCACGAATCAATCGGCTGGCACTTCAACGGAGCAGGCTCATCTGTCGTTCGGAACAGCCTTAAATGCCGAGTCAACGCTTACAACCAATAAGAATCGATTTACCAGCTATGACCGTAACACACGGACAGGCTTGGATTATGCTGTTAATCGGAACTATGACTCGAAACAAGGTAGATTTACGCAAGTTGATCCAATTGGTTTTAAAGCGGCTAGCTTAGATTCTCCTCAGACATTTAATCTTTACAATTACTGTGGTAACGACCCCATAAATCACACAGATCCGGACGGTTTATTTTGGGGAGCAATCGGACGTTTTTTTAGCGCAATTGGTCGTGCGATCAATAGAGTGCTTGGCAATATTGTCGTCCAAGTCGCTCTGACTGTACTAGCGGCAGTAGTAACCTTCGGCACGAGCCTGATAGCATCAATAGGTGTATTAATGGGAACCACAATTGCAGCGCCGACTTGGTTAACAGTTGCATCGTTTATTTCTACAGCGGCAAGTTGGGCTACAAAAATTGGCACCGCTTTGGAATTAACCGGGCTTTTGTTGCAGGGAAAATTTAGACAACTTGGCAGAATAATTGGAATGGCATTTGTAGGTGCCGTAGTAGGCATACTTGAGGATTCTGTTGTAAATGGTGCTTATGACGCTTTTAAGAACGGTGGAAACATATTTGCTGGTGCTTGGTCCGGATTTAAGGAGGGACTATCAAGTGTAAAGGCAGTATTTACAAGAAAATTAAAAGATTTCTTTATTGCGGTTTATGGATTATGGTGTGGTCCTGGCTACGGAGTAGAACAACTCGGGTCAAATGGTCCGAGGGGGGTCGATGAAAGGGATAATGCATGTAGAGCGCATGATACAGGTCTTCTTAGCCGTAAAGCTGAAATACTTCTGACTGGAAGCGCGACACATACTATAACCTTTTATGATTGGAAATTAATTAAAGATATGTTTAAGGCGACAAGTCGTCCTCGTTTTTCTGATATTGCTTTTGGGAGCGGGCATCGAATAGGAGACATTTATGGGTTCACAGTACCTTTTGCTTTTGGCATTAGAATTGCTAAAAATCGTGGAAGATAGATGAAAATTAATTTTCATCTATCTTTTCTATCGTGATCCAAGGCTTAAATTTGAAATGAGAGGCTAAATAATGAAAATTAAAATTATGCCGTGGTTTGGCGCGTTTTTATCATTTATTGTTATAATTGGGTGCTTTATGCAGAATGACGTTACTGCTCAAAAAGTTCAACCAAGTAATCTTCGTGAAAGCTTAAAACTAATTGATACAATTGATCTAAAAAATGATGAACTATTTAGTCGTGTTTTTACTGGAAACAATGAACTTTTTATAACCGCGAGAAATCGAATCACTAATGGATGGAGTTTCCGAAAGGGAAAAGTCCAACAAGCATTCGCCCCCTGTAATAATAAGGATTATCTTATCGCAGTTCCTAATGGCAACGGAAATCTAGCTTCGATAGGTTGCCGAGATTTTTCAGTGGAAGTGTGGAATCTGAATACTGCGAAAATGCTGCTTCGATTTCAAGTGCAGAAAGATAAAGATTCAGAGTATCTTATTCCTTACATAAGTCCAGATGGGAAAAGAATATTAATTAAATTTTCAGGACTTAAAGAGCAGGCAGAATTGTGGAATGCGATAGACGGCACTAAAATTGCGACTTTCACTTCTTCATCCACGAAATGTACGTTTTGTAATCGCACAGTTTATGCAGTTGAGTTTAGTCCCGATAGTAAAATAGTCTCTGTTTCATTCGGGGGGATAGTATCACTCTGGGATACTGAAAATGGGAAACTATTAAATCGTTTGATAGATGAGAACGTACATTTGTATTCAAGCGAAGCACTTTCACATAACGGCATTGTTTCACAAATACTTTTCAGCAATGATAGTAGAGCTGTGGTCACTGGGGCGTATGATGGCACTTCTAAATCTTGGAATGTCGAAACCGGTAAATTATTGAATACATTTAAAGGTCACAAAGAGCGTATTACAAGTTTGGCGTTGAGTCCTGATGGAAAAACTCTTGCAACTGGAAGCAGAGATCAAGACTTCAAGTTATGGGATTTTGTCACAAGCAAATTATTATTAACGTCTGCTGATAATAAAAAAGCTATTCATATACTAAGTTTTAGTCCTGATAATAAGAAAATTCTTAGTATGACTGATAACCAAGTCTTTATATGGGAAACTGCAAGCGGTAGACTGCTTGAGCAAATGTCTAGTCCTGGAGAGTTAAAAACTAGATTTAGTCCTAACTGGCAACTCGTAATTATGCCAGACAAACAGGAAAAGACGTTGGGATTATATGAATATACTGGAAAATAAATCGCAAGTTGTTATGAGGCGGTCTAATTTTGTCAATAAGCGCGAGACTTTGGTTCTGGCGTGAATTTGGGGCAGCCGGTTGACTCACCGACAGACTTCGATTCTTTGATAATTTTATCGTTCAATTTCGCAATTTCAGGTTTGATAGATAACGCGGGCGTGGAGCAAGTCAAAGTTTGCTTGACCATACATTTGCCGTTTAATGGTTTTCAAACGGTTAACTTGTCCTTCGGTTTGCCCAGTGCTCCACGGCAAGCAAAGCACGTTCCGCACGGCAGATTCGTCGGTGAGCAAGCCGTTTGCCTGATTTTGGAAATCTTTAATTTCACTCCGTTCAACTTCGCGCAGCCAATCGTCGAAGCAATCGGCGCGTTTTTCTTTAACAATATTCTGGAAGCCGATTCCTAACGATTGAACTTTTCGCGTCGCCGAATGCAAGTAATTTTTATCACCTGCATTCGTAAAGCTATAACTTGTGTTAAATTTCTTGTTGCTGTGCTTTCGAGTTTATTAACGGATTTTAATTTTTAATGATCTGATTTTGTGTCGTATTTTATTTATTGTTGTTGGAAAAATCACACTATATATCCATAAGTAAAAGTCAGAACCAAAACGGGCTTCTTCAACAACTCACGAAAGCTCTCGTTGAGCGAGCTTTGAATGGTGAGATGACTCATCATCTCGGCTACGAGAAGCATAGTCCTGCAGGTAACAATTCGGGCAATTCCAGAAATGGTTCAACGCCGAAAGTCATAAAAGGCAAACGCGGACAAGTCGAGATTGAAGTTCCGCGTGACCGCAACTCGGAGTTCGAGCCGCAGCTCGTCAAAAAGAATCAAACTCGTTTTGACGGTTTGGACGAAAAGATTATTTCTCTGTATTCCAGGGGAATGACAACCCGAGAGATTCAGGGTCATCTCGAAGAGATTTACGGCGTTGAGGTTTCGCCGAGTCTGATTTCCAATGTGACTGACGCGGTTCTCGACGAAGTTCGCGCGTGGCAATCTCGACCGCTCGATTCGGTTTATCCGATTCTTTACCTTGACGCACTTCAAGTGAAAGTAAGGAGTCAGGGCAGCGTTCACAATAAAGCGATTTATCTGGCTTTCGGTGTGACGATGAGCGGACTTAAAGAAGTTCTCGGCATCTGGGCATCGGACAATGAAGGTTCAAAGTTCTGGATACAGGTCGTCACCGAGCTGAAGAATCGCGGTGTGCAAGACATCTTTATTGCCTGAATTGACGGACTCAAGGGATTTCCAGAAGCCATTGAAGCGATTTATCCAAGCACAAAGATTCAGCTTTGCATTGTTCACTTAGTGCGTCACTCACTTTTCTACGTCTCGCATAAAGACAGAAAAGAAGTGGCGACCGATTTGAAAATGATTTATCAGGCTCCTACTTTAGATGGAGCTGATTACCAGTTAGAGAAATTTGCCGACAAATGGAAAGAGACTTATCCGATGGTCGTCAAAAGCTGGCGGCAGAACTGGGTCAGAGTGATTCCGATGTTCTCATTTGCGCCTGAAATCAGAAAGGCTATTTATACAACCAACACGATTGAATCATTGAATATGACCCTAAGAAAAATCATCAAAAATCGGGCAATGTTCCCGTCGGACGAAGCGGTTTTCAAAATTCTTCACCTAGCCTTGAAAAATATCAGTAAAAAATGGACAATGCCCATTCACGACTGGAGCGGAGCGATGAATCAATTCGCTATCCTATTTGAAAACCGACTGCCAAATAGCAGTTTCAACGACAGCTCATTTACACAGATTATTTAACACGCTCATTTTTTTGTGGATATGGTTTTACCTATACTCTAAAATAATCTAGGAAATCCTATTTTATCCTTAATCCTATCCATTACTTGATCTGCAATAATTTTTGCTTTCTTTTCACCTACTAATAATACTTCTTCCAGTTTATCAGGATTGCTCATATAAAAATTAAAAAGTTCCCTTTGATTTTTATATTTATTCCAAAGCACTTCAAGCAGTTCTTTTTTTGCATCACCATAACCATAATTTCCTGACTCATACTTTTCTCTCATCTCATTAATTGCTTCAATACCTGCCACCAATTCAAAGATTTTGAAAATATTACAAGTGTTAGGGTCTTTCGGCTGGTCGTAAGGTGTAGAGTCTGTCACGATACCGAATATCTGATTCTTCAAATTATCTTTTGTTTCAAATATATCAATGTAATTTGAATATGATTTGCTCATCTTTCTTCCGTCTATACCAGGTATTGTTTGAACTTCATCCTTAATTAAGGGTTTCGGAATTACGAAAGTTTCGCCATATCTGTTATTAAATTTTATAGCTATATCCCTAGTAATTTCAACATGCTGTTTTTGGTCTTTCCCGACAGGGACAAAATTTGCATCAAACAACAAAATATCTGCTGCCATAAGCACAGGATAAGTAAACAGTCCCGCATTTATTTCTTCAAGATTGGCAGATTTGTCCTTGAACGCATGAGCATTGGTTAGCATGCTGAAAGGAGTAATACAATTTAGAATCCATGCAAGTTGTGTAACTACCGATATTCTTGACTGTCTATAAAAGAAGTTTTTATCAATATCAAAACCAAATGCAAGCCAAGCGGAGGCAATTGCCCTTGTATACAAAATTCTATCATTAGCTTTTTTTACTGTTGTAAGAGAATGCAAGTCAGAGATGAAGTAAAAACACTCATTGTCCAAATTTTTGGAAAACTCAAGCGCCGGTAAAATTGCACCTAAAACGTTTCCTAAATGCGGTTTGCCGGAGGGCGTAATACCTGTTAAATATCTAGTCATAACATTAAATTTAATTCGTGGAGTAAATTACTATTCTTTTATAAAAGGGTTAATAACTAACTAAAAATTGATATTATCTTGTTATTATCTTCATGTGTTCCTATTGTAATTCTGAATGAATTTTCAATTTCATGAATTAACATATTATTGTCAGATAGATTTTTCTTTATTTTTTCAAAACGACTTTTGTCTTTTACTTCAACAAAAATAAAATTTGCCTGACTATCTGTAATAAATAAATTTTTATTTTTGTTAAGGTTCGTTTTTACTCTTTCTCGTTCCTCGACAAGAATTTTTACGCGACTTTGAACCAACAAAGAGTTTTCCAATATATAATCAATAAATTGAATAGTTAAAGGATTTAATATAAATGGGTGAATCACTTTATATAAATTATTAGTAATTTCAGAAGAGGAAGTAATTATATAACCAAAACGCAAAGCTGCTGCTGAAAAAGCCTTGGAAAAAGTCCTAATCAGAATCAGATTATTATATTTTGAAGTTAATTTAACTAAATTATATGAATCATCTGAAAACTCAATATACGCTTGATCTACAATAAAAAGGATATTCTTTTTTTCCTTTAAAAGGATCTCAAAATCTTCTCTCTTAAATGCTATTCCGAATGGATTGTGAGGAGATATAGCAAAAACAATAGCATCGTTTTTTATTTTTTTGATCTGCTCAAAGTTATAATAATAGTTCTCCAAACTCCAATTTTGATACTTTACCTTATTAAGTGATAAGCAGTAATTTATATAAGGAAAAGACGGTTTTACAACAATAGTTTCTTTTCCTTCAAAATCAAGAATGTTAATTAGCTGACTTATCAGGTAACTTGAACCGGAGCCGAGAGAGATAAAACTTGAGTTACATTTTAGCTGTTTAGCTAACTTGGTCGTAATTTGACTATAACTGCTGTTCCAATCAACATATCTGTTCCAATTGGTTTTTTTTACAATTTTTGTTATTTCTTCCTTCAAAGAGCCTTCCCAATCCAAAGGATATTCATTCAAGTCAAGTCTAAGACCTTTTAAGCTGGATTTGAAAGGCATTTTCGGTGTATCTTCAATATGTTTTTTTATAAGCATCTAAACCTCCAATAAGTAGATATAAGTATTCGGAACTTCAAGGTAAACCTTCTTCAAAATTGTAAGATTATTTTTTGAGAAAATTTCTTCATAATAATCACTTTTGAACAATCGAATTTTTCTAAGCGTATGAGTCAATTCAAATCCGCTAACAAAAATCTCTTTGTCTGCTCGCGCGTCAATGTCTATACCGAAAGTATCGCCAAGTACGAAATATTTCATATTTGGAAAGGTGGCTTTTAATTTATCAATAATTGTTTCCTTTAATCCCTCAATATTCAGCAAATCGTGAAACATCATAAAACAGGTAACAATGTCAACTTCTGGGTAGCAAGATGTTGAGATTGTAGAAAAGGCATCTTCACAAACAACATTTATCTGATCTTCTACCTGGTTATCGACTACATTCTTTTTGGCAAATTTCACGGCTTCGGAATTTATATCAATTCCTAATCCCTTAAAGTCATTAAATTTTTTGGCATAGTAGACGAGTTTTCCTGCGTCGCCACAACCTAAATCTGCCATATATTGGAATTCTATATTTTCAAGGAGTTCATCAATTATGGGCTGCATAAATTTTTGATTGCACTCTTGAGAACCAAGTGCAACGTATTTTCCGTCAACCAACTTCTTCCAATTTATATCCGGCTCTTGTAATAACTTATCAATATTAATCAGCAAACTGTTGTAGCCGCCTAACAACCACGTAAAAAATCCTGCATTTTTCCAACTGTCAATTCCTAAATCAGTAATGCCATATTGTTTATTTTCTATTGAAACCAGGTCAAAATAGAAAGCATACCTTAAAATGCCTTCTACGTTTTCCTCATCTAAATTTGTTATCGAAGCTAGCTGGTTTGCACTTATTTTTTTGTCTCTATATTGATAAAGCACCTCAAGAATTTTCAGTTTGTTAAGTGCAAAAATTAAATATGCACAAACAGTATTGTTAAAAATTGTTTTGGCGTTTTGACCAAAGAATTTTTGTTCCTGATAAGCTAGTGATGTGACCATATGTTTTCCTCCTTTGTTTATTATCGTTTTAAAATTCCAATTAGGTTTCTACCTAATAGTTAATATACTACCTAATAGTTAGACGTATTGTCAAAACAAAACGAGGCTTTTAAAAAAGCCTCGTTAGAGTAAATACCTAACTTATAAAAAGTTATTCTTAAACTGTTTTATTTAACAGTTGAATTAATTGATTAGCAAGATTATCATCAAATACTTTACTAAACACTTTTCCTAAGTTTTTATATCTTTTTTTTCTTCCTCCATCTTTTAGTTTTTCATTCCATGTTTCATACCAGTTTTTGTCTCTAAGTTCGTAGTTTTTTTCAAAAAAATTTTCTCTTTTTTCGTTTGCGTCTTCAATAAGAACATTACGAATTTGTATAGTTAAAATTCTTTTGAGAACCAAGAGAATATACTGGTTATTGCAACTCGATATAAAATCCGAAACAAATTTGATTTTATCAAATTTGTTACCATTTCCGTTGAGTGGTATATTCGCAGAATGTGAACCATTTTGATTTTGCTGAGTAATGGTTACCAACTGTAAATTTTCTAACAAACCAGGAAACTGATCACTTTGAGTAAATATTGTTTTTTGTTTTATTTCCTCAAAGCGCAGAACGGATAACTCTTTTGCGATTGTGGAAGCAATCTTGTTATCAGTTTCACCGTTTCCATTTTGTAATGGTTCAATATATAAAAGGATGCCTTTTGCATTAATGCTTCTTTCTATTATACAGACACGCACATCAAATTTTATATCGGTGTTTCTTACGGGAGAATTTGGCTTCTGCTTAGGCGCACCTTCACAATCTTTAGGCATTAAATTATACCTCCTCTTCTATTTTGTTTTTTGCTTTTTGGCTTGTAAGACTTTGGGGTTGGTCAAGCTTTTGGGCGAGTATTTTCAAGTATTCTCGTTCTCTGAGTAGTCGGTCGCGAATAGTTAGTGAGTTGCGAATGTTAGCTTTGAGATACCCTGTCCTTATTGCCTCTTGTATTCTACCATAAGTATCATCAGGATTGACTTCAAGGGTTATTTCAGCCCTTTTAACGGTTTTATTTATTGCTTCTAATGAGATTCTATGATTCTCACCTTGCTGCGCCAAATCAATTAAAATCCAAGCAGTTTCGGGTAAAATAACCGTATCTTCGTGTAATCGATATCTTCGTCTCGTGTTACCGGTCGGTCTCGTGTTGCCATGAAAACCTTCTTCATAAAAAGTATCGTAAGGTAATTTTTCTTTTTGCAAGTTGTTGATAATTTCTCGGATATGACCTTCTGATTTACTTAACCGTTTCGCTATTTCCCTAGGAGTAACGCAAAGTAACAAATCCTCAGATGTCATTTCCCAGACAGCTACCATTACTTTAATCGATGTATCAAGAGACTGAGATGTGTTTTTTTTGCTGGTCTGTAAGAGGCTCACGAGGTTTATAAACTTCCATAATAAATTTAACTCCAAGATCTATAATACCTGTAAAACAGATGTTAAATATCTGTATAATCCCATTAAATTATCAAAAGAATATAATTTTGTCAAAGGGGATTTTAACTAATAAGCACCCCAACAGAAATAGGTTAAACCAGCATTTGATGGAATTGGATTTTGTATTCCAATCCAATATTGTTGAAGATGTCTTTTATCTTCTTTTTGTATTTGGCAAATGAGCCATAATCTGCTGGGCGTAGCCATTCGTATTTGGCTTTGCGCCAAAAGGTTTCCGCCAAATTCAAATGCGGCGAATATCTTGGCAGAAAGAAAACATATAAATCTTCTTCCATCCATTTTTCAATTGCCGCCAGAAATTTCTCCGACCGATGAGTCGGTGTATTATCCAGCACTAAAACCGTCGGTTTCTGAACATACCGACAAAAATCATTGATCACGCTAATCAGAAAATCCGAGTTGATATTCTCTGCGCTTTCATATGTTACACAGAAATTATCCGGGCGAAACACTCCGAACAAATTGATTTTCTTGTCCCTTTGCGGAAGGATTTTAATTCTCTCGCCCGCCGGCGACCATCCGTAAGGCAGTTTCGGATTCATTGAAAATGCGCTTTTGTCGCCAAAATACAAATCTATCCAGCCGCTCCGGTAAAACTGCCATAACTGATTTAAAGTTGTTTCTTTTTTCGCTCGCTCGGCATCCACCTGCCGACTCTTGAGCCACGTTCGGGCGCGACAGAATCGGTAACCATTTTTTTTAAGAACCGTTTTAATGTTTCCGGTGCGTCTGCAAATTTAAATCCGCTTCCAATTTAGCGACAACGGTTTTGACCGAATTCGGATGCTCTTTAATTTCCGCTTGCACTTTTTGCAAATGTGCAGGATTTTGTTGACTTAAAATCGGCGGTCGCTCTCTGCCCGCACGAGTCTGCAAGCCCGTAATCCCTCCTACCTCAAAGCGTTCAAGCCAATTATTAACGGCCACTTCGCAGCGCCTAAAATTCCGGCAACAGAGAGGGAGGTATGATTCTCGCTTTTCAGTAAAATCATTTGACAGCGATTGCGAAAGGTGTGGCTTTTGCCGGTTCGATATCCTTTTTCCAGTTCGGCGCGTTGCTCGGCACTTAATTCAACCGTTTTCGTTTTCCCATCTCAGAAAATAGTTTAATCTATTTCTGTTGGGGTGCTTATTACTAAATAAGTTAAATTTACGTTGACTTTCAAATATTCCCACAAATCCAACCTGCATAGCAAAGGGCTTGCCTAGTCTAAATAATCTTTCAAATACTTCGTTCTTTAAGCTATACGGAGGGTTACTAATTATATGAGAATAATCTTCTTCCGGCTGATAATCGGAAAAACTTTTATTTTCTGAAATATGACTTGGCAATACTTTACAGCCAAGTTTTCCAATCTCCTTAACAAAATGACTATCTTCTGTATCAAACGGACACCACACTATACTACCGGTCGGAATAAATTCTAATATCGGCTTGATCGCATAAATAGGCGTGTAATACTCATCATTCTTTTGAGTAATTTCATCTATAATTATATAATTGGCGTTGGTCGCAACCCTATTTAATACTTAACTTATATCTATCCACCTCCAAGAAGACTTATCCACAATGAGTAAGGATAAATCCAACTACAATACTTAAAGTAAACACTGCACACAAGCGATAAAACAAAATTAACTGAGAACTGTGCTGACACTTTCTACCTCCAAAATGCCAGTAATACCTTCGCATTAACTGATTAAATTCCCACTGGTTCATAAAAACTCCTGCACCAGCTAAATAATGAAATGACCGGCTAGCTGAACTCACCTGCCACGCGCCATAAACCAGCCGGATTCCTTAGCGAGTGTCAATAGAGCATTATAGATTTTATGCTCACGCTCATTACTACAAACAAATAGAAAAAACCTAATAATAAAAACAAAAGAAAAACACAATAAATATAAATAAAAAGCGGGAGGGATAAATATCTAACAAAGGCGACATTGACACCGGAAGGTGGCTGGTACAATGGGAAGCGGTAGGTGAGTAAGCTAACTTTCAAACTGTGTTCCCTTGAACCACTTAATCAGGATTAGCAATACAACTGGAAATGTCTAGACTGTTCCAAACTTGTATCGGGTGTGCTTGTTTATCGATTAGTAATATCTAAATTACTCATCAAACTATCCCACTTATCCTTCAATCGGCAAACCTAACTCTCAACCATCCAAAAATCAATTTGACAATCACATTGAGAGCCACCGGCTACCTGCCACTCCAACTAAAAACCAAACCAATAACTTTGCCCTTCTTCTCCTTCGACTTTATGCCGACGAAAGGAGGCTTGACTGCGCTTCGCCTGAAACCCTATTACCGTATTAGGTCATCGTCTTTCAAGTGTGCTAAACACCGATGTTTGCTGGGCTTGGTTAAATTTCCTATTCTAATCTGTTGGAAAGCATATTGGATAGCGTATTGGTATTGTTTCGGGAGGTTATTCGGGCGTCTAATGGGTTTGAAACAAGCTCGTCAAAGACGACTGCCCAGTAGAAATTCGGGAGTTTGTATTCTTCAAACAAAGTGACGATTTGGATTAAACACTGCTCGTCTTTGACCACAAATAAAATATTAAATGGCTCTTTTGTTTCACGAAAATGGCGTATATAATTATCCAGTTTGCCGCGCAAGATTTTCGGTGCTTGGTTTCCACGTTCATTTTCCAGATACCAATCCGCATCACTGAAGGCGAATTTTCTATCGGGGCGAAATCCCTTAATGGCTCGTCCTTCGCCTTCCCACAAAACTACTCGTCCGGTCAAGATAAGCGATACGAAAATATCTCCGCACCCCTTTTCGTGGTCGTATTTGAACCTGTGAATCTCGGCTTGCGGCGGCTCGTAGCCAAGCTCCTTAATTGTTTTATTTTTCGCCAGAGACCAGAACTTGTCTTTGCCGAGTTCGTAGTTTTTAGAATGTAATAGGCGTTCTCTTTCCAGCGTCTTGAGGTTTTTCATCACTCGTTGGTAGGCTTTGTTGCTGCTGTCGTTCTCGTATTCCTGCGGGTACAGCAGGCGGGCGATCTGTTTTCCGGTCAGGTGTTTTTCGAGATTTAGCGCCCGGAGTATCTTTTGGTACGGTTCGATCATGTGGATAACTTATTCGCCGGTTAATTTGCTCGTTAATTTCTTGTTTTGTTAAGTACCATTTCTGGCTTAAAATTTCTTGGATATAAGATTCAAATTGTTCATCGCTGACTGAAACAGGCGGCACGTCGGGGATTCTGATTCTAACGGGTGATTCTTTGTTCTTCTTGATTATGGCGTATTGCTTCGGTAAGTTTTGGTTGGCGTAGGAAGCAAGGAGCGGCGGAATATCACCGCCGTAGCCTAAATCCTTAATCATCTCAAGCCGGTCGTCATAGCTCGGCGTATTGAACATGACCTTGATTCTCGCGCCCTGCTTTATGGAATTCAAGACTTTCCTGTTCTCGAACTGGTTAAAATAATGGTGCGCTAAGATAAGATGAATTCCGACCTTTCGTTTATACGACAAAACCGTGTCTATTTGCGGTGTGGCAAAGCGGGCGGCTTCGTCCATATACAGATAAAAATCTCGCTTTTTGACGCCGCGCGGATGCGCTTCAAATAGAATATCGGCAGCCTGGATGATTTGCGATATAACCATTACTCCGATCAGACGGGCTTCCTCCTGGTTGATAAATTTACCGGGGAACAAATTGACTAAAACCGTCCAGCCCTCGGAAATCATTTTAACGAAATCAATTCCTTCTGACGCTCCGAGCATCAAGGATAACGGTTCTTCCCAGAACATATCCAGACGGTTGATTGTCGAATAAAAATAAGTTTCAAAGTGATGATTGGAGCGAAATAAATTATCGAGCGTCCGAACGTCCCTATCGTCAGGATATTTGTTTTCTACTGCCTGAAGAATTTCATCCCGCTTGAATTTGTCTTTGATGTATTCGGAAAAATACAGGGATTCTCTGATGGTGAAATTGCCCTTTGCCAGCACTCTGAGCAGCGCCGATAAATTGCGTTTCAGGCGCGGGGTTTCATTTCCTTTAGCGTCGAATAATATATTGACGGTTTCCCACACGCCGTCAACCGACATTTTGACATATCGGCTCGTCAGAGGCGCAAGGATGGCTATTTTTTTGTGATGGAACAAAGTTGAGGGGTCAATCAAAACAACCTTCTTATGCCCAATTGAAGCGCAATAGCGAAGAATGTCGTAGCAAGTCCTGCCGCCGTCTGACGGATCAAGCAGACAAATGCCGTTTCCGAGGTCAATATCCTTTCTGATGCTGTCTTCGATGAATTTTGACTTGCCTTCGCCGGGGGCGCCTAGAATATGAAAATTGGCTTCCCGTTCTTCTTCAGTGAGTCGAACGCTTTCATTGCCGATGCCCAGTACCCTCAGTCCGCGTTTTGTTTTGCTGAGTTTCCAAATATCATCGAGCGACTCTTTATACGGTCGCCGTTTGCGGGTAAAAAGCTCTTCCCGGGTTTTTCCGGTCAGACTTTTAAGATAATTCCTTCTCTCTGCCATTGATGTTTTTCTTCCACGTCTTCATCTTCCGTTCAATCCGCCGCAGTTCGCGTTTTTTGTAATCTCCGTCACCAAGCTGTTTGGCTTGTTCATATTCAAAATGAATGCCGGATAATTGATTATGAAGCACCTCTAACTGGTGCTGCGGCAACAGGTGAGCAAGATCCGCCATTTGGGTATCGAGCTGCGCTATTTTATATTCAAATTCAAAATCGACCTGTTTCATCTGGCGATGCTTTTCAACGTCTAGCTGCATTTCCTGCTGTTTGGTAGCTATTTGAACTTTCATCCGAGCTTGCTCTAAAACAAGTTCTCGCATCGTAGCGGGGTCTAACCCGAACAGGGTCGCCATTTCCGCCACCGCTTTTCGATTGTCTGAGAGTGCGATATAAGCGTCGTGGTCGGCTTCTACTTTTTGTCTGTTGAGCTGGTGGTTACTATAAACGTCATCATAGTTAAGCTGGGCTTGCTCGGCTATCGCTTTTTGGTTGATCATTTCAACAACCTGTCCGGTTTGCTGGTTTATTTTTGATATGTAGTTGGTCAGCTTCTCCGCTCTGTTCGCCCTAAAAGATGCAGCTACGCCGCTCATGTGTGGAGAAAAGCCCTTTTGTATTGCTCTGATGTTTTCCTGGTGGTCGTCCGAGCAGGGTTCGTGTCTGAATAACAGTAAGCCGATGCCGATAATCAATAACCCAATACCGGATATCAGCAGTAACGGAATTATCATTTGCGCCTCCTGTTTACTTGTTTTTTGGGGCTTATCTTAGGTCTGATTTGTGCGGGTTTTGAAATTCTTTTAGACGAGTTACCGTTCATTGTATTAGTTTGATTTGCAGCAATATTTTTGGAATTAACAAAAAGCACCGCCGAAATTAATATAAATACCGAGCCGAGACTGATGAGAACTAGTCCTATCAACTGCGGGGTAGATTTGTGTCTTCGATTCACAAATTTTGGTTTATTAAATATTTGCTTGAGCGTGTTCTAGTTTTAACAGGTATTACCGTGAACTTTTGAATCGTTATTTTATTCTTTGTTCTTATTTTCTCTTCAATTTCAGACAAATTCGCGTTGCCGGAGTTTACACATCCGCTTTTCTTTATTTTCCGTCTTATGAGTTCGTATAACCTACACTCCTAATAACCCGAGTATTCCAGAAAATTCTGAGAGTTGCATAAATCTGTTTCAGTCGTTAATAAGGAAATCAAAAGAATAAAAGGAATCAGTTGAGAATGTTTTGAGGAAAGCCGCAGGACTTGTAATAATCATACGGCTTTTTTGTTTCGGTAAGGGAAGAGGAGGAACACCGACGAATTGAGAAACGAGAGGTAAATATTCCCTACCCATTAACGCGACAACTTTTGAGGTCAACTATCATTTTATTTCAAAAAAAAATGGATTCTGTTAGAATCCAAAAGAAATTCACCTTTAGGAGTTGTGCGGTTAAAGCTTGGTAAATGACTGATACACACGAGATTACTAATTTGCTGTTGACTTGGAACACAGGCGATGATTCTGCACTCGTTAAGTTGATGCCCTTGGTTGAAAGTGAACTGCACCGCATTGCCGCCCGGTATATGCGACGTGAAAATTCCAACCACACTTTGCAAACTACTGCGTTGGTCAACGAAGCTTATCTAAAACTGATTGACCAGCGACAGGCAAATTTCCAAAATCGTGCTCACTTCTTTGCCCTTTCTGCCATGATTATGCGGCGGATTTTGCTTAATCACGCCAGAAATCAGAAACGATCCAAAAGAGGCGGCGGGGCGGAGCATCTGGATATTGCGGAAGTTGCGGTAGTTTCTCCAAAAATAAACGAAGACATCATTGCCTTGGATTTGGCTCTCAAAAAATTAGAAGAATTTGATTCGATCAAAGCCAAAATCGTCGAAATGCGCCATTTTGGCGGGCTGGAAGTTAAAGAGGTGGCGGAAGTTTTACATGTTTCGGAAATTACCGTAATGCGTCACTGGAAGCTGGCGAAGGCTTGGCTGAGAAAAGAACTGGAACAATAATTTGATAGCTCTACCTTAAATTTGTCGCGTAATGATTTAGAAGAAAAATTTCAGCTTTCTTGTATGAATCAAGCGAAATGGCAAAAAATTGAGGAATTATTCAATGCTGCCTGTGAACTCCCGAAGGAAAAGCAGTCTGCGTTTCTGGATTCCGTCTGCAAAGATGATGAACTGAGAAGCGAGGTCGAATCCTTACTTAAAAATGCTGAAAAAGAAGACTCCTTTTTAGGCAAACCAAATCTCTCACTCGGTTTAACCATTCTTAATGAAGAAAAAAAACATTTACTTATTGGCAAAAAAATCGGACGTTACCAAATTGCTTGTTTGCTTGGCGAAGGCGGAATGGGCGAGGTTTATCTGGCAGAAGACCTACAGTTAAATCGTCAGGTTGCGCTCAAATTATTACCTGCCTATTTGGTCGAAGATAACGAAAGCGTCGCTCGTTTTCAAAAAGAAGCCCTTGCTGCATCCGCGATTTCACATCCGAATATTGCTCATATTTACGAAACGGGAATCGAAGGGAATAGTCGTTTTATTGCGATGGAATTTGTCGAAGGAACGACATTGCGAGAATTGATCAAGCAGAAAAAATTGGATGTCGTCGCGGCTCTCGACATCATTTGGCAAACGGCAAATGCCCTTGCCTCTGCGCATCAGGCAGGAATCACCCACCGCGACATTAAACCCGAAAATATAATGATTCGTAGGGACGGGTATGTTAAGGTTTTGGATTTTGGAATAGCGAAACTTTCAGAATCTTCTGCGTCAGGACAAAAAATAAGTGTCAGTTCAAAGGGGGAAAGTCCACAATCTGCAAGCCACCAGCCCTGGTTTAGTGATGGGAACAATGAGCTACATCTCGCCGGAGCAGTTAAACAACAAAAATGTGGATTTCCGAACGGACATTTGGAGTCTGGGTGTTGTTCTGTATGAAATTTTGTCAGCTAATAAACCGTTCAAAGGTAAAACGCCTAAAGAGATCAGCAAAGCGATTTTACATAACAACCCACCACTGTTTTCCGTTTCAACCATTGATTCCGATAACGAAGCGGTATTGCAAAAAATTCTTATTAAAACTTTAGATAAAAAGGCGGCAGACCGTTATCAATCGACGGGCGAATTGTCACATGCTCTTAAGGAATTAAAACAAAAACTTGAATTTTCTCAACAACTTTCAACGGGTGAGATAAATGGCGAAAGAAGTTCATCCAATTCCGGCTCAATTGAGCAAACACGGAATTCGAGTTTTATCACCAAATCAAAGCTATTTTGGAATCAGCAGAATCTTTCACAAAAAACCTTGCTGCTGGCGGTGTTCATCGGGATTCTGACCTTTGCGGTTGGGGTTTCCTTTCAATATTTCAGTCGTTTTTATGCCAACAAAACATCAAAATTCGAATCATTTTCGCCCGATTCGCGTGGAAAATGGCAAATTTCACCTTTGTTTGGTATCAGAAAAAAATTGCAAGGGTTAATTCCTTCTGTTTCGTTTTCGCCCGACGGCAGATCGATTGCTTTTGCGATGTCGGCAGAAGGCGCAATGGGTATTTACGTCATCGCCCACGAACGAAAAACCCCAGCGTTAGGATCATAATAATTAAAGGTTTGCTGGATTTTTCCAGCCAAATCTGGGTTGGCACTCATCATAGAACGAAGGTGCGTGTCGGCGTTCATAATATCCCACAACGCTTGATCTATTATGTCGCCGCTTGGCTGATTGCTCTCAGTTAGTACAAGATATGAAGACTTATGTTCATTGCCACTGCTGTTCAAAATGCCGCCCTCCCTAATTGTTTTTGATGTCTTGCCAATATTCGGCGGCGAGGTTACAAACCATAATCCGATTCCGCCAAAGAATATTAAAAATATTCCAGTCAAAACATGCCCTTCAATGGAATAATGTTTTATCAAGTTAGGACCGAGTGTTCTTTGATTAGGTGGCATTGCTGCTTGACTTGATAGCCACCAAGCGAATATAAAACAAAGAACTGCTGTCCAAATCAAACCTGTAGCCAGCCTTTGCATTCGGTTGAGCGAACAGTCATCAATAGACAAGTTACCTATTGTAATTACTAATCCGATAAGAAAGGGTGCGCCCACACATGAAGTCTCCAAAACGGAGCCATTAGAAACGACAGAAAAACATCTGCCCATAAAAAGGAAAAAAATGCCAACCCACAGCCATATAATCGTGTCAACGCCTTTGCCTTTCATATTTCATTTCCGTTGATAAATTGAGTGGCGCGATTATATAACCAAAGCGGATTAAGAGTAAAGATTTTTCTTTCAGACGTATCCAAAAATGGGTCGTGTAACAGAAAAGTTGGACAAGTTAAGATTTCAAATGTGCATTATGAAACAATAACTTGTTTCGTTTGTGCAAGCCTGAACATTAAAAAGAATGGCATAAACAAACAGACAAAACAACGCTATCGCTGTAAGATATGCGGTCGGAAGTTTATTCTGAAATATACTTATCGGGCATATTTGAACCCGATTCGAGAACTGATTGTGCCGATGTGCCTGAACGGTTCAGGCATCTGAGATACAGGTAGAGTTTTGCGAGTTTCCGCGACGACTGTGATGAAACTGATTCGTCAGGAGGCGAAAAATTTGCCGTCAGTCGAACTTCCCGACTGCGTTGCTGATGTTGAACTCGATGAAATGTGGTCCTATGTCGAGAGGAAAAAGAATCAGTCTTGGCTGTGGCTGGCATATTCACCGAAACATCGACAAATGCTGGGTTTTGCTCTTGGAAAAAGAACCAATGAAAGCCTGCGAAACCTCCTGGCAAAACTGTCCGAGCTAAAGATTACGCGCTTTTACACGGATAATTGGGAGTCTTATCAGAACTTGATTCCCGAAGTCCGTCATTGGATTGGCAAAGCGGGAACACAAAGAATCGAAAGACAGAATTTGAACTTTCGGGCGCACTTAAAGCGATTACAGCGAAGAACAATTTGTTTTTCAAAGAGCAAACAGATGCTCGAAGCAGTTGTTAGGCTTTATATTCATCAGCTAAATTCTTCCAGCATCTCTTTTGTTATATGACCTTTATTTGTTAATAAAAACTGAATTTTCTTGACAATATTCAAGTTCTAAAATAGAATTTCCGTCAATCAAGCAAATAAATTCCAGCCTTGGACGTGATTGAAAAAAAGCCCTGGAGCCGTTAGCCAAAAAAGCGGTCGTCTCGCATTTGCAATCTGAACATCAGATGAGCGAACGACGCGCTTGCCGGTTAGTTAACTTGGCAAGGTCGGTCTTTCGATATGCGGCGCATCCGCACGATGACAGCGAAGTTCAAACGGCTTTAGCGGAATTGGCGGCACAGCACCCGGAGTTCGGATTCAGGAAGATGTTTTTGACGCTTCGCAGACTCGGACATATTTGGAATCACAAGCGAGTTTATCGGGTTTATTGCCAATTGAAACTGAATCTGAAACGCAAACACAAACGACGAATTTCGGCGAGAACTCCGCTGCCGCTCACGGTACCGTTTGCGGCAAATCAGGTTTGGTCAGCCGACTTTATGCAGGATGCTTTGTGGGACGGCAGAGGTTTCCGCACCTTTAATGTAATTGATGATTTCAATCATGAAGCTTTAGCTGTGGAAATCGACACCGGCATTTCAGCCGTTAGAGTTGTCCGAATACTCGACCAAATTGCTGTTTGGCGTGGATTGCCCAAACGCATTAGATTCGATAACGGACCGGAGTTGATTGCTTTAGCAGTGGCTGATTGGGCAGAAGAAAACGGAGTCGAACTGGAGTTTATTAAGCCGGGACGACCGATGGAAAACGGTTTTATTGAACGCTTCAACCGAAGTTACCGGGAAGTGGTTTTGAATATGTATATTTTTGAAACTTTGGAAGACGTCAGAACTCAAACCGAAAAATGGCTCGACGTTTACAATCGGCATCTCCCGCACGACTCGTTGGGCAATCTAACGCCGTTGGAGTATTTACAAAAATTCAGCTTGGAAACTGTAATCTGAATTGGTATCAATCAGGGGAGGTTTACACAGTTTTACCAGTAATGATTATTAAAGCGTTTTGAGGAAGGTTAAAAATTTATGTTTGAACGGATGAAAGAATCAAGACGCATTCAGGCAAAAATTGAAATCAAACGATTTTTAGATACCGTCGAGGACTGGAAAGAACGACGCACCAATGACGATAACGATTATCATGGACAGCACAATTCTCAAATAAAAGCCATAACAGAAGAACTCAACGGAGCCGCTAAAATTATTGAAACGGAAATCAACAATCTTAATTTGAAATCGCTTTCGTTGGGCGAAGTTTATGCAAAATGCACTCAAACAGAACGGCGCAGCGTTTGGCTCTGGCGGGTATTTGAATTTTTCCGAAGTAAGTTTGACCAACGAGACGATGAAAAGTTAAAGCCCATTTTACAGGCTGCAGACGAAGTTGTTTGGAGTTGTTATAAGCCTTTCTTTCAAAACAGCGGGATCAAGATAGAACCTGCCCCGCTTCCTTTTATTGGAGAAGATTATTCTCCGTCCGCTCTTAGAAAAGACAGAATGCCCGGTAGTCTTTATAAACAAGGCGATGATTTTGCACCCTTAAAAGAATATTTGGATCAACTGCCTATTCCAATCCTGCAGTTGCCGCCCAACATCGTCACATCGCATTGGGTTTTAGTTTTAATCGGTCACGAGGTTGGTCACTTTATTCAACCTTTAATTTCAGAAGACTATGAAGATACGTTTAGAGAGGTATTAGCTAAAGCAGTTAAAGATGTAGGCGGTGATGAAGATATGCAACAACGCTGGCGCGAATGGGCGCCCGAAGTTTTTGCCGATTGGTATTCGGTTTTGACAATGGGACAGTGGGCATTATGGACGATGGCTCAGTTTGAATTTCAAGCACAAACGAATATGTTAAAACCGCGTCGCAATTATCCTTCCGCGTTAGCGCGTTTGTGCCTGCTTGCCCAACTTGTTGACTCGTATGTCCCGAATGAAGGTACTCGGATTTTGCAGAATTATGGCATTATGCTTAATCAATTTAATGAAAAAGATAAGACGGATGAGCTTAAAATAATTTCGTCTATCGCCAAGGCGGTTTGTCAATCGTTTCCCCATCAACTCGGTGACCCTAAGAAGATTTTAGATTTTCAGACAAATGAATACGAAGCGAAAGGTAGAATAGAAAAGTATGCCGACAAATTGCTTGCTAACAAAAGACCTGAAACGGATAAACGCTTAAACACTGCCAGATACATTGCTTCCAGTGCAGCACAAGCTTGGTCAAAAGCAATAAATGATACAAGTTCAGATATGAGAATTGTTAACGAAAATATAAAAGAATGTCTGACAGATATAGTAAAAAGTGCACCCGACGGGAAACGTTCCGTGTCAATAAAGAATAGTGAAAAAAAACCGGACGTCAGTACATTACTTGATTTCATTAACAATGTAGTTAAGCAAGAAGAGCATTAAAATACCTATATAAAGCGTCAGATTGTATAACAAAAAGAGCGGCGTTGCCGCCAAATAAATTGGAAAATGTTAAGAATTAGAGCTTAAGTGTCATCTAACTTTAATAAAGAATTAAATTGCTGAAAAATCTTTACAAATAAAGTTAAATAGCTTATAAACTAAAACCAACTTTTTATAAGTTACGTAATTGAACGAATAATCAATAACTTACATACCTTTTTGGTTAATACAAAAAGTAAATAAGGGGCTATTTGAATAAAAATGTGTTTGATGATGCAAAGAATGCTTAACTTCTACCTTCAAAGATGAAACTTTCACTCCGAATAGCTAAACAATCAAACGGTTGGACAATTGAATATAGTCTTAACAATAACTCCACCCTGCTTTCCTCCCGTACATTGGGGCGCATTGGTGAGGTAGGAAGGGGTTTCCCGTTACCTCCACAAGCAGAGTTAGTGCTGTGGCAAAAAGCGGGTCATGAAAATTTACAAGTAAGTACACTTGAAAGACTTTTCGAAAATGTTCTTCATACTGACCCGAAGGCTAATGATATTAGAGCTATCGGAAATTATTTGACGGCGGTACTTTTTGGTCATTATTGGTCTCAAATCTGCAACTTGACTCCGGCTAACGAGTCCATTGAGATTCAACTGTATTTCTCGCCCGGAGATGCTGAATTGCAACGCCTGCCTTGGGAGATGATGTATGACAATCAAGCTCCTTTTGCAATCGGAACAGGCAGGGACGTTGCAATTGCAAGAGTCGTTAACCGAGGACAAGAAAATCAAGAGCAGCAAACAATCAATCTTAACATGCCTCTCAAAGTTCTGTTTGTTATCGGGAGTAAGTTGGATAATGCGCTTCGTCCAGGAGCGGAGTACTTGGGTTTATTGCGAAGAATCCGAATTAAACTCGGACAAGAAACGCGAAATCGAAATCTTAATATAAAAATCCTTACCGAAACTACGCTAGATGAACTCGAAGATGCAGTAAATGAGTTTGAGCCGACTGTCGTTCATTTCATCTGTCATGGTGATGATGAGGGGCATCTACTACTTACCAAACGCGATGCGCAAAATAACAAATCAACTGAAGCTGATCCTTGTAACGCAGGAAGATTATTAGCTGTTCTTCATCCAGGAGAACCAAGCCCTGAAGTCTCTTCCATAATAGTTTTGAATGCCTGTCATAGTTCAGATTTAAGAGACGGAGCTAACGGTTCGGAGATAGATAGTAGCGTGAAAGAGAGCTACCGCTCTTTGGCAGCGCGATTGATTGAAGGCGGCGCAGCAGTTGCAGTTGGCATGACGGGAGAGGTCGCAGATGGGGCATGTCGTCTTTTCACACGCCATTTTTATCAAGCACTTGTTACAAATAATCCAATCAATATAAGTCTTTCGACAGCTAAGGGTCGCAGAGCCGCTATGATTCACTTTAAAACCCATTCCGGCGGCAATTTTTATGAAACTAATATTGAATGGGCACGTCCGACGCTATTTCTTGCCGGAGATGTAATGCTCTCTTTGAATGAGGATGAAAGATCATGTCAGTTAGCTGAGGCCGCAAATCAATTCAATGTTGAAGATTCTGTATTATGTGATCGTGTAATCTACATGAAAGCTTATCAAGAATTTCGTCGTGAGATTATGAGCAGTGGTCGGGGGCGAATGTTAGGATTTAGTGTAGAAAAACAAGACCCCGATCAATATGGGGCGACGCGCTTACTACGCGAAATCGCAACTCAAGCTTTACTTGAAGGTTTGATTCCGTGCCCACTATTCAATTTGCGCGGATCAGTTATCGGCAAAGAAATACCACGCAACCCTTTAGACTTTGCTTTACGCGTAAATGATGCAATGAACGAAACTCGCAAAATATTCGATTTGGAAAAAAAACTGAATAGCTTCACACTTGAATTAGCCGCAAATTTTTTTGGTGAACAGTTACCGCCTCTTGAAGCAATACAGCAGTTTAAATTTGCCAAAAATGTTTTAGAAAAGAAAGTACGCCAGATGGGACCGCCTCCCGACGGACCTGATTTCGAATCAATTAGAGATGCTTTAGTTGAAGACTTCAGACAGTTGGCAACAGCTCTTGAGCAATATGGGCTGCAAGCGCCGATTTTAGTCTTGATCGATGACTTGCATCTTTACGATGGTGTCACCAGCACCTTACTCACAGAATACTTTTTCACTGACTATGGTTTAGGTGAAACCGACATTCCTGTTTCTTTTGTTATTACTTACTCTAAAAAAGGACTTGGGGATGGTGCATTAAAAGATATCGAACATTTTATTAACAATTTAACGCGTAGGATATATGCCGTTTTTCCTTTGATGCCTATCGAAGATGAGCATGAAAAGCGTTTGGCATATACGCAATTTCTGTTGTTACGGCGAGAAAATCCTTTGGCTGCCAGCACTCTTAGCGACAAACGTTCACAGGTAAAAGCCTTTTTTGAATTGATGGATGAAGAAGTCAAAGGTATACCCTCACGCTTTCGTAATCCGAGCGGCGAGCTTCAAGGGATAATTAAGACTTTTACTTATTTGAAAGCATTGATCGACGCAAACGACGAGGCGATTTTTGCAAACTTGCCTCAAGGTAATTAACTCAATGGAAGAGACTTCACTGACAGTTGAGAATATTAAAGATTTAGTTCGCTCTACCGTAACGGATGGGGTCACTAACCAGTCTCTTTTTAAGCTTGCAGAGAAATTGCAATTAACACAAACTCAACCCGACGAAAGTATAGATACCACATCGGAAATCTTTCCAACACGCACTCTTGTTTGGCTTGCTTTGCCGCCAAGCTGGCTCCTTACGTTAATAAGAGCAGGTTTTCCTTCTGGTGAAAAATCAATGGCAACGGGCGACGATGCCCAACGTTTGCTCGACAGTATTGTGAAGGCTTCTAAAGCAGAAACTGACGTTTTGCCTTTGTCGTCAACTTTGTCCAGTGAATCTTCCATTCAAAGTCAGGACATAAAGTTAAGGAGGGTTGGAAGGGACGAAGAAGGCTCTTATTGGATGACACCTTTGCAAAGGAAGCGTCTGATTGAAGAAATCACAAGCGGAGTTTTGTTTACGGGTGATCTTACCAGATTAGATTATTTGCAAAAGGAAACGGCAGAAATCGGACGACACCTCTTGCGACTATCAGAAGAAAATGAACTGCCTCCGACATTGCGGCGTTGGGCATTTTTAGCAGAGCGTTCAGACAACCTTTACGTCCTATCAGATTTCTTTGGTGATCAAGTAAAAGACGCATTGCAAGCCGCACGCGCTGCCAAGCAAACGGCAGCGCCGGAAGCGTTGCGTTGGTTGGAAGCCTTTACGCCTTTTGTTGAAATTTACGGAAGTTCTTTGGAAGTGGCTTTGATAAGTGCGCGGCGTGAATATGAAATCTTTAATCGCCAAGCTTATGACCAAAGATATTTGACCAGCTATCTTGTTCGTGATGAACAAGACAACGCTTTGCTTGAGTTGCTAAATCAGTCAGATGAGGAGAATGCGCGTTGGGCTTTGCACTATGTCGGCGCGGGCGGCGTAGGCAAGACGATGTTGATACGCCACATAAACGCTCATCTTTCTCCACGACATAACTTGGCAATTGCCCGCATTGATTTCGATTATTTGAACCCTGATTATCCTGCAAAGCAGCCGGGTCTTTTGCTGTTGGGTTTTGCAGTTGAGTTAAAAACGTATCTCGGGAAATCAGAAGGATTTCAAAGATTCGAGAAGCAGGTAATAGAACTTCATCAGCAATTACAGTCAGCCTCAACTACAGAGGATTTCGTTGACGTGCGTTCCAGCCAATGGACATACATTATCAGAGCATTTGTTGATGAGTGCCGCCTATTATCCGAAATGGGTAAACGTCCTTTGCTCATCCTGGACACTTGCGAAGAACTTGTAAAGCTTCGCCCTGACGGAAAGCTTCCACAAAGTGTGCGTGTGACATTCGACATTTTGGAAGAAATACACCGATTAATGCCGAGCGTGCGCGTAATCTTTTCAGGGCGTCGCCCTTTGGCGGGGGTAGGTTACAATTGGCGACTGCGAGACAACGATGCGTATCTAAACAAATTGCCTGAGCGGGATTATTTAATGCTGCATGAAATTCGCGGCTTTAACCACGACGAGGCAATAACCTTTCTCAGTAAGTATAAAAAAGGCGAAGTTCCTAAAAATTTGTTTGAAGCGATTCTAACGCGTAGTAGAAATGTTCTTACCGAAAAAACTCAGCCATTTCTATTCGATGATAATGAAACGAATGACACTAATGAAATACATACAAAAACGGGTAGAGATACACGTTACAATCCTTTTGATTTGGACTTATATGCAGCCTGGACTGTTTCCGAACCTGACCTCGACGAAAAGAAACTGATAGCCGGCGCCCACTTTTACGTCAAGGAACGTATTGTCGGGCGTGTCAATTCTCAGTTGAAAAAATTATTGCCTCCGCTCCTTTTGCTCGGTCGGTTTGACGAGGCTATGTTGCGAGAACTATATGGAAAAAAGGACAAAGATTTCAATCTGTTATTTGAAGAACTGATAGATCAAGAATGGGTTGATATAGAACGCAGCGCGACCACTTTTGAATCGGATACTGAACCGAGCCACAGCATCGATGCAAACAATAGCCGCTTCTTGCCTGTATGGGCAATTGACCCGAATATGCGCGAACGTTTACTAGCCTACTATCGGGCAGAAGGCTTTAGCGAACTTTCTACAGCTCTCAATCAGGTTGCACCAATACTTTCACGAATAACACTCAAACGCGATTGGCGAGATCTTTCTATATCTTACTTTGAAGCCGCTACACAGGTTTTAACTGATTTGAATAAAGAACTCGCTTTTGAATGGTGGGGTGAAGTCGAAGCGAAACTAGCTAATACTGCCCGCTGGGATTGGGCTTACGCATTGACAAGTCAACTGTTAGCCGCAGGCGGTGTTGCAGAATTGAAAGAAAGGGAAATATCCCGAGCTGTTACAGGTTTAGAAAATAATGAAGAGACAGAAAATATTTTACGCCCTGCAATTCTCGCTACATATGCAGCGGCACTAACTCATATTAAACCGCAAGAGCTTAAGAATGAGTGGCATGAGGTAAAAGAAAAAGCGTATCTGCACCCTATGGATTCAGGAAAATCTTGGTTATCAAAAAGAGCCGCATTAGGTCTATTTGCGTCTGCTGTAATGGGTTCAAAAGAAATAAGCAAGAAAGCTTTTGAAAAATTGGTAAAAGATTTTAATAATGAGCTTTTAAACTATGAACTGCCGAAAAATGAAACTTGGCGCGCCTCACAATTGCAAGCTTCTATTATTGCCGTTATTGAAAAAGTTGTAGAGCGTTACGAACATTTGTTTGAAGAATTTCAAGAATCTTTTAATTCAGCTACTTTTGAACAAGATGCCTTTTTATGGACAAAACATTTACCAAACGAGTTAAGTAATTTTTACAGCATCTTAAAAGGTAGGCTTAATTTATTAAGCTCTCATATATATTTCGAAAATGAATTTAACCGATACTCAGAAACAAAAACATTAGAGCATAAGCAGAAATGGCTTGATTGGCGTGCACCCGATGATCTATATTCTCGCCAAAAGCTAGAATATCTGCGCGGAGTTTATCCGCTCTCTAGGAATCCTGAGGTAGCATTGGAACAAGTTGGAAATCCTCCGGCGAACTTGAACACCATTGATGCTGAAAGATTTGCATCTGCAGTCCTAACCTTGAAAGGTTACGCTGGATTAAACACTGATTCTGATATTGATGAGGAAAAAATCGAAGCGTCTTTATCATTAGCAAAAAAAATATCTACAGATTCTCAATCATTCAATCAGGCTTTTTTTGTAAACGCACATCGAGCATTTCCGCCTTACTTCATCGTAGCTTTAGAAACTCGGGCGATGCGCGGCGAGTTGTCAGCAACGGTTAAAAGAGCTGTTGCAATTTCACAAGAAGCTGAACTCAAAAAGAATTTTGTTATCCGACAAGAAACCGAGCGATTATTAGCACGACTTGCTTTTCATTTTCGTTTGCGAGATGAGCGAAGTGTTAATTTCGGCGAAAGCCTTACAACATCAGTAGAACTTGACGATGTAAAACTGCGCTCGATGCTCGACTTACTTGATGGCGGCATATTGGAACAAAGGTATTGGCAAGTTCTCATCACAAAGGCAGATAAAAGAAAACAAGCGGCTTTGCTGCATTTTCGTTATCGCTCAAGTCCGCAACTTCTAAATCCCAAGGTAATCGAAAAAGTCAAAGATTCCGATAAAGAAAAAAGCCAGCCGCAATTTATATACGCGCCCGAGTCAGCGGGTGCAAATATATTTGAGTCTTTAATTGTTTACGATGATATTGAATATAAACTGAGAAAAGAAAGGAAAACTTCTTTACCTCAATCTCGTTTCTCCGACCTAAACGAGCTAAAGCCTACCGACTTTGCGTTTCATACCTTACTTGCAAGTATTTATGAAGAAGTCCCAATGAAAGAGGACAAAGGCTTTCAGACAATAGAATTTGGAATTATACCAAGCAGTGAAAACCGCCCATCGGAAGAAAGCATTAAACTTATAGGGAAGCGGCGGGCTGCAATGATTATGTTAGAAGAAGGGATTCTTTTAGCAATCAGGAACCCCAAAGCTGCCATGCCGATATTACGTCGAGCCTCGACACTTTATAAAGAATGTAAGGATACTTGTGGCGAATTCTTAACTAACCTCACAATAGCAATGGTCGCGATTAAAATTAACGAGCATATACATCTGAAAAGGGCTTTGGTTGACCTCGAGCCTGTCTACAATGAACTAATTAGGAATGAATCCAGTCTGCCTGCGTTTACTGATATAGTCCTTTGTGTTGATTTGGCAGAGACGAATAGTAACCCAACAAAAATCTTTGCAGATTTCTTTGATAAATACGCAAATGATTTCTATTGGCGTCCTATATTGGCGCGTTTGGTTTACTGCCTTGTGCGAGAGAAGGAATTTAACGGTAAGGGTAATTTATCTTTAACAATTAAAACATGGCTGCGGGGAACCTATGCTCGCACAGTTAATGGCGATGAAACTCTTTTTCCTACAGAGTTTAATTTTGGAAAACTGAATGCAGATAGCCCTGAGCAGAAAACAAATTATTTGAGCCGTTTCCGGGAATATCTATCTTATGTGTTTTTCGCTGGTTTAATTGTCGGTTACTTTTATCTAGTCAGCGGTGAGCCTGATTTATTTTTAATCCCACTCGTAATTATTGGCTGTATATTTCTGGTTTGGTGTAGGCGCCGTTTTAAGTTAGATGTCTTCATAAGTACAACTCAAATCCCCTCAAATCTCAATTTGCCTTTGAGTGTTGTACACAATGTCAAATGGCAAACAAATAAAGTAATTCAATGGCTCTTTAGTTTTGATTTTAAGAAAACCACACCGATAGACCAATCGCTTGATAATAGTTATTCCAGCTTACCGGCGATTTTTGACAAATCTCCGCAAAACTTTTTGGCAACAGCGAAATTTAGATTAGGTCTGTTAGCAACGACCCTTATCTTTGAGAATACAAATTCAGTAGCGGCACCTTGGGAAGTTGCATTAGGATTAAGTACGAATGGCTTTCATAAAACCCGTTTTCTGTTTCGGCGGATGTTACAAAAAGCCTATACTCCGCGAACAGATGAAATGTTCTCGCCAATCGGTATTTGTAATTGGGCTGCTGATAATGCTTTGCTGGATTTAGTTTATAAGGGTTGGTCGGCTTTAGCTGAACTCGATAACTTTAAATTCTCCGGCTGTATTCCCTCAAACATCAAAAAAGCAAAACATAATAAGAATGTCTGTATTTTACATTTAGTGGGCTTACCAATTGAAACTCCGTTCGACATACGTTTAGAAATTGTTGCCTCTGAAAACGAGTCGCAGGAAATTTCTAATACAACCGACTTTTCAGACCATCGGGAAGAGCGGATTGTAAGTGTTGAAAAAATCAATCAGGAGTTTCCGAATCTGCGTGTTTGCGTTGTTCAACTCCCACCACGTTTGGAAGAACCGCGTTCTTTAACAAATAGGGTTGAGATTGCTAAATTACGACGATTTTGTGCGGATGTTTTTCAATCCGGTGTTGGAGCTGTAATTTTATTGCCGCCGGTTACCGCTGAGCTAAGTGTTAATTGCTTAGAAATACTCGCAAAGTTTATTGTAAAAATGGTTGCCCGACAGGCTAGCATAGATAAAATAGAGGATTGGATTAACAAACTAAAGTGGTATGCTGTTCTTTCACTTTTTTGCGTCATACTTCTACCTGCTCTCCTCGCATTTATTGTTCTAGTAGCAATAAGGGGTTTTCTTGCCATCCCATTGTTTAAGGGGTTGGAAAGGTGGATGCGCGCTGTATATGACATTCAGGAATTGATAGCAGACAAAGGGCATTCAGATAAAGACGCAGCATCGGAAATGGCTTTTGATGTATGTCTTTATTTACACGATAAATTCACTTGGCGAATTCACAAGGGAGGATTTAATGAAATAACGAACGATTGATTCTAAAAAAGATTGGTTTGAAGTAATAAAGAAATACAAAACAGTTTTCTGATACATTGAATTTTAAGCTGTAACGCCAAATTTTTTGTGCGCTCTTGAAGGAAGAAAATATATGAAACCGCTTGAATGGTTTGAAAAACTTTGGAAAGGAACGGGGCGCAACAATCAGTTCATGATGTTTCCGCCCGAACAGGTTCGCCTAAGCAATGGAGGGCAAACGGACAATACCGAATTAAAAGCCGGTGAACATTATTTTCGACTTTTACTTGTTGAGATGTTTCTAGTAAACGACAGAAAATGGCTCACAGATTGGTTTCCGGTTGTCCATACCGCGATAAGCTTTAAGTTTGGGGACCAACAGGAACTACTTACAAACGTTGCCGGAGAATCGTTCCTAAACCAGTTAGGACAACAAAAGCCGGGTCGAATTATAGGGCTTAATTACCCGGTCACACCACTTTTGCCCTTTAACGGCGGAACTATCGAATTGACTTCAGGGCTTGTCGGCGTAGCCGGTGGCAATGACGTTCTGGCGTGTCTTCAAATCCTAGGAAGCTTTAGTCAGCTTCTTTTAGTTCCTCAATTATCGGCAGCTCTGGCGGTTGCAATGCCGTTGGCGGACGGCGTGGCAAAGTTTGTCGGGGCTACTGAAAATCAAATGCTTTTAGGTTTGCATCAATCTTGGTCCGCCGCGACAGGCGGTGCAAATGTTTTAAGAGCCGGATATTTCGTGGTGATAGCCGCAGACAGTAAAACGATTGCGCCTCAAAATCTTTTCGTGGTTGATGACGGGCTGCGCTACGGAAACAAAATCGAGACCAGCACACCGCTGACGGATTACGATTATATGCTCTTTCGCCTCGAACGCCGCGACGAGCGCGACGATTGGGATTCACTTACGGCTATTCAAAAGCCTTACGAACGCGCAATAGAGATGCTCGAAGCAGGCAACTTAGAACAGGCAGATGCTTTCATTCGCACGGCAAAAGCTGTTGCCTTTACCGCAAAAGAGCTGACCGCAAAAGTTGACCGCAGGCGTGTCATTGAACAGTTAGAGAAAGCATATCAGGAAGCGCATAATTTATTAGGAACTAGAGCCGCAGGCGCATTCGATGTCTCCGAAGAGATTAAACTTTCAAATCTAATGAAAAATGCTACAAGACCAGATAAAGTGGCAAGAATGGGAGCTATATTGCCGGAATTGGTTGGCTTGGTAGGATTGAAAAATCATTCAATAAAAAGTGCTAAGTCTCAAATAAATTTTTTACTTGGACCGGATTTCCTCGAACATTCAGTAATAACAAAAGTCGATGATATAACCAAAAGCGAGAAGGAACAAAAAGAAAACTTTTTCTTTGCACTGGAAGGCAAGCATGTACAAGGCAATAGCGTTCAAAAGGGTTCAGACGTTGATTTGGTCTTTGACTACGCTATTCCAAAAGGTGATTCAGTTGTTTTCATAAAAGGTAAAGAATTCGATAAAGCGCGCAAGACAGATGCAGCCTTGGGACTGATGGTTTCGCCAAGAGGCTTCACATTTATAGATGAAAAAGAATCAGGTTACATACAAATTCATTTCAAAGACGGTAAATTCGCGGGAGGTGCTGTTCGTTTTCATCTGAAAGCGTTTGATTCAAAAAGCTATAAGAAAGCCTTTTCTGTTTCAGACAAAGAGATTAAAGAAACAAACCATGAAAAATTTGAAAGCCCGATCTATTCCACAGGTTTTCACATAGCTTTTGATGTTAATGGTGTTCAGGTTTACCGCTTTTTCTTGCCTGTGAAGTTGGTTGGCAAAGTTATCAAAAATGATAGTTTAGTTCAGCCTCTTAGTTTTGACTTAGACAAGTTAAATGAATCTAGTCAGTACGTCACAAAAGCACGCAACGATTTAAACAAAGCCGTAACAAAGATATTGGCGGGAAAGGAGGCTTGGTAATGAGTCACGCGCAACTTTCCATTACAACAGCCGGATCAGAAATAAAAGTTCAATGCAAAATCAATAAAGCCGATGGAAGTGTAATTGCTTATCCGCTCACCTTGCTTTCCGTTGATCGAGCAGCATTGGCGTATCGCATCGGTAAAATCAAAGATGTATTGTCGGAAGATATGACAAACATCTGGGCTAGTCTGCCCGACCCTTTAGCCAATCCGAAGGACACGAACAAACCCGATTATGTCGCAAAGAGTTTCAAAAAGTGCATGGACAGCACATTAAACGAAGGCTCAACGCTTTTCCTTGAATTAAGCGACAATGGTCTGGAAGAAATAATGTCCGAGTTGGACAAGATGGAAGACGGCAGCACAATTACAATTGATACTGACTGCGCCTTTTTGCCGTTTGAGATTTTAACCGCAAAAAGCTTTTCAAATAACCCTAGTTCGCCCATGATTGAAGACCCTTCTAAACCCCAGGATATGTGGGGCTATCGTTTTATTATCGATTACAACGTAAAGACCAACAGTCCTCATGAAGTCGGCACTCTTTTAGCAGCTCATCTTAGCAATAAACCTTTTGTCGGAATAAATTTGAACCCTACAATTGATAGTGCTTTCAAAGGCAAGGCTTTTGAGCCGCTAAAATTTCACGAGACTTTTTATCAAAATGAAATCACACATGCTCATGGCGAAGTTGATCTTGATTCTGCGAGCATACTCGAAAAACTTGTATCGGATGAATATCAAGCTACGTTGATTTATCTTTATTGCCATGGCAGCAACAGCAATCCGTTTGCAATAAACAACGACGAACTTTTAGAATTTGATGAAAACAAAATTTTTGCTCCGGGAGACTTGCGTAAGTTCAATAATGAATATCCGCACGCCCCGATAGTCTTTCTCAACTCGTGTCTGAGCGGTCAACCGTCGCCCTTATCCTTTACTTCGTTTCAGGCGGTCTTTCGCAGAAAAAAAGCTTTGGGTTTTATTGGAACTGCGATCAAAATGCCTGCTACTTTTGCGGCGGCTTTCGGCTGTCATTTAATAAAGGATTATTTGAAGGGCGCGCCTTTAGGTGTAGCCATTTGGAAATTACGTCGTGAGCTTATCGAGAATGGAAATCCATTAGGGCTTTTTTACGCGCTTCAATGCCCGGCAGACGTTCGCGTCGTCACATCGTAGTTGTTCAACAATGCACATAAAAGGAGTGAAAGATATTTATGAGTGACAAACCAATAACAATTATAGTCAGCGATTTGCACATCGGCGGCGGTCCAGCCGATAAAGGCGACGATCACGTTTATAACAATAACCAATTGCGTCGTTTTATTGAAGAGTTAAGCAGCAGTCCGGAAGGGCAGGCGGGCAACATTGAGATTTTTTTTAACGGCGATTTTTTAGAATTCGCCCAGGTGAAACCCGAAGTTTATACTCTCAATTCTTCCAGTTATTGGTGTACCGAAGATGAATCTCTGCAAAAGCTCAATGCCATTCTGGACGGGCATAAAGATATTTTTAAGGCACTTAAACAGTTTCAGTCTTTGGGTAATCGTGTAACTTTGGCAGCAGGAAATCACGACGTCGATTTGTATTGGGGCGCCGTACAAGACCGTATTAAAGAAGTTGCGGGCGATGTCGTATTTGAATTGAAAAAGGAAATCTGCAAGCGCTATGACGGTAAACTGGCAATCGGTCACGGTCATCAGATTGACCCCGCCAATAAGTTCAAAGATTGGGCAGACCCGTTTGGTGTTGATGAAGAAGGCAAGTTAAGACTGGAAATGTGCCCGGGAACACTTTTCATGGTCAAGTTTGTAAATAAAATGGAAGCAAGATATGAATTTGCCGATAATGTAATTCCATTTCTTTCGCTGGCTCGCCTCTTGCTGCGCGAAGATAGGTTCGGACTTGGTGCCGTCGCCTTAGCTTTTTTATCTTTCGCGGGTCGCAATCCAGTTACATTATTGGGCGTTGATAAAAAGGATTCGTCCATTGATACTTGGGCGGCTCACTTTCAAGACGAACTAAATCTTAACGATGATTTTTTGAAGTTAGTAACCGACCTGTATAGAAAAGCAGTTAATGGAAATGCGACGTCAGACGAAATCCTGCAATCACTTGACGGCGAAGAAAGCATACGCAGCTTCTTACAAGCCTTATTTGTCAATGTGCCTTCGGACGAATGGGTAAATGAATTTAATTCGTTTGGCGGGAGCGGAACTAATTTATCGATAATGAAATCGAACTTTTCTTACGATAAAGACAATTTGCGCAGCGAGGCAAAAAAATTGTGGGCGGATATGGATGCGGAGGTGGTTGTTTTCGGACACACGCATCAGCCTGACGAACTCCGCAACGGAGATAAAGTCTATTTCAATCCGGGTTCCTGGACGCGATATGTTGATATAGCGGACATGCCAAGATTGAAGCTGGTTGATTTAGGTAATGAGAAAGATTTTCCGTTTGAGCTTAATTACATTAGGGTCGAGCGTAAATCTGATGGGTCATTATCCGCTGCAATGAATTGTTTTGAACGTCAAGATGGAACCCGATTCGCCAATCATTAGTAACATCGTTAAAAACGAGGATCTAAAGAATCGTAGACGGTATGAAGCAGGCGCGTCCGAAAGTATCATCAATATTTTCAAAACGAGAGCCAATGTTGTATTCGACCATAAAAAGTTCGGCTTATCTAACTTGGTCACAGTGTAAAAATACCCTAACTATAAACCAGGGCGTTTTAATCGATAATTAAAATTAAATAAAAATGAAATTTTTTCACTGCAGAATATTACTCGATTTTTAATTGCCATTCGCAAAGTCATATTTAGCGATTTAATCGTATTAGTTGTATAAATCGCTCTTCTGATTTTTGGGTCAAACAAAAACATCGGAATCAATTTGATCCAGTTCTGCTGCGAGCTTCTGACAACCGCTAGATGTATATCTCGCTATTTGTCTAATTTGAAACTCATTTATTAGTCTTCAGCTTTAGAAAGAGCCGATCAGAACCTTACGAACTTTTCTGAAGCGACTTCTATATGATCTTTGTGCGGAAAATAGAAGAATGTTGAGAACAATTTCCTTCTATGAAGAATGTGCCCCAAAATGTGACCCAAAAACTCCGCATAAATAAGAGCGATTAAGCCAAAGCCTAATCGCTGTATTTTTACAAGTGCCGATTTTGCTTATGTTTAAGCAAAATCTGGAACACAGAATTTTAGCCTGTCACGTTGGAGGTCGCGGGTTCGAGTCCCGTCGGCTCCGCCATTAATTGCTTTATTATCAGTAGTTTCCGAGTCGTCCTTTGGGGCGACTTTTTCTTTTTCCTCGCCTGTACCCAAAACGTGCCTTCGAGTTCTTCGGTCAGCTTTCCCGCAATCAGTCCGGTCGTCTTATTCATAAACTCCGGGGACAGATGTTTGTAACGCTCAAGCTCCTCCGAACGATGTCCCGTCATCTTCCGAATAATCGCGTCCGCCACGCCTTCCATAAACAGCATAGTGGTTGCGAAATGACGCAAGTCGTGGATTCTCAAGTCAGTAATTCCCGCTAAATCCCGAATTCTCCTGAACCGCTTGCCAATATCCCAGGCGAGCGGCTTTTGAAAAGCGTCTACGTTGCGATATTTGACGTTCGGGCGGGCGGGAAACAGGTAATCATGCTTTCCATAACTGGGAAGCTGTTTTAAGGCAACCACGCAGAGATTAGGAAGCGGCAGCCGATTAGAACGCTTATTCTTACTATCCTTCTTCGGTAGATAGATATAGGGAAAATCAGCGTCTAAATCGAGTTCGTTCCATTTTCGGGAAAGAATTGCGGTCTTCCGCAATCCGGTACACGCCGCCGGGATGATAAAACCCTGTAGTTTAAAGTCTAGTTTCGAGATTTTCCCGATGAGCCGGAATTAATCCTCGAACCCGGCAGAGGACTCATTGCGACCGGCGCGTTGCGGTAGCGAGCGTTATCGGGCGGGTCGAAAGAAGCGGCGCGACGTGGCTGTTTCTCGACGCCGGTGTCTACTACGGCTTTTTTGAAACGATGGCGTATCAAGGCTCAACAAGCTACCGGATAACCAGTCTGCAATCAACGTCGGGTGCCGGTGAAATGCCGTTTGCGATAGCCGGTCCGACGGGTGATTCGCCCGACGTTATTACCCGCGCGGCGTTGCTGCCGGAGGATGTGCAAACCGGAGATAAGCTCGTGATTCACGATGTCGGCGCCTATTCCCTGGTCTGCGCGAGCCGCTTTAACGGTTTTCAGAAACCCAAAGTGTATATGGTTTAAGAAGAGTTTAATTGTCAATGCAGGAACAGTGTTATGAACAAATCAAAAATCAAACAGGCGGTCGGGCTTTTACCGGTTTTGTTATTTGTTTTCGGAGCCGCGACGACCGTCGCATCGGGGCAAGCGTTGACGACCGATACGCTGGAGAAAGGACAGATTTACATCGAGGCTAATTTCTGGACTGCTACGCAAAGCCACAGAAATGGCGGAGAGCAAGTTTATGGCGGGAGGTTCGCTTATGGCGGGAGGTTCGCTTATGGCATCGGCAAGCGGGTCGGGGTCGGCATCAACGGCTCGGTCAGCGACCCGAACGATACGGACTTTCCGCTCGAGATTCAGCCGGGCGTGAAATGGAAATTATATGAAAACAAAAAGTAAACAATCGCGGCGGCAGTCGGCGTGACCGCCTTTCTTCCGGTTGCCAGGAAAGAAGGCACCGACGCCTTCGTGATGATTTACGGCAATGCGAGCAAAATTCTCAAATCGCTCAAAGGCGCCCGCCTGACAGTCGGCGGTTATCGGCTGATGGCTCGAAACCGCGATTTCGGCTCGCGCAAAGGCTGGAATTTCGGTTACGAGCAGCCGCTCGCGGAGAAGGTTAGTTTCTCGGCGCAGTGGACGACCGGCGATAACCGTTTCGGTTACTTCACGCCGGGCGCGAGCATCCGGCTGACGGAGAAAAGCAGTCTATTCCTCGGCTACAGCGCGGGCAATCTTTATAAAAATTTCTATCTCTTCCTCGAGACTCACTTTTCAGGTTTAGAAACCTTCTCAAACCAGCGGAACAAATCCAATGCCGACCAATTTCAATCCGTACCCGCGAGGCTTCAATTTCGAACCTCTTTTTACCAGCCTGAAATTATTTTCAAAAAAAAGTGCAAGGTTTTGCGCTTTTTTGCCATACAACATAAAGAGAGTGATTTTTTATAGGCGTTAATAAAGGCGGCGACCGGCTCGCTTTTAGTCCGGATGATGTTTATCCATCAACACATTTTTTTCACAATTTCTAAGGAGACACTTATGCCAATACCACGTAAAAGAATTAAAATCGATCTAACAAAAACAGACCCGACCGTTTTAACGCCCGAGAAACTTAAAGAGCAGTTAAAAGACGTCGGTCTGGATTGTAAAGATACGAGTTTACCGAGACTTGAAAAATTTATCGAAGAAGTTAACGCGAAGATTCCGAGCGGCGTTACCGAATCATTCGCCATTTTGGAGCCTGCCAAGAAAACGAGCAACCGGATAGAAGGTCTTGCGCTGGATTGGGAACAGGCGGCGAACGGCAACTGGCAAATCATGGATTACGGTTACGCCGCCGACCTTGAATATATTCAATACAAAGAACATTTTCAATGGCTGCTGGATAACCGACCGAGTTTTACGGGAAGAGGGCAAACCGATAACTACGAAAGACAATATGAGAGCGTCGACTCAATCAAGAATTTCTTTGCCGACGTAACTACCTCGGCATCTGCCGCCGTCATTAAGGGTGTCAATAAAGATGCCTTAAAAGCGGCAATGAGTAATGCCATCTCGCCTTTAGACGACAAATCGGCAAAAGATTACGATAAACGCGACAGCCGTGTCATGTTTTTAGTGGACAATTACAGCCAGGCTACCAAACAAGCCGATGCCATCGGCGTTTTGGCTATTGATTGGCATTTGGTTATCAAGGACTTTCAGGTCAAAAAGGAAGCCTTAAAGCACAAAACCACTCTGGAGGTAATTATCAGAGTCGTTCTCTATGATAATTTGGATGCTCTGGATGCCGACCTAAAGGCGGCGAAGGCGCATTTCGGAAATCTAAGTTTCGGAGGTTTGTTTATTCCGCCAAAAGATGCGACCATCAAAATCTATGAGAAACAGCCGCCTGCCGATGCTGATACCTTTCAGCATAGTCTGCCCGTCAAACAGCTCACCGATTATATGGATGCCCTTGTACTGTTTGCGCCCAATTTACAGATTATCGGCACTATTGATAATACCAACTCGGGCGTCGCTACAACATATTCTAAAAGTGTTACGACGGGATTTACTTTCAGCAGCACGCAGTCGCTTGCCTTCAAGGCAGGTTTTGAAGCCGGGGTCGTTTTTGCCAAAGCCTCGTTTGAATTTACCTTTACCATTTCATTTACCGAACAATATTCGACAAGTTCAACCGAAACGATAAGTTTTTCCGTGCCGAAAGCCGAAAAGGCATTTCTCTATCAGGGAACGCTACTATCCAGAGTGCTGCGATATAACCCCGCAAAGGACAATTATACCTATTTGGAATCAGCAAGTTTCCTGACTGAGATTTTTGATACCTTTAAAGAAGCGATTCCGAATAAACCGCCCGTGCTGCTGCGCCAGTTCGGAGAAGAGCCGCAAAAACAAGAAAAGAAATCGCGTAAATAATTGTTTGTGAATAGAAGCGGCTTTCCGATAAAAAATGAGACGAGGAAAGAAGGACAAAAGCAGCGTAAGCCGTATGGAAATCGTTGCTTTTGTCTAAAGTTCGTTATTATCTTTACAGAAACAGTTTCGCAAGCGTTTCCAAATCGAGCCGAAAACCGCTCGCCTGCGGCATTGTTCCTTTCCTTCCGCGGCGGCAGGTCGGACGCAGAGCCGGAAGCGTTCGCCCCGCCTTTCTAAAATCCGGCGGTGCAGCCAATTCAAAGGAGAAAATATGAAATCAGGCAATCAACTCGTCAACGCTTGGATATTCTTAAATGAAGACGAACCGTCCAAGACTAATTACAACAGCGCGACAAGCTGTTTTCAGACGTTGATCAAGAATAATGTCTACCAGGCAGTCGATATTTTGTATCTCTGCTTCGCAGAAACCGTTCCGACGAGCGCCGCAACCGTTCCCGCCGGAAACGGCTCGTCCTACACGATTCGGATGGGCGCCTCGCCGCATCCGAACGGGCTAACCAATCAAAACTATATGGATTATGTCATCCGCGACGCGCGAAAAAATAATCCGAGCATCAAAATTGCGATGACGCTCGTCTGGGGCGATCCGAACCAGATTTCCAATATATTTTCAAATACAAAGGTTACGCCGCAGCAAAATGCCGCCAATTTTGCCGCCAACCTGCTGGCTTACCTGAAAAAATATAACCTCGACGGTTTCGATATAGATTGGGAGCCGCCGCTGAGCGGCACCTCGGAAAATCAGATAACGCTCTTGCTGAACGCCATCGGGACCGAGTTCAGACAGCAGACGAACAAACATTATTACCTGACGCTCTCGCCCGTGACGGCGGATAATCTGGACGGCGGAGCGGTCAACAAAAATGTGGATTTCTTAAATCTACAGCTTTACGGCGGGACGGATCAGGGTGATTATATCGGCGCGGGAATCAATCAAGACCTGTTAGCCTACGGCGCGAAGTTTGAAGCGACGGACTCGCATTCCCAACAGGGCTATCAGACGGCGCAGGAGGCATACAACGATAATCAGACAAATTACCACTTCAACAACTTTACCAACTGGCGATTGAATTCGAGCAATTTCGCTTTTGAGCAGGCGCAGCAGAAAATCCTGTATCAGCTTGTTCATTAAACCGGCAAAACTTGACCGCAGCGGCATTCGTAAGTTTTTTATTTTCCGGTGATCTTCAATTGGGGTGGGTTGCCGCCAAATGCAAGTAATTTTTATCACTTGCATTCGTGCTGAAAGTCTTAGACGAATAGGTTTATAAATAGCCTAAAGCAATTCCGGGTTAGAAGCTATTTGCGCTCGCACGTGCGCTTTTCCTTTTTCCCTCACGCTCAGATTCGGCAAAAGTGGAAAGCATTCCCGCCACCGCTCTGCGCGCGGAGTAGAGAAGTCTAAGGATTCGGTTCAAGATACAAAGACGACTCCGATTTCCCGAAGCTCGTTCAAGGTCATCACCAAATCAGCGAGACTTCTACCAAAGCGGTCAAGTTTCCAAACCAGTATCGCGTCAATATCACGACGTTTTGCCATCCTGACCGGTTCTTCGCGTTTTGGGTGAGTTTTTGCGCCTGACCCTAATTCTTCGACTTCCGCTGTTAAAGTCCAGCCTTGATAGCTCTATAAATTCTTTCATCTTTTCAAACCGCATCGGCAGGGTTTGCTGGTCGTGCGTCGAAACGCGGGCGTAAATTCCTGCTCTCATAAATGCAGGGTTAATGGACAACAAAAGAAATGTCAAAAAACTTGTTTTTCTTAGTCTCGAAAACCTTCGGATACTGTTGTCGAATTCAAAAAAACCAATAAAAACGAAAATTGAATTTATGAATTTACGGTGATTTAATCAGATAAAATTCTGTCGAAATGAATTCGACAACAGTATCCCTTCGTTTTCTTTACTTTAATATTTTCTGAAAATTTCGCTAAGGATAAGGCGACCCGCGCAGAATACCACTAATAATTTTGAATATGTTTATTTGGCTAGCAGGTTGAAAAGTTTCTAAAAGAAATATTCCTGCAAACAATAGTCCTGAACCCACACCCGAGGGTTATAGCAATGTTGAAAAACTTAATTTTTTACGAACGCTAAAATATGAATGGGTAGTGTAAAGCTGGTATCACTATTATCTTCTTCTTTTGGAAAGCTGAAATGTTTTAATTTTTCGTGAATTTTGCCGAATGGAACTCTTACTTTTACAGCTTGTAGTTTTTTTCCTAGTTTTGTGGGCATTTGCCGGTCGCTTTGCCGCAAATGTTTTGCAGAAACTTGCAAATGTGTTTTCCATAGATGTTTTTCGGTAAAATTTCGCAGTAATTGGTAACTTTCATCACCAAATAATCTTTCGGTTATCCAATTAGTATCAGATGGAACTAATTCATTTTTTTCGAGGTAAGAATGAATTATACTGAAAGCGTTTTCATTAAACATTTTAGCCATTAAATTGCAGTTTTCCCGTTGAAGTATTTCGACATCCAATCCTACATTTTTCGCTTGATCTATTATTTGATTGGAACTGCTGAAATACCTGTTTTGGAATTCATTTATATTGTCATTTGCCAAATCTTTCAAGGCGATCCATAAATTAAGAAAAATAGCACAGTCGTCTTCACTACCTTGAAAAGTGAGTTCATCGATAAGAAGTCGATTCAGATTTTCGAGATTCGCATTTTTCCTCATCTCGGTTATGTATAGATTCAATCGTTCGAAGCCTTCATTGCTGATTGACGGAGGAGAATCACAGTAAAGAATTAAATGCCCGTTTTGATTCAAACACTCGTTGCATTCTTTTAACAATTCAATTTGATTCTTAAAAGAGATTTCGTGAATCGCTTTTTTCCCGATTATTAAATCTACGGAATCCACGCCGAAACGGTCAGCAAGATGTGACTTGAGTTCCAATCGTCCGTCAATTTCTTTCTCCCAAATGTTGTATTTAACATTATATTTTTCGAGAAATTCAATATCCTGTTTGATTGTTTTAGCGTCTTTGTCAATTGCGAACAAGTTCAATAAGTTTTGCTCGCCGAATTTGGACAAGATACGCTCGCGGAAATGTTTTCCCATATTTCCCGCCATAATATCAATTAAAAATACTTCCGATTTCTGACTGAGATTATCAATTGTCTTTTCTATTTCGGCTAGATATAAAACTTCCGCCTTCTGAACACCCAAACCCAGAAAATTGCTCATTTTAGTGCGAAATACTTTGCCGAATTCACCTGTATATCTTGATTCTTTTGTCATAGCTCCCAATTCCAAAAAACTTTCCATATTTACGTCACAACCATGAAATTCCGTGTTTTGAAGAACCATTTTATCAACCGGAGAAAAAGGTGAAGCTTCATTCTTCAAGTTAAAAGTGCATTCAAAAAATTTAGAGTTATATGAATGGGAATTACGTAAATTTGTTTTAGAAAAATCGCATTCTACAAAAATCATTTCTGTAAATCTCGCATCCGTCAAAACACTGTTTGAGAAATTACAGTTTTCAAATTCCATATTGGAAAAATTAACTCCGTCCAGGTACAAACCGGAGAAATTTTCATTCGTTAACTTTGGCGAGAACCTATTCGGATCATTTAGACAGATTAATGAAAACAAAAGTTTCATTAAGTTGATGCTCATAAAACAGCAATTCGGCTTAAAGTTACCATGATCGTAACAATTACAATCACTTTCAGAAAAATCGGAACTATAATCTCTTAGTTTATTGTTGATACTGCTCAATAAAGTTTCAGTATTAAAATTTATACCTTTTTCAAAGTATGTTGTTAAATATCCGAGCAGAGTATTGCTCCATTGATGGACGAGTTTGATTTGTTTGTCCTGATCGTAAATTTGCTTAGCCAAATCTTTCGTTAGAAAATAATCGACGAAATTATAGTTCAGAAATTTGAAATCGTATGTCTGTCGATCAACATTGAAAAAGGGATTTGAAATAAATTCAGTAGCTTTACTCGTGATCCGCCAATAGTTCGTTTCATTCTCATACTCGTTCATATCTATCTGCATTTTCCCGTCCTGTAATTCGGTTGATGCGATCAAAATCATATTGCGAGTAATTTTGTCGTAAAAGGACGTAAAATCATCTTTTTTCAATGGTGAATTGAGCGGCAAATTGTTGTACAAACGATTGATTGCTTTGGAATGTATTTTCTCCAACAAGGCATATTCACCGTCTTTTAATAGGTTGATTAATGAAAAATCCGACTCCTGCGATTCGTTTTTGTCATATTCGTTATCGTTGACCGTTTCAACAAATAAATTGAGATAACGCGGATTTCTTAGCCACTCGACTGAAGGATTTCTGGAAATATACCCGATTAAGCTTTGAATAAAATTTTTACTTCGGGGAAGTCTTCGCTCCAAAAAACTTTTGATAACGCTTAATCTCCAAACGTCATCTATTTTCAAATACACATTACCTTTTTTATGATCGTATGTTTCAGGACGGGAAGCACAGACGCTAATCAATGAACGTTGTAATAAATTATTGAAAACCTTTGTTTGAAAGTTGAATCTCGATAGTTCATCATAGCTGTCGAGAAAGATAACAATCTCCCCAGCCTTAAGTCCGGCGATCAAATCGGCTAAAAAATCTTTCAGAGAAAGCTCGGGAAATTTGATGTCTCTATTTTCCATCCAGATAGTCGTTAATTCCTTCAAAAACTCATCATCGTCCTCAATGCTGTCCAGTCGTTTAATACTATCTTCGCCAAACAAACGCGGCTGTAGTAAAAGTGGAACCGGATAAGTGTTGTCTGAATTCAATATGTTAAAAAAAACTCGATATAGCGAAGAGGTTTTTCCAACTCCGGCATTTCCGACAATCCATATTTTGGTTTCGTCTCTCAAATTATATATATGCGAATCAGTAGTTGAAAAGACAGACAAACAGTTGAATTGGTAGAATTT
>CAXSBF010000022.1:0-71655 GCA_964235785.1 uncultured Pyrinomonadaceae bacterium | reverse complement strand
CGAGCTTTGACGATTTAGCCGGAGATGCTCTGGCGGGCGTTCAGTTTTTGAAAGCTCGCAAGGAAATAAACGCTCGAAAAATCGGTTTATACGGTCCGAGCAACGGCGGCTGGACGGTGGAAAAAGCGGCGGCTCGCTCCGAAGATGTCGCGTTTGTAATTGTCAATTCGGGCGGCGGCGTGGCGAGTTGGGAATCGGAAGTATTCAGAGTTGAAGCAGAAACTAGAGCCGAAGGTTTTTCGGAAGATGAAGTCAAAGCCGCAGTCGCATTTATGCGGCGAAAATTTGAAGTCGCGCGGACGGGTCAGGGTTGGGAACAATTTCAATCACTCGTCGAAAAATCGCGCAAAGAAAAATGGTTTCGCTTTGTTAATGCGCCAAGTTCATTGGAGCGTTTACAAGAGGCTTGGACGGGAATCTTTTCATACGACTCATACGCCGATTTGAAAAAAATCGAAGTTCCGTTTTTAGGTTTCTACGGAGATTTAGACACCGAAACGCCAGCCAAGCAAATCGCGGCAAAAACCAGAGAGGCTTTGAGAAGCGGTAAAAGCAAGGACTACACTATCAAAGAATTTCCAGACGCGGCGCACGGCATTCTCGTTTATCCCGAAGAAGGAAAGCCTTGGCGATTCTTCGGTTTTGCCGATGGCTATTTAGATTTGCTGACCGAATGGGTATCAAAGCAAGCGAAATCTTAAAGTCTGCATAAAGACGAAACCAAAGCCTTGCAAATCATTGAACGCAAGTGCGAAATAGTAATTTTTGGCATTAATATATTTGACTCACCGAAATTGTGATTAGAAAGAAATTATTTGATTTACCAATTAGAAATGTGAACAACTAGGAAAAAAGTTCATCTCGGAAAACAGCGCAGTGAAACAAAGCGGATTCCTCGAAGAAGTCATTATTTAACCGGAGAACATTGAGTATGGAGGAAAGTCTTTTTTTTGAAACTTGGGAAATTCACAACCGGATTAATCTTTATCTTTTAGATTCGATTGCGCCCGATGCGTTGAAGGGCATCGCATTGTCAAAAGGGCGTAATATCGCCGAGCAGTTTGCTCATATCCACAACGTCCGTTTAATGTGGCTAAATCAAGCCGCCCCAGAGCTTATTGGCGGGTTAATTAAAATTCCCAAAGCGGAATTGCCCGATAAACAGGTGCTGCGCTTCCGGTCTGGCAATTAGAGGATTGCTGGCAAAAGCAACACTTCCCGGCGGGAAGGTCAAAGGATTTAAACCGCACGGGACGGCTTTCTTGGGCTATCTTATCTCGCACGAATCTCATCATCGAGGACAGATTGTTTTATCGCTTAAGCAGGCAGGTCATCCAGTGGACAAAAAAATTCAGTTCGGCTTATGGGAATGGGGCGTTAGATGAAAAATTTAATGTCAAAAGGCGAGTCAGATATATTACCACCTAATTTTTTTGTTCACGACGTCTTTTAATATTTGACGAGCTTGGCGGCAGTTACCGCTCGTGTCAACTCCAGTGTTGTGCTTCTTACAGTTTCATGAATGAAAGGAACTTAACCGGCAGTGTGCCGTAAGCCTCTTCAGTGGAACTTTATTTTTGAGATGGAGATGAAAACTAAATGAAGAATACCTATTTACGCTTGACAACAATTTTAACTTTTACGGCAATAATTATTTGTCTATCCAATCTAACCTTTGGTCAACAAGTAGCCGACCCGAACTTTCAACCTAAAGTCGCGCAACCGACATTCACAAAGAAATATCCAAAGGTTTTGTTCGACGAAGCGCATTATAATTTTCATACTGCCGGAGGACGCTATAAGCCGTTCGCCCAACTTATTACCGCCGACGGTTATCAGATAACTTCCAGCAAGGAAAAATTCACTAAGGCTTTATTACAAGAATATAAAATTTTAGTAATCGCTAACGCACTCGGAGAAGAGCGCGGTTTGTCTGCCTTTACCGACAACGAATGCGATGCCGTGCGTAATTGGGTACAGGCAGGCGGAAGTTTATTGCTTATCGCCGACCATACTCCGTTCGGCGCGGCGGCGAAAACTTTGTCAATGCGTTTCGGCGTGGAGATGAGTACCGCTTACACCGGCGACCGAACAAATTATGATAAGGCAATTCCCGACGAATTAGGACAGCTTGTTTTCACGCGAGAGAACAATCTTTTGACTGACAACGCGATTACCAAAGGACGCAACCGGACGGAGCGCATCAATCGCATTATCACTTTTACCGGACAATCGCTTTCAATTCCGAAGGACAGTATCGCTTTTCTTAAATTGTCGGATACGGCGTTCGATGTTATGCCGCCTGACGAGAAAAAAGAAGTGTCTGCCGCGAATCGCGCTCAAGGCATCGCGCTGAAGTTCAAAAAAGGGCGTGTGATTATTCTCGGAGAAGCCGCGATGCTGACGGCGCAGTTAACCGCCAAAGAACAAAGACCGATGGGTATGAATTACCCGAATATTGACAATCAGCAGTTGGCTCTGAACATTATGCACTGGCTTTCCAAGAAATTGTAGTGTTCCTTTTACCACGACGGCGAAGCACAACAAGTTATTGAACGTGAGGGCGAAACAGCGACTTTCTTATTTGGTTTGTCTTTTTACTCTCACGTTGCGTGTTAATGGATGTAGTTGAGAAACTAAAAGGAGAATCGAGTATGAAGCTAGGAAACATCGCCTGTCTCACCGTAAAGGCAACAGACCTGCAATCATCGTTGCCCTTTTACGAAAAACTTGGGTTCGAGAGAGTAGATGGGTATGTCGCAGATAACCCATCAATTCCGTTTTCTGACGGCATATTGCTTTTGTTGTTGAAGGCAAGCGATGAATCTGGCGGTGAACTGACTTACTTTACCGAGAACTTGGATGAAAGAATCAAACACTTAAAGGCATCGGAAATCGCTTTCAATCGTAAAGAGCAGAACGAGGTGAGTTTCACTGACCCAAGCGGGTTGAGCGTGCGGGTAATTCAAGCGGATACTTTCAAGATGGAAAAGCCGCAGGGGAAATCTTGGTCTAAATGCGGAAGATTCTACGAAGTCAGCATCGAGACGAAAAGTGTTGATTCATCAATCGAGTTCTGGAATAAATTAGGGTTTGAGGTCACTTACCGGGAACCACCGACGGCACGCTGGGCGACGTTGAGTGACGGCAACATCAAACTCGGTTTATACGAAAAAGGCACTTGCCCGCACAAATTCAAAAACCCTTCTTTGACGTATTTTGAGCCGGACATGGCTGAACGTATCGAACGGCTTAAAAGTGACGGAGTGGAATTCGTTGAAGAATTGCGGAACGCGGAAGGCAAAGTTGATAATGCGATTGCCGAAGCTCCCGACGGGCAGTATTTCTTTCTCTTCTTTTATGATGGTGAGATGTGAAGGAAGGTCAAGGAGCGTGGCTTAGTGAATCGCGCCGTCGAACGACTCCTAGCAGCGGATGGCTGGCTAGCGTGTTTGTCATCAATCTTCCTGCGGCGTAGGTTGGCGCAGTTCGCCCGCCGCTGAAGTCGAGCGTTCAACGCTTCGCATTTTAGGGCGATTCGATAACTCTTAATGATAAAAAGGAGATAGGAAGCCAATGAAAACAAGAACATTTCGATTTCTTTTCCTACTCATACTGACCGCTTTAAGTATTTGTATCACTAGTATATTTTCGGTAACCGGATTTGCTCAAATACAAGTTCTTCCATATACCCGGGATATAAACTTGGACGAGAGGATTCGGCGCGTCGAAAATGGATTGCTTCCGTCAGTCATTGTTAAGGGCGAACCAAATGGAGCGGTGAGACTCATTGACCGAATGCAATATTATAAAACGCCCGGCGTAAGTATTGCTGTCATAAATAACGGAAAAATCGAATGGGCGCGTGGATATGGATTTCTCGAAGTGGGCGGAAACAGACCTGTAACCACCGAAACGCTTTTCCAAGCGGCATCAATTAGCAAGCCTGTTGCCGCAATGGGTGTGCTACGACTCGTCCAAGAAAACAAATTGAATCTTGATGAAGACGTGAATAAAAAACTTGTTTCGTGGAAAGTTCCCGAAAATGATTTCACTAAGGAGCAAAAAGTAACTTTGCGAGGCTTGTTAAGCCACAGCGCAAGCATCACAGTTCACGGCTTTGAAGGATATTCTTCGGATATGCAAGTGCCGACTCTTCTTGAAATTTTGGATGGAACGGCGTCGGCTAATTCAAAGCCGATACGGGTTGATGCCGTCTTGAATAAAGAGTTTATATATGCCGGAGGCGGCTATGTCATTATGCAGGAGCTTCTTGCGGATGTAACCGGAAAGCAATTTCCCGCGTTTATGCAGGAAACAATTTTCAAAAAACTTGGAATGACTCGCAGCACATATCGGCAACCGCTTCCAAAGGAGTTTCGGGATTCGGCAGCCATTGGTTACAGACCTAACGGTGAAAAGGTTAAAGGAAATTGGAACACCTATCCTGAAATGGCGGCTGCTGGTCTATGGTCGACGCCTTCCGACCTTGCGCGTTTTATGATTGAAATTCAAAAGTCAAAAACCGGAAAGTCAAATAGAATTTTGTCCGTGAAAATGATTAACGAAATGCTTACGCCACAAGTCGGAGGCTGGGGACTTGGACTCGAACTGGGAGGTAAAAATGAATCGGAGCGTTTCGGTCACGGCGGCTCGAATGAAGGTTATAGATGTATGATGATCGCCTATACCAAAACAGGACAAGGCGCGGTGGTTATGACAAATTCCGATAACGGCGATGAGTTAGCGGCAGAGATTTTGGGAAGTGTTGCCAGAGAATACGGTTGGCTCAACTACCTTCCATTCGATTGAAAACGCCAATGTCTCAAGCGATGTCAATGAAGACAAGTTGGTCATTCAAATTCTAGGGCAAAATTAAAAACTTTCTGTCTGAGGGCGGGCGACTTGGGTTAACCTATTCGGTGGATTCAAGGAAGCCCAACATATCAATTTTCACTCAAGCAGATTCGTCCTTATTTTGGATGACATCGAGTAATTTCGTAGTGCGGTCGGTAACGCTCGGCGGTGGAACCATCTCCGCAGTGCCTCTGTTCGGCGAATTAAAATTCATAACCGGAAAGCTCTGTGCAGGCGGCAAAGATATGTTGTCTATCCCTTTTGCTAATTGGGAAGCCTGAGCAGCGTCAGGCTGCGATGCGCTGTTTTGTTTTTCAAACGACCCATTTTGCTCGAAGAGAAAGGCATATAGTATTTGTATTATTCCAATCACGACCAGAATAAAAGATACGATTGATAAGAGCCTGATGAATAACTCGAGCGGGGCTCCCACATTCCAAAAGATAGACAGAACGATTGTCAACAAAGCGCCGAAAGCCGCCAGTGCCGCTCCTCGCCGAATCCTCGTTGGGCGTAACAAGGGCTTACTTTTTAATTTCTCTTGGTCACGCTCTAAAGATGCAAAAGAAAAACCGCAACGCCGACAAAAGTGTTCATTTGTGGAAATTCGCTCTTGACCACATTTCAAGCAATGCATATAAAAACTCCTCCCTACTCTACCGAAACCGAACGAGAAAGCGTTCTGGTGCATTACTCGCTGTTAAAGACTTAATAATCGGCTGATTTTTCTCTGCAATCAATATATTATCACTTTCTAAATTAGTTACATAAACGATTTATTGACTGCTCTCTTTAAATTTCATTATAAAACCTGTCTATAAGTTGGTCCGATTGAAATTTTATATATTCTCATCAGTTAACCGATTTTTTTACCCTTCAACTCTTTCCCGCCCGGCAGGATTATTGTCAAACCGACAACTTTTCCGCTCATATCGCGTTCAAACATAATAGTTATATTCTCGGTTTGAGCTTTAAACTTATCTTTTGTATCTGCATCGGGTGTAAATTCGATTCGTTCGCCGCCCGCCAGACCGATTAATTTATCGCCTTCCTGACTGAAAGTAATGAGACCAATCGGCGTGTCGAATTGTCCGAGAAACGCCGTGTATTTTCCATCCGCTACGGTTTTGACTTCCGATTTCGGAGTCGGCGCGGGAAAAGCCGAGCCGGGAGCGGGCAAATTTGAATCGCCGCTTGTTATTTCCTGCTTGCCCGGATGAATCGGAAACGGCGGACGCTTCGGTTGAAGCGGCGGATTTCCATTTATTTGCGCCATCGCCGTGGCAATTGCCTTTTCAAGCTGGGAATCTCGTCTTGCCATCAAATCGGCAGGCATTATCTCCACATCAAAATCCGGGGCAATGCCTATATTTTCAATTCCCCAAGAACCGTCGCCGGAGTTATATGCCGCGCGATTCGGAATTTGGACAATTCCGTTATCGACAAAGCGCGGAGTGAAGAAATAACCGCCGATGCCCGCGCCGATTGTGCGCTTGCCGACTACTGTGCCGACTTTGCCGAGTTTGAACATAAAAGCAGCGGTTTCCGCCGCCGAGCCGTTCCATTCATTGGTAAGCAAGACCTTGACCGGCGGCAAAGGATTGATAGGCGTAGCAAGGTCATCCCCACCCCGAAACATATAATGATAAAGCGGTTTTCTCTGCATCCACTCAACCAGATAGTCGGGCGTCATACCGCCGCTGTTAAAGCGTTGGTCAATAATAATGCCCGCTTTGCCGGAGTTTCCGGTCAAGCCTCTGACGGTATTTAAGATTGCCTGCCCCTGGTCGTAAGTTTCAACAAAAATATATCCGAGTTTTCCGCCCGATAGTTTTTCCACCAAAAGGCGATTATTTTCCGCCCAGTTCGCCCGGCGCAAGCGACTTTCACTCGCAACCGGATAAACCGTAAACTCGCGCGGATTGCTTCCATCGGGATTTAGGCTGACTGTAATGCGCGTCGGCTTGCCGGTGGTATTTTCAAAATAACTGAAAATATTTTTATTCGCCTCAATCTTTTGTCCGCCCGCTTCCAGAAGGTAATCGTTTTCGTGAACGTCAATTTTAGGCTGGTCAAGCGGCGCGTTGATATTTCCTAAAGAAGAGGCATAAGAGGTGGAGCGGTAAATTTTTTTGAAGCGATAATGCCCGTTTTCAATCGCGTAATCCGCGCCGAGCAAACCGATACTATTTCCGCTTCCGACCATTGGCGGCTTATCACCGCCGTCAACGTCGAGATGTCCTACCGAAATCGAACCGAGCATTCTCAGCATTAATGCGTTCAATTCGGTTCGGCGCGTAATTGTCGGGAAATATGTGGCGTAATAATTTTCGAGTGCCTTTAGATTCTGACCGTGGTACTTAGGGTCGTAAAACCAATCGCGCATCAGCCTTACCGATTCGTGAAAAATCTGCCGCCATTCTTCACCCGGATTTATTTTGACTTCGAGCTTCGACATATCGAGCTTTCCCTCATCCGCCTTCGGCGCGGTTTCGGCATCTACCAAAAACCAACCGCGTCCCTTGCCGTAGAGAATTTTCGTCTTGTTTGCCGTCAAATCGAAGCCGCCGATACCTTCGACGATTTTTTGCATCTCGCCGCCTTTCGAAGCGTCGAAAAGATAGAGACTTGTCGTCTGTCCCTGCCAATTAAAATCGCCGGGCGTTTTATTCCACTCTCCGACAGCGAGAAAAACTTTGCCCGCTTTGCCCGTCAAAAGCCGTGCATAATCGCGCAGCGGAAGAGGCAAATTGACGAAACGCTTTTCGATTGCATCGAAATCAATCCTCATTTCAGGCGCTATTTCGGAAACTTTAGCTTCGATGTCCGGCTGTCCGTCCGGTAAAAACGGAGGCGGTATGTTCTTTGCCAACATAAATGCGTGAACACTTCGGACAATCAACGGGCGAGCCAAAATTCCGTCCAAAGTTCCCCAGCTAAACTCGCTTGTGAGCGCATTCGGACTAGAGATGAAATAAAGGTATTTGCCGTTCGCGTCGAAAACCGGCGACTCGGCGTGCGTTTTACCATCTGTAATCTGAAAAGATTTCATTTGCGCCAAATCATAAATAAAAATTGTTCCGGCGCGATTTTTCAGACGCTTTGCATAAGTCAGAAACCGCGAATCGGGCGAAAAATTCGTCGCCCAATCTTCTTGAGCCGAATAGTCGGATGTATCAATTTTCGCCGCCGTGTTAGTTTCGGCATCCGCCATCCACAAATTCAAACGTCTATCCGTGAAAACCAATTTTTTTGAATCAGGCGACCAGCTCAAATTCCAATAGAACGTCGGTTGTTTTTCAATCGGGATTTTCTTAACCGAATCATTCTCCAAAGAACGAATATGGAGCGCGTATTCGCCCGACTCGTCCGAGAAATACGCGACGGATTTACCGTCCGGCGAAATTGTCGCATATCGTTCCGCCGCGCCGGAAGTGTTCGTCAGGTTTTTATAACCGCCGCTTGCAGTGTCGAACAATAAAACTTCGCCGCGCGTGCTGAGAACAATTTTTTCGCCATCCGCCGAAGGTAGAAGTTGCTGCAGAAAACGCATCGCGCCGACACTGCGCGGCAAAAGTTCGGTTGTATCGGGCGAAAAGGAAACTTCAACGATACGGTCTTGTTTCTGAGCCAAATCGAAAATATGAATCCGCCCGTCCTGGACAAAAACGGCGACATCATTTGTCGCCGACATTGAGCGGATGCCTTGCCCGTCGAATTTAGTTAGTTGTTCGGTCAGTTTCGTCTTGCGGTCAAATACGAACAGGTTGTAAATTCCCGTGCGGTCTGAAGTGAAATAAATTTTGTCTCCAATCCACGCCGGAAGACGGTCATTGAAATTTTGATTCGGAAGTTTTTCAGTCGCTCCGGTTTGCAAATCCGTTATCCAAATCGGCGTTGTCATTCCGCCGCGATAATAACGCCATTCGCCGATAAGAAGCGGGTTGCGTGGATTATAGGCGATAGATTTACCATCGAGAGAAAATGAACCTTCCATAGCCTGCGGCAGCGGCAAAGGCTCGGCAAGCACTCCGCCATCTACCCGCATTTTATAAAAACGATTTACCCCTTCTTCATCGCGGGCTGTTTCAAAGACTACTTCCTCGGCATTCGGTGTCCAGGCGACGGTGAAATCACTCGCAGGCATCATAGTAACGCGTCGCGCTTGTGCGCCTCCGACCGTTGCAATTACAAAAATATCCCAATCGCTGCCGTTAAAGCGCGAAAATGCAATTCGTTTTCCGTCAGGCGAAAAAACCGGACTTGTTTCGTCGTTGGGCGTATCGGTCAAACGCTTTGCCGCGCCGCCGTTTCTATCGACGAGCCAGATTTTACCGGCGTAAATAAAAGCGATTTTGTTTTGATTAATCGCCACTTTGCCGACGAGCAGACGATTTGCGGACTGTCCCGACAAATTGATTGAGCAAAAGAGGAGAAACAAAAAAATCAATGTAATTTTCGACATAAAATAATTCCTTAACTTACTTGATAAAATCCGTTCTATAACTTGTCTTAGAACAAATGTAGTCAGGCATTTCAAATTAGCTTAGACTGCACAACATTATTTCCGGCTCATAAAGTCATAGCTTTGAATAATCTTCCATCAACTAGTAGAAACGGAATTCAATTAAATGTCATAAAATTGTGATAGATTTGGCGGAAATCGGGATGAGATTGTTGATTGCAGGGATTGCGGGCTGATTTTAAAGTTCAGTGCCGAAGGCTTTCTGTAAGTTGGAGCGATAGGCGCGGCTTGAAGTTAGGCGTGTGCCGTCTAAGAGAACAACTTCGTATTCCCCGCGAAATAACGGATGCAGTTTCTTGATTCGTTCGACATTAACAATTGTAGAGCGTTGAATGCGGACAAATTGCTTCGGGTCGAGTTTAGCTTCAATGGCGCTCATCGTCTCGCGCAAAAGATGAGTTTCCTTTCCCTTGTGTATTTGCAGATAATTTCCCGTCGGCGCAATCCAATCAATTTCTCGAGCTTTAAGAAAGATAACTTCCTCGGCTGATTTAATCATCACCCGCTCGAGATATTTCTTTTTAGGTTTAAATTTTTGAAGCAGCGCGCCTAGTTTCTGATCCAGACTTTCGTTATGCTCGAATCCGGCATTTTCTTCTTCTCGGTCAACAATTTTTTCTTTATGTCGGCGAAACTGTATAGCAGGGAAATCAAACAATCGCAGGGCAAGAATTATTTGTCCAATTCCGAATAACGCGACAAGAAATGAAATAAAAGCAGAAAGACGAACGAATATTTCCAACGGCGCGCCAATATCCCAGAATAAAGAACTGAGAATCGTTGCTATGACGCCGACAGCCATTAACCATAATCCTTTACTAATTCCGATCTGACTTGAGGCAGGTTTGTTTTTTAAGTTTTCGACTTCGGATATTTTCGCAATTTCCAGATTGGTATTTCCACAATTCTCGCAAAATCGCGCACCATATAAGACTTGTCGTTCATTACATTGCGGACACTGCATATTTGAAAATCTCCCCTCCAGAAATAACACGGTCAGCGCACTATTAAAAGTTCAACTTCAGAAATCAATATTTAACATTCAATTATACAACTTAATTTCCAAAATCATTGGGGAAAATAGCAATTTTTCCCAACTAGAGGGTGTCTGAAAAATCTCCGTCAGTTTGGTAAATTGGATTCGTGACCAAACGAAATTTCCCTTCCGAAACAAAAACGCGGCGGGAGACCGGTAAATGTGAACAGTGCAAGATTGTCAGCGAAATTTTTTATCTTGTTCGATTGGGTTGCGCGTAATTGAGCGCAACCGATGAAACGAGAGTTTAGTCGTTAATAAATCACGAATTTCAATCTCCGAAAATAAGCTAGGTAATGTTACCGATAATCGCCATTTAACGTAAAATTCGCCCAATAGTAAGGTTCGTGCATATTAGTCGATTTGTTTTTAATCAGTTCTAGCGAAGCTTTTTGCAGTGCTTCGGCAGACGAGTTTCCCTGTTTGTAATCGGTGTAAAACGCCTTCGTGAAAATCTGGGTTGACTTGTCGTTCGCTTCCCATTGCGCGGAAACAACTGTCGTCGCGCCTGAACCAATCATCGCCCACGCAAGACTAACCAAGCCTTCACCGTTTAGCACATTGTTCGTATCGCACGAAGCAAGAAACGCCAAACTTCCCTTTTTCAGTTTGATTTTCAAAATCTCCTCGACTGTCAAACGTCCGTTCTCAACCTCACCTAATTTCTTAAAACCCAGAAACGATTCTAAAGGCTGTTCGCTGTCAATTTGCGCGTGCATCGAAAAATGGAGAATGTCCGCTTTGCTTGAATTTTGTTTAAAGTCGGCGACTGTGGCATTTTGGAAAGGCTTTGAATTATAAATCGCGGATACTTGCGCTGCTTCTGCCATTACATACTGCAAAGAACGATTATCGTAGGACGAATTAGCAAACGCTTGCAGAGTTCGGCGATTTGGCTTCGGACTTTTTATTTGTTCGAGCAGAATCGAAACTGACGGCGCGTAAGAGATAAGTTTGTCTTCTATCAGATACTTTTTGCCATCCGCGCTGAGTGCCTGAAACGGAATCTTCCAAATTGATTTATCGGGAATGATTATAAAATGCTTCGCCGCAAGTTTCAGCGGTTTGAGCAGCTTGTCGTAGATTTCTTTGCCGTCCCGTTTGAAAAAAATAAAGTTTTTGATTTTTTGCTCGGTCGTTTTCGCCAAGAAGTTGATTTCCTCTTCGGAAGCGTTTAGATAAAAACTTCTTACCGACTTCCCTTTTTCTTTCACGAACGCCAATAGCTTTTTATCGAGCGTAAAAAAGTAAGAAACGATTGCCGCATCGTCAAAATCGGAAACTTTGTCCATCTCGCTCAAATCAGGCTTGGCGAGATTCAATTCGGCAGCCGTCATCACGAGTTTTTCGTGTTTTTCAATTTCGGCGGCGAGGCTTCGGTCGTCAATATATTTCAGCGACAATTCCTCAAGCGTATTTCGGAACGAAGGTGAGATGACCGACTGGTATTTTACCGCCGCGTTGTCAATGCGATCTTTGAGTAAACGCGCTTTTAAAAAGTCCGCCAATTCAAACGATTCTTGCGGATTATCCAGCTTGATTTGCGCGAGCAGGCGGTAAGCGTCGTGATAATTCTCGGAAAGACCAAGCGAAAGATTGTAATTTTCCGACTTTCGAATTTCTTCAATCAGTGCCAGAGATTTTTGTAAGTTTTCTTCTGCCCTCTGCGGCAGGTTCAAACGAAAGTACGCTTTCGCAAAATTTAAGTGAATTTTGGGCAGACCGCTGCGAAAGTTTTCTTTCGTCGTCAAATCTAATAACTTTTGATTGGTTTTTATAAACTGTTCCCAATCCTGATTTCTCTCGGCGATGATTACTTTCCAATAAAGTAACGGAAATTCCTCAGAGTTTTCTTGTTTTTCCGAGACGGCAAAAAATTTCTCCGCGTCGTCGCTTTCATTTTTGAAAGCGGCGATGACTGCTCGACCTAAATAAATTTCAAAAGTGAATAAATTATTTACGTTGAGTTCTTCCAATTTACTCAGATATACGGAGGCTCTCGCCGTATCGCCGACATCCAAAGAATGCAAAAGCAGCGAGGCTAAAAATTTGCAGGCTTGGTAAGGATTTTTTTCTGCAAGGGAAAGTTCTAAGCCTTTTTCTAAAATAAAAATCGCGCTTTTTTCCTGCCCGCTTTCGCTCAAAATGGTTTCCAAATCAAACAACGCTTGGCGATGTTTATATTTGAATTGAGTTTTGTCGGAAACGGACGCGCATTTTTCGGCGTATTTGAGAGCCGTTTGATAATTCAGCTTTGACCACCAAGCGAGAGACAAAAATCTGTATGTATCGAGTTTTACCGAACTGGCTTTCTCGGATTCGAGCAGCTTTTCCGCTTTTTCCAGCCAGACGATAGCCGAAACGTCGTAGCCGGAAGTGAACATAATGCGTCCCGTGTTGAGGTAATGAGCCGCTAGAATGTAGCGATTTTCCGGCGCGGTCGCAACGGCTTTATTGGAATAATCGAGCGATTCAGAAAACTTCTTTTTTGTTCTGAAAAGCCAGGCGTAATGAGTGTAAATCGTTCCCCTTTGACTCAACGCCGTTTTGTTTTCGGGCAATACTTGAAGCGCCTGTTCGAGAGTGTTTGCCGCATCTTCATATTTTTCCAAAAAAATCTCGGAACTAGCCCGAACATCCAACGCTTCGGAAATTAAAAGCGGATTTCTTATTTTCTTTGCTTTCTCAATGCCTGCGTTCGCAGATTCGACCGCCTTTGAATAATTCCCATTGTTCATTTCAGCCTGCGCCAGTTCAATCTCAGTTAACTGTGATTGAGATAGGGCGAAAACCGACGAAAAAAAAGCAAAGCAAAGCAGCAAGCCGACTTTGATAAATTGGCTTGCTGCCCAATTTCGCAGACTCGAATTAATTTCTGTCATTCGGTCTGCAATTCCCTCCACCGCCTTCTCCGTTTCTTTCCGTCGGCTTGCAGGTTTGACACTGCCGACCTTCGCACGGCGAGCCGCTGACGAACGAAACGACTGCGTTGTAAACGCTACCGAAGAAGTCGAAAAACCCAACGCCGGTTGAATCACCGGCAAACACATTGCCAGCCAGAACGGTTGACAACACCACTGCACCAAGAATTGATTTTCTTTTTTTCATTATTTATTGCTCCTTGTTTAATTGTGTTTTTAAGAATTTGAACATCGCGGCGGTCACGTATCTTCCACTGAAGCCGTGTCCGTCTTCGGTCGAATAAATAAACCACACCGGCGAGTTCTTAGTTTGTAACTGAGTTTTCAGGTCAGTTACGTCCTTTTCAGGATTTCGCTCGTCGAGCTTTCCGCGCGTCATAAAGAGCGGAATGTTGTTCCACCGCGCCGTGTTGTTGAGCGGCGAAAGCTCGTCTAATCTTTTCAATAATTGCTCGTCTTTCGGATCCCCGTATTCGTTGCGTGCGAACTCGTCAATCCAGCTTTGCCCCAAAAAGCCTCTGATTGAAACGAGCGGATATTCGGCGATTACGCCCTTAACGCGCGTCGGCTCTTGGAGCGCGGTCGAAAGCACAACGAAGCCGCCATAAGATTCGCCGCGTAATAAAATTCGCTTTGCGTCTAAATCCGGCTGCTTTTCAATCCAATCAATTAAAGCCTGAACGTCTTTGACCGCATCGCCGCGTTTTTCGCGGTTGTCGGCGTTCTCAAATTCTTTGCCGAAACCAACCGAGCCGCGAATGTTGGTGTGAATAATTGTCAGCCCAAGATTTGAAGCGAGGCGAATATCCGATAAGTTAAAACTTGGTTTGTCGATAATCTGCGGTCCGCCGTGAACGTAAATCAAAACCGGCGATTTCCCTTGAACTACGGTAGCGGGACGGACGACGTAACCGGAAATTTCTTTACCGTCAAAGGATTTCCATTTGATTGATTCGGGCGATTTAATTTTTCCTTCGAGCTGCGGCGGCAGTTTTTCTTTTGTCCAATCTGTCTTCTTCTTTGAACCAATATCGTAAGAATGAATCGAAGTCGGCTTGCCGTTGTTTTCTAAGGTATAAGCAACTTCCGTTTCGGAGAGCCAACGCTTATCCCAAATGAGGTAAGAGCCGGAGACGAACGACGAAACTTCTGAAGCGCTTTTATCTTTTTTGAGCCGGAAAACTCGCAGGTTATCAATGCCGTTTTTCGATTCCTGCACGAGCAAATTCGCGCCCTTCGGCGAGAATCTCACGTCTTCAAAATCCGTCAGATTTTCCGGTAAATTGAGACGTTTCAGCTTTGTATTTTTCACGTCCGCAACGAGAATGCACTGCGGCAAATTACCGCAAACATTGTTGCCTTCGCTGACCCAAAAAGCGCGCGTTCCGAATAAAAACGCTTTCGGAACGTCGCCCTGCTCGTCGAGCGGCGCTAGCTTGTTCGCTTTCGTATCGTATGCGTAGAGAAAATGGCTCGTCGAAGCCTTTGCGTATCTGAGCAGAACGAAATCGCCGTCCGCGTCAACCACAGTCCAAACGCCTTTCAATTCTGCCGGAAAGCACGTTTCAGCCGAAAAATTGTTTTGACAGATTTTGCTGGTCTTCGTGTCGTAATCAACTTTCGTGTAGAAGATTGAATCGCCAATTTTATTCCATGTGAAAGAGTCAACCGATTCATCTTTGCCCGAAAGAAAAGTTAATTTTTTCGGCGAATTTTCTTTGAAGTCGTATTTTTCCTTGAAGTCATAAAGGTAAAGCTGATAGTTGTCTTCGTTCTCGTGGTCTGAAGTGTAAGCGAAGGATGTGCCGTCGGGACGCACTCTCACTTTATTTGGAACAAAACCTTGAGTTAATCGAACGGGCTGCGCCATCGGTGCGTTGAGCAGATAGACCGAGTTTTTTTCGTCCGTAACGAGCAGTTTTCTGTTTTTTGAATCCGAGTCCCAGATTAAATTGCTTCTGATGGTTGACGGGTCGAAAAACAAATTTTCGGTTTCGCTCTTTTTTATCGGCGGAACGCCTTCAACTTTATAAGTATCGGGAACGGGAAAAACGTCGCCGCTTTGCGCCTCCTGCGCGAAAGCGACGGCGACCATGCCGACGAGCATCAGAATCAAAAGACAACCGAAATTTGCCAAGGTTTTTAACAAAATTGTCCTGCTCAAAATAACTTTCAGATTTAATGAAAACATACGCTATACCTCACCGATTTAATTTGCTTTCCGAACAACGAATCAGGGACTTTTCACGCCTTTCGGACTTTTTTTGATTAGATTGTAAATCTTTAACCGTAAATTTCTGCGAATCGCCGATTATCGTTTTGCCGTATTCGAGAGTTATGACGACTTTCCATTGATAAATTTTCTGCGGCGCGAGCGGCTTTTTGAGAGCGTAAGAAGTTTCCTGTTCGGTCTCGAACTCGTCAACCAGAATTTCTTCGTCGTCAGAAATGTATATATGATATTTTGCCGCTTTCGGAACTTTTTTCCATTTTAAGAGAACCGCTTCATTGCTTATTCCGGTCGCCAAATCGAGCGGCTGAAGTTCGCTGCATTTCGGCAAGCCCGCGCCGCCTCTGGTCGAAGAAACGTTTGTTTTTGTCGCGTCCGAGGTATCGCTCTTCCGAGGCACGGTTTTTGAAATTGCCTTCGGCTGCGCTTTCATTAAGACTGACAAGTTTTGACCAGACACGATTCGAGCCGGCGGACGATTATCGCTTTTAACGTTTCCAGAAATAGGTAGTTTTGACTCCACGTTTAGCGACGGCGGAGAGGTGTCGTCGCCATCATCACTATTTGGAAACGTCGGCGGTAAATTTTGATTATCGCCGCCGTTTAAGTTCGGAACGGATTGAGTTTCTATTACTTCAAAATTTTCAGCGACTTCCTTTTCGGCGTAAGATGATTCGGCGGCGTTAAACCAGAAAAAAGTCGTAAAAAATAAACAAATCGCCAGCGCGCTCGCGCCCCAAACTAAAATTTTCGGCTGCTTTAACGACTTCACGATTGAATCGAGCCACACCGCCAAAGTCGTTATTTCATCGCGCGAATCGTCATCACAATTATTGTCCGTCATCAAAGCCGCCCAAAATTGTTCGACCGTCGGCTGCGGCAGTTTTTTCAGACAAAAATCGCATTGCAACAGATGCCGCCCCGTGCGGTGCTTCTCATTCTTGTCGAGCGCGGAGTTGCCGAGATAATCGTTCAACTGATTTTCGGTTAAATGTTCGCTTGGATTCATTCGCTTAATAGTTTTTGTAGCCTTGCGCGGGCTTCGTGCCGGGCTTTTTTGATTGATTTAACCAGAGAATTTATATTCCGGTTTTTCGCGTCGCCGCTGTGGATGGCGATTAAATGCGCGATTTGAACGTCGGGAAGCGGCAGCCGATTAATAATCTCCGGCAACTCGCTTTCGCTCACCTCTAAAATTTCACTCAAGTTTTGGTTGCTGATTCCGTGAAATCGCAGAAGCACGAGCAACAACTCGCTGCCGAACAGCAATGCGCGTCTTTGTCGCAGCGATAACCCGCAAATTCCCTGCCAGAACGCGAAAAGCAAGGAAGCGACTTCCGCCTGAGTATTACCGACAACCAAATCGCCGCCCGAAATCTCAAAGGCTTCGTCGAGCGGCTCCGTTAAACTGTGGTCGCCGGGCGAACGACGGTTGACGGCGTGGTAAGCGGCTGTCGAAGCGAACGAACGCCATTCTTCCGCAGTCATTTCCTCGATTTTGTTCGGATTATTTTTGCGCCAGGTTAGTAGTTGGAGGACGATTTTTTGAATCACGTCCGGCGCATCGCCACCGCGCCTGGTCGAAAATAATTTTCGCCAGACGATTTGCCGAATCGTCGGCACGGCGGCGAGGAATGATTCGTCACCCTTCGGCTCGGCTTTTAAATTTTTGCTTCGGTCGGGCGGCTCGCTCGTCTTGTCAACGTCCGGCAGCCCGCGCCGTAAATCATCAAAATACTGTTCAACCATTGTTCGCTACTACAAAAACCACTATCGCTTTCAATGATTGTTTGCCGCAAAAGGCTTACAAGAGAAAGTTTCGGTCAGGTTTCATCTACTAAATTTCTCGATTGTCGTGACGCGCGAAGTCTCGAATTTCGATTCGTCGCAAAAAAATCTGAAAATTTTTGGCTTCGGAGGGAACCTCGCCGCTTTTTCAGGCTTTTTATATATAGAGAATAAATTTTCCGAGTCGAAGTCTTAAAACAAGACCGACAATCAAAATTGAATTCATTTCAAACTTGAATCAATTTTGCATCACTGAAATACAAATAGTCAAATGTTCAATAATTTTACCGAAACGGACAGCCTCGAACTGTTCGCCCGTTACGACTTTCTCGATGTGTGTCTTTTGGGCGAAACCGGAACGGGTAAAACTCGGCTGGCGCAGCTTATTCACGATTCCGGTCCGCGCAAAGACAAGCCGTTCGTCGCCTTCAACTGCGCGGAGCTTGCGTCCTCGCTGATCGAATCCGAGCTTTTCGGATATGAAAAAGGCGCGTTCACCGGCGCGCTTCAAGCGAAGACGGGAAAATTTGAAGCGGCAGATGGCGGCACGATTTTTCTTGATGAAATCGGCGAACTCGCGTCTGAAATGCAAGCCAAGCTGCTCAAAATCGTCGAAGAAAAGCGCGTCGTGCGCGTCGGAAGCACGCAAGCGCGCCCCGTTGACGTGTGGGTAATTTGCGCGACGCACCGCGATTTGTCAGTGTTGCGCGAAGACTTGCGCTACCGCATCGCCGCGCACGCAATCCGGCTCAAACCGCTTAGAGAACGGCGCGACGAAATCTCGCATCTGGCGCGCATCTTTATCAAAGATTTTAGCCGGAAATCTATGCAAAAGGTCGCGGCGGACAAAAAGGTTTTGCGACTGCTCGAAGATGCCGAGTGGCGCGGCAACGTCCGCGAACTGCGCGCGTTTGTTGAAAATGCGTGTCTCGCGGCGTTATCGAGCGACAATCGGTCGAACGCTCAAATGGAGGAAAATTTGACGCTCGAATTAACCACCGACCTGATTGTTTCGCAACTAATAAGGCTCCGCGAAATTGAGAGAACGCGCGTCGAGTTCAGAACTTCAGAGAATCCTGCGCCGCCGCCGGAAACAGGAATTGGATTGCGTCTCGTCGCCGGTGGCAGCGGCGGCTACAAACAAACGGTCGAAGATTTCGACCGCGACCTGATCAAAAAAATTTTGGCGGAGAATAATCAAAATGTTTCGCGCGCGGCGGTTAAATTGGGTTTGAGCCGCTACGGTTTAATCAAAAAACTCAAACGCTACGGCATCAAAGCAGCCGGTTGACAGAGCGAGAAGGAACGGGAGCAGCTAATTTGTAATTCTAATTTTTGAAGGCGCGGGCAGATTTGATTCTGCCCGCGCTTTTTTTTCGTAAAAAGGAAAGTGGTCTGATCGTCAGACCACCCTTGCTCACCATACGAAAATCGTTGAAAGCCTGATTTTATAACACTTTTAAGTCCTCTGTGTGAGGCAGGTGGTCTGACGATTGAGCCACTGCTGGTCTGTTCATCAAACCACGTGCGAGAAAAACCGAGCAAACGCCGCTTGGGTTTTTCTCGCCCGGTAAGATTCCCGCCGGGCAAATAATAAACCTAAAAACAATCGAATCGGATTTCGGGCGCACCGACCTTTCCGCTTTGGCGGAAGGTTGCCAAGCTCGCTAGTCAAACACCGAGCTTGGCTGGAGATGAAATAAATCTAACCGGCTTTTCATATTGTTAATTGACGGCTATCAATTTCTTCCTAAACTTTCGTGAGCGACCAATGGACGGGCGGCGACGATTCCCGCTTGCTCCAACGTGCCAGAAGTTTCGGCAAAAGGGATTTTTAAAGTTTGCAGAAAAGTGAAATTAGGTGGACGGGAAACCGCTCACCCTTCAAAAATAAATCACTTGAGAGGAAAAAATAAATGTCTGCAAATCAATTATCGCTACCAGCTTTGCGCGAATTCGCGCCCGTTAATTCACCGCTTTTCGCTTACCGCACCGAATCCTCGGGCAGCCCGATGAACGACTGGGCGCGGCACTTGTCGGCTAATCAATTATTCCGGCGCGAGCTGGAAGAAAACTCCGTTCTGGGCGGCAGCGTCGTCGTGCGCGTCGCGGAAGGCGACGAAACGCCCGCGCTCGAAAAAGTCAAAATTTTAAGTTTGACTTACGCAACCCGCGTTTTCGGCAACCCTGAAGACGCGAAAGAATTCGTCCGCTGCGTTAAATCAATCGCCGATCCGCAGGCGGCGCAATTCGAGCTTGAACAAATCGCCAGCCACTATTACCGCGAATGCCGTCAGGGGCGAAACGTCTCTGAAGTATTAAAAGAAATGGCACTACTCGGTATGGAAATGACGCGCGTAACGGCTTCGGTGAATGACCTTGAAATTGAAACGACCGAAACCGAAATCGGCGAAATCAAGCTCACCGAGCGAGACGAAAAAAGAGTCCGCGAAGCCCAAAAGAATTTGTCGCCGCTCGCCCAATCGACTCCGAATTTCGATGCGGAAATGGAATTCGTCCGCAGCAAGCTGTCGCGCGGCACAATCACCAAAGCGACGCACGACGAGTTCGCCGCTTTTTACCTCGCGGAGAGCGGAAAATCAATAGAAGAGCTTGATGAAGATTATCTACGTCTCGACTCACACGAGCAATACGACGAAGACGGGCTTTTGGGACTTCGAATGTCGGGCAGCCAGCACACGGAAGTCGTTCTCGAACTCGACGGCGAAATCACTGCGGAATATCTGCCGACGGACGTTCAACCGCTTGCTAAAATGTTGCAGCTCGTCTTCGTCGGTTTTGAGATCGGCGGGCGAGCGGTGCAGGCGGCGCGGCATTTTGTCACTTCCCGGAAAATCGAAAATGCTGACAACATTCGCGCCCGCAATGCTTTTCGCTTTAACGCGCCGTTCATTGAAACCGCGTTGCCGAAAGCCTCTGAGTTCTCGATTTTTCCTTTAACGCGCGATGAAATTTTAGAATGGATTGACCTCAATCTCGACGCGCTCTACTCGCGGGAAGTGGCGCGCTCGGCACGTCGCTTCACGACGGGAAAAAACGGCGAGCGGCTCGAATTTATGGTTAATCAAACCGTCAACCCGGACTATGAAGAAAAACAATACGCGAGCCAGATTTTACAGATTTTGCTCGAACAAACCGAGCGCGATTTTCACCTCGCAGCACTCCGACGCAACGGAATGTATCAATCAATTTATCTGCAAATCAGGCGGGCGAAAGACACGGCGATTCTCGCGCAAACTGCGGAAATCGCTCGCCGTGCGAAAGACGAAAAACGGCTCAACCTCAAAGAATACACGGCACTTTCGACCGTGGCGAAATCGCAGTTTGCGAGACTCGCCGGGATGCGTCCAAGCCCGGCGTTATACCGCCTCGAAAAAGAAATCAACCGCGCCGATTCGCGCAAAATCGGTTATCTCAAATGGGCGATGTATGGCACGAATTGCCCGTCTCACGCGATTCACAGCTTACCCAAACAAGAAGTTCAAAAGGCTTGGGCTTCGCTCAAAAACCGCGAGCAAGTTCTGAAACAGGCGAGCGAAACGGACCGCTCGCGGCAACAACAATTACAGTTCAATCGCGCTAATGCTACAGCGGCGGCGCAACAAGTTAGAATTACGCCCGCGAATCATTAATTCCGCTCGACAACTTTGATCAACGAAAAACTCCGCTCTGGCAAGCAAAGCCTCGGCGGAGTTTTTTATTGGAACGCTGGCGGAAATTCGCAAAAATCAAGCGGCAAGTAACAGGGCGTAAGTAGGTAGTTCTGACTCCCACTAAGAATAAAATTCGGTAGTTCTGACTCTCGCAAACAATAAAATTATGAGTCCAAATTTGATTGAAAGTAAACCGGCGGGAAACGCACATCTCGCGGAAGATAAAAGCATTCCGCAGCGTTTCGTGGTATTCGTAGCGGGCGGTAAACGCCCGATTACCTCGTTTGAAAACTATCAAAGGGCGGAGCGGCTGGCGGTCTTTTTCGCCGATCTAATCAACGTCCGAATGGAGGTTTTCGATTCGGTGAAAGAGATTTGTTATTTCGTCGAACCCGCGCCGCTTGTGAGCGCGCTCGTCCATTAAATTCCGCCGTTTGAAAACAAAAATAAAAGCGGCAAGCAGAAAAACGTGATGAGCGAAAGAGAGAATCTCCAGAGACGCGAAAACGCGAAACTCGAAGATTCTTTCAGACGTTTGTCACTCAAAAAATCAAAACTAAAAAATTCAAGGAGCCAAAAGAAAATTATGTCAGCAAAAGTTCAAATCATCGGAAACCTGGGACGCGATCCCGAAACGCGCGTCAACGCCAACAACACTTTTATCGCCAACTTTTCGTTCGCCAGCAACAATCAGCGGAAGTCCGCGACGGGAGAAACAGTCAAAAAAGCCGATTGGTATAACATTACCGCGACCGGCAAACAGGCGCAGATTCTCGCCAAGCACGTTCGCAAAGGCGACCCGCTGCTCATCGAAGGCAGACAAACATTAAGCGAGTGGACTGACCGCGAAGGCAATCAGCGCAAATCGGTTGACGTTCTCGTTCAGGATTTTCGCTTCCTCGGAACGGGGAACGGTCGCACGGACGAAAATCAAGCCGCGCCTGAAACAGCGGGCAGTATGATTCCCGACGACATCCGCGAAGCTATGCACACCGCGCCGGACGACCTCGATTTTTCGGGCGACAACTTCCCGGCAATTATGTAATCGAAACATGAGCGGCGGGCGACGAATTAGAGATCGCTCGCCACTTTCGGGCTTAAAAATTCTCCGCCACTTCCCGCCGTTTTTATCTCCTTTCTTCTTCTCCTGAACTGAGGCGATTCTCGAATTTAGTTTCGAGAATTGCCATTCTTTTTTGAATCGGTGAAAACCGATTCAAAAAGGGATTTTTATGGTTTGCAGCAAGGATGAAATTAAAATCTCGGCGTTCGAGCTGTCGCCGCAAAAACAGTCTCTTGGAAGGAAAGAAAAAGTTATGAGAACCGTTGTCTTTAATCAAGGATTCAACCGCGTCGAGCATCATCAAATCATCTCGCTCGAACGCGCCAAATTAAATCGCCTTCTCGACGAAGAACGCCGCTTTACGGAAACTTTGATCGCGTCAATGAAGCGCGAAATCGAAGCGGGAGCGCGGGGATTGCCGAGTTTTGAAATTGTTTGGAACAAAATTCAAAATCACGCGGTTTTGCAAAATGTTCGCCGACGGATTGATTGTTTGACCGACGCTTACCCGCAGTTTTTGCAGCAGGTCAATGTGGTTCGCGCTTCTCTGCGTGAAAAGGCGAAAGCCTGTGTCGAAGCCGCACGGATGGCGATTCAGAAAGCAAATTGTTTGAGCGACGCGCGACTTCAATCGCCGTTCTCGTGATAAATTAAATTAATGAAAAAGATAGTTTACACGGTCGGCGACGCGACAAAACCGGAAGGCGAGGGCAAGAAAATCATCGCTCACGTTTGCAACGATATGGGAGCGTGGGGCAGAGGTTTTGTGCTGGCAATATCGAAACTCTCGCCCGCGCCGGAACGCGTCTTTAGAGAATGGTATCGGGGACGCGAGCGTAACGATTTTGCGCTCGGTGCGGTACAGTTTGTTTTCGTTTCGCCTGCTATAGAAGTTGCGAATATTATCGGACAGCACGGCATCCGCGCATTACAAGGCGTGCCGCCGATTCGTTATGACGCGGTTGAAACAGCCTTAAAAACCGTCGGCGAAAAAGCTCAAACGGAAAACGCATCCGTTCATCTGCCGCGAATCGGTTGCGGTCTGGCGGGCGGCAAATGGAGCGAAATAGAACCGCTTATCGAACGACAAATCTGCGCGTCCGGCGTGCCGGTTTTTGTTTATGATTTGCCGTAACCGATTTACCTAATTGACGGGATTCTGGAGCCGAACAATCGAATCAAAAAACTAAAAGCCCGAACAGGATTTCCTTTCATTTGGATAAATCCGTTCGGGCTTTTTTTATTAAACGGGGCGATAAAATTCACACCGACGAAGCCGCATCGCTTTTCGTTACTCGCCACTGTTTGAAGCCGCCGTCGCGTGCGAAATGAGATTTGTAAATCTCGTTTGCTACTTCGCTTGGGCTGACTTCATAGCCGTAGCAATCGGAGACGAAGCGCACATATTCGTCAGCCAAATCAGCAATTTCTTCGTCCACTTGAAGGGCGATACGGCGAGTTTGTTTGCGCCGGATTGAGATTGAAGGTTTGAAGGCGGGCGAGTTTCCCGAATCGGTTTTGACTGGAGTTTTTTCGTTAGTTTTTTCTGAAACTTCTTGCATTTGTTTGATTCCTTTTTGATTGAATTTGGATTTTCGGAAGCCCGCGCCGGTTGAATTTGAAGGGTGTAAATCCACGCGGAAAATCAAGCGGCACGACGTTCAAAATGAGTTAATCAACCGCCGTGCCAGAGCCTTTCAATGGGCATTTGCCGAAGCTGAAAAGGGGTGCGAAAAACGCATTACAAATTTTTCTGAGAGGCGTGTTTTTGATGTATGACAAGTAGGGGTAAAAATGCCATCTTCTTGCGCTTTAAACGAAGCAAAATAAAGAGTTGGACTTGCAAGCGTGCAAGAAGATGAAAAACCGGCGATTTTCGCCGCCAGTTAAATTCACAGAATCCAGTATTCTTCGGCGTTTCGGGCGATTTTCGTCGCCTTTTATAAAAAATAATTTTTCTTGCGCTTTAAGTAGTTGATAAATTTACTTTTACATCGAGCCGTGTTTTTCCTTCAACCGCTAAACAGTTGATTATGAAAGAGAACCGCGCTTGCAAAAAAGCGCAAGAATTTCGATTGAATATTCAGCGCGGCAAGCAAATTGCTTTGAAGCCTTTTGAAACAACAAAATCCTTTTGGAATCAGCAGAAACTCAAATGAAAGACGAAAACAAATTTTTGACGCGCAGCCGAGACCGCGAAAGCTGGAAAAAGAAGTTAGCCGCGAAAGCGAAAAAAGAAACAAAAGCGAAAGCGATTTTTTTTCGCCCGAATCTGTCGGACGACCGTGCCATCCGCGAACTGGCGGAAATGACGGACGAGACGAAAAATACGATTGTCGAAAAGCTCGTCGCTGCCGCGCTGCACAATAAAACTTTTACGACGCAGAAAATCGAAGAACAGAAAACTTCTTTGAGACGGCTCGAAGATAAAACTCAAGATGTTGCCGACAACCAGCTTGAAATCGTCCGCCTGCTCGAAGAAATCCGGCGTGAATCGAAGGCGCAGGAACGGCTTACATCTTCCCTTTTGGGCGAGATTTATTGTATGGCTCACACCGCCGTCTCGCTTCTGAGAACCGCGCTCTTACAAATACTCGGAATCGCTCGCGAAAACGTGCCGCCCTCGTCGCAGGTTTTGGCATCGTTTGACGAGACGAGCGATCTGACGATTGCCCGCAGCCTTCAGGATTTGCAATCGGCAGCCGCCCATCACCAAATCAAAACCGAAAAATTTGCGGGCGAAAATCTATTTTGGAAAACAAAATTGAGAAAAACGGACGAGGCGGCAACAGCAGAATAATTCTTGAAATTCAACCGAAATGATTATCAGCATAAAATCGAGCGCGTCGGGCAGCAGCAGTCGCGGGCTTGTTCATTACCTCGCGCACAGCAAGCTCGACCACGAGAAAGAAAGTATTGAGCGGCGCGAGTTTTTCAACGAAGGCGAAAACAATTTGGACGTTCGCGCAGCGAATCGTCATTTAAGCCTGGACGAGTCTCGTCCGAAATCGGAAGAATTGCTGCACGTCGTCATCGCGCCGAGCAAAGAAGAAATGGAGAGCGTTGGCGACGATTTAGAATCGAAAAAAAATGCGCTTCGCTCGGTCGTTCGAGAAACCGTCGCCCGACTTGAAAAAGAGGTAAAGGCGCGAAAACTCAAATGGATCGCCGTCGCGCATTTCAACACTGATAATCCGCACGCGCACCTCGCCATTCAAAAACAATTTATAAATGAGGAAGGCAAAACGGAAAATCTGCGGATAAATCGGCAGATGCTTCATTACAACGAGCGGAGCGCAAACGGTGAAAAAAAGCTGCATAAGGGCGCGCTTATTCTAGCCGCCGAAAATAAAATCCAAGAAATTGCCGGCGAACGGCAAAAAGCGCGGGAAAATGAAAAAAGTTTTGAACCGAAAAAAGTAGCCGCAAGATCACAATCGAAGATTGAAAACTCTAATCAATTTATTGCCGACAACTCGCCCAAAAATTCAAACTTTAAAGAACGGCGAATTTTAGCTGAAGAAATGCTTGTCGCGGCGGAAATCCGTCGGCGCGAGCGTAATATCGAAAATCTCGTCGAACACGGCGACAAAAAACGCTTCAAAATCAAAGACGACCAGTCGGGCAACACGCGGCACATTTCCCTTTTCGACATCGAGCGAAAAATAGAAATCATCAGCCGCCGAAAAGCCGTCCACGCGCAGCCAAACGACGCGGAAAAACACGCCGAACTTGCCGCGAAAATTGGGCAAGAGATGCGCGCCCAGCAAGAACCCGTGATTCGTCAGCTCGAAACGATCCGCCATCACGTTCTGGGATTTGAAAATCGCCACTTGACGCAAACGCAGGAAAAACACACACGCCTCAGCAGCCAAAAACTGCTAATCGAAAAAAAGTATGAAAAGATGAAAATCGCTGTTCCGCTTCCAATTTTCAAACCCGGCGAGATTCAAAGTCTTCAAAGTGAAGCAATCAGAGAGCAAAACATGGGAAAAATTTTAATGCTCGAAAGCATCCGGCAAAGCAACGCCGCCGAACTAAATCGTCCGAGCCGGCGAGACGCGGATGTGCGCGAACTTTTAGCGGCGAAAACGGTTGCCGAACTCAAAACGCAGGCGGCGGAAAAACGGCTGCGCGAATTCCCGGCAAGCGAAAATTTCATTAAGGTAAAAGTCGGCGATTCGGTTTGGTCGCGCCGCGAACTTGAACAACACGAATTTCGCGCCGCTCGCAAAAAAGATTTTTGGAAGCAAGTTAGCTCGAAAACGGGCGAACTTTTGTTTGGCTCAAACAAAAAGGGCGCGAACGCCCAAAAACTCGATTATCCGGCTTTGCACAAGGCGGTAACGGATGCGCTAGAAAACTTGGAATACACGCGCCGCGATGAAATCGCCAAACAAAAAGAATTCAGTCGAACTATCGACAAAATTTTCGACGTGGAAACGAATCCGAATAAAACCAAGCTCACGCCCGCTTTTTCCGCGTTTGAACTTTCAGAAGTTGAAGACCTATCGCACGAGGCGGGATGCGAGAATTTTTACGAAAATTCGCTTCCGCTTCAACAAAGCTGGCTGCGCGAAAAATTAGCCGAAAAAATCAGGAACACGAATACCTCGAACGAATCCCCCGCGCTGGACAACAATAAAATTCAGAGACACGATTTGCCGGCGGTCAAAACCACAGCGCAATTTCAGTCCGAAACTGAATTGCAAGCCGTCGCAGAAAAAATCATTGGCAAATTCGTTTTAGGACGAGCCAAAGCGCGAAGTTTAATTGCCCAAACAAACACAACTGAAGCGCAGGAAAATCTTGACCGATATAACCGCGATAAGTTGTTTGTCAAATACCGGATTACAGACGAGAAAACAGGAGCGGAGCGCGAACTGTCTCTGCGGGACGTTGAGCCGAAAAAACATTACTATCTGCTCGATATGATTTTGGAGAAAGCAATGGAATCGAAAGAGCAAAAAAACTTGCGCGACGCGATGCGTCAAGCCGCGCTAAATAAGGAGAAGGAACTGTCTGAAAATTTAGATATCGCGAAAAACCGCGCCCTACGGCTTGAAAATCAGAAAGAAATGATGCTTGAAAAATACTCCGTCGCATCGGGAGAAATTCAGCCGATTTTTACGCCGAAAGAAATTGCCGCGCTCGACATTCGAGCCGCTCGAACGCTCGACAAATCGGAAGCCGCACGACTGGAAAAAATCGTGGGCGATGCCGAGAAAAATAATTGCGTCGAAAGACTCCAAGATTTGCTCGGAGCGACGGCGAAACAACTTCAGCTTCTCGCTCCCGTTTTAACGAAAACACAGGAATCTAAAATCTCTCGCGAAAACGATTCGTCGCGCGAGCGAGAAACAATCGGTCAAAGCCAAGAAATTTCTATCGGCGGCGTAGCTTCGGACGCAAGTCTTCGGGCAAAGGACAAAAGCGCGGAATCAACTTATGAAAAAGCAGCAGGTAGGGAAAAAGGAAGAATCAGATAAATGTTCGTCATCGCCGAAGCACCTCGGAAAACGTATCAAGCAAATACCGCGAATGAAATTTATTTCTTACTTTCAAGATACTTCAAAGGGTTTTCAACATTATAAAAACCTGATTCTTTTGAGAATTGGTTAAGCAGTTTAGCGTGTCCTACGCCATAAATTACCAAAATTCTGTCGTTCGAGGAATCGGTCAATCTGATGATGTTGTCGAGAATTGTCAGATTTCTGCGATACCACCACGCAACATAATTTGCTCCCGTATATTCTTTACCGCGCCCAATTCTCATTAAGTCGAAATAAATTTGATGGCTTTTCTCTATTTGAGCGGACTTGTTGACAGAGATAAGTTGATAGGTAATAGATAGCGGGAGGATTTTCTCGTATTCCGCTTCTATTTCTTGCTTTAGCCTCTGATTAATTCCTTTGAGAAAATTACTCATCTCGGCATCCTGAGAAGCATACTTTTCATAATTGATAGAAGGGTCATCCCAGAATTCACTCCAATCAACGCAGTAGACTTTTTTAAGTCCCGACTCTTTCGCCAGGCGAAAACCTATTTGATTAGTTTCGTTTTTAGAAAGTTGATAATTTCCCGATAAGTATTGATTGTAGATTTCCTGCGTTTTCGCGTCGTCTTCGCTGTCACACTCCAGAATAATCTTAGTCGGTTTGAATTTCTCCAGCCTTTCGACAAGTTCAGCAATCTGCTTTTGCCGTTCGGGAGTAGTAATATCGGCAACTTTGGGATTGACGACGTTATTTCCGGGAGTTCCCATATGATAAGTTCCCAAAATAACCAGCGTCGGTTTCGTTTTGGCATCTCTGTCAACAACGCCGACTTGAGCTTTCACGGCAAGGGGCGAGAGAAAAAGAAAACAAAAACCAAACAAATAGTAACTTGCGCGCGATTTCATAAAATAACCTCTCCAAATTGAAACCATCATTGATAAAACATCGCGAGAGTTATTTTTGTGACAAAACCCCAAATGCGATAAAGTTAACAATTACTACATAAATTAACGACGCATAAATTAACTTCTTTTTAAGTTGATTAGTTTCCTGTCCACTCAATTGGGCTTAAATGTAACCTCCCAAAATCAACTTTGCGAGTTCGATTCTTCCAAAACCACGTTCGTCGTCCCGGTTGACGCGCTCGTCACAAAATCGTTTGGCGATTTATCGAAGTCTTTTAACCTTTAGCCATGATTGATTGGACATCGGCGAGGTTGATGATGAATATCCTTAAACGATTATTGAGCGAATTCGGCAGGCTTGTAAAAAGCCTGATACTTATTGCAGTCTTCACCGGCTTGCCGACTTTTTCGCAGACTTCTGGACAAATAAATTCATTTGCATTGCGCGGCGAAGTCAAAGACCAGCGCGGCGCGGTCATCGCGGGCGCGGAAATCATCTTGAGCGACGCGAGCAACGGCGCGGAGCAAAAAACCGTTAGCGACGAACAAGGCGCGTTTCGTTTCGAGCGTTTGGCGAAAGGCGTTTACGACGTGCGAATTTCCGCCGAAGGATTCGGCGCGTATGAAGAAAAATTAAATTTGAGTTCTGCTGCAAACTCCACTCCGATTTCAATCGTTTTGTATCCGACGATTCGCGCCGACGTTGAAGTGCAAAGCGACGCTGAAATCGCGCTCGATGCCGAACGCGCGGCAGGAACGCAGGTTTTAGGCGAGAAAGAAATAAACGATTTACCGGACGACCCTGACCAACTAAATCAGCAGTTGCAAAATCTTGCCGCATCGGGCGGCGGAATTCCCGGACAAGCAATCGTAACCGTTGACGGCTTTTTGACAGGCGGCGGTTTGCCGCCGAAATCTTCGATTCGCCAAATCAGAATCAACCCGAATCTTTACTCGGCGGAATACGACACGCCGCCTTTTCAGGGCGGTCGCGTCGAAATCACGACTAAACCCGGCAGCGGCACATTTACCGGCTCAGCTTTTTTTAATTATAACGCAGCAGCTTTGAACGCCCGCGACCCGTTTGCCATAAAACGCGCCGATACGAACACAAAGCGTTACGGTTTTAATTTCGGAATGCCGATTATTAAAAACCGCGCCGGGTTGTTTTTCGACTTTGAACGCCGCGAGATTAACGAATCGGCAGCGGTCAACGCGATTGTTTTAGACGACGATTTTCAAATTTCAAACTTTACCGCCAACGTGCCGAATCCGAGACGTTTGACGATTGGCTCGGCTCGTGCTGATTGGCAATTGAATCAAAACAACACCGTCGTTTTTCGCTACGACTTTAATCAAAATAAACTCTCGAACCAAGGCATTGGCGGCGTGAATCTGCCGGAGCGCGGCTTCGACAACAATCAAACGGAGAACAGTTTTCGCTTTACGGAAACCGCCGTTTTAAGTCCGCGCACGGTCAACGAATTACGCTTCGGTTTGACGTTTAATCGAATCGAACAAACGGCGGCGAGCGACGCGCCCGCAATCATTGTCGCCGGTTCTTTCTCGTCGGGCGGCGCGGGTTTGCAAAAACTCGACCGCGACGAGCGGCGGCTTGAAATCACCGATTATGTAACGACCGACATCAAAAAACACAGTCTCAAATTCGGCGTACAGATTTTTAGCCGGCGAGTGAGCGAAATTCGGGCGGAAAACACAAACGGCAGCTTTTTCTTCGGCGGCGCGACGTTCGCCGACGGTACGTGCATTTCCAGCCTTGAACAATACCGTCGCGCCCTTTTGAATTTGCCCGGCGGCACGCCGACCAGATTTTCGCTGACAATCGGCGAACCGCGCGCGTCAGTTAACCAATGGCTTATCAGTGCATTCATTCAAGATGAGTGGAAACTGAGTCCTAAAGTTTCGTTGAGCGTCGGCTTGCGGTATGAAGCGCAAACCGCGCCCAATGATTTGTTGGGTTTCGCGCCCAGATTCGGCATCGCTTACACGCCGGACAAAAAACAAAACTGGATTTTCCGCGCCCGCACCGGAATTTTCTACGACCGCATCGGCGAATCTTTAACTCTTGAATCCAACCGTTTGGACGGACGACGGCAGCAGCAAATTATCGTTGATTCGCCCGCCTTTCCTAATCCCTTTTCCACCGGCGGAATTAACAACGCGATTCCGACGCGAAGAATTTTCGTTTCCGATTTGAAACCGCCCGCGTCTTGGCAAACGCGGTTTGAAGTCGAGCGACTGTTGCCGCAAGGTTGGAAAATGTCCGCCAGTTATAGCTGGACGCTCTCGCGGAACGCTCTGCGCTCGCGCAACATCAACGCGCCGCTCGTCAGCGCATTGAATCCCAACCCGCGAACCGCGCCGCGTCCGTTCGGAACGCTTGAAAACGCCTTGCAGTTCGAGTCAAGCGGCAAATTAAATGGAAGGGTTTTATACGTCGGCGTTAATCAAAACACGAACAAATTTTTCAGCCTCAACGCCGGTTATCTGTTTTTCGATTTTCTCACCGATGCCGACTCTGCTTTCGCACTGCCGCAATCGAGTTATGATTTTTCGGGCGAGCGAGCGCGACCGTTCTGGCAGACGCGACACCGCGTTTTCGTTTCGGCGACGGCGAATTTGCCTTACAAGCTGCGTCTTTCGGCGCAATTCAACGCCGCTTCGGGTGCGCCCTTCAACATCACGACCGGCAGAGACAACAATGGCGACGGAAATTTCAACGACCGTCCCGATTTAAGTTTTGCCAATGATTCCGAAGCCATTTCGACAATTTTCGGTTTTCTTAATCCGAATGTCGTGAGCGGTAATTTTCGCCGCAACGCCGGGACAAATCTGGGAAGCGCCACGCTCGACCTCAATTTGAGCCGCACGTTTCTCGTCGGAAATAAAAAAGGCAGCGGAGAGAGCCGTTACCGATTAACGGTAAATATTCGCGCCGCCAATGCGCTTAATCGAGCGAACTTGCTCGGAACAATCGGCGTTTTATCGTCGCCGCTTTTCGGGCGCGCAACGACCGCGAATCCGGCGCGGCGAATCGAATTCGGCGCGCGCTTTAATTTCTAAAACACAAGGAGAATTTTTTGAGATGAAAAAGTATTTTTTGACAATTATCGTTTCGTTATTGTTACTTTCAGGCGTGGGCAGTAACGCAGATGCCCAAACCGCCAGCGACAAAAAGCCGTCAATCGCCTTTCCGATAATTCCGTTTATCGTCGAGTATGAATACGCGCCTTATTATTTTTCGCAAGACATTTACGCACATCCGCAGTATTCGCTGATCGAAGCGATTTTCGCGCCCGACGAACCCGCGTCGCTGCAACTTATTTTGACCGAAAAGGAAACCAGAAAGCGCACGTTTTACTGCAATTCGGAAGCGCAAGTAAAGATGCGTTTCCTTGAAGGCAAAGATGCCGTGTTGTCTAAAATCGAGTTTAAGACCGCGCAGCCGACAGGCGAGCTGCCGACTTACGACTTTGCTTTTCGAGATAAACAAGGACAACCGATTATCTGGCGAGTCATTCCGACTTCGCAACCGTCCGAACGCGGCGCGGGACTGACACCGATGGCGGCAGATTCGGGCTTGCGCCTTGAATACCGCGACAACATCGGCACTCACGTCGGCGAAGGAACGGTGGTCAAAATCGGCGACAAACTCTTTGAAGCCGTCCCGTGGGCGGAAATCAGCTCGCCGCCTTATTTCTATGCTTATCACGGTTCGTTCACGGTCGGGCGGCATATCGGGTCGTTGTCTTTGGGAAGCGAAAAGTGGCAAGCTACGAAAAGCCCAAACGAGTTAAAAGAAGGCGCGCAGTGGATTTTCACGGACGAACGCGGGCGGCGGCGCGTGTTCAAAATCACGGCAAACAACAAAGACGATCTAACCTTCAGCGAAACAACCGGACAAAAACCGGAATCTACGCCGATTAGCTTTGTCGTCCGCAACACACCGCAGGGATTTGCGTTGCGCTCGCTGAAACTGGAAAATCGTGGACGACAAATGCAAATCGTGTTCAGCCCGGAATTGCCGCTTTATCTTTCGTTTTCCGGCAAAGCGGAAGTTGCCTTCAGCATCGCGCAGGGGAGACAAGAAAAAGTGGCGACCGGCGCAATCACGGTCGAAGTGATTGATGATAAAATGCGCCTGCGCTGGCAGATAAAATCGCCGGATTGGGCGAAATCGAAATTTTTGGAAACAATCGTCAAATTCGATTCCGGCGGCTACCAAATCGAAACGACGCAGGCGACAGCGAAAAAATGACGGACGCGAAAGTTAAATTCAAAAATCATTTGCCGAAAACTCTGTTGCGAGTTCTTTTGCTGGCGGTTTTGTGCGTCTTGCTCGGCTTGATAGACGGCTTGCGGTCATACGCGAGTAGTTATTATAACGGCATTTTTGCTCTCGATTTGAATATTGCTTTGCGCTGGGACATTAGCGGCTGGCTAATTTGGATTCTATTTATTCCGTTTGTTTTTTGGCTTTCGCGCGTGTTTCCGCTCAATCGCAAAATCTGGCGGCGCGGATTATTAATTTACCTGCCGACCGGACTGCTGCTCGCGCTGGTGCGAACCTTTTTTCCTGTTTTGATTGACGTTTTGCTTTTTGGAGGTATGAACGATTTCCGCGATTGGCTGCCGCATAAATCTTTTTTTCTTATTACTGATTACGCGGCTGCCTTTATTTTTTACGCGCTCGTTTTAACCTTCGGGCAGGCGATGAATTACTACAAGCAGTTTCGGGAAGAAGAACTTCGCGCCTCGCGCCTTGAGGCGCAATTATCAAGAGCGCAGCTCGACGCTTTGAAGATGCAGCTTCACCCGCATTTTCTTTTTAACGCCTTGAATTCGATTTCCGCCTTGCAAATGGAAAACACGGAAGCGGCGCAGGAGATGACCGCCCGATTAGGCGATTTTCTGCGGATGACATTGGAAAATATCGGCACAAACGAAGTAACTCTTGAAAGAGAAATCGAATTTCTCGAATGTTATCTGGATATTGAAAAAGTGCGTTTCGGTCGCCGACTTGCGACAAATATCGAAATCGCGCCGGAAGTTTTAGACTGCAAAGTCCCGAATCTAATTTTGCAGCCTTTGGTCGAAAACGCCATCCGGCATGGCTTGTCAAAACAATTAACGGCGGGACGAATAAACATTCACGCCGGGCGTGAAAACGGCTGGCTCAAAGTTGAAATCGCCGACAATGGTAAAGGAATCGAAAACAAAAATTTAGACAAAGCGTTGACGAGCGGGCTTGGATTATCGAACACGCGAGCCAGACTCGAACAAATCTACGGCGATAATTTTCGTTTCAGTCTGCAAAATGCGGCGGAAGGCGGTCTGCTCGTGACTTTGCGCCTTCCGCACAATCAGAAGCGAAACGGGGAAAATTAAATTGACCGAAAATCATAAAATCCGCATTTTGATTGTTGACGATGAGCCGTTAGGCAGAACAATGGTTCGGCGGATGCTCGAAGCGCACCCGGAAATCGAAATCGTTGGCGAGTGCGAAAGCGGCAGCGAAGCCATCGCCGCAGTCGAAAATCACAATCCCGATTTGGTTTTTCTCGACGTGCAGATGCCGGACGCGGACGGTTTCGCGGTTTTGGAAAACTTAAAGGAAAACAAACCTGAGATTATTTTCGTTACGGCTTACGACGAATACGCCGTTCGCGCCTTTGAAGTTAACGCGCTCGATTATTTATTGAAACCTTACGACCGCAAACGCTTTGAGCAAGCCTTCGCGCGAGCCGTTCGGCAAATCAACAACCAAAAAAACAACTCGGTCGGCGAGCAAATTCTTTCGCTTTTAACCGAAACAAAATCACCCGCGCAATTTATTGAACGTTTCATCATCAAAGGAAACGGGCGCGTTTTCTTTCTCAAAGCAGAAGAAATCATTTGGATTTCTTCTGAAGGAAACTACGTCCTGCTGCATACAGCGCAAAAAAATCACATCTTCCGCGAGTCAATGACCAATCTCGAACAAAAACTCAACCCGCACAAATTTAGCCGAATAAATCGTTCGTCAATCGTCAATCTCGATTTCGTGCGCGAATTACAACCGTTTTTTCGCGGCGACTACAATGTAATTTTGCACGACGGAACGGAGTTGAAGTTGAGCCACCGCTACCGTCAAAATTTGAACCGGTTTTTCGGCGGCTCAATTTAAATTTTGGCGGCATAATTAAACCAAACCTCCGTAAATTTCAATCAATACCAATCGGTAAAAAACTACAAGGCACAAAGATTGCTCTCTAGTTTTTCGGATAACCAACAAATCTTCGTCAAACGAAAGAATACATACCGAAAACGTAAAATGAGCGAGCGTCAAACTGTTTCCGAAACCCAAGAAATCAATCCCCGCACGGCGCGCGCCGTCGCCGCTATCTTAAGCCAAACCTCAACGGACGAAATGCTGCGCGGGCTGAATCAGTCGGACGGGCGCAACCAATCCGAACAGGCTTCCTTCTTAGCCGCTGAATCGCCGTTTCTAAGGGAAATCTACGAGCGCGGCGGGACGGTCGTTGACGGCGTTTTAACCGTTCCGAAAGAAAATTTAACCGCGCCGCCGGAAATCGAAATGACTACGCAGCACGCGGCGGTCGAAAGATTGACGCGTCTTACGGGAGATTCAGCCGTCGCCCGTGAACTCGCGCCGCAACTTGTCGAAATGGGCGAGCGCCTCGCCGGAAGCAACGCGGACGGCGCGACGCGACTGAAGGTTTTCGGCTGGCTTTACCGCACGCTCGAAGGCAGGCAGGAATTGTTTGAACCGGAAAAAGAAGAACAAAATGTTCCGCTCCATTCCGAAGCCCAATTTTCAGAAAAATGGCAGAAAATCGTCGAGCTGTCCGAAGCGATGGCGGCACTTGAGCCGCGAGACCGCTTGCCGGAAAACTCGCTTGAAGTGTTGGGCGAAAATGTGCAGGAAAGCGAATCGGCGATTGAGCGCGATGACGATCTGACGGCGGCTGAAATTTATGAAAACGCCGATAAAAGTGAAGAATCGGAACACTCCGACGAGTTTGTTGCGGGCGGCAGCCTTGTCGGTTTTGAGCGAATCGAAGTCAGTTCCGACTTGCCGAAAATTCCCGAAAATCTTTCGCGGACAGATTTTGAAAAACTGCTCGAAAGAATGAGCGCAGGTGACGCGCAGCTAGAACGCGGCGTTTCAAAACGCGAAATTCTCGCGCCGCTCAAACGATACGTCGAGCTGACGAGGGGCGACAACGAACTGCGGCGCGTCGAGGAAGAATACGCTAAAACTCAGGCGAAAGTAATTGGCAACGGACACGATGCGCCGCAGAAATACCGTTTCGTCGCCACACGCGAAGAATTGCGCGAGCTTGACGAAGACAGATTAACGCTCGCCGATCTTCGACGGCAGAAGGATAAAATAACCGAAAGCATCGAAGTGGATTTTGACGGAGGCGTTGACCGCGCAAAAGTCGAGAGTTTAATTGACGGACGAAACAACAAGCTCGCCGCCAACCATCAAATTGATGCCGCGTCCAAACCTCAGAAAATCGAATTGACCGAAGACGAATCAGAGTTTCGGCTTTCACGCATCAAAGAAAAAAGCGTCGAGCGTGAAATAAACTCGCTTACCGAATCAATCAATGAACGAGAAAAAAGTTTTCGCTCCGTTGCAGAACTTTCCGTCGAGCAAATATCAAACGAAAGAAAGCGTGAATTGTTCGAGAAAGTCGCATCATTGGAACTTCCCGCGTCGAGCGTCTTGAAAGAAAAATATCCCAAATTAACGATTCAAGAGCGAAACGAAAAATTAACCCAAAATAACACATTTGAAATCCGCACGCCGGCGGAATATTTGTTTGTGCGCGAAGCGGCGGAAAATCAGTTTGAAATTTTGCGCGGGCGCGAAGTCAAAAACGAGTATCGCCGCTTTGAGCGCAAAAACATTGCAGAAAGCGCAAACGCTCAGACGGCGCGGCAAGCCGAAGCAGAGCATCGAGAGAAGATTCAAACGCTCAAAGAAGCCGAACCCAATTTCGCTTATAAAATCGAAGGCAGTAATAGAATCATTAAAGCCAAGCCTTCTGAACGCGCCGTCGCCGGTTACGAATTTGCGAGCCGATACGTTCGCTACCAATTAAAGCAGCCCGAAGTGCGTCTGCGGCACGAGTCCGCAGTTTATCGAGATTACGCCGAACGGCTGGAGGCGGCGAAGACCGCTCCCGATGTCGTCCGCGAGGCTTATAAAATTCGACAGGAAAATCACCAAACAACCGGAATCTGGAAAACGGCGGAAAAAGAAGAACTCCGCAATTTGACGCGCCCGCTCTCGAGAAACGAAATGACGCTGCTTTTTCTTGAACAACCGCCCCGCAGTTACACGGCGGAGATGTCGGTTCTGAAATACAATTTCGCGCACTACTCGGAAGCGAAAACGCGGATGACCACCGCGCTTGTCGAGGGAAAACTCGAACCGAGCGAAGAAGCGAAAAAACTCGTCGAAAGCCTTGCCGAAAGATTGAACCGCCGCGATTTTGAAACGAAACATAAAGCGACGAAGCATTTTTTTGAGAGCCTGAAGACCGAAAACGAAAAGCTCTTTATAAAAAACCAGTTCGACCACCGCGCCCTTTACGAGAATTTACCGCCGCACGAAAAAGACTGGATTTACAACAGCGCCACCGAGCAACGCGACAATCTCGAATACAAAATCGCTTACGAGCGCGAAAGAACCGCGAGCCGAAACACGGGAGCGCAAAGCCAAGCCGCGCCGACGAGTGAAACCGGGCTTTCACTCAAGCAGGAATTCGCCGCCGGAACGCTCTGGCATCAAGCCGAGATTTTGGGCAACCGCAAAAAGGGCGAAAATCCGACACGCGAATTTGCGAACACGAATGAAAAAACTCTCCAGACAATCGGCTTTTTGATTCACAACCAAAAGGACGCGAATAATCTGCGCGTCGCCGACTGGTTAAAACTTCAAAAATCGGAAGAATTAAAAACGGCGGGCGAAATCCTCAACACCTTCGCCCGCGCGACGCGCGAGATTGAAAACAATGAGTTGACCGTAACGGTAAAAATCGAGGAATTGAGTCGTGTTCGAGCCGCCGACTACAAAAATTTATTCGAGCGATACTTCCCAGCCGACTTTGGAAAGTTGAAAGAGTTTCGTGCCGACGGCAACGAAAAATTTCGCCTTGAGCAAAGCCGCCGCGATGGTCAATCCGCGATGCTGGACGTATGGACGGAAAACGCGCAAAGAAGCGTTTACCGCGCCAATGCACCCGTTACGGTTTTCGAGAACGAGCGGCGCGAGATCAAGGAAATCGAGCGCACTAAAGCGGCGCAAATAGAATGTCGGCGCGCCGCGGAGACAAAAAACTCGATCACGCTCAAGATTCAAGATAAATTAAGAAAAGAATTTGCAGTAGAGACCCGCACGATTAACGATAACGATTTACTCGCGGCGGTTGAAAGGGCTTTCGCGCCAGAAAAATCGGAAAAGCTGGCACCGGAACAAAAAGCGATTTTTAAACGGGCGCAGGATAAAATTTCGATTTCCGATTTCGAGAGATTTGCCGAAAGCAGCGAGCGGCTAGAAAATGGTCTTGCCGAAATAAATCAGAGTTTTGAAAGAATCGCCGCGCTCCATCTCGAAAACGCAGAATACAAATTTGCGCCGGAAAAGGTAAAGTCTAACGATTCGCTGCAAAATCAATATGAATCGGCGCAACGTCAGGCGGAAATCGAACAAATCACCTTAATCACACGCGAAAAATTTGCTGCCAACGCCGCACAGGGCAACGACAATTTGACGCTCGCAGATTCGCTGGCAAACGAAGAACTAGAACAGGCGCGTATTGCATCGCACAGACAAGCGCGAATCGCTTTGGAGCCAGCCGAATTAAAAGAGCCTAACCAGAGTTCGAAAATAGAGACTAAAGCCTTGGAACTTGCCGACGCGCTCGAATCAGCGCATCAATTGAGTTTGAATCCGCAATCGGAATCGGAAATCGCAACCGCTTTCAAAGTCGCCGAAACAAAAAGCGAGCAACTCCGCGCGCTTTCGGAAATTGAAAACGAATCGCAGCTTTCGCGTGAACCGAAACCTGCAACGCTCGAAATATACGAACGCGAACTTGAAAGAAACGAGCGTGCCGTCACGCGGGCGAAAATATCCGAAATGATTGAAACCGGAAAAATATCGCTCGCTGATCTTGAAACGAAAAAAGCCGCAGAAATTTTTTCAGCGAAGGAGCGCGACGAAATAAAACTCGAAGCGGGCGAGCGGACGCGCGAGAATCTCGAACCGAAAGAACTCTGGGCAAATCGCGGCGACGTTTCCGAGCGGTTGCAGCAAGCCGCACTCGGCGCGATCGCCGCACTCGAACGAGCGCACGAAATTTACCACGAACAGGGCGCAAACCCGAAGGAAATTTCGCTCCGCTTTGCCGCGCTTGATGCCGGCATTGTCCGACTCAAAAACGAGCGACAACGCGAAAAATCAGCTTCCAAATTTATTAATTTCAAAACCGAATTCAAGCGCGATCTAGCGCAGATATTCAGCTGCAGGCAATCAATCGAAAATCCGCGAATGCTGACGGCGATGACCAAGGGCTTGTTGATTGACGGACTTGAAAAACAAAATATTCAGCCCGAAAAAATCGGCATCAGTCGTGAAAAACTGAACGAAATTAGCTTGACGGTAACGCTAGCATTAAACAACGATAAAAAGCGCGAGAATATGATAGCTGTTAATTCTCCAACTGTTGAAGTGCCGGTTCAGAGCAGTCGCGCTGTTCAACAAAAAAACATTGTGGATAAATCGCATGAGCCGATTAGAGCTAGGCAGTTTGAACACACAAGATAATTTCGCGGGTGAAATCTAGCCAACACTAATTTGTTGGTAAACATTGAAAATTTATAATTATTGCAACTCGAAAAGATGCAGATTGTCACCGGCGACGGCGAGCAGATGCGTCTCCGGTTGCAGCGCGAGTGCTGCGCCGAATTGCGTCGAAACATCTTGCTTGCCAAGCACGACCAAACTATTTTCTTCAACACGCCCAACCCAGACGACACCTTCCTGGGTCGCCGCTACGAAATACTGCCGATTATCAAAAACCGCCTGGTCAACGCAAAAGTTAAAAATTTGCGGGGCTGTTTCATTTACCTTTAAATTTACGGCATCAAGCAATTCAAAGCCTTTTTCGCGGATTCGGTAGAGCCATAAATTTTTGTCCGCCGCGGCAACCGAACAGTTCGCCAAGACAAGATAATCTCCGCACGTATCAATGTCGTTAATGCCGCGCTCGGCTGTTTCATTGTAACGCTGGCGGGCGAGGATTTTGCCACGCACCGCGTCAACCAGACAAATGTCTCCGTCCTCCGAACCCGTCACGACCACGCCCGGTTGCCAGCGTTCGACTCCGCGAATGTTTTTGAGCGGGTATGGGCTGGGAATCGGATTCGGCGAGCGCAAATCCAAACTGTGCAGCAACTCGATATTTGTTTCGTCACGGACGCGCCACACAAGCAGCCAACCGTTGGCATGTCCCGAAACAAAGTAAGTTTCGTTCTCGATTTCGGTCGTCGTGCCGTCGTTCGCCGCGCCGAACGCAGCATCGTAACGGAGAGTATTGACGAGGCGGATACCGCCTTCAAAATCTTCATCCGCCAGCCACACGGCGATTGATTGGGCGTCGTTGGAAGACGCAAACAAATTGTCTTTGACGCGCGAAATCATTTCTACTCCGGCGAACGAAGGCGCGATCAGCGCGTCGGAAACAACGGGCGCACCATCAGGTTCGGTGCGATGAAAAATCGTCAGCGTCCCGTCCCACCGCCCGATGGCGAAATTACTCTCGTCAAGCCAGCGCACCGACTGCGCCATTGAATAAGTAGTGCCGAGAGTTTTTAGCGGAAGCTGTTGTTCGGCTGTGGCTTTTTCATCAGTCTCCAGCGCGGTCACGGCGAGCGACTGCAAAATCGGAATCGGCTGTAATGTTTTCATATTTTTTACTTGTAAGAAACCGGCGCAAACTGTACGTCATTTAGAGAATCCTGATTATATCCGCCGAGGACGTAAATTTTTCCGTTCCAGAAAACGCTGGTGTGTCCCCAACGCGGCGTGACAAACCGCTTGGGGGAAAACGCCCACTCCGCCAGTCTCCCGCTCTGCTCGAACCGGCTATGCTGGACGCTGTTAAATGTATTGCCAAGCCCGCCATTGCCGCCGAGAACTAAAACAGTAGGAATTGTTTCGGGGTAAATCAGCAGCGAAGTGTGACCGTAAACGCCGAATTTGAGACTGCTCTGGCTCGTGCGCCATTGTCCGAGCGAGCCGTCCTGATTTATATCGCAGTATTGCACGTCGGAAAAAATATCGTCGTCCAAATCTCCCCATCCGCCGATAACATACAGCCGATTATTAAAAACGATTGTGCCGGGGGCTGAACGCCCGCCCTTGAAATGAAAAGGAGCAAATTTCCACTCTCCGAGCGAGCCATCCTTGTTAATTTCCGCGTATTCGATGTAATCGAAATGAACGGTATTTTTATTGATGTCTCCCACGCCTCCGACGACGTATAGAAAAGCGCGCCCGTCTTTGGTTTCATAAACGAGGCTGCTTGGATTGGATTTCGGAACATTGAGTTTGCCGGGACTCATCATCCATTGTTTGATTTCACCGTTTGCTTCGATCTGCGCGTATTGAATATCCTGAAAATACGTTCCGTCGCCTTTGGCTCCGCCGATGATATAGATGTAATTTTTGTAAATCGCGCTGGCGTGTCCCGACCGCGCGCCGCTGAAAGACTTGGTTTGTTTCCAAGAACCCGGCGAGATTGTTCCATCTTCGTTGAGAGCGGCAAATTCAACGTCGTCGTAAAGTTTAAACTCGCCTGATGCCGGAGAATACATATAACCTCCGGTAACGTAGAGCCGATTACCATAAAGCACGGTTTGATGAGACACCCGCGGATTTTTAAAGCTGGTGGTGGTCTTCCATTCTCCAAAATCCGGTTTTTTCTCCTGAGCCGGAATCGGGCTTAAACTCAAACCGAAAAGAAAAATAATAGTTAATACAGCTTTCGCGAAAATTTGCATAATGATTCTCCTGAAATGGCGGTTAAATCAGACTCATTTTAGCCGGAAAATAAATCATAAAACAAATGGAAGTTACACAGTTTAAGATAAGGAGTACGATATTACAGCGGAATCGCGCGTCTTCAACCGCGTAGCTTCCGACGTTGGATTTTGTGCCGATTACGATTTTAAAACGAGCGGTAATCCGGCGGCGACGAAATAAACTTTTTTGGCTTGCGCGGCGATGAGTTGGTTGGCGAAGCCCTGTAAATCCCGAAATTCCCGAGCCGTTTCCGCCGCCGGGACGATTCCGCCGCCGACTTCGTTGCTGACGGCGATGACATCTCCGGCGGCGCGGGCGGCGGTTTCGGCGAAATCGTCGACGCGGGCTAAAATTGTTTGTTCGCGTTCGGTGATTGACAGTGCGCGGTGTTCCCACATTAAATTCGACAACCAGAGCGTCACGCAGTCAATTAAAATAATCGTGTTTTCGGCGGCGTTCTCGCTCACTACCGAAATGATTTCGAGTGGTTCTTCGATAGTCGTCCAAGCGGCGGGACGGTCTTCCCGGTGTCGGCAGATGCGGCGCACCATTTCCGCATCCGAAGAATCGTCGGGCGCGGCAGCGGTCGCCAGATAAATCGTGTGTTCGGCACTTTGGGCGAGCGTCTGTGCGAAACGGCTTTTGCCGCTGCGCGCGCCGCCTATAACGAGCGTCAGCATAAATAAAAAATCAAACGATTTCGAGCCTTGCGTAATAAAAACTGCCGGTTTCGCCGCTTGGGAAAGCGGGCGCGTGGTGATAAATTTCCGCAGCGCGGCACGGAACTTTGTTAGAAAACAATTTCTTGCCGTTTGTCACAAAAGTATGAAACTCGCCGTTTTCGCCGCAAGCGTCAACTCCGGCGGGCAAATCAGCAAGGAATTGGCGGTCAAAATTGCGACCGCAAAACTCGCGTCCCAGATATTTTTCGTTGACGCAAATGACGACTGCCTCGTATCCTTCGTCCAAAAACTCATTGACCATTAGCAGACGGTTTTCGCCCCACAGCGGCAAGAGCGGCTCAAATCCCGCTTGGGCACAAACTTTTTCTTCCCATTCACGGTGCGGTTCTAAATCAATATCACCGAAAATGCCGACTTCGCAACCGGCTTCGCGCTGCAAGGTTTTCATTGTTTCGATGAAAACGGCTTCGTAACTTTGCCACGAAGCGACGGGCGCGACGAATTCAAGTCCAAGCGCGTCAGCCTGCGCCCGCATCAACGAGAGCGAAACGGCGTGCGACCGCGACCGAATCCCCGATTCGTCAAACATCGTAACGAGATGTGTGATTTCTACTCCGGCGGCTTTGGCGCGGGAAAGTGCCAGACACGAATCTTTGCCGCCGCTCCACGAACAAAACGCTTTTTTCATCACATTTTATTTTGCACTACATCGGCGCGGATTGTCATTCGTCGTTTCGCCTAATTCGCAATCGGCGGAGATGTCTTTGACTTTGACGGACAATCTGCGCTAATCTCGCCTTTTCGTTCTTTTACAAAATTTTTGTTTCGCCGTTTGACCGAAGTTTCTACGGGAATTTCCGGTTGAACCGTTGCAGGTTGACTCTTTTGTTATAAAAAGAGCTTCAAGGGAAGTCGGGTGATAATTTTTCAAAACGAAAAATCAAAAGCCCGCACGGTTCCCGCCACTGTGAACCGGCAATTTACCGATGTTGAGCGTGATTAGCACGCGGTCACTCGCTTTTGATAAAAAGCGGGGAAGGCTCTAAAAAACATCGGTCGAGTTTGAGCCGGAAGTCAGGAAACCTTGTCTGCAAAAACGGATGGCGACTTCTTTTTAAGCTCCGGGAATAGAGCAAGAGTAATGCAAGCAATATAGAGCGCGTTTCCGGCGAAACCTGCAAAATTTTAATAAATTTACCGACTGCTTTTCGCTTTAAACCGCTGCATTGTAAGCAAAGCCCCTTGATTTTCACGTTGAGAATCGAGGGGCTTTTCTTTTTGGAATCAAAACGTTTTTTTCGCATTCTTCTTTCTCTACCGCCGGTTTATCAAGCATTTGTGAATCGCCAAACCGAACGATTTTAATTTCGCCGACTGCCGGATAAAAATCCGTTTGCGCCGTCAAATTTATTTGCCGGCGTTTTATCAAAACGTCTTTCGTTGAGAACGGACAGGAGAAATTTTTATGAAATCACATTTTAAGATAAAAACTATTTACACCTTTTGTGTCGTCGCGCTCGTTTGTTTGACAGCCGGTTTATCTGCGGCGCCCGCGCAAAGCGGAAACTCTCTGCGCGGGCGCGTAACCGATCCGAACAATGCCGACATCGCCGGCGCGAACGTCAAGATTGTCGAGCGCGACAACCGGACGCGCATCAACACAATCACCGACGAGCAAGGCAATTATCAATTTGAACGATTGGCGGCGGGCGAATACGTTTTGGAAATCGAAGCGAACGGTTTCGCCAAAGTGACGAAAGTCGTCCGCGTTACGTCAGTAGCCTGGCAAACGCTCAACGTGAAATTGAACGTCGCCGCCGTCGCCGCCGAAGTCGTCGTCACGGCTTCCGGCACGGCGCAGTCGGTGGACGAAATTTCCAAAGCCGTCACCGTCATCGGGGCGGACGAAATCGAACGGCGCGACGAAATTACGATTGCCGAGTCTTTGCGCCGCACGCCCGGACTTCGCGTGCGCGAGCTAAACGGTCCGGGTTCACAGACGACGATTACGACGCGCGGGCTTCGGAACGAAGACACGGCGATTTTAATTGACGGTCTGCGTTTCCGCGATGCCGGAACGACGCAGGGCGACGCGAGTTCGTTTCTTTCGGATTTGCTTGTCGTCAACACCGAACGACTTGAAGTTCTGCGCGGTTCGGGTTCGTCGCTCTACGGCACGAACGCCATCGGCGGCGTAGTTAATATTTTAACCGACCAGGGCGGCGGCAAGCTGCGCGGCGAGTTGCAGCTCGAAGGCGGCGGTTTAGGCTTGTTTCGCGGACGCGCCAAATTTTCCGGCGGCGCTTTTGCCGACCGTTTTCGCTACAGCGCAGGAATTGCCCATCTCAACGTCAGCCGAGGCGTTGACGGCAACAACGCCGCCCGCAACACGAGCGGGCAAGGTTTTATTGCCTACGATTTCACGCCTTCGATTTCGCTCACAGGGCGCATTTTTACAGGCGACGCTTTCGCTCAATTAAACAGCAGTCCGTTTGCCGCGCCGGGTTTTGTTCTGCCGCCGGTCGGAACGAGCGTTCGCGCCATTCCGCTTTCGCTTGCCGAACAAAGACGAGTCGAACAAATCGGCAGAAGTTTGACCGCGACCAATTACACGCGCGGCGATGCCAATTTAATTCCGGCTCTCGACGACCCTGATTCGCGCCGTGACGGAGGATTTTTTTCGGGCGCGGTAACTTTCGCGCAGCGTTTGAACGATAATTTTAGTTATCGCGTCAGTTATCAGCGAGTCAACACGAATCGCCTGTTCACCGACGGATCCGGCGGATTGCGTTTTGCTCCGGCTTTCAACAATTCGAGCGACATTCGCGGGCGCACCGACACCGTGAACGCCCGCGCCGATTGGCGAATCAATCGCTTTAATTTCATTTCCGGCGGCTACGAATTCGAGAGCGAAAATTACAACTCTCTGGCGCAGGACGAAAACCCGAATCCGGCTCTCCGCACAAATAATTTCATCAGCGTGACGCAGCGCAGCAATACGTTTTTTATCCAAGACCAAATTCGACTTCTCGATGACCGGCTGCAAATTTCGGCGGCGTTCCGCGCCCAGAAATTTTCATTATCGAGACCGGAATTTCGCGGCGGCGTTTCAGTCTTTGATACATTTCCCATTGCCGCGCCGCCGACGGCTTACACCGGCGACGGTTCAATTTCCTACTTTTTCCGTTCGACCAACACCAAATTGCGCGGTCACGTCGGCAACGGTTATCGCGCCCCGTCCCTTTTTGAACGCTTCGGCTCGTCGTTCTCCGGCGGCAGATTTACGCCGTTTGGCGACCCGCGCCTCGCTCCCGACCGCTCAATCGCTTTTGACGCAGGTCTCGACCAGAGTTTTTACGGCGGCAAAATTCGGGCGAGCGCGACTTATTTTTACACGCGCCTGCAGGAAGTCGTTTTTTTCGGAAACAGCACGGATATTCCGCCCGCCACCGACCCGTTCGGACGACAGTTCGGCGGCTATTTCAACACCGGCGGCGGTCTGGCGCGCGGCGCGGAACTGAGCCTCGACACGCAAATCACCCGCGACACAACCGTTTCGGTTTCCTACACGCGCACGAATGCTGACCAGCGGCGGCAGCCCGTCGCCGGCTTTATCCGCACACTCGGCATCTCCGACCACATATTTACGGTTTACGCCAATCAGCGCATCGGCAAACGAATTGACGTAACTTTCGACCTTTTCGCGGCGAGCGAATACGCGATTAATTTCGGCAGGTTGTATCTGTTTGAGGGTCCGGTTAAAGCCGACTTAGGCGCGAGCTACACTTTGCCTTTGAACGATGACCGCCGCTCAATTCGGTTTTACGGCAAAGTCAATAACGTCTTCGACCGCGAGTATTTTGAAAACGGCTTTCGCGCTCCCGGCGCGCAGTTTGTCGGCGGCGCGACGTTGCGGTTTTGAGCGATAGGACTCGACTGATGACTGATTTAATCGTCGCCATTAATATTTCGTTCGCTTACGGCAGTCGGCGTGTGCTGGAAAACGTCTCGCTGGCGGTGGCGGCGGGCGAGTTCGTCGGTTTAATCGGCGCGAACGGGAGCGGCAAAACGACGCTGCTGCGAATTTTGCTCGGACTGCTCGCCGCCGATTCGGGCGAGGTGATTTTGGGCGGCGATTCAATTAAAAATTTGACGCGGCAAGCAATCGCGCGGAGGGCAACGCTCGTGCCGCAGGACACGCGCATTGATTTTGATTTTTCAGCCAGAGAAATCGTGGCGATGGGACGAAACCCGTATCTGGGACGCTTTACGCCGGAGCAGCCGAGCGACCGCGCCGCAATCAGCGAGGCGATGCGGGCGACCGAAACCGAAATTTTTGCCAACCGCGCCGTTACAGAGCTTTCCGGCGGCGAACGGCAGCGCGTCGCCATCGCCCGCGCCGTCGCGCAGGACGCGCCGCTCGTGGTGCTCGACGAACCGACCTCGAATCTCGATTTGTCGCATCAATTCGACGCTTTGCGGCTCATCAAAAATCTGACGCGAGGAAAGGGCAAAGCCGCGCTCGCCGCGATTCACGATTTAAGTTTGGCGGCGCGGTTCTGCGACCGCCTGCTGCTTTTGTCGAACGGGCAAATTGCGGCGAACGGCGAGCCGGCGGCGGTGCTTACCGAAAGCAATCTGCTCGCGCATTTCAATTTGCGGGCGCGCGTCAAGCGCGACGCGGAAACCGGCAGTTTGATCATTTTTCCGCTCGAGGGCGAACGATGAAAATTTTTAGGTTATGAGACGAGAGAAAAAACGAACGGGCGGCTGGCTTAAATTCGCATTCGTCATCGCGGCGGTGCTGATGGTTGCAGTCGTCGGCATCGAACTCGCGCGGCGCAACGCGAATCAGACGAACTCCGCGCCGCAACAACTTCAAATTGACACGGCGCAGTCTTTTCCCCGCGATTTGCGTGACAGCGACGGCGCGGTTTTGACGATTCCGGCGCGCCCGAAACGCATCGCTTCGCAGACTTTGGGGACGGACGAAATTCTGCTGACCATCTGCGAACCCGAACGAATTGTGGCTCTGAGCAATTTTGCGGAAGACCCGAATTACAGCAACATCGTCGAGAAAGCCAAAGAAATCCCCGGGCGCGTGACGCTCGGAGCAGAACAGATTCTGCAAAAACAGCCGGATTTGATTTTCGTGGCGAGTTACAGCCGCGCCGAAACGGTCGAGCAGCTAAAAATCTCGAAAGCTCCGGTTTTCCGATTTAGTAATTTCACCTCGCTCGAAGACATCAAAAACAACATTCGCACCGTCGGTTACGCGGCGGGCTGCGACGCTGAAGCCGAAAAACTGATTAATAAAATGAACGACGAACTCGCCGCCGTCCGCGCCCGTGTTCCAACGAATCAAACGCCGCCGCGCGTGATGTCGTTCGGCGGGGGTGTAACGGCGGGCGCGAACACGACTTTTAACGATATGGTTCGCGCGGCGGGCGCGACCAACGTCAGCGCGGAAAACGGGATTGACGGCTTCGGCAAAATAAGCGCGGAAAAAATCGCCGAATGGCAGCCGGATTACATCGTCGCCGGGGCGAATTTTGCCGACATCGAAATCAAACGGCAGCAGCTTTTGAATGACCCGATTATCAAAACAACCAAAGCGGGCAAAAACGGCAATATCATCATCATCGAAAATCGCAATTATCTGACTGTGACGCACAACATCGTGCGGGGAATCGAAACTTTAGCCGACGCGTTGTATGGAAAACCGCAACCGAACAATTAATTTGCCGCGAGAAGCGGCGAAAAAAACGACTTTCGCCAAAGTCTCGGCTTCGCGGACGGCAGTTTATTTCGCCGTCGCCGCTCTGTTGCTCGCGGCGGCGTTTGTGGCGGCAATTGCCGTCGGCAGCTCACCCGTTCCCGCCGCGACCGTAACGCGCATTCTGCTCGCGCAATTTACGCCCGCCAGTTGGATTGATTTAACCGGCGTGACCGAAGCCGAAATTGCGATTGTCTGGCTCGTGCGAACGCCGCGCGTCCTCGTCGCCGCGTTCGTCGGCGCGAGTTTGGCAATTGCCGGAGCGCAGATGCAGGGGCTTTTCCGCAACGCGCTCGCCTCGCCCGACATCATCGGGACGGGCGCGGGCGGCGCGCTCGGCGCGGTCATCGCGCTCGTCTCCGGTTTGGCGATGCGCTCGCTCTTTTACCTGCCGCTGTTTTCGTTCGCGGGCGCGCTCTGTGCGCTTTTTCTCGTTTACGCGATTGCGACCCGGCGTGGACGCACGCCGGTGACGACTCTGCTACTGGCGGGCGTGGCGATCAACGCCCTTGTCGGCGCGGCGACTTCGTTTCTGATCAGCCTTAAATTCGTCCGCTACGAAGTCGCGCAGGAAATTTTATTCTGGCTGATGGGCGGACTCGACAGCCGCACTTGGGAACACGTCTGGCTGACACTGCCGACTTTTGTTATCGGCTTGGCAGTCGCTTTGATTTACGCCCGCGATTTGGACGTGATGGCGATGGGCGACGAAGCGGCGATGGCGGTCGGCACGGATGTCGAGGCGGTCAAACGAATCGTCATCGTCAGTTCCGCGCTTTTGACGGGCGGCGCGGTCGCCGTGGCGGGTGCTATCGGTTTCGTCGGTCTCGTCGTGCCGCACGTCGTCCGCCTCATCATTGGACCGCAGCACCGCAGCCTGCTGCCCGCGAGCGCGATCACGGGGGCAATGTTTTTAATTTGCGCCGACATTTTCGCCCGCGTCTTGATGCGCCCGGAGGAAATCCGTCTAGGAATCGTCACGGCGGCGGCAGGCGCGCCGTTTTTTCTCTACCTGCTCGTCCGACAGCAGAAAAACGTCGGCATCGGTTGATTTGAAACGGTTTTAGTTTATGGAGTTTGAATCGAACACCGAAAAAGAATTCGCGCCCGAAATTGAATTTTAACCGCTGGGCAAATAAACGATTATCACCGAAATTGATTGAAATTGTGAAACGAAGAAATGTTAAAACGAACGAATCGGGCGAAATTGAATTGCCACCGCGACTGCCCGCCGATGAAACGGAGCTTCATTTAGCCGTCACCTTACTCGGAAACCGCAAACAAAGCGAACTCGGAGCGCGGGCGCGGCAAAATCTGGAACGCCTGCTCGGAGTTTATCCGACGGTCAAACAAGCGGCGCGTTGGAAGCGTATTTTACGACAAGTTTATCAAACTTCGGCGAGCAAACGGGACGAGCGGCGAAAACGAATCGCTTGATTAAAATTCATCAAAGGAGAACAGCAGAAAAATGAGCAGCATTGCAACAAAAAGAGGCGACGCGGGACAGACGAGTTTAATCGGCGGCGCGCGCGTTTTGAAATCTGATCAGCGCGTCGAGGCTTACGGAACGCTCGACGAATTGGGAGCGCAAATCGCCTTTGCGCGGTCGATTTCGGACGACGCGGAAATCAACCGTCTCGCCAAAGAAATTCAAAAAGAATTGTTCACGGTCAATGCGGTCATCGCCACCGTCCCGGACGGCAAGCGCACGCCGCCCGAAGTGACAAACGAGATGATTGACCGCTTGACCAATGAGGTGAACCGCATCGAAGCGTTGCCCGGAATTGTCGGTGACTGGTCTCTGCCCGGCGACCACTCGGCGGGCGCGGCGTTCGATGTCGCCCGCACGATTTGTCGGCGCGGCGAAAGAGTTTTGGTGCGGCTGATGGAAACCGACGACCGTACACAACTTATGAACGTCGTCGCTTACGTCAACCGTTTGTCGGATTTGCTCTGGCTGATGGGCAGAATTTTGGAAGTCCGCGCCGGAATTGATTCGCGGCTGCGCGACGAAACGCACGTCGAAGGAAACAAATGGTCAAAGGCTTGGTAATTGATTCGAATTTCCAAACTTCATACAAAAAATAATGATTAACGAATTAATTTCATATCCGCGACGCATCATTTGTCTGACGGAAGAAACGACTGAAACGCTTTACCTGCTCGGCGAGCAAAAGCGCATCGTCGGCATTTCCGGCTACACCGTGCGCCCGCCCGAAGCCAGACGCGATAAGCCGAAAGTTTCCGCTTTCATCAACGCCAAATTCGACAAGATTATGTCGCTCGAACCGGATTTGGTGTTCGCTTTTTCGGACTTGCAAGCCGACATTGCCGCCGAGCTTATCCGGCGCGGCGTTACTGTTTTTACTTTCAATCAGCGGGGCGTGACGGAAATTTTAGAAATGATTTTAACCGTCGGGCGCATTGTCGGCAGCGAAGAACGAGCGTGTGAATTGGTCGGAAAGCTGCAAGCGGAACTCGGCGCAATCAAACATTCGGCGGCGCGGTTTCCCCGCCGCCCGCGCGTCTTTTTTGAAGAATGGTATGACCCGCTGATTTCGGGTATACGATGGGTCGAACAGTTGATCGAAATCGCCGGCGGCGAAACGATTTTCCCTGATTTGCGAAACCATCAATCTGCCAAAGACCGTATCGTCGCTCCGGCTGACGTGATCGCCGCCGACCCGGAAATCATTATCGGTTCGTGGTGCGGCAAAGCGGTTAAAAAAGACTTTATCCGCAGGCGCGAAAATTGGGAAAACATCGGCGCGGTGCGGAACAATCAAATTTATGAAGTAAAATCAACATATATTTTACAGCCCGGTCCGGCGGCATTGACAGAAGGCGTGCGGCAGCTTCACGCGATTTTAGCGCGCGTCGTCGGGTGTGAGGTTGATGAGAAATTATTGCCGCTTGAAAAAACCGATTTAAATGCAGGAACGAAATGAATCTTGAAATAAACTACGCGATTGAACGTATCAAACCGATTAATCCCGAATGGATCGCCCGCGCTCAAGCTCGACAGCTTGAATTGACGAAACCGCCGCTCAGTCTCGGCGTATTGGAGAAAATCGCCAACCGTCTGTGCGCGATTCAGGAAACATTTTCGCCAATCGTCGAGCGGCGCGAGATTTACGTTTTCGCCGCCAGTCACGGGGTTTGTGAAGAAAGTATCAGTCCGTATCCGGCGGCTGTGACCGCGCAAATGGTTCTCAACTTCTTGGACGGCGGCGCGGCGATCAACGCGCTGGCGAAAGTCGCGGGCGCTGATTTAACAATCGTGGATGTCGGAGTGGACGGCGAATTTCAGAAAGAAGCGGCGGAAAATTTTATTCAAGCCAAAGTCGCGCGCGGCACGAAAAATTTTACGCTCGGCGCGGCGATGACCGAAACCGAACTGACGCAGGCTCTCGGCGTCGGGTTCGAGGCGGCGAAAACGGCGAAATCAAACGGCACGACCGTCGTCGGTCTGGGCGAAATGGGAATCGGCAACACGACCGCCGCAAGCGCAATCACGGCGGCTCTGCTCGAACTCGCTCCCGAAGCGACGACGGGACGCGGCACGGGCGCGAGCGATGAAACTTTGCGGCGTAAAATCGAAACAGTGCGCCGCGCGATTTCTCTCAATCACCCGAATTCGGACGACGCTTTCGACATTCTGCGAAAAGTTGGCGGCTTGGAAATCGCGGCACTCGTCGGATTTATTATCGGCGCGGCGGCGAACAGAACGGCGATTATCACCGACGGCTTTATCGCAACGGCGGCGACGGCTCTGGCGGTCAAGATGTGTCCGGCAATCGCCGATTACGTTTACGCCGCACATCTTTCCGCCGAACAGGGACACCGCTTTCTGCTCGAATTTATCGGACAAAAACCGATTTTCGATTTGCAGATGCGGCTCGGTGAAGGAACGGGCGCGGCGCTGGCGATGAACGTCGTCGCTGCCGCTGCCGCCGCTTTTAATGAAATGGCGACTTTTAAAAGTGCCGCCGTCAGCGACCGAATATGAACCGATTTTTTGCCGCCGTCACTTTTTTAACCCGCCTGCCCGCGCCGCAAAGTTCGATGCCGGAAGCGCGGGACATCGGACGCGCCGCCATTTGTTTTCCGCTCGTCGGCGCGCTCGTCGGCACAATTCAAATCGCCGCGCTGCATCTTTTCGCGCACACAGCAAACGGCAATGCGCTCAAATCCATAATGGTTGCCGCGCTGCTCGTCGTCGTCAATGTTTTTGTGACCGGAGCATTACATTTAGACGGTTTGGCGGATATGGCTGACGGCTTCGGCGGCGGTCGGATGAAAGAGCGAACGCTCGAAATTATGCGCGACTCGCTGATCGGTTCATACGGCGCGGTCGCGCTTGTTTTGCTGCTCGTCTTGAAAGTCGCGGCGATTGCCTCGCTGGTTGAAACGGGCGCGGCGTGGCGTATTTTAATCGTCGCGCCAGCGCTTTCGCGTTGGGCGATTGTGCCTCTCGGAAAGTTTACTCCATATGCCCGCAAAATCGGCGGTCTGGGTCAGAGTGTGACGGATTTCGTCGGCTGGAACGAACTCGCCGGCGCGAGCCTTTTCGCCGCTGTTTTAGTTTTCGGGCTGCTCGATTGGCGGAGCGGCGCGAGTCTGTGGATCATCATCGCAATGGTAACTTTATTCGTCGCGCGTTTCAGTCTTCGCAAAATCGGCGGGGTAACCGGCGACGTTCTGGGCGCGAACGCGGAAATCTGCGAAACGGCGGTTTTATTGGCAACGGTGTTTTTGCGATGAATTTACCGGCGGGCGTGACAAATAGAATCGTCCTTGTGCGGCACGGCGAACCCGTCGCCGCGACGAAAGGAATGGTCTACGGCAAACTCGATGTCGGTTTGTCGGAAAACGGGAAGGCACAAATTGTGAACACTGCCCAATGGCTCAACAAATTTAATTTGGCGGCGATTTATTCGAGTCCGCGAACTCGCGCGGCGGAAAGCGCGCGAATTGTCGCCGGTAAATTCGGTTTGAACATTATAATAGAGAGCCGTTTTGCCGAGATGGATTTCGGAGAATTTGAAGGCGCAACTTATGATGACGTGAAAACTCGTTTTCCCGACGTTTATGAATGCTGGATGACCAGACCGACGGAAGTTAAATTTCCGAACGGCGAAAGTTTCGCACTGATGCGCGGGCGCGTTTTAACGGCGATTGAAGAATTAAAAATTCGGCACGCGAATCAGACAATCGTGATTTTTTCTCACGGCGGAGTCAATCGTATCGCGCTGACGGAAAGTTTCGGACTGCCGACTGAAAATCTCTTTCGTCTTGAACAGAATTACGGCTGCGCTAACGTAATTGATTTTTACAGTGATTTTCCGGTGGTTCGCATCGTCAATCACAATTTCGGAGAGTTTTAGAAGTTTATGACGGCTCGCTCATTAATGATTCTAGGAACGGGTTCGCACGTCGGCAAATCGCTTTTGACGGCGGCGTTCTGCCGTATTTTCGTGCAGGAAGGTTTTACGGTCGCGCCGTTTAAAGCGCAGAATATGGCACTGAACTCCGCCGCCACGCCCGACGGATTAGAGATTGGACGCGCTCAGGCGATGCAGGCGGAAGCAGCCCGCGTTGTGCCGACGGTTGATATGAATCCGGTTTTGATAAAACCTTCGTCCGACACAGGGGCGCAGGTCATCGTGCGCGGAAAAATTTGGGGACAGGTAACGGCGCACGATTATCACCGGAAAAGGGTTGAAGAACTGTTTCCGCTGGTCGTCGAGTCTTACGAAAATCTTGCCGCCGCTCACGATATTGTCGTTTTAGAAGGCGCAGGGTCGCCCGCCGAAATCAATCTCAAGGCGCGGGACATCGTAAATCTGCGAATGGCGAAAGCCGCCGATGCCGTGTGCCTGCTCGTCGGCGACATTGACCGCGGCGGCGTGTTCGCCTCGCTTTACGGAACTATCGCCCTGCTTGAAAGGGAAGAACAAGATTTAATTCGCGGCTTGTTAATCAACAAGTTTCGCGGCGACGAAACGCTTTTGACTCCGGGTGTACAAATGATTGAGGAGAAAATCGGCAAACCGTGTGTCGGCGTGATTCATCATTTACCTAACATTGGCTTAGATGAAGAAGACAGCGTGAGTTTGGAAACGAGACGCGATCTGCTCGCTTCGTTTCGTAAAAATGATGACTCATTAAATCGCCCTTTACGAATCGGCGTGATCGCTCTTCCATATATTTCAAATTTTACTGATTTTGACGCTCTTATCGCCGAAGAATCAATCGCGCTTGGCTTTCTAAAAACTCCGAATGATGTTGAAAAAGCCGACATTATTATCATCCCCGGCTCAAAACAAACCATTGAAGATTTGCGCTGGCTGGAAAAAACGGGATTCGCCGAGGCAATAAAGCGACACGCGAGCGGCGGCAGGATAACCATCGGCATCTGCGGCGGGATGCAGATGCTCGGACTTGAAATCAATGATTCCGCCGGACTTGAAGGCGGGGGAAAATCAAAGGGACTTGAGATTCTGCCGATTCGCACCAATTTAAATGGAGAGAAAATAACCGTTCCTGCAGACGGTAAAGTTTGCGATTCCAATCTTTTCGGTATTGCGTTTGACTGCCGCGATGTCGGCGGCTACGAAATCCACTTGGGCGAAACCGTTTATGTGAAGGATTGCCAGCCTTTTGCGAAGATTGTCCGCCGGACAAATTCGGCGGTTAAAATAACGGATGGAGCGAGGAATGCAGACGGAAAAGTTTTCGGAACATATCTGCACGGGATTTTTGACGCGGATGACTTTCGGCACGCCTTTATCAAAAACGCTCGCCGAGCCGCCGGATTAGGCGAAGCCGAAAAGCTGAATTTTCACCGCGCCGAAAAAGAAGCGCGTTACGACCGCCTCGCCGCGCACGTTCGCCGTTCGGTCAATCTCGATTTGATTTTCGATTGGCTGCAACTGAAGCCGAAGCGATAATCATCTACTCGAAAAATAATGACAAATGCGAAAACATTGGCGGCGGCAATAATTCTCGATTGGCTCGTCGGCGATCCGGAAAATTTGCCGCATCCGGTCAGAGCGATTGGTGCGGGCGTTTCGACAGGCGAAAAGTTAATTCGCCGTTATACGAAAACGCCCGTCCGAGAATCGTTCGGCGGCGCATTGCTTTCGTCAATCGTCATCGGCGGTTCGTTTTTAGCGGGGAAAGTTTTGTTAGCGATAACAAGACGACGGAATATAGTTTTCGGCGAAACGGTTGAAATTTGGCTGGCGTTTTCCGTTTTGGCAACGCGCAATTTATACGATGAAGCAACCGCGGTTCTGGACGCACTCGAAAAAAACAATCTCGAATCCGCGCGGAAAGAACTGGCGCGAATTGTCGGGCGCGACACCGAAAATCTGGGAGAGGCGGAAATTTCCCGCGCCGTCATCGAAACGGTCGCTGAAAGTTTATGCGACGGCGTGATCGCGCCGCTTTTTTATTTGACGCTCGGCGGCGCGCCGCTCGCGCTCGCCTACAAAGCCGCCAACACGCTCGATTCGATGATCGGTCACAAGGAATCGCCGTATCTTAACTTCGGTCGTTTCGCCGCGAAATTTGACGACGCGGCGAATTTTATTCCGGCTCGCCTGAGTGCCATTTTAATAATTGCGACGGCATATCTTCTGGGAGAATCGCCCAGCGACGCGCTAAAAATCTGGCGGCGCGACGCGCATCTTCACGCCAGTCCGAACGCCGGACAAACGGAGGCGGCGATGGCAGGCGCGTTGAACGTCTGGCTCGGCGGCGTGAATTTTTATGACGGCGCGGCGTACGTCGCCGCCGAATTCGGGGGCGAATTTGAATCAGCAACGCCGGAAAAAGCGCGAAAGGCAATAAAGCTGATGGTTGGCGCCGCATTAATCGGTTATTTGGGCGCGGGACTGTTCAGCTACCTCGGCAAAAGAAATGATTAGCGAAACAGAGAAATCTTTGTATCCGGCGCACGGCGGCGCGATTGAGAAAATCGCGCGGGAAAATCATATTGCGGTCGAAGATTTAATCGATTTTAGTGCCAATATCAATCCCGCACCGCCGCCGAAAAGAGTTTTGGAAAGATTGTCGAGAGACGCTGCCGATGTTGCTTTGCTCAGTCGCTATCCCGATATAAATCTTCAAGAACTTCGTTTTGCCATCGCTTCTCACCACAACATTCCCGAAAATAACATAATTATTGCCAACGGCAGTGCAGCATTGATTGATGCCGCGCTCCGCGCCGTCGCCGCGAAAAAATGTTTACTGCCCGTTCCCGCCTTCAGCGAATATGAACGCGCTCTTTCCGCTTTTGGTTGTTTGAAAATTAACTTTTCTCTATCTGCCGAAAATGACTTTATGCTTGACGCGGAGAAATTTATTGACAAATTGAATCGTCAAAAACCGCCGTTTTGCATTATTAACAATCCGCATAATCCGACGGGTGCGCTTATTGACCGCGAGCGTTTAATAGAAATCGTTCAAGCAGCCTATAAAACTCGCACGACCGTTTTGCTTGACGAAGCCTTTATTGACTATGCGCCTCAGGAAAGTATGATTTCTTTTGTCTCAGATTATAACAATTTGGTAATTATGCGTTCGGTTACGAAATTTTATTCGATTCCGGCTTTGCGAGTCGGATATGCTGTCGCTCCCGACTTTCTGGCAAAAAAAATGTGCGTTCAAATTCCCTCTTGGTCGGTGACGACGCTCGCGGTTAATGCAGCAGCCGAAATTTATAAAGATGAAGTTTTTGCCGAAAAAACGAGGAGTCAGAACGAAACTGAAAGGGAATGGCTGCAAAAAAAATTAAGAAGTTTAGGAATAAAAGTATATCCGTCGGCAGCAAATTTTCTGCTGCTTGAGACTAATCTTACAAAATTAACTTTTGCCGAATTACTTCAGAACCTTATCACCAAATACGGAATTGTTGTGCGGGATTGTTCAACTTATAAACCGCTTACAAAAAATCGTTTTGTTCGAATTGCTGTCCGCTCAAGAGCAGAAAATAAAAAACTTTTTTCGGCTTTAGCAGTATATTTTTAGCTTGTTTTAGTTACCCATAGAGTAATTTAAGTTAGCTGCTTATTTCTGTTATTTGATAAATTCGGCTGGCGTTGAATTTGATTGAAGAAGTCGCGGCGAGTGGGGAATGGCTAAATCAGCCGATTTTTTCAAATCAGTTGCGGGTTGTTCGGTCAGTCCGAGCAGAGCTAAAGACTGAACGGAGGGCTGAGAAATCAGTTTATCAACTTCACCCGCGGCAATCGCCGGACCTTTCCAGCGACGGATCGCGTCGGGCGAAGCTGTAACATACCACGAAACGCCTTCCTCGCGCCGCTCGCCGCTCGGAACTGCCCAGAGCGAAAATAAATGCGAGCCTTGGCGCGCGTAAAGGTAAAAGACGTGGTTGTGCCGGAAAACTTTGCCGGATTGGTCGAAGTCGCGCTGTTTTTTAGCGTCCCAAACTTTGCCGGCTAACCGGCGCAAATCTTCGGGAAACGCTCCGGTCTGCTCGTGATATTTCAGCAAATCACGAGTCAAAGCCGCCGCGCCGTCCTGCGGCATCTCGTCGCGGCGTTTCACTTCCGCCGCCCAGAGCGAGTAAAAATACGAGCCGAGAACCAGCACGACCATCAAGGGCGTGATGATAAAGGTTAATTTCATCGAACTGTTTTTCATAAATTCAAAAACATTACAGAACGCGCTGGGCGAGCGCGTTATAAAACTCGTCTTCCGACTCAAGCGTTTGGCGGGCGCGCCTCTTTTCGCGCGCCGTCTCGCTTGCGGTTAAGGCGACATTCGCGGTCAAAGTTATTTCCTGATTTTTTCGGTTTTCATCGTTTGAATTTTTAATCTCGCGGGAGCGCAAAACAGTTTTGGAATCGAAACAATCAGTAACTTCATCGCCATCCTCGCCCTGGTCGCTTTCAAATTGTGAAGATGTTTTTGCTCCGCCGCCCTCGCTCGTCAAAAATGTTTTTAATTCCTGCTCCATAAAATCTCTTTCGACTTCGCCGATAGTCTCATCATCGGCTAAAGCTAAAACGTCTTCGTCATCGCCGTTCTCATTCGTCGTCTCAAAATCCACCATCCGCGCGCCGATTTCATCGAGCGCGCGGTCTGTAATTTCCGATTCAAATTCAAATTGATCGCCATTCGAATCCGGCTCTAAAACCGCAACCGCATTGCCGGCTATTGAGGCGGCAGCGACGGATTTAATTTTCGTTTGTTTCGTTTCCGTCTGCTTTTTCGGAACAGTTGAAGCATCGGCAGCGAGAAACGAGCCGTTCGTGCCGGAGTTTTTTGGTAAATTAAAATTTCCGCCTTTGAAGATTTTTGAATCACCAAGTCGTAAAACTTCCGGCTTGGCGTATGCGACCGCTTTTTGAATGTCGTGCCGCAAATAAACCGGCGGAAATGCGGCTTTGACGGGCGGCGCGGTATCGGTAACGACGAGCAGCTGACGAAATTTAGGCATCTGGCGGATTTCGTCCGGCAGCATCAGAGCGCGTCCGGCATCGGAATAGCGCGTGTTGTCTTTATCAGTTCCCTTGTAGTCAACCGAAGTTTCCGTGTGAATCGTCGTTTTGCCTAAAAGGTCGGAAGCATAGTTGGCAGTCTCGCCGTTCACGCCGGGCAGAAAGATTTTGGTCATCATCGTTTCCAAAATCGCCTTCGCGCCTTTGTCGCCGTATTGATCTAAAACCTGCGGATAATCCTGATAGCTTAAAGCCATTCCGATTCCGCGCCCGCGCCCGATGCCGGCGATGCGGCGCACTTCCGCCACGTCCAATTCGCGGGCTTCGTCAATCAAAACCAGACACGGATGCTCCGGCTCGCGCGTGTTATCAAGGCGCAATTCAAAAATTGCCTGCCCGAAAAACGTCGCCAGAAATTCTTTGTAAACTTCGGTCGCGCCTTCCGGGACGACGATGAAAATGGCTGTTCCAGGCTCGCGCAATTTGGCGAAGTCAATCAGTTTTACGCCTTCCTGCAACTCTTGGTGCGAAGGCAATGCCGTCACTTGACGCGCTTCATCCAGGGTGAAAGGGCGGAGTTTGTTTCCCAAACCGAGAAGAACCGAACCGAGAGTATTTTCCGGCGCGCTGTTGAAGACGACCTGCATCGCTTGTCGCGCCAGCGGACTGGGCGAATCTTTCAATTCATTGATGCGCTCACTTTCTTTGAGAGAATCAAATTCGGCAACGAAATCATAAGCGAAAGCCGGAGTCGCCGCAGGGTAACATTCAGCGAGATGAAGCAGAACGGCGGTCAGTAAAACCTGCTCGGCGTTTCCCCAGAACGGGTCTTGATTGGTTTTCGCCCTCGCTTCCAATGAAAGCATCATTCCCGCGAGAGAATTAGCGAAGAATGCGCTGCCGCAGCAAAGCGGCATAAAATTCCAGCGGTCGCTTTGGGCGGGATTGATTAAATCAAGTCGATAATGCGTGCGATAATCCATCGCCGTCTGCTCGAAAAGCTCGCCCTTCGGGTCGAAGGCGATGGTTGACCCGTATTGCGCCAAATAACGCAGCATACTCATAAAAAACGTCTTGGTTTTGCCCGCGCCCGTCGGACCGAAAAAGACCATATGAAGAAGCCACAGATTCTTTGGCAAAATCAAATCGTAGTCGGAAAAAACTCTACCGATTCTCAAAGCTCCATTTGGCACAGGCTCGCCGATCTTCCGTAGCAAATCATGGACGCGCAAATCGTCGAGCGTCGCCCATCGCGCCGAGCCGTGCGTAGTCCGTGTCCATAATTGGTAATACGGAAAAACGAGCGAGTAAGCGTCGAACAAAGACGCTGCGACGGCGAGGGCGGCAAAGGCAAGCGCGGCGAGCCACGGAAGATTGGAGATTCCGAGCAAGTATCCAGAAATCAAAATTAGCGCGGCGTTTACCCAGCCGAAGATGAACAGCAAAACGCCGGTGCTGACATCGCGCGCGAGTAGCCAAAAGGCTTGATAAGCGGGCAGATACTGCTCGTTGGCTTTGCGATAAATGCGTCCGCTCGCGTCCAAGTTTTCGATCCATTTGCGGCTCAACATAAAACTTCAGTAAGGTATTTAAGCGAAAAACTAACGGACACGTTCATTATCATTATTTGCCGAAGTGCTTTTTAAATTTTCCTGTTCATCGGCGAGCATTCGGGCGAAATCCTGGTTGCCTCCGCCGACCTCGTTCCCGCGCCACGCTTCCAAAGTCCAGCCGCTGCGGATTACTTCCGCAGCGGACGCAAACGGCGGCGGAATGTTAACGCCGGCGATTCGTGAAGATTGAAAATAAGCGATGTTTTTCCCGTCAGCACTCACTAGCGGAAAGCGCATCAGGAGCGTCGGACCGAATCGCGCTTGGACGGGAACGGACACGAATTCAATCTGCATCGGTTCGGGCTGGTAGCGAATGTAAATTAAACTCGTTTCCGAACGAATTTCGCCGTTTTCGACCGTTAAGCCGGGCGGCAGAAGTTCGCGCGACGTGACGGCGTTTATAAGTGCTTTAATCGAACCCGGAATCTGGCGCGTTCTTCTTGCTTCGTCCAAAATGCTCAAACAGACGGCAAAACCCAACGCGCCCGTTTCGCGCAAACGGCGGCTCGTATCGAAAACTTCGCCGCCGAATACGTCGGCGGGCTGGGATGCGATTTTGTTTTTCGCATTACCGCGGTCAGCGACCGTTTCCGAATCGTTAATCTGAATCTGGGTTTGCGCGTTTAATCTGCGCCATTCCAAAATTCGGAAAAACGCCGATACGCCGAGCATCAGCGTGACCATCAGCAAAACATTGAAAAGCGGCGAGCCAACGAACTTGGATTTTTCGGCGGAAATCTTTTTTGAATTGTTACCTTTGTTTGAACCAGGCGACGCGGCGCGCCCCAAAAACGATAGAAATGAAGACATTTGGTTTTACTCCGTGTTAAAAAAAATTGCGCGCGTCACATCGCCGCCGGCGCGAAAGAAAAATCGTTCGGTGAAAGATTTGCCGTCTGCTCAAACCGGACTGAATCTTTGGACTGTTTAATAAATTGCTCGTTTCGGCAAGCATCAATTATTTCGCGCTTTTTTGCCCAATGCCCCGCCCATTCCGCGTCACGCTCGGCGAGCGCGCCGTCAATCACCGGGTGAAAAGTGCCGACGCAGGATAGGAGATAAGGAAGCTGCTTTTTCAAATACTCCGCGTCGCGCCGATTTTTGGCGAAGTAAGTGAAATAAATCGAAACATTGCGCTCGGTGATTTCGGAGATTGAATCGCGTTCAAAAGCGCGAGCGAGCTGAATGCCGGTTCTAACGGACGGATAATGCGACAGCCCGGCGACCGAGCGAATCGCGTCGAGCAGTTTCAAAGCGTTTGACAGATTCGCCGCCTTGATTTTGGGACACCGCGCCCGCAAAATTTGAAGCTCTTTCATCAAACCGGGCGTGGCGAAATAAGTGTGAAGATGACGGTCGCGGAAAGGCTGTGATAATTCGTGGCGCGAATCGTTCGACGTTGAGATGACAATCGGCAAAACGTCTTCATTAATGCAGCCGACAAAGCCTTCGCTCAAGCGTTCGACGTAAATTTTCCCCGTGGCGAGCGGCGAGAGCAGAGCGTCTTCGATTGCCGCGCCGAATTTGTCAACTTCGTCGAGCCTGAGCAAAGTTGGAAATCCGCTCGCCTCGGCTTTAGAGTAAGCCGCAGCGACTTCGCCTAAGATTAAAAACCGTCGCGTCCATCGCTGATGGCGCGCCGATTCGAGCGCGCGGGCGCGTTCGGTTTCCGGCAACGCATCAACAAGTGGGCGTGCTTCCCGCATAAACGAATCCTGTTCGCGCCGGTCCCAGGAGCAAAGTAGTTCTTCCTGCTTGAGTTCGTCGCGTCCCGTAACGGTGTAATAATCGAGATTGCACGCTTCAAAGAGCGCGTCGGAGAAAACGGTTTTGCCCGAACCCGGATTGCCGCAGGCGAGAAGCGCGAAACCGGAAAGAAGAGACTGACAGAAATCGCTGAAATTTCCTTCGTCCGGGATGTAGCCGGTCGCGCACATAAGCGCGTAAAGTTTATCCGCGCGCCCTTCTCTCACCATCTGGCGCGGATTGATTTTCGATTTGTCGGGGTTGCTCGGCAGCATATTTATTTACCTTCCTCAATCGCTTTAATTGCCAGAGCGCGAAACTGCGGCGACATTTTCGAAAGTGCCGCGCGGAGTTTGTCGGGATCGTCGGTCGCCAGAACGTCCGCCATTTCCGATTCGCTTAAGTTCACTCCGGGAATTTGATCGTTCGTATTTGCGAGTTTTTCAAATTCGTCATCGCCCTCGCGTTGTTCGGCGGGCAAATCCGTAATTAAAACGTAGGCTTCAGTTCCGGCACGCACCATCACAAAACTGTTTTCCTGCGTATCGCCGCGAATGATTGACGATACTTCGCTTTTCAGTCCGCCGTTTCCATTTAAAACGATTGTGCCGCCGCGCCCGCTGCTGCCGCGAGCCGCGAGCACATTGACGGCTTGCCCGCCCGCTTCGCGTAAACCTGATAGGAAACGCGCTCCCCAGCTCTTAATTGATTTTCGTGTCCCGATTGCGCCCGATGAGCCGTCAACGCCTAAAACTTCGCCCTCGAATTTGACGAGTTTGCCCGTTTTCGCGTCAATCGCTCCCGTTGCCGAGATGAAAACTCGGTTATATTCGCTTCCGCGAAGTCTGCCGACGATAGTGGTTCCCGCCGGGTATGAAAATCCATCTTTTTTGACACTTCGGACCAGTTCCATTCGCACCAAGCCGCCCGCGCCGCGCAAAGTGTAAATCGCGCCCAGCAAACGCACGGGCAGCAAGCTGCCGAAAGTCGGAACATTAGCGTTTTGGTTTGTCGAAATACGGCGGAGGGAAAAATTGCTCGAATCCGCCCTAGAGTTTTGACGGTTTGAATTGTTTTTATCGAAAACCCCGCCGAAAAATACCGAGCGCGCTGGAGTCCCGCCGTCGGATTTGTCCGAAAGAGTTGCACCGTCGTTATTATTCGCCTTCGACTGAAGAACAGAGTTCGTCGGAGCAACTTCCCCGTTCAGAAAGTTCGGTTGAGTATTGACGATGCCTTGCGAGGTCGGCTGCGAATTGCGAATTTGATTTTGCGTCTGGTTTGATTTGACCCTTCCCGTTTCGTCGGGTAGAACAATCATATTTCCCGTTGTTTCATTGTTCGGCTGTCCTCCGGTTTTATCGTTGGTAGTCAGTTTCAAATCTTGTTCCGTCGCAGCGTTCGGATTCGTCGAAGCGTCGGAAATTACCGGCGCATCTTTATAGTTGCTCGTCTCGTTCGCGACTAAAGCCAATGCGGTTTTCAGTTTTTCGTCGCCGCTCGTCGTTGTACCGGATGAACTCGTGCCGGTTGTTTTTTGATTGCGGTCAACGGCGACGCGCGACGGCGGCGCGAAAAATCCGAAGCCGAAAGCCCAAGTTAAAAAGAGTAGAAGCGCGCCGAAGCCTGTGCCGAAAATGCCTAAAAAGGCGAGCGATTTGCGACGCTTTGCGCGTCGCAGGTTTTTCGCGTCGCGCTCGTCCGCAAGACTTCCGGGCGCGGCATCGGTTTCGTCCAGAATAATTTCTTCGGCTTCTTCGTCGGCGTTTGAAATTTCATCAAAACTTTCTTTCTCAAGGAGAAATTCATTCCGGGCGGCGAGTTCCGATTCATCCGCGTCCAGCGCGGGCGGAATGACGACGGGAACGTGTCGTTGTTTGCTGTTCATTTGTTACCACCTTCCTTTTTATCAAGCTGCGTTGCCGCCCGTGCGACAACGGGCGTGTCGGCGGCGCGGTCGTGAGCGGCGGAAACGAGTAGCTTTTGATTCGCACCCAAAATCGGGTTTTCAAAAACGACGGCGTAATAGACAATCGCGCCGGCGGGAATAGCACCTTGCAGGGCGGTCGTCTCCACATATTTTCTTTCGAGCCTTTCAAGCTGCAAGCTGTTCCCCGATTTATCAACGGTTTGAATTTGGATTTCAGGCATTTCGTCGAGCAGGCGCAAGCCGTCGGTCGTTTCGTTTTTGACGGCGACGATCAAGAGCCGTTGCCGGTCGTCAATTTCGACGATTTTCGCGGTCGAAAGACTCAAACCTTTGACGGCTGATGACCAAGCCGCGAATTTTTCTTTCGGCGATTTGATTGCTTCCGCCAATTTTTTATTCACTTGGCGCGTCAACTGCGCTCCGGTTTTCATTTTTGACTTGGAAGCGTTTTGCGCGTCCTTTTTGTTCCCCGCGTTTCCGGCAGCGATTTCGACGAAGGCTGAAGGCTGTAAATTCGCGTCCCCATTTGCGTCTTTCAAATCGCCATCGCCTGCAAGATTGCTTGTCATCAGCAACGAGTTGGCGCGGGTTTGTTTTAACGGCTTAGGCGTTTCGTCATCGCCCAAATTTACTTTCAAACCGGCGGCTTGCCGGGCGGCGACGACTTCCGAAATGTTGTAGTTCAAGACGCAGCGATGCGCGTTGGAGTGAATGTCTGGGGCAGGAACAATTTCCAGCACGATGACCAAACCGGACTTCATCTGCATCGTGATTGTCGCCGACAATTCTTTTTGTCCTGAAGCCGCGCTCGTCGAAAAGCCTTCGCCCGGATAAAGCGTTATCGAGCGGTCAGTTTCCTTTGTCGGCGATTGAAAGACGGTGACGAGTTTCGGGTTTCCCTCGTGGATATAATAAATCCGGTCAATCGCCGGAAATTCGACGACCGAAACCGCATTTTGCGCCAAGCCCAATCGAATGACTGTCGGCTGTTTCGGATTCACCGACACGCTCGCTTCGCCCGTCAAATAATCGGCTTCGGCGCGATTAACGACCGTGATTGCGGCAGCGTTATTATTTACAACGTTACCGGTTTTTTCTTTTTGGGCAACGTCGCCGACTGAGTTTTTAACTTGCGGCTTAACCGAGGAGACTTTCGCTGTTCTCAGCCGTTTAGGAATTCTCTTTTGCGCCGAGACGTTTCCGGCGGCGCAGAAAAAACCTAAGAAAATGGCGAGGCTCAGACAACAAACTCGCGCCCCACGCCGCCCGCAAAATTTTTCAGTGTAAATCAAATTTGGTTTCATCATTGTTTTAGTTTTCGTCGCGCCTGTTAAAATCTGCGCGTCTTTTCAAAATTTTCTAAACTTTCAAAAAATTATTGTTTGTCGCCCGTTGCCGTTTCACCAGAGCGGTTCTGGTTGATTGTTCCCGAATTGTTTTCCGAGATATTGGCGGTGCGCTCGTCAGAGAGCAGCACGAGCGGCGATTGCTTTGTGCCGTCAACCGCTTCGGAGCGGTATTTTTGAACATAAAAGCCGGTGCGGTAATTGTTGTCGTTTCTCGCCGGGGATGTCGGCGAATCCATCAGCAAAAATTTGACTTTGATTTGCGTTTGTTCCTCAACGCTCGCACCTTCACGGACGCGGCGGACGCGTCTGACGCCGAGAGCGCGGACGACATACGGGTCGCGGTCGTCGAAAGTAACGTCCTGCAATTCCCAACTCGAATTAACGCTCTCCGCCTTTTCCTGCGCGAGCAGCTTTTCGTCGTTAAAAAGTCTGGCTTGTTGCAAGGATAAATTCGGCTCCATCATTTTGAGCAGGCGGTTGACGTTTGCCGCGCGAGTCGTTCCGTTGACTCCATAGAGACAGCTCAGAAACTCCGCGACCAGTGCCTTTTTATCGCGGTTCGTCAAACTATCAGGCGATATTTGGACGGCTTCGGTGCTGCCGTAATCTTTATCGTTAATCGCCAGCGTGCGCCCGCTCGTTTTATCAACGACGATTAAATCCGCTTTTCGCAGTGCGAGATAAAAATTCAAGCCGCAGCTTAAAAAAAGCAGAACTACGAGAACTAATCCCAGGCGCAGAAGGTGCGAAATCGTCAAAACGTCTTCCGGGTCGCGCTCGACGTAAAAGTGAGCATCAGCCTCAAGAGCGCGCCCTCTCTCGCCGGAAAAATCTTCGGTTTGGTCGTGTTTATCAAATGACATAAAAACCTCTAAAAATTTTCTTGTTATTTATTGCTTCGGGCAATCAATGTATTTGCTCCAATCGTCTGCCGAACCGCGAAACTTTCAATGACATAATCTCGGCAAAAAGCGGCGCGACTGTGATTTCGGGAGAAACGGCGCATTCTTCCAGAATTTGCAGAAGGTGCAGCGGTTGCGTGACGCACAAGTCAGAACAAATCTCCATCACTTCGAGCAGATTTATCGCTTCCGGCTGGAAAGTAATTGCTTCCGGTTGAACCTTCGCAGCATTCACCGCCGCATCTTGCGGCAATTCGTTTGTTGATTGTTCCGACATCTTTGAGTTCATACATTGAAAACGCGCGCCTTTAATTTGCAGTTTTCAGATTGCTGGCGCGAATTTGGGCGCGGGCAGATGCCGCGTGAAACGCGACCCGCAAAACAGCTCAAGTGCAAAACGAGTGCCAATGGAAAAATCAAAACTTTTATTCAAAAGACACGCCTTTTTGCAGCTTTTGGTCTTTAATTTACCGGAACGGATTTGCAAGTGGTCTGACGAACGAGCCACACTGGTCTGATCGTCAGACCACCTAAATTGTGAAAGACTTGGAAAAGGTTGTTCAACATAGGTTTATGAAGGAATGACAGAGTAACAAGGGTGGTCTGTTCATCAAACCACCTTTTAAAGGTCGCTGAAAAAAGCCTACAAATTTCGCTGTAAAACGCAAAAAAGCCGGATAAATTTATCCGGCTTGTAAAAGTTAATCGGGTGAATCAACCGTTCGTTTATTTTTTGGAGTCCTGTTTAATCGAGCCGCCGAAATAAGTCCCGCGAGCGCGACTAGATGAAGCATTTGAAACTCGCGTTTGTTCGCCGACGATCCGCTCGCCGCTCTCCTGAAGTTGCTCGATTTTACCGTTCTGATTTTGAAATCTCTCGCCCGTGCGCGGCTCGTAAAAAACCTCGTTTCGCAAGGTCGGTTTTTCTGCTTTTTCATCGTCATTCGAAGAGTTTTCTGAAACTGAGCGGGCGGAAATCACCGAAGCAGTGGGCTGTTCGTTCGGTGCAGCGCGGCGATTAAATTTAATCGCCGCGATTTTAGGTTGAACGGGTTGTTCATTTAATTGAACGGAAAAATTTTGCGCCACTGTCTCAGTGTTCCAGAAAATCGGATTATTGATTTGAGTCAAGATCGAGCCGTTAAAACCTATTTCCGGGTCATTGAGCCAAATGCGGGCGACCGATTCGGAAACAGCGGGCGGATAAACTGCCGTCTCAAACACGCCCGGAAACATTTGCCGCGTTCTCAGCAAGCGATAAACGATGAGTCCGCGAGCGACGTAACCGATTGTTTCCCGATACGGCGGAACTCCGCCGACAGTTTTTAGCCCGCCAGCGTTGATGATTTTCTTTCCGGCGCGGACGGTTCTGCCCGCCAAAAATGCGTCAACCGCGCCCTCGCCCGCGTTGTAACCGGCGAGAATCGAATCAACCCTTCCTGCGAAACGATTCGACAGAAATCGAACGTAACGCGCCGCCGCTCTGATTGCGGGTTCGGGCTGATAAGGTTTGAACAAATTAAAACGCGCGGCAGTTGCCGGAATGAACTGCATCAATCCTTCCGCTCCGGCGGGCGAAGAGAGCCACGGGCGAAATCTGGTTTCGTTATAAGCAATCGTCCACAAGAGATACGGGTCAACCCGTTCTTCCGACGCGATGCGTGAAATCGTCGGCTCGAAAAATCTTGCCCGTTCAACGACTGAAATGCGCGAAAACTGCCGTTTCGTCAAAACGGTTGTTTGTCCGAAGCTCGCGCTCTGTTGCGATGCGAAAACAACGATCAAAAAAAACGCGCTCGCACGAAGCTGTAAACGGCGGCGCGCACAAAAATACCTTAAAAAATTTTCTTTCATAATTTTTCCTCAAGCGAAAATTGGAATTGGGCTGGCGTTGCAGGTCAAGCAATTCGTCTTGCGCGTTCTAAAGCGCAAATGATATGCCCCAAAATAAAACTCATATTCTCAGGCACTTACGGCAAGGCACAAACTTTGCTCTATCTCAAAAGCGTCAACCAAATAGAAAGCGTTGGCGCGAGAAACCAAAAAACTGAAGAGGAAAAAGAAATGAAAAACGGATTGAAATCCGCCGTTCTTGCTTTACTGCGCGAAACGGCGACTCAAAAACAAATCTTGACGAACTTGAAAAACAAAACCCGGCTGACGGCACGAGCCGCCGCGCCGATTTTCGGAGCTATTTTGCTAAACCTATTGATTCACGAAGCGGCGCACGCGCAGGGCGGCGGTCCGATTTTTTCGGGCAATTCCGGCAATCTCGCTAACATCATCCGCGAAGGCTTGAAACTTTTCGCCATTCTTTTGTTCTGCGGCGGCGCATTGGGAATCGGCGCGGCAATCTGGAACAAAATGTGGGGTAAGGAATGGGGCAACTACGCCATCGGCGGCGGTGCGGCTTTCGCTTTCGGCACAATCGTCGCGGTGATTTATTCAATCTCGCAGGGACAAAATGTTTCGGTTGACACGAACTTTTAAGGCAATAACTTATGAGACCGAGACCAATCAGACCGAATGTTTACCACGAAATCAAACGCTGCGGCGTTTATCAAGGCGACTGGAAATACATTCTTTGTCCGACCGCCGCCGCTTACATCCTGCCGTTCGTTTTCGGCTGGTGGCTTTATTACATTCCGCTCGGCGTTCCATTGGGTGCGATTACTTTCGTCGTCAGTCTATCGCTGTTCACGTTTTTAAGAGCCAGCAAACCGAAAGGCTGGCTCTTTCACAAGCTCGACGCGGGAACAGACGGCTGGAGAAACTTGCGCCGACCAATCGGGAATGAATACGAAAGCGAAGGCTGGATAAGTAGGGACAATTCCTAAAAAAAAATAAGAGAAAATTTATGCTCGAAAATTACACGAATTTATCGCCGCACTTTTTGGCGGCGAGTTTAATCGCCAGCAGCGCGGCTTTAGGTGTCGGACTTGTTGCGGCGTTTCGTCTGTTGCCCCAATTAAGGCGAACTGCCGGATTTAAATCTAACGATAAATCCGCGCCTGCAATAAACGCCCTACCTGCTTCTGATGAAAAGAAACTGAGCCACGGTCGGGGACGATTAAGAAAAAGCGAAATAATGGGCTTTGACGGCGAATTACTGCGCTACCGGGACGGAAGCTACGGTCGCGCTTACCGCATCACGCTCGCCAACACGATTTACCAGTCGGAAGAATTCACCGAAAACCGCATTGACGAAATTTCCAGCCTGCTCAATTTCGACAAACCGGCGGGAACCGTGATTCAAATCCGTTTCGATTCCCTGCCTGACGGCGGCGCGGTTTTAAGAAATCATCTCAGCTCTCGAAACGTTGAGACGAGCCATCCGCACGCCGCGCTGCTGCACGCGACGAATCTCAAAATTTACGAAGACGCAATCAACGATGAACTGCTCAAAGAGCAATCTGCAACCGTCTGGATTCGCGTTCCGGGATTGGACAGCCACGACCATAAACCGATTCTCCAATTTCTGCCGAGCGTCCGAAAAGAAATGACACGCGGCGGATTCGTTCAATTCCTAACCGCGCCAATCGTTAACGGCAAAAACGCCTTTTCGCAAAATTTCGTCCGCCGCGAACTTGACCAAGAAGAAAAATGCAAGCGCGAAGCCGAGAAAGTTTTTCGCGCCTTTGAAGAAAATTTCCCGAAAGAACTCCGGCTCGAAGCTCTACGCAGACAGGAAACTTTTGAAAAATTATTTGTCTCGCACCGGCGTGGTGTTAACACAAACGCGCCGGTGTTGCCCGAAGCGGTTCGATGCGTTGACATCAGGCGATATTTGACAGCGAGCAATATCAAAGCGGACGAAACCGATTTCGTGATGCACGAACAATCTCTGGCAAGCGTCGTCAGCCTCAAAACTCCGCCGCAAAATTTCGTAACTGCCGACACGATGCGTTACCTGACTTGCCGCGGCGATTTGAATTTTCCGCACACGATTGTGCTTGATTTCGTTGCGCTCGACGTGGACGCGAGCAAAAAGGAACTGAAGAAAAAAATCAAACGCATCGAAGGCAGCGGCAACACATTTTTCGGCTTAAAACCTTTGGGCGAAGACGCGAAGGTTATTCGTGAAGAATTGACCGAACTTCTCCGCCAAGTCGAAAAAGGACGCGAAAAAATCTGCAAAGCGCGAATCAATTTTATTGTTTTCGGTGGGCTTGCCCGCAGCCGTGCGGAGTTGAATGAAAGAATCGAAATTTTGTCTGAGCGATGCGAGCGGATAATGTCCGCCGTCAGAAAGATTCCCGGCGCGGATGCCGTGCGCGAAGAACCAGCGCGCGTTCGGGCAATTTACCCGCGACTGCTCGCCGGAGAACTTTCTGAAAAAGAAACGGGGCAGGAATTCGGCGAGGCGGCGAGCAGTCTGGCGACGTTCGTTCCGACCGAAGGCGCGTGGAAAGGCAGCCCGCGACCGCACAGCCTGTTTCTTACGCCCGACGGTCAAATGTTCGGTTTAGATTTGTTTGACCGCAATTTAATCAAATCGCCGACCGTGATTGTTACCGCCGCTTCCGGCGAGGGCAAATCGGTTTTGGGAATGAGAATCATCACCGACATTCTCGCTCACACTGGGCGCGTGAAAGTGCGGGCGATTGACTACAAAAACTCTCTAAAGCCGATGTGCAAGTTGTTCAGCGGGCGGCATATCAATTTCGCCGAAACTGATCCGAAGCCTTTGAACGTCTGGAATTATCCCGGAATTGAAACCGGCTTGCCCGCTTCCAAACGGCAAAGCACCTTCGTTTTAACCGATTTGCTTAATCTCAGCAAAACGCCGAAAGACGACACTATTACTTATTCGATTGCGAAGCTCATCGTCACGGAAGTTTATAAAATCTCAAACACGAGAAACGGCGTGGGCAGACCAAAATTTCAGCCGACTCTGAGCCATTTTCTCGATCTTTTGGGAAGTTATAGTTGGAATGAAACGGAACGGACGAAGGCTAATGAGCTTTTTCTAAAACTCAATATTTATCGCAGCGACGTTTGGCTCGACGCGCCGACGCACCCGGACTTCGATTCGGATTCTCCGTTCGACGTTTACGAGCTGACTTCCCTTTCCTGCCTTGATGAACCTGTCCGAGAAAGTATGGGCTTCCGCATTGCCGCTTCGATTATGCAGGAAATCGGCGAGGAAAATAAACAGGGACAAATCACGCCGTTTCTTTTCGTTTGCGACGAGATGAAGGAAATCACGAAACACTTTCCAGCAATTTTGGATTTAATCGGCAACACAAGTTTGACCGGACGTAAAGAAGGCGTTGTGACGCTTTTAATGGGACAAGCCTACGAGCATTTTAGCGGAACAGACGACGCGCCGAATCCAATCGGCATTGATTTGGTCAAAAACAGCGGCGTAAAAATTATCGGCAAACAAATCGGCAATTTCGACCGGCTGGTGAGAGATTGCGAGCTATCGAAAGAAACGCAAACCGCCGTCCGAAGCATTCGCAATCCTTACGGAATTTATACGCAGTGGGTAATGGTCATCGGTTCGGGCGACGACAAAATCGTCGAAATGGGAGTGGTCAGCCAATCGCCGATTGAGCGTT
>CAXSBF010000021.1:0-78355 GCA_964235785.1 uncultured Pyrinomonadaceae bacterium | reverse complement strand
CCGGAGTCACTGTCCGCTGATGATTCAATGGCGCTTCAAACTCTGTCCGCTCTCCGGCTTTCTTATTGAATAACTCGTTACCGGATGGAGAATTCGGTTGCGAAGCCGAATATCTATCGGCTATCAAAGCGCCTGCGCCAATATGTCCCGTATCCAGACCGAGCGCATAGCGGCGCGCCTGCGTCACGTCACCTGACGCAATAATTCCGTCGCCGAACCCGGCGAGCGGGGCGCAATCGGCTTTTTGTTTTTCATTGGTCGTTGTCGAATCGGGCGTATCGAGTCCGAGCGCGAATCGCCGGATTTGTGTCACGTCACCGGAGGCGACTAAATCATCACCGCTTTGACCCGGATTCGGGTTGCCAGCCTGACTCGGGCGCGGATTTACGTCTGCTTCCTTGCCTATGCCGGTAGGGGAAATAACGGTTAAAGTTCCCGCGCTACTTTGCCCGTCAGGATTGGTTATCGTTAAAGTCCTGTTACCAATAGCTGCGAATGTTGTATTCAGATTCAAAGTTACTTGCGTCGGGCTGTTATAGGTTACGCTATTGACCGCTACGTTTGTACCGCCGACGGATGCAGAGATGTGGTTAAACGGTCTGGCAGGCGCGGCAAGATTCGCGCCCGGATCATAAAAGCCCTGCCCGGCGGGAGCAGTGCCGGTAACAACTACGTTCACAGACGGTTGACCTGCGAACACCGTCGGGAATGAAGCCGGAAGAACCGCAGGCGGCGGAGCGAGCAATCGCGCGACTTGAGTGCCGTAGGTATTTACGCCGTTGACATATTCCTGAATAGTCCAGATAGACATATCGTCGAGCGGGTCAACAACGGTCATTGAATAATCGCCCCAGCGTCGTCCGCTCGAACCGCCAGAATCCCCCGGAGGATTGTAAATGTTGGTGGCGACAGTGGCTGTATAGCCCGGCAAAGCAGAACCGCCCGGACCTTCGCGCATTGTGCCAAGCGTGTCTCCGACTAATCTACCGGTTTGAAAAGCGTTGACGCGCTCGTTTGTTCCGGCAATAGTGCTGCCCAGAGCCGCGTGACCTTGACCCGAAACTGCAATGGAAGGAATCCAGTAGTTACGTTGGTTGGCGTCATTCGTTGCGTTATTATCATACAGAGTCCCGGATTGAACAATAGTAGGAGTTGCCACGGTAGTATCCAGCTCATACCAACGCGCTGCATTTCGATTATTTGTCGCTCCTGCGACGCCCGTGTTGTTTACACCGATAGAATGAGCCGTCCACAACCGCCCGTTTCTCATCGAAGCCCAATACAGTCTGTCGTCCAGACAATCAAGTCTGCCGTTGTTTCCGCCCGTATTTCCCATATGCGGAACTAATACGGGGAAGCGGGTTGTCAAAGTAGCAACCGAGATATTGGCGGAAATGGTCGGAGCAGGACCGAGACTGCCCGGATTGGTAACACGGCGTATCATCAACGTATTGAATGTTGCGTTGTCGACACCGATGAAATATCCGGTTGCTGTTACACCCGTATTGGTCGGGTCAGGGTTATCAACTCCGCGCGGCGCGAACGGACCTGCGCCTGTCGGGGTTGCAACCAGTCCCGCAAATGCCCAAACCGTCAGCGGAGAGCCGGTTAGCGCCGGAGCTTTTGGAATAACAAAACCTTTCGTGCTTTGAAAAGCGCCTGCCAGGGAGAACATATCCGCGCCGATATACATCGCGCTTGCATCGATTCCAAAAGATTGGTAATCGGTAAAGTTGGTTGCGTCTCCCTGAAACTGGTAAAAAGTCCAAACGGTAGAACCACTTATTACTCCATTGCTGGCGGCATCGGAAACTGCGATTAAAACGCGGTTGACTCTGGTGGTTGCGCCTGTTGTGGAGTTAAGGACAACATCAATGATATTCAAAAACCAACGATTTGAAAGTCGGTCGTAACGTGCGTTCGGGTCAGATGTGAAAACAACTTCACCGGCGAGCGGCGGTGTCAGCACCGAAGCAAAGAAAACATCCGAGTCGGCGTTTATAACTCCGTCCGCGATGCCCGTAGTTTTATTAAAAGTGCGAAGACGACCGTTGAGGAAAACTACAACTTGCGTCGGACCGACGCCGGCGGTCGTATCGGGCGGAAAAGCTCCGGTTTCGCTCGGTCCGGTCGCGCCGTTAAATTGAAGTCCGACAGTTTGCGCGGCAACCTGCGGCGCGGCAACGGCGTTGTAACTGTCTGCATTTTTATCACTTGGATAGGGAAATTGTGAAAAAGGCGGCGCATAGCTGCCTTCACGAATATCTTCGCGGTGTTCATCTTCCTTTTCATGCAAAATACCTTTTTCCGCCATTTGCTCACGAGTATTCTTATAGAATCCGCGAGCATTCTGTTTATACATAATTTCCTCGACGGTTGACTGAGCCGTTACGGGAACGTCTATTCGGAGGGCTTCGCTTTGATAGTCGTCATCCGAAGTCCGCGCCGCTTTTCCTCGTTTCGCGGAAACTTTTTTGGTTGATTTTTTATTAATTGACGCCTTACCGCCGCTTCTCGCGCCTGAAACTCGCATTTGGGCGAAGGTCGGTAAATTAAATAAACAAATTAGCAGCCAAAACAGTGTAATCGCCAAAAACTGTCGTGATTGCGTTAATAAAGATATTTTTCCGGATGAATTCATATTTTTCTCCTATCACATAGCTGAAAAAAGTTTCACTCTATTGATAAACGTAATAAGTTAATAAAATGGTGGTTACTTCTGATAGATTTCTATTACTACAGACAATCAAAAGACATAAAAGTCTTTAGAAGGAACAAAAATTGGTAGGGAAATTGTTGTTAGATTTTTGTTAGCGACAAAAGCTAAGAATTAGCTTAACCTCTAACTGCCGCAGTCTTAATGTTATTGGTATTTCTTCTGATAGGTAATAGCTAAAATCTATTTTAGCACTGAAAATAAAATATATCTACCTTTTTTATTTGTCAAATTTTTATATAAAAATAATTGACAAGTGGTTAAAATTCAACAAGTTGTCAAAAGCAAACTTGTAAAGGTTTTCTTTTTGCTTTTTATAATTTGAACAACGTAAGCTGGAAATAAAGAATTGAAAGGGTTTTATTAAAACGACAAAAAAGTTTCAAATGCCGGAAATTATTAACGATCAACGCAAAATTAAAATCAACCCGAAATCTTTTGAAGATTTTGCGGGAAGAGTAATCGAAAAAACACGACAACCGGGCGGTAAATTCGTCACGATTGTATTTCTCTCGGATAAAAAAATGCGGCTTCTTAATAAAACTTTTCGCGGTAAAAACGCGACAACCGACGTGCTTTCCTTTCCGTTTGAAGCTGAAGATTTTGAACGCGGCGAAAATAATTTAGGCGACATTTTTATTAGTCTCGAACAAGCCGAAAGACAGGCAACCGAAAATAACCTCGATTTTGAAACGGAAATCAAACAACTTATCCTGCACGGCGTTCTGCATCTTTCGGGTTACGACCACGAAACAGATTCGGGAGAGATGAACAGGCTCGAATTACGGCTTCGAGAAGAATTAGGAATTTAGCCACAGAGCGCACAGAGTTCACAGAGAGAAATTGAGAAAAACTTTTTGGTTTTCCTCTGTGAACTCTGTGCGCTCTGTGGCAAAATAAAAAAATGAATCAAACACAACGAACAGCCGAGCCGTGCGTAATGGTGATTTTCGGCGCGACCGGCGATTTGACCAAACGCAAACTTTTCCCCGCGCTTTACAATCTGGCGAAAGAAAAATTTCTGCCGGAAAATTTTGCGATTGTCGGTGTCGGGCGGCAGGAAATGGAAACCGCCGATTTCCGCCGCAAAATTATCAGCGAATTGAAGGAATTCGTTTCAAATCCGGTTGATAAAAATCTTATCAAATGGTTTGAAGAGAGAACATATTACACGGGCGGCGATTTTGACGACGATAAAAAACTGTTCAAAGATTTGAAGAAATTGCTCGGCGAAGTCAGAAAAACTCACTCAATTCCCGAAAACTGCTTTTATTATCTCGCCACGCCGCCGTCGCTGTTTGCCAACGTCGCGGAAAAGGTTTGCAAAAACGGTTTGGGTCAGGAAACAAACGGCAATTGGCAGCGTTTTATTTTTGAGAAACCGTTCGGGCGCGATCTCGAATCCGCAAAAAAACTGAATTACGATCTGCTGAAAATTCTCAAAGAAAATCAGATTTACCGCATCGACCATTATCTCGGCAAGGAAACGGTCCAAAACATTTTGGTTTTTCGCTTCGGCAACAGCATTTTCGAGCCGATTTGGAACAGGAATTTTATCGACCACGTGCAAATCACAGTGGCGGAAAAACTCGGCGTCGAGCTGCGCGGCGGTTATTACGACACGGCGGGCGCGCTGCGCGATATGATTCCGAATCATATTTTTCAACTGATAACTTTGACGGCGATGGAGCCGCCCGTTTCGTTTGAAGCCGATGCTGTCAGAGACGAGCAGGCGAAAATTCTGCACGCGATTCAGCCGTTTTCGCCCGAAGGCGTTCTTCACGACGCCGTTCGCGGACAATACGGCGCGGGCGAAATTGAAGACAAAAAAGTTATCGCGTATCGAAGCGAGCAGAACGTTCCGCCGGAATCGAACACGGAAACTTACGCCGCTTTGAAAATTTCGATTGACAACTGGCGCTGGGCGGGCGTGCCGTTTTACGTTCGCACCGGAAAACGTCAGCCGCAAAGAGACTCGACCATCGTCATTCAATTTAAAAAAGCGCCGTTCGTGCTGTTTCGTGACACGCCGATTGAAAAATTGACGACCAATCGCATCGTCATTCACATTCAGCCGGACGAAGGAATAACTTTGCATTTCGGCGCGAAAGTTCCGGGTCCGATTGTCAATATGGGCGCGGTGGATATGGATTTTAATTACGTCGAACATTTTGGAAATACAATCAGCACGGGTTACGAGCGTCTTCTATTCGATTGTATGACGGGCGACGCGACGCTCTTTCAACGCGCCGATATGGTCGAAGCGAGCTGGAGCATTGTTTCGCCGATTTTGGATGTTTGGCAGGCGATTCCGGCGAGGGATTTTCCGAACTACGAATCGGGAACCTGGGGACCGGTTGAAGCCGACCATTTGCTGGAAAATGACGGGCGCGAGTGGAAAAACGCAATTGATTGAGAAAAATAAAATTAACTGAAAAGAAATCGGGAAAGAAAAGAAATTCGCATTGTTTTAAAATTTCTTTTCTTTCCCGATTTCTTTTCAAGTTCAGAATCCTTTGGTGGTTTGATAAGCCGTAAAATTCACCTCGGTTTCATCATCGGTAACGGACAAAACCTGCGTCGGTATTTGAAACACGAAGCGTTTCGCCGATACATTTAAGATGTAAGTCTCGCCCGCCGGAATATCTGTAAAATGATAATAGCCGGATGAACCGGTCCGCGTGGATTGAGTAATTCCATTTGAATCGGTCAAAGAAACGCTGGCGCTGGCAACGCCGCGTCCCATTGTCGTTACGACTCGCCCGCCGATAGCAACCGTCGCTGCCGTCGGCGCGGTTAACATAAATGAAAGATTGTCAGCGTAACCGTCGTTATAGGTTCCGCTTATTCTGGTCAAAAGCAAAACAACCTCGACGGTTCTTGTGCCGACAGGAACTGTCCCGTTTATACTGCGCGAAAGTAATCCGCTCGTATTGTTTCTGTCAGCCGACAGCACCGGACCGATTGTCGCCGTGCCGAGCGGAGCGTTGGAAGAATCTTTGAAAGTAACGGTTAGTTGCGCGTTGTCATTTTGACCGTCATAGCCGCCCAAAAATCCGCTTAAACTAAAACTTAGATTTCCCGCGTCAATTTGTGACACACAATCTGAAACGTTGATAGTTTGCGAGCCGCTTGAAGACTCAACGTTTCCGCCCGCAAAAAGAATGCTGCCGCGATTTGCCGGACCCGGGTCTGAAAGAGCGGGAAATGAGTCAACCCCATATTTGCCGATAGTGAACTCGCCGGTTTCAGGATTCCAACCCGAAACATCAATTTCATTCCCACTGTTATATATGCCCGCGTCAGCTTCGGCGTCGCCGTTAACGATTAAGTTATTGCCTGTCGGACACACGGCGGAAACTTTCATCGCGCCTGCCGAGACGAACGCCGCCAGCAGTAAAAATACACCAAACCAATTTTTTGTGCTTTTACGAAACATATCAAACCTCCTCCTGTAAATTAAACGAATAGGATTTTTGCTGAATATTATCTTATAATTTTCCACTTGTTGTCCATATTAAAATTTCTACGCCAAAGGCTCGGCGCAAACTATCGGGAAATTATTTCCCGCGCGGCTATTTCTTAGAAACCGAACTCAAAAAGTGTTAAAATCCGCTATTATTTAGCAATTGAATTTTTTATTTTGAGCCGTCCAAATTTTTTACCGGTTAAAATGATGAAAGAAATAATAATCGCCAAAGATTCTGACGATTTGAACAAAATCGCAGGGGAAAAATTTGTTTCGATTGCACAAAAAGCGATTGCGGAAAACGGTAGATTCAACGTCGCTTTGGCTGGCGGCTCGACGCCGAAATCGCTTTACAAACTTTTGGCTTCCGAAAATTTTCGTTCGCGGATTGATTGGCGAAAAGTCTTTTTCTTTTTCGGTGACGAACGCAATGCCTCTATTGATTCGGACGAAAGCAACTTTCGGATGGCGAATGAAAATATGCTCGAACCTTTACAAATTTCGCCCGCAAACATCTTTCGCTGGCAGACCGAATTCGGAGACGCGAAAGTAATTGCTGAAAATTACGAGAAAAATATCATAGAATTTTTTGATTTAAGAGAAAACGAATTTCCAGGATTTGATTTGATTTTACTCGGGATGGGCGACGACGGACACACGGCTTCGCTTTTTCCTTTTACTGAAGCATTGAATGAAACCGAAAAAATTGCCGTTGCCAATCAGGTTGAAAAATTAAACGCGACGCGCCTGACTTTGACCTTCACCGCTATAAACAATGCGTCAAACATCATTTTTCTCGTCGTCGGCGCGTCCAAAGCGGCTGTTTTGAAAGAGGTTTTAGAAGGCGAGTTCAAGCCTGAAAAATTTCCCGCGCAAAATATAAATCCGAAACACGGCAATTTGTTTTGGCTGATTGACCGCCAAGCCGCGCAATTTCTCACATAAAAAATTCAATCCAATCATTTACCATTTACCATTTACCATTTACCATTAGAAAACTATGGAGATTGAATTGGTCATCGCCATTTTGATACTCGTTCTGCTGGTTTTCCTCGCCACGATTGATATGGCGTTTTCCCAGTTGAGCGACATTTCTCTCCGGCGGCTTTCCGGCGAAGCGGAAGAAAATTCTGAGGCTCGCTCCTTTGTTTTTTTGCGCGAGATTTTGGAAAATCGCCCGCGCTTTCGCTTTGCGCTTTCGACGGCGATTCAGATTCTGCTGATTACTTTTACAGTTTTAATCACGTTCGTTGTTTTTAATTTTTTACAAGCAAAAATCGAAATTTTTAATTCCTATCAAACAAGATTCGAGTTTTTATTCGTTTCTTTGATTGTCGCTTTGGTTGCGTCGGTGATTTTCAGACAGTTTTTGCCGCGTCTGCTCACCTGGAAAAATCCCGAAACCAAACTGCTGAATCTACTGCCGTTCGTGCGTCCGTTTTACGGTTTGCTGACGACTTTAGCCGACCCGTTTCATTTTTTTACAAAGGATAATTCACCGATTGAGCCGATTGTCATTTCAAATCAGCAAACCGAAGAGGAAAAGGAAGATTTTGCCGACGACATTGAAGCGTTGATTCAGGTCGGCGAAGCCGAAGGCATTATCGAGGAAAAAGACCGGCAGCTTATCGAAACGATGTTCGAGTTCGCCGAAACCAGAGCGGGCGAGATTATGACGCCGCGCACCGAAATCGTCGCTTTGCCGATTGACGCGACCGTTAAAGCCGCCCGCGATTTGATAATCGAAGAAAAATTTTCGCGGCTGCCTGTCTATCGTGAAACGATTGATAATATCGAAGGCGTGATTTACGTCCGCGACCTTCTTAACGCCTGGTCTGAGGGCAAAGAAAATCTGGCGATTTCAAAACTTCTGCGTCCCGCCTATTTTGTCCCTGAAACCAAATCAGCCGCCGATTTACTGAAAAGTATGCAAATCAGCCGCGTGCAGATTGCGGTGGTGATAGACGAATACGGCGGTGTCGCAGGGCTTATAACGGTCGAAGACATTCTGGAAGAAATCGTCGGCGAAATCGAAGACGAAGACACCGAAGAAGAAGAAATCGTCGAAATTATCGAAGGCGAAGATAAAAGCTATTACGACATTATCGGCTCGACCGAAATCGGTAAAATCGAACGCCTTTTCGATATGGAAATCGAAGACGACGATTTTACGACCATCGCCGGATTAGTCACGAGCGAAGTCGGCTACGTTCCGAAAATCGGCGCGTCATTACAGTTTCGCGGGCTTCACATTGAAATTCTGCAAGCTGACGAAAAGCGCATTCACCTTTTGCGTTTGCGAAAAGCAACAGAAGAACCTTCCGGTGATGAAACCGTCAATAAAAATGAAACAACCGTCAGATAAAATAATTTGCGAATCTTGCGGCGAAGAATTTTCCTGCGGCGCGAACGTCGGAAAATGTTGGTGTTTTGATGTTGAATTGAAAGCGGCAACTTTGACGGAATTGCGCGAGGATTTCAATAATTGCTTGTGCGAAAATTGTTTGGAAAAACTAAATAACAAAATTTGATATGTCTAACACATTCAACCGAGAAAAAATGAAAACCTTTGTACTTTACACGGTTTTCATAGCGACTATAATGATGATTTTATTGATTATAGGTGATTTGACGGTTGAATTTTATTTTGGAACTTTCAGCTTAAATGCTTTTTTATGGGAAGATATTCCAGTTAATTTATATATAAGCATTGCAGTCGCTTTGGGCGGCTGGTTTTTTAATGACAAACGATTGGAAGCTAAAAATAAACATATTGAATTAGGCTTAAATAACAAAGATGGCGAAAAAGAAAAGTAAATTTTTGAGCGGCAAACGCATTGACCCGACGCCGATTGATAAAAACACGACGCTCGCGGATTTGGTTGACGAATCTTTTATGGCGTATAACGCGGCGCGGATTCGTGAAGCGTGTCGGCTTTTTACCAACAAAATGCTGGAAGATGATGTAACCGTCGGCGTAACTTTGACCGGCGCGTTGACTCCGGCGGGTTTGGGGATTTCGGCAATTATTCCGCTTATCAAAGCCGGTTTTATCGATTGGATCATCTCGACGGGCGCGAATCTTTATCACGATACGCATTTCGGAATCGGTTTGTCGCTTCATCAAGGCGACGCGAAAATGGACGACCGCGTTTTGCGAGACGAAGAAGTCGTGCGGATTTACGACATCTTTTTTGATTACAGCGTCCTTCTGGACACGGACGAATTTTTTCGCCGCGTTATCGAGGGCGAAGAATTTCAAAAAACGATGTCGTCCGCCGAATTCCATTATTTATGCGGAAAATATGTGCGCGAGCGCGAGAAAAAACTCGGCTTGGAGAATAAATCTCTGCTCGCCGTCGCTTACGAATACGGTGTGCCGATTTATACTTCGTCGCCCGGCGATTCGTCAATCGGGATGAACATCGCCGCCAAAGAATTGCAGGGAAGTAAATTGATTCTAAACCCGAATTTGGATGTGAACGAAACGGCTTCGATTGTTCTGGCGGCAAAACGCGGCGTAATTCATAAGGGCAAACAATCGAAAAAAGGCGGCAAATCGGCGATTTTTATTCTCGGCGGCGGAAGTCCGAAAAATTTCGCGCTGCAAACCGAACCGCAGATTCAGGAAGTTCTCGGTATTGATGAAAAAGGACACGATTATTTTTTGCAAATTACGGACGCTCGTTCCGACACGGGCGGACTTTCCGGCGCGACTCCGGGCGAAGCGGTGAGTTGGGGGAAAATTGACCCCAACAAATTGCCCGATGCGGTTGTCGCTTATGTCGACTCAACGGTTGCTTTGCCGATTATTACGGCATATTCTTTGGCAAGACACGCGCCGCGCGAGCCGAAAAGATTGTTTGAGCGACGCGAAGAGTTTATGGATTTGCTGAAAAAAGAATACGAAAAATCTACGCGCAGGTAACAGAAAACCGAAACTGTATAATTCGACAAGATGCAAGACGAGTTAAAAAATTCGATTCCGACAATTTCGTCCGTGAATGCCGAAAACGACTCGCGGCTCAGTCTGCTTTATGAGATTGTGCGGATTTTGGCGTCAGCCGAAACGATGGGCGCGGTCGCGGCACAGATTCTCGAAGCGATTTGCCGGAATCTCGATTTCGAGATTGGTGAATTGTGGTATTTGGACGAACAAAAAAACATCCTACGGTTTGAAAACGTCTGGTATTTTTTTTCGCCGCCGCTCGAAAAATTTTATAAGAAAAGCCGGGAATTTGAATTTGCTCCGGGCGAAGGCTTGCCCGGCAAAGTTTGGGCGAATGGCGCGCCGGTTTGGATTGAAAATCTCAGCGACGAAGATAATTTGCCGCGAAAGTTTTTCGCCCGCGAAAGCGGTTTGCGAAGCGGCTTTGCCTTCCCGATTCTGCTCGGCAATAAACTCCTCGGAGTATTCAGCTTTTTCACCTTTCAACAGCGTCCGGCAGACGAGGCAATACTGCGGATGTTCACCGCCGTCGCCAATCACATCGGGCAGTTTATCAAACGCGAGCAAATCGAAAACAACCTGCGCGAATCAGAAGAAAGCTACCGAATCGTTGCCGAGACTGCGACGGACGCCGTTATTAAAATCAACCGGCAAAGCACGATTTTATTTGTCAATCATTCGGTCGAGCGAATTTTTGGGTACACGGTTGAGGAAATGCTCGGTCAATCTTTGACAATGATTATGCCCGAAGAAATGCGAGCGAAACATCTGGCTGGTTTTCGGCGCTATCTCGAAACGGGCGAGCGACATTTGAACTGGGCAAGCATCGAAATTCAAGCCCGCCACGCCGACGGTCACGTATTTCCCCTCGAACTTTCGTTCGGCGAATCGAGTCACAAAGGCAAAAGCATTTTTATCGGCATCGCCCGCGACATCACCGAACGCAAAAAAGCCGAAGCCGTCTTGAGCGAGAGCGAAGAGCGATTTGCCAAAGCCTTTAACGCCAGCCCGCTTATTTTAACAATTTCATCGCTCAAGGATGGAAAAATAATCGAAGTCAACGACACCTTTGTCCAAATAAGCGGCTACACGCGCCCGGAAGTTGTCGGTCGAACCACGCTCGAACTCGGTTTGTGGTCGAAAACGGCGGAACGTCAGGAAGAATTAAAAATCGTCGGCGAGACGGGACAATTGCGTAACGTCGAATACAGCTTTCGCAATCGAAAGGGCGAAGAACTCATCGGATTGTTGTCAGCCGAACGTATCGAAATCGGCGGCGAGCCGTTCGCTCTGACGGTTATTCAAGACGTTACGCAGCGCAAACAGACGGAGCGAACTTTAATCGAACGCGAGCGGCTTGCCCTGCTGAATTCGGATGTCAGCCACGCGCTTATTCAAAACTATCCTTTGCAGGATATTTTGCGTGCCTGCACCGAAGCGGTCGTCAAACATCTCGACGCCGCGTTTGCACGCATTTGGACGCTCAATAAAGATGAAAATGTCTTGGAATTGCAGACCAGTTCGGGAATGTATACACACCTTGACGGTAAACACTCGCGCATTTCGGTCGGCAAATACAAAATCGGTTTGATTGCCGCCAAAAGAAAACCGCATTTGACGAATTCGGTTATCGGCGATGTTCGGGTCAGCGAGCAGGAATGGGCAAAGCGCGAGAAAATGGTCGCCTTTGCAGGTTACCCGCTGGTTGTCGAAAAGCGTCTAATCGGCGTCGTGGCGATGTTTGCGCGTCATCCTCTGACCACGCAAACTCTGCAAGCCTTAGCCTCAATTTCAAATACAATCGCTCTCGGAATCGAACGCAAACAAACCGAAGCCGAAACCGAGCGACTGCTGGAAAATGAAACGGCATTGCGACGCGAAGCCGAAGTCGCCAACCGCGCCAAAGATGAATTTATCGCCATCGTTTCACACGAGCTTCGCGCTCCGCTCAACGCGATGCTCGGCTGGACGCGCATTTTGCAAAACACGCCGCCCGACCCGCAGACGACCGAACACGCCCTGAACGTGATTGTCAGAAACGCGCGCGCTCAGTCGAAGCTAATCGAAGACCTGCTCGATTCCTCACGCATCAGTCGCGGCAAGCTGCGCCTCGATATGCAGCCGGTCGAACTCGTCCCGATTATCAAATCGGCAATCGAGTTTGCCTTGCCTGCCGCCGAAGCTAAAGAGATTTCTCTGTCCGGGTCGCTGGAGCAGACGGCAAATTTTATTAGCGGCGACGGCGACCGCTTGAGTCAGATTCTTGATAATTTATTGTCAAATGCGATAAAATTTACGCCGACGGGCGGAACGGTCAGCGTGCGGCTCGAAAGAGAAGGCAATGAAGCGAAAATTATCATCACCGATTCGGGGCAGGGCATCAGCCCGGATTTTTTGCCGCAGATTTTTCAGCGTTTCAAACAAGCCGACCCATCAGACACGAGACGGCACGGCGGTTTGGGCATCGGTTTGTCGTTGGCGCGTTATTTGGTAGAATTACACGGCGGCAGAATTTCAGCCGACAGCGCAGGCGAAGGAACAGGGGCGACATTCACTGTTTATTTACCATTAAGGGCGATTGCGCCGATAAAAGTAAATCCAGACGTTAACGGAGCGGAAAGTATGGATAATCAAGGGAAATTGAGCGGAGTTTGGGTATTGGCGGTCGATGATGAAGCGGATGCCCGCGAAATGGTTTCGTTTATGCTGCAAATCAACGGCGCAAAAGTAACTTCCGCAAAATCGGCGGTTGAAGCATTGGAAATTTTGAGAAACGCCGACGGACGACTTCCAGACCTTTTACTTTCCGATATTAGTATGCCGAACGAAAGCGGCTACGCTCTGCTCGAAAAGATTCGCGCTCTGCCGCAGGAAAACGGCGGACAAATTCCCGCCATCGCGCTGACCGCGTTTAATCGCCCCGAAGACCGTCAAGCCGCGCTCGAAGCCGGGTTTCAGAAACATCTCGGCAAACCGGTCGAGCCGGACAATCTGATTTTAGCCATTATCGAAACGGCGGCTATGAAATAGTTCAAAGTTCGAGGTTCAAGGTTCAAAGTAAGAAAACAAACTTGTTTTAGACTTTGAACTTTGAACCTTGAACTTTGAACTTTTATTTTATGAAACTATTCGCCGAACTAAACAAGGAAACGCACGAAATCACGCTCGAACAATCGGGCGAAAAAGTTTTTGCCGAGATTGACGGCAGAAGTTATGAACTCGACGTCTCCGAACCGGAGCCGAATGTTTACCTGCTCAAATACGACAACAAAATTTTTGAAGTTTTCGTGTCGCCTGACAAAAAACCGGCTGAACCTTTTCAAGTCAGCATCGCCAATCACAATTTAGAAATAAAAATCTCCGACCCGAAACGTCTGCGCGGAACAAGCGCGGCTGACGGCGCAATCGAAGGCGCAGCCGAAATCAAAACCGCAATGCCCGGCAAAGTCGTGCGCGTCCTGGTCGAACAAGGCGCGGAAGTCCAAACAGGCGATGGCATTATTGTCGTCGAGGCGATGAAAATGCAAAACGAAATGAAATCGCCGAAAGACGGCATTATCAAAGAGATTCGCTTTTCCGAAGGCGCGACCGTCAACGCGGGCGACGTTCTAGCCGTTATCGAGTAGGTTCAAAGTTCAATGCTGAAAAATCAAAATTCAAATTCCGAAACAATCCAAAATCAAATGCTTCGCGTTTTGTTGTGGGATATTGACGGAACGCTGCTGCAATCGACACGCGCCGGCGCTTTTAAAGAATATTTCGCGCCCGCGATGGAAAAGGTTTACGGAAGTTCGGGAACGCTCGCCGATATGAGCGTTTCGGGAATGACCGACAGCCAAATCGCCTACGAAGCGTTGAAGGCGGAAGGATTTACGACCGAAAAGGTTTTCTCGAAAATTGATGAATTTATGGCTGAACTCGGTGAAGGAATGAGCCGTTTCGTCAGCGAGCAGAAAGAACCTTACAGGCTTTTGAACGGCGTGAAGGAAATTCTCGAAGCGACGAGCAAAAACCCGCGTTTTGTCAACGCGATTTTGACGGGAAATTTTACCGTCGGCGCGGAAATTAAATTAAAATATTTTGATTTGTGGAAATACTTTGAAAATCAACCGAATACTTTCGGCGAAATCTCGCACGACCGCCGCGACCTTGCCAGAACCGCCGCCAAAAACATCAACGAGTTTTTGAAAACCGAATTAAACCACGACCAATTTATCGTCATCGGCGACACGCCGAACGACATCGCCTGCGCCCGCTCTCTGGGCGCGAAAATGATTTCGGTAGCGACGGGCAGAAATCATCCATCATCCCAATTAGCCGAATATAAACCGGATATTCTGCTGGAAAATTTGAGCGATACGAAAAAAGTTTTAGAGATTTTAGAAACTCTTTGATTTCTAAGTTCGATGAAACCCGCGTTCGATGTCCTTCATCGTCAGACGCAAAATCACGGGACGACCGTGCGGGCAAGTCGTCGGCGAAGAAGTCGTCAACAATTTATCAATCATCCATTGCATTTTCTCAGGCGTGAGCTTCATATTGATTTTGACGGCGGCTTTGCAGGCTAAAGTCGCGGCGATGCGGTCGCGCAAAGTTTCCCGCGCATTCCCGCGTTTGTCGCTGGCAATCGTCTCTAAAATTTCCGCAAATAAATTACTTACCTCGGAAGCGGGCAAATCCGTCGGCACGGATTTTATCGCCACGGTTCTGCCGGAAAGCCGCATCAAACCGAATCCGCAGTTTTCGAGTTCCGCTTCGACCAAATCAAAAGCGACCGATTGCGCGGGCGTTAAATCAATTGTTTCGGGCAGTAAAAGATTTTGTGATTCGATTTTCCGCTCGTTTTCCTGATTGCGAAATTTATCAAACAAAATTCGTTCGTGCGCGACGTGCTGGTCAATAAGAAGCATTCCTTCGTCGTCCGTCGCAATGATAAAACTTTCGCGGAGTTGCCCGAGCGGGCGAATTTTTCCGCTCGAAAGATTTTTAACTTCAATTGATTTAGGAATTTTCGCGCCCGAATCGACTAGCAAGGAAGTGCTGAGTTCTGAATTCTGAGTGTAGGATTGTTCGTCTGTTTCTACGAATCGTTCGTTGGCTTTTGCAGTTTCACTTTCCTGCTCAGGATTCAGGACTGTGGACTCGGCACTCTTTTGCCTGGCTGATTCTTCAAAATCGGTTGAAGAAATCGGAATCTCGAAATTTTGCTGTTCAGCTGTTTCGATTGATGTTTGATTTATATATTCAAAAGGTTTTTCGTTTGCTGTCGGCTGTTGATTATTGATTTTCGGTTGCGGAATTTCCGCTTGAAATTCTATTTCTGGCTGTTCAATGTTGTTTTGATTGCTTTGGTGCCCACGAAAATCGGCGAGCAAATTCTTCGACTGGTTTTCGTCGGTAAACTCTCGACTTTCTACTCTCGACTCTCGACTCGCAACGATTCCGGCGTTTCTCAACGCGCCGCGAATCGCTTCACCGATAACTTCCTTAACGGCATCCGAACGGCGAAAGCGCACCTCGGTTTTTGCCGGATGAACATTTACATCAACTTCTTCGAGCGGAATTTCCAGAAACAAAAACGCGACCGGATAAACGCCGTGCGGAAGGACGGCGCGGAAACCTTCCAGCAGTCCGCCCGCGATGATTTTATCGCGGACAAATCGTCCGTTGATAAAAAAGTATTGACCGTCGCGTGTCGTTCGGCGTTCGCGCGGCGCGGAGACGAAACCGGAGATTTTGGCGACGAATTCGCGTCCGCCGCCGACCGGAAGAAGGCTTTCAATCATTTGCGAGCCGAAAAGCTGATATGCTCTTTCCCGCAAATCCTTCGCCGGTGAAACGCGCAGAATCTCGCGTCCGTTGCCGGTTAAAGTAAAAGCGATTTCAGGGTTGGCAAGCGCGTAATGGGTAACGATGCTTGCAATGTGATAATTTTCCGTCGCCTCCGAGCGCATAAATTTTCGTCGCGCCGGCGTGTTAAAAAATAAATCCCTGACCGTAATTGTCGTGCCTTGCGAGCGACCGATTTCTTTGACGTCAATCAATCTGCCGCCTTCGATATAAACTCTGGTTGCCGCGTCGGTGTCCGCCGTTTTGGTGATAAGTTCGACTTTTGCTACCGACGCAATCGAAGCGAGCGCTTCGCCGCGAAAGCCGAGCGTTTCAATTTTTGATAAATCTTCCAAAGATTTTATTTTGGAAGTCGCGTGCCGTTCAAATGAGAGAATCGCGTCGTCACGCCGCATTCCTTCGCCATCGTCCAACACGCGCATCAGTCGCCTTCCGCCGAGTTCCGTTTCAATCTGAATGCGCTTCGCGCCCGCGTCCAGAGCGTTTTCGACTAATTCTTTGACAACCGAAGCCGGACGCTCGACGACTTCGCCCGCCGCGATTTGATTTGCTAAATTGTCAGGTAGAATTTTAACTTTATTCATTCTTATAGTTTTTCGACAAATTCTTCCAAACCTATATTTGTTTGTTTTAGAATAGCTTTTAACGTTCCCCTATCCAATTCTTTGTGAAGCGGAACGGTTGTTTGATTGGGTGTATTCTCGGGCACGAGAGTAATGTGGCTTCCGCGCTGGCGATAAACGACGAAACCGAATTTTTCTAAAATTTTAACGCACTTTTTACCTGAAACGACAGGAATTCTGCTCATAACGCAATTTCCGCCATTTCAGTTTCATCCTGCGGAACTGTTAAACCTCTGTCTTGCAGAACTTCGATGTGCAAAGATGCAGCTTCCTTGATATTTTGCAACGCTTCTTCTCGCGTTTTTCCTTGACTGACTACACCTTGCAGGCTGGGAATTTCGGCAATCACATAGCCGTCTTCACCGCGATACAAGATTACTTTTCTCTTCATATTTTTTACTCCCGAGAATTTGTAATAATCTTAACAAATCAGCGTTTAATATCTTAATCAATCTTCGCTTCTTTGCCTTTCAGATGTTCGGTATGATAATCTTTTTCCTTTGTTATCATACCTTTTTTGTTATCTATAACGAGGAGCAATTTTTTAAAGATGGACACAAACGGAAACGGTCAGCAAACCGGACGAGTCGTGCAGATTATCGGTCCGGTCGTTGACGTAGAATTTTCAAACGATTATTTGCCGCCGATTTATCAAGCGCTGCGTATTGTCAGCGAAGGTTTCGATGTCGAAGCGCAGATTAGCACGATTGCCGAAGTTCAGCAGCATTTGGGCGAAGGTCGTGTTCGCGCAGTTTCGATGCTGCCGACCGACGGAATGGTGCGCGGGATGAAGGTGATTGACACGGGCGGTCCGATAACCGTTCCCGTCGGCGAAGCAACACTCGGAAGAGTGATGAACGTCATCGGCGAGCCGGTTGACGAGCTCGGCGAAGTTAAAAGCGAAACACGCGCTTCGATTCACCGCCACGCGCCGTCGTTTGACGAGCAGGCGACGGAACTCGAAATGTTTGAAACGGGCATCAAGGTTATCGACTTGATTCAGCCGTTCAAACGCGGCGGAAAAATCGGTCTGTTCGGCGGCGCGGGCGTCGGCAAAACGGTTTTGATTATGGAACTGATTAACAATATCGCCAAAGCGCGTGAAGGTTATTCGGTTTTTGCAGGCGTCGGCGAACGAACACGCGAGGGCAACGATTTGCTGCGCGAAATGGTCGAATCCGAGGTTATCACTTACGGCAAGGAGTTCAACCACAATTTAGAAGAAACCGGCGCGTTTGATTTAACCAAAGTTGACAAAGGCGCGATCAAAGGTTCAAAAGTGGCTTTGGTTTACGGACAAATGACCGAACCTCCGGGAGCGCGTCTGAGAGTTGCGCTGTCGGGTTTGACGGTTGCCGAATATTTCCGCGACCAGGGCAACGACGTGCTTTTCTTCGTTGACAACATTTTCAGATTTACGCAAGCCGGTTCGGAAGTGTCCGCGCTTCTGGGACGTATGCCGTCGGCGGTTGGTTATCAGCCGAATTTGGCGACGGAAATGGGCGAGATGCAGGAACGCATCACATCAACCAAAGTCGGAGCTATTACTTCGATTCAAGCCGTCTATGTTCCGGCTGACGATTATACAGACCCCGCGCCCGCAACGACGTTCGCGCATCTCGACGCCGTAACCGCGCTTTCGCGTCAAATCGTCGAACTCGGAATTTATCCGGCGGTTGACCCGCTCGCGTCGAACTCGACGCTTTTGAGTCCGTCGATTGTCGGCGAAGAACATTACGGCACGGCGCAGGACGTAAAACGAATTTTGCAGCGTTACAAAGATTTGCAGGACATTATCGCTATTCTCGGACTTGACGAATTGAGCGAAGAAGACAAACTGGTCGTTTCGCGGGCGAGAAAAGTTCAGCGTTTCTTCTCGCAGCCGTTCTTTGTGGCGGCGCAATTCACCGGCTTGGAAGGCAGATACGTCAAAACCGAAGAAACCATCAAAGGCTTCCGCGAAATCATCGACGGCAAATGCGACGATATGCCCGAGCAAGCGTTTTATATGGTCGGCACAATCGAAGAAGCGCGTGAAAAGGCGCAGAAAATGGCAGCATCCGCTTAAGCGAAGGCAAAAGGCAAAAGTAAAAAGGAAAAATAAATCCGAACTTTTGCCTTTTTACTTTTGCCTTTTTACTTTGAAAATATGTTGAATTTAGAAATTGTTACACCCGAAAAAAAGGTTTTGACCGAAACGGTCGATGCCGTAACCGTGCCGACGGCGAGCGGGGAAGTCGGTATTTTGCAAAATCACGCGCCGCTTATATCTGCGCTGAAAGCCGGAATTTTGTCTTATACAAAATCGGGCGTAACCGAGCGGATGGTTATTGCGGGCGGCTTTTTGGAAGTTAGCCGGAACAATGTCTCCGTGCTGGCTGACACGGCTGAACGCGCCGACGAGATAGATGTCGAATCGGCAAAAGCCGAACGCGAATCGGCTGAGAAGGAGTTAAGCGCGTGGAAGGGTTCGGAAGAAGAACTTGAAACGGAAAAGGAGCGTCTTGAAAAAGCACAAGCACGATTATCGCTCGCCTCCGGACGATAGCTTAAACATTTATTTCTAAACAAGAGCCGTCGAAAAAAGTTAAATTTTCGACGGCTTTTTATTTCAGTTTGCCTGTAATTTACTTAATCAAACATTTGCGCTTTAATTTTGCGTAACTTTCGCTTCGTCTTCGTCAGAAAATTGATTGTGCAGTTTGACCGGCTCTGCTTTCTTTCGCAGTTTCATATTCAGTAATTCGACAAAAACCGAAAAAGCCATCGCAAAATAGATGTAGCCTTTCGAAATATGCTGGTGAAAACCTTCCGCAAGAAGCGTTACGCCGATTAACAAAAGAAACGCCAGCGCCAGCATTTTTATCGTCGGATGACGCTGGACAAACGCGCCGATTGTTCCGGCAAAAAACATCATCGCCACAATTGATACGACGACCGCCGCAATCATTACCCAGATATTATCGACCATCCCGATTGCCGTAATTACAGAATCGAGCGAGAACACAATGTCAAGCAGAGTGATTTGAACAATCACGCTCGCAAACGAGGCATAAACCTTGCGCGAGCCTTCGCCTTCTTCGCCTTCGAGACCGCCGTGAATTTCGTGCGTGCTTTTGCCGATTAAAAACAAACCGCCGATTATCAAAATCAAATCGCGCCCCGAAACCTCTTGACCGAAAACTTTAAAAAGCGGCTCGGTCAGGCTCATCACCCAGGTCAGCGAAAAAAGCAAAATGACGCGCATCACAAGCGCCAGCGAAAGACCGAGAAAACGCGCTTTCGGCTGCTGCTCGGCGGGAAGTTTGCCTGATAGAATCGAAACAAAAATTATGTTATCAATGCCCAGGACAAGCTCTAAAACAGTCAATGTCGCAAACGCAATCCAAATTTGCGGGTCGGAAAGCCATTCCATTTGTTAAATCTCTCCAAATTTTTAGCCGCGAACAAACACGAACAAACACGAAATAAAATTGAATTAAATTTTTGTGTCATTTCGTGTTTGTTCGCGGCTAATTCATAAAACTTATTATTGCAAGTTTATTTTCGATACACAATTTTGCCGCAGACAATCGCTGCAACCGCCGCGCCCGTGAAATTCCAACCGTCAAACGGCGAATTTTTTGATTTCGATTTGGAATCGCTCGTTTTATAAGTCCACTTAAAATCAGGGTCGAGAATCGTAACGTCGGCGACTGAACCGACTTTCAACGTGCCGCGATTTTTTAATTTGAAAATCTTCGCCGGATTGGTCGAGCAAAGTTCAATCAACTGCACCAAATCAATCAATCCGTTGTGAACCAATTCATTAAAAGCCAAGCCGACGGCAGTTTCCAGCCCGGTAATTCCAAACGGCGCGCGGTCGTATTCGAGAGATTTTTCGTCCGCGTGATGCGGCGCGTGGTCGGTCGCAATCGCGTCAATCGTGCCGTCTTTAATGGCTTCTAAAATCGCTTCGAGATGTTCTTCGCTTCTCAAAGGCGGCGACATTTTCGTATTCGTGTCGTAGCCTTCGACGGCTTTGTCCGAGAGCGTAAAATGATGCGGCGTAACTTCACAGGTTACGTTTATTCCTTCATTTTTAGCGCGGCGAACAATTTCAATCGCGCCTTTTGTCGAGATATGCGCGATGTGAACGCGCGCTCCGGTTTCCTTTGCCAGAATAATGTCGCGCACCGCGTCAATCTCTTCGGCAAGCGCGGGCATTCCCTTCAAACCCAACAGCAAAGAAAGTTTTCCTTCGTGCATCACGCCGCCGCTCGAAAGCGATTTGTCCTCGCAATGGTCAACAACCGGCAAGTCGAAATCCTTCGCATACTCCATCGCCCGCCGCATCATTCCCGCATTCGGCACAGGTCGCCCGTCGTCCGAAACCGCTACCGCGCCCGCCGCTTTCATCTCGCCCATTTCGGCGAGTTCGCAACCGTTTGATTCCTTTGTAATCGCGCCGACGGGAAACACATTCGCCAAACCCGCGCGTTCCGCCTGCTCAATCATATAGCGTGTGATTGCCGCATTATCATTCGTCGGTTGCGTATTCGGCATCGGACAAACACTCGTCCACCCGCCCGCAACTGCCGCCGCACAGCCACTTGCAATCGTTTCCTTGTGTTCCTGTCCCGGTTCTCTCAAATGAACGTGAAGGTCAATAAATCCGGGCGCGACAATCATTCCGCTCGCGTCAAAAACTTCCGCATCTTCGGGCTCTTTTTCGTTTTGCCCAAGCCAGGCGACGACTTTTCCATCTTCGATTAAAAGATTTTTTCCGCTGTTTTGTCCTTCCGTCGGGTCAATCAAATGACCGTTGGCAATTAAAAGTTTCATTAAAAATTCTTAGATTTATTTTTGTCGCAATGCTTTTTGACTTAGATATAATTTGCGCCCTTTATCAGTCAATTGCCATGTTTTTCCAATATACGTATTAATAGTTGATTGTCGGCTGAAAGATAAATCATTCCCTGAAGATTGTTTGATAATGCTTGAAACAGTTATTAATTCTAAAACTTGCAATTGAATTTCTATTTCTGAAAAACTTTCTGAATCAATTGAAATCTTAAAATAATCTTTGTATTTGTCAGGTTCAGTTTGAATAATCGCAACATACTCAATAGATTCCTTAAAACATTTGAATATAAATTTTTCCAAAAACACCTTTATATCATCAATTTGGCACTGAATGATTAAATGCTCTCCTATGTTAAAAAGAATTTGATTTAATGACAGTTGAATTTTTTGGGCATTTTCTTTTGCAAAAGTAAACCTAATCTCAAGAAAGTCATCTTTCTGTAAAAAATTGTCTGTATCAAAAAATAAAGCTGAATCTTTAAATTTTTTATTTTCTTCAACTAAAATGTCATATTTCTGTTGTAGGTCAGCCAAACGTGTTAATAATTCTGCGTTATCAATACCACCTACTTTGACCCAACCTTTCTGAGGCATCATAACAATTGATTGACTTAAACTTGTTATAACTTTTTCTTTTAACTCTTCTGTTGTTTTCCAGAAATTGCAATGATGTATTTTAACTTTAGCTTTAAAGGCTTCAAGTTTTCTGCGAATTTTAGAATCTGTTTCAGATTTGCCAATAGAAATACTACTAGGGTCAGAGTGTAGAAAGGCAAGAACAGGAATGTTTTGAGAAACTGCAAAGTCATATTCCTTTTCGGTATAGCTAATTCCACTTTCATCCATCGAACCATATCTGCCGCCAATAACTAAAACGTAGTAATCCGAATCTTCAATTACTTTTTTAATCAATTCCCAAGCCGTGTCATTGGTTGCAGGGAAAACTTCCATTCCAGCGGGAAATTGATTGAGTTTCAAAATTGCATTTAAAATAGCTTTCTCTCATCTTCTAAATCTTGAAGTGTAGAGCTAACGAAAATTTGATAACGTGGTTGAGACATAATTACTTCCTATCTTTTATTTTCAGAAATACTTCCGCCAGTTGCCAGATACAAAACCGCCATTCGGACGGCGACGCCGTATTTTACCTGGTCTAAAATCAGAGAGCGCGAGCTGTCGGCAACGTCCGACGCGATTTCGATGCCGCGATTCATCGGACCTGGATGCAGAACGATTGCGTCGGATTTTGCTAAATCAAGTCGCTCTTGCGTCAATCCGTAATGAATCGCGTATTCGCGCAAAGTCGGGAAATAAGCCGAATCCTGACGCTCGCGCTGGATTCGCAAAATCATTACAACGTCCGCGTCTTCGATTGCTTCTTCGACCGACTCGGAAACAAATAAATTCTTTTCGACGAGCTGTTCAAAATCTTTCGGCACAAGCGTTTTCGGACCTGCCACTTTTACTGTCGCGCCGAGCTTTGTCAGCAGATGAATGTTTGAACGCGCCACGCGCGAATGCAAAATATCGCCGATGATTGCGACGTTCAAGCCTTCGATTTTCTTTTTGTGTTCGCGGATGGTCATCGCGTCGAGAAGTGCTTGCGTCGGATGTTCATTCGCGCCGTCGCCCGCGTTGACGATTGCCGCTTTTGAAACTTTGGCGAGTTGATGTGGAACGCCCGCGCTCGAATGGCGGACGACGATGCAGTCGGGCGACATCGCGTCGAGATTCATTGCGGTGTCAATCAATGTTTCGCCTTTTGTAACCGCCGAAGAAGAAACGCTGATATTAATTGCGTCGGCTGAGAGACGTTTTGCCGCGAGTTCAAACGATGTGCGTGTGCGCGTCGAAGCCTCGAAAAAGAGATTGATGACGGTTTTGCCGCGAAGCGTCGGAACTTTTTTTATCTCGCGCTGGTTTATCTCGCGGAAGTTTTCCGCCGTGTCGAGAATGCCGACGATTTCTTCGGCTGAGAGATTGCGAATTCCCAAAAGGTCGCGGCGGCGAAATGGTTTATTCATTTATCTTTGGCAGTTCTTTAGTTTGAACAACTTTCTTTTCGGAGATTTTAATTTCCGTTAAAAAGTTTTTCTGGGTGGAACGGTAGAACAAAAGAAGTGTATCGGGAGTTGGCTGTTCTTCACCAAGAGATTCGTCAATTCCTACAACTAATTCGGTAAAATTCGAGCCGTCAACGTCCGAAATCGCAAATATCTTTTTGTCAGATGAAGTAAGGCGACCGTCGTTATTTGTATCATCTTTGACTAATTTATATCTAATTGCCAGAACCTTTGAGTTATTATCATTATTTTCTTTTATTTCACCATTGTTTATAAAAAGAAACTTATTTGTCGGAACAAGCCAGCGAGTTGTTTTGTGGATTGAGTTCAAAAAGAAATAATTACGAGTTGCCGAAGCCTCTTTACCGCTGTATCCAATATCATATTCCTGCTTTGAATAAACCGGCGACATCATAAAAATCGTATTTGAAATTTGCGAAAAGCCGCCTAATTTCCACTCCGAGTCAATTTTTGTGTTCTCTTCTATATTGACCATATCGGAAGCGTGATAAACAGGTTTTCGGAGAAGAAAATCTTTTACTGTTGGATAGAGTGCAACAGCCGCTACCGAAACAAAGATTAAACCGCAAATTGAAAACATTAAGGCATTAAAACGCCAAACCCAGCGAAATATCTTGTTAGTTCTCATATTCAACTCCAAAAAAAGCAAGGCGTTTAACCTTGCTTTGTAAAAACTATCTTCCAATAGAAATCAAAGTTTGCTCGACAATCGGCGGAACTTGAAGCGGGCAAAACATTTCCGAGTCGTAGAGATAATCTTCGCCATCTTCGTCCATAACGCGCAAACCGCCGATTTTTTCGGCTTCTTTGTCAGGAATCGTCCTATAAAGTTTGCCGATTTCGAGTAAAGCCAAATAACTTTCATTATTTAGACAGACGACAAATTGTGCCATTTCTTTACTCATAAATTTCAATCTAAAAAGAGAAATTTAATTTTCACCAACATATTATTCCGTCGGACGCTCGAAAATCCCGACCGCTTCAACGTCGTCAAATTCTTTGAGCATAACTTTGATGATTTCCGTCTTTTTCGTCGGCACGACTTTGCCGATAAAATCGGCTTGAATCGGAAGCTCGCGGTGTTCGCGCCCGCGGTCAATTAAAACGGCAAGCTGGACTTTGCGCGGGCGACCGAAATCCATCAGTTGGTCGAGAGCGGCGCGAATCGTGCGTCCCGTGTAAAGCACGTCGTCGATTAAAATGATGTTTTTGTTTTCGATGTCGGCGTCGAGTTCCGTCCGGTTGACAATCGGATTTGCCCCGACGGTCGATAAATCGTCGCGGTAAAGCGTTATGTCGATAATGCCGTAGAGCGGTTTTTCGCCTTCCAAATCTTCGATTTTTTTGACGATTCTTTCCGCCAGCGGAACGCCGCGCCGCCGGATTCCGACCAGATACAAATCTTTCGCGCCCTGATTGTCTTCGACAATCTCAGATGCCAACCGCGAGATAGCGCGTTTCATCCGCGCCGCGTCCATTATCCGTGATTTTTCAACCAATTTTATTTCATCTGCCATAGCTTTGGGCAAATCGTAGCAAAGCGCGGCTGAAAGTTCAAAGATTCTTTTACATTTATCATTTATCATTTAACATTTATCAATTTACGAGATGTCGAAAATTTATCAAAACCTGATTCGCCCGATGCTTTTCAAAATGCCGACTGAAACGGCACACGAGTTTGGCATAGACGTTTTAAAAGTCGGTTTAAGCTCAAAATTCGTTCGAGATTACTTTGCTGAAAAGTTTAAGCGCGAAGAATTCGGCGAGTTAAAACGCATTGGTTTGACATTCAAAAATCCCTTGGGTATTGCCGCCGGTTTTGATAAAAATGGAAAGGTCGTGAATCAACTTTCCGCGCTCGGTTTCGGGTTTGTCGAAGTCGGAACGGTTACGTTTGAAGCGCAACAGGGAAATGAAAAGCCGCGCCTTTTTAGATTGCCGGACGATAAAGCATTGATAAACCGGCTCGGATTTAATAACGAAGGAACGGCGAAAGTTGTCGAGAGATTAAAAAAAATAAATGCAAATTGTGTTCTCGGTGTAAACATCGGAAAAAATAAAAACGTTCCGAACGAAGAAGCGATAGAAAATTATTTAAAGAGTTTCGACCTAGCATTCGATGTTGCCGATTACATCGCCGTCAATATTTCATCGCCGAATACGCCAAATTTGAGAGAATTGCAAAAAGCAGATGCTTTAGAAGAACTTTTGAGTTCATTACAGGAAAGGAATTTAGAGCTTGGCAAACAAAGAAAAAAGAATCTGCCGCTTGTCGTAAAAATCGCGCCCGATTTGTCCGAAGGCGAAATCGAAGCGATTACCGACATTTGTCTGCGCGTGAAAATATCGGGAATTATTGCGACCAACACAACCGTCGCGCGAGATAATTTGAAAACGAACAAAGCCGAAATCGAACGAATTGCAGGCGGCGGTTTGAGCGGTAAGCCTTTGCAGACTCGTTCAAACGAAGTCGTCAAACAAATATACAAAGCTTCAAAAGGGAAATTGCCGATTGTCGGCGTCGGCGGAATTTTCACAGCCGAAGATGCGTTTGAAAAAATCGCTTCCGGCGCGTGTCTGCTGCAATCTTACACGGGTTTCATTTATCAGGGCTTTACTTTTGCCCGGGATGTAAATTTCGGGCTGGCAAAAATTTTGCGGGAAAAAGGTTTTCACAATTTAGACGAAGCCATCGGAACAGCCGTTAAAATTTAATTACAAGGTCAGAACCGCCTGCAAGATTTAATTTTTCATACGTTCAAAAATCGGTTGAGATTTTAGAAAAACAAAAGCCGTTTGAAAAATAATAAAAATTAGAAAAAGCGCGAAACGCAACCTTTTACAAAGTTGCGTTCTCAAACGAAGCGGGCTTGAAGGACACTTTACAATGAAACAATTTATTTCTTTGATTTTGATTTGCGCCGTTTATTCGGGTTTGATTTCACCGACAATTTTACAAATCAGAGCGCAAGTCATACGCGGCAAATCGACTTCTTTAAATATGCTTGAAACATCGCAGAACGGTTTGAATTTTCGCTTGAGCGAAGGCGCGGCGGGCGCGGAAAGTCGCACGACAACGCCGCCGAACGCAGGCGAAGCCTTGAGCGAAAATCAAACTTCAAATCTTTTGAAGCGTTTGCCGGAAGTTAAAACCGACAAAAACGACCAGGTTGATTTTGCAAAACGAGCGGGAAGCCTGCCGCCGCCGAAAACCGGAAAAGTTTTTAACGTAAAATTTCCTGCCGATGAAGTGCGCGGAACGCCAAAGATTAATTTAGATAATTCTCTCGAAGTTTTGCGCCGTTCGCCCGAAAGCGCGGTCAACCTGGCGCCGGATTTGAGCGTTACGTTTTCGCAGCCGATGGTCGCCGTTTCGTCGCAGGAAGAAGCCGCGCAGACGGTTCCGGTGCAGTTTTCGCCCGCGCTGCCCGAAGGAAAATGGCGCTGGCTGGGAACGAAAACTTTGATGTTCGACGCGACCAAGCGTTTTCCGATGGCGACGAAATTTACCGCAAAAATTCCCGCCGGAACGAAAGCGGCGAACGGGCAGGTTTTGCAAAAAGATGTCGTCTGGAATTTTCAAACTCCGCCGCCGACCGCGCAAACAAAAATTCCCGAAAATCAAACGACGCGCCGCGACGCGCTGATGTTTGTTTCGTTTGACCAGGCGATAAACCCAGAAGCGGTTATCAAAACGATTTCCCTAATTTCCGGTAAACAAAAAATTCCGATTCGGCTTGCGACGCAGGATGAAATTGCCAAAGACGAAAGTATTTCTTATTACGTTAAAAATGTTCAGCCGAATCGTTGGCTGGCATTTCGCGCGGTAAATTCCGATGGCTCGACGGAAAATGCTCTACCTGCCGATTCGCAAATTACGGTAACAATTGAAAAGGGAACTGCGTCCGCCGAAGGAAGTTTGACGACCGAAAAAGCGCAAAGTTTTTCGTTTAAGACTTTCGGCGCGATGAAGTTTATTAAGAGTTTTTGCAGCTATGAAGGCAGTAAAACCTGCGCGCCGACCGACGCCTGGCAATTACAGTTTTCAAATCCGATTGACGCGCAAAATTTTGATAAATCGCTCGTTAAAATCGAGCCGAATGTTGAAGGCTTAAACATTGCTCCGTATGGAAATATAATCAGCATTTCAGGCTACAAAAAAGGACGCGCGACTTATCGGGTGACGGTTGACGGAAATCTAAGAGACGTTTTCGAGCAAAATTTGGGGCAATCGGCGAGCGCGACTTTTAATGTCGGTTCGAGCCAGCCGAGCCTTTTCGCGCAAGGCGGAGCGATGGTCGTCCTCGACCCGAATTCAAAGCCCTCGTTTTCGATTTACACAACGAATTACAATTCGGTGCAGGCGAAAATATATTCTGTCCAGCCGCAGGATTGGGCGCAATTCCAGGAGTATATGCGCCGAATGAATTACGACGACAGCACGAACCACCCGGACATTCCCGGCAAATTAGTTTCGGACAAAACCGTCTCGCTAAAAGAGCAGCCGGACGAATTGGTTGAAACGCGAGTTGATTTGAGCGAATTTCTCGACGGCGGTTTCGGACATTTAATCGTGAACATCGAGCCGACGGTAAGAAGAAACAAATACGGCGAGCGCGTTTTTGCTTGGGTGCAGGCGACGCAAATCGGTTTGGACGCTTTTGTAGACAATCAAGAATTGGTCGGTTTTGCGACTGATTTGAAAACGGGAAAACCGCTCGGCGGCGTTGAGCTTTCGATATTTCCGAACGGTCAGCGGTCAGTTGTCAGTAGTCAGTTGCCCGTAGAAAAACAAAAAGAGACGGCTTCTAATCAATCTTGGCGGCAATGGTTGACGGGTTTTGTGCCTTTTGTAAACTCGACAAATCCGGTCAAACCCGAAAACTTCGTCGCCGAAACAGAAACAATCGAAGCGGCGCAAACGAATCAAACCGGCGCGAACGGAATTTTGCGTCTTGCTTTGCCGGACGCGCAAGCAAATCGGCAGAATGTTTTAATCGCAAAGCGCGGCAAAGATGTCGCGTTCCTGCCTGAAAACACTGATTATTATTATCAGCAAGCGGGAAATTGGTATAAAAAACCAGAAACCGATTCGCTGCGCTGGTTCGTTTTTGACGACCGCAAAATGTATCGCCCGAAAGAAGAAGTTTCGGTCAAAGGCTACATTCGCGTTTATCAAGGCGGAAAGTTCGGCGACATCGCGCAATTAGCGGACAAGGCGAGCGGTTTAACTTTTTCGGTAAAAAATTCCCAAAATAACGAAATTGCCAAAGGCGCGGCGAATTTAAATGCTTTCGGCGCGTTCGATTTCAAGTTCAAACTGCCCGACAACGCTAATCTCGGTTATTCGCGCATTGAATTAAAAACCAACAGTTCTCTGGCTGGAAATGAGTTTTCGCACGCTTTTCAGATTCAGGAATTTCGCCGTCCCGAATTTGAAGTCACGGCAAAAAACGAAACCGAAGCGCCGTATTTCGTCAAACAATCGGCGATGGTTTCGGTCGAGGCGAAATACTTTGCGGGCGGCGGTCTGGCGAATGCCGAAACTAATTGGACGGTTACTTCAACGCCGACGAATTATACGCCGCCGAATCGCGGAGATTTTACGTTTGGAAAATGGTTTCCGTGGTGGCGCAGTTACGACGGCAATTACAATTTAACAACATCACAAAACTTCAAAGGCGTAACCGACGCGGGCGGAAAACATCTTTTGAAAATTGATTTCGAGTCGGCAAATCCGCCGCGCCCGTATAATGTTTCGGCTTCGGCGAGCGTTCAGGACGTTAATCGTCAAACGTGGTCAAGCACGACGAATTTGCTGGTTCATCCGTCGGAGCTTTACGTCGGTTTGAAAACGCCGCGCACATTTGTCAACAAAGGCGAAAAAATCGTTGCCGAGTCAATCGTTACCGACATTGACGGAAAATTGATTGCGAATCGGGACGTAAAAATTTCGGCGCGTCTGAAGGATTGGACGTTTGATAAAGGCGCGTGGAAAGAGGAAACGGTTGACGAGCAGAATTGCGAGATAAAATCAGTTGACGGCGTTTCCAAATGCGAGTTTGTTGCAAAAGCGGGCGGCGTTTATACGATTAAGGCGAGCGTTTTTGATGATAAAGAACGTCCGAACGAAAGCGAATTGACCGTTTGGGTCGCGGGCGGAAAAACCGAGCCGAAGCGCAGCGTCGAGATGGAAGAAGCCAATTTGATTCCCGACAAAAAAGATTACGCGGCGGGCGACGTGGCGGAGATTCTCGTGCAGTCGCCGTTTGTTCCGTCGGAAGGCGTTCTGACTTTGCGTAGGGACGGCATTGTCAAAACCGAACGCTTTTCGATGAAGGAATCTTCGACGGTTTTGAGAATTCCGCTCGAAGAAAAATACCTGCCGAACATTTACGCGCAAGTTGACCTTGTGGGCGCGTCCGAAAGGACAAATGACGCGGGCGAGATTGACCAGAAACTGGCGAAACGTCCCGCGTTTGCAAGCGGCTCGATAAATCTGCCAATCTCGACGGCTTCGCGCAAATTAACCGTTTCCGCCGAGCCGCAAGCGAAAACTCTCGAACCGGCGGGCGAAACGACAATCAATGTTGAAGTGAAAGACAATTCGGGCAAACCTGTTCCCAACAGCGAAGTCGCGGTTGTCGTGGTTGACGAATCAATTTTGGCTTTGACCGGTTATAAAATGGAAAATCCGCTTGGTATTTTCTATACGCAACGCGAAGCAGGTGTAACTGATTATCATTCGCGGAAAGATATTATTTTAGGAAACTCTGATGATATTGAAAGTCCAGACAGAACAATTGTGCAAAAAGAATTTGAGTTAAAGTCAAAAGGAAGAGTGATTTCTGGTGGAGTTGTCAATGCAAGACAGATTCAAAATCTGCCAATGATGTCGAGAGACGCGAACTCTCAAATCGTAGAGGTTACTTCTAGTGGCGAAGTCTTAGTTGAGGAAAATCAGGCTCAAATCAATCTTCGCCAAAACTTCGACGCGCTCGCTGTTTTTGCGCCGAATGTCAAAACCGATGCGAACGGCAAAGCAATTGTTCCGATAAAATTGCCCGACAATCTGACCCGTTATCGCATAATGGCGGTCGCGGTTGACACGGGAAGGCGCTTCGGTTCGGGCGAAAGCTCGATTACGGCGAAACAGCCTTTGACGGTGCGTCCGTCCGCGCCGCGCTTTATGAATTTCGGCGACAAAATCGAATTGCCCGTCGTCGTCCAAAATCAAACCGATAATCCGTTGACTGTTGACGTTGCGGTTCGCGCGACGAACGCCGAATTGACAAACGGCGGCGGACGGCGCGTTACGATTCCGGCAAACGACCGCGCGGAAATTCGCTTTCCCGTATCGGCAATGAAAGCGGGAACGGCGCGTTTTCAAATTGCCGTAACAAGCGGAAAATTCTCCGACGCGGCGGAAATCAATCTGCCCGTTTGGACACCGGCGACGACCGAAGCGTTTGCGACTTACGGCACGACCGACCGGAACGGCGCGATTGTTCAGCCCGTCGAAGCGCCGAAAGATGTTTTTGAGCAATTCGGCGGTTTGGAAGTAACGACGAGTTCGACGCAGTTGCAGGAATTGACCGACGCTTTTATTTATCTGCAAACTTATCCGTATGAATGTTCGGAACAAGTCGCGTCGAGAATGATTTCCGTCGCCGCTTTGCAGGACGTTTTGAAAGCGTTCAAAGCAAAGGAAATGCCGACCGACGCCGAACTCAAAGCGCGGTTTGCGAGAGATGTGGAAATTCTGAAATCCAGACAAAACGACGACGGTTATTTCGGTTTATGGAAAAAAGACGGCGAGCGTTACAAGTTTCCGTTCGTAACGGCGCACGTCGCCCACGCTTTGGTTTTGGCAAAAGCGAAAGGTTATCAAGTGCCGGATGAAATGCTGACGAAGGTCAAACCTTATCTGAAAAACATCGAAACTCATTTCGACCAATATCACGCATCGCCGCAGGTTCGCCGCACGATTTCGGCTTATGCGCTTTACGTCAGCAATTTGATGGGCGACCGAGACGCGGCGAAGGCTAAGAGATTATTGGCGGAAGCGCCGCTCGAAAAAATGCCGTTTGAAGCAATCGGTTGGATTTTGTCGGTTCTTGCCGATGATAAAAATTCAACTGTCGAAGTTGAAAACATTAAACGCTTTTTGATGAATCGCACGACGGAAACCGCCGCGACCGCGAATTTCGTAACCGATTATGGCGACGCGGCGTGGCTGATTATGTATTCCAATCGCCGCGCCGACGGCGTTTTGCTCGAAGCGTTAATCAAAGCCGACGCGCAGAATGATTTGATTCCGAAATTAGTTCGCGGACTTCTCGACCAGCGCACGAAAGGACGCTGGGAAAACACGCAGGAAAATGTTTTTATCTTGCTCGCTTTGGACAAATACTTTAATGCTTTTGAAAAAGTTACACCCGATTTTGTAACGCGCGTTTGGCTCGGAAACGCTTATGCGGGCGAGCAGCCGTTCAAAGGTCGTTCGGTCGATTCAAATCTATTGAATATCCCGATGAGTTATTTGATGGAACAAAACGGCGCGGCAAATTTGATTTTAGATAAACAAGGCGCGGGTCGTTTGTATTATCGAATCGGTATGAAATACGCGCCGAAGAATTTGAATCTCAAACCCGCCGATTACGGTTTCACGGTTTTGCGAAAATACGAAGCGATTGACAATGCCGAAGATGTGAAACAAAACGCCGACGGAAGTTGGACAATCAAATCCGGCTCGCGTGTCCGCGTTAGATTGACGATGGTTGCTTCTGCAAGACGCTATCACGTCGCGCTGGTTGACCCGCTGCCCGCAGGTTTGGAGATTCTTAATCCCGAACTCGCGGTTACCGAATCAATTCCGCAAGATGACGGCGGAAACACATCGGTTCTCGAATACGGCTCGCAATCTTATGGACGCGGTTATTACAATTGGCGTTGGACCTGGTTCGAGCATCAAAATTTCAGAGACGAACGCGCCGAAGCATTTTCGTCGCTGCTGTGGGAAGGCGTTTATAAATATACCTATGTAACACGCGCAACCACGCCCGGACAATTCGTCGTGCCGCCCGCGAAAGCCGAAGAAATGTATCATCCCGAAACTTTTGGAAGGACGGGAACGGATTTTGTGAAAATCGAGTAAAAGATTTTTATTACAGAGACAAGGAGAACGCATAGAGATTTTTCGTGAAAATCTCTATGTGTTCCGTCTTTGAACAAAAATAAGCTGAAAGACTTCACGGCGAATGAGTTTGACGCTTTAACCTCTAAGCTATTCACATTCAAGTAATGTCTTCTCAGTTTTTATTGATGAAATAGGCGGAAATAACAAAACTAAAATTGACGCTGCCGGTTGCAGGGTCGGATCGATTTCGAGCGAAAGCGGTTCATTTTTAGGCAAACTCAATCTTCCGTCGAACGCTACAGACAGGCGTATGCGCTGGCATCCGGGCGGTAAATTTATCGGACAGATTTTTTATACGGGTGAAAACATCAACCTTTTACTTTTGCCGATTGATGGCGGCGAATCGCAAATCGTTTCGGGTTTGGGAAAAGGCGATGTTAATTGGTTTGATTGGTCGGGCGACGGCAAACAAATTGCCGTTTCGCAGACGACTGAAACGCAGGATATAATTCTGATAAGCAATTTCTAAGGTTTATTTGCAAATCTCAAACTCTGCTCGCAACCATAATCGCCCATCAATTTGAATTATCTAATCTTTAGCAGTTGAGTTCGCCTGCGCCGTCAAAGTCTGTAATTGCATCGCGGTCGATTTGGCGGCTGCCGGTTTGAGTTTTTCGGTCTTCCGCTTGTAATGCTCCGAAATTTTGACGGCAAAATCCTTTTCATTTTGCGAAATATCGCAAGATATTTTTTCGAGTGCGAGTTGCGCCTCGCTATCTTTTAGAAGTCGAAAAAAATCGGCGGCTGACTTCACGAAATTTCTTTTGTCGGAAGCGAGCGCCGCCAGCCAATCGATACTTTGAAAAAAATCTTGTCTGGCTTGGGTTTGATGATACTCTAATCGCTTTAGATTACGTCTGTTCAAACAAATCGCGCCAATTTCGACATTGCCTTTGTTCTCGACGCGAAAAATTTCCTTTTCCGTCGCCGGTATTTTTTCGCTACCGCTGTTTCCGGCAATCGTCAGTCCGACATAGCGCTCAAAAACCTCCCGGAACTCGAAAATCGAAATTCGCGCGCTGCTTTTTCGGAGCGTTTCTTCAAGTTGTTTTCGGAACAGGTAAATTTCTTCTTCCGTTTTTGAAGTTTTGGAAAATATTTTTTTGCTGACAGTGAAATTTCCCCCGGCTTTATTTGCTAACAACCGGAAACCGAACGGAAGCCAAAAAATAAAAGTCAAAAAAGTTTTTAGCCAGAGTTGAACGCCGGTGTGGTTTTTGCGATTTTGTAAAAAATAAAAAACGCCGAGCGGCGCGCCGCAAGTCAAATAAATTATCAGCCAGTCGAAGAAATCCATCGCTCGGAAAATTGGCAATGCTTATGCCAGCGCCGCGACTCTTCTTCCGAACTTTATAGTTTGCTTTCAAACAAGCGTAAAAGCTAAACGCGACGAAAAAAAGCGGAACTTACTTGTGAAAATTTTCGTTAAGTCAAGATAGCAAAGCGCGAAAAGTTTTCGCTCGATTGGCAGATTGCAAAAGTTGAATTTTTACATTTGAAATTTTGAATTGGCGACACCGAAAAAAAATTAGAACCTCTGAAAATTGGCATACTAGTTGCATAAAACCAAAACGGCGATTTCAAACGCAATTCTTTGCACTCTCTTATACCGAAATAATAAATTAAAGGAATCATTGTTATGACTGCGAAAGCGAAAGTTAAAGTTATTAAGAAAAGCGAACTCAAAAATTTCGAGACACCTGTAAACACTGAGAAAAAACCGACTCACGCGGCGCGTGAAATGGTTTCGACCGTGACCAATTGGGTAAATGATTTTCAACAGCGTCGGCGCGAAGAAACAAAACAAGCCTTTGAAAAGTTCTTCTCCGCTCAACCGCAAACCGGCGAAATGTAATTTTTCAATACAACATGCTTTTACAAGGCGTGTCCGATATAAATTCATACACAGGGCAAACTGACAGGATAGCTTCCCAAAGCTATCCTTTTTTTATTGACAGTTTTTATCAAAATATTTACTCGAAAGTTTTAATATTTGAATTTGTTAATCCGTCAAATAAAATTTATTCTTGGATAATGCCTGAAAAAACAATTCTCATTACCGGAGCAAGCAGTGGAATCGGTCGCGCCGCCGCCGTGCTTTTTGCCGAAAACGGTTGGAATGTCGCCGCCGTCGGTCGCAATCAATCCGAACTTGAAACGCTGCGCGATAAAATCGAAACGAAAAACCGCACGTTGAAAATCTTGCTTGGAGATTTACGTAATGAAACCGAGGTCGAAAAAATTATCCTCGAAACGGTAAATGATTTTGGACAAATAGACGCTTTAGTCAACGCGGCGGGCATTATTTTGAATGGCACAATCGAGAATACGACGCTTGGCGATTGGGACGCGATGATGAATATAAATCTGCGCGTCGTTTTTTCAGTGATGCAAAAATGCGTTCCGCATCTGGAAAAAACAAAGGGTAGCGTCGTCAATGTTTCGAGCGTCGCCGGAATTCGTTCGTTTCCGAATGTTCTGGCATACTGCGTTTCAAAAGCGGCGATTGACCAATTGACCAGATGCTCGGCGCTCGAACTCGCGCCGAAAGGCATTCGCGTCAACGCGGTCAATCCGGGCGTGGTCGTTACGAATTTGCATAAACGCGGCGGAATGCCGAATGAAGATTACGAAAGATTTTTAGAAAATTCAAAAGCGACGCATCCGATTGGGCGAACGGGAACGCCGGAGGAAGTCGCCGAATTGATTTATTTTCTGGCTTCGGAAAAAGCGGGTTGGATAACCGGCGCGACTTATCTGATTGACGGCGGGCGCGGTCAAACCTGCGCGAGATAAATTCCTGAAAGGAAGAATCGCCGCAAAAAGGCGCAAAATTCACAAAACTTATTTTGCTTTTTGCTTCTTTTGCGCTTTTTTGCGGCTAAATAAGTTCAGGTTTTTCTGTCGGATTAAAATATGAAATTCCAGCTTTTGCCAAGCACATTTGACGAAAACGGCTGCGCGTCGCCGAAACAGCATTTGGCTTGTTTCGTGATTGACGACACGGTAGCGATTGATGCGGGAAGTTTGGCGATGGCTTCAAGTTCGATACAAAAGGAACAAATTCGAGACATCGTTTTGACTCACGCGCATCTTGACCATATTGCCGGTCTGCCGCTTTTTATTGACGATTTGTTTGCCAATTTATCAGAGCCGATTCGCGTTCACGCGACAGGCGAAGTCATTGAAATTCTTGAACGCGACGTTTTTAATTGGGAGGTTTATCCGAGATTTTCCGAGCTGAAAAATGAGTTCGGAGCAGTGCTTGAATATCGTCGGTTCGAGATTGGAGAAGAATTTTCGGTCAAACATTTAAGTTTCAAGTCAGCAACGGTCAATCATAAAGTTCCGACAGTCGGGTTTATAGTTTCAGACGATAAAAAAACTTTTGCTTTGAGCGGCGATACGGCTGAAATGAATGATTTTTGGGAAGCCGTCAATCGAGAAGAGAATATGGACGCGATTTTAATCGAGTGCGCTTTTCCAAACGAATTAAAAGATATAGCGCGCGACGCGCATCATCTGACGCCGATAGTTTTGAAAAGGGAAATTACCAAACTGCAACATAAAAACGTTCCGATTTTTGTCGTCAATATGAAGCCGATGTATCGTGATGAAATCGTCCGGCAGATTGCCGATTTGAAAGTCGAGAATTTGCAAATCCTCGAAGTCGGAAAAATTTACGATTGGTAAAAACTTTAAAATCGATTCAAAAGTTGAGTTTAGCGGGTTTTTTCTTTTTCAAAATTTATCCTCTCAAAAGAGCTTTGACGGTGTTCGCCCGCGAATCCGCGCAAAATGACTCGTTCGTTTCGCAAAACCTTTTCGATTCGGAAAGTTCTTTCTTCGCGGCTTTTTCCCGGCATAATTTCAGCGCGAAAGGTAACCGCCATTTCCGGTCTTGCCCAGATGTTTCGCCCGGTGATATTGCGATAAAGTTTTCTAAATAAACTCATTTTAGTCGTCCAAATCTTCCTTCGTTTTATGCTTGGATTTTCGATTTGTCGGGTGAATTTTTTCTTCCGGCTTATTTTTGCCGATTAGTCGGCTCGGCGGCGCGATCGGTTTGCGAATCGAATCGAAAACGGGACGAGCCGATTTTTTCTTCTTTTTACTGCTCATTAAATTAAAAAGCTACAACAGAAATTTTCCGCTGTCATCTGGAAACTTGTCTCGATTGACAATTTTCAAATAAAATTTAACTATTTAGAAACAGTTCGGCGTTTTATTGGCATAATATAGAAAGGTTCAGACAATAATTTTGTGATTGGATTTATTTGGAAGCCGGAACGGAATGAACGAAATAAAAACTTTATCTCGAAAAAAGACCGGGCAAAGAATTGATAAATATAATCGTCCCTTCTGGCTTTCCGCATCAAATTATTACATTCTTGCCGTAGCCGCTTCGATTGCGTTTTTCTTTCTGATTTGGGGAATTCTACAAGAAGGCGATGAAGAAATGCCCTGGATTCCTGCGGGAATCGGGGCGAGTATTATTTTGGGAGGCGCGGTTTTCCTGCGCGAGGTCGTTCTCAGAAAAGTTCAAAACAAGTATTTACTCGCCGAAAGACAGCTAGACTTTAATTTGAATAAAATTTCGCTCCCGAACGGCGTAAATAAAGTTGAAAACAAATTCACCATCGAGAAAAATGCCCGGATAATAAAAAATATCCGACAAAAATCGGAAGCCGCGCGGCTTTTGGGGAAATTGCCCGACGCTCACTGGGAGGTTTTTGAAATTTGCAACGAATATCTTTCGGTTAATAAAAGGGAACTGGAAACGGTCGGCGTCGGTTCGCCGCGCCTGGCGGCTCTGAGGCGCGGAAAGGAAACCGTCGCCCAACTTCATAAATTTCATTTGCTGGCTTGGGCGGAACTTGAATCCAAATCACTGACGCTGGACGCGAAAAATCAGGTGAAGGTTTCGGAAAAGTTGAAAGACGCGCAAAAAGCCTTGAGCGTTTTGGAATCGGCTCTGCAATTTTATCCGAACGAAGTTCAATTAATAGAATCCGAAGAAGCAATTAAGGAATTTGTCGTTTCGATAAAAATCTCGCATTCGATTGAACAAGCCGAGCGAGCGAAATTTAAAGAAAATTATAAGCGGGCGATAAGTTTCTACCGCGACGCGCTTTTTTCTCTGGCACGGGAAAACGTCAAAAGCGATGAGCGAGAATTATTAGCCGAGAAAATAAACTCGGAAATCGAAAAGATTCGTCAGCTCGAAAATGTAACCAAAGACAAAAAATATACCTTACAGGAAGGATGGGAAATCGAAAACGGAAATGATTAGTCAGAGTTGCCCTAAATGCAATAGTTCCAGAGTCAGGGCGGGCTATCGTCCCACACCTTTATGGTCGAAATTGCTGTTTCGTTTTTATTTGCTGTGCAATAGCTGCAACTGGGAATTCACCGGCTTTGCCGTTCCTGGAACTGTTTCTTCAAAATCGAAATCAAGTAAAAAAAAACAATCGTCCCTCGCCGTCGCAAATAAAAAAGATAATGCCGAAAACGTTGAGAAAGACACACTTTCGGACCACGGACAGGACAAAACAAGAAAAAGAGTAAAATTTAAATATCGGGTGTGAATTAAACAAATGAAAAATAGAAGATTGTATTATTTCTCATATATTTTTCTTTGTATTATTTTCGGGCGCGGTTTAATTTCGGCACAAACCCCGACACCCGAACCCGCGCCGGAAAATCAATCGAGTCAAACGGCTGTTCCCGAAGAAAATCTGATTCACATCGGCGATTTGATAGATGTCGATGTCGTCGGCAGCGTCGAATACGATTGGCGCGGCGTGTTGACCGATGAAGGATTTTTGAGCTTCGTCAACTATAGCGAAAACCCGATTTACGCCTTGTGCCGCGACGAAGAAGCGGTCGCGCTCGATGTTGCCAAATCCCTGAGCAAATTTCTGCGGCAGCCGAAAGTGGTCGTGAAAATTCTCGACCGTTCGAGTCGTCCGGCTTCGGTTCTTTACGGCGCGGTCAAAACGCCGCAGCGATTTCGCATCAAACGACCCGTCTTCTTAAACGAATTGATTATCAGTTCCGGCGGTTTTACCGAGAAGGTAAGCGGCGAAATTCAGGTTTATCGTCCGAAGAATCTTAATTGTTTGAACGATGGAAGCGCAAAAAACAACTCGAATAACAGCGGGGAAAACGGCGAAAAATATATTGCCGCCGCTCAAAAAGACAATTCCGAATATATCAACGTCAAAATAGGCGATTTAATATCGGGAAAAAAGGAAGCCAATCCGCAAATTTTGAGCGGCGATATTATAACGGTCGCGGAAGCCGAATCCGTCTATGTAATCGGCGGCGTCGTGAATCCGAGACAAATTCCATTTCGCTCGCAAATTACCGTTTCGCGGGCGATTGACAGCGCGGGCGGATTAAGTAAAGACGCTTTAGCGCAAAAGGTTACGGTTTTTCGTCGTGAAAATAAAAACACAAAAATAATCGAAGTAGATTTAAGCAAAGCGAAGGAAAATCCGTCTGAAGATATTGTTTTGCAAGCCGCCGACATTGTTGAAGTAGCTCAAAAGGGGAGCGGCAAGCGAAAATATCCGCCGGTAATCAAGACCGACGAACGGGTCGTGAAAAGCGCGGCGGAACTGCCTTTGCGGATTATTGATTGAAAAGACTATTTGTGAAAGAATATAAAATTTCTATTGTTCAAAAATTAAAAATCTGTTATCAATAAAGGAGCTTTACTCAAGTTCGTCGGGAGTAAAGAAATATAATAGCAATGAAAGAAGGTAAGTTTAGTCGTCGCACAGTCGCGCTTTTTTGGTGTCTATTAGTCGGAATCGTTATCGGATTTCTGATTTATTGGGAGCAAATCGCGCTTTTATACGTTTTTGCAACGCTCGGTCTGGTTGCTTTGCTGCTGATTGTCGGGTTTGCCGATTTGGAAAACGTCGGCAGAGAAAACGCCGAAAGTTCAATGGTCGAAGAGAGATAATTTTTGTTTTGATGTTAAAGGCAATCAAAATTTTCCTGGTTTTGCTCGCGCTGTTAAGTTTTAACTTTTCGGCGACGGCTTATTCGCTGCAATTTGCCGATGCCTCTAAAACGCTTCATCTGCGCTGGAGGAAGAACAAAATTCCGGTAGCGCTTTCAAATTCGTTTACGCAACAAAGCTCGAATATTTTGCCGCAAAGCGACGTCGAAGGCGCGGTGCGACGGAGTTTGAATGCCTGGGAACAGGCTGCCGACATAAAATTTGAATTGGTTTCGACCGACAAACAAACCGTCAGTCCTGCGGGAAATTCCGGCGACGGCGTAAGTTTGATTACGATTGCTCAAACGCCCGAAAATCTTCTTCTCTTCGGAAATGAAACGGATGAGATTTCCGCGCAAACCAGAACTTTTTATAATCGGCAAGGCATTATCAGCGAAGCCGACATTGTTTTGAATCCTTATCAGCAATTTTCGACCGACGGCACAATCGGAACATACGATTTGGAAGCGACGCTGACGCACGAAATCGGACACCTTCTCGGACTTGAACATTCTTTCGTGATGGGCGCGACAATGGACGCGCGACAAGGCAAAAACGGTGTCTATAATTTGTCGGCGTTTGCTTCGCGCACGTTAGCCGAAGATGACATTACAGGAATTCGCGCGCTCTACGGAGCAAAAAACCCGGAAGATAATTGCTGCGGCACAGTCGTCGGAAAACTTACTCAAGCCAAAGGCAGAACAACGAAAAAATTACAAGTTTGGGCGGAAGACGCCGAATCCGGTCGGGTAGTCGGCGGGGTCCTGACAAATGCCGACGGCAGTTTTCGCGTCGAAGGGTTGGAAGCGGGAAGCTATCGTTTTTTCGCGCAAGACGACGATAAATACGACGGCGCGGCGGCGGAGGAATTAGGAAGCTTTGAAGTTACAAAAGGCAAGACATTAAACATTCTAAAAAGGGTAAAAAATACCGACCGAAATTTCAGCGTTCAATATGCCGGCTTTAACGGGCAAATCTCCGATCTTGCCGTGCCGCTGAACAGCGGGAAATCCTATTTGATTTACATCGGCGGAAAAAATCTCGACGCGCAAAATCTAAAAATAGGCTTTAATTCCGCGCATCTCAGCATTACTCCAAATACTATTGTGGCGCACGATTACGGCTCGGAAGTTTCGGTCGTCAGTTTTGAAATCAAAATAGACGCTGACGCTCCGGCGGGCGAATATAGCTTATTTATCCAATCTCAAAATGACTCGAAGCGATTTTTGGTCGGCGGCTTGACCGTTGAGAACTTTGTAAATCCTTGGAGCAGCTACGCTTTGCCGCTTGTTAATAAAGAGTAAGGTTTTTAAATATTAAATTTGCAAATTTTTTTTCTATGTGCATAATCTATAAGTGTTCACCTCCCCGGTGAACATAACTGGTCACGAGGGGTGAGGACTTGTGACCTATGGGCGACGGAGTGGGAGACGTCGCCCTTTAATTTTTTTAAAATCACCGTTTTCATAAAATCAAAAAACTAATGGATCGTTTCGACTTTGAACGGGCTTTTTCGGCTTGACGTGAAACCGAATAAGCGTAAAATTTATTTTCTGGCAGAGGTAAAAATTAGAGAAAAAAGACTTTACATTCTGTGACGGGAAAAAAGTTAAATTAGCTTTGTTGAACCGGAAGACCGCAGATGTCGAATCGCCTGTCGGTCTTTAATCATTTTATGGAACAGGCAAAACAAACTCCGGCAAAAGGCTGGCTCAAAAGCTGGCTTTATCAGGGCGTTCAGGAAATGGAGGGTCCGCACGAGAAGAAAGGTCAGCATCACACTCACCCGTGGTGGAAGATAATGTGTCTGACCGGCGTCGATTATTTCTCGACGCTCGGCTATCAGCCGGGAATCGCCTTTATCGCCGCCGGAGTTTTATCGCCGATTGCGACTTTGGTTTTGATTTTATTAACTCTGTTTGGCGCGCTTCCGATTTACAGCCGTGTGGCGGCGGAAAGTCCGCACGGTGAAGGCTCAATTGCAATGCTTGAGGCTTTGTTTTCTCGTTGGAAGGGGAAACTTTTTGTTCTCGCTCTGCTCGGTTTCGTGGCAACGGATTTCGTTATTACGATAACGCTCTCCGCCGCCGATGCGACCGCGCACGTTTTGGAAAACCCGTTTGTCCAGACACATCTACAATTTCTCGCGCATCCGGTTTATGTAACTTTAGGACTGATTACGCTGCTCGGAGCGGTATTTATAAAAGGTTTCAAGGAAGCCATCGGGATTGCAGTCGTGCTTGTCGCTATTTATTTGTTGTTAAATGTGGTTGTCGTCGTCTTCGGATTTTACCAGGTTTTTACTCATCCCGAACTGCTCGCAAATTGGAAAACGGCATTATTCACCAATAAAATTGCGGGCGGCGCACTCGAACCGCGAAGCATATTTTTAATAATCGGTTTATCCCTGCTTGTTTTTCCGAAACTCGCGCTCGGACTGTCGGGTTTTGAAACCGGTGTTGCGGTTATGCCGCTTGTAAAATCTCCGAATCGAATCGGCAACACGCGCAAACTTCTGGCAACCGCAGCTTTGATAATGAGCGTCATGCTTATTTCCACAAGTTTTATCACCAGCGTATTGATTCCCGAAAAGCAATTTTGTCCGGCTGTCGCGTGTGACGATGCCGAAAGTCTGCACGAACTGCCCGTATACTGTCCGTGCGGCGAGGAAAAAGGAAAAGCCAACGGACGCGCACTTGCCTTTATCGCGCACGAAAATTTCGGCGAGTATTTCGGAGCAAGCGTCGGAAATATCTTCGGAACTGTTTATGACATCAGCACGATTTTAATTTTATGGTTTGCAGGCGCGAGCGCGATGGCTGGACTCTTGAATATCGTGCCGCGCTACCTGCCGCGTTACGGAATGGCTCCCGAATGGGCAAAGGCGACGCGCCCGCTGACAATGGTTTTTACGGCAATTTGTTTTCTCGTAACGATAATTTTCAAAGCGGACGTTGACGCGCAAGGCGGAGCTTATGCGACCGGAGTTTTGGTTTTAATGAGTTCGGCGGCGATTGCCGTGACGCTTTCGGCGAGAAAGCGAAACAGTAAATGGTGGGTTGGGTTTGCCGTTATTTCAGTGGTTTTTGTTTATACAACTGTAGCAAATGTCTTCGAGCGACCTGACGGTATAAAAATCGCCTCGTTGTTTATATTGGGAATTATCATTGCTTCGTTTATTTCCAGAGCGATGCGGACAACCGAAGTGCGGATTGACAAAATCGAGTTCGATAAAAAAGCTCAAGAGTATGTTGATGAATTGATAAAAGGCGAAATTCGAATCGTAACCAATCGGCGCGAAACGGGCGATGTCGAAGAATATCGCTTCAAAGAACACGAAAAGCGGGTTGATAATCATATCCCATCGAGCGACCCGATTCTTTTTTACGAAATTACGCCGGGCGACGCTTCTGAATTTAAGGGGAAATTGTGTATTCAAGGAGTCGAGGTCGAAGGTTATAAAATTTTGCGAACCCACGCGCCCGCCGTGCCGAACGCGATTGCCGCGCTGTTGCTTAATTTAAGAGACAAATCGGGGAAAATTCCGCACGTCTATTTCGGCTGGAGCGAAGGCAATCCGATAATTTATCTGGCACGTTATATTTTATTCGGTGAAGGCGACACCGCGCCGGTAACGCGCGAGATTCTGCGTCAAGCCGAAGAAGACCCGGAGCAGCGTCCGAATGTTCACGTCGGCGGTTAGACGCAGAAACGGCTAACCGTATATTCTTGATGTATGAAATCATTCGTTCGAGAAGCTAAAGATGCCTTTCTGATAATTTTAGGAATTCTTTCGGCGGGAATGGGTTTGAAAGGTTTTTTGCTGTCAAGCCGATTTATTGACGGCGGCGTAACGGGCATTTCTATGTTATTGGCGGACGTGGTCGGACTGCCGCTGTCCGTCTGGATTTTGATTATCAATTTTCCGTTTATTGCTCTCGGTTATCATCAAATAGGCAAAAAGTTTGCCGTTAAAAGCACATTGGCGATTGCCGGTTTATCCGTTTGTCTGGCTGTCGTTAAATATCCTGATGTTACGCCCGACAAACTTTTGACCGCCGTTTTCGGCGGCTTTTTTATCGGCGCGGGAATCGGGCTGGCGATTCGCGGCGGCGCGGTTCTTGACGGAACTGAAATCGCCGCTTTGCTCGTCAGCCGAAGCAGTAATCTCTTAAAGGTCGGCGATGTAATTCTTATTCTGAATATCTTTATTTTCTTCGCCGCCGCTTTCTTTCTCGGAGTCGAGTCGGCTTTGTATTCAATTCTCACTTATGTCGCCGCTTCAAAAACAATAGATTTTCTACTTCACGGCATCGAAGAATATACGGCAATTACTATCATCTCGACGAAAAGCGAAGAGATAAAAGATGCGGTAATAAACAGACTGCATCGCGGCGTAACGGTTTACAAAGGTCAAGGCGGATTGGGCAGCACGGGCGTCAGCGAATCCGAGCAGGAAATTCTTTATTGCGTGGTAACGCGATTGGAAATCGGAAATATCAAAACGGTCGTTAAAGAAATTGATTCGACGGCATTTATCACCACACATTCGTTGTCTGATGTCGAAGGCGGATTAATCAAGAAACCTGTTTTACACTAAAAAAATCTTAATCAAATTGCCACTTGCAAATTCATTCAAGCGAGCGTATATTCCATTGTTTGACAATTTTACTGCCAAAGTTGCTTCGTAAAAAGCAGCACGGGGAAACCAATTTTTGGGGCGCATCGTTTTTACAAACGAAGAACACTTCCATTGTTCCAGCCCGACAGCTAACCTCGTAGGCTCGTTGGGAGAGAAAATTAGAATTTCCGGTTAAAAAAATGCGAATCCGCAAAGTGAGCCTGCTCGCCTTTGTGGATTTTTATTTTTAAACAACAGACATGGAAAAAGTAGAAAATTACGCCGATAACCGCTTTAAGCGTTGGCTTCTGCAAGGCGTAAAAGAAATCGAAGCGCCTTATGAAAAGCCGGGCGAGCATCACACGCATGCGTGGTGGAAAGTGATGTGTCTGACGGGCGTCGATTATTTTTCGACGCTCGGTTATCAGCCGGGAATTGCTTTCTTGGCGGCGGGCGCGCTGTCGCCGATTGCCACTTTTGTTCTTGTGCTTTTGACGTTATTCGGCGCGTTGCCGATTTATCGTCGCGTCGCGGCGGAAAGCCCGCACGGGCAAGGTTCGATTTCGATGCTCGAACAGCTTCTGTCGCGCTGGAAGGGAAAACTTTTCGTGCTTGTTCTGCTCGGTTTCGTCGCCACCGATTTTGTCATTACAATAACTCTTTCCGCCGCCGATGCAACCGCGCACGTTCTGGAAAATCCTTTTGTCAACCAGCATTTGCCCTTCCTTGAACATCCGATTCCCGTTACGCTCTTTTTTATTATTCTGCTCGGCGCGATTTTTCTCAAAGGTTTCAAAGAAGCGATTGGTTTGGCTGTGGTTCTGGTTTTTATTTATTTGGCTTTAAATTTAATTGTCGTGGCATATGGGTTTTATGAAATCTCAATTAATCTCGATAAAATTCCGGCGTGGACGAAGATGCTGACAACCGTTACAAAAGAGAGCGGCGAAACAAATTCGCGCAGCATTTGGATGGTAATCGGTTTGTCGCTGCTTGTGTTTCCAAAGCTCGCGCTCGGGCTTTCCGGCTTTGAAACCGGCGTGGCGGTTATGCCGCTCGTCAAGAATCCGAACCGCATCGGCAATACGCGCAAATTGCTGACGGTTGCCGCGCTGATTATGAGTTTTATGCTTATTGCCAGCAGTTTTATTACAACCGTCTTGATTCCGGCGGAAGAATTTCGCTCGCCCGTTATCAGCGCGACTGGCGTGATTATCGAAGAAGGCGGAAAAGCCAACGGACGCGCTCTGGCATATTTGGCGCATTCGTTTTTCGGCGATTTGTTCGGAACGCTTTACGACCTCAGCACGATTGCGATTTTGTGGTTTGCCGGCGCGAGCGCGATGGCTGGACTTTTGAATATCGTGCCGCGCTATTTGCCGCGTTACGGAATGGCTCCCGAATGGGCGCGGGCAACTCGTCCGCTGGTGCTGGTTTTTATTATTATTTGTTTCATCGTGACGTGGATTTTTAAAGCCGATGTCAACGCGCAGGGCGGCGCGTATGCGACCGGAGTTTTAGTTTTGATGACGAGCGCGGCGATTGCCGTGACGATTTCCGCCTGGCGACGCGCCGAATTTTGGCGTTGGGCTTTTGCCGCGATTGCTTTCGTTTTCGCTTACACGACCGTCATTAATGTCTACGAGCGACCGGACGGAATTCGCATCGCTTCGGTTTTTATTTTGGCAATCGTGCTGGCGAGTTTTGTTTCAAGGGCAATGCGGACAACCGAATTGCGAGTCGAAACTATCGAATTTGACGAACAAGCTAAAGAATTCCTGAACGATATTAAACAGGATGAAATTCGATTGGTGACCAATCGGCGCGAAATCGGCGATATGGAAGAATATCGCTCGAATGAACACGAAAAACGCCTCGATAATCACATTCCGTCAAGCGACCCGATTTTGTTTTTTGAAGTCGAACTCGGCGACGCTTCCGATTTTACAGGCAAATTAAAAGTGCGCGGCGTCGATGTCGCGGGTTACAAAATCCTGCGAACTCAAAGCCCGGCAGTTCCGAATGCAATCGCCGCGCTTCTGCTGCATTTGCGCGATAAAACGGGAAAAATCCCGCACGTTTATTTCGGTTGGAGCGAAGGAAACCCTTTAAAATATCTGGTTCGATACATTCTTTTCGGCGAAGGCGACACCGCGCCGGTGACGCGTGAAATTTTGCGAAAAGCCGAACCAATCCCCGAACGGCGCCCGAGCGTTCACGTCGGCGGATAATTCATAGTTGATAACTGAAAACTGATAGTTGATAACGTAAAACTTTATCAACTATCAGTTTTCAACTATCCGTTATTAACTAGATTCGGGTTCATTTCTAAAAAACAGGAACGACAATAGACGGGACGACCTTGCGACGGATAAAAAGGGACGGTTGTATAACCTTTGCAATTGGCGCAGTTGACGGCGACTTCGATTTTTTGTTTAATACCGGCGGCTTTGGCGGCGGCGATCGAAGATATGCGGTTGTTTTTGGCTTGTTTGCACTCCTTACAGCGTTTCGGCGGGTTTTCAAGCCCTTTGTCCCGATAAAATTTTTGCTCGCCGGCTGTCCAGATAAATTCATTCCCGCAGTCGATACACAAAATACTTTTATCTTCAAGCTCCGCATCTTCGGCAAGGCTCGATTGATTAAATATGTTTAGGTCGTTTGATTCAGCTTCCGACACGGCTATTCCCTCCTTGTTTTCTTTTTGTCAAAATAACCGGGTTTATCAGAGATTTCCGTCACAAAAAATCAACTTATGATTACTTTATAAATTTGATAACTTTTCAATAGCAAAAAAGAATAAAAAGAATAGATTCTGCAAATTAAAAATATCTTAAATTTACCAAAGAAATCGATTAACGTCCAATTTCGGATTTTCGTCAATTGTTTTTGATACTGAATTTCCTTTGCGGCAGTCGGTTATTTACAATCTATTTATTATGAAAATTTTAGTCATCGGGTCGGGCGGGCGCGAACACGCTTTGTGTCAAACATTTGCGAAAAGCAAAAAAGCAGCGAAAATCTTTTGCGCGAGCGGCAACGCGGGAATCGCGGAAATCGCCGAATGCGTCGATATAAAGCCCGATGAAATCGAACGACTCGCCGAATTCGCGTTAGAAAATGCGATTGATTTGACTTTCGTCGGGGGCGAAACTTCCCTGGCATTGGGGATTGTTGATGAATTTGAAAAGCGAAACCTTAAAATTATCGGCGCAAGCAAATGCGCCGCGCGACTGGAAGCGAGCAAATCATTCGCCAAGGATTTTATGCGGCGGCACAGCGTCCCGACCGCACGATACGAAACCGCAAATTCAGCCGCCGAAGCTATCGAAACGTTGCGCGGCGGAAAATTCGCGGATAAAAATTCTCCTGTTGTCATAAAAGCCGACGGACTTGCGGCGGGAAAAGGCGTTGTCGTCGCAAAAGACAGACGCGAAGCCGAACAAGCGGTGAACGAACTCGAAACCTTAGTCGGAAAAGAAGCCGCCGGAAAAATAGTTTTGGAAGAATGTTTAGTCGGCAGGGAAGTTTCGCTGATAATGTTCGCCGACGGCGAACATTTCGCGCTGATGCCGCCCGTCCGCGACCACAAACGCATTGGCGAAAATGACACCGGCGCAAATACAGGCGGAATGGGAACGATTTCCGATTCAAGCCTGCTTTCTCAAAAAGAACTCGACCTCATAGTCGAAGAAATTATCAAACCGACGCTCAAAGGCGCAAAAGCCGAAAATTTTCCGTTTCGCGGAATTTTATTTCTCGGCTTGATGATGACTGAAACAGGCGCGAAACTTCTCGAATACAATGTCCGCTTCGGCGACCCGGAAACGCAGTCGATTTTAGTGCGGCTCGAAACGGATTTAATCGAAATCTGCGAAGCGATTCATTCGCAAACGCTCGTCAATCTAAAAATAGAATGGCACAAAGGAAACTCGGCATGCGTCGTTCTGGCGTCGAAAAATTACCCGCAAAAGCCGCAAACAGGCGACGTTATTTCAGGCTTGGGCAAACTGGAAAACCAAAAAGACATTCGGATTTTCCACGCGGGAACGGCAAGAAATGAAAACGGTGATTTTATAACGGCGGGCGGGCGAGTTTTAAGCGTCACGGCAACGGCAGAAAATTTAGACGAAGCATTGGCAAAGGCGTATCGAGCGGTCGGCGAAATTTCTTTTGACGGAATGCAGTATCGGAGAGACATTGGAAAGTAATTTTGATATTTCTAATTTTTGCTCACGGCAATCGCCTTTTTGCTGAATTCATCAGCATCCTTTTTTAAATTGTGCGTTCTGCAGAATTCAGCCAAGTTTTCGTAACGCTTTTTCGGCTCGTAACCTGACATCCAACAAATTTTCGCCATACATTCGGGGCAAGCATCAATCGGACGTTCACTGAGTTCGCCCAGGTGATTAGTCCCGCTCATTACACAATCGTATTTCGTGCAGTGCGCGAAGGAAAACATATGTCCGGTTTCGTGGACGGCGACTTTTAATGTTCGCATTAGAAACTGCTCAAAATTTGCGTAGTCGTCGAGTCGAAAAAGCGACCAAACGCCGACTCGATTTTCAAAGCTCGCTTGCCCGAAAACATAATTCAGATTTTTGTCGGGAAATAAATCTTCGTTTGTAAAAGCTATCAGCGCGGCGGCGTCCGCCGGTAAATTAGGCTGCAAAATTTCTTCCAAAATATAACCCGTGCGGATTTGCTTCTTTTTTGTGAATTGATTTATCCGGTAATTTTTCAATGACAAAGGCTCTTCAAATTTCTTTTCCGCCAATAGTTTAACCGGCAAACCAAAAAACTTTTGCATATATTCGGCGGTGTATCGAACGATTTTGAGTTGCTCATCGTCGAACTTGCCAATCGGTTGGATGTAAATGGTTTTTCTTTCCGGCGAAGGCAGAGTCGGCTTGAAGTTAATATATTGTTCAAATGTTTGCCCGCTTTCTCTGTGAATTGCCAGCCATTCGTCGGCACTCGGTTTGCCCAATGGTTTGAAGAACGGCTCGACTGCTTTCATTGCTTTGACTAAATTTTCGGAAGGTTTGATCGGCGGCTGAGTTGTATTTTCCTTGTGAAATTCGTTTTCTTTATTTGCTTCCTGAACCTCAATTTTATTCTTGCAGGCAAAACTTGCCGTCAAAAACAAAGCGATTAAAATAAAACGAAGTTGACTCATACTCTAAAAATTCCGTAGAGATTCCGAGTAATTTTCAAAGTTCGATTTCATTTCCCGCAAGCTGTCGCCGCCGAATTTTTCGCGCATCGAATTAGCCAAAACGATTGCCAGCATCGCTTCGCCGATGACGCCCGCCGCCGGAACTGCCGTTACGTCCGAGCGTTCAAAGGCTGCTAAATCTTCTTTTTTCGTATCAATATCAACCGAACGAAGCGGTTTTTTTAATGTCGAAATTGGTTTTAAGTAACCGCGCACGCGAAGTTCTTCGCCATTTGTAATTCCGCCTTCCAGACCGCCCGCGCGATTCGAGGTTCTCTTAAATAAATTGTTTTCAAATATAATTTCATCGTGAACTTTCGAGCCGAAGAGTGAAGCATTTTCCACGCCGCTGCCGATTTCGACGGCTTTGACGGCTTGAATTGACATAAACGCCTGCGCGATTCTGCCGTCGAGTTTTTCACTCCAGGAAGTGTGTGAGCCTAATCCGACGGGCGGATTTTTCGCTACGACTTCAAAAATTCCGCCGAGCGTGTCGCCGTCCGCTTTCGCTTTGTCAATCAATTCAATCATTTGATTTTCAATCGTTTTATCGGCGCAGCGAAGCGCGGAAAGCTCATCAATCGCGGAAATTTCCTGCCAATTTTTTTTGAGAGGTTTGCCGGGAACGTTTCCGAGTTTGATAACGTGGCTTTTTATTTCAACGCCGAACTGATTTAAAAGCTGTTTGGCAAAAGCGCCGCAAGCGACGCGAGCCGCCGTTTCCCGCGCCGAAGCGCGTTCGAGAATGTCGCGCAAATCTCTTGCTCCGAATTTTTGTCCGCCCGCAAGGTCGGCGTGTCCGGGACGCGGACGTTTTACAATGCGCGGGTTTTTCGGCTCGATTTCCAATTTTTCAGCCGACATTACTTCCTGCCAATGCACGAAATCGCGGTTTTCGATTGTCAAAGCGATGGGCGAGCCGAGCGTCTTGCCGTGCCGCACGCCGGACAGAATTCGCACTTCGTCCTTTTCTATCTTTTGTCGTCCGCCGCGCCCGTAACCTTGTTGTCTTTTAAAAAGCTCAAAGTTTATTTGCTCGACATCAATCTCCAAACCGGCTGGCAAGCCTTCGACAATGGCGACAAGCGCGCGTCCGTGCGATTCTCCGGCAGTCGTGAATTTGAAAAACATAAAATAACTGATAACTGATAGTTAATAACTGATAACTGATAATAAAGAATTCAATTTACTATTAACTATCAGTTTTCATCTATCAGTTATTTTCCTTTTCTGAAAACAATCAAACCGATGCTGGATAAAATCAACGCGCCGCCGAAAAATGTTTGCGGCGGAAGTCGCTCGCCCAGAAATAAATTGCCGACCACGACGGCGATTAGAGGCGTAACCAGCGAAATCATCATCGCTTTGTTTGATTCGATTTTACTCAAAAGCCAATAATAAAGCCAAAACGCCGCAATCGTCCCGAAAATCGTCAGGTAAAGCACGCAAATTATTGCCTGCCAAGTCCAATTCAGCGACAAAGGATTTCCTTCAACCGCAAAACCGTAAATGATAATCGGCAAAATACCGCAAAGCATTTGTCCGAAAACGAGACTCGCCGGATGCAGGTTTCCGCCAAATGCCTTCACCAGAATCGAAGCGTGCGCCGCCGCGTATGCACCGGCGACGATTGCCGCGCAGCCGACGAAAGCCATAAAACTGTTTATCTGAAGCTGCTCGACAAAGATAATTGCCACGCCGCAGATTCCGAGCATTACGGACACGATTTTCAACCAGGTTATTTTTTCGGTCGGAAGATGAATCCAAGCCAAAACAAGTCCGAAAACCGAAATCATCGCTTGCAGCACGGCGGCGAGTCCTGAAGAAATATGCTGCTCGCTCCAAAAGACGAGACAGTAATTAATTGAAAACTGCAAAACGCCGGTCAGCGCGAGCAGTTTCCAATCTCGCTGTGTATTGGGAAGAGGAATTTTTCGGACGAATATAATAATGCCTAAAATAATCAAAGCGAGTGAAAATCGGGCGGCGGCAAAACTTATCGGCGGCAAATCTTCAAGTCCGAATTTGATAAAAAACCAGGTCGTTCCCCAGATTAGACAAAGTATCAGCCAAATAATTATTTTCATTCAAAAACAGCTCTGTAAAAGAAAATGAAACCACAGATTTACACAGATGAACACGGATTTTAAAACGCACAATGCGGAATTTGGAATCAGGCAATTTTATTCATTCATATTTATCATTTCTTCTAGCTATGTAAATCTGCGGTTAAATTCTTATGATTTTTCGTAAAAGCTCAATTGCGTTTCGCCCTGTCTTAAAACGCGCCAACGCCGAATCTCGCCGACCGCATCGGGCAAAAGGTTTTTAGCGTGATGTTCGACTACTAAAATTCCTTCGCCGGTCAATAGTTTGGAAGCGCTTTCGCCAAATTCAAATAACACGAGGCGATAATTTTCCTGATACGGCGGGTCATAGAAAATTATATCCCAGGCATTTTTTTGTTCGCGGGCGATAAATTTTTCGGCTGAATTGCAGACGACTTCGGTTTGCTGTTCGGGAATTTGCAAAAGGTCGAGATTTTCTTCAATCAACGCGCAGGCGCGACGCGATTTGTCAACAAAAGCGGCGAATCCCGCGCCGCGTGAAACGGCTTCGATTCCGATTGCGCCTGTTCCGGCGCACAAATCCAGAAATCGGGTGTCTTCGAGAATTTTCGGATTCAGGATATTAAACAACGTCTCCCGCAGACGGTCTGAAGTCGGGCGAGTTTTTATGTTTGAAGGACTTTTTAGAATCCGCCCGCGATATTCGCCGGAAATTATTCGCATAAAAAGTTCAAGGTTCAAGGTTCAAAGTTTAAAGTTGCTCACCTCCGACGAACTTTGAACTTTGAACCTTGAACCTTGAACCTGATTTCCAAATTACTTTCGCTCGTAAAAGCTCAACGCCGTTTCGCCCTGCACAAGAACGCGCCAACGCTTCATTACGCCGAAGGTTTCGGGGAAAAACATCTCGGCAGGATGTTCGATAACGAGCGTGCCTTTCGGTTCAATCGCCGCGCCTTTGGCGAAGTAGCTTAAAACCTCATCGTAATTTGAATCATACGGCGGGTCAAAATAAACTACGTCCCATTGCCGCCGCCGCTTTGCCATCTTTTTTAGGAAAGGAACGACTTCCATTTCCACTACTTCGCCGTGTCCTTCCTTGATTCCGCAAGATTCCAGATTTTTCTTGATAAAGCTGCACATTTTGGCGGAACGTTCGACAAATGTCGAGATAATCGCGCCGCGCGAAATTGCCTCAATGCCGACCATACCGGAACCGGCGCATAAATCCAGAAATCTTCCGGCGCGAATTCGACGGAAAAGAATGCGAAACATAACTTCACGAATGCGTCGGGCGGTCGGACGCACGCTCGGCGAAGCCGTGCTTTGCAAATACTTTCCTCTGTGTTTTCCGTCCGTTACCTGCATTTCCGATACTATGCGCGGTCTGGTGTCTCTTTCCCAGGGCTTTGGACTTCCGCCGCGCGGCGCGAAACGTCCCTTTGGTTGAAATTTATCATTTCTCGGCTGAAACTTTCCATCTCTCGGTTGAAACTTGGCGTCTCTCGGTTGAAATCTTTCATTTCTTTCATTTCTCGGCTGGAACTTTTCGTCTCGGCTTTGGAACCTGTCGTTCCGGGGCGAAAAATTACTGCCGCGTGGTTGGGAATCGCGCGTTCCGAAGGGTCTGTTCGGTTCGCTTCGATATGGACGATTCGTTTGATTATACGGTTTTTGCGGGGTTGTCGGGGGACGTTTGTTTTCCATTTTTTTTATTGGTGAATGCCTTTTAATGACTTCGATTAATCCAAATTTAAAAATTAAACTGCCTATGCAAATTATTCAGTATTCGCAAACAAAATGGAAGCGAAAATTTTGTAAAATTTTCAGTTGTTCTTGAAAAATCGTCGGTTTATTTCAAGTCTTAAAGTGAGATTTTAAAAGCAATATGAAATATAATCAAACTTCTATGAAAAGTTCAATTATCAAATGCTTATTTTTTGCAAAAGTATAGCAACCTAACCGATTCCGGCAAGCCGAAAACGCGCGTCGTTTTTCGTAACTTCGATAAGCCTCGAAGTTTCTTTGGTCAGGCGCTTCTGTGTTAAATAAAATTCTGCTTCCTGTCGCGCCTTTTCCAGAATTTCCAAATCACGAATGATATTGCCGATTTTGAAGGTTTGCACGCCTGATTGCCGAGTTCCTAAAATTTCGCCTTGCCCGCGAATTTCCAAGTCCTTTTCGGCGATACGAAAACCGTCGGTCGTTTCCTCCATAATTCCTAATCTTTCCCGCGCGACGGCGGTTTTTTTATCACCCGTCAGCAAAACGCAGAATGATTGTTCCGCGCCGCGCCCGACGCGCCCGCGAAGCTGGTGAAGCTGCGACAATCCGAATCTTTCGGCGTGTTCGATAATCATCAAAGAAGCGTTCGGCACGTCAACGCCGACTTCGATAACGGTTGTCGAAATCAAGATATTGGTTTCACCGCGCACAAATTTCCCCATAATTTCTTCTTTGTCCGCGCCTTTCATCTTGCCGTGAAGTAGTCCGACCTTTAAATTCGGGAAAACCTTATCGCGCAGTTCTTCGTGCATTTTCGTCGCCGCTTTCAAATCCATTTTTTCAGATTCTTCAATCAACGGGTAAACGATATAGACCTGTCTGCCGAGATTTATTTCGCGCTCGATGCCTTTATAAACTCCGTCGCGTTTGTCTTCGCCGACGACAACTGTTTTGACAGGCGTTCTTCCCGGTGGAAGCTCGTCAATCACCGAAACATCCAAATCGCCGTAAACCGTCATTGCCAAACTTCGCGGAATCGGCGTGGCGGTCATCACCAAAATATCAGGATTAAAACCGCGAGCGCGAAGCTCGCCGCGCTGCATTACGCCGAAGCGATGCTGTTCGTCAACGACCGCCAAACCTAATTTCTCAAATTCAACCGCGTCTTGAATAACCGCGTGTGTTCCAATAATGGCGTGAATCTCGCCGCTCGCAACGTCGGCTTGAACCTTGCGTTTCGCGGCGGCGCGAAGGCTTCCCGTAAGCAGTTCGACGCGATAATTTGAATCGGCAAAAATCCTTTTCGCGTTGCGGGCGTGTTGCTCGGCGAGAATTTCGGTCGGCGCCATCAAAGCGGTTTGATAACCGTTTTCCATCGCGGCAAACATTGCCAGAAAAGCGACAATCGTTTTGCCGCTTCCGACATCGCCCTGCACCAGACGATTCATCGGCGCGTCCGACTGCATATCGTCGAAAATGCGTTTGACGACTCGTTCCTGCGCGCCGGTCAAAGCGAACGGCAGCAAAGACTTTATTCTTTCATATGTTTTATCGGAAATTTCGATAATCGTGCCTTTCGGCTCTTTCGTTCGCTCGCCGCGCTTTAACTGCAAGGCAAAGGAAACCCAGAAAAACTCCTCGAAAATAAGGCGTTTATGCGCGTTGCTCCGTGCTATCGCGTATTCGGCAATATCCGAATCTTCAGGCGGAAAATGAATTTCTTCAACGGCTTGAGCGCGAGTGATAAGATTTTGTCTTTTACATAAATCTTCGGGCAAAGTTTCCTTGACGGAAGTTTTATCGAGAATCTGCAAAACGTTATAGACAATTTCGCGCAGTCTCTTTGTTTGAAATTGTCCGAGCTTGCGATAGACGGGAACGCGCCTCCCGACGTGAATCATCGCAAATTCCGGCGTGTCGATGTCTTCGATTAAATCTTCTTCAGAAATTTGGTCTTCGGTTTTTGGTTTTTGGTCTTTGTTTTTTAATCTGTGTCCATCTGTGTCTATCTGTGGTTTAATTTCTACTCTTTCCGGCTCTGTGTCCTCTGTGGCTAAAAGATTTCTTAATAAACCGAATTCGTTGTAATCGGTTACGGTCGGCAAGATTTCGAGTTCGTCCGGTTTATTCAAACGCAAGGCATAAGTATTTTTGCGCGAGTCCCATTCCCATTTGCCGTAAGCGACAAACCGTGTTCCGCGCTCAAAGCGTTCCTTCCAATAATTGACAATGCGATACGCGCCTTTGCCGGAAACGAACCACCAGACAACGACGGGTTTTCTGGTTCTTTCGGCGTCGCCCGCCGTGATTTCAAAAATAAAAAGCGGCGGAGCTTTCGGACCGCGATTTTTGCCGACTTGAAAACCGCCCGCGACCCGCGCGTAAAGCTCAAGAGACGCTTCCAAACCTTCGTGAAGCTCTTCAATCTGAATCAAATTCGAGCGGTCTTCATACCGCATCGGAAAATAATTCAGCAAATCTTCGACCGTCGCTTCGGTTATATCGTTTTTGTATGTAAAACCCGCCACCGCCATCGCCAACTTTCGCGCCATCGCCTGCGAAAGATTGACTATATCGAATTTGTGAAGCTCGACGAGCGGAGTTTGCAGTTTGAGTTCCATCGAAAAATTTTAGCACATAAGGGATAACTGATAAGTATGAGTCTGCTTTTACTTATCACTTATAACCTATCAGTTATCACTTATTTACGGCAATACTTTATAAGTTAAAACTCCGAGACTTTCTTGCAGGAAAAGCGCGAAATCGCCGCGCGTGACGATGCGGTCGCCGGTTGTTCGTTCAAAATTGACGGGAACGGCTTCCGCGCCGAAAATTTTCGACCAGAAATCTATTAATTGATTTTGCATTAACGGTTGTTTGCCGTCGAATTCGTTTTTTTCGCCCGCGACGGAAATATCGTATTTGAGCAGTAAAACCTTGACCGATTCGAGGAACGGAGATTTTTTGTCGAGGTCTTTTATTTTATCGGCGGACGTGAGCCGGTTTGGATTATACGGGTAAAACAACCCGATTTGGCGCGGCAGTTTGTCGACGGCTTTTGCCCGCTCGCCGAGAAGGTCAAGCGTTAGACGCAAAAAATGAGCGAAATCTCCGCGGGTCAAAGGCGCGTCCGCGTAAAATTTTTTATCTTCGTAGCCGAAAGCGAGTTTATAATTTTCGGTTAAATCGAGAATCGCTTCATAAGTTTGCGAGTCGCTTTTGACATCGGTAAAATCTTCGATTTTTGTCGGAACAAAATAGCTTTCGGCAGCGAACGAAGGAATAAAATTATAAATAATCACACCGGAAACGGCGATTGGCAGAGAGGCGCAAGTCGTCCGGCTGAATTTCACTTTTGCCGCCGCATTCGACGCCGCGCCTTGCAAAATTCTGTTTCCCTCAACCTTTTCTATTTCTAAAACCTTGCCCTTTTCGTCAATTTTTACCGTAACTTCAACCGTGCCGCCGATGTGAGCCGTTTTCGCTTCGGGCGGATAGTCCGGTTCGAGGTAAAAAATGACTTGACCCGGCTGTAGAGTTTTGCAGGTTTTGGCGGCGGCTTCGACGGAAATTCGGGCAATGATTTCAACACGGTCTTTTCTTTGAGCCGGAACAGTTTGCGGAAATAGTAAGACAATAAAAATGAAAATATGAAGTGTGAAAAATTTTATCAATTTTTTCCCGGCAAAATTGTTCTTAAAAACTGTCATTGAGTTTTGTCTTCAACAAAATCATTAAGCAAAAGGCAATCGAGCAAAATAAAACTTTCAATAATTATTTGCTCCGTTCCGATTCTAATTAAATTCATCGGTTATAAACAACTATTTTTTGTTTTTTTTTAAATCAGACTTTCTTTAACGAGTAAAAACCGGCGCTTGATTGGTATCGATTTTTGAAGGTTATTTTACTAAATCGTGATATTCGGGATGACGTTTGACGTAAGCCGCGACGAACGGGCAGGACGGAATAATTTTCAAATTATCGGCTTTGATTTGGTCGAGCGCGGCTTTAACCAATTGACCGCCGACGCCTCTGCCTTCAAATTCGTCCGGGACTTCCGTGTGAAAAAGATTTAGCGTGCCGTCGGCTTCTTTGCGATATTTTATCAAAGCCGTCTTGCCGTCCAAACTTGCTTCAAATCGGTTTTTTGAATGGTTATTTTTTACTTCTAAATTTTTCATTATTTATTCGGCTGTGCGTTACTTAAGAAAACCGAGAGCTTCATTGTAATTGATAACGGAGTTGGAATCTTTTTGCAAAGCCGCCTGAAATTTGTCGCCGAAATTTTCGTTTTGGTCTTCAAATTTTAAAAGACGCGCGGTTTGTTCGATTAAACTTCTTCCGTCGGATTCGACAATCGGCTGTTTGCTCGCCAAAAATTCATCTATCAAAACGATTTGCCCCGAAAGAATTCGCAGCCACGCAAAATATTTGTCGTCGAGGACGAGTCGCAGCATCTCGCCGGTCGATTCGATTTTGCCGTTGACGAGTTCATACTGTCTGCGTTCCGCATCGAGCAAAGTTTTATGCAGGCGCAGCAGCGATTTGCTCAGGGCTTTTAATTTCTCGCGCGTTTCTTCGGTTAGTTGATTATTTTCCGTTTCTGACATTTTCACTCCAAAATAATTCTCACTTAATTATTACACAATTGATTGCAACGATTAAATGCTTTGGCGTTATTGAAAATAGATTTAGCTTGAAAACAACCGTTTATCGAAAAATCAATTGACTAAAGCTGTAAAAAGCGGAAAATGACTTTGGATTCTATCTAAACGATTTATCTTTAGAAATTAACGGATATTCGACAGGGAAAATATAAATGGAATTGACCGCTTATCTTTACGATTCAAAGGGACGCGACCGCGAACTGGAATTTACCGAAGGCATCTGTGATGAGGTGAGCGGCGACCAGATACTCTGGATAAATGTTTCGGAAAGAAAACAGGAAACGCTCGAATATGTTTTTTCAGTCCTGAAGTTTAAGGACGCGCCCGTGCGGGACATTTCAAAGAATTTGGAAAGACCGAAGCTCGAAAAGTTCGAGCAATTTTACCGTTTTTTCTTAATTTCGATTGGTACAAGAAATGAAAATGATTTTGAAGTCGTTCCGATAGATTTTGTCGTTGCGAAAAATATCGTCGTTACCGTTCACAATCAGAAAATTGAATTTCTCGAAGCATTCAAGGATGTGGAAAAAGGCGAAACGCACATCGGCGAACTCGACACGGAAACTTTTGTCGCCTCCTTGCTCGATTTGCATATTGTCGATTATTTTCGGGCAGTTGAAAGAATCGAAAAAAAGGTCGATAAACTCGACAATAAAATTTTAACGAAGGAATTAAGCGATGAAGAGTTTCTCGCCGAAATGCTGGAACTGCGGCGCAATGTGTCAAAAGTAAGACGTATTCTGCTGCCGCACCGGGATGTTTTTTACGCGCTTTCGAGACCGGATTTTTTGCCGGTTTCCGAATCCGGTTCAGAAGCGCACTTTCAAAAACTCAACGAGCATTTCGAAAACGCGGTCGATGCGGTCGAAAGTTCGCGCGACATGGTTTTGAGCCTTTTTGATTTATACACGACGCGGGCTTCGCACAAAATGAATCAAACGATGCGGACGCTGACTTTTTTCACGATTATTTTCGGCGCGCTGAGCGTTATTGCGGGCGTGATGGGTATGAATTTTGACGTCCATTTCTTTAAATCGTCCGAAGGATTCTGGGAAACTCTTTTGGGAATGGGAATTCTAGTCGCGGCTTTGGCGGCAATCGCCAAAATATATAAATTGATTTAGAGAAACTTCGGTAAATATCGAGGGATTTTTATATTGTCAAAAATTTGTTGATAATATATCGAAAAGGAATTTCACGATTTAAATTTCAAGTCTTTAGAAAGAATCAGATATTTCAGGAGCGGAAAATTTAGTGAATGACGACGAAATTTTTGCCGAATTTAATTCTTCGTTCAGATTTGACCGGAGAACCTTTGCGGCTGATATTCGCGTCAGCATTGCCTATTGCGACGAGCTTTTCGGCGCCGGAGTCTTCACGCGGATTGAATCGGAGCGCGTCAAAAACGCTTTGCAGTCGATTCTCAAACGCGCCGATTTCGACAAAAATTACTTTGACGAACTGCCTTCCGAAGACGTTCATTCATTTATCGAAATGAGACTCGTGCAGCTCATCGGCGAAACGGGCAGAAAGCTTCGCACGGGCAGAAGTCGAATTGACCAGGCTGTTACCGCGTTTCGATTATGGCTGCGAGAAGAAACCGAAGAAATATCAAAATTAGCGAGAGACTTACAAAACGCTTTAGTCGCGGCGGCTGAAAATCAAAAAGAAGCCGTTTTGCCCGGCTACACGCATCTGCGGCGCGCGCAGCCGATTTTGTGGGCGCATTGGTGTCTGGCTTATTTTGAAATGCTGGCGCGAGACCGTGAAAGGCTCGACGAAGTTTGGCGGCGCATTAACGTTTTGCCTTTGGGTTCGGCGGCTTTAGCGGGAACTTCTTTTGAAATCGACCGCGAGCAGATTGCGCGGGAACTAAGATTTGAAGGCGTAACCGCTAACAGTTTGGATGCGGTTTCCGACCGCGATTTTGCGATTGAATTTGTCGGCGCGTGCGCTTTGCTGATGGTTCATTTATCGCGCCTGGCAGAAGATTTGATTTTGTATTCGACGACCGAATTCGGATTCATCGAATTCGGCAGCGCGGTTTCAATCGGCTCAGGCAAAATAAAGGAAAAGAAAAACCTTGACGCGCTCGAACTCGTTCGCGGAAAAGCCGGACGGATTTTCGGGCATCAAACCGCGCTGCTTTCAATGATGAAAGGCTTACCGCTTGCATACAATAAAGATTTGCAGGAAGACCGGCAAGCGGTTTTCGACACGGTTAATACGGTTTCGACCTGTCTGCATATCGCGCAAATAACGGTGAGAAATTTGCGGGTGAATGTGGAGAAAACTCGCGCCGCAGCGACGAAAGGCTATCTTAATGCCGACGAAATTGCCGATTATTTAATACAGAGAGATTTACCTTCCAAATCCGCACAGGAAACGGTCGAGCAAATTGTTTTGTATGCAATCTCAAAAAATAAGGAATTGGGCGAATTGAGTTTGGATGAGATGCGGAAATTTTCCGAAATTATTGAAAAAGATGTGTTTGAAAATTTGAGTCTCGAACAAACTCTGGCAAGCAAAAATCAAATCGGCGGAACGTCGCCCGAAAGAGTTTTCGAGGCGTTGGAACACGCGCGGGAAAGCTTAGAAAGAGAATAGCCGCAAAAAGGCGCAAAAAACACAAAAAGAAATTTTTCGCTGTTCGTTTTTAAAATTTTCGCGCCTTTTTGCGGCTATTATTTTTTGATGAATAATTTTGTTCGCAATCTTCTGACCGAATGGCGCAAGCTTGAGTTGCCGTTTGCCGGCAAAACATTTGTCGCGGCAATTTCCGGCGGCGCGGATTCGGTCAGTTTGGCTTTGGGTTTGAATGAATTAAGAAACCGGAAAAAGTTAAATCTGCGTTTTGTACTGGCGCATTTTAATCACAATTTGCGCGGCGAGGAAAGCGTTGAAGACGAAAAATTTGTTAAGGAACTGGCAAAAAGACTTGAATTCGAGCTAGCGGTCGGAAGTCAAAGTTTAGAATCGAAAATCGAAAACCAAAAGGGAAATCTCGAACAAAACGCTCGGCTTGCACGTTACGAATTTCTCGTTGAAACCGCAAAAAATCTCGACGCCGACGGAATTTTAACCGCGCATACGCTCAACGACCAAGCCGAAACCTTTTTGCTGAATTTGATTCGCGGCAGCGGATTGGACGGTTTGAGCGGAATGAAACCGATTAGAAGTTCAAAGTTCAAAGTTCAAAGTTCAAAGTTAGAAGAACAATCCAAAATCCAAAATCTAAAATCCGAAATCCAATTGGTTCGTCCTTTGTTGAGATGGGCAAGACGCGAGGACACGGAAAATTTTTGTCTGCTGAACGAAGTCGAATTTCGTTATGATTCGATGAACGAAGATTTGGCGTTTCGGCGAGTGCGTATCAGAAAGGTTTTGCTTCCGCTTTTGAGGGATTTTAATCCGAAAATTATTGAGACGATTGGAAAGACCGCAGAACTATTGAGGGAAAATGCGGACGCGCTGGCTCAATTTGCAAATTCTAATGCGATGGACGATGAAATTGAAAACGAATCGGAAACTTTCTCTCCAAAAGATGGAGAAGATGAGACAATCGAAGTCTTACTTGTAAAAGACTTAAAAAATGTTTTTCCGTCAATGCGGCAGTTCGTCGTGCGCGAATGGCTGAAAAACAGGCGCGGCGATCTGCGGCGTTTGAGCGCGAAGCATTTTGAAGCAATCGAGAATTTGATATTTAGTCGCAAAAGCGGTAACACAATCGAACTTCCGGGCAATGAAGTCGTAATTAAAAAAGACGGGAAATTGTTTTATGAAAAAAGAACAGTTGAAAAAACTTAGACGGCAAACTACAATCAAAGATTGGTTTTCAAAAAGCGTTTTACGCGCTATTGAAAACAACGTAGACAAGGAAACTTTCATCATACGAAAGTAATAAAAATTGAAAATAAAGCTTTATCGTTTGAAAAAGATAAAACTTATTTTTGGAGGCTAAAAATTGAGTTCTAAAGCAAAGCAAATTTTACTGTGGTTGGTGATTATTTCCAGTGCAATGGTGTTCGCTTATTTTTTGCAGAGTAAGGACCATAAAAATCCACAGGAATTATCGTTTGACCAAAGCCTGACACAAATCAGGAACAAGGACATTAAAGAAATTACCCTCAAGCAAAATATATTGGAGTTGGTGGATAAAAACGGAGTTAAATTTACCACGAATTTAGATGGCAGCGACGCGCCGCGCATAGCGCTTTTGAAATCCGCGGACGAGTCCGGCACGAAGGTTAATCTCGAAGCTCCTTCGAGCGGTTTGGGTTGGATTTTGTTAGTCAACGCTCTACCGTTCATCTTGCTCATCGGTTTTTTGGCGTTCACTTTGCGCCAGATGCAGGCGGGCGGCAACAAAGCGCTCAGCTTCGGGAAATCTCGCGCCCGGCTTCTCAACAATCAGCAAAAGCGCGTTACATTCAAAGATGTTGCGGGAGTTGACGAAGCTAAGGAAGAATTGGAAGAAATCATCGAATTTCTGAAAGACCCGCAAAAATTTCAAAAACTCGGCGGAAAAATCCCGAAAGGCGTTTTGATGGTCGGACCTCCGGGAACGGGTAAAACCTTGCTGGCAAAAGCCGTCGCGGGCGAGGCAAATGTTCCGTTCTTTTCAATTTCCGGTTCGGATTTTGTTGAAATGTTTGTCGGCGTCGGTGCAAGTCGCGTCAGAGATTTGTTTGAACAAGGCAAGAAAAATGCTCCGTGCATCGTTTTCATCGATGAAATCGATGCGGTCGGTCGTCATCGCGGCGCAGGTTTAGGCGGCGGACACGACGAACGCGAGCAGACTTTGAACCAACTCCTTGTCGAAATGGACGGTTTTGAATCGAACGACGGCGTAATTTTGATTGCTTCGACTAATCGCCCGGACGTTCTCGACCCGGCGCTGCTTCGTCCCGGACGTTTTGACCGCCGCGTGATGGTCGGGAGACCGGATGTGAGAGGTCGTGACGCTATTCTAAAAGTTCATACGAGAAAAATTCCGCTCGACGAAAATGTCGATGTCAATGTAATTGCTCGCGGAACGCCCGGATTTACCGGCGCGGATTTGGCAAATATTGTCAACGAAGCGGCTTTGAATGCGGCGCGTTACAACAAAAAAGTCGTTACGATGACCGATTTTGAAGTTGCCAAAGACAAAGTTATGATGGGCGCTGAACGCAAAAGTATGGTTTTATCCGATGAGGAAAAGAAACTTACTGCTTATCATGAAGCCGGTCATACTTTGGTCGGTTTGAAAGTCCCGTCGGCTGACCCTGTTCACAAAGTTTCGATTATTCCGCGCGGGATGGCGCTCGGCGTAACGATGCAATTGCCGGAAGGCGACCGTCACAGTTATACGAAAGAGCATCTGACAAGTCAAATTGCGATTTTGATGGGCGGGCGCATCGCCGAAGAAATTTATCTCGGTATGAATAACATTACGACCGGCGCGTCAAACGATATTGAACGCGCGACGGAACTTGCCCGCGCGATGGTTTGCGAATACGGAATGAGCCAACTCGGACCGCTGACTTTCGGCAAAAAGGAAGAGCAAATCTTTTTGGGACGCGAAATCTCGCAGCATCGTGATTATTCGGAAGACACGGCGATAAAGATTGACCAGGAAGTTAAGAAAATTATTGCCGAACAATACGAAATGGCGAGAACTATTATTACCGAGAACGGTGACGCAATGCTGCGTTTGTCCGAAGCCTTGTTAGAACGCGAAACATTGGACGGAGTTCAAATTCGGCGACTCGTTGCCGGACTTCCGCTCGATGATGAAAACGGTTCGTCCTCAAACGATAACGGAAATACTCCGGTAACGGAAGAAACCTCCAAAAATCCGTTCAAGAAACAGATACTGACGCCGATTACACCAAACAATCCGGCGACTGCGTAAATCAAAGACAAATAAAATTTATAAAATGGGAAAAGATATTTATCTTTTCCCATTTAATTTTTCTGCAAGGTTTTCATTCATAATTTCTGAATCGCGCAAGTAATTTTCGCCGCAAATTTAAACTTTGCAATTTACGATTAACCAAAAACTTGTATAATCTTAACCCGTGGATACTTCTCAGTTGCCTCCGTCGAAAAAGGGAAGACAATATGAAATTCGCGCCATCGGTTTGCGCGAATTCGCGGGCTTGCGGCGCGATGACGAACGGCTCAATCCGTTTGAGTTAGCCAATTACGCAAAACTTTTAGTCGCCACATTCGAGCAAATCGAACCATTCCTGAGCGAAGAAACAAAGACACATCTCTTGGGAGAAGGCAGAGACAAATGGTCCGGCGGCGCGTGTTCGCAAGCCTTGAGCGACGGCAGAAAATTGATTGTCCTGAATCCGACGCACGGCGAAAATCGTCACAACGCGACGCTGATGGAAGAAATTTGTCACGTCTTTCTCGGACATAAACCAAGCCGCCTGGCAATCGAGAACGTTAACAAACACGGCAAGCCGATTGCGCGTGATTACCGTGAAGACGACGAAGAAGCGGCATATTCGGTCGGCGCGGCGGCGCTTGTTCCGTATGCGGCTTTGCGGCGTTTTGTCGAGCAAGGTAAAACTTCGCGCGAAATCGCCAGACATTTCAACGTCAGCCGCGAACTTGTCGAATATCGAATGAAAGTGTCGCGCCTTTGGGACGATTATAAAGTTAAGGTTGTAAGTGGTTGATGCAAAACGAATAACAGATAATGGATAATAAAAATCCGGCATTATCCATTATCCGTTATCAATTATCCATTAAAAAAAATGAATGAATCAATTCAACAACATTCCCCGCCCGACGCAGAACTTTCGACGGTTGATAAATTGCGGATGCTGCTCGACATCACCAAGAAAATCAGCCGTTCGCTTGATTTGGATGAAGTTTTGACGCTTGTGATGGATACGCTCGATTCGCTGATTCCTTATGACGCAGCCGGAATTTATTTGATTGAATCGACGACTGAAAATGACGAAAAAAATTATGTTTTCAAATCAAAAGCAATTCGCGGCTATAGTATAAGTTTTGATTTGGTTGAACCGCGCTTGAAAGTCGGCGAAGGTTTTATCGGTTATGTCGCGCAAACCGGAAAGTCTCTGATTTCGCCAAACGTCAAAAACGACCCGCGCTATTTTCACGCCAGAGAACTTACCAAGTCGGAAATGGTCGCACCGATTATTTCTAATGATGAAGTCGTCGGTGTTTTCGATTTGGAAAGCGATGAATTTGATTCGTATGACCAGGACGATTTGTCTATTTTGCAGCTTCTCGCGTCGCAAGTCGCAATAATTATCGAAAAGGTTCGTCTGCACGAGCAGGTTGTCGAAAAAAATCGTCTGCAAGCACAGCTTGAAATTGCCCGCCGCGTGCAGCTTGATTTGCTGCCCGCAACCGACCCGCAGCTTCCGAATTTCGACATCAGCGCGTATGTTTTTCCGACCGAAGAAGTTTCCGGTGATTATTATGATTGGGTGGAAATGTTTGAAGACCAAATCGGAATTGTCGTGGCGGACGCGGTTGGCAAGGGAATTCCGGCGGCGCTTCTGATGTCGTTTCTGCGAGCCTCTTTGCGTTCGGGCGCGCAGGTCGGCTACGCGCCGCACATTGCTTTGGGAAAAGTCGGAAATCTTTTGTGGGATTCGACCGAATCCGAGCAATTTATCACGGCGATTTACGGCATTTTAGACGCGACCAATCGCACTTTCGTATTTTCTAACGCCGGACATAATCCGCCTTTGATTATCGAGTCGAGCGGCGTATATAAATTCGTCGAATACGGAGATTTACCGCTCGGAATGTTCCGCGACACGCATTATCACCAGCATTTTATAAAATTTTACACCGGGCAAACGATGGTTCTTTACACTGACGGGATTACGGAGGCGGCAAACTCGAACGACGAAGAATACGGGCAGGAACGTTTTGCCAAGCGCGTTTTGGAGGGTATCGATTTGCCCGCAAAAGAATTGATTGATTTTATCAGAAAAGGCGTAGCGGATTTTACGGAAAGAAAATTTCTTGACGACGACGGGACGCTTTTCATTGTCAAAGCGATTTAAACTGAAAAGCGGAAGGCATAAAAGTAACACCTTCCGCGTTCCTTCAGTTGTTTTGGGGACTTGTAAAATTTTTAGTGCGCCGTCAGCGAACAGTGGGCAATATCACCGCCCGGCACGATTTGCGCTCGATAACCGCCGTAGTTTATCTTTTCGTTTTCTGTCGAAAAAGAATAAACATCGAAGCCGAAAGCGTCGAGAAATTCGACTAAATCAATCGAGTTATCGACATACAAAACTTCCGCATAACCCAATTCCGAACGAATCTCCAATAACCTCTCGACAATTTCAAGCGGCGCAAAACATTTTATCGGGTCTTGGAATGTAGCCATAATTTTTCTTTTTCAGAATTACCCGTTAAATAACAGGGCAGACTGTTTGATTACGTTTTAACTGAAAGGGTTGTTCAAAAGTTTTAGAATCTGCTCCGCTTTTTATATTTGTCCGTAACCGAGAAAAATTGCATCTAAATCAAAAAACATCTAAGATAAATTAGAAAATCATTTCCAAAGGAAGTTCTAAAATGAAAAAGAATTTAATGTCCGTTTTAACATTGGGTATGTTTGCCGTTTTGTTTTCCGGTTTTGTTTCCGCGCAAAACATTAAAACGGTTCCAACGACAAGTGATTTATTCCTTATTTCAGCGAAAGCCGGGGGCGTAAATTATGTCGAAGGAAAAGTTGTCGTCGCAGGCAGGAACAAAAGAAGCGGTTATCTGCTCAAAGGCGATACATTGGAAGTCGGCGATAAAGTTTCGACCGGCGCGGACGGAAAAGCGGAGATTTTATTAAATCCGGGTTCTTACGTTCGCCTTGCGGAAAATTCGAGCTTTGAATTTTTGACGACTTCGCTGGACAATCTGCAGTTGAAATTAAACGGCGGCAGCGCGATGTTTGAAGTTATCGCAGACGATGATTTTAGGGTTGGTGTTAAAACCCCGAAGGCATATTTTTCTATCGTTACGTCGGGCGTATATCGCGTCAATGTTTTAGGCGACGGCAGCGGAAAAATTGCCGTCCGGAAGGGTTTAGCTGTAATTGAAAACTATTTTGAACAAACCGAGATAAAAGCCGGCAGAGAAGCCGTCGCCGACGGCAACCAAGTAGCGGTCGTAAAATTTGACCGCGACGAAAAAGACGCTCTTGATGATTGGAGCAAAACTCGCGCTAAAGATTTGGCAAAGGTAAATTCGAGACTCCAAAGACCTGATTTAAGAAACACTTTGCTTTCGAGTTTTAATTCATCTCGCTGGGATATGTATAACTCTTTCGGACTCTGGGTTTTTGACCCAATGTTCGGAAGTTATTGTTTCCTGCCTTTCGGATACGGTTGGAATTCGCCGTATGGTTATTCATACGGGCGCGATCTTTGGTATTTTCGTCTTCCTCCGATCATTTATAATCAACCGCCACCAAGCAGCGGCGGCGGCGGCGGCGGCGGAACTACAGTGGCTGGAAAATCCAGAATCAGGGAAGTTCTAAATACGCAGATGCCTTATGAAAGAATTCAAACGAAAATCGAACGCCGCGGAATTGACCAGACTAATGATAATACGCAGTTCCCGAGCATGCCTGCTTCATCAAGCGCGCCGGCAAGCAGCGCGGCGACGCCCTCGATAGTAGTTAGACCTAATAGCGGAAAGGGTAACCGCGACAATAATAATTGAGAACGAAAAATTAGTTTTTTGCAGGGATTTGCTAAGGCGAGAGAAAAATAAATTCTCTCGCTTTTTTATTGCCACAAATGCAGCAAAGCCGCATGCTGTTCATTTGTATTACCAAAATTTATAAACGGCTGCAAAATCAACAACACCGACTGAATACCGTTAAAAACCATATGCAAAACTATGCAGGGAAGCAAATTTCCGGTGCGGACGCGGATAAGAGTTAAAATCAAACTGAGCAGGCAAATCATAATCAGCGCCGTAAAGTCGCCGTTATATTGCAGAAAATGAACTCCGGCAAAAAGCGTTGACGCGACGATTACGGCTACTACAACGCCGAATGCTTTATAAAAAGCCGAATAGATAATTCCGCGATAGACGACTTCTTCGACAATCGGCGCGGAAAATGTCGCCAGAAAAGCCACGATATAAACCGCCGACCGCGAGCTACGCAGAATTCGCATCAGCTCGTTATCCTGTTCGCCGAACAAGGCAGTTAAACCGGCGGCTAACAGGAAAAATACGACTAAAATAACGGGGATATGCCAAAACCTGAATCCGCCCCATTTCCAACCGACAGCTTCGCGGAAAGAAAATTTGTTAAATTTTGTAATGACGATCCAAGCCAATGCAAATGTGAGCAAATGCGCAGGGATCACCAATATGATTTGAATTAAAATCGCTGTCGGGTCGTTTAATAAAAAATCCTTCAAAACTTCGGCATTACCGATGTCAACCTTTTTTGCGACGGCGTAGAAAACTACAAAAATCGAGGGCAAAACTAAAAATGCGATGCTCGCCAGCCAAACTCCCGAAGCGGTCAGCCAATTCCAGGATGGATTGTCAGGAGTTAGATTGTCGTTTACAAGGATTTCCTGTGATTGGTTTTCTGAAAAAATTTCGACGGGTTGCGGATTAAAATTTTGCACGAAAAAGAGTTTAACTAAAAATAGTTCAAGGTTCAAAGTTCAATGTTCAAAGTCGGAAAGCAAAACAAAAAGTTACCATCTTATTTTTGCCGGAAAACTTTGAACTTTGAACCTTGAACTTTGACCCAAATGCAGATAACCTAAAATCCCGTGAAGCACGCGGCAAACAATTCCATCAAAAATATTATTGCAATCATTCCGGCGCGGCTCGCTTCTTTGCGTTTGCCGAATAAACTTCTTTTGCTTCTAGACGGAAAACCGCTGATTTTATGGACGGTTGAGCAGGCACAAAAAGCCCGAAACGTTTCGCGCGTTATCGTTGCCACCGACAGCGAAGAGATTTTGCGGGTTGTCGAAGAAAGCGGAAACGAAGCTGTTTTGACATCGGGAAAGCATCAATCGGGAAGCGACAGAATTGCCGAAGTCGCGCGGACGCTTTCCGAATATTCAATCGTTGTGAACGCGCAGGGCGACGAACCTTTGATTTCTCCGCGCACGATTGAAAAAGCGGTTGACGCGATTTTGCAGGACGATTCGATTGATATTGCGACGACGTGCGAGGCGATTGACGACGCGAAGGATGTTTTGAGTTCGGATATTGTCAAAGTCGTAACCGACGAAAACGGTTTCGCGCTTTATTTCTCTCGCTCACCTATTCCATTCCCACGCGAAGCCGTCAGAAGACAAGGAACACTCGAAAATGCTTTAAGAAAAGAAAAAGATTTGCTCTCGCTTTATCGAAAACATACGGGACTTTACGTTTACCGGCGCGAATTTTTATTAAATTATACCAGGCTAAAACAGACGAATTTGGAAAAAACGGAAATGCTCGAACAGCTTCGCGCACTCGAAAACGGCGCGAGAATAAAGGTCGTCGAAGTTTCCGAAAATTCGATTGGCGTTGATACCCAGGAAGATTTCGAGCGTGTCAGACAAATCATCGAAACGCAAAAAATCAATTATCGTCCAGCAAGTATCGAAGATGCGGCAGCCGTTGCAAAAGTTCACGTCGAATCCTGGCAAAAATCCTTTGCCGGAATTGTGCCGCAAGAATTTCTCGATAATCTCAATGTAGAAAAACGGAAGAAGGCTTTTGAAGAAAGACTCGGCGAAGCAAGTTATAAAATGTTTGTCGCCGAAGATTCTAAAAAGGGAATCGTCGGATTTGCGGATTTCGGCAAGGCGAGAGAGCGCGGTTTTGAATTTAAAGCGGAACTTTACGCGATTTATCTGCTTCGTGAATTTCAAGGCAAAGGCATCGGCGAAAATCTTTTCAGGCTTTGCCAAAAAGCAATGTTTGACGAAGGTTTCGATTCAATGTATTTGATGGCACTCGCGGTCAGTCCGTATAAATCTTTTTACGAAAAAATGGGCGGGCAAATCGTCGGCAAGGGAAATCATTTTCTTCTTCTGGTCGAATACGAAACTCTAATCTACGGTTGGAAAAATTTGAGCAAAATTTATGTCTGATTGGCTTGGATTATTATTTTTCGTTTTGCTTGTTGTCGGCATCTTTGTCGGGTTGAAACTCTTGAGCAAACCGCAAACGAGAACCGAAGCGGAATTTGAACGAAACGCGGCGGAAGGCTCGGCGCTCGGCGCTGGCGTCAACGCTTTGCAGGAAATTCTCGACCCTGCCGAAGCCAGAACAAAGGAAGTTAAAATCCAATTAAAAGAAGGACGTTACAACAAGAAAAAGCGCGAGGGAAAAGCGAACGCAGATGATTTGAGCGAGGAAAATTATGACTGAAAGAAAAACAAAATATATTTTTGTAACCGGCGGCGTGGTTTCGAGCCTTGGCAAAGGTTTGGCGGCGAGTTCTATCGGCTGCCTTTTGGAGGCTCGCGGAATGCGCGTGCAAATGATGAAGCTCGACCCGTATATCAACGTTGACCCTGGAACGATGTCGCCGTTTCAGCACGGCGAAGTTTTTGTAACCGATGACGGCGCGGAAACCGACCTCGATTTGGGACATTATGAAAGATTTACGAATGCGAAACTGACGAAGGCAAATAATTGGACAAGCGGACGGATTTATTTGAGCGTTATCGAAAAGGAACGACGCGGCGATTATTTAGGAAAAACGATTCAGGTTATTCCGCATATTACCGACGAAATAAAAATGGCGGTTCGCACCGTAGCCGAAACAGAAAAGCCGGACGTATTGATTGTCGAAATCGGCGGAACGGTCGGCGACATAGAATCTCTGCCGTTTTTGGAGGCGATCAGGCAAATCGGCAACGAAGAAGGCAGAACGAATGCGATTTTCGTTCACGTTACTCTCGTGCCGTATATTGCGGCGGCGGGCGAACTCAAAACCAAGCCAACACAGCATTCGGTCAAAGAATTGCGCGAAATCGGCATCGCGCCGGACGTTCTTTTGTGCCGTTCGGAACATACTTTGTCTTTGGATTTGCGCCGGAAAATCGCTCTGTTTTGCAATGTTCAGGAAAACGCCGTAATTTCGGCTTTGGATGTGAAAACGATTTACGAAGTTCCGCTCGCTTTTCACGAACAAGAGTTGGATGAATTGATTATCGAATCTTTAAATCTAAAGGAAGAATTTCCACACGCCGATTTAAGAAACTGGCGCGAGCTGGTAGCGACAATCAAAGAGCCGAACGCGGGCGACGTGAAAATTGCGATTGTCGGTAAGTATGTAGAGCTGGAGGACGCTTATAAATCGCTGCGCGAGGCTCTGACGCACGCGGGCGTGGCGAACAATTTAAAGGTCAACGTCAAATGGATTGAATCGGAAAATCTGATGCGAGATAATTATGAAACGGATTTGCACGATTTTGACGCGATTTTAGTTCCGGGCGGTTTCGGAAAACGCGGCATTTCGGGAATGCTGCGGGCGATTCGTTACGCCAGAAAATCCGGCACGCCGTATTTCGGGATTTGTCTCGGAATGCAGACGGCTTGCATCGAATTTGCCCGCGATGTCTGCGGCTTGCGCGATGCCGATTCGACTGAATTTAACAACGAAACACCGTTTCCGGTAATCTTTAAACTAAGAGATTTGGTCAACGTCGAAGAATACGGCGGCACGATGCGCCTGGGCGCGTGGCAATGCGAATTGAAGGCAGAAAGTTTGGTCAGAGATATTTACCGCAATTCGCCCGAAATTTCCGAACGTCATCGTCATCGTTACGAATTCAACCCGGAATTTCGCCAGGTTTTGGAAAAGGAAGGTTTGATTTTCAGCGGCGTTTCGCCCGACGGAAAGTTCGTGGAAATGATTGAATTGCCGCGAAACACGCATCCGTATTTTGTCGCGTGTCAATTTCACCCGGAATACAAATCGAAACCTTTGAACGCGCATCCGCTTTTCGTTTCTTTCGTCAAAGCCGCGCACGAAAATCGACTGACGAGCGAAAATCTGAAAGACGACGTTTCGAGCAGCAAGCCGATTGAAATGCCTGAACGCGCCGTCGTCGGCGATGAATAAATATGCAGGTGAGAAAAGTAGGGTTATCTGATATACAGGAATTGCGCGACATCGGCATTAAATCTTATGTGCCGCATTACGCGCATATGTGGAAACCTAACGGTTTGGAATGGTATTTGAACCGATGTTTCGGCGAGGAGTTTCTCCAAAAAGAAATTGTCGACGCAAATGTCGAATATTATATTATTTCTTCAGAACAACAGAATATCGGTATTCTGAAACTCCTTCTGTGTAAACCTTTGCCTGATTCAGAAATCGAAAATGCTCTTTACCTTGAAAAAATTTATTTCACCAAAGAATGGACGGGCAAAGGTGTCGGTCGTGAAATGATGGATTTTACTTTTGAACGCGCAAAGGAAACGAACTGCGATTGTGTTTGGCTGGTAGCAATGGACACTGCCGACAAGCCGATTAAAGCATACGAAAAAGTCGGATTTGCAATTCATTTGCACAGGTTTCTGGATTTTGAATTATTGCTGGACGAGTTTAAAGGAACATTTGTGATGAAGAAGTGTTTTAAGAAGCCGGAAGGTTAAATTTCATCAATCGAGAATTTAAAGTTAAAGATTTGCAAAAATGGAAAATGAACATAAAAAACGAATTCGCAAACCGGAAGGCGTTTATATGATGTGCCTTTTGCTTTTTCTCAATTTCGGTATTTATCAATTTTTTTATGACTTCTCCGCGATGCGACAAATTGAAAACGAAACGCCGCTGCTAATCGCCACTCTTTTGATAAGTATGGATGTATTTTCGGCAGCTACAGCAATTTGGACTTTTTTCGGTGATAACATAGCGAGAATCTTTTTATTAGCGCTTATTTCATTAAATATGCTCTGGTCAATTTTTGTGTTGATTTTAATGGTTTCATACGCAACACCTAACGCTGACGGATATTACGATGTGAACATATTTCATTTTGGATTTAGCTTATTAAAGCCCCTGTTTTTGTTCGGACTTTGCTGGTGGTATTTCACACAAAAAGAGGTTATCGCCTATTATAAACAGGAAAATAACAATGAATTCTTTTAAGGTTGGAAACGTAACATTCGGCGACGGAGATTTGGCGTTTATTTTAGGTCCGTGCGTTGTCGAATCGGCGCAGCACGCGCTTTTTATGGCGCAGGAAATTAACGATATTTGCAAAAATGTCGGCGTGGGTTTTGTTTATAAATCTTCGTTTGATAAAGCGAATCGCAGTTCGATTGACAGCTTTCGCGGCGGCGGAATGGAATTCGGTTTGGAAGTTTTAGCACAGGTCAAAGATGAAATCGGCGTTCCGGTTATTACCGACGTTCACGAAACCGGGCAAGTCGAAAAGGTTGCGGCGGTTGCCGACATTTTACAGATTCCGGCGTTTCTTTGTCGGCAAACGGATTTGTTGGTCGAAGCGGCGAAAACGGGACGCGCCGTGAATGTGAAAAAAGGACAGTTTCTCGCGCCTTGGGACGCAAAAAACATTGTCGAGAAAATGCAGAGCGCAGGCTGCGAAAAATTGTTGCTGACCGAACGCGGCGCAAGTTTTGGATACAATAATCTAGTCGTTGATTTGAGAAGTTTTCCGATTATGAGAAGTTTCGGCGTGCCGGTTGTTTTCGACGTTACACATTCGCTTCAATTGCCGGGCGGACTCGGCAAGGCAACGGGCGGGCAAGCCGAATACATCGAACATTTTGCTCGCGCAGGCGTGGCTTGCGGCGTTGACGCGATTTTTATGGAGGTTCACGACAACCCGAAAAATGCGCCGTCGGACGGTCCGAATCAATTGCCTTTGGCAAAACTGGAAAAACTTTTAATCAAACTGAAAAACATTCACGAACTTATCAACGAAAATTAAATGAGAAAATTTTCAATTGTAATTTTTGCTTTTTTACTTACTTTTTCATTTTCTGTTTTGGCGCAAGACGAAAGTCGCGCTTCAAAAACTTGGGAAGTGCAGAAATACAATATAACTGCGACTTTGCCGCAGACCGAAATGGAAAGGTATTTGAGCGCGAAAGCCGTTTTGACATTGAAGAATGTCAGCGGGAACGCCGGTTCGCGCCTTACTCTGCGAATTTCGGATAAGGCGGAAGTTTCCGCCGTCAGAATAAATGATGCGACTGCCGATTTTACCAAGGGCGAAGAAAAAATCGGCGCTCGAAATTTGCAGAGAATTATTGTGCGGCTTCCATCGATTCAACCGAACGCGAGTTTTTCGGCGGCAGTTGATTATAAATTAAAGGTTGATGAAAATTCCGGCTTGAACGCGCTTTCACCGATTGACGCGCAATTTTTGTCGCTGTCGTTTTGGTATCCGACGCCGAACAGTTGGTATTTTTCGCGCGGCGCGGATTTTGCGCCTTTCAGTTTGCGAGTAAATTCGACGAGTTTTCAGACAATAGTTTCGTCGGGCAAAGGCGGCAACGCAGAATTTGGAAATGCAAAAATGAGCAGTTTTGACCAGAAGCTAAGTGGTCAGCCGTTTTTTATTGCCGGTGATTGGGATGCGGTAAATTCAAACGGAATATCAGTTTATTTACCGAAAGGCGCAGGCGCGGAAGAACAAAAACGCGCCAATGAACTAGCGAGTTTAGCTGCGGACGCAAAAACTTTCGCGGCGAAACTTTTGGGAACTGCGCCGGATGAGCCAATCAAAATCGTGGCAGTCAAACGCGGCGCGGGCTTTTCCAGCGGCGGAACGATTTTAGTTGACCAAAGCGCGTTTCGTCGGCAAAAGATAGATTCACAAACCGCGATGACGATTGCCGAATCGGTTGCAAAGCTCTGGATTGGTAATGCGGTTTCGGTCGGCGGCGATGGGTATGGAGCGATACGCGAAGGTTTGCCGCGATTTATTGCCACGCAGTTTCTGGAAAAGCAATACGACAGAGACGTTGCGGATATTGAGCGTCTGCGGCAGCGCACGTCATATGCTTCGATTGTGCAGCGCGATGCTCCTTTGAATTTAGTTTCGCCGATTGACGATTATTATTACACGGCGGTTGCCAACAAAGGCGCGATGATTTGGCGGTTGCTTGCAAGGAAAATCGGACAAGACGAGTTTTTTAATGTCGTTCGTTTGCAGATGAAAGACGGAAATCTCAGTTTGAGCGAACTGCGATCTGCTTTTTCTTCACAAAAGGATTTTCTTGATTACGCTTTTGATAAAGTAACCGATACGAATTTGCTCGTCGGATTGCCGCAGTCGAACGGCGCGGAAACGAAAATTGCCTTACGAAATGCGGGTTTGATTGAAACAACGGTCAATGTCTCGGCAACAATATCAAGCGGCGAAAAATTAAATGCTCAAACAACGATTGCTCCGCAAAGTTTTGGCGAGGTAATTTTCAAAACCGCCAATAAAATCATCCGCACTGAAATCGATACGGAGAAATTTTATCCGCAAACGGATTATTCCGACGATATTGCGCCGCGCGAAATCGACAGCAGTGACGCCATTTTATTTATCAAACGTGCCTTTGACAAGCAGGATTTTGTCAAAGCTGAAAAAAATGCCGGAATAATTTTGCAAGATATGCCGCATTTTGACGACGCGCGGACTTGGCTCGGGCGCGCTCTTTTGGCACAAGCGAAAACTAATGAGGCAGAAAAGGAATTTCGCGCAGTATTGGATGAAAAACTTCCGACGGCGCGAAGTTTGGCTTGGGCAAACGCCGGACTCGGTGAAATCGCTCTAAAAGCGGGACAAAATTCCCAAGTCGAAAAGTTTTTTTCAGAAGCCATTAAAGACGATGCCGAATACGGCGCGACACTTGCGGCACGTCAAGGGCGTAATAAATCTAATGTTTCAACGGCAATTGATGAAAGCGTCAAATCATTTTTCGTGCAGTTTGATAAAGCGGCGGTCTCAGCCCGCAAAGCTGAACTCGACGCGCTGATTATGCCGGGCGAGATACCTAAATTCTCGGGCGGCATTGCGGGGCAAGCCGAGCAATGGCAAACAAGAGTTTTGTCTACGGATAAAATTGACGCAAATACAATCTGGGCGGAAGTCAGCCTAAATATCAAGTTACTCAGTAAAAATGCAGAAAGCGGAACGGCGGTCTATCGACTAACAAAAGTCGGAAACGGTTGGAAGTTGATTGGAATTGATGTTTTTGAAGTTAGATAATTTAATTATTACAAATTTAATTATTACAAAAAACCTGAATTTTTGAAGGAATGGTTAAACAAAAAATAACTCAAAACATTTTATTTCGCGCAAAGAAAATTAAATTGCTTTTGATGGATTGTGATGGAGTTTTAACCGATGGACGACTTTATTACACGGCGACCGGCGAGCAGATGAAAGTTTTTAATGTCCGTGACGGTCAAGGAATTGTGTCTTGGCATAAGGCGGGATTTCGTTCCGGAATAATTTCAGGAAGAGGCGCTGAAAAAATCTTAAAGGTACGGGCAACCGAACTTGGAATACACTACATCAAAGCCTGCTCGCTTGATAAAGCGAAGGATTTTTTAGATATTTTACAAGATGCGAAAGTAACTTTCGATGAGGTCGTGTATGTTGGTGACGATATAGGCGACATTTGTTTGATGGAGAAAGTTGGATTGCCAATCGCGGTTGCTGACGCAGCCTTGGATGTATTACCTTATGCCATTTATAAGACCGAATCTAAAGGCGGTTTTGGCGCGATTCGAGAGGTAACGAATTTGTTGTTGCAAGCGAAAAGAATTTTTTAAAATTTTTTAATGTTGGGCAACTCTAATTTTTAACATTACATCTTAATCTTTCGCTCAAATTGAGTAGCAAGTTTTTGGGTTTTTTGATAATTTATATTCTTTCTTTTCAGCTAAAATGAAGATTTGGGTATTACAGGTCTTTTATTTTCGCGCTTTTGTCAGGACAAAAATTAATTTGAAAAATATTTCAAGCGTGCTTGACAAGTTAAAGTAGGATGTATAAATTAGGTGATTGCCGTTACGAAAATTTCTTAACTGAAAAAGAGAAATGTTAAAATTTTTTCGTTGTGCGGTTGACAAACGCTTTTGGTTGAGTATAATCGAAAGTTCGCCTCGTAAAAGAGAAGCGAAAACATAAAAGATTTTTGATGTTTGAAAACTAGATATGCGAGTCCATGTGTTAATTCAACACGGTTCAATTTATGTTGAACCAACGAACAACAAAAGCTAGTAAAAACTTTTTAACGAGAGTTTGATCCTGGCTCAGAATCAACGCTGGCGGCGTGCCTCAGACATGCAAGTCGAACGATTAAACTTTCCTTCGGGAAAGATATAAAGTGGCGCACGGGTGAGTAACACGTAAGTAATCTACCTTCGGATGGGGAATAACAGTCGGAAACGACTGCTAATACCGCATAATGCAGCGGCACCTAATGGTGACAGTTGTTAAAGTATTTATACGTCTGAAGAGGAGCTTGCGGCAGATTAGCTAGTTGGTAAGGTAACGGCTTACCAAGGCTACGATCTGTATCCGACCTGAGAGGGTGGTCGGACACACTGACACTGAATAACGGGTCAGACTCCTACGGGAGGCAGCAGTCGGGAATTTTGGGCAATGGGCGAAAGCCTGACCCAGCAACGCCGCGTGAAGGATGAAGTCTTTCGGGATGTAAACTTCGTAAGAATGGGAAGAATAAATGACGGTACCATTTGTAAGGTCCGGCTAACTACGTGCCAGCAGCCGCGGTAATACGTAGGGACCAAGCGTTGTTCGGATTTACTGGGCGTAAAGGGCGCGTAGGCGGCGTGTCAAGTCAATTGTGAAATCTCCGAGCTTAACTCGGAACGGTCAATTGATACTGATGTGCTAGAGTGCAGAAGGGGCAATCGGAATTCTTGGTGTAGCGGTGAAATGCGTAGATATCAAGAGGAACACCTGAGGTGAAGACGGGTTGCTGGGCTGACACTGACGCTGAGGCGCGAAAGCTAGGGTAGCAAACGGGATTAGATACCCCGGTAGTCCTAGCCCTAAACGATGAATACTTGGTGTCTGGAGTTTTAATTCTCCGGGTGCCGTCGCTAACGTTTTTAGTATTCCGCCTGGGGAGTACGCACGCAAGTGTGAAACTCAAAGGAATTGACGGGGACCCGCACAAGCGGTGGAGCATGTGGTTTAATTCGACGCAACGCGAAGAACCTTACCTGGGCTCGAAATGTACAGGAATCCAGTGGAAACATTGGCGCCCCGCAAGGGGCCTGTATATAGGTGCTGCATGGCTGTCGTCAGCTCGTGTCGTGAGATGTTGGGTTAAGTCCCGC
>CAXSBF010000020.1:0-87614 GCA_964235785.1 uncultured Pyrinomonadaceae bacterium | reverse complement strand
CGGGCGATAACATCGCGATGGAGATTGAGCTGATTGCGCCGATTGCGATGGAAAAAGGCTTACGGTTTGCAATCAGAGAAGGCGGTAGAACCGTCGGCGCAGGCACCGTGTCAGAAGTTGTCGAATAAACAAAAATTATGTTGAACGAAAAAATTCGCATCAAGTTGAAGGCATACGACCATCGCGTTTTAGACCAATCTACAGTTGAGATTGTTGAAACGGCAAAACGCACGGGCGCGAGAATTGCGGGACCAATTCCGCTTCCGACTATTAAAAATAAGTGGACGGTTTTGCGTTCGCCGCACGTTGATAAAAAGTCGCGTGAACAGTTCGAAATCAGAACGCACAAGCGTCTGATGGACATTCTCGACCCGACCGCCGAAACGGTTGATGCGTTGATGAAATTGGATTTACCTGCCGGCGTTGATGTGGAAATCAAGGCATTCGGCAAAAGCTAGAATCTAAAGATATGATAAGCGGAATTATCGGTAGAAAAATGGGAATGACGCAGCTCTTCGCGGCAGATGGTACGGTTACGCCTGTAACAGTCATCAAAGCAGGACCGTGTGTTGTCGTGCAAACGAAAACTGTTGCGGGAAAGGACGGTTACAATGCCGTCCAACTCGGATTGGTTGAAGACAAACCGATTAAGTTGAAAAATGTTACCAAACCGATGCGCGGGCATTTCGAGAAAACCGGAAGCGGCACGCCGCCGACTCGTATTCTGAAAGAGCTTCGCCTGAAAGACGCGCCCGACGCGAATGTCGGCGATCAGATAAAAGCGGATGTTTTCGCAGACGGCGATAAAGTTGACGTTATCGGAACATCGAAGGGACGCGGTTTTGCCGGAACGATTAAGCGACATCATTTCAAGCGCGGTCCGATGTCGCACGGTTCGATGAATATCCGCGAGCCGGGTTCGATTGGTCAATCGGCGTATCCGTCGCGTGTTATCAAAGGCACGCGCTCATCCGGTCATATGGGCAACGAACGTGTCACCGTCCAAGGATTGAGCGTTGTAAAAGTCGATGTCGAGAACAACACTATAATGATTCGCGGCGCGGTGCCGGGACCTACGGGTGGTTTGGTCGTAGTTAAGAAAAAGGAAGTATTGGTAAATGGTAAGTTTTAATACTTAACATTTAATCTTTAAACGGAGTGAAATTATGCCTACCGCAAAGGTTCGCAATTTAAAAAATAAGGAAGTCGGCGACGTCGAATTATCCGATGCCGTTTTCGGCGCGGAACTGAACGAATCGTTGATTCACGCGGCGGTCAGAAATTATCTGGCAAATCGTCGGCAGGGAACGTCTGCTACGAAAACCCGCGGTAATGTTTCGGGTTCGGGCAGAAAGCTATGGAAGCAAAAAGGAACGGGACGCGCGAGAATCGCGTCTTTGCGCTCGCCTTTGTGGAAAGGCGGCGGCAACGTCCACGGTCCGCAGCCGCGCGATTGGTCGTATAAAATGCCGAAGAAAATGCGACGCGGCGCGCTGCGTTCGGCTTTATCGGAACGTCTGCGTGAAGGCAATTTGATAATTATCGAAGATTTCAGTTTTGATAATGCAAAAACGAAAAGTTTTCTCGGCGTGATGTCGGAACTCGGTTTTAACGATAAGAAAAAGGCGACGAAGACTTTGATTATCGATTCGTTGGATAATTCAAATTTGATTCTTGCGTCGCGTAATGTGCAAAAAACCAAAGTTACCAACGGCTACGGTTTGAACATTTACGACATTATTTATCACGAAAAACTTCTGATTTCCAAATCGGCGATTGACGAAATAAATCATCTGCTCGACCCGCAACGCGAAAAAGGCGGCAATGATTATGACGCGAATGATTCGGAAATGACCGGACAGGCGCAGACGGAAGAAAAGCCGAAAAAGACAGTTAAAGCGAAAGCCGAAACTGATGAAGTGAAAGTTGCGGACGCGCCGGACGAAGAAGCAAAACCGAAGAGAAAATCTCCGGCGAAAAAGAAAACCGAAGAGGAGGCGACTGAATAATTATGACGGAAATGAATATCTGGGACATTTTAAGGTCGCCCGTTGTTACGGAAAAATCGGTGCTTTTGAAGGAAGCAACCAGCGAAGACGAAACGGTCGGACAAATTCTGACGTTTCGTGTCAATACGAAAGCCGGAAAAATTGAAATCAAGCGAGCAGTCGAAGAAATTTTCAGCGTCAAAGTGGCGAAAGTTCGCACGGTTCATTACGAAGGCAAAATGAAAAAACGCGGACGTTACGCAGGTCGCCGCGCATCATGGAAAAAGGCTTATATTACTTTGAAAAAAGGCGAGCCGCACGTTGATTACGCAGAAGCGATTTAGTTAGTTGATAACTGATAGTGGATAACTGATAGTTTTGAATTCGTTTTAACTATCAGTTATCAGTTATCCACTATCCATTAAAAAGATGGGAATTAAGAGATTAACACCGACATCACCGGCGCGAAGGTATCAGACATATCTGACGCGCGACGAGTTGACTCCGAATGCAAAGCCGGAAAAATCTTTGCTTGAGCCGAAAACCAGAATATCGGGGCGCAACAGCGACGGGCGTATTACGGTTCGGCGGCGCGGCGGCGGACACAAGCGTTTTTACCGGATTATTGATTTCAAGCGCAACAAACCGGGCATTCCGGGAAAGGTTTCGCAAATCGAATATGACCCGAATCGCTCGGCGCATATCGCTTTGATTACTTATTTGGATGGTGAAAAACGTTACATTATCGCGCCGGTCGGTTTGAAAGTCGGCGGAACGGTAATGAGCGGCACGGAAGCCGATATTTTGCCGGGAAACGCTCTGCCGATTAGCAACATTCCGCTCGGAACGCAGATTCACAACATCGAATTGCGTCCGGGCAAAGGCGGACAAATGGTGCGTTCGGCTGGCGGTTTTGCTCAACTCGTCGCCAAAGAAGGCGATTACGCGCAGCTTAGAATGCCGTCAGGGGAAGTTCGCCGCGTGCCGGTCGTTTGTATGGCAACTGTCGGACAAGTGGGAAACGTCGAAAACGAAAATGTCAGTTTGGGTAAAGCCGGACGCTCGCGCTGGAAAGGTCTTCGACCGAAAGTTCGCGGCGTGGCGATGAATCCGGTTGACCATCCGCACGGCGGCGGCGAAGGCAAAACGAGCGGCGGTCGCCATCCGGTAACGCCCTGGGGACAACCGACGCGCGGCTATAAAACACGAAGAAACAAACGCACGCAAAATATGATTGTGCGTGATAGAAGAAGAAAATAATTAACGAATTATGCCACGTTCATTAAAAAAAGGACCGTTTATAGATTTAAGCGTTCAGAAAGTTTTAAGGAAAATCCGCGAAGGCGCGAATAAACCGCAGGCGATAAAAACCTGGTCGCGCCGTTCGACGATTTCGCCGGAAATGGTCGGTTTGACCTTCGGCGTTCATAACGGCAAACGCCATATTCCCGTGTATGTTACGGAAAATATGGTCGGACACAAATTGGGAGAATTTTCTCCGACCCGAACTTTTAAAGGTCATCCGGGAACAAAAGCGGAAAAAAGCGCAAAGCGCAAATAACCGATAGTTGATAACTGATAACTGATAGTTTTTAGAATCAGACTTTACACCTTCAGTTATCATTTATCAGTTATCAACTAAATTTTATGGAAGCGACAGCAAAAGTAAGACATTTGAAGGGTTCGCCACGAAAGGCGCGGCTCGTGATTGATTTGATTCGCGGGCGCAATGTTTCGCAGGCTCTGGCGATTTTGAAATTTACCGACAAGCGCGCGGCTGACCCGATTGCCAAAACTCTGCGCTCGGCGATTGCCAACGCGACTTTTATGGCGGAGCAGCAAAACATTGCGGTTGACCCGGACGATTTGTTTGTGAAAACCTGCTTCGTCGATATGGGAGCGCACAAAAATCGCAGCCGTATGCGCCCCGCGCCGCAAGGTCGCGCTTTTCGTGAACATCGCCACTATTGCCATATTACGATTATGGTTTCGAGCGATTTGCCGGTAGCGGGCGACGATGAAAAATCAAAGCGTAAAGCGAATTTAGCGGCTGGCAAAAAAACGAGCGGCGGCGACCGAAAATCGAAAACTTCCGTTAAAGAAACATCGAAAGCGGGCGAAGAGAAGAAAACTAAAAACGCATCGGCAAAGAAAAATAAAAAGTCTGATGAAGTAACGACCGAAAATGTCAGTGAAAATTTAAACGTCGAACCGACCATCTTAATTAACGATCCGGTTGCGGTAATGGAAGGAACTGATAGAAAAGCAACGGATGCGGCGTCGGACGTGAAAGATGTTCAGTCACAAACCGAAGCGGAAAGACACGAAACATCGCCTGCCGACGAAGCGCAGTTAAATATAAACGAAGAATTGGAAAGACAATAATTAGTGCTAAGTGCTAAACGGTAAGTGGTAAGTGTAAAACTTTCCTAAACTTACCACTTACCACTTACCACTTACCACTAAAGAAATTATGGGACAGAAAGTTCATCCATACGGCTTCCGGGTCGGTTACAACAAAGATTGGCATTCGCATTGGTATGCGAAGCGCGATTTTGCAGCGAATCTGGCGGAAGATTTAGGACTCAAACGTGATTTGAAAAAGCGTTTTGCGGGCGCGGGCGTTTCGCATATCGACGTTGAACGCGCCGCCAACCGTTTGAAAATTATTATTTATACGGCTCGTCCCGGCATTATCATCGGGCGCAAAGGTTCTGAAATTGAAAAGCTGAAAGAGGATTTGTCAAAGAAAACAGGACGCGAAGTAATAGTTTCGATTCAGGAAATTCGCCAGCCGGAACTGAACGCGCAGCTGCAAGCCGAGAAAATCGCGCAGCAGCTTGAAAAGCGTATCGCATTTCGCCGCGCGATGAAGAAAACTATCGAAGAGTCGATTCGTTTCGGCGCGGAAGGTATCAAGGTAATGATTGCCGGGCGTTTGAACGGCGCGGAAATCGCCAGAACCGAATGGACTTTGCAGGGCAGACTTCCGCTGCACACTTTGCGTGCCGACGTTGATTACGGATTTGCCGAAGCGTTGACGACTTTCGGAATTATCGGCGTTAAATGCTGGATTTATCGCGGCGAGATACTCGACCCGAATGCTTCGATGGCACGCGGAACAAACACCGACCCGATGAAGGAAGTGAAAATTCCGTCAGGCGGCGGACGCGGCGGACGACCACCGCGACGCGATAGAGATGATAGAGGCGGCGGTCGAGGCAATAGATAAATTTTAGATTTTGGATTGAAAGCAATCGCTAATCAAAAATTTCATAAATGTTAAATTGAGGTTCACTTAATTATGTTAATGCCGAAAAAGGTCAAGCACCGGAGAGTAATGAAAGGTCGTATGCGCGGGCATGCCACGCGCGGCGACAAGTTGAATTTCGGTGATTTCGGACTGAAAACTTTGGAGTCCGCCTGGATTACCGACCGTCAAATCGAAGCGGCTCGTATTGCGATGACGCGCCATATCAAGCGCGGCGGAAAAATCTGGATTCGGATGTTTCCCGACAAGCCGATTACGAAAAAGCCTGCGGAAACTCGTATGGGAAGCGGTAAAGGCGCGCCCGACCATTGGGTCGCAGTCGTCAGACCGGGCAGAATTATGTATGAGATTCAAGGTGTCGAAGAATCTTTGGCGCGTGAAGCCTTTCAGCTTGCGGCGCAAAAATTGCCGGTTAAAACAAAATTCGTAACCCGCGCCGATTTGGAAGGAGGCGTCGTTTAAGAGATATGAAACGGAAAGAAACACTTGAACAGCTTCGTGATATGGAACCGGACGAATTGCGCGAGCAAGCCGACAGCTTGAAGGAATCGCTGTTTCGTCTGAAATTCAAAAAATCTTTAGGCGTGGGCGAATCGGTCAACGATATTCGCCGCGAAAGAAAAACTTTAGCGCGTGTTCACACCTTGATGAAGGAAAGAGAATCGCAAAACAAGGCGCAAGCCAAATAGGTTAAAAATAGAAAATGCCGAGAAAGAAAAAAGAAGATACAGCCGAAGAAACATCGGCGGAAGTGAACGAAACCGAATCGCCGGACGAAACTTCAGTCGAAGCAAAAAGCGATGAAAGTGCCGCTAATGCTGAAGAAACCGTTTCGGATGTAAATACGGAAGAACCGAAAAAAACGAGAAGCAAAAAAGCATCCGAAGGTGAAGCGGAAACAAGCGCCGATGCGCCTGCCGAAGAACCTTCTCTCATCAGCAGCGTGTTTGAAGCGGTTTCATCGGTTGTCGGAGATGTGGCGGGAGCGGTTGTCGAAGGCGCGGCGGGTTTAGTCAATGCCGTAACGGGCGACGACAGCGCGGACGATTCTTCAGCGGCTGGCAAAAAGACGAGCAAGCGGGCTGAAAAAATCGGCTTGGTGCAGTCGGATAAAATGACGAAAACCGTGACAGTGCGCGTCGACCGCGTGGTCAAGCATCCGATGTATCGCAAATATGTCAAACGCCGCAAGAAATTTATGGCGCATGACGAACTCGGCGCGAAAATCGGCGATAAAGTTCGCATTATAGAAACCAGACCGCTCTCGGCTAAAAAGCGTTGGCGCGTGGTTGAAATTATTCAGAAAGCGGAAAGATAGAATAGTGGTAAATGGTAAGTGAAAAAAGATTTTGCTTATCACTCGAACGGAGTGAACAGTTATGATTCAGATGCAGACCTCTTTGACGGTCGCCGACAATTCAGGCGCAAAGCGCGTGGTAATGATTATGCCGATTGGCGGCTCGACCGGAAAGATTGCCCGACTCGGCGATAAAATCAAAGTTACCGTCAAGGAAGCGTCGCCGGACGGAACGGCGAAAAAGGGTAAGGTTTATAACGCCGTGATTGTCAGAACACGCAAGGAAGTTCGACGCAAGGACGGAACTTATATTCGCTTTGACGAAAACGCCGCCGTGTTGATTAAAGACGATAACACGCCGATTGGAACGCGCGTTTTCGGTCCGGTCGCACGCGAGCTGCGCGAAAAAAACTTTATGAAAATCGTTTCGCTCGCGCCGGAGGTAATTTAAGTAAAAAGTAAAAAGGCAAAAGTAAAAAGTATTGCGATTTTATCTTGACACTTAACAGTTAAAGAAATGAAAACGGTAAAAAAAGGAACAGTCAGAAGTAAATTAAAGCGCGGCGACCAGGTGGTGTTTATCGCGGGCAGAGAATACAGCCGCTTCGACAGCAATGGCAACCGCACGCCTTTGCGCGGAAAAGTGATTGCGGTTGACCCGATAAAAGGAAAAGTTAAAATCGAAGGCGCGATGATTATGAAAAGACATCGCAAAGCCGTTCCGCAAATGAATGTCGAAGGCGGAATCATCGAACAGGAAGCGTGGGTTGACGTTTCAAACGTCGCGCATATCGACCCGGAATCCGGCAAGCCGACGCGCATCAAATATGAAACAAGAGACGGCAAAAAAGCGCGTGTCGCAAAAAGCGGCAAACTAATTGCCGAACCGGAAATAACCAGACGCGCAAGAAAGACAACGGAAGAGTAAGAATTAAAAATTAAAAATTATGAATTAAAAATTGAGAGTAAAATTTTCTTACTAATTTTTAATTTTTAATTCATAATTTTTAATTGAGTAAAGCAATGGCAAGATTAAAAGAAAAATACAAAAGCGAGATTGCACCGGCAATTGCCAAGGAATTTGATATCAAAAATCCGATGGCGATTCCGCGCATCGAAAAAATTGTCGTGAATATGGGAATCGGCGAAGCTATCAGCAACGCCAAGGTTCTCGACACGGCGGTTGAAGAATTGCGCTCGATTACCGGACAAAAGCCGGTTGTTACGAAGGCGAAAAAATCAATTGCCTCGTTTAAACTGCGGCAGGGAATGAACATCGGCACGATGGTAACATTGCGCGGCGATAGAATGTATGAGTTTCTCGACCGCTTGATTTCGGTCGCTCTGCCGCGCGTGCGCGACTTTCGCGGGATTTCCGGCAAAGCGTTCGACGGGCGCGGAAATTATACGCTCGGCGTTCGTGAGCAGTTGATTTTCCCTGAAATCGACTTTAATAAAGTTGATAAAACGCGCGGGATGAACATTTCGATTATCACGACGGCAAAAAACGACGAGCAATCGCGCGCATTGTTAAAGGCAATGGGAATGCCTTTTAGACCATAGTTCAAAGTTATTCGAGAACTTAAACCTTGAACTTTGAACCTTGAACTTTGAACTTAAAATATGGCGAAGACTAGCAAAATTGCAAAAAACGATAAACGTAAAAAGATGGTGACGCAATATGCGACACGCAAAATGGAACTCAAGAAAATCATCAACAGTCCGGGTTCTTCGGTCGAGCAGGTTGATGAAGCGGTAATGAAGCTGCAAAAACTGCCGCGCGATGCGAGCGCCATTCGCGTTCGCAACCGTTGTACGCAGTGCAGCCGCTCGCGCGGAAATCTGCGTAAATTCGGTCTTTGCCGGATTGATTTGAGAGGATTAGCTTTGCAAGGACAAATTCCGGGCGTGGTTAAATCAAGTTGGTAAGCCCGATTCAAGATTCAGGGTTCAAGATTTAGAATTGAAATCTTAAATCCTGAGTCCTGAATCTTAAATAGATAACGGAGTTAATAAGAAATGACAGACCCAATCGCAGATATGCTCACGCGCATTCGCAATGCAATAACGGCGAATCATCCGCGTGTGGATATTCCCGGTTCAAAATTGAAGCTGGAAGTTGCGCGAATCTTAAAGGAAGAAGGTTATATCAATAACTTTGTCAACAAAGGCGAAGGCGTGAAATATATGATTCGTATATTTTTGCGCTACGATGCCAAAGGCACTTCTTCGATTACGCATTTATCGAGAGTTTCTCGTCCCGGTCGACGAGTTTATGTCGGCGCGACCGAAATACCCAGAGTTCTCGGCGGTTACGGCGTTAACATCGTTTCCACGTCGCGTGGTTTGATGAGTGGAAAAACCGCCCGCAAGGAAAATGTCGGCGGCGAGATTTTAGCAGAAATTTACTAATTAGTGGATAAATGATAGCTGATAGCTGATAGTTTAGGAATTGGTTTTACACTATCAGTTATCAGTTATCAGTTATCATTTAAAAACAATTATGTCGCGTGTAGGAAAAAAACCGATTACGATACCGTCGGGTGTGGACGTAACAATTAAAGAAACGGAATTGGAAGTAAAAGGTCCGAAGGGCGTTTTGAAAACTCCGATTCCGAAGGGCGTTGATTTTAAATTGGAAGACGGAACGCTGACCGCAGCTCGTGCCGACGATGATTTGGCGGCGCTGCACGGTTTGGCTCGCGCTCTGGCAAACAACGCGGTCGTCGGTGTTACCGAAGGTTTCACAAAAGCATTGGATGTTGTCGGCGTCGGTTACAAGGTTGACGTTCAGGGCAAAAAAATAGTCTTCGCGCTCGGCTATTCGCATCCGATTGAATATGCTCTGCCGGAAGGCGTCGATGCGAAATCCGAAAGACTTCCGACGAAAACGGCGATAAATCAATATCAAACGACTGTAACTTTGAGCGGCATTGATAAACAAAAACTCGGACAAGTCGCAGCGGAATTAAACCGACTGCGAAAACCGGACGCTTACAAAGGCAAAGGCGTTCGTTATTCCGATAGGACTTACAAATTAAAACCGGGCAAAACAGGAAAATAGTGGAAAGTGGTAAACGGTAAATGGTAAATTTTTGGATTTACATTTACCACTTACCATTTACCACTTACCACTAAAGATTATGGCAAGCAAGAATAAAGCAGATATTCGTCGCGGAGTTCACACGCGCATTCGCAAAAAGGTGCGCGGCACTTCGGACAGACCGCGTCTTGCGGTGTTTCGCAGCGTGAATCATATTTACGCGCAGGTGATTGACGACGACAACGGAAAAACATTAGCGGCGGCTTCGACAACGGAAAAGGATTTGGGCGTTAAAAGCGGCGGGAACATCGGAGCGGCGCAAACGGTTGGAAAAGCGGTTGCCGAACGCGCTCTGTCAGCCGGTATATCGCAAGTCGTATTCGACCGCGGTGGTTACGTCTATCACGGACGGGTCAAAGCATTGATTGATGCAACGCGCGAAGCAGGCTTGAATAAAAATCAAGACGATGCTTCCGCAGAAAGTTCGACCGATGAAAGTATGCTGGACACGGTTGCGACGACGGTTGGAAATATCGTCGGAGCGGTTTCCGGCGCAATCGGTAATTTAGTCGGCGGCTCTGCGGAAACGCCTGCGAAAAAGTCGGGCGGAAACAGCGCTAAAAAAACCGACGAGCCGCAAGCACAAACCGATAAAGTAAACGAAAATAATGAAAACGAATAAACAAAGAATTTCTCCGAACAACTTAATATTAAAAGACCAATTGATTTCCATCAATCGCGTTACTAAAGTCGTCAAAGGCGGCAAGAATATGTCGTTTGCCGCGCTGGTCGTCGTCGGCGACGAAGCCGGGCATGTCGGTTTCGGAACGGGAAAAGCGAAAGAAGTTCCCAACGCGATTAAGAAAGCAATCGAATCGGCAAAGAATAATTTGATTCGCGTTCCACTTGTCGAAGGAACATTGCCGCACCAAATGCTGGGCGAATACGGCGCGGGAAAAGTTTTGCTCAAACCCGCCAAAGAAGGAACGGGAGTTATCGCCGGCGGCGCGGTTCGAGCGATTTTGCAGGTTCTCGGCATTCATAATGTCCGAACGAAAATTCTCGGTTCGACCAACGCGCACAATGTAATTCGCGCAACTTTCGACGGATTAACAAGAATGAAAGACCCGATGGAAGTCGCGCGTCTGCGCGGCAAACAAGTTGGAGAACTTTTATAAATTAAAAATTAAGAATTAAAAATTAAGAATTAAGAGAAAGGAATCTACTTAATTCTTAATTTTTAATTCTTAATTGAAATAAAGTTATGGCACAGAAAGAAGAAACACAAACAAGCGGCGGAACAATCAAGATTCAGTATTACAAGAGTATGATTGGTTATTCCAAAAAGCAGAAGGCGATTGTGAAAAGTTTGGGCATCACCAAACTCAACCAAACGGTTACGCGCCCGGACAACGCGTCAATGCGCGGCATCGCAGCAAAGATTCCGCATATTTTAAGAATTGTCGAATAGGTTGAATTCACCACAGAGGCGCAGAGAACACAGAGCAGTGAAATCGATTATAAAGACTCTGTAAACTCTGTGCCTCTGTGGTAAAATTCTTTAGCGAGGAAAGAAAATGGCACTATCATTAAATAATTTGAGTCCGACGAAAGGCTCAACGCACAAGAAAAAAAGAGTCGGACGCGGTCCCGGTTCGGGGCTTGGCAAAACCGCCGGACGCGGACATAAAGGACAAAAATCGCGTTCCGGTTACAGCAAGAAAATCGGTTTTGAAGGCGGACAGATGCCGCTTCAACGTCGCTTGCCCAAGCGCGGTTTCACGAATATTTTTAAGAAAAAGTGGATTGAAATCAGTCTTGCCAAATTAGAAGAAGGTTTTGGCGCGGGCGACGAAATTACGCCGGAAATTTTGCACGAAAAAGGCTTGATTAAAAAAGCCAAGCACGACCTGGTGATTTTAGGGAATGGCGACATATCGAAGGCTCTGAAAATTTCCGCGCATCGTTTTACAAAAACCGCACGCGAAAAAATTGAAAACGCGGGCGGCAGCATTACTGAAATCATCAAACACAAACAAGCGGAAGCTCAAGCCAGCTAAACTATTATTTTTAGATTGCCCGAGAGGAAAGTATGGAAAAGTTTTTTGCCGCCATCCAAAATATGTTCAAAGTTCCCGAACTGCGGAGGAGAATTCTCTTCACGCTCGGGATGCTGGCAGTTTACCGTCTGGGAGCGCACGTTACCGCGCCGGGAGTTAATAAAGCGCGGCTCGAACAGGTTTGGAGCGAAGTTGCCGGAACGCTGCTTGGCGTTCTCGATTTGTTTTCGGGCGGAAACTTTCGCACGATTTCGGTTTTTGCGCTCGGCGTAACTCCATATATTACCGCTTCGATTATTTTGCAGTTGATGCCGGTTCTCTCGCCGCAATTCAAGAAGATTCAGGAAGAAGGCGAGGTCGGGCGACAAAAAATCAATCAATGGACGCGCTATCTGACAGTTGCCTTGTGTGCCGTGCAGACGTTTTTCGTCGCCACCTGGCTTCAGAAAAACGGCATTATTACCCCGACCTGGTGGGCGTCCTTGATGATTGTCGTAACCTTGACGACCGGGACGATTTTCGTGATGTGGCTTGGCGAACAGATTACCGAACGCGGAATCGGTAACGGAATTTCGCTGCTGATTTTTGCCGGAATCGTGATTGGCTTGCCGCGCGGAATCGCACAGATTTCCGACCGCATCGGAGCAGGCGACCCGCTGCAAACACTCGGCGTTGTCTTTTTAGTTGTAGTTCTTGTCGCTCTGATTGCACTTATAGTTTATGTCGAATCGGCGCGAAGAAATATCGCCATTAGTTACGCGAGTCGGCGTGTCGGCAACGAAACGTTTCGCGGACAGGAAACGAGTTTGCCGCTCAAGATAAATATGGGCGGCGTAATTCCGGTGATTTTTGCATCGTCCGTTTTGGCAATGCCGCAAACCGTTTTTTCGGCTTTGCCGCCCGACCCGAATAATCCGAATTCCGCGTGGGCAAAAATCTACGCCTTTTTCCAGCAGTTTCACGGCGGCGACCCGTATTACGAATTCGTGTTTATTTCGCTGATTGTTTTATTCACGTTCTTTTACATCACGATTATTTTTAACACCGACGAAGTTTCGGACAACTTGAGAAAGCACGGCGGTTTTGTTCCGGGCGTGCGTCCGGGCGCGCAGACGGCTGAATATCTGAATACGATTTTGACCAGACTAACGACCGTTGGCGCACTTTATTTAGCGTTTATCGCTTTTGTGCCGCAACTGCTTTTGAGCGGGTTCAAAGTTGCGCGGCTGCCGTTTATCGGAGAAAGACTCGATACTTTATTAGCGGCAACGCCCGGTCTGAGCTGGATTCCGACCGGTTTAGGCTATCAATTTTTCTTCGGCGGAACGTCGCTTTTGATTTTAGTCGGCGTGGCGATGGATACGGTTGCTCAAGTCGAGGCGCAGCTTGTAATGCGTAATTACGAGGGATTTCTCGGCGCGGGTTCGCGGCTTCGAGGTCGTAGAGCATAAAAATTGCACCACAGAGGCACAGAGAACACGGAGAAATTAAAACATTTGTTAAGAATCTCTGTGAACTCTGTGCCTCTGTGGTGAAAAAATTTGATGAGCAAGATCATTGTTTTAATCGGTGCGCCCGGCGCGGGTAAAGGAACGCAGGCGCGACTTCTGGAAGAACGCAAAAACATTCCGCAAATTTCGACCGGCGATATGTTCCGCGAGATGAAAAACTTGAACTCGCCTTTGGCGCGTGAAGTTCAGACGATAATGAATTCGGGAAAACTGATTTCCGACGAGCTGACCTTGCAGATTGTTAAAGACCGAACTGCCCGCGAAGATTGCAAGGGAACTTATATTTTGGACGGCTTTCCGCGCACGGCTCGTCAAGCCGAAATGCTCGAAGTTTTAGCTTTGGAACAAGGCAAGGAAATTAGCGCGATTCTGGTTGATATTCCGGTTGAAAATTTGGAAAAGCGAATGACCGGACGCAGAAGTTGTTCTGTTTGCGGAGAGATTTACAACATCTACTTTAAGCCGCCAAAGAACGACAATGTTTGCGATTTTCATCCCGAAGTCACATTAAATCATCGCGCGGATGACACGGAAGAAAAGGTAAAAGTCAGGCTTGCGACTTATGAACGGCAAACCAAGCCTTTGCTTGATTATTACGAAAAATCGGGACGTTTACGGAAAGTTGACGGCACGGGCGATTTGGAAACGATTTATCGAGAGTTAGAAAAGCTGGTCGGGTAGATGTTGGGTGGCTGATGCCAATAAGATTTACACCGACAACTAACGTCCGGCATCTGACATCTATGTTCCTTAATTCAATAATTGGCAGGTTTTTCGGTAAATTCAGCCGTGTTTTGTTGGGAAAGAAAATGATTATCGCTAAATCAAGAAAGGATTTAGACCGAATGCGCGAAGCGGGCGAATTTATTGCCGAAATTCGAGAAGCGGTGCGGGAAATGATAAAGCCGGGCGTTACGACGCTTGAACTCAATGGCGTCGCCGAAAAAATGATTCGTGACGCGGGCGCGATTCCCAGCTTCATCGGTTATCAACCTTCGGGGATGGTTGCCTTTCCGTTTGCGATTTGCGCTTCGGTCAACGAACAGGTCGTTCACGGGTTTTCCAACGATGTTCCGCTCAAAGAAGGCGATATTCTTTCGGTTGATATGGCGGCAAGCTATAACGGATTTGTCGGCGATACGGCAATCACCGTTGCCGTTGGCGAGGTCAGCGACGAATTGAAACAGTTGATTCGCGTAACGGAAGAATGTCTGGAAAAAGCCATCGAGCAGTGTCGTCCGAACAAGCGAGTCGGCGATATTAGCTGGGCGGTGCAGGAACACGCCGACCGATACGGTTACGGCATTGTGCGCGATTACACCGGACACGGAATCGGGCGAAATATGCACGAGGCTCCGCAAATCGCTAATTACGGCAGAGCGGGAACGAAGGAAAAAATCCGCGCCGGTTATTGTTTTGCAATTGAGCCGATGCTGAATCTCGGAACTTTTGAGACAAAAACTCTGGAAGATAAATGGACGGTCGTTACGGCGGACGGAAAGGCGAGCGCGCATTGCGAACACACGGTTGCGGTTACAGAGGCAGGTCCTGAAATCTTAACTTTAACGAAGGAGCAGAAAGCACGGCTGAAGCAAGCGAAATCGGAAACCGTCTCGGCTTGACTTGAAAAAAGTTAAAAAAAAGGCTAACATTTACGGTTTGTCCAACAAGTAAGCAAGTTGGCATTGCAAGTATATGTCAAAAGAAGAAGCGATAGAGGTCATTGCGACCGTGCTTGAGACTTTGCCGAACGCGATGTTTAAGGTTGAGGTAGAAAATAACCAACATCAAGTTTTAGCGCATATTTCAGGCAAGATGCGGAAAAATTTCATTCGAATTCTGCCCGGCGACAAAGTTCAGGTAGAGCTTTCGCCGTATGATTTGAATCGCGGGCGAATTACCTATCGTTACAAATAGAAAGTGAGGCAAACAAAAAAATGAAAGTTCGTCCATCAGTCAAAAAGATTTGCGATAAATGCAAAATAGTTCACAGAAAAGGCATTGTGCGCGTGATTTGCGATAATCCGAAGCATAAACAAAGACAAGGGTAAAGAGTTAAAAATTGAAAATGTAAAATTCAAAATTGAAGAAACAAAACTTTCATCTTGAATCTCACATTTTTAATTCTTAATTTTTAATTTTTAATTGGAGAAATTATGGCTCGTGTAGCAGGTGTAGATTTACCGCCAAATAAAAGAGCGCAGATTGGTTTAACTTATATTTACGGCGTCGGAAAATCGCGCGCAACCGCGATTCTAAGTGAAGCAGGTATTGGTTTCGACACGAAAATCAAAGACTTGAGCGAAGATGCGTTGACACAGATTCGCGCGCTTCTCGACGCCCAGGGCGACATCGAAGGCGATTTGCGAAAGCGCACGCAGATGGACATCAAACGTCTGATGGACATCGGCTGCTATCGCGGTCTTCGTCATCGACGCGGGTTGCCTGTTCGCGGACAGCGCACCAGCACCAACGCCCGCACCCGTAAAGGTCCGCGTAAAGCCGCCGTTGCGAAGAAAAAAGCGCCGGGCAAGAAATAGTTGGCAGTAGGCAGCAGTCAGTTGGCAGAAAGATTAAATTAAATAACCACTGACCACCGACAACTGAATTTATGGCAAAAGCAGCAACAACAAAAAAGAAAACTTTTCGTAAAAAAGAGAAAAAGAATATTCCATACGGGATTGTTCACATCGCCGCGTCATTTAATAATACGCTGATTTCGATTACCGACGGGGAAGGCAATCTAGTGTCGCAATCTTCGTCGGGCGCGCGCGGTTTTCGCGGTTCGCGTAAAGGAACGCCTTTCGCCGCGCAGCAAGCCGCGTCCGAAGCCGCAAAAAAAGCGGTAGAAGTCGGTATGCGCGAAGTCGAAGTTCGCGTTAAAGGTCCGGGCGGCGGACGCGAGTCTGCGATTCGCGCAATCAATCAAGCGGGAATTCGCGTTACTACGATTCGTGATACGACGCCAATTCCGCATAACGGCTGTCGCCCGCCGAAACGCAGAAGAGTCTAAGCGATTTTAGATTTTGGATTGAAAATCCGAAATTTGTTTTTAAACTTAATTAAATTATCAAAAGGATGAAGGGCAAAATAAAGATTGCCTGTAAACTTTTCCGCCAAAAATGAAGTGCTGATTTGAGTTTTGTGAATGCCGGTATTGAAAACAATCCAAAATTTACAATCCAAAATCATTTTTGCCGGAAGCAAAAAATATTATGGCTAGATATAGAGATGCGGTGTGCCGTTTGTGCCGCCGCGAAGGTGGAAAATTATTTTTGAAAGGCGACCGCTGTTTTAAGCCGTCGTGCGCGATTGAAAAGCGCGGAACGCAGCCGCCGGGAATGCACGGCGCAACCGCAAGACGCAAGGTTTTAGCCGGTTACGGACAGCAGCTTCGGGAAAAACAGAAGGTTAAGCGCATCTATTTCGTGCTTGAGAAACAGTTTCGTAATTACTTCGAGAAAGCATCCAGACAAAAAGGCATTACGGGCGAAAACTTGCTGTTTATGCTTGAGCGTCGGCTTGATAACGTCGTGTATCGGGCGGGTTTTTCGACTTCTCGCCGGCAGGCGCGTCAGCTTGTCAATCACGGACACATTGAGGTCAACGGACGCAAGGTTGATATTCCGTCGTTCCAGGCTAAGCAGGGCGACGTTGTTACCGTAAAAGATAAAAGCGTCAAAAACGTTCACGTCGAAGGCGCGTGGCAAACCGCCTCCGGTCGCGGTCGTCCGAACTGGCTTTCAGCGGGCGGCGATGAATTGACCGTAACGGTTTCGGCATTGCCGACACGACAAGATATTGACGCGACAATCAACGAACAGTTAATCGTCGAGCTTTACAGCAAGTAAATTTGAAGTTTAAGGTTCAAGGTTCAAAGTTAAAATGTAACTTATCGACTTTGAACTTTGAACTTTGAACCTTGAACTTTTTAAAGAATATGACACAAAACAATCAATGGACTGATTTTCAAATGCCGAATCGCTTGAACGTCGAGCAGGAGACTTTGACCGAACGTTACGGGAAGTTTTTCGCGCAGCCGTTTGAGCGCGGTTTTGGCACAACTATCGGCAATTCGCTTCGTCGCGCGCTTCTTTCGTCAATCGAAGGCGCGGCTGTTACCGCCGTTAAAATCGAAGGTGTCGAGCATGAATTTTCTTCAATCAAAGGAGTTGTCGAAGATGCGACGGACGTTATTTTAAATATCAAGCAGATTCCGTTCAAACTTCACGGCGGTATGCCGAAAACACTAACGCTCAATAAAAAAGGCGCGGGTGAAGTTACCAGCGCGGATATCGAAGCGGACGGAGATGTCGAGATTTTAGATAAAGATATTCATATCGCAACCGTCAGCGCAAACGGCGACATCAGCATCGAGATGCGTCTAAAAAGCGGGCGCGGTTACGTTTCCGCCGAGTTTAATAATGACGAAGACCTTTCGGTCGGTTATATTCCGATTGATTCGGTGCATACGCCGATCAAAAAGGTCAATTACAGCGTGGACAAAACCCGACAGGGTTCAAACACGGAATTTGATAAATTGATAATCGAAGTTTGGACTGACGGCTCGGTCAAACCTGACGATTCAATCGGTCTGGCGGCAAAGCTCGTCAAAGACCATATGTCAATCTTCGTCAATTTTGAAGAGGAAGAAGACGACTTTAAGTTTGAAGATATCGCGCGTCCGCCGCTTCTCCGCAACGATTTACTTGACCGTCCCGTGGACGAACTCGAACTTTCCGTGCGCTCGTATAATTGCCTGAAAAACGCGGACATTCGCTCGATTCGTGATTTAATTCACCGCAGCGAAAGAGATATGCTGAACACAAAAAATTTCGGCAAGAAATCCCTGACGGAAATCAAGGATATGCTTCACGGAATGGGCTTGGATTTCGGGATGGATTTTGACGAGCAGGGAAATCCGATTCCCGGTTCGGGCGGACGAGATTTAGACTAAATAAGTGGATAACTAATAGTTGATAGTTGATAGTAAAAACAGATTTCAACTATCAGTTATCAGTTATCAGTTATCAACTATTATGAGACATTTAAAAGCACATCGTAAATTGGGAAGAACGACGGAGCATCGGATTTCAATGCTGCGGAATATGGCGGCTTCTTTAATAACCGCCGATAAGGAATACATTATTACGACTGTTCCGAAGGCTAAAGAGCTTCGTCCGTTTGTCGAAAAAATTATCACAATGGCGCGAAAGGCAAAAAATTTGAGCGGCGACGAAGCAAAAGCGCAGGAAATTCACCTGCGTCGTCAGGCGGCAAGCTATTTTCATTCGGGAAACAGTACCTTCAAGGCGCAACAAAGTCGTTTTCGCGGAAAGAAGGGCGAGCCGAAGGAAAAGATTGAAAGAACGGCGGGCGTTAAAGCCGTGCAGCGTCTTTTTGATGAACTCGGGACTCGCTACAAAGACCGCAATGGCGGTTATACGCGCATTATCAAACTAGGGCGGCGCAGCGGCGATAATACTGAAATGGCGGTTATCGAATTGGTTGACAATCCGCGCGAGTTGGCGGCGAAAGGGTAAGGAATTCAGTAAAGATGAGTGAAAACTTGGGTTCAGCCAAAGCAAAGGAAGATAATAAAGAGCAGACTCGCGCGAGAGGCAAAAAGAGCGGTTCGCCGAAAAGAAATGCTCAAGCGTCAGAACCTTCTTTGAATATGGACGAGTTGCAGGAACTCGCCAATCTGGTTGACGAACACGGCTTTACTGATTTCGAGTTTGAAAATGCCAATATCCGCGTGCGTCTGAGCAAAAACCCCGCGCCGCAAATTATTCAAGCCGCTCAGTCGCCCGCGCCGACAATTTCTTCTGCACCGCCTCAAACCGTCTCAGCTTCAACAACCGAAAAGAAATCCGAAACCGCTGCTGCTGCTGCGGCGACCGACGAAGATTTACACACGATAACTTCGCCGATTGTCGGAACCTTTTACCGTTCTCCCGCGCCCGACAAAGAACCTTATGTCAAAGAAGGCAGCAACGTCTCGCCCGATACGATTGTATGCATTGTCGAAGCAATGAAACTGATGAATGAAATCGAAGCCGAAGTTGCGGGCGAGGTCATTAAAGTTTACGTCGAAAGCGGTCAGCCGGTCGAATATGGTCAGCCGCTTTTCGGAATCAGAAAATAGTTCAAAGTTCAAAGTTCAAGGTTCAAGGTTCAATTTTCGAGCCTGACTTTGAACTTTGAACTTTGAACCTTGAACTTTGAACTATTGATGAAAAAGCGAGAGATTCGCAAAATTTTAATCGCCAATCGCGGCGAGATTGCGTGCCGGATAATTTGGACGTGCAAGGAAATGGATATTCGGACGGTTGCCGTGCATTCGGAAGCCGACAAGGAAGCATTGCACGTTCGCTACGCCGACGAAGCGATTTGCATCGGCGCGGCGCAGTCGGCGCAGAGCTACTTGAACATTCCTTCGATTATCAGTGCGGCGGAAATCACGAATGTTGACGCGATTCATCCGGGTTACGGTTTTCTTGCCGAATCGGAAACTTTTGCGAAAATCTGCGAAGACTGCAATATCAAATTTATCGGTCCGCGCCCGCACGTTATCGGAATGATGGGCGATAAAGTCGAAGCCAGAAGAACGATGAAGGCGGCGGGCGTGCCGATTTTGCCGGGAAGTCCCGAACCGATTGAAAGCGCGAAAGAGGCAATAAAATTAGCCAAAGAAATCGGTTTTCCCGTAATTATCAAAGCGGCGGCGGGCGGCGGCGGGCGCGGAATGCGGATTGTTCGTCGAAAAGAAGATTTGGCAATTAATCTCGAAACCGCGCAGACTGAAGCGCTCGCGGCGTTTAAGAACGGAAGCGTTTATATCGAAAAATATATTGAGCGTCCGCGCCACATCGAGATTCAAGTCCTTGCAGACGAATACGGCAACTGCATACATCTCGGCGAGCGCGAATGCACGATTCAGCGTCGTCATCAAAAGTTATTGGAAGAAGCGCCTTCGCCTGTTATAACACCTGAACAGCGCGAAAAAATGGGCGCCGTTGCCGTTAAAGCGTGCAAGGAAATCGGATATTCAAGCGCGGGAACTTTCGAGTTTTTACTCGATGAAGACGGAAGTTTCTATTTTATGGAAATGAACACGCGCATCCAGGTCGAGCATCCGGTTACGGAAATGGTAACGCTCGCCGATATTGTGCGAAACCAAATCCGCATCGCGCAAGGCGAAAAACTCGGTTATGTGCAGGACGATTTGCAGATTGTCGGACACGCCATCGAATGCCGCATCAATGCCGAAGACCCGGTGAAATTTACGCCGTCGCCGGGCAAAATTACGGCTTTCAACATTCCGGGCGGACCGGGCGTGCGCGTTGATACAGCAGTCTATCCGGGTTATACCGTTCCGCCGTATTACGATTCGATGATTGCAAAATTAATCGTTCACGCACGCACGCGCGAACTTGCGATTGCCCGAATGAAACGCGCTTTGGAAATGATGGTCGTCGAAGGAATAAAAACGACAATTCCGCTGCATCTGAAAATTATGGCGGATGAAAATTTCCAAAACGGTAATTTTTCCACTAAGTTTATGGAAGAATTTCAAATGTAAAAGTTGATAATCGGCGGTTAATTGTGGATAATAAATAAAGAATAATTAACCTCTGTCGAATTTCAGTTATTCAGTTATTCAGTAAATTTTTGCGGTTACCGTTTTACGAAAAACGGAGTTACTGCGAGCTAGGAGAAACCATTTTACAATTATGGCAACATTAAAGGAAACAAAAGAAACAATCGTCGGCGATTACAAAACACACGACAGCGACACCGGTTCGTCGCAGGTGCAAATCGCGCTACTTACGCAACGCATCAATGAATTAACCGAACATTTTAAAGTTCACAAGAAAGACAACCACTCGCGCCGAGGCTTGCTCAAAATGGTTTCGCGCCGCAGAAAATTGCTGGATTATCTCAAACGTCAGGACATCGGCGAATATCACACAATTATTCAGAAGTTAGGATTGAGAAGATAAAAATAACTGATAACTGATAGTTGATAATGGATAATTGAGTTTGATTTAATAAAATTATTCATTATCAATTATCAGTTATCCATTGATTTATGGCTGCTTCGAGCCATTTTACAAACAAGTTCTCTCGAAGAATTTGCCGACGTGGTTGCTGAACGTGACAGCGCACAAACCCGAAGGCAAAAGAGAACATACGGAAAATCAGGGCGACAGGGCTTTCACGATATAGCTCCTGTCGCTTTTTGTTTAGAGGGTAGTGAATCGTAAATTGCGAAGGATTGCGGGACAAAATTTTAATTGTGAATAAAGCGAAAAACCTAAACGAAAAACTAATTTCCATTCACGATTTACAATTCACGACTAACGAGGAAAGAAAATTATGGCACAAAGAAAATACTTGAAAGAATCAATAAAATTGGGCGACGAAACTTTATCGGTCGAAACCGGAAAAGTCGCCAAACAAGCCGACGGTTCGGTAATAATCAGTTACGGCGAAACGATGCTCTTGGTTACCGCCGTCAGCGCGCACACTGCAAAAGAAGGACTCGATTTTTTTCCGCTCACGGTTGAATACCGCGAATCGACTTACGCCGCCGGACGAATTCCGGGAAACTACTTTCGCCGCGAAGGTCGCCCGAATGAAAAGGAAACTTTAACCTGCCGCTTGATTGACCGCCCGGTGCGCCCGCTTTTCCCCGACGGGTATCGTTTTGAAACCCAAATTGTCGGCTCGGTTATTTCTTCGGACTCGGAAAACGACCCGGACGTGATTGCGATTACAGGTGCGTCCTGCGCTTTGTATTTGTCCGATATTCCGTTTGACAACCCTATTGCGGCAGTTCGCGTCGGTTTGATTGACGGGAAATACATTATCAACCCGACATATGATGAAAGGCGCGAATCGCAGTTAAACCTGGTTGTTGCGGGAACGGAAGAAGCGGTTGTAATGGTCGAAGCCGAAGCCAAGGAAGTCGCGGAAAATATAATGGTCGAAGCCTTGATGCTGGCGCACAAGGAAATCAAACGCCTGTGTTTATGGCAGAGAGAATTGTTCAAAGCTCTCGACATCAAAAAGCGCGTGTATGAAACAGCACAGCCCGATGAAGATTTAACCGCCGAAATCGAGAAGAATTTCACCGACCAATTGCGCGAAGCTCTCAACACCACGGGCAAAGATAAATTAACTTCTTACGCGGCGGTTGACGCGCTGAAAAAGGAAGTAGTCGCAAGCTATCCTGAAGACGACCCGGCAAAACGCGCGATGGCTGGAAAAGTATTCGGTCATTTGAAGGAAAAAATCTTTCGTGACGATATGCTCGGCAATCGCCGTCGCCCGGACGGACGCAAGTTTTCAGAGATTCGTCCGATTTCCTGCGAAGTCGGCTGGCTGCCCAGAGTTCACGGCTCGGCGCTTTTCACGCGCGGCGAAACGCAGGCGATTGTGACGACGACTTTGGGAACAAAGATGGACGAGCAGTTTATTGACGATTTGGAAAAAGGCGAACTCAAAAAACGCTTTTTGCTGCATTACAATTTCCCGCCGTATTCAGTCGGCGAAACCGGACGAGTCGGTTTTACCAGCCGCCGCGAAGTCGGACACGGCAACCTGGCACGTCGCGCGCTCGAATCGGTTTTGCCCGACGAAAGCGAATTTCCATACACGCTTCGCATCGTTTCCGACATCACCGAATCAAATGGCTCAAGCTCGATGGCTTCGGTCTGCGGCGGAACTTTATCGTTACTCGACGCGGGCGTTCCACTCAAACGCGCCGTTGCAGGCGTGGCAATGGGCTTGGTGATGGAAGGCAATCGTTACGCGATTTTGTCCGACATCGCGGGCGCGGAAGACCATTACGGCGATATGGATTTCAAAGTAACCGGCACGACCGAAGGCATTACCGCTTTGCAGATGGACATCAAAATCGGCGGAATCAATTCGATGATTTTGTCCGAAGCACTGGAGCAGGCAAGAAAAGGTCGGCTGCATATTTTGAATATTATGGCGCAGGCGATTGAAAAGCCGCGCGAAGAAATTTCACCGTATGCGCCGCGCATTATCACCATCAAAATCAATCCCGATAAAATCCGCGACATCATCGGACCGGGCGGTAAAATGATTCGCTCGATAACCGAAGAAACCGGCGCTAAAATTGATGTTTCCGATGACGGAACGGTCAATATCGCAACCGCCGACGGCGACGCGGCGCAAGCGGCTCTCGCACGTATTCGCGGTTTGACGGCAGAAGCGGAAATCGGAGAAACGTATTTAGGAACTGTTTCCCGAATAGTTGATTTCGGCGCGTTTGTCGAAATTCTGCCGGGACTCGACGGCTTGCTGCATATTTCTGAAATCTCCGACCGCCGCATCAAAGACGTGCGCGACGAACTCAAAGAAGGTCAGCAAATTATGGTCAAGTGCATCGGCAAGGAAGGCAACAAAGTCAAACTTTCCCGCAAAGCCGTTTTGAAAGAAGAACAGGCAAAAGCCGAAGGACAGTAAATTTTGTTAATTTAGAACAGAAAGGCGCAAGCGAATCAAATTTTGATTCGCTTGCGCCTTTCTGTTGCTGAAAAACATTTACTGCCGAGCGACGATTTTTTCGATTTGCGCGGTGTGCCTGGCTTCATGTCCGCCGACGAGCGCGAGCCATTCGTGCGCCGAAAGCTCGCCCATAAACGGATGCGGAAATTTGAAATCGGAGCATTCGACGGTTTCAAAAAGCGGGCGAAGTTTTTCCAACGCTCGATTACTTTCTTCCATTTTAGCCAGCGATTCGCTGATTGATAAATTGCCCGTCGGATGAATTCTTTCCGGCGCTTCAAATTTCAACTCGCGCGCTTCGCCTGCCTTCTTAACGAAATTTTCCGTCAAAATCGCTTTGCCGTCCGCAGGTTTTCCCGCCGTTTGCGCCTGCGCGAGTAATTTCGCGGAAATTTTCGACATTCCGTCTTTAACAATCGCAATATGCTCGACGATGTGCGCGATTGACCATTTTTCGCCGTCGGGCAAAAACGCCGATTGTTCGTCGTTCAACTTAGCAATTGTTTCTTTTAGTTTGGCGTGAATGCTGTCGTTTGCCGCGTAAATATCGGCGATTGTTTGATTACTCATAATTTTATTCTCCAAATCAGCTTCCGAGCGTAACTGCTTGCGGGCTGAAAATAAGACGATGCCAGCGCAGATAGCTGCGCGCGCTGTCGGCTTCGTTTTTCATTAGTTTAATATAACCGGTCTGCAAATAAAGCATTTTATCTTCCGTCCATTCCAGGTCGATAATCGGATTAAAGGAAACCAGAGTGTTCTCGTCGGGCAAAATGCCGACTTGCCGGTTCGTCGTATTCTGTTGCGCGTCGGCGTTTGATTCCGCATTTGCATTTGTCTGCGTGTCGGCGTTCGTTGCGGTATTTCCGGCTTGTTCTTTGCGCTGCAATTCTTCGTCATAAGTCTTTGAAGAAATCAATAACTGATTTCGCAGGGGAATGGCGGCTTGGGTCGGCTGGTCTCTGATTGCGTCGTAAATCCGCACCTGTTTATCAAACGCGACCGCCACCTTTGCCGAATCGGGCGACCAGACCGGATGAACGGTTGTCAAATTATCGTCCAGCCGCCGTTCGCGCCCGTTCTTTTCGACCAGGCGCGGTCTGCCGGCGGGCGCAAATGATTCGCCGCGATTTTCGGCTTGATACCGCAGAAATCTCCATTCCTGGAAAGTTGCCGCAAGCGAGGCGAGCGCCGAGCCGTCAGGCGACCAGACGAAATAAAAATATATCAAGCCTTCGTTCTGCGTTACGGGTTTCACATCCGCGCCGTCGGCGCTGCTCGTATAAATTTGCTCGGTGCGAAAAGTTAAAACGGCTTTCGGCTGCTCGATAACCGGCGTCGCGCTCGCTGCTCGATTTGCATTCGCATCTTCCGTATTCGCGTTAGAATTCGCATCCGAATTGGCATTGATTTCTGAATTTGCCGGAGCGCCGGTTTGATTTTCCGCCGAATTCGGAGTCGGCAGCGCGGCGGTCTGTCCCGTGCGGGTCATCGCCATAAATGCGACGTTTGCCGAATCCGGCGACCAGACAATCGTGTCGGGATAATGAACCGCCATTCCGTCGGGCGTTATCCGTCGCAGAAGTTTGCCGTCCGCCGAATACATATCGAGCCGATAATCTTCCGGCGAATCTTCCGCTTTATGATAAACCGTCAAAACTCTCTGTTTATTCGGCGAAGCAATGGTTTTATCGACGAGTTCCTGCACCCGGTTCTGGTCAAAATCGGTTTGCACGGAAACGTTTCTTTCGTCAGACGAAGCGTTTCCGTTTTGAACGGACGGCGCGGGAACGTCCGTCTCAAGACGAAAATTCAGTTTCAGAGCGGGAATGTCGCGCAAAGTCGCCGGCGCGACAGTCGGCGATTGAAGCGCGCTTTTTTGACAGCCGAAAGCGGAAAGGACCAGCCAGATTAAAATTAATTTTGCAAACTCTTTTCGATACATAAAACTAAATAACTGATAACTGATAACTGATAACTGATAAGTAAAAGCAGCTTCATACTTCTTCTGTTATCAGCTTTCAGTTATCAGTTCTCACTTAATTTGCGCTGAAATAGCTTTGATAAAGGCGTATCTGCTCGTCAGTCGGATTGTCGGCTGCGACAATTCTGTAATCGGGCGGCGCTTGTCCGCTCAAAATTATTTCAAGTTCGCGCAATTCGTCAAAACGGAAAAAAGTCAAACGGATTTTATCGCCCGGTTTTTTCATTGCCAGCCGCGTCGCAAAATCCTTAACCGCATCGGTCGGCTGCGCGCTGGTTTTCGTGACCGAATCCGCCTGCGAAATACGAAGTCCGTCCATCGCAATAATTTGGTCGCCCGTGTTCAAGCCCTGTTCGTAGGCAGGCGTTTCGGCTCGAACTTGTTTGACGACGAGCCTTTCGCCCTGCTGTTCCAAATTCGCGCCGAGAAATGCTTTTTCCGTCGCGCCGCCGGTCGTCAATCGCAAACCGACACCGTTCAAAATCGAGTTGTAATCAAGCTCTTCGCGCCCACTTACGTATTTCGAGAAGAAATCGTTCAGAGATTTTCCAGCCATCATTTCCGACGTTTTCCGGTAATCTTCGGGCGTGTAGTTTTTATTCTTTTTGTAAAATTCCGTGTAAAGATAACGCAGCACATCGTCCAGAGATTTCGTGCCGCTTGAGAGTCGGCGAATTTCCAAATCGAGCAAAAAGTTGACGATTTCGCCTTTGTCGTAATAGGAAATTTGATTGTTGACGGCGTTTTCGTCCGGTCGGTAATACTTTATCCAGGCGTCGAAGCTCGCGTCTTCGAGCGATGTTTCAAAGCGTCCGGGACGATTTTGCAGGGCTTGAAACGCCGCCGCGTAAGTTTCCAAAAACTTCTTGTCCGACATCAACCCGGCGCGTCTGACCAGAACGTTTTCGTAATAAGCCGTGCCGCCTTCGGCAACCCAGAGCAGCTTCGTATAGTTTTCGTTTTCGTAATCGAACGGACCCAAAGCGTCGGGACGAATTCGTTTGACGTTAAAGCAATGAAAATATTCGTGCGCCGCGAGTGTTAGAAAACTACCGTAGCGCGTCGCAAAATCGAGACGATTAAACTGCAAAGCCGTCGAATTCAAATGCTCGAGACCGCCGCCGCCGCGCAAATTCACGATAAAAGTGTAATCCTTATAAGGCAGCTCGCCGAAAATCTTATACGCTTCCTCGACGATTTTTTTTACGTCGGCGGCGGTTTTCTGCAAATCATAATTACCTTCGCCTTCAAAAACCATTCTGTGCGAAACGCCTTGCGCGTCAAAGGAAACTTCCTTAAAATTTCCGATTTCAAATGGGGAATCGTATAGAACGTCGAAGTTTTCGGCGCGAAAGGTATTTGTTTGCCCTTCGACTTTCGGCAAACCCGTCGCAATTTTCCAATTGCCGTAAGGCACGATTTTGACGGTCGAAGGCAGGGCGATTTGGTCTTTCAGAAACATCAGCAACGCACCGTTGTTGAAAAATGCGTGGTCTGAGTTGAGTTCGTTAGTCCGAACCGTCAATTCATTAGCATAGACGTTATATCTGACAAAAAATTCCTTCGCGCCTTTCGTATCAATCTGCCAGGTATTTTTGTTCGTCTTTTGCCAGGTCAAATCGTTTCCGCCTGCGTCTTTCGCCGCAAAATCCAGAACGTGCCGGGCATATTCCCGAATCAAATAACTTCCCGGTGTCCAGACGGGCATTTTGATTTCCGCCTTTTCCGGCATATTTGCCCAATTAACACGCATTTCGACTTCCAAAAGATGCGTCCAGGGCTTCGACATCGAAATAGTATAGCCGATGTCCGGCGGAACGATTTTCGTTTCAACCACTGCCGGTTTTTTTGCCTGCGTTTTTTTTCGTTGGGCTTCTGTTTCTTGATACATAGAAAAAACGAGTGTAAAGATTAGAATTGTCAGGATTTTTGTCTTGGTCGTCAAACGAATCACTTTTCAAACTCCGTTAAAATGTTATTTTGTCTCTCGTTATATTACAACGAAACGATAATTTGCTAAAATTCACTTTATGGGTTTGCCGAAACTAAAACTGAAAACAAGTGTCGCCGATTACCTGAAACGCGAGAAAATCAGTTCCGTTAGACACGAATATATTGACGGCGAAGTTCACGCAATGGCTGGCACAAGCGACAATCACGCCCGCATAGCCGGAAATATATTTGTCGCTTTATCGATTCATTTGCGCGATTCGCCGTGCGAGCCGTTCTCCGGCGACATCAAAGTTCGCGTCTCGTCGAAAGTCTATTATTACCCCGACGTTTTAGTTTCGCGCGAAGAAACCCCTGAAAATCCGTATTTTCGCAACAAACCGATTTTAATCGTTGAAGTTACGTCGCGTTCGACCAAGCATATTGACCGGCGCGTAAAACTTTTGTTCTATCTGCAAATGAAAAGCCTTCGGGAATACGTCATCATTGACCAGGACCGACGGAATGTCGAGGTTCATCGCCGCCGGGAAGACGGAACCTGGATAACTTATTATTTTGATGAAGACGACGAAGCGGTTGAACTCGCTTCGGTCGAATTAACCTTACCGCTTACCGAAATTTACCGCCGTGTCCGCTTTGATAAATAATGCAGCCCGAAGAAGAAATCACCGGCGAAAAGTTTTTCACCAAGCCGCTCATCACAATTTTTATCACGATTTTTATAGACCTCGTCGGCTTCGGCATCGCTATTCCGGTTCTTCCCGCCTATGCCAAAAACGAATTCGGCGCGTCGCCTTTCGTTATCGGTTGGCTGCTTGCTTCATATTCGATAATGCAGTTCATCTCCACGCCTTTTCTCGGACAGCTTTCCGACCGATATGGTCGTCGTCCGATTTTATTCATTAGTCTTTTGGGGACGAGTCTGGCGGCTTTGATAACCGGACTTTCAACGACGCTTCCGCTATTATTTTTCGGACGCATTTTCGACGGCGCGACCGGCGGCAACATTTCGACCGCGCAAGCCTACATCGCCGACGTAACAACCAAAGAAAACCGCGCCAAAGGAATGGGTTTAATCGGCGCGGCTTTCGGCTTAGGCTTTATTTTCGGTCCGGCAATCGGCGGAATCTTGAGCAAATTCGGAACGCACACGCCGTTTTTCTTTGTTTCCGCCCTTGCTTTAACAAATGCGATTGTTCTCTATTTCGTTTTGCCCGAATCACATAAGCCCGACAAAAACGCCGCAAAACGCGAAAGCCGTTTTGCTGAATTATCCAAAACATTAAAAGATTCGCGCTTCGGAATCGCCACGCTTTTGTATTTTTTGCTGGTTGTCGCCTTTTCGATAATGACGACGGTTTTTGTTCAATACACGGCGTTTCGCTTTGGTTACACCGCCGAGCAAAACGGTTATTTGTTTGCCTATATCGGAATTCTCGCAATCATTCTGCAAGGCGGAGTTTTTGCGCGTCTTGTGAAAATATTAGGCGAAGTCTGGCTGGTCGTTATCGGAAGTTTTCTGTTAACCGTAAGTTTCTTTGCCGTTCCGTTTGTCAGCCCGCAAGTCGGCGGTTTGACGGCTTTGCTCGTCGGAATCGCATTTTTCTCAATCGGAAATTCGCTCTCGTCACCCGCGTTGACAAGCCTTGCGTCAAAAGAAGCGCCCGACGAGGCGCAAGGGAAAACATTGGGAATCTTACAGTCGGCAGCGAGTTTAGCGAGAGCAATCGGACCCGCGCTTTCGGCGTTTTTGCTTTACAGCCAGACCGCGCCGGAGAACATTTCCGATTTTACGCTTTACCGAACGTTTTGGACGGCGGCGGCGATTATGTTGGCGACGGTTTTGATTTCTCTGTATTTTGTGAAAACAGATAAAAAGCGAGTATTATTGTAAAAATTATGAAAAGAGTAGTAGGCATCGGCGGTATATTTTTCAAAGCGGAAAATCCTCAAAAACTCGCCGCGTGGTATGAGCAACACTTGGGCATAGATTTCGGCGGCAAAACGTACTCGGATTTTCAATTTCAGGAGCGCGAAAAAGGTTGGACGGCACTTTCAATGTTCAAGCAGAACACGCAGTATTTCGATCCTTCGGCAAAGGAGTTTATGCTCAATCTTCGGGTGGACGATTTGGATGCGCTGCTTGAAACGTTGCGCGGCGAAGGCGTCCACGTTTTTGATGAAAAAGAGGACGGCGATTACGGCAAATTCGGCTGGATTCTCGACCCGGAAGGCAACAAAATCGAACTCTGGCAGCCGGTCGAATAATGTTTAATACACAATAACCTTATCTTCCTTTATCTTGCTCGGTTTGGATTTGTTCCTTTTAATTTTAATAATCCAAATTTTATCGTATTCGGAATCGTTGAGGGCTTTGTATTTATCTTGCTTTATCAGCAAGTTCGCCAGTTCGGGCGTGGTCGTATTATGCCCGACGACAACCACAGTTTTCACATTCAATTTCAACAATCGTTCGGCTAATTTTTCAAGCTCCGCGTAATCGTAAAATTGTAACTGAAGCCTATAATCCGGGTTCAAATTTTCAGCCAATGGAGTAACGGTCGCTCTGGCACGTTTGAAAATCGTCGAAAAAATCTGTTGCGGTTTATACTTCTTCACCGTTCCGACCAATCGTTCGGCTCTCTTTTGTCCTTCCGCCGTCAGTTCGGGGTCGGCTTTATTCGCGCTCGCCGAAATGTCTTTTTCGGCGTGTCTTAACAAAATAAAAGTTATGTCTTGAGCGTAAAGATTTTCGCCTGCAAACGTAACCAAAAGTAAGCCTAAAAAAAGAGAAACAATAATTTTCATATTATCGAATTTGAACAAGGTAAAAAGATAAAAGTATACCTCTGATAAATTGAATAAAGTCTCAAACAAACATTTTTCCCGATTCAAAATGCCACTCGGATCGAAAACTCGTTTGCTGATGTCGCATTAGTTTCTTTATTTTATCAGTTGCACAAAAATTTTGTTTTATTTTCCTAATGGGTTTTATCGACGACCCGAAATTCTACTTTCATATTTCATTAATTGAAATGACAAACGCTTTACATTTTATTTGTCTGGCAATTTTCCGTCACAAAACGGTATTTGCAACACCTGTTTGCCGAAAATTTTTCGTTTGTTAGTATAATAAATTTGCAAATAATGATGAATTCACAACTGAGAAACGACATTTTAGAATCTTTGGCAAAATTGCTTGCCGAAAACAGGCAGACCATAATCGAAGCTAACGAGTTGGATATTGCCGGTTGTCCGACTGACGACGCGGTAATTTTTGACCGTTTGAAGGTTGATGACGCAAAAGTCGATAAAATGATTGCTTCGGTCAAAAGTGTGATTGACGCGCCGAATCCGGTCGGCAGAAAGATTTCCACACATATCCGTAAAGACGGTCTGCGAATCGAAAACCGCGCCGTTCCGTTCGGCACGATTTTAATCGTTTACGAAGCGCGTCCCGACGTTTCAATCGAAGCCGCGATTATCGCGCTCAAAGCGGGAAATAAAATTTTATTGAAAGGCGGCAAAGAAGCCAGAAACACAAATCTCTGTTTGGCGAATCTGTGGAAGCAGGCGTTGGAAGAAAACGACGCGGACGCGGATTTTGTCAAATATCTCGATGTTCCCCGCGAAGAAACGCAGAAACTTATTCGGGGAGAAGCCGAGAAATTTGACGTTGTAATTCCGCGCGGCGGCGAAACACTGATTAATTTCGTGCTGGAAAACTCAAAAGTTCCCGTTATCGTCAGCGGTCGCGGCAACAATTTTGCGTATATTGACAGCGAGTCGGATTTTGAAATGGCGGTAAAAATAGTTTTAGACGGCAAACAGCGTTTGAGCGTCTGCAACGCGCTCGACAAAGTTTTGATTAACACAAACATTCCCGGTTTTGAAGCAAAACTTGAATTGCTGATTAAGGCTTTGATTGATAAAAACATCGAAGTTTTCGGCGACGGCACGGTAATCTCTCTTTCAAAACAAAATGTTGAGCCGATTAACGGCGAAGACGTTTGGTATGAAGAATTTTTAGCGGCGAAGATAGTAATCGGAACGCTTTTAAATGTCGAAGAAGCAATCGAAACAATCAACAAATATTCGGGCGGACATTCGGCGGTAATCATCACCGATAATAACGAAACAGCCGAACAATTTTTGAACGAAGTTGACTGCGCGGCGGTGTATCACAATGCTTCGACCAGATTTACCGACGGCGGGGAATTCGGTTTGGGCGCGGAAATCGCCATCTCAACGCAAAAATTACACTTTCGCGGACCGCTCGGCGCGGAACATTTGTTGACGAATAAATGGTTTGTTTACGGCAACGGACAAATCAGAAAGTGATAAAAACAAATTAATTTACAGGGATGTCAGGATGAACAGGGATAAATCTCTTCTTTCAATAAAAATCCCCTTCATCCTGACATCCCTGTTAATTTTTTCTCTTGAATTTCAACAATGAAAAAGAAACTCGTTCTAAAAATCGGCACTTCAACCTTAACGAACGGAACAAAATTAATCTCACGCGGCAAGGTCGAAGACATCGGGCGACAGATTCTCAGCCTCCGTGAAGATTACGACATCATTCTCGTTTCATCGGGCGCAATCGCCGCCGCCAAACAGCGTATAAATATTATCGACCCCGGAAAATTGGTCGAATCCAAACAAGCGATGGCGGCAATCGGACAGCCGCTTTTGATGCGGATTTACAACGAAATTTTCAGCGATTTCGGCATCCGCACGGCGCAGTGTCTGATGACTTATCGTGATTTTGAAAACGAAACTTCCCGCCGAAACACGCTCAACACCATTAACGAACTTATCAAATACGAATACGTTCCGATTATCAACGAAAACGACACAACCGCCGTCGAAGAAATAATTTTAGGCGACAACGACAAACTTTCCGCGCTCGTCGCCGCGCTTATCAACGCCGATTTGCTCGTCATCGCCAGCGATATTGACGGCGTATTCGACAAAAATCCGCACATTCACCGGGACGCAAAATTAATTTCAGAAATCAACAACATTGATGAAGCGAGAAACTTGGTCGAAGAACGCGATTCGGGTCTGGGAACGGGCGGAATGAATTCAAAACTCGAAGCCGCCATTATTTGCCAAAAAGAAAATATCGAAACCTGGATTGTCGGCGGCGGGCGAAACAATTTTCTAGTTGACGCGCTCAAAGGAAACATTCAATTCACAAAGTTTTCGGCAAGTTAAAAACTTTCTAAACAAACATCTTGCCCGGATTCAAAATACGTTTGGGTCAAAGACTTCTTTGATACCTTTCACCATTTCGAGACTAGAGTTTAGTTAAAGCAAAACAGTAAAGCCTTCCTGCTCAAAATGATTGTCGTGCGTGAGAATTTCGTGAATGTTGAGAGTTTTCATCGTCAGCATCGAAATGCAATCGGTCAAACTGTAACCTTTGTCCAAACGCTTTTCGTAAAAATCGAGTGCTTCGAGAAAAATTTCGGCGAGTGCGAAATATATTCGACATCTAAATCAACCAAAATATCGCGGACGGTATCAACCACATTCTGACGCATTTCAGAGCCATATTCCGAATAGAAATTCAGTAATTCGATTAAAACCGTTTCAGTTGTAATAATTTGGACGTTGGTAAGTTCGGGTTGAATTTTTCTGACGGATAAATACCATTGATCTTTTGGATTAAGCAACGCTGTCCAGTAAAATGTGTCGGCAAATACGCGTTTCATTTAGCTTTTTTAGGCGAGCCGTAAAGATAATGGTCAAGATTTTCCGCACCGTCAACGGGAAGTTTTTCCAGCGTTTCATCCGATAATTTGCTTACTCTGTCTTGAATTTTCTCCAATAAACTTTTTCTTTTTTCTTTACCCAATGTCTGAACAAACTCGACCACCTTTTGCTGTTCTTCAATCGGCAAAACCTGCATCTTTTCCGCCACGATACGAGTTAAATCATTTGCCATAACATCTGAGATTTTATCACACAAGTTTTCGACTTACACCAACATTTGTTTGGCAATAAATTATTGAGATTTGGTTGGGCAATTTGCAAAACTTCGTGTTCATTAACGCCCACAACCTATCAATGACGATTACAAGAATTATTAAATTAACTTTTATGAAGCAATACTTTCAAGAGAAGAAAGTAATGTATCAACTCCTACATCCCAACTTATAGATGCGTCAATAATATCAATAAGTTTTGGGTCAGCAAAAATTCTGATTTTACCTGCGGCTTGTCCTAGGTCTCTCGCGTAATTCTCCCAAATAGCAGACTGCTGTATTTCAGAAACCGTTCTATCATCCTTTCGCAATCTACGTCCCTGACTTTCTAAAACGTAGTGTAAGCCAGTTTCCGACCCTGGTCTGGCTCCCGGAATATCAATCAAAAGCCATGGTTTTCTGGCGGCAGTCATCTCTTGGATTGTTGATTTTGAAGTTTCTGCTGCTAAATTCGTAATATCAATACCACTTTCATTAAATAAACGCGAAATCTTTCCCTCAAAATCAAAAGAAACTCTATTTCTTTGGCTTCGATCTAGTTGATTCCACGCTTTTACAATTTTATCCCAACGCTTTTCTTGCATATCTCTACTTATTACCCATAAACGCTTAAACCAAGACCTCGTTAAAATATCGTCAAGTAGAATTGCTTCTGGTAGTTTTTCCTCATTTAATCGATCATAAAACCACGTCAGTACAGCCGCATCCGTAGAAGATAAATCAGTGCCGCGCCCCAAATTCATATTTATTTTATTTTCAACAGAGTCATTTGTTTCAAACAATGTTCGGGTCGGCTCATTAATATGATAGAGTGCTTCTGGAAGACTACAAACCATTTCAATAAACCTACTGGTAAATTCGTTAAGTTTTGTATCTGTGTTTTGTGCAGATAACAATGCCTCTACAGCACGTAATAACATTGCTTTTTGAACTCTAACGGCATGATGCCAATAGACCTGAGAAAACATTGCGTATCGTGCAAGTGTCAAAAACTCTCCAGCGACCTTGCCTTTTGCATGTATCCCGATTGCTGGCACATTCTTTGCTCCGCCCTCAACACGGTCAATCACAATGGTTGTCATGGATCGGAAAAGCATATCTACATCAATACCATTTGGATATGGAACATCTGTATGCCGTGCATCTCGAAAAAGATAATCAAGTTTATCCGCATCAATTGGTCCGCTAATAATTGAACGTAAAAGTTTATGTCGAGCATTAGCAACTGTGCTTGAAGGTTTAGCCAGAAGAATTGCTGAAATTCTATCCGCAGTTGTCCCCCAAGCATCAAAAACATCTTTTAGCGGTTCAAAGTTTACACCTTTACTACCTTTCTTTTTTTTCTCCCATGATCCCTTTAACATTGCCAGAGTTAAGTTGTCATGGTCGAACACCTTTTTGTCAATTTCCTCTAAATCATGTGCAAGAGGAAATTGACCAATGTCGTGCAGAAGTGAAGCCATAAGAACATCGCATATATCTTCCTCTTCGATTATTTGACGAAAGAATGGTGATACCGAATCATTATATAAAGCTCGAACAAGTCGCCCAGTATTTGCATACGTTCCCAGACTATGCTCTCTTCGAGTATGTTTAGCACTTGGATATACCTGTGAAACTACACCTAATTGTGTAATTGAACTTAGTCGCCGAATTAAGCGATGAGAAAGAGTTAGTTTGAGACGGTCAGTATTAACTACATGAGTGCCGGGTCCGGCTTGAATACTACCAGTTGTTACTGTTGCAAGTTCGGCAATATTTTCAATTGGACCTATCTTTCCATCAAGCCTTCCCAAAAGATTGCATAATTGTGATGATGTCGTAATCGAAAACTCAGTTACTAGATCAGGGCTTAAACCAATGCGGTCAAAAAGCCATTTGGGCGGAGCGTCAGTTAGAAGTCTTGAAACTAAAAGCAAAAGATACTTTCTAGTATATGGTGTTAGACGATCAATAATTGTACCTTGTTCTGTCGTGCCAATGTTTGGGTCTAGCCCTAACCAAGAGAGAATCGTTAAACCAAATGACCATAAATCCCACTTTAAATCAATTTCATTTCGATGCAGTTCGCCCTTTGCTCGATTATTGTCTGTAGGGTCTTTTGCTAGACTTTGAACAAGTTTTGGATGTGCAAATGACCGAGTGCAAGCAACTAAAGTATTCTCATGATCTTTACTTACAACTTTACAAGTGCCTAAATCAATCATGACAGGTCGCCCATTATGATCTGTAACAATATTGTCAGGCTTAATATCAAGATGAGCGAATGGAGCATCCTTATTTGTGTGAAGATAATTCAAGGTTTCAGCACTTTCTCTAATAAGTGAGAGAAATTCTTGTTCGGTAGTTTTCGGGTCAAGGACAAATTTCTTTGATGCTGCACCGTCAACAGTTTCCATTAAATAGAAAGGCAAATCTCCATAACCCTTCACACCAGCTATTTTAGTATAATAAAGAATTTTTACTATTCCGGGATGACGCAGTTGAGCGAGAAATTTCATTTCCTTCCCTAACATCTCAGAAATCAAATCTACCTTACCTGAAACGGGACGCGGAAATTTTAAAGCATTGTCAACCGCCGCGAAAAGTTTATCTTCAAGCCTGATAACTATTCCAGATCCTCCAACACCGAGAACTTTCTTAGGCAAATATCGTGAACTAGGTAATTTTTCTGCAATGCTTTCTAATGCATTCTTTATAGAATCTTCTTCCGTTTTCCATGAAGAATGTATGTTTTCTTTTTTATAGAAAGACTCTAATTCAGTCATTAGACTGTTTATTTTCCATTCATGTTTTGAACTCATAATGATACTTATATCCAACAAAATATAGAGACAATGTTCGAACGAATATATTCGAAACACATAAATCCTGAGCTTTAAATTGCTGAAATCATAGCATTTGTATCGCTATATTCGCAATTAATTCGATAGGATATAAATCAACAATATTTTCGTCAACTTGGGAGTAGAAACTCAAATTTCGTAATCAAATGCTGTTTATTAGACAAACATCTTGCCCGGATTCAAAATGCCGTTCGGGTCGAAAACTTGTTTGATTGATTTCATAATCGCAAGCGTCGGCGCATCAATCGCCATATCGAGATACTGCGCTTTGACGTAGCCGATGCCGTGTTCGCCGGAAATCGAGCCGCCGAGCGCGACGGATAAAGCAAAAGTTTCTTTGACGCATTGGCGGGCGCGGGCGATTGAATCGGCGTCTTCACGATTGCACATAAAATTGACGTGAATATTGCCGTCGCCCGCGTGTCCGAAGTTGGCGACGAAGGTGTTGTGGCTGCGTCCGATGTCTTCGATTCGAGAAATCAATTCGGGAACGCGCGAGCGCGGGACGACGACATCTTCGTTGAGTTTGAGCGTTCCGTATTTCATCAAAGACGGCGAAATGGCGCGGCGCACGTCCCAGAGTTTGTCTTCGTCTTCTTTGTTTGCGGAACGCAAAACATCGAAGCCGCCGTTTTCCTTTAAGATTTTCTCAATCAATTGCGCGTCTTTTTCGACTTGCTCTTTCGCGCCGTCAACGGCAACCAACAAAATCGCGCCCGCGTCTTTCGATAAACCGAAAGCGTAATTTTGTTCAATCGCGCCGACGCAGTTGCGGTCGATCACTTCCATCGCCATCGGCAGCAAACCTTCAGGCGTGAATTTTGTCAAAACTTCACAGGCTTCTTTCATTGTTTTGAAAGAAGCGCGAACGGTGGAAGTCGCTTCGGGCATTGGCAGTAATTTCAAAGTCGCTTCGGTGATAATTCCCAAAAGACCTTCCGAGCCGCACATCAAGCCGGTCAAATCAAAACCGACGACGTTTTTTACCGTTCGCCCGCCCGTGCGGATAATTTCTCCGGTTGCCGTAACAACTTCCAAACCTAAAACCGAATGTTTCGTTACGCCGTATTTCGGCGTTCGCATTCCGCCCGCGTTTTCGGCGATGTTGCCGCCGATGAAAGAATTCTTATAACTCGCCGGGTCGGGCGGAAAAAGCAAACCGTATTTTTCGACCGCTTGCTGTAATTCATAAGTCGTAATTCCGGGCTGGCAAATTGCGTATAAATCGTCCGGCTTGACTTCGATAATTCGATTCATTCGATCAGTGCCGACGACGATGCCGCCGTCAACCGGAACCGCGCCGCCCGTGTAGCCGACGCCACCGCCGCGAGCCGTGACGGGGAAAAGATATTCGTTGGCAAGCCTGAGAATTTTAGAAACTTGTTCGGTGCTTTCGGGAAACACGACGGCTTCGGGCGGAAATTTTTCTTTCACAGCGTCTGCGCCGTAAGGCTCGACTTTTTCAGGTTCGACCAAAACATTTTCCGCGCCGACGATTTGCTTTAATTTTTCCAGAACTTCCGGCTTTGAAGCGTTCGTCACGGCGCGTGGTTTGGCGTTGAAATGAATTGATTGAAACATATCAAAATCATTCTATTTTCGTTTAATGTTTTTCACAACTGACGGAAACTTGCCAACGAATCGAAAAAAGTGTTTAATCTTAGTTTGCTCTGTCAGCCGATAATCCGAGCAGTGAGGAGTGTGATAAACAAGAATGGCTTATGTATCAGTTAATAATAACGAATCAATCGAGAGCGCGTTGCGCCGTTTTAAGCGCAAAGTAATTACCGAAGAAATCATCAAGGATTTGAAAAAACACGCGCATTTCGTGCCGCCCGGACAAAAGGCGAAATTGAAATCGGCAAATGCCCGCAAGCGCAACCGCAAGCGTTTTCGCCCGACCGCCGCGCCGCGCACGAATAATCAAAATTCAAATCAGGGTTTTAACCAGAATCAGAATTTCAATCAGAACAGATAATTTTATCTTTTTTACACTTTCACCGATGCGTGACTTGCGAACAAGTTTTTTATAAAACGCCGCATTTCACGCATCGAATTGTTTTAAAATGAACAATGAGAAAATTCGTATTTTAATCACGAATGACGACGGCATTCACGCCGATGGCATCGTTGCGCTGGAAAACGCTTTGCGCGGAATCGGCGACGTTTTCGTCGTCGCGCCCGAATCGGAAATGAGCGGCGCGTCGCACAGTTTAACTCTGGCGCGTCCGCTTCGCATTCGGCAGATTGACGAGCGGCATTGGACGGTTGACGGCACGCCGACCGATTGCGTAACGCTTGCGTTAAATAGAATTTTGCCGCCGGAACAGCGTCCTCATATTTGCGTTTCGGGAATTAATCACGGCGCAAATCTCGGCGACGACGCGACATATTCGGGAACGGTTGCGGGTGCTTTGGAGTCAACGATTTTAGGCGTTCCGGGAGTTGCATTCAGTCTTGCGGTTTCAAGAAATCAAGACTTTACGGAATCGGTAAAAATTGCAAAACAAATGACTGAAAAAGCCATAAAAGAAGGTTTGCCCGAAGCAACTTTATTGAACATCAACGTGCCGAAAGGCGTGCCGAAAGGCATTCGCATAACCAAACAAGGCTTCAAAGACGCGCGCCCCGTTATCAGCGAACACACCGACCCGCGCGGCAAACTTTATTACTGGATTGGCGAGCAGCGAAACGGTTTTCACGCCGAAGAAGGCGGCACGGATTTTGAAGCGATTGACGAAGGTTTTGTTTCCGTTACGCCGATGCGAAGTGATTTGACGAATCATCGAGCGATTGAAATTTTGCAAAACTGGAACGACAATTTTAAGGCTTAGATTTGCGATTTTTCTTCAATCCAAAATCCAAAATCTAAAATCCGAAATCGAAAAGATGGACGAATATCAAATCCCGCGCGAGCGAATGATTCAAAGGCTGCGCGAACATTATAAAATCGCGGATGAAAAGGTTTTGGAAGTAATGAGCCGGATTCGGCGCGATTTGTTCGTCCCCGAAGCCTTAAAATCACAAGCCTACAAAGACAACGCGCTGCCGATTGCCGCCAATCAGACTATTTCACAGCCGTTCATCGTCGCCCGTATGACGGAACTTCTCGAACTGAATCCGCAGTCAAAGGTCTTGGAAATCGGCGCGGGCTCGGGTTATCAAACGGTGATTTTGTCGCTGTTAGCAAGAAAGGTTTTTGCGATTGAAAGAGTCGCGCAGCTTGCAAGCGAAGCGCAGAACAGACTTCAAAATATTGGAATTCAAAATGTTACGCTGCAATGCGCCGACGGCACAAACGGTTGGGAAGCGCACGCGCCGTTTGATGCGATTTTGGTAGCGGCGGGAAGTCCGGGCATTCCAAAACCTTTGTTAAATCAACTCAAAATCGGCGGAAAGCTCGTCGTGCCGGTCGGACAAGACCAAAAGACTCAAAAACTATTTCGCGTAACGCGCACGGCAAAAGATTTTCAAACCGAAGATTTCGGCGCGTGCGCTTTTGTGCCTCTAATCGGCGAACACGGCTGGCGAAACAATCAATGAGACTTTACCCATAAGTTTGCCATCGCTAGAATCATAAGATTGCCACGACTGAATGTAGAATCAATAACTTACAAATAGCAAAATTTCTAACTTAAAATAAATTAGAACCATAAGTTTGCCGAAAGTGCAAAATGGAAGCATAAGCTTGCCAAAAGTTCAATTATGGCGTCTTTGTTTCTTTTTAGAGCTTTTACGATAGACTGCCCCATATTTTTCAAATAACTTTCTATCTGGATGATTCTGCGGAACATAACTCAAAAACTCGCCCGCCAATCTTCCTGCTTGCTCTCTCTTGCCTAATTCGGATAAGGTTTGTATTAAATTTCTACAACTCGAAATCGTATCCGGATGTTTCTCTCCTAATAATTCCTGTTGCATTTTTAAAGCTTGTTCATGCAATTCCAGTGCTTTTTGATGATTGCCTAAATAGTTGTAAGTTAAACCAAGATTACTCAAAGACTGTGCAATATCAGAATGTTTCACGCCGAATAGTTCTTGCTGTATTTTTAAAGCCTGTCCATTCAATTCTAATGCTTTTTGATAATTGCCTAACTCTCTGTAGGTGTTGCCGAGATTATTCAAAGACATTGCGACATCAGGATGGTTTTCGCCGAATAATTCCCGTCGAATCTCGAACGCTTTTTGCTCTAACTCCAGAGCCTTTTGATAATTGCCTAACTCTCTGTAAGTGTTGCCGAGATTACTCAAAAACTTAGCAATATCTTCACTGTTTTCATTAAATACTGTCCTACCAATTGAAAGCGCTTTTTGCTTAAATTCAAAGGATTGGCGGATATTTCCTATATTGCCAGTAAAAACTCCTAAATCGTTATAAAGATTTGACAATAGTTTTTCATCATTCAGTTGATTTTCCAGGTAAAGATTAAGCGCGTTTTCGAGTAATATTTTCGATTCCTCATAATTACCACGATGCCATAAAGGATATGCTTCAAAATCAATAAGATAAACTGTTTCGATCGGCAAAATATCAAAAGACTGGGATTGCCATTGTTGTAAATGGATAGTTTCCGCTTCAAACTCATTCAGAAACTCAAATTCATCCTTTCTTTCACGAAACCAGTTGACCATATTGCGGACAATCTTTTGATGCCACTCTTTTCTTTCCTTGAGCGGTTTTTCAAACTGGCGGACTTTTGCCAAAAGACGATGAATCGCATAGCGTTCTTCGTTTTCTTCTTTTCCCAAAACTAATAATCCACCTTCTTTATTTTTATTAGCAAAGGCAGAAATAGTTTCAGTAATATGCTCTCGTATTCGATTTATTTTACTTGACGAAATATTTCCATGTTCATCTGCCCGACAAGCTTCCTTACGGTCAAAGTGTTGACCTTCAAATCTGTCATCTGAAGCTGATGTAAGAAATTCTATGAATTTTAAAGGGTTTTCAAAAACCTCTTTTGGACTAGGCATAAGAAAATTTTAGCATAGAAAATACAACAAAATCAGCTATTAGAAGAGTTTGAAATTGTCTAAAGCAAGCCTCAGAGGGAATTGCTTCCGCTGAGCGATATTTATACAGACTCAATTTGGGAAACAAAACAAATTTTAATCAAATCTTGCATCTGCTTGCTGTCCGGCGCATCGCTACTTTGCCGTTGCCTGAGAAAATTCATTTTAGGCGGCTTCCGAACACGACTTTGAAGGGAAGTATAAGTTTGCCGAAAGTTATTAGAAGCATAAGCTTGCCAAAGCGGCAAGCTCATGCTTCCAGTTTCAATCAATAAAACCTAAACCTTTGCAAAAGTTAAACCTGTCTGTCCCTGGTATTTCCCGCCTCTGTCCGAATAGGAAACCGCGCATTCTTCATCCGATTCAAAGAACAAAATCTGCCCGATTCCTTCGTTGACATAAACGCGAAGCGGCAAATTAGCCAGATTCGCAATCTCAACTACCAATCTGCCTTCCCAACCCGCTTCCAGCGGCGTCGCATTAACCATCAAACCGGCGCGGGCATATGTTGATTTCCCAATCGCCAAGCCAGTTACGTTGCGCGGCATTTTAAAGGTCTCGACCGTTACGCCGAGACCGTAATGATGCGGCGGCAAAAGATAATATTTTGCGCCGTCCTCGGCAACGCGAAGTTCCGGTTCAATCAATGAATTTTCATCAAAACGCTTCGGGTCAATCTCGAGTCCGTAAACAGATGAAAAAATGCGAAAGCCGTCGTCCGCCAGGCGCATATCGTAACCGTAACTGGACGCGCCGGCGGAAATTATGCGGTTTCCATTCGCTTCTCTGGCGAGTTCGGGCAAAAACGGTTCAATCATTTGCCGCTCGATTGCCATTCGGCGAATCCACAAATCAGATTTGATAGTCATTCGTATAACATCTTATAAAACCCGTGTTTTTGTCAAAATGCGATTTTTATTTGTCAGAACCGTCTGCGGTAGCGGGCGGTTAAAGTTATGCCGTTTAAAACCGCCCGCTACCGCAGACAGTTCTGACAGCGAATTTTATTCGAGCAATAAAAATCTGACTTTTGATAAAAAATCTGATATAAACTCTGATATTCGGATTTTCACAGCCTTTTCGTTTCGGATGAAAAATTATGCTTTTCCTCGTGCAGTCCGCCGCCGTCTATGGCATTGACGCGCTTATCGTTGACATCGAAGTGAATTTGCAGCCGGTCAAAGGCGAAGCCGATACGACTTCGCCCGTTTTAATCGTCGGTTTGCCCGACACCGCAATCCGGGAATCGCGCGAGCGGATTCGCGCCGCGATTACCAATAGTTCATTCTTTTTTCCGTTTCACAAAACAACGATAAACTTAGCGCCCGCCGATGTTCGCAAGGAAGGCGCGAGCTTTGATTTACCGATTGCGCTGGGAATTTTGGGCGCGAACGGCGATTTGGGAAACGGCGACAATTTGGAAGACACTTTGAGCGTCGGCGAATTGTCGCTCGACGGGCGCGTGCGACCCGTTCGCGGCGCGCTTTCGATTGCGTTGCGGGCGCGTGAAAACGGCATCAAAAATCTGCTCATTCCCGAGGAAAACGCGACGGAAGCGGCGGTCGTTTCAGGCGTCGATGTTTATCCGATAAAAGATTTGCGCGAAGCAGTCGAACTGTGCCGCGATTTACAAAGCGGACAAACTCCGAAGGTTTTGCCTTTAAAGTTAGACATTGCCCGGATGAAATATGTTGACAATCGTTATCGCGTTGACTTTGCCGAAGTGCGCGGGCAGCAAAGCACAAAACGCGCGCTTGAAATTGCCAGCGCGGGCGGTCATAACATTCTGTTAATTGGTCCGCCCGGTTCGGGCAAGACGATGCTGGCGAAACGTCTGCCGACGATTTTGCCGCCGCTTGAATTTGAAGAATCTCTTGAAATTACAAAGATTCATTCGGTTGCCGGACTTACCGGAAAGACGGGTTTGATAACCGAGCGTCCGTTCAAAAATCCGCATCACACGGTTTCGCAAGCCGGTCTTATCGGCGGCGGCTCGATTCCGAAACCGGGCGAAGTTTCGCTCGCCCATTTAGGCGTTTTATTTCTCGACGAACTTCCCGAATTTGACCGCGGCGTTTTGGAAGTTTTGCGGCAGCCAATGGAAGATAAAGAGGTTACGATTAGCCGCGCCGCCACATCTTTGACTTTTCCCGCCAATTTTATGCTCGTCGCTTCGATGAATCCGTGTTTTGGTGTTGCCTAGATGCCATCAATTCGGAAGAACTAGGCAGATAGCCTAGTTCGATATTGATTTCATCCGTGCCGATTGAGATGCGTTCGACCGTGTGTTCGACGATGATTCGCTTTTCTTCGTTATCAAGTGTTTTCCACCGCTCATAAAGACTTTGGAAATCGGAGATAATTTCGTCGCGCCCGAGATACTGAATCTTGAGAAAGTCCACTTCGCTTTGAAGATCGGGAATCTGCCCGGAAATTTCTTTTAGTTGATTCTCCAGCGGTCGGTAAGTGTCGCCGAATCCGTCCGCGCTGATTTTATCTTCCATATAGAGCCGGTAAATTTTCTTCATCTCGGCTTGAACATCCGATTGTTTCGCTTTTAATGTTTCGAGCAGTTCTTCTTTTGTGTGAATAGTTTCATCGGCTGATTTGAGGTAGGAGACGATGTCCTCGGGCGAAAAGAAAAAGTCCTTTAGCTGAAGATGAAAAATCTCTTCCAAATCAATCGTCGCAATTTTGTTATGGCATGTCTGGCAGATATATTTGCGGTTATTGCTCGGAACTTTCATTTTCCCGCCACAACTGCAAAAGGCGATCCCGGCGAATAGCTGGACGGCGCGGCGGGCGGGTTTTCTGGTTCCGCGTCGCCGCCGCGCTTCAAGAATGGCATTGGCTTCCTCCCAAATTTCCGGCTCGATGATTGCCTCGATTGGAATTTCAATCCACTCTTCGCGCGGTTTATATTCCCACTTCTTGTTCTGCCCCATATGCCGTGTGTAATTGGCTCGGCGAATTCCCTTGGCGCTCGGGTCCTGTAGAAGACGGCTGACGGTCGTGTCGGAGAACTTCGCACCGTTGCGGGTCCTATGACCGGCTTTATTCAATAAATCGGCGACGGTTTTCTTCCGCTGGTGTTTCAAAAAGAGTTCATACATCAGCCGCCTGACGGGGACTTCCTTCGGGTCGGGGACGAGTCGCCGGTCTTTCCACTGGTAGCCGAACGGGGCGGCGCCGCCCAAGGGTTTTCCGAGTCTCGCCCGGACGGGAACCGAAGCCTTGACGCGCTCAGAGATTTCCTCGCGCTCCCACTGCGCCTGCGCCGCTTGAAACGTATAAAACATCCTGCCCGCCGGAGTCGAGGTGTCAATCGAATCGCCCAAAGAGATCATATCGGCGTCGCAGGACTTGAAAATCTCGGTAAATTCGAGCAGCTCGACCGTGCTGCGGGAAAGGCGGGCAAGTTTTGAAAAAATCAATCCGGTTATATGCCCGCGCCGGATGTCGGAAATCATCCGTTTTGCTTCCGGGTGATTCATCACCGCTTTTCCGCTCTGGGCTTCGAGGTGATAGACTTCGACGACGCGCCAGTCTTTCGCCTCGGCGTAATACCTGCCGCGCTGCTCGTGATGCTGCGGGCTTTCTTCCTGCGATTTCAAATCGGTTGAAACACGAATCCAAATGCCGACTCTTTTCCGCTCGCCCAAGTTATCGAAAGAAAATTTCTCAGTCATTTACCGCCTCCTCCAACCCGCCTTGTTCATTGAGTTTTCATTAATTATTTTACCATCGCCGGGAATCAAAATCACTTGTCATCGAGCTTATTTTTGAGTTTTTTCAAGCCCCGGAACACGATGTCGGAAATCGCCCGTTTGCGAGTTGAAAGATTAGCCTCGTCGACCGGTTTTAACCGGACGTTGACTTTGAACCCTTTGACTTTTTCCGCCGCTTGGGACGAGTCCGTTTCGAGTGTTTCGAGCAGGGAGTGAAATTCTTCGGGGTTGAGAAAATTTATCCTGGCGAAATCTTTGGCGGTCAGGTTCTCAGCCGCTTTTTGCCTGATTTTATCAAGGTGCCGCAGGTCAGCCGAGATCATGACGACCGGCGCGTAACCAGCCGCCAAACATTTTTGAATGTTTTGCAGCTCATAACCCGCTTCGTTGGTGACGGAAATTTCGCAGGCGATTTTCAGTTGCTCGCGCTCGAGCGCGACATCGATTTTACCGGCTCCGCCGAAGACCGCCTTTTCGATTGTCACAAGAAACCCTTTGCTTTCCGCCATTCGTTTGACGAGCGATTGCAGATAGCGGTGTCCCTGTGTGTCTTTATCCGGGACAAAAGCCTTTTGCGGCAGGGAATCGGGCGGTTTTAAGGAGATTTCATTTTCTGATTCTTTGATTTGCGTGGTGAAGTTTTCGGCAATATTACCTTTGGATTTTTCTTCGGTATTCTGAACGCGGGCAGCCGGAATTAACGGTTCGGCAAGTTCGGAAATAACCAGCAGCGGCGCTGCCTGTTCCGTTTGAACGGCTCTGGCGATGTTTAGCTCGGCTTCAACCTCAGCCTTCGGTTTAGCGTATCGCTCGCGTGAAAGGTTGATGATTTCGGCTCGGCGTTTCTCCGCAATTTGCCAGCTAATTTTGGAGGGGCGCGAAATTTTCAAATTGAAATCGTATTCGGCGCGTTCGACTCTTCCAACGGCTTCGCCGACGCTCAAGTTTTGAAGCGCCCTGGCATCAAAGAACGAAAAGCCCGATGCGAATTTTTCTGCATCCGCGTCGCCGAGACGAAAACAAATCCGCGTGTAGCAGTTTGCAAGAACGCTGGCGGCAACCTCCTGGCTGCGGCTTTGCAGTTGCCGGAATTCCTGGTGAGCAAGAACTAATCCGAGATTATACTTTCTGACACCCGACAAGACGCTTTCCATCGACGGCGTGATGAAATGGTGGAACTCGTCCAAGTAACACGAAAAGAACGGGCGATTTTGAGTATCCTGACGAGAGAGAGCCGTTTGATAGAGCTTTGAAACCAATAACGTTCCGAGCAGGTATGAGTTTTCCTCGCCGATTGCCCCTTGCGAGAGTTTTATTAGAAGGATTTTCCGCTCATCCATTATCTTCCTGAAATCAATTTTGTTTTCTTTCTGACAAACGATGTTGCGGATGAGTTTCTGGCGGAGAAAAGCGTCAAGACGAATGAGAATTGAACTTTGCGGTTTTCCGGCAATTAATGGAAATTCATTCGTCCAAAAGTAATGAATCGCCTCGTCCCGAACCGTATTGAGAAAATCGCTGCGAAAAGCCTTTTCAATCAGAAATCTTTTGAGGTCAAACAGCGTTCCCCCGCGCTCGCTTTCGACAAAGGCGAGGATGGCATTTGCCAGAACCGAATCCATCACGTCGCCCCAAGAAGTGGACATCCTTCTAAAGGTCGCTACCAGGTCGGAGGAAAGCAGGGTTTTTTCAAGCTCGGAGTTGGCTGAGAGAATATTGAAGCCGATTGGGAACTCGGCATCCGACGGGTCAAAAAGGACAACATCATCCGTTCTGTTTTCAGGGACGTTTCTAGTGACTTCATCAATCAAATCGCCGTGCGGGTCAATGACGCATACCCCGACACCAGCTTCTAAATCTTGTTTGATGAGACCGAGTAGCAACGTTGATTTGCCGCTTCCCGAGGAGCCGATAACGTGGATATGTTTTGTTCTCTGGTCGCTGGAGAGCGAAACCTGCCGCACTTCGTTTTGATGATGATTTTCACCGAGTCGAAGCGTATGCCCGATTGCCAAAGAGGGCGCGGCTCTGGTTTGCTCCATTTCTCGCCGGAGTTTCGCCGCCCGCACCGCGCTCGACGGCGGGTGAACGATTGAGGTGAGTTCGTCCAGATTGAGAATCATCCCGTCCCTGAAGGATTGACGGTTGAGAAGGGCTTGCTCGTGATACTCTTCCGGGTAATCATCGTTTGAAAGCGGAATCAACTCGTTGCCAATCGGGTTTGAAAGAATAGAAAGACCGGCTCCCAGACTCTTTACAATCTGCCAGGCGCGTTGCTCGCCGGAGCTTCTGCCCGCCACCCTGACGCAAGCTGCAAAGAGCGCCGCCCGCGCTTTTTCGCGCGCGAGCCGCGCCGCCTCCGCAGCCGGACTCGAAAGCATTCCAGTTTGCTCGAAATAGCGGTTTGAATCGAGGATTTCCTGCGCCCAGTCATTCCTTGTTTTCTGGAACAAAACCTGAAACACGCCGACTTCGCCTCTAGCGAGATTCGATAATGCCCCGATAACCGTAACGAGCAAATCAGTGTCAAAATGCGAAGCCGTTTTGAGCGGCAGCATAAACTCGTTCGAGAGTCCGAAATCGACAATCAGCCTGCCCGATTCGCCGTTGATCCATATATCGGACAGATAATCGGTCGTTTCCTTGACAAAGCAGCCGGTCAGGTGCGATTCGAGCTGCTGCCTGACCTGGCACAAATCTTTTTCCGAGGAGGCGAATTGAACGATGATTTGTTCGCTGCAGCCGATAACTTCAAAAGAGACGGGGTGCGAAAGATAACTAAAACTCGTCAGGAGATTTTCCGCCGCCGATTTTGCCGGTTTCAAATCCTTCGGCAGCACCATCTGAAGCTCGATAAAGTCGGTATTGCGATATTGGCAAAATACCGGCTCAATTGCGCCCGCGATAAACGACTGATACTCGGTTACCTTTTGACGATAAGAAGTCATGGCGGCGGATGACGCCGAACTGCCCCCGGCGGGTTTGCCTTTGAAGCCGTCAAGCAGCTCGCTCCAAAAAGTCGCTCGTCTGCCGTCGTCGGTAATCGGGCTTTTGGGAACATCGAGCAGATGATAAATGGGACAGAACGTGGGTTCAAGCTCGACCGGGAAATCAAACAGACTCCAGCCCCTGCCGCGCGTCTCCCACCCGGGCAAAAGCCGGGAGAGAATATCTTCGGGCTTCTCGGGCGGCGGATTCCTCTGATACGGCACTAAATCGTCATTCATCAATCATTAGCTTGGCAACTCGTTCGTTCAATTTTTTTCTGACCTTCGCTCTAGAATAATTATTGGAGAAAAAACTCGCGCATCATCGGTTTTCTTTCAGCCTCGGGCAGAGCCTTGACGTTTTGCGTCGAGGTGATCGAGTCGATCACTTCGAGGACGGCTTGATGAGCCGCCGTGCGAAACATCGCCGCCGTATCCAGGCGATAATACGTCCACGGCTTGACGAGCATTCGGGCAAGTCCCGACAGCAGCGGAAAGCCGGAAAACAATGCCGCCAGACAGCCGGCGGGCGGCTCAAGCAGCCACCACGAGACGAAAAAGCCCGTCCCGTAGGGAGCGCCGCAAATGGCAAAGTAAAAATCCTGACCGCAGGAAATCCGCAGGTATTCCCGCTTGGCTGACAAGAGATGCCCTTCCTTCAAAGTGATGCGGCTGATTTTGGCGTTCGGCATCTGCCGTTTCTGGACGGCGTCGGTCACCGCCGCATAAAACTGCTGCGGCGAGGCTTGGAAATTTTCGATTAGCGTACTCCAATGAGAAATTATCTCCGTCGTCGATGACATGAATTTTTATCTCCTTCTGCTTTAGGTTTTCGAGAATGTATCGAGCCGCGCGATAAGTCTTTTGATATAACACAAACAAACCGGCTCTATTCGGTTTGGGCGTGAATATCTTTTTGCGACCACAAAACTTACGGTGGCTTTCGGTTTCTGCCTTAATTATGACTTTCAATCTTTGCCACTAATTCGGCACATTTTCGCGCTCGCGCCTCGAATGACTTATTAGACGGGCGAATTATTCAAGCGTCCGACTTCTTCAATTTTTTTCGCAACAATGAAATAGCACCGAATTTTTGCCCATAATAAATCAGGCTCTTTAAAGGCATATGACAAAAAAGGGCAAAACCTTACACTTTTTTTGAAAATAATTTTGAAAATTTTTTTGTGAACCTCGGTTGAAGAAATCAGGCGGGTTTGTAGGGTGCGTTTAACAACAATAATTCCGCGAAAATCGGGTTTGTATTTATGACCGCTTCGGATTAAGAATAATAGAATCCTAGTTGCTAATTAAGTCGGGTAATCTTCTTGAGAGTGAGCAACTTTAAGCCTGGCTGCGGGGAAGCCGGGCTTTTTTCTTTTCAGATAATCGCCGCCCAGCCGCTGTTTCGACAAAATTGACCCGCCAGATAAAGCCTGTAAATCGACAGAATAATAATTACTCGCAAATTGAAAGTCCCGCCTTGAGAAAAAGATTCGCCTTCTAAAAAAATTATAAAAAATGCTAAAGAACTCTTAAACTTTTGATAAATAGGGGGATTAATCACGGATAAAAATACCGAAAACAGATACTTTCGTCTGAATTTTCAGTCTACTGCAAGTTGCCAGTGGTTGTTACGATTGTAATAAGAAAAATTTAATTTAGGAAACAACGATGCAAAACAAAAATCTCACGCGCCGCCGCAATAGCAGCGGCAACAATTTGCTGCAGGCTCGCCGCCGGGCAGGACTTGCCCCGAAACAAGTCGCCGTTCTGCTCGCAAAAAAGTCAGTCGATGAATTGTACCGGTATGAGAAGGAAAGCTATTTTCCGAGTCTGCCGACCGCCCTCAAACTCGAAATCATTTATCAAACTCCGGCTCGCCTGCTGTTTCAGGATTTGTTTCGGACGCTTAAGTTGGGGATTGAAGAAAAACGAAAATCTCGTCCGCAATTGTTTCCCGAAAGAGCCTGGTTTCCGGGTCATATTGAGCAGCTGCGACAGGAAGAACATTGTTTTTTCGCCGAACTGTTAAAAAACCATTTTCCGAGTTCCGCGGAAATGGAAATCATCACCAAACATATTATCGCTTTAACCCACACGCTCAGCGACTGCAAACAAGGACGCGACCCGTTCTCATTGGAGTCGGCGTCATGAGCGCGCTTGCACCGGATATTCTGGGTCTCGATGTTGGAGCCAGACAAATCGGAGTCGCCGTTCTGCGCGGTGAGGAACTCGTCTTTTATGCGGTCAAATCAATCAAGCAAAATTCCAAAACCGGAACGCTTGCGCGGCTTGAACAGATTCTGACGGCGTTAATTGAGAAATACGACATCGAAGCGATTGCTATTAAACAACTCGTCTGCGTGCAGCAACTCCGGTCGTTTGCCAAAACCGTGTATGAAGCGGTAAAAAACTTCGCGCTCGGGAAAAACATCCGGCTTTTTGAATGTCAATCGACTGCCGTTCGCCGGGTTGTCTGTCAAGGCGCGGCAAAACCGACCAAACGCAACACCGCGTTGCTGCTGTCGCAGAGATATACCGAGCTGACGCGCTATTTCAATGTGCGGAGACTGTGGCAAAAACGATATTACGCACAGCTTTTCGACGCGATTGCCGTCGGTCTGGTTTGCGCCAAAGAAATTAGAGAAACAATACTGTTTTCGGCGCAGTCATCAGGCGAAAAATAAAAGAAAAACTCCGATGAATTCAAACGACGGAAAAGAAAATCCAACCATTGAAAAGGTATATCCCGATTATACGCCCGAGGAACTTATCGAAGCCGAAGATACCTTGCGACGCTACCTCAATCTCGTCTGGCGTATTTACAACCGCGTTCGCCGCGAGGAGTCGGAAAAATTGACGGAAACGCTTTTAAACGCTAGGTTTAAACGTCCCCGCCGGTAAATAATACTTCCAAGCAAATGCCTGCCAAAAACTATTTTTCATATGTCCGCGTCTCGACGCAGCGGCAGGGCGAGCGCGGCACGTCGCTCGCCGAACAGCAATCCGCCATCGAGCATTACGCTCGGCGTTTTAATCTGCATATCAGCAAGCAATACGAGGAACGGGAAACCGCCGCCAAACAGGGCAGACCCGTCTTTTTAGCAATGCTCAAAGCCATCAGGGAAGGAGCCGCTTCAGGACTCATTATTCATAAAATCGACCGCAGCGCGAGAAATTTGAAAGACTGGGCGGACTTAGGCTCGCTCATCGATTCGGGAATCGAGGTTCATTTCGCCAACGAGAGTCTTGATTTGAAGTCTCGCGGCGGAAGGCTCAGCGCGGACATTCAAGCCGTTGTCGCCGCAGACTATATCAGAAATTTGCGCGAAGAAACAAGGAAAGGCATTTACGGGAGATTAAAACAAGGCTTGTATCCGTTTCCGGCGCGGGTCGGCTATCTGGACGCCGGAAAAGGCAAGGCGAAGGAGATTGATCCGGTTCAAGCGCCGCTCGTTCGCCAAGCCTTTGAGCTATACGCAAGCGGCAGTTACGCGCTCGACGCGCTGGTCGAAGCGATGTATGAACGCGGCTTAAGAAACAACAGCGGCAGTAAAATCAGCCGCAACGGACTGGTCTGCATTCTCAAAAATCCTTTTTATATGGGATTGATTAGAATTGATACTATCGGCGAGTTATTTGTCGGAGTCCATCAACCGATAGTTTCAAAAAGTTTGTTTGACGATGTGCGGGACGTTTTTGCAGGGAAGCGGCTCAGAAAGAATAACAAGCTTTTTTTTATCTTTCGTCGTTTGATTGCTTGCCGCGCTTGCCAAAACCTGCTGATTGCCGAAATGCAAAAAGGCAATGTCTACTACCGTTGTCATACGCAGCAATGTCCGCAAAAAACCATCCGCGAAGAAGCGATTGAAAATAAACTGCTCGAAACATTTGAGCGGCTTCAGCTATCTGTAGAAGAATATGAATTATTAAAAATAGAAGCCGAACGTTATCAAAAGGAAGAACCGAAGCGAATCGAAGCCCTAAAGAAACAATTATTAATGGAATTGTCAAACATTGAAACCCGCCTTGCCAAACTTGCCGATGCTTACGTGGATGAAGTGTTTGACCGGGAAACTTATTTTATTAAAAAGAATGAACTGATAATACGGCAACGGGAACTTAATGAGAAACTGCAATCTGTGATGACCGAAAATGCAGAAATAATTAATCGACTGCAAGAATTCCTCGAACTCGCAAAATCCGCTTGTTCAAGCTATGAGTTGGGAAATAGCGAGCAAAAGCGTGAGATGGTTCAAATTACAACCTCGAACTGCACGATAGAGGGGAAAAACGTCTCGATTAAGCTAAAAAAACCGTTTCAAACCGTCCTTGAGCGCGAGCGTTTCCCCATTGGTAGCCCGAAGCTAGCAACGGCTCGAACGGTTTCGGCTTTGCTAAGCCAATTGATAAGGTTGTTCCGAGAAAATAGCGTCATAGAAGAGAATTAAGAGTAATGAAATTATTTCCTTCTCGCGTTCCTATTATCCAGACGGGAAGCCAATGGTCGCTGCAATTTTTTTACGGATTTCTTGAGTTCTTTTATATGCTTTTCCGGGAGCAAATTCTCAGGCATAACGCCGCCGATATCTTTAATCGTTTGTCTGACCTTGCCTCCAATCATATTATGAGTTTGGGAAGCGGATTTCTCGTCTCTGATTTTATCGCGTTTTAATTTTTCATCGGTTTGCGTTATGCGGAAGAGATTGGCAGCCAGTTCGGTTGAACCGGCGCGGTCAAGCAGCTCGCCCTTTTTCAATCCCTTTCGCTTTTCAATATCTTTGATTGATAGTCCGTACAATCCTCTGTATCCAGCATCGTTAAATAAGCCAAACTTTGATACTCCGGCGGCTTTTGCCGTCGTGAATAGCTTTTTATTATGGTCGGTTACTTCCCCGCGAATAAACAGCCGTTTTTCATTGGCAGTCATTTGGTCTATGAGTTCCTGTCTTCGCGTTTGGACAGCAAAATACGTCTGGGCAAGAGCAATTTCCGGCTTGTTACTGTCACCGTTTTGAGCGATTAAATAACAAGCATAACGGTCGAGTTTGTAATCTTTAATCAGCCGAACGGTATTTGAACCAATCCTGACCATTTTACCAGTTTGGTTAAAATGGTTTTCTATATCCTGCCCGCTGGCAATACAGGCTTGTTTGGCGCGTTTAATAACTTCCTCGGCTTTCTGCCAATGGACATAGCCAAGCAAGCTCATCAATTCGCGGGCAATCCAGTATTCGATTCCTGACTCGTCAATTTTCTTAATGGATTCAAATTGTTTATGGGGACCGGAAATAACGAGTGATTTAGTCACGTTAGGGGAAATTGGTAGGTTAATAATCAAGCGAGGTTATAGTCAGCATAGCAAGAGGAGAGGATTATGAAAAGAGTGAAAATTTTACGTTATTTTACCGAAAATTTTTGAATGAATAAATTAGATTTTTAAAGAGTTCATATCTGAAATTTCAGCAATACTTCCTCCTGAAAGTTTCTATGAATTATTAGGTGAGATAATCCAACACTGAAGATAACTAACTATTTGCTACGAGTAAGTTCAAGAGGAAACTCTAATAGTCATGAGAGTTATTCGGCAACCCTTTTTCTAATTGTTTTAGTGATGATCCTTAACAAAAATCTTTTCAGCATAAAAAGTATTTTCATCAATATCTTTTTATGCTACTATTCCCGACATTCTTATTTCAAAGTTTTGAGCAAACCAGTAATGAATATTGAGCAATTAGATGATCATTCTTGGAAAATTATCGATGAACTTGCTCGTTTCCATATTGAAATCAATATTTCAAATTTCTCAATGAGTTTAGCAAGACAACTTTTAACAGAACTTGTAGAAGAAACAGGAATTTCTGAGCATCATCTCAAAAAAGTCATTTACGAGCGGGTGGAATTATTAAGGTTGGGGGCAAGTTATCTTGAGGGGTATAAAAAACTGCTTGAAACAGCGGAATTTGAAGAAGGCACAAATGCCTTTACCAATATAAAGCTTATTCGTTCACTTTATAACCAGAATGATTATTTTGCGGACAAAAATAACTATTCTGACGGCTCATCAGGAACCGAAAGGCTTATAATGAGCATACGACAAGTAAAAACCAGCTTTGAAGACTCTAGATTGATTACTCCTGAATTCTTAAAAAAGCTTGCGGAGCATTTGTTATTAAGAATTGAAACCGCTAACCGAATTTTGGAAGAACAAGCGAGTTGCGAAAGACAATTGAGTAAACTTCAATCAAGCGTCGCTAAAGGGTATTTCCTTGACTACCAATTTAACTCAATAAATAGTTTTATCAAAAATATTCAAGATGATTATACTCAAGATAATTTTGAAATAATTTTGTTCAGCAGACATGTTGATGGATCACTTAACCCTTGGTCTAATATTGATTTGGCGGTTATATCGGATAAGTTTCTCAACTTGCCAAAATCGGAGCGGGCAAAGAAATTGCGAAATTTTATCCCAGAAGATAACCCTTGGTTTAGTGTTGTGGGCATTGCTAGGAGCGAATTTGAGAACGGCGAGGCTACTCCTCTATTGCTAAAGATCAGGCAAGGCAGAAAGATTTGTCGATTTGACAATCCAACCAAATTCTAACTTTCTTTGAAAATTACCAAAGTTGGAGGCGTGTTCTGTATGAATGTTGAAAACAATGAAAATATCAAGATAGAAAAGAATTTTATTATTTCTGATAAAGATACCTTAATCGCTAAAATAGATGAAACAGCATTATCGCAGCAAGCCAATCATCTTGTCTCTCCACCTGATGAAAAGACAAAACAACAACTTGAGGAACATCTGGAAAGGTTACTGCTCGATGCGAGCAGGCTAAAAGGCAACCAATCAGGTAGCCCTGTAAATATGCTTGGCAAGCATAATATTCAACTTCATAAGTTCTGCTGGGGCATTATCAAGACTGGTTATGCGTTACTGCCGTATTTTGCAGCACAAGGGCAACAACTGTTTCCCTTCGACAAAGTTGCTGTCGGACTTGCCGATATGTATGGGGCGATAGAAAAAACCGATCAGATTGAGTGGCTCATTATAGACACGATTCAGTCTTTTGCATTCAAAAACGCCGGACGCATTCTTATTGCACCGGGTCCCACTCTGGAAGAAATTAAAAATCAACTCGGAGATGGAGTGAAACAGATTGGAGATATTAAAAGTCTGTTAGATAAAATGATTGAAAAAGATATTCTTGAAATTTTGTTTCCAGACGATCCCCTGTATTACCAAGTCAAGTATCTTAGTCAATATCTACACCCTGATAGTTAAAGCTTATGAAAACCAGATTAATTATTAATGTTCCTCGTGACGACCAGAATAGATGGCAAAAAACCATTGATTCACTCAGATTCGACGCCGAATCTTTTAACTGCATTCATGTTGGCACATTGGAGGAAACCATCGCGCGAACAGGCGGCGTTTCCGAACTAAGCAGAGAATATTTGCGTCAAGCGAGGTATATTTTTGTTTTGTGGGAAACTGCGCGCGAAGATGTCAACCGACTGATAGACCAACTTGAGCTGGCATATAGCGATCCAACCTTCTCAGAAGGAAATAACTCGCAAGGAGTGAAAAGGCAAAACGGCTTTATCAAGTATGTTGAACGGGAGCCAAAGCTCCAATTAAATCAAGCGTTGACGGGCGGTCTTTTGGGTAACAGTTTTAGTCTTGATTCCCACTGGCAAAATATTTATTGCAACAATCTGATGCAGTTAAACAATAGCAGTGAAACAGGCAGCGGTATTAAGATTGCCATTATCGACACGGGAATAGATTCTTCTGCACAAGGAATTATGGGGTTTTACGACGTATTTAATACTAATAACCCTATAAACTGGTATTTAGGCGCAAAGACAAATTTGTGCATTGACGATAACGGGCACGGCACGGCAATGGCGACAATTATTCATGAAGTCGTCAAGGATGCAGAAATTTATGCTATTCGGGCAATCGAAAAAGATGTCGTCGGTTTGTGGGATGTAATGACAGCTGTTTCAGTAGCTGTTTCAACAATCAAACCTCACATATTTAATCTGAGTTTATCAATCCCCGAAGTTGATTGCCTTGTATGCGGTGCTTCAGCATTTAGCCGAAACAGAGTCTTTCGAGATTTCCTTTCAGCGCAGGCAGAATTGCAAAAAAATTCCGATTATGAACCGGTATTTGTCACTGCAACGGGAAATGATGGTCTTTTGGATACATTGCACCTACCTGCCAGATATGATTTTACTATAGCTGTCGGAGCAGTTGACCAGCAATACAATCTGACATCATATAGCAATCGCGGTGTGCAGCAAGGTGAAACGCAAAAAGATAATTATGTGTTGGCACCTGGCGGAGTTTTCGACCAACAGCAACCACCGCAAGCAATCGAATACATTGGAACAGCTACCAATGCCGCCGGTAATACTTCTCACTGTATCGGGACATCTCCAGCAACCGCTTTGGCAACCGGATTACTTGCAAAGTATATGGAAAAACACGATTACCCGAATTCCTCAATTAAGGCTTCATATATCATTAATGAAGCACTCAGTAATTGTGACAATACCAAGATTTCTAATTATACCGTTGAATCTCATGGAAAGGGGCTATTTATTTATAAATGATTAAACCCGACGGGAATCAAACGAAATTTGTTTATAAATAAGAGGGAAAGTAATTGTCCTTTTATTTTTCACTTATTCACTACGCTTGTCGAATTTTTAGAATCAAGAATATTTCGGTTATTCAAACGGGATATTAAAAAATTTGGGCAAAATAAAAACAGGATGTCTCCATTATTAGCCCGACTCTAGCAATCAGTCGAACTTTTGAGAAAATCTTTAGAAATATTTTAGATTGTTTTAGTAAAGAAGCCCTATGGGGAAATTGAACTGAATTTAGCGATAAATAAAAGGGTATTTATTATCCTTCCTCTTTACTTATTGATCTTTATTGTAATTTGAGCAAAGAAGCGTTAAACTTTTTGCCTTAAATATATTATCTCGGAGGATTTAATGGATCAAATGCTTCAACGACCCGCTTTGGTTTATCCGAATATTCACATTTGGGATGTAAACTGGCTTAAAGCTAATCTGCTTTGCTTTCCAAAGATTTACCGCATGCATCCACAGGACTTTAAACCTCGTGACTACGACAAAGTTGGTGAATTTCAGCAGTGTAGCATTGATGGCGGAGCCCTATTAAATTCCGAGTTTATTAACAACTCCGAAAATGACTCGCCTGCATTTCGATCTCAAGAAATGTTTATGCGGCAATTGGAAAAAAACATGGATTTTGCAAAAAAGAAATTTTCCCGTGAAAGCACACTCCTTATTGGGTCTTACTATTGTCGTGATGCGGGAAACCGCGGACCGCAACTGGATAACGTGCGACGGCTGCAACCAAACAATCTGTAAGAAGTGCTGCGTTGTGCCTGATTCGGGCTACTGCGACATCTGTTTTGTCAAATATAAGATTGAGCCGTATTTGCCGGTAGTTTAATTTACCGGCGGCAGTATTTCTTATCTCAAGAAATCCGGTTCATTTCTCAAAGCCTGTTTCTCACTGTCTCAACTGTCCTTCCCGAAACTCCCAAAAACCAAAACTACAACTTAACTTTAATTATTTCCCGTTCCTGAAATCCGAGCCTGAAACTCGTTTCAAACGGAATTGGGGACAGGTCTAACTTTGCTCGTTATCGAACGAGACAATCCCGGTCAAAGCTAACCAAACTAAAGACCGACCAAACCAAAAACTACAAACCAAACAAAAATCAAAAAACAAAAGGAGTGATAAATCTATGAATACCGACGCAATCGGTTCGACACTGGTCGCCCATTCGGGCGCGCGGAAAATTACGCGCGAAGAGTTGATGGAGATTCCCGTTCCCGAAGGAACCAGAACGCATCAGCCGCTCTCGCATTACCAGATAATCGAAGTCCTCGAAGAGGCGTTATCGTTTCGTTACCTGAAAGTAATCAGGGACGAATATGCCGTATCTGTGGACGGAATGAAAATGTTCGGCGTGATGGACTTGAACCTGGAATTCACCGGCTGCCGCTTTTCTATCGGTCTGAGAAACAGTAATGACAAATCAATGCGACTAGCTTTGACCGCAGGTTACAGGGTCTTTGTCTGCGACAATATGGCGTTCTCTGGAGATTTCAGTCCCTTGCTGCACAAGCATACAAGGAAACTCGAACTCTACGATGCCATCTCGGTTGCCGTCGATAGAATTCATCGCGCGTTCGAGCCGCTCAAGGCTCAGGTTCAATCGATGCGCGAATCAGTTCTGACTGAAGAAGAAGTCAAGCTGCTCATCTACCGAGCATTCTTAGACAGAAACATCAGGGGCGTTCCGCGTCATTTGATGCCGGTCGTTCACGACTTGTATTTCAAGCCGCAGCACGAGGCATTCGTTCCGCGTAATCTGTGGTCGCTCTCGAACGCTTTTACGTCCGCTTTCAAAAAGCTGGCACCGACAAAGCAGTTTGAAGCGACGGCGCGATTGGGCGAGTATCTGGCGCAAGCACAGCAAGAACTCCAGAGTCGCCGCGAACTCGTGTTATCGCTTCCAGACAAAGAGAGAGTCTGGTCAATCGGAGAGGGAAAACGACGGGGTTTCGGCATTGAAGACTTTGACGAGGACGACATTCCCGATGACCCGTTTGAAGAAGACTTCGATAGGTATTTCGATGAAGAAGCGGCAGAAGAGGCGATTGACGGGGCGACAGATGAGCTTCAAAGAGTGCCGCTCAAACAAGCCGCCTAAACAACACCAGCAAAGCATAAATAAAGGAGGAATAAATCAATGAGCATAATCAGGCTCGGAAGTCCTGCCATCCCGGTGAAAATCACGGAATACGGGACATACCTGGCAAAACTCGAACACGTCTGGCAAGCCGCAAGGCGGTATGCAAAGAGACGCGGCTACAAGGTCGTGGAAACCTACGGCGTGATGGGTGTTGCTCCGTTTTGAGGTTATGCCACAAGTGCGTGGTTCACGTATCTCAAAATTCCGTATCGACAGCCGATTGAACTCTACCAGCTCGATGATAGAAGGGCGTCCTGGGTAGCAGAATGGACAATCGGTTAAACCATAAAGAACTCAAAACTACCAAAGGAAGTGTCAAACACGATACTTCCTTTTTTCCTACAATATAAAACAATATAAAAACTTTATCTTCGTTAGGAAAAGAGTAATAAAAAGGGAGGAAAACAAAAATTATGATGAATGATTCGATAAAGCTCGGGCAGTTGTGGACCAAATTAAAAGAGGTCAAAGACCGGCTCGACAACGAAATAATTCCGGTCGGCGGTCATCTCGGCATTGAAGATCCGGAATTGATGATTGCTTTAGAGGAGCTTTCAGCAAAAATTCAGAATCACTTTGACCGGTTTAATTTAGTCGCCGTGAAAGCGAATAAACAGTAAAGATTTGTCCTAAGAAATAAATCTGAATCGGCTAAAACAATCAAACAAGGGAAGTGTTTCAAATACGCTTCCTTTTTTCTATAGAGATAAGTTTCAACTCCTCTTTAGAGCCGCTTCTTCAAGTGATATTGTATTTCAATCCCCGCTAAAATCCTGTAACCGATTTCTTTTACAAAACGTCCTTAGCTATGCCGGCAGAAACTTAACAAATAACTCGTTTCTTATTCAGTCACGCGCTGAAAAATTTCAATAAAATTACTTGTCATTATTTTCAAGCGCGTGGTGTTTTTAGTGTAAATAGAGACTTTTTGTTAAGTCGAATAAATCTTTTCCATAACCAGTTGAAGAGGATTAATCATAAACGGATGATTAGTCTTCTCTTTAATAAACCTTAAATAACTAGCGAGAAATCGCCGGTTACAGAAAATGGAGATAATATATGAAGCCGACAGCACTAATTCTACTTGCCTTTTCCCTTTTTTTATCCGTCCGCGCCCAGTCAACCAACAAAAGCGAGGAGCCTGAACTAAAAAACACTTTTTATTTCAAGGAGGAAATCACTACCGAACCCGTTACCAATTCCGAGAATCAACCGTCCGGCACTGAGTCGGACAGAAGCCTGAAATCTCGCCCCGGAGATGTTACCAAGGCGATTAAATTAAACAATCTTGGTGCCGAATCATTTATCAATAAAAATTACGATGAGGCGGCTCTCTTATTCGGTCAAGCAGCGGATTTATCACCGCAATACGTGCAGATTCAAATCAATTTAGCTAACGCCCTTCTAAACGGAAAACATTACGCTGAAGCTGTCGATATTTGTCGAAAGTCGATTGACGCAAATGTGCCGAGCGGCAGCCTGTATTCGCTTCTCGGATCTGCTCTCTATGAATCGGGCAGTTATCGGGAAAGCGTCGAGGCTTATCGGAAATCACTTCAAATAACCGAGCAAGCCGTAACATTCAACGATTTAGGCAATGTCTTGTTTCATCTCGGCGACAATCAAGCGGCTTTAACCGCCTTTGAAAGCGCGCTGAAAATAAAACCTTATTATCCTGATGCGCTGAATAATTACGGAGTCGCGCTGATACAACTGAACAGATATAAGGAAGCCGTTCAAAAGTTGCAGGAAGCCATCAAAGAGCAGCCTGGTTTTGCTCAGGCGCATAACAATCTCGGCATTACTTATTCTTATTTGGGCAGGAAAAAGCAAGCTCTAAAAAGTTTTTTTGAGGCGGTTCGACTCGATCCCGGATATGGCTCCGCGCAGTATAATCTGGCTCTCAGTTATTTAGCTGCAGGAAACCGCGAAAAGGCTAGAAACTGCTTGGAGATGCTCAAAAAACTGGATGCTGAACTAGCACAAAAATTCCAGAAGGAGTTCTATAAAAATTATGTGATTGATGTATCCGAAAGATTGCAGTAATCAAAAAACCGAGCATCTTTGCAGTATTTTTCATTGCTTGAAGTGCGGAAATCAGCCAGTTGTGCTAATTTATTTTTAATAGAGTTAGCGACTTGAGTTTGTTTAACCTTCTGTATTCTGAGCGACTTGTTTTGGGGAAAGCGGTCGCTCTTTTTTATTACCTGAAATTATTTTCAAAAAATGTGTAATGCAGAAATTGCGATTCGCTGCTCTTCGACATAAAGCGGCGCAAGCTTTCGTTTCGATTCCACATTGGTTCAATTAAAAGGTTCGAGCAGCCTTGAGAATCTCTTTCTCCTGTTCATGTTTCAATTCCACTGAAAATCAAGCTGCCGAGATTTAAGCCCAAAACACTCAACTTCATATTACACCAAATTAAATCCGTCCCCTTTTATCCGAAATAGTAAATTTTAAGATTTTATAAATAAAAAAGAGTCTAGAAATATGGCATTAGCTATCTCAATCTAACCAAATATGCGGCTTGGTTTTCCGTATTTCGTCATAATTGTTTGGCTTGCGCTCGGCTGCATTTTGAGAATCTTGTTCTTCGTCTTTCTCTATAACCGTTAAGATGCTAATCATTTCATTTGATTTCGGTGCTGAACTACCTAGTCTTGTTTTCAATCTTTTTGTAACAATGCTATTTATGTAACGAGTAAGAGTTAATGTTGCTAAAATCAACAGTATAAAGGCAAATACAGGTGTCAGCATAGTCAGTCTTTAGATTCATTCCTTTTTCTTTGATCCATTTCCGTCCTCATTAGACTTAACAGATAAATTATTGTCAAGATTTTATAAATAGAGGTAGTGTCCTAATCGGAAAGCTGTTATTGGGATGCTATATTTAACAAGTCTCAAAGATAACCTTTTTCTTTACTATACAATGCATTTACAAATGCCAGAAATTATATTAGACATTACAGTTGAACTTTCGAGTTACTTGGAAAAATAAAAGTTCCCAAAAATCATAACTCAACAACATTTATTAGACTCTTCAGTTATTTTTCTACATTTTCTGAGGATAAATTGATAAAAGAGTTCAACAATTTTTCTCTTGTTGAATCACTTAGAAATAAATTGAAGTTTTTATTATGAACTATTAAAGAAGTTTGGGTAATCAAATCTCTACCTGTATTGCTAACTAATAAATGCTCACCTATTTCAAAAAATCCTGACTCGCTGTTCGATAAACCGAAATCGAAATTCAAAATTACACAGAAAAGATTAGGCTGATCGGCAATTGTGTCGGCTACGGCACGAATTATTGTTTCAATATCGTGAACAAAGAATAATAAGTTCGCATTGTTCCATAAAATCACAATACTTGGCTTATCATTCGGTAATTGGTCAGATTCTCGGACTAAACTATTAACAATTCTTTTTAGCTCATTCGGTTGAATAATAGGACCTTCCACAAAATCTTCAAGGTTTCGTTTTGATGCCCATTCTTTGGCTTTTGAATGGTCATGAAAGGGTGAGATGCCTGCCTCAATCACGTCCTCGATTATTAATTCTTGAAATTCACTGGTTTCTCTTACTTTTTTTATGAGTTTCTGAAGTTTTCCATGAACTAGAATTAATTCCTGTTCGCTGAAACTTCTATGAATCTGAACGTAGGGAAGGATATGAATTGGATTTGTCGGATCTTTTGTTTCGGGATCCGACCAAACCGCATCGTGTATTAACCGCCATATAATGTGATAAGTTCTACTAGAATTAATTTTTATTTGGCTCGCCTGGACTTCAGAAACTTCTACAAAGATTTCTTCAGAAGTTTCATTATTACTAATTTTTATGTCCGGTTTGGTGATTCGCGGTTTTCTACCGTCAATAAAACTAGCATTGATGTCAAAAGCTGTGGAAAATCCCGCTTTATGAAATCTGTGGGCTGCTTCAAGAATAGTTAAGCCTTCTGAAAATTGGGTGGCTTTTTTGATTTTATCGACAAGAGTTTCAAAATTAGGTGAGTTTTCAAATTGTCTAAGTTTATCAACAAAATCAATTAATTGAATACGTGCGAGATTTGCGGCGTTTATAAAATAATTGTTCAAAAGTGGATGACCGTTTTGAATAACTTCCGATAAGAAGTTTTTACCCAGAACTGATTGTAAATATTGAATGGCTTCGCGAGTTCTTTTTTTATCAGAGTTGGAAAGATTGATTGCATCAACTTGATCTATAAAATTTTCCCACTTTGTATAATCTTTTTTAGTTTTGAAATTTTTGTGCGGATTAAGATTTTCCATAACCATTTATTAATATTTTTGAGATTTCTAAAATTAGGTTTGGTGTGACTTTCCAAAAACAATCGAACAAGTATTTACATGATTGTTTTGCTTGTGCCGAGTCAAACAAATTTTAATCCATTCATTTAAGTAGTTCAATAAACTGTACTGATGAAGAATTGATATGATTTTATATACAGTGCAGAGGTTAAAACTAGAGCTATCCCGTATTTATGCTTTGCGCCACAAGTTTGTCGTAATAGCTATATATCGTATATTTGTTGATTAAAAGTCGAAAATTTTACTTTGAAATAATCAAATCAGTTGCCATTTCAGAGAGTTGGTTAATCGCTGCCTGAAGATCTTCCATAATTGTTGCTGCAATTACATCAGGATCATCTTCTAATTTTAAGTTTTCTTGATTTTCATCATCCAGCCAAAATATATCTAAACTACACTTATCTCTGACTTTTATTTCATCATAAGTGTATGCTCGCCACCGCCCAGTAGACGACTTACTTGACCAAGTAGCTTTGCGCTTACTACGATCCTCTACTCTATAACATTCTACGAAATCTGTTAAATCAGATATTTCCAAGCGTTTTGTGCGTAAAGTGAAATGCATGTTTGTTCGTAAGTCATAAACCCACAATTTCTCAGTTGAAGGTTTCCTAGACGGAATGCGTCGCTCAAAGAAAAGAACATTAGTTTTAATCCCTTGAGCATAGAAAATTCCCGGTGGTAAACGAAGTAATGTATGAACGTTATATTCAGATAGCAACTTCCGGCGGATAACTTCACCTGCTCCGCCTTCAAAAAGTACATTATCGGGTACGATAACCGCTGCACGACCAGTATTTTTTAATGTTGTGTTTATATGTTGAAGGAAATTAAGTTGTTTATTAGAAGTCGAAACCCAAAAATCAGGACGGTTAGTTGTGAGAATCTGCCTTCCACGCGAACCATTCTCAGTTACAGTTGTCATGCTGGATTTTTTACCAAATGGCGGATTAGTCATTATGACATCATAGCGAACACCTAAATCCTCGCTAAGACTATCATGAGTAATAATCGGTATTTTACCCTCATCATTGTTTAGTGGACCGATGTTGTGAAGCAAAAGATTCATGGCTCCTAGCCTTGTTACATCATCAACCAATTCGATCCCTTGGAATGCTTCAAGTCTTAAATGTTTTTTTTGTTCTTTAGTTAAATTTGGATTTTGCTGCACGATATATTCGTGGGCGGCAAGGAGAAAACCGCCAGTTCCGCAGGCTGGATCGTAAATCGTTTCACCTGGTTGTGGGCGTATACATTGAACTATCGCTTGAATAACCGGGCGCGGCGTAAAATACTGTCCAGCGCCACTTTTCGTGTCTTGAGCATTTTTCTCTAACAAACCTTCGTAGGCATCGCCTTTAACGGAAACGCTTTGCGTTTTATCTTGACTGGCGGCGAATGTTCCGACCATCGGCAGGGGAGTAACCTGATTGACGATTTTCTCTTTGATTGTTTGATCGCCGATAAAGGTTACGATTCGGAAAAGTTTGTCGAATTAGTTACTGAAAAAGGCTCGACAGTGGTTATCCCATCACGCTCGAACAAGAAAAACCGTCGCCAATATGACCGACATCTATATTGTGAAGGACATTTGATTGAATGCTTCATCGGTAAAATCAAACACTACCGACGCATTTTTACAAGATTCGAGAAATTATCAAAGAACTATCTGAGTGTCGTTCATCTGGTCAGTTCAATTATTTGGCTCAGATAAAATCTCAACAGAACCTAGCATTACCGGATATTCTGTCAAGATAGCTGAATTAGTTGCTAATTACGCCCTCTCATGGTTTCCGCTTTTTATTTCCGAAACTCTACTTTGTCATTCACTAAAGTATCCGGCGTGGTTTCTGTCAACTTGCAGATTGAGGCAGGATAATCAGTGGCGGCTCTTGCAGACCCTTTTCATAACGGGAAACATCAGTTCTGAGAACTTTGATTTTATCATTCGACAATCATTCCGCCATCTAAGAAAAGTTGTCGACGGATGCTTACCATCGGAGATTTGACTGCTGAAGGTATGACAAAAATGTTCCCAAATCTTCCACCCGAAGAGGCTTCTTTAGTGATAAATAGGGTATAAGCGTCCTTCTCGCCGTCCGAGGAGCAGAGGAGCATCGCCTGTCAGAGCGTCGCCCTGAAGAATGTATAAATCGCCCGTGTAGCTACTCGGACCGCCGCTGAGGAAATTGAATTTTGCGGCGTAAACCAGCTTTGAGAACTCTTCGATAGTTTCATCCTCTAAACCCCAAGCCTCGCGCACGGCGGGCATTTTTATTATCTCTTGCCACTCGTCCTCCGAGACGGCGAACGGTTGATTGGTTGTTTCAGTCATAGGAAAGTAAAATGTGATTAATGACACCTTGAAGAATACCAGCCTGCCGGATTCTGTCAAGAGGCTGTACTAGTTGATTACATAGGCAAATTGATTTGCTAATTAAACCTTTAATGGTTTCTGCTTTTTACTTCGGAAACTCTATTTCGTCATCCGCTAAAGTATCCAGCGATATTCCCACTAACTTTGCATATCTAAGCAGGATAATCAGCGATGGCTCCCTTTGACCCTTTTCAAACCTTGAAATATCTGTCCGAACAACTTTTACTTGTTCAGTTGACAGAGCATCTGCCATCTGCGAAAGACTGTAATCAAACTTTCTGCGAATAGCTAACAGTTTTTCTCCAAGCCTTTCAGGCTTCATACGACTCGCGCTTCCCATCAGAAGGTTCCTCCCGATAGAAAGTTTTGTTTCTGCTTGACTAATCTTAGAAAGCAGACTATTTTTTTATATCTGCTGTCACCATTTGGTGACAAAGCGAGGTGATAAAATTTTTGAGCCGATTTATTGGAGAGATAGGTGGCTCTCTGGATCACGAGTAATTACCCGCTTCTTGTGGAATGAGCAGTAGTATTGGCACCAAACTGTCAAAGAAAATTTTCTAAATTGTTTTTAGAATAACAAAAGATTGCTTTGCCCGTCATCTCGATATTAATTCTCCAATTAGGTGTAAGGCGAGCTTTTAATGACTGAGTTGATGTAGGCAGTAGCAACCGGACAACACCAAAAAAAGTAAATGATGCACCAGGATATAGTAATCGCCTCGCTTGCCGGTCTCGGCGGAATGCTTGGCTGGGGTCTGGCTGACTTCTTCGCCAAAAAAACAATCGACGAGATTGGCGATACGGCGAGTCTTGCCTGGGGGCATCTGTTCGGAACGGTTTCATTGTTATTAATGGCGCTCGTCAGATGGCAAGTATTCGGTCAAAGCATAGCACTGCCCACCGATCTGAAAACCTGGTCTTTATTGATTGTCTTCGGGATGCTGCAAGCCGCCGTTTATCTGTTCGTCTATAAGGGATTTGGAAAAGGGCAATTGGCAGTCCTTAATCCCGTTTTCGCTTCTTTTGCCGGTATTACCGCGCTGCTCTCCATCACGTTTTTCGGCGAACCAATCGGCTATCTGACAATTTTCGGATTATTGGTTTTGTTTTCCGGCATCATTTTCATCAGCACCGACATTGCCGCGTTAAAGGCAAAGCGTCCCGGCTTTTCGCGCATTCCCGGCTTTCGGGAAATAGCGACGGCGACGTTGCTTGCCGCCGTCTGGACGTTGTTTTGGGATCACTTTATCGGAGGAGCGGACTGGCTCGTCTACGCCCTGCTGATGTATGCCTTTATGACGATTACCATCCTGCTTGCAGCCGTCGTCCAAAGGGTCAGTCTGCGAATTAAAAACCGCCCGGTATGGAAGTTCCTGATACTAATCGGTTTGTGCGAGACGATTGCTTATCTCGCCATTAGCTGGGGCTACAGCACGACGCCATTAACGAGCGTGGTTGCTTTACTGAGCGGCGCGTTTTCTCTGCCGACTATTATTCTGGCTCGCGTTTTCCTGAGGGAGAAAATAACCGCGCTTCAAACGGCGGGCGGGATTGTCATTATCCTCGGCATTATGCTGTTAGCCCTTGTCTGAATACAAATAGTCAAAAGATAAACGGGTTGGCAATTACCTTTTACCGCTATCACCATTTATGACCGCTCAAGTTTTTGAGAGAGATGATGAAGTTTTCAGTCGGGATTGCTTAGAATCGCTTCCTTACGAAACGCCGTTTTTTTTATTCTCGAAGAACAGAATCTTAGGCGCGTTCGGCGAATTCAAACGGTATTTTCCGGGAGCAGGAATTCATTACGCGATGAAGGCAAACTCCGAGCCGGCGGTCTTAAAAACTTTAGCCGATAAGGATTGCGGGTTTGAAATAGCGTCGTCGTATGAGCTTCGGATGCTCAAAAAGCTGGCTGTTCCGCCCGAGAAGATTATTTACGGCACGTCCGTTAAACCCGCCTCGCATATTGAGGAGTTCTACCGCTACGGCGGGCGAACATTTGCGGTTGATTCGCTGCCGGAAATGGAGAAAATCGCACAACTCGCTCCCGAATCGAGAGTCTTTGTCCGGTTAAGCGTCGATGATGCGGGAAGCGTCTTCAGATTTTCCGAAAAGTTCGGCACCGACCGGCGTTGCGTCATTCCGTTTTTGAGGCGCGCCTGCGAATTGGGGCTGCAACCCTACGGCATCAGCTTCCACGTCGGCTCACAGGCGAGTAACCCGCAGGCGTGGGCAAACGCGCTCGAAATTGTCCGCGAGATTCTTGAAGAATTAGCCGTCGCCCACGATATGAAAATAGAGGCGATCAATATCGGCGGCGGCTACCCGTGCGATTACGCCTCTACAAAAAGCAATCCCTGTTTGCAGGTAATTGCAGAGAATATCTACCGGCAATACCGGAAGTTGCCCTACCAGCCGCAATTAGTTTTAGAACCGGGAAGAGGAATAATTGCATCGAGCGGCATTGCCGTGGTCAGCATTATCGGTCGAATCCAAAGAAGCAATCGGACGTGGCTGTTTCTGGACGCCGGAGTCTACAACGGCTTTTTTGAAGCGATGGCGTATCAGGGTTCGACCCGCTACCGGGTAACCAGCCTCAGATGCTTCCCAAAGAATACGGGCGATGTGCGGTTTGCCATTGCCGGTCCGACCGGAGACTCGCCCGACATTATCACGCGCGGAGCCTTGCTGCCTGCGGAAGTGAAAGCCGGGGACAGGCTCGTCATCCATGATGCCGGAGCTTATACGCTCTCCTGCGCGAGCCGCTTTAACGGTTTTCCCAAACCGAAGGCATATCTGGTTTAACAGAGTGTAGCGAGCCGTACCGCTCAACTACGACTTCACTGATTCGCCGATTTCAAAAATATTATTGTCGAAAGCGGAGGAAAAGAGTTATGAACAAATCAAAAATCAAATTGGCGGTCTGTCTTTTATCGGCTCTGTTGTTTATCTTCGCGGAAGTTATGACTACTCCATCTCAGGCGGCGACGACCGATACGCTTGGAAAAGGAGAGATTTACACCGAAGCCAATTTCTGGACGGCAACCCAAAGCCACAGAAACGGCGGCGAGCAGGTCTACGGCGGGCGCGTCGGTTACGGGGTCGGCAGAAATGTCGAAATCGGTTTGAACGGTTCATTCAGCGACCCGTTCGACGCGGATTTTCCGCCTGAAATCCAGCCGGGCGTCAAATGGAAGTTATACGAAAACAAAAAAAGCGGAATGGCGGCGGCAGTCGGGGCGACCATCTTTTTTCCGCTTGGCAGACTCGAAGAGACCGACGCCTTCGTGATGATTTACGGCAATGCGAGCAAAACTCTCAAACGTCTGGGCGGCGCCCGAATAACAATCGGCGGGTACCGGCTGCTTGCCAGAAATCCTGATTTCGGTTCGCGCAAAGGCTGGAATTTCTATTACGAGCAGCCGGTTACGCCAAAAGTGAGTGTTTCCGTGCAGTGGATGACTGGCGATAATCGTTTCGGCTACCTGACGCCCGGGGTGAGCATCGCGCTCTCAAAGAAAAGCAGTTTGTTCATCGGCTACAGTATCGGCAATAACGGTTACGACAATCACGGTCCCTATATCGCTTACGGCTTTTACCGCTGAAAGAAGAGTTTACCGGGATGTGATGGAAATAACCGGTAGAAAGAATCTCACCAAAGACAGCTAATTTTTCCGATATGGCTGTTAGAAACCTCTAATGTTACTGTTTTCAGACATTTCTAAAGTACGGGAATCATAAACATCATTACAACTCTGTGATGAACTGTGACGCGCAAATAAACCTGGAAAATTCGTCATTTTCCGGCGTTGCTTAGTTGTGGTTCGGTTTTGTTTTCTTGATTGTGAATTTTGTTTTCAAACTTTGTGTATTTCGGGTTAATCCTTTTTAATTCTTTCTCTGCTTGATTACGTGTGGCTTCATTATCCGTTAACTCAACTACGTTCTTAAAATCTACTTCTGCATTTCTAAATTCTTTCTTTCTTAAAAAAAAATAAGCTCGTCTGTTTAGAATAAAGGCGTTGTTTGGCTCTCTACTGATACCATCATTGAAATCAATCGTAGCTTTATCAAACATTCCTTTCTTTTCATAAATTTCTCCACGCCTTGTATAACATTCTCCGCAATCAGGTGAAATTTCGATTTGTTTAGTGAGAATAGTAAGTGCCGTATCATCTTCATTTTTATACATATACATTATTGCTTTGCTTATTATCGAAAAAGAGTTATTTGGTAATATCCGAAGTGCTGTTTCATAATCTTTAGCGGCATTACTATAATCTCCCTTATCTCGGTAAGCATTTCCGCGTTCAGAGTAAATATTAGCCAAATCCCACTCTCCCCAATTTTTTAAGAAATAATCATCATTTCTAAGTGCTAAAATTCTGTTGTAGTCGGCAATTATAAAGTTATAACCGGCTGATGAATTTTGGTAATCGTTTCTGGCACGCTTCAAATAAGCATCAGCAAGCGTGTCGGTTAATAGTTCCTTACTGTCTCCTTCTGCAGCATTTTTTAATATTACTTCCAACACATCAATGGTTCCGTTGCTAGCATAAGAAGAGGCTAATCTAGTAGCAAACTCTTTATCCTGCAGGGCAGATACAGCCAACAATGCGCTTCTTTTCAAACTTTCGTCTTTATTACTCAAATAAGGTAAAAATTTTTCAACCGCCTGCGCCTGTGCAATACGCACATCTTGCTTTCTGTATTGGTCGGTAAAATAGACACCCAGTCCGGCAATCACAAGACTTGAAAGAAAAGTAAAAACGCCGGATAAACTTGATACTACGTCCCAAAAATCCTTTTTCTTACTGACCTCAAACTTTCTAGTTATAACGTCTAGTTTTTCAATCAAAAGTTTTTGTTGATTAAGAAACTCGTCAAACCGTTTTAGCTTGGATGGTTCTGCGGCGATATTGACATCCGGTTCTGATTTTTCATCCATTCTGCTATTTTTCTCTGCCATATGATTAGATCTTATCGATTAGTTAGTTAAGATAACGGTAGGTTTCTATTTAGCTTCGGGTTTTTACGCCGAAGATTCTAAATTCAAATCTTGTAATCTAAAAACCGATGATTGCTGTACCCGTTAAAAGAATCTTTAATCGCTGAAAACATTAACTTCTCACATTCATCGCTTGAAACTATATTCAGTCTTTATTATGTATATGGCAAAAAAGATCAAAACCTTACACATTTTTTTGAAAATAATTTTACCTTGCTTTATTTTCAATTTTTCTTTCCTTATAAAGCGCTGAGGCTTAGCCTTATTACAAGCGAAAGCGAAAACTGCCATTTAAAGAATATGTCTCGCCAAACAAAACCATATCCGCCGCCGGCAGGCAGCGCTAGAGTATGCAAAGTGATATGGTGCATCGTCGTAACCTACGCTGCGGTTTGAGTCGCTTCGTTGTAAAAGGTTCACCTTATTACAAGAGATTACCCATCAGACGCTTCCTTGCTACACTTAAATTTTTTCGGTCAATTAATGAGTCTGGAAAGCTCCCAACAAAGTCGCATCGCCGGAGAAAAAGCAAGAGCTGATTTCCCTTGTCGCTTCGTTATCGTTTAACGGCAAAATGAGACAAAACCTTCCAAAGTTTTCTAACTCCTGCTAAGAGTTTCAAAACGGGGCGTTTTCTGTTATATTGCGCGCACACTTTATTTGAAAAACCGTCTGTTCGGTTCATAAGTTTTAGCTAAAATTTAATTCGCGCGAGGTCAAAAGAGTTGGGGAACGGAATCCCCTCCTTAACCTGCCGAGTCTCTTTTCTGATGGCTGAAGAAAACGTAATAACCAAAGAAAACTTCGAGATGCTTTTAGTCTGGCTTGACAGCAACCGTGAGACCGCCGCCCAGAAATATGAGAAAATTCGCCGCCGCCTGATCAGAGTTTTCATCGGGCGAGGCTGTTTCGAGGCGGAGGCGTTGGCGGACGAAACCTTCGACCGCGTGACGCGAAAACTCCCTCATCTCGCCGAGAATTACGCCGGCGAGCCGTCCCTCTACTTCTACGGCGTAGCGGACAATGTTCATCTTGAATGGATCCGAAATCAAAATAAGATAAAACAGCTACATTTGCCAAAAACGGATGAAAGCGACCGGACACAGCTAGAGGTTGAATACGAGTGTCTGGAAACTTGTCTTGGAGAATTGACCGCGCACGACCGCCGCCTGATTGTCGATTATTACCGGAGAGAAAAAAGCGCCAGAATCGAAAACCGCCGAAGACTCGCGGAAAATCTCGGAATCAGCCCCAACACCCTACAAGTCAAAGCGTCGCGGATTCGCGCTCAACTACGGGAGTGTCTGCGGAGCTGCGTCGCCGCCGGAAAAAAATAATTTGTAAGGTTTTGCCGCTTTTTGTCATAACACTATGGAACGAGCCGAAAAAGAGATGAACAAAACTTCCGATGAACAGCAGAATGCCGTCAGAAAATATTTGCTGGGGAGTCTTGACGATAAAAAAGAAATGCGCTGGATAGAAGAAAAAATACTGCTTGACGACGATTTTACCGAACGATTGTCAGTTGCCGAAGACGAACTGATCAACGATTATCTTGACGGCTCGCTCATTGATGCGGAACGCGAGCGGTTTCTTCGGTTCTTTCTCATCTCGCCCGAAAACAAGGAAAAACTGCGGCTGATCCAAAACTTGCGAAAATACGGCGCCAAGCATTCGGAAGAAAAAGCTGTCGCTGCCCGCACCGGATGGCGAAAGTTGCTTTTTCTTCCGGCTCTAAGGTTTGCGGCAGCGATTTTACTGCTGATTGGAATCGGTTACGGCGTTTGGCGCACGGCTTTCTACCAATCGGATGCCGACCGGGGATTAGCCGAGTTGCGGCAGGCGTATCGCGGACAGCGTCCGACCGAATCCCGCTTGACAGCCCAATTTGATTACGCGCCGCCCGCTGATTTTCGCGGCGCAGCCGCCCCCGTCGCCGATGCAAAGGCGCACAGCCGCGCCGAAGGATACTTGCTCCACGCGACGGAAAATTCATCCGATGCGAAGGCGCACCACAACCTCGGTCTTTTGTATTTAGCAGAGAAGAAGTTTGATCTGGCTCTCGATGAATTCAATCAGGCGCTAAGCTCCGCGCCGGGCGATGCCGCTGCCGTTTTTAACGACATCGGGGCGGCGTTTTTGGAAAAAGCAGTTCAAGCCGAAGCCGAAAAAAGATTTGACGAGAGTATCGAAGAAAAGGCTCTCGGTCTAAAATCGCTCAACCGGGCTTTGGAAATTGACCCGGCAATGCTCGAAGCGCTTTTTAATCGGGCTCTCGTCCTTCAAAAAATGCCGGTTGTCAATCAGGCGCAAGAGGCGTGGGGAAAATATTTAGAAAAAGATCCTGCCTCGCCCTGGGCGGAGGAAGCACGAAAAAATCTGGAAATTTTGAATCGGCGGCAAAGCGACCAGCCGAAAGACAAATCACAAATTCTGCGGGATTTCCTCGATGCATACCGTAATAATGATCACGCCCGCGCTTGGACGGTTGCGAGTCAGACTAAAGAATTGGTGACCGGCGTGATGATCGAGCCGCAGCTTGCCCGGCTTTTTTTAGAAGCAAAAGAGGAAAGCCGGACTCGGGACGCGGAAGAAATCCGTTCGGCTTTCGTGTATTTGGGCAATTTGGAAAAACAAAACGCGGGGGATTGGTTTTTTGAGGAATTGGCTGACTATTACTCCAGAACAAATCAAACACAGCGCCAAACACTCCGCGAAGCGCACCGTTCTCTACAGGAAGGCTATCAACTTATCTTAAAATCAGATTGGAAAGGCTCGCTCGAAGCCTTTCAAAAAGCGAAAAAAGAATTTACCGACGCCGGCAACCGGTGGGAGGCAAGCATTGCCGAATACGAAATTTGCTATTGTCTTTGCCAAGCCGGACAGATCGGGGAAAGCACCGAGCGGCTTTTGACGCTCTCGGATTTTTGCCGGCAAAAGAATTACCGGTGGGTGCAAACACTGGCGGACGGCTGGCTGGGAAGCGATTATGACCTTTTAGGCGAACAATCGAAAGCCATCGCTTACAACCAAAAAGCATTGGAAACGGCGACGGCAATTTCCGACTCTTACAATATTCAAAAAACACTTAATCAGTTCACTAACGAGTATTGGTTAATCGGTGATAAGCAGAAGGCTTTGAGCAGCGTCTACGGCAGTTTGAGCGCGGGCGGCGGCGATCTTTATTATCAAAGCCCACGGCAAAGGGGGCGCAACCTGCTTTTCGCCGCCGAGAGTTTTTACCGTTTCAAATTCTATGATGCCGCCGCCGCCTTTGCACGGGAAGAAGTTGATTTTTCGCAAAACGAGTTGAAAAGTCCCGGACTGAGCCTGGCGGCGCACAATCACCTGGCAATTATTTTTAGCGAGATGCAAAGATACCCGGACGCCTTTCGTGAAATTGAAGCCGGTTTTCAATTGGCAAATTCTTTTTCCGAGGAAGCCGCCAGAGAAAAACAACTTGCCAAAACACGATTAATTTTAGCCCATTTGCAGAGAGCCTCGAACGACTGCCGAGAAGCAATTGAAAATTACAATCAAGTCATTCAATACTATCAAAAAACCGAATTTGCCGTTAACAATTACGAGGCGCAAAAAGGCAGGCTGCTGTGTTATGTGATGCAAAAGCAGGATTTCGCTGTCAGAGGAGAGATGCCCGAACTTTTTAATTCATTTGACAACTACCGGCAAAAACTCACGGAAGCCGAGCGCGACAGTTTTTTCGACACCGAACAAGAAGTTTATGACATTGCCACCGATTACGCCTTTGACCGGTTGCAGGACAGTGAACAAGCCTTCAATTACGCTGAAAACTCGCGCACCCGTTCATTGCTCGGGTTGATCACCGAAAATTCGATCCAACCGCTTGTTTTGTCAGAATTTCGCCAGAAAATTCCGCCCGGCGTGCAGGTGGTTTATTACGCCGTTCTTGCCGACAAATTGCTGATTTGGCAAATCTCCGGCACAAAAGTTATAACCGCCGAAAAAACGATTAAAGCAAGCGAGTTAGACGAGAAGATTCAAACTTACACGAAACTTTTGACCAGCCGGAGCAGCAGCAGCGCCAGTCAAGATGCGGCGCGAGAACTTTACGGGCTTTTGATTCAGCCAATCGAATCAACGCTTGAACCGAATAAACTTTTGTGTATTATCCCCGACAAAGCTCTTTTCCGCGTCTCGTTCGCCTCGCTTGTCTCGTCCGCCACCGAGAAATACCTGATCGAAGATTACCCGATTCTTTATGCGCCGAGCGCGACGGTTTTTGTCAGTGAAACCGACATTGCCCGGCAAAAGGCGGGAGGCAGCGGCGGCGGCGGCAGTGAGAGAATCTTGAGCGTCGGCAACCCGTCGTTTTCACGCACCGACTATCCCGAACTTGCCGATTTGCCGGATGCGGCAAGGGAAGCCAAAGAGATTGCCCGGCTTTACGATTCGCCGAGAATTTTCTCGGAAAAAGAAGCCACTAAAGAGCGGATTTCCGACAGTCTGGATGAAGCGGATGTTTTGCATTTTGCCGGGCATTATGTTCCGAACAGCAAGTCACCGTCGCTTTCAAAACTTTTGCTGGCGGAAGAAGGCGAACTGTCGGTTGAGGAAATTATGCAAAAGAGATGGCGGCAGGCGCGCCTGGTGATTTTGTCGGCGTGCGAAACGGGCGTGGAAAAATTTTATAACGGGGAAGGAGCCATTGGCGCGGCGCGAGCGTTTCTGTCCTCGGATGTTCCGCTGGTCGTGGCGAGCCAGTGGGCGGTCGATTCTGATTCAACCGCCGAATTGATGATTAAATTTCATCGCTCCCGAAAACAACAGGGTCTGGCGACAATCGACGCCCTTCGCCAAGCGCAAATCGAAATGCTGCGCGGCGAAAACAAGTCGTTTCGTCAACCTTTTTACTGGGCTGGTTTTCTACCGATTGGCGGTTACGCCGATTACTAAAAATTAAAAACAAAGGAGAAAATTAAAAACAAAGGAGAAAAATAGTGAACAACGAAATCGATACTAAGAAAAATAACCGGTATACTGACCCCCCGGACGCAAAAGAAACTCCGTCTGACGATACTCGATTAGACGGTAATGTCACCCCCGATAAACCGGATCATCCCGGCGCGAGAGCAAGCGTGTTCGTCGAGGGATTGTCTGTTCTCGGTTTCAATCCGGCGACAAATCGGGCGGAATTCGGATTTTTTAAGGATATGCACTTTCCCATAGAAATGAAAATTTTCAATAGCGAGTGCGAACTTGTCTGGTCGACGGAAAGGGATTTTTCATATTCGACCTTCGGCATCGTAATCAACATCAACACAACCAAAGAGGGAATGGGTCGGCGCTACGAGAGCGATCCGATGGATGAAGAGGATTTTCGGAATCTGCCCGATCTCGCAAAATGGCACGGCGCGGCGGAATTGAATGTTACTCCCGATCCGAAGAATGTTTATTTGTCCGCCAGATTAAATATCTACGATGCGGTTTTCTACACTTATAAAATGAGCGTCAATCAGGCGACAAGGTATGAAAGCGACGGCGTAACGCTTAGAAATCCGGTGCAATTGGGTAGAATCGGAAGAATTCCCGGCGGAGATATATTCTGCTTGCCGACCGATAATCTGGAAATCGAGATTTTCCCCCTGAATGTCCCTGCTCCCGTCAGGATAACGCTCGGAAATGATCATAGTCCATACATCATCATCGTCAGAGCCGAGCCGAGCGACCCGCATAATCATACGAGTCATTTGGTTCATTTGTATAACGTGCTCGAAAGACCGCCGAGCGACACGCGAACGTTTGCCATGCAGTTTGATGGCGACGAACCTCCTTGTCTGTTTTGCGGTGAGATCACGGCTGAAGCCACTCAATTTGAATGCCAGGTCTTTATCGACAGTAAGGGCGGCTGGTAGAACTTATTGCCGAATCAAAAAACAGTGAAGGCAGAGGTTAAAGTATTTGTCAGGAATTTGTTTCTAATTTCCATTTTCTCTTTTTGGATACGAGGATTAATCGCTCCAAAACATCCGGCGTTTATAGTCAGGGGTAATAAGCGATTATAACGAATCTGTTATTGCCCCCAAATATTTGAGTCAATCGCTGTAAAACCGGAAGGATTGATTTTGTCTGCGGCACGTTAAGTTGCAGCCGGTTGCGGCGTCATCGGAACTTGTCGGCTGGATTTTTGACCGGACGCTCGGCAGGGAGTCGGATTTTGACGAAGAAACCGCCCGCCATCGCCGAGCTGTTCGAGCGGCAGCTAATCAAGCTCGCCGAAACCCCCGTCTCGAAGCGACCGAGGAAGGAACGCGAACCCGGCTGAAGACGAAGCCGGTCTGAATTTGTTTTTGCAGGAAGAGTATTAGTAATTGAGAAATGATTAAAACGACAAAATCCACCCTTTTATTTTTACCGGCACCTCATTTTGTATCGAAGTTAAATGTTGAAAACATTAGCTTAAATCAACCGGAAACACACTTCTCAAAATCTTCTCAAAAATAAAAGCAAAAATATTACTAAAAACAGTGTAAGGTTTTGACCTTTTTTGTCATATACCGTTAAAGAGGCAAATTATTTGTTTGAATTGCGGCGACACTTTTATTTTTCGGGTAAATATTCTGACTCTTTTAAACGGTAAGAGGAATGATTTAGCAGAAATGTTAAATCATCTTCCTCAAAGCATTTGACGACTCAAAACATTTATTAGCAATAAAAACTTTTGAAGGTAGATATTTTTAATCTTAAGCGGAGGAGATTTCTTTATGAAACGCATATTTTCAATTCTTTTCGTAGCTGTTCTTGCATTTCTGACGCTCAACGTTTCCGTGTGGTGTCTTGCCGAAACGAACTTAGCCGAACAATCAGTCCGCGCCGAAGCCGTGTTGGTTTTGGGCAATCCGAGTAAGGCAACATCCGATACCGGTAACTCTGATAATTACCTGCTCGCCCATAGCGGTTATGTCTTGTCCTACAATAAGAGTCGCGGCGCGGCAAACTGGGTCTCGTGGCATCTGAGCAAATCCGATATAGGAACGACCGATCGAACCGACGCTTTTGCTCCCGATACGACTTTGCCGACCGGCTGGCAAATCAGACCGACCGATTACCGCAACTCGGGCTATGACAGAGGTCATCTCTGTCCGTCAAAAGACAGAAGCAGCTCGGAGGCGGCTAATCGAGAGACTTTCCTGATGTCGAATATGCAGCCGCAAACGCCGAAGCTCAATCAAAAAACCTGGAAAAACCTGGAAGATTATACGCGCCAAATCGTCGGGCAGGGCAACGAGGCATACGTTTATGCCGGCTGCTATGGCGATAAAGGAAAGATAAAAAACAAAATCACGATTCCGACCAATTGCTACAAAATAGTTGTTGTTTTGCGAGAAGGCGGCAGTGACCTCGGCAGAATCAATCAAAGCACACGAGTCATCGCCGTCAATATGCCGAATGAGGAAACAATCGGCACAAGATGGCGAACTTACCTGACGACAGTTGACGAGATTGAGGAACAAACCGGGTATGATTTTCTCTCGACCGTTTCAGAATCAATCCAATCGGCTATCGAGTCGAGGAAGGACAATCAAAATTAGCTACCAGAACAAGAACCGGAGTTTCTCTTGCGCTTTAATATACTTTTGACCTGTAAATGTTCGTCAAGACGCGAGAACTAAATTTTGTTGGACGAAAATGACAAAGGAAAAAGAATAAATGAAAAATAAAAACAACCCGACAATTATTTTTGTTGTTTTCCTATTCGTTGTTTTTGGTTGCAGTTCGGCAAGCGATGAAAATGTTTCGACAATCTCCCCATCGAAGCCTTTTATAACAGCCGCCGCCGTAGCACCATCCGCCGCTCCGGTTTCAAACAAAAATCTTGCGGCAAAAACCGAATCTAAACGCGCGGTCGTGATTGCTGAAAACAGCAGCTTGCAGCAAACGGCGAATCAAAACGGCAATATAATTCAATCTCTTCCGCGAGACACGAATGTCGAGATTATCAGGCAAAAGGGTGCCTGGTTTTATGTCCGTGCGCTTCGTCAGGCGGGATGGGTTCACGGCAATACAATTCGGATTGTAGGGGATAATCCGGCGGCTGATTATTCTACTAATTCTACAAATGACTCGACTGCCTCGATGATGTCTCGCGGAACCTCGACAAAGACAATTAACACGACGGGAGCCATCGCGCGATGCGCGGACGGCACGTTAAGCTACAGCCAGCATCGGCGAGGAACTTGTTCGCATCACGGCGGGGTCGCCGATTGGTTTTGACTAGACAGGGCAAGCCTTCGAGTAGGGAATACGATTACACTATTTCAAAAAAATATGAAAGGTTTCGACTCAAAAAGACATATACGGTAAAAGGGAATTAGGCGATTCAGATTTTAAGAGAGCTTTAAAACTGCGTGGCTAAAGCGTTGTGAATTAGAGACGTAAATTAAAAGCCAAGAAGGCGCGGGTAAAAGCCGCGGTAAATTCAGCAATTTAACCAGACACAGGAGGAAATTATGCCAAATCATGAATACGACCTGCCGGGGCAGCTACCCGACTTTCCGCAGGTTGAACCGGAGGCAAGCTACTGGTTTCGATGCCCGACCTTGTGCATCGTCCGAATGAAAAAGGTTCATGATGCTTTAGACAAGGAGTTAAAGAAGCCGGAAAATCGGTATCCGCTTTCCAGCTCGCCCGTAGCCCTTGCCGAGCTGAAGGAACTCAGGGACTTCTTTACGGATCGGGAAAATCCCGCGAAATTTCCGCAATCCCAGTTGAGTGCCTTTTTAAGAGACGCAAAATATGTGAAATGCCCGCCACCGGGTGCGGTTTTAAGCAAGCGGGCGAGTCCGACACCGATTCTTCGGACCGGCGGCGAGTTGGCACGGCTCTTCGAGGCTGAGACACCGGGTCTGTGGCACCGCCACGTCCTTAATGTTCTGCTTGCCGAATCGCTCGGCGCAAAATTGTCGCCGCCGCGCCAGGCTTTATACTGGGCGGCGCTCGACGTGGCGATTGCGAGCGCGTTGATGGCAGCTTGGCATTACAAATGGCTCGCCACCGGTTTAACACAGATTGCCCGCCGTGAGCGTCCCGTCGAGGCAGATCCGACGCTTCAAGTATTGTTCGACTTTAAGGTTGCATTTGACGGGGCGGGCAATATTATCAAAGGGGGGAAGAAGGCGGCGCCGAATCCCTCGCCCGGAACTCCGCGCCACCCGGCTTACCCGTCCGGTCACAGCACCTATTCGGCGGCGGCAAGTTACGTTCTCGGCTGCCTGCTTCCGGCGTTCAAAGACGATTTCGATAAACTTGCCGATAATATCGGGACAGCCCGGTTGTGGGGCGGTGTGCATTGGCGCAGCGACCACGTTATCGGACAATTTATCGGAAAAGCCGTCGGAAAACTTATTATCGAACAGCTTAACAACTCCGGTATCTCCGTCAAACCAATCGCGGAACAGTTGCCGCCGGCTCGTAATGTGCTTGAGCAAAGGGCGAAGGATTTCGCGGACGATTGCGGTGATCATCCGAGCGATTTCTGCGCCGGCATAGACCTGCACACCGAAGACATCGGATTTCAAAACAAGCAGGGTTAGTTATTAACCTGGCTGCCAAAATTTAATCCTGAGTTTGGACAAAACTCTGAACTCAGGATTACCGATTAAATTAATTGCTTAGCTCTGTAAAAGACCGGCGATTATACCAACGCAGTTTGAAGTGTGCCGTTTGAGTTTTGACTATAAAAACCCTGTTAAGATCCCCCACATCAGTTACTTTTTTGATCAATTTTCAGTTCGTTCCAGCCGATAAGTCTCTGCGCTTCGCTCGGAGTTATTATAGTTTGCTTCTGCCAACCTGGTTATCAAAAACTCACAAAAGCATTAAAAACTCAAAGAAAGCAATACTAATTTACAATTTATAAACGTATTAAATTATTTCATAAGAAATTGTGTCAGGTTTTGACCGAAAAAGTCATTACTTTTTAGAAGCACCAAAAATTTGAAGTTTAAATTTTTACCTCGAATTGAAGCTGAATAAAAATTTGTAAATTTGACTCGGCAGAAACGCTATAGTTTTTCGCTCATGACAAGAATTACAGATTTCTGCTTCGGATTCGTTGAACCGGAAGATAACCGGGTGACTTTCCTAACCCGTCAGACAGACTCTGGCAGCAGCAACAGTAGCGGCGGTCGGGGACGGATTTGGAATACGGTTTCCAAACCTTGTTCGACTAGAGCCGAAAGCCTTATTCCGTTTGACTAATCACGACTGATTTACCAATCAGCCCAACCATAAACAGAAGAGAGCTTACTACTCTTCGCACAAAAGGAGACAAGACAATGAATACGAGTGATCCATTAGGCAAAAAGGAAACGAAATCAAGCAAGCAGGACAGCCAAACTTTTCAAGACCCTCCGGCTCAGAAGTTCCGGGAAGCGGTCGAGGAGAGTTTAGACGAAGACGCCGGTGTGCAAAGCTACAGCGAACCGGGAGCCGAAGAAGGATTCAGGGAGGAAGCGGCGGCGCCGGAATCGCAGGCGACAATCTTCGGTATTGACGAAAATCTTTTGCAAATAAAAAGAGAAATCGAGAACCAACTGCTGCAAAGCGTCAGTCAGCAGAAAGTCGGAGCGCAAGCCGAAGACGCGCATCAAGGCGCCGGCAACATTGTCGGCATCGGTATTGGTCCGGGACTACCGTCAACGACGGGTCGCGGGGGCGAGGTTTTGAGTTCAAGCGCCGAACCCGGCAAGCAGGTTCTCAACGTTTATGTGGTTGAGCGAACATCGGTTGACGAAATTAAATCGGTCGTCGTCGATTCGATGGGCGTGTCGGCGGCGAGCAGCGACGACGTTCCGGTCAATGTCATCGTTACCGGGCTGATTGACGTGCAGCCGCACCGGTTCAGAATGCGACCCGCTCCCGGCGGAATTTCGGTCGGTCATTTCCGCATTACCGCCGGAACTATCGGGTGTCTCGCCATCGGCAAGTCGGCTCCGCGCAATTCGCGCTTGATGATTCTGAGCAATAATCACGTTCTCGCCAACTCGAACGGCGGCGCGTTCGGCGACTGTATCTGCCAGCCTGGTCCGTATGACGGCGGGAAATGTCCGGCGGATCAAATCGCGGTGTTAGAGCGTTTTGTCCCCATCAACTTTGCCGGCGGGGTTAATTACGTTGACTGCGCCACCGGGTGGTGCTGGTCTGATAGGGTTCGCCGAGAGTTGGTGTATCTGTCCGGCGGGCAGCCGCAGTTTTTCAGAATCGGCAGCACGCCCGTTGCCCCGCAATTGAATATGGCGGTCGGCAAATCAGGACGCACGACGCAATTGACGCGCGGTACGATTATTGACATTAGCGCCACCATCCGGGTTAATTACGGCGCCGGGCGGGTCGGGCTTTTCAGCGACCAAATATCCATCCGCGGCGCGGGCGGCACTCTCTTTAGCGACGGCGGGGACTCCGGTTCTTCAATCTGGACTTGGGACAGCGCTCGGCGACCGGTCGGACTGCTGTTTGCTGGCGGCGGCGGCATCACTTTTGCCAACAAGATGAGCCGAGTGGTCGCCGCTCTCGACATCAATCTGGTTACATAATTTAGAATGTGAAAGTAGTCCGGAATCTTCGGGGTATATCAGACTGCTTGCGGCATCATTGCAAGCAGTCTGATTATAAAACGCAACCCTAAAATTCGAGGCGGATCATTCTCATTGTGCGGGTTTTATATCGCTTTTTAGGGCTGAATGTATTATATTTGTATTGTTAATCGGCGATATTGCTTGTCAGCGATATTAACCCAATTCGGGCAAATAGTTAAGACAAAACCAGTATTTAAGGAGTTGGAGATGAACGAATATTTATATGAAGAAGCAGCTATGACTTATGACCCGGACGAATTGGCGGCAAGCGGTTCCGCAACGTCGCCATCTCAGATTGCTCAGGTAAAACAAAATTATGAGCATAAGCTGATGGCAATCGACGGGGTAGAAGGAGTCGGGATCGGACAAAATCAAATCGGTGACGACGTGATTCTCGTTTATCTGCGGGATGAAGAGGTCGGCAGCCGGATTCCTTTTATGATTGAGGGTTTTCAAGTCAAGACACAAATTACCGGCATTATCGACGCCTTTTAGGGAAAACTCATTCCACCGGAAAATGAAAAACTACCTGTAATTAAACGGGTAGTCGTTTTGGTATTTAGATTTAAGACGGGTAAATTGCTAAATAACTGGTTGATTTTTGAGTTTGAGTCTTTGTTTGGCTTTTAACTTTCGCAGTCCACGCCGCTTAACGTTCGCCAGCAGAATTTCAATGTCTCCTTTGGTTTTGATTGTCGTGTTATAACCGGCGTCAATCTCATCCATTCCTTTTTTGATTTCCAGTTCGAGAATTTCTTTATCAAGTCTTGTCCAACGAGTTTGCTTAACGGCGGTTTGTAAATCCTGTTTGCTTAATTCGGACCCGAGAAATAAATCCTGCATTTTTGAGCGGCAAAGGTTGCCGCGTCCTTTTCAGAAAAAACATATTCCTTGACCGATTGTTTAATAAGAGTTTTGAGATGCGGCGACTCCGTATTATTTGACTTTCTGCCGTGCGCCATTGCCGAGGTAAACAGAATCTGCTCGAATTGCTCCAGAGTTTTTTATGTCGTCTGAGCCTTTTTTCGTCTTAAAATGCGCCGGTTGATATTTCTTTTAAAACGAGCGAGGTCGGCGGGCGGCATTGGATTGTCTTCGGTGTATTTTCTTGTCATATTATTTCCTGTTAGCGGGCTTCATCATCGAATAAACTTCTCCAGTCTCGCGCGCTATGAATAACGTGCAGTATCCTGATGCTTTCTTCGAGCGGTTTATAGAAAACCAGATGCTTTTCAAATCCTTTGACGCGCCACATCCTGACTTCCTGTAATTCGGGATTTGAAAATGATCTTCTCGCGCCGCTATACCTGTTCTCGGCAAGAAATCGAAACGTCGCATCGCAGGCATCGAGAAACTCTTGCGCCGCTTCTTCATTGTCGTCAGCGATGTATCCGGCAAGAAGGATGAGTTCTTCGAGAACAGACGAATCGTAAAGAATTCTCATTTGCTGTTCTTCTTTCCGCGCCCCGCGCCTCTTTTTGCAAATTCGGATTTGACTTGATTTATATCAAAGTCGGTTACGTCATTGCTGCGTAATCGCTCCAGCAGCAGAGCCTCAAGCTGCGCCTCGGCGCGACGTTTCTGGTCGGCGCGAATTAGATCGCGGATGTATTCGCTCGCCGTGCCGTAGCCGTCCGATTCAAGCCGCTCCTCGACAAACGATTTCATCGTCTCGGGCAGGGAAACATTCATTGTTGTAGTTGTTGCCATAAGTAAGCTCCTTTCGATATAAATATAGCAGATTGGCAATTCTTGTCAATATTTGTCATCTAAGATTAGAACCTCGTTTTTAATTTTTTTATTTGCGAAAAAGGATCGGCGCAAGCGGAGAATGTAATTGGAAAAGCAAATGCACAATTTCCGGGTTGTTTATATCAAAAACTAAACCGTTTATTGAGCGAGGTTTAGCAAAACTAGCAAAAAAATTTTCAATTATTTAGTAAAAAAATGTGTAAGGTTTTGCACATTTTTGCCATAGACATTTAGAAAAAGAAAATTTAAGAGTTTTATGCCTCAATTTAAAAACAATTAGAGGCTCTGTATTTTGAGATATGAAAGACAACGAATTTAATAATGGCTATTTAGTAAAATAATTATTTCAAAATTTTGCCTTAAAAATTTAACACATTTGAAACTGTTGTATTTAAGGCTGGATTTGATTCGGCACTTCTTGGCTAATTTAGTTGGATCAATTATACGGTAGAATTTTATATGACCGCAAAGATAAAGGGAAACCAAAATATTTTTAGACCTAGGTTTATAGGTTCGTCTATAAAAATTCGATATAGCACACATTTAATTCAACAGAATAGAAAGTATGCCGCTTACAGAATTGAGAAGCGTTTAGCTTTTTGTTTAATCAAATTGAGGCTTAAATATGGAAGACCATAGGTGGAAAGAATTCGAGTTGCGTATTGAGGCTTATAGATATTACATTAACACTGCTTTGCAGACAAACGTATTTTTCTATGCGATTGCAGGGGTAGCCCTTGGGTTCTATTTGAATCAAACGCCCAATGTATATCTAGCATATGCTTTGCTGTTACCAATTCTTATCGCCGCCGTTTTGGGGGGCATTTTTCTTTATGCGGCAGATACACAGAAGAGAGCCGCTGATACCATCGAGATTCTCAGGGATGAGTTAAATATTAAGAGAGCGTTGGAGGATAAGGAACAGGTGATTCAGGAAATTCCTGATCTTGAACTTTTGTATATACTGCTCAAAATCTTTGGATGGATATTCTTCTTTGTTGGTTTAGCACTAATTGTGACGCCCTTCCTGAAGGCAGCTCCTTTTCAATGGGGGCAATGCCCGACAAATTTAATAGTATTTGCTTTAATAGGCAATGTTGTTTTGATTGGTGGAGGGAGAGGCTCATACTGTTTTGCTTGCAAGCATGATAAAGAAGCCAAAGAACTAAGAAGTAAAGTGAAAGAAGCCAAAGAATTAAGAAGTAAAGTGAAAGCCGATGAGGAACCTGAAATTCCCAAACAACCGAAAAATTGATGGTATTCAAGATGGTAGGGTGCCTGTAGCATAACAACTCATTCAAACCAACCGTAAATAGCGCGGCTTTCTTCTACAAAACTTAGATACTTGATATGTTGCGTGAGTGGCAACTCTATCCTAGCGATGAAGCAGATGAGAAATAGAATTTATTAAAAAGAGATTTTTTGAAACAACTCTGAGGTGTGCGGATCATAGACATCATTTCAATTATATGATGAATTATGACGCACAAAATAAAAGCCCGTTTAGAGTGGTCCCAACTCTATGAAGCAACGAAGAATGCTGGTTTTGTTGGCCGCCGTTGCGGTATTTCGAGACCGACTTTGCGGAAATGGTGGCAACGGTTTCAGAAAGGTGGTGAAGCAGGACTACTTGAAGTCAGCCGCCGCCCGCATTACTCGCCAAATCGAAAAGTTTTCGACAAAGAAATTTCTTGGATTTCCGAGCTGAAAAAACGACGGCTTAGCTCGCGCCGGATTCAAAGTGAGTTGCTGAGAAATCACACTTTCTCAATTTCACGAGCGACACTCTGTAAAGTTATCCGGCAATTGAATGTCGAGCCGCTCAAGAAAAGCCGAATCCTGCGGAAACATCGGCATCGCTACGAGCATCCGATTCCAGGCGAGCGCATTCAAATCGACACTTGTAAAATCGCGCCCGGTCTTTACCAATACATGGCGGTTGATGACTGCACCGGAATCCGCTGTTTACCTTTATTCGACCGAAGAACCGCTGCCAATTCTTTACTTTTTCTCGAACAGATTATTGAAGAAATGCCGTTTCCGATTCAACGAATCCAAACTGATCGCGGACTGGAATTTTTTGCTTATAAATTTCAAGAGCAGTTAAAAAAATATGCCGTCAAATTTCGTCCGATAAAACCTCGTTCGCCGCATTTGAACGGTAAAGTCGAGCGTTCTCAAAGAACTGATTTAGAAGAATTTTATGCAACCGTTGATTTACAGGATTCAGAACTTCAACAGAAATTGGCTGACTGGCAAGATTATTACAATGAATTTCGTCCACACGGTTCATTAAATGGTAAACCACCTTGGGAGAAATGGTTCGATTTAGCAATCAAAACTCCGTATCACGATGAAGTTGAAACCGCCTTCAATTCTTCAAAAGAACGGCTTCGATTGCAAAACTACAAGGATGATTTATACTGGCAGAAATTGAAACTATCTCTGTGATCTGCACATCTGAGGTGTCAAAAAACTACTGTTTTCTGACACCTCCTTTTCGCCTTCCAAAATGCCCTAAATATAAGGCTTTCTAACAGCAGTTTTTCGGAGGGTTTTTTGACACTTGATATTTTATTTTTTTTGAAAAAAAAGTGCAAGGTTTTGCACATTTTTGCCATAGACATCTGTAAAGGAAAATTAACTAATTCAGAATCCGAGATTTTAATCAAAAATTGTTTAACAAAGATTGTATTACGGTCTTATGAAAAACCTTGTGCAAAATATTTTTGTAGTAATAAAAATTTTTAGGCAACTCATTTTACTCTTTTTGATACAAAACCCTTTTTCAGAATAACCAATTGTCAGTAAAGCAGTTTTGCTCGGGATAGCGGTCTTTCTTTTTCTACAGAAAAGGGGTTATCGCCGGAAGTTAGAATCTGAGATTAAAGAACTCTCAAAAGGTCCCGGCAATTTCTATCGGGACTTTTCTCGGTAAATCTGTGGCACGAGCTGCGCCCTGATGCCTTACTTAACCACTGCATCGCAAACGCATCTTTTTTCACAAAATAATTTACAACCAGAAATACAAATGATATTAGAGGAGAATTAGACAGATGAAGGTGCGTTTTAATGGATTGAAGAGCCGGGGAAGTTATCTTGGGCAATACTGCTCTGGATTAATTGCTTTTGTAGTTGAATATAATTTGCCGAGTAGATTGATCGCTTCGTTGCTAATGACGGCATTACTCATCCCGCTGCTGTTCTTCGGGCAGACGAAAACGGCTTCAGCGCAAACCACCCCGATTATCAACCAAAAGCACGCCCCCATCTCCGCGCCGTCAGAACCTTTTGTTTTATCTTCTCCGGGTTTCCTGTCCGGCTTGATAGCCAATAACACGCCCGCGCCGATTATCGCGCTCAATACTTTTGTCTCCAGCGGCTATTCTTCGGTTGTCGGTTACTTTACGCCCCCGACCTTGCCCGAGGGTTTTGCCATGGCGCGACCTTCTTCGCCGTTTGTCGCTTCGGTTTCATCAGCCGTTTCATCTT